>NZ_QHJK01000001.1:0-1425514 GCF_003947475.1 Amycolatopsis sp. WAC 04197 | reverse complement strand
TTCGACTTGCATGTGTTAAGCACGCCGCCAGCGTTCGTCCTGAGCCAGGATCAAACTCTCCAACAATGTCTTCGAATTCAATCGAGGCAAATAAATACTTGCTCTCAAAGGAACCTCTTACGAGGTTCAAATATAAGCTCTACTGGCTTAGTTCACTAGCACACTGTTGAGTTCTCAAGCAACACGCTTTGTTTCAAAGCGATATTCACAAGCTTTTTGGTCGAGCATGCCGAATCCTACGGTCTTAGTCGTAGGGGGTCGGCGGCCGCTCGTGGGCCGACGCTGAACGTTACCTGGTCCGGTTCGCGGTGTCAACCCGCTCGGCCCTGGTTCCTGACCTCGGGGCTTTCGGCCCCGGCGGCCCGGTGTTCCTGGCGACGAAGAGAAGATTACATGCCCCGGAACCCCCCGAAAACAGGGGGGTCACTTAACGACATCGCCGCAGGTCAGCCGGTACAAACCTCCGTCATCCGACGGTCTTCAGGTAGCGAGGCGGTTTGCGGACGGGGACGACGCGTTCGAAGTCGGCCGCGTAGGCGAGCACTCGGGCGTCCGACCACTGCCCCGCCATGAACGAAACCCCGACCGGGAGCTCGCCGACGAAACCGGCGGGCACGGTCACCGCGGGATAGCCGGAGACCGCGGCCGGCGTCGACGACGGGATCACGTCGTTGTCGCCGGTCTTGCAGTCGGTCTTCCAGGCGGGCGGGTTCGTGGGCGCGGCGATGGCGTCGAGGCGGTACTTCGCGAGGGTCTCGTCGATCGAGCGTTTCGCCAGATCGGTCAGTTCGCGGCGATTCGCCTGGTAGGTGGGGTCGGACGGGCCGGGCGCGGCGAGTGCCTGTTCGAAGAGTTCCTGTCCGGCGAAGCAGGTCTGCTCCAGCGGGTCGGACCGGTTGTAGGCGATCAGCGCGGCGAGGTCGCGCGGACCTTCGGGGCGCGTGGCCAGGTAGCGATCGATGTCGCGGTGGAACTCGGTGAGCAGCGCCGGGAACTCCAGTTCGCCGAGCCTGGCCTGGTACGGCGGTGTCACCTCGACGACCTCGGCACCCGCTTTGACCAGCGAGTTCTTGGTCTTCGTCATCACCGCTTCGACGTCCGGGCCGAGGACCGGCAGCCGCCAGAGCCCGATCCGGGAGCCCTTCAGCACGCCGGGCCGCAGGTGCGCGGCGTAGTCGGTCGGCTGGTTCGGCGGGTACGTGCCGGTGGCGGGGTCGCTCGGGTCGCGGCCTTGGAGCGCGGACAGGGTCAGCGCGACGTCGACGACGTGCCTGGCCATCGGGCCGGCGGTGTCCTGTTCGGCCGAGATCGGCACCACGCCGGTGCGGCTGACCAGGCCGAGGCTCGGTTTGTGGCCCACGGTCGAGGTCATCCCGGCCGGGCAGACGATCGAGCCGTCGGTCTCACTGCCGATCGCCACCTGGGCGAGTGACGCGGCCACGCCCGCGGCGGATCCGGCGGACGACCCACACGGGTTGCGATCGAGCACGTACGGGTTGTTCGTCTGTCCACCGACGCCCGACCACCCGGAAGTGGGTTTGGCGGCGCGGAAGTTCGCCCACTCGGACAGGTTCGCCTTGCCGAGGACGACCGCGCCCGCGTCGCGCAGGCGGCGGATCAGAGTCGCGTCCTTCGCGGGTTTGCTGCGCAGTGCGCGAGACCCCGCCGTCGTCTGCTGGGAGCGGGTGTCGACGTTGTCCTTCACCAGGACCGGGATGCCGTCCAGCGGTCCGCGTGTCTTGCCGGCGCGGCGCCGGACGTCACTCTCCGCGGCCTGCGCGATCGCGGCCGGATTGACCGCGATGACCGCGTTCACCTTCCGGTCGACCTTGTGGATGCGGTCGAGATAGGCCGAGGTCAGGCCGACCGCGGTCAGCCGACCGGAGGACATCCGGGCCTGGAGCGCGGGGATGTCGGCGGCGTCGAGATCGAGTGCTTTTCCGGCGGCCGATGCCGCTGGTGCGGCACTCGCCGCGATGGTCGCGGCGACCAACGCCGTCAGAACTCCGAACATCGGCCGCCGCACCATCAGGTCTCCTTCGTCTAGAGAACCGGAAGCAGGGTCCGCAGCTCGTACGGGGTCACCGCGCTGCGGTAGTTATCCCATTCAACACGTTTGTTGCGAAGGAAGAAGTCGTAAACGTGCTCTCCGAGCGCTTCGGGCAGAAGTTCCGATTTTTCCATCTCCGCCAGCGCCTCCCCGAGGTTCTGCGGGAGCTGGGCGTATCCGGCCGCACGGCGCTCGGCGTCCGACAGCTGCCAGATGTTGTCCTCGGCGGGCGGCGGGAGCTCGTAACCCTTCTCGATGCCCTTGAGACCGGCGGCCAGGATCACCGAGTACGCCAGATAGGGGTTGCACGCGGAGTCGAGCGTGCGGATCTCCACGCGGCGTGACGACGCCTTGCCCGGCGAATACATCGGCACCCTGACCAGCGCGGAACGGTTGGCGCGGCCCCACGAAACGGTGGTCGGGGCCTCGCTGCCGCTGATCAGCCGCTTGTAGGAGTTCACCCACTGGTTGGTGACCGCCGAGATCTCCTTCGCGTGGTGCAGCAGCCCCGCCACGAAGGCCTTGCCCGTCGCGGACAACTCGTACGGGTCTTCCGCGTCATAGAAGGCGTTGCGATCGCCCTCGAACAGACTCACGTGGGTGTGCATGCCGGAACCCGGCTGGTCGGTGAAGGGTTTCGGCATGAACGTCGCGCGGACCCCCTGGGTGAGCGCGACCTCCTTGACCACGTAACGGAAGGTCATCACGTTGTCGGCCATGGTCAGCGCGTCGGCGTACCGGAGGTCGATCTCCTGTTGCCCGGGCGCGCCCTCGTGGTGGCTGAACTCGACCGAGATCCCCATCGCTTCGAGCGTCTCGATGGCGTGGCGGCGGAAGTGCGTCGCGGTCGCGTGGCTGGCCTGGTCGAAGTAGCCGCCGTTGTCCGCGGGCTCGGGCTCGCTGCCGTCGTCCGGCAGGTTCGAGAGCAGGAAGAACTCGATTTCGGGGTGGACGTAGCAGGTGAAGCCCGCTTCGCCCGCCTTCGAGAGCTGCCTGCGCAGGACGTGCCGCGGATCCGCCCAGGACGGGGAGCCGTCCGGCATCGCGATGTCGCAGAACATGCGCGCCGAGTACGGGCCGCCGTCCGGGGTCTCCCAGGGAAGGACCTGGAACGTGGCGGGGTCGGGCTTCGCGACCATGTCCGACTCGTAGACGCGTGCGAATCCTTCGATGGCTGATCCGTCGAAGCCGATGCCTTCGCTGAAGGCGCCTTCGAGCTCGGCCGGCGCCACCGCGACGGACTTGAGAAACCCCAGCACATCCGTGAACCAGAGCCTGACGAAACGGATGTCGCGCTCTTCCAAGGTACGGAGCACGAACTCCTGCTGGCGATCCATGGCCGCACCCTAACGAGAACGTGTTAACGACATGTTTCGCGACGCGCCGATCGACCGGAAGTGGTGGATCACCCCACGAGGACCGGCTCGGGCTTGGCCGCCTTGGTGATCGACAGCGAAGCGACCGAAGCGAGCACGGCGAGGCTCGCGGCGATGTACCAAGCGAGCGCGTAGCTGCCCGAGGCGTCGCGGATCGCGCCGGCGCCGAAGGCCGCGAGACCGGCTCCCAGCTGGTGGCTGGCGAAGACCCAGCCGAAGACGATCGGCCCGGCGGCGCCGTATTGCCGGACACAGAGCGCGACGGTGGGCGGAACCGTCGCCACCCAGTCGAGGCCGTAGAAGACGATGAACGCCCACATGCTCGGTTCCACCGTTCCGCTCAGCAGTTGCGGGAGCAGAGCGAGCGAAACGCCGCGAAGGGCGTAGTAGACGCCGAGCAGGATCCGGGGATCGACGCGGTCGGTGAGCCAGCCCGAGGCGATCGTGCCTGCGACGTCGAAGATGCCGACGAGGGCGAGCAGGCCGGCGGCGGTCGTCTGTGGCATGCCGTGGTCGTGCGCGGCGGGCACGAAGTGCGTGCTGACCAGGCCGTTCGTCGTCGCGCCGCAGATCGCGAAGCCGACGGCGAGCAGCCAGAACGTCCTCGTGCGTGCCGCCGCACCGAGGACCGACAGCGCGCGGCGGGCGGAACCACCCGTGCGGGCGACGGGAGCGACTTCGCCCGGCTCCGCTCCGTAGGCGGTCGTTCCGACGTCGGACGGGTGATCGCGGACCACCAGGAGAACGACGGGGACGACGGCCAGCGCGGCGATGGCGATGACGAGCGACGCCGTCCGCCAGCCCTCGTCGACGGCGAGGTTCGCCACGATCGGCAGGAAGATCAGCTGGCCGGTGGCGCCCGCCGCGGTGAGGACGCCGGTGACGACGCCGCGGCTGCGGACGAACCAGCGGGCGGCGACCGTGGCGGCGAAACTCATCGCCATCGAGCCGGTGCCGACGCCGACCAGGACGCCCCAGCAGAGGATGAGCTGCCAGCTCGCGTTCATGAACACCGTGCCGCCCGCGCCGATCGCGACGACGAACAACGCCGTCGAGGCGACGCGTCGCATGCCGAAGCGCTCCATGAGAGCCGCCGCGAAGGGCGAGAAGAGTCCGTAGAGGACGAGGTTCACGGAGACGGCTGACGCGATCGTCGCGCGTGACCAGCCGAACTCGTTGTGAAGCGGGTCGATGAGCACGCCGGGGGCTGCGCGGAAGCCGGCGGCGGCGAGCAGGGCGATGAACGCGGCGGCGGCGACGAACCACGCGCGGTGGAGACGGGTCTCGGTTTGCACGGATACAGCGTCATCGGCGGCGGCGTTCGGCGAAAGCGGCCGGAAGGACACTGTGCGCAAGATTTGGGCCATGGCCATAGGCTCTGGCCATGCGCTGCCGTCACCTCGTGCCGGCGCTGCTGCTCACGCTCGGGCTCATCGGCGGCTGCGCGGGGTCTCCCCCGCTGCCGCCTGCTCAGGACTACGTGAGCGCGGCGGCCGACTCCCTCGTCTCGTTGCGCAGCGTGCGGTTCACGCTCGGGGTGAACGGTGTCGTCACCGGGTTGCCGGTGCGCGGGCTCGACGGCGAAGTCAGTCTCGAGGGTGGTGCGGTCGGCAAGGCCGATCTGCAGGACGACTTCGAACGGATGAAGGTCGACTACCGGCTGTCCGGCTCGGAGATCACGCTCAGTGGGCCCGGTGGGGAGCGGGTGATTGCCGCTTCGCCGCCGTACACACCTGAAGCGATGCTCGGGCCTGAAGGTGGGCTTCGGCGGCTGCTGACCGGGGCGACCGAGTTGCGGGGCGAGCGGTGGGAGCGGGTTCAGGACACCGAGTCGTTCCGGATCGCCGCGAAGGTGCCGGCCGCGGTGATCGGCGGGATCGTGCCGGAGATCAAGTCCGACGTGTTCGTGAAGCTGTGGATTTCGCGGGACGAGCCGCGGCGGCTGGTGCGGGTGTGGTTGCAGGTGCCGCCGACGAAGCCGGAGGAGTTCGCGGTGATGCTGGAGCTGGCGTTGACCAGGCATAACGCGGTGGTCGTCGGGGCCGGGCGGTAGCAAAGGTCCCCTGCTCCCTTTGGGGCGGGAATTGCCTGGTCAGCGGGGTCGGTGGTAGCAAAGGTCCCTTGCTCCCCCGCTAGGGGCAGCGGGTGTCGGGGGCGGGCAGTTCGCCATCGATCAGGTAGGCGAGACCGGCGCTGTCGACGCACTCGTTGCCGTCGAGGAAGACGGTGTGCTGCGCGCCCTCGAACGTGAGCAAAGCTCCCTTGAGGTCCCTCGCCAGGTTCACACCGGACACATACGGGGTCGCCGGGTCGTCGGTGGTCGAGATGATCAGCGGCCGCGGCAGGCCGTCGACATCCGGCTTGTGCACCTCCGACGTCGCGGGCACCGGCCACACCGAGCAGATGTCCAGCTCGCTCATGTCCGGGGTGCCGCCGGACAGGAACGGCGCGCCCTGAAGCATCCGCTGGTGAGCGTCGTCGATGACGCGTCTGTCGGCGATCCGCGCACTGTCGACACAACGGACCGCGAAGTACACGTCGAGGATGCCGGTGTACCGGCCATCCGGCTCGCGGCCGTAGTAGTTGTCGGCGAGCGCGACCAGCGTCTTGCCGCTTCCCCGCTTGAGCTCGGCGAACCCGTCGTTGAGGAATTTCCACGCGTCCTGCGAGTACAGCGCGGCGCTGGTCCCGGTGATGGCGTCCTCGAACGAGAGCTCACGGTTCCCCGCGGGCACCGGGTCGGCGATCAGCGGCTGGACCAGGTCCTGGAACGCCTTCGTCACCGCGTCCGCGTCACGACCGAGCGCGCAATCCGGGCGTGCCGCGCACCACTTGCCGAATTCGGCGAACGTGTTTTGGAACCCCGCCATCTGCGTGACCAGCGATTCGGCGGTGTCGAGTTCGGGATCGACCGCGCCGTCGAGGAGCAGCGCCCGCACCTTGTCCGGGTATGCCTCGGCGTAGGCGGTCCCGATCTGCGTACCGTACGAAAAGCCCAGGTACGTGAGTTTCTCGTCGCCGAGGGCCGAGCGCAGGACGTCGAGACCGCGGACGACGTCCCTGGTCCCGATGTTGGCGAGAAGCTCTGTGCCGTGCTTCGTGCGCTCGGCGCACTTCGCGGCGTACGCCCTGGCGTCGGCGAGCTGCTTCGCGATCCCAGCGGGCGTCGAGTCGCTTTCCGAATCCTCCGCGCGGTCCGCGTCGCGTTCGGCATCGGTGAGGCAGACGAGCTTCGGCTCGCTGGTCCCGACCCCACGCGGATCGAATCCGACGATGTCGAAACGCTCGGCCAGCGCAGCCGCGGGCCGGGACTTCGCGATCCGAGCCGCGGCCGAGACGCCCGAGCCACCGGGGCCGCCCGGGTTGAGCACGAGGGAGCCGATCCGTTTGCCGGGGTTCTTCGTCTTGTGCCGGAGGACGCCGATCGAGATCGTGTCGCCGTCCGGCTTCAGATAGTCGAGCGGCACGGTGAGCTTCGCGCAGTCGAACGCCTTGTCCTTGAACGACGCGCACGCGCCCCACGCCAGCTTCTGCTTGCTGAACTTCTCGAGTGCCTTCGGGTCCGGAGTCGGCGACGCAGTGGTGGTCGGCGATGCCGACGGCGCGGGCTGTGGCTGCTGCGTCGTGCAGGAGGCGACCAGCACGGCGACGACGAGCACGGCCGGAACGCGGCGAAGGCTCATCTCGCGATCTTTGCAGCGTCCCGGCCGCTCAAGGCCCTTCGCGCCGAACTCGTTACTTGGCGGCGCAGCGCGTGCCCTCGTCCGGCAGGGTGCCGTTCACCAGGTAGTCGATGCCGATCCGGTCGACGCACGACACGCCCTGGAGGAACACCGTGTGCTGGTTCCCCTCGAACGTGAGCAAAGCTCCCTTGATCGCTTTCGCGAGGTTGACGCCCGCCTGATACGGGGTCGCCGGGTCGTTCGTGGTCGAGATGACCAGCGTCTTCGGCAGGCCCTCGACGTTCGGCTGATGCGGTTCCGAGGTGTTCGGCACGGGCCAGAAGGCGCAGGAGTCACGCGCGGCTCCGTCCGGCTTGCCGTCGTCGAGGAACGGCGCCGCCTGCGCGTACCGCTTCTGCGCGTCGAGGATCTTCGCCGGATCGGTGACCCGGGGGTCGTCGACGCAACGGATCGCGACGAAGGCGTCCTGCGTCGTCCCGTAGCGGCCGTCGGCGCCGCGCTCGTTGTAGAGGTCGGCCAGTTTTTCCAGGCCGTCGCCGCGCTGTCGCTTCAGGTCGTTGAGCGCGGTGTTCAGCGGTTCCCAGAGATCTTCCTGGTAGAGGGCCTGTATCACGCCCGTCGTCGCGTCCTCGTACGACAGTTTCCGGCCGTCGCTGACCGGCACCGGGAAGTCGATCAGGGGCCGCACCAGGTCCTGGAACGCCTTCGTCGCGCCGGCGGCGTCGCGCCCCAGTGCGCAGTCCTCACGCGCGGCGCACCAGTTCGAGAACTCCCCGAACGCCTTGCCGAAACCCTGCCCCTGCGCGACCAGCGACTCCACCGCGTCCTGCTCCGGGTCGACGGCCCCGTCGAGCACCAGCGCGCGGACGTTCGCCGGGAACGCCTCGGCGTAGGCGGACCCGATCCGCGTCCCGTAGGAGTAGCCGAGGTAGTTCAGCTTCGGCTCGCCGAGGACCGATCGCAGGATGTCCATGTCCTTGACGACGTCACGCGTGCCCAGATTCGCGAGCATCGCGGGGCCGTGTTCGGTCCGCTCGGCGCACTTCGCCGCGAAGTCCTGCGACTCGGCCTCCTGCTTTTTCACCCCCTCGGGTGAGCCGTCGGTCTCGCTGTCGTCCGCGCGGTCCGCGTCGCGTTCGGCGTCGGTCAGGCAGCGGACCTGCGGCTGGCTCGCGCCGATGCCGCGCGGGTCGAAACCGACCATGTCGAAGCGCTTGCCCAGCTCGTTCGTCGCCGTCCGGGAGGCGAGACCGGCCGCGGCCTGCATCCCGGAGGCGCCGGGGCCACCGGGGTTGACCACGAGCGCCCCAATCCTTTCGTCGGTATCCAGCGCCTTCCGGCGCAGCAGCCCGAGCGTGATCGAGTCGCCTTCGGGCTTCGCGTAGTCGAGCGGGACGGTGAGCCGGGCGCACTGTGCGTCCTTCACTCGAAACGCCGCTTTCGCGTCATCGGATGTCGCGTAGGGTGCACAGTCGGCCCAGGTCAGGCTCTGTCCGTAGAACTTCTCGAGTCCGGCGGGCACCGGTCCGGTCGGAGCGTGCGACTCGGTGGCCGGAGGCGGCGGCTGGGTTCTACCCTCTCCCGACGAGCACGCGGCGACGGTGACCGCGAGCAGGCCGGACAGCGTGATCGCGGCGAATCGGCGGGCACGGGACCTGGCGCTGACATGAGTGGACACGGTTGGATCGTGCCATCGGCCGTGGAACTCGGCCGCACCACCACTGCGTTGGTGATACGGGTGCGGACGGCAGAAGAGCAGACGGGAGCACAGGGGTGGCAGCACTGATCAGCCGGGTGGGCAAGAAGCTGCGCCGGATCATCCAGCGGCCGGGCAGCGTCGAGCTGACCCGCTACGAAGCGCTGCTGCCGGCCATCGAGAAGCTCGAGCCCGAGTTGGAGAAGCTCTCCGACGAGGAGCTGACAGAGCGGGCCGGCAAGCTTCGGGAAGCCGCTTCCTTCGGCAACGAACAGCTGATCGAGGTCTGCGCGCTCGGTCGCGAGGCCGCGCGGCGGGCGCTCGGCGAGCGTGCCTTCGACGTCCAGTTGCTGGGCACGATGGGCCTGCTCAGCGGGCATATAGTGCAGATGGAGACCGGTGAGGGCAAGACGCTGGCGGGTGCGCTGGCCGGTGCCGGGTACGCCCTGCGCGGGAAGCACGTCCACGTCGTCACGGTGAACGACTACCTCGCCCGTCGTGACGCGGAGTGGATGGGCCCGATCTACGCCCTGCTCGGCGTCTCCGTCGGCTGGGTCGAGCCCGCGCACTCCCGCGACGAGCGCCGCGAGGCGTACGCGAAGGAGGTCACGTACGGCGCCGTCAGCGAGATCGGCTTCGACGTGCTGCGCGACCGCCTGGTGACGCGCGAAGAAGACCTCGTCCAGCGCGAGCCGGAGGTGGCGATCGTCGACGAGGCGGACTCCGTGCTGGTCGACGAGGCCCGCGTGCCGCTGGTGATGGCCGGATCGATCGACCACACCGACGCCGACGAAGAGGTCGCGAACATCGTCCGGCGGCTGCGGCTCGGGCTCCACTACGAGACCGACGCCGACGGCCGCAACGCCTGGCTGACCAAGGCCGGCGCTTCGGTGGTCGAGAAGGCCCTCGGCGACGACATCAACCTCTACGACGAGACAGGCTCGGACAGGCTGCCCGCGGTGAACGTGGCGCTGCACGCGCACGCGCTGCTCACCCGCGACGTCGACTACCTCGTGCGCGACGGCAAGGTGCAGCTGATCAACGCCGCGCGCGGCCGCGTCGCCGAACTCCAGCGCTGGCCGGACGGTCTCCAGGCCGCCGTCGAAGCGAAGGAGCAGGTCAAGGCGACCGACCGGGGCGAGATCCTCGACTCGATCACCGTGCAGGCGCTGCTGGCGCGCTACCCCGAGGTCGCGGGTATGACCGGTACCGCGGTCGCGGTCGCCGAGCAGCTGCGCGAGTTCTACAAGCTCGAGGTCGCGGTCATCCCGCCGAACACGCCGAACATCCGTGAAGACCAGGAGGACCGGATCTTCGGGTCGCCGTCGCAGAAGCTGCGCGCGATCGAGGAGGAGATCCGGCGGGTGCACGAGACCGGGCGGCCGATCCTCGTCGGCACCCAGGACGTCGCCGAATCCGAAGAGCTGGCCGAGAAGCTGGCGAAGGTCGACCTCGAATGCGTCGTGCTCAACGCGCGCAACGACGCCGAGGAGGCCGCGATCATCGCCGACGCCGGCAAGAAGGGCGCGGTCACCGTCTCGACCCAGATGGCCGGTCGAGGCACCGACATCCGGCTGGGCGGCAAGGACGGCGAAGGCCGCGACGAGGTCGTGGAGCTGGGTGGCCTGCACGTGATCGGCACCGCCCGCTACCCGTCGAGCAGGCTGGACGGCCAGCTGCGCGGCCGGTCCGGGCGGCAGGGCGACCCGGGCAGCGCGGTGTTCTTCGCCAGCCTGAACGACGAGCTCGTGCTCTCGAACGCGCCGGACATCCCCGAGGGAATCAGCTCGGACGTGGGCAGCGGCGAGATCGTCGACCCGGCGGCGTTGCGGCAGATCAACCACGCGCAGCGCGTCGCCGAGGGTGTCGACCTGGAGATCCACCGGAACACCTGGCGCTACACCCGGCTGATCGAGCGGCAGCGCGGTGAGCTGCTGGAGCACCGGGACAAGGTGCTGCGGACGGCGCACGCGGCGGAGATCCTGGAGAAGGCGCACCCGGAGAAGTTCAAGGAGCTTTCGGAGAAGGTCGACGACGAGGCCCGCGTCGAGCAGCTGTGCCGTGAGGTGCTGCTGTTCCACATCGACCAGCTGTGGTCGGACCACCTGGCGTTCCTGACCGACGTGCGGGAGAGCATCCACCTGCGGGCGCTCGCGCGGGAGACGCCGATCGACGAGTTCCACCGCGCGGCGATCCCCGAGTTCCACAAGATCATCCCGGAAGCGGCCGAGCGGGCGGCGAAGACGCTCGAGGAGGCTGAGATCACCGACAACGGGATCGACCTCGGCGACGCGGGGGTGCGGCGGGCGAACACGACGTGGACGTACCTGGTGCACGACAACCCGTTCGACTCCGACTTCGAGCAGACCATCAAGAAGGTTCGGAGCATGATCAAGCGCAAGTAGCGCGCAGGGAGCGGGGGACCTTTGCTGTCACTCTCTTTTGGAGAGCGGTAGCAAAGGTCCCCCGCTCTCTTTTCGCACCGGCCGCACCCGGGTGGGCGATTCGGCACATCCGGTCGTCCCCGCGGACGCCGGTGGGTGAGAATGTCGGCATGCCGCAACTGCGCATCGCACTGGCCCAGGTCAACACCACCGTCGGCGACCTCGAAGGCAACGCCGAGCTCACCGTCGAGTGGACTCGCAAGGCCGCCGAAGCAGGCGCCCACATCGTCGTCTTCCCGGAGATGTCCCTCACCGGTTACCCCGTCGAGGACCTCTCCCTCCGCCCGACCTTCGCGTCCGCCTCGAAGCAGATGGTCGAAGCGCTCGCCCGGCGGCTCGATGAAGCCGGCTGTGGCGAGGTGCTCACCTACATCGGGTACCTCGACCTGGACGAGACCGGCCCGCGCGACGCGGCCGCCGCGCTGTACCGCGGCGAAGTGGTCGCACGCCAGTTCAAGCACCACCTGCCCAACTACGGCGTCTTCGACGAGCACCGCTGGTTCAAGCCGGGCCAGGAGCTCGAGATCGTCCGCTTCCACGGCGTCGACGTCGGCATGGTGATCTGCGAGGACGTCTGGCAGGACGGCGGCCCGATCTCCGCGCTGGGCAAGGCCGGGGTGGACCTCGTGGTCGCGCCCAACGCCTCGCCCTACGAGCGCGCGAAGGACGACATCCGGCTGCCGCTCATCGCCCGCCGCGCGGCCGAGGCCGGGGCACCGCTGGTGTACACGAACCAGATCGGCGGTCAGGACGACCTCGTCTTCGACGGCGACTCGATCGTGGTCGGCGCGGACGGACGGCTGCTGGCGCGCGCGCCGCAGTTCGTCGAGCACCTGCTCGTCGTCGACACGGACCTCGTCGCCGGTGGTCACACCGCCGAAGGCGAGTTCGAGGGCCTGCGGGTCAAGCGCCGCGTGCTCAGCGAAGACCCGGTCCCGGCGTACACCCCGAGCACCGAGTCCGCGATCAGCGAGCCGCTGTCGGACGAAGCCGAGGTGTGGCACGCGCTCGTCGTCGGTCTGCGGGACTACGTGCACAAGAACGGTTTCTCGTCGGTGACGTTCGGGTTCTCGGGCGGTATCGACTCGGCGGTCGTGGCGGCGCTGGCCGCCGACGCGCTGGGCGGCGACAACGTCTACGGCGTTTCGATGCCATCGGAGTACTCCTCGGAGCACTCGAAGGGCGACGCCGAAGACCTCGCCCGCCGGATCGGCGCGCACTATCGCGTCGAACCGATCGCGGACATGGTCAAGGTCTACGTCGAGCAGCTGCAGCTGACCGGGCTCGCCGAGGAGAACATCCAGGCCCGCGTACGCGGCATGCTGCTGATGGCACTGTCCAATCAGGACGGTCACCTGGTGCTCGCCACCGGCAACAAGACCGAACTCGCCGTCGGCTACTCGACGATCTACGGCGACGCCGTCGGAGCCTTCGCGCCGATCAAGGACCTGTTCAAGACGCACGTCTGGCACTTGGCCAAGTGGCGCAACAAGGAAGCCGAGAAGAACGGCGAAACCCCGCCGATCCCGGAGAACTCGATCACCAAACCGCCGTCCGCCGAGCTGCGGCCTGGCCAGCTGGACAGCGACTCGCTGCCCGACTACCTGATGCTCGACGACATCCTCGACGACTACATCGAGGGAGACCGCGGCTACGTCGACCTGGTCGACGCGGGCTTCGAGCCGGAGACCATCGACCGCGTGGTGCGGATGGTCGACAAGGCCGAATACAAGCGCCGCCAGTACCCGCCGGGCACCAAGATCACGTTCAAGGCGTTCGGGCGGGACCGGCGGCTGCCGATGACCAACGGCTGGCGGGAGGGCACCGTCGTGACCCGCTCAGCTCAGCGCGACCTGCTTCCCGGCTGAGTTCGTCAGCACGGCCACCAGGCCGGGCTTCTCGTCGCGCCGGACGAGCATGTCCATCCCGAGCGCGCGGACCGCGGCTTCGACCGCGGCCGGCTCGGGGTGGACGCCGGTGACCATGAGCAGCGGGATCGACGGGAGCCCCCGCGTCGTCGGATGCGGGGTGCTGCCCCAGTCGATGAGGAAGGGCGCGAGCCCGTCGAGCCCGCCCGCACCGGTGAGACGCCAGGTCAGCAGTTCGCCGTCGTCGGTGGTCCGCGACATCTCGGACGCTTCGCCCGGGTCGTAACCGCGTTGGCGTGCCTCAGCGATCGCCTCGTCGATGCCGTCCACCCGCGCCGCCCAGGTGATCAGGGCGGGAGCGGTCAGCTCGTCGATGCCGAACGGACGCGGCCCGATGTGCTCGGGCTGATCCGGATCGGGCCCGACCACCTCGAGATAGGCACCGGCGCCCAGATCGGCCAGGTAGTTGGCCGTACCGAAACCGACATGCCTTCCGCCGCGTACCGGCGTGACGCCGGTCAGCTCGGCGACGCGCTCGACGGCCTCTTCGAGGTCCGGCCCGGCGTAGACGAGGTGATCAAGCACGAGGTCGCTCATGTCCATACTCCTACCGCAGCGACGGGTCCGGCGGCACCGCGGCCTGGCGATGGATCCGAAACTGTCGGACCGCTCTCGTACCCTGGGCTCATGACGGCACCGGGCTACTCCGTGTTCGGCACCGCGATCGGCGACTGCGGCATCGCGTGGAGCGAACGCGGGGTCATCGCGGTCCAGCTCCCCGAGGGCAGTGAAGAGAAGACGAGGGCGCGACTGACCGCGCGCCTTCCCCAGGCGATCGAATCCACCCCGCCGGACGAGATCCAGCGCGCGATCGACGGGATCGTCTCGTTGATGGACGGCAAGCGCACGGACCTCACCGGCGTCGAACTCGATTACGAAGGAGTACCGGACTTCCACCACCGCGTGTACGAATTCATCCGCACGATCCCCGCGGGCAAGACGCTGACCTACGGCGACATCGCGAACATCCTCGGCATGCCCGGCGGCGCGCAGGCCGTGGGGCAGGCGATGGGCCGGAACCCGGTCCCGATCATCGTGCCGTGCCATCGCGTCCTCGCCGCCGGCGGCAAGGACGGCGGCTTCTCCGCGCGCGGAGGGGTCGCCACCAAGCGCCGGATGCTGGTCATCGAAGGCGCTTTGGCGGACGAACCGACCTTGTTCTAGCCGCTCTGGGCTCTAGTCGCGCTGACCCGGCGACCAGGGCTTGAGCCAAGGCGTCTCCGGCCAGCCTTCCGCGGCGGCCATCAACGGGATCGCCGTCGCGCCGTCGATGTGCTCGCGGACGATGTCGGCGTGCCCGGCGTGCCGCGCGGTCTCCTCGATGAGGTGGAGCAGCACCCAGCGGACCGACCACGCGTCGACGTCCTTCGGGTACCAGGGCACGCCCTTGGGCACCGGGACCGGCTGGCCGAGGTCGGCGATGCCCGCGATGACGTCCGCGGTACGGCGGGCGACTTCGTCGTAGCGCGCGAAAACGTCTTCGAGTGTCTCGCCGTCAGCCATCACGTAGCCGGCTTCGTACTCCTTCATCGCCTCGTCCATCGGCTTCGAGGGCTTCTGAAGGAGGATGTCGATCCAGCCGTCTTCGGTGAACGCCGTGTGTTTGATCAGGCCGCCGACGCTCAATGAGCTTCTGGTCGGGACGGCTCTGGCCTGTTCTTCGGTGAGGCCGTGCGCGGCGATGCGCAGGACGTGGCGCTGCTGCTCGAGGTACGCGAGGAGTCCTTCGCGCTCGTCGGCGACCGGGGGAACGTTTCCAGCCATGATGGCTCCTTCCGTGGGAAGGCGATCATGGCACCCGGCAGGCGCTTCCTGGGGCGATTCGGCCCGGAAGGGAGCAGGGGACCTTTGCTACCACTTGTCTCGACGTCGAGACAAAGTGGTAGCAAAGGTCCCCTGCTCCCTCAGGTGTGGAGGGTCAGGCGGCGGCGTCCAGCTTCGCTCGCTGCTCGGCGGTCAGCGTGATGTCGACGGCTTCGAGACTCTCGTTCAGCTGGGCGACCGAAGAAGCGCCGACGAGCGGGATCACCGGAACGTCGCCACCGATCAGCCACGCGAGCACGACCTGGTTCAGCGTCGCGTCGATCTCCTTCGCGACCTCGCGCAGCGCGGCGAGCCGGTTCGGGGTGCCGGGGTGGTCGTAGTCGAACTCCAGCGGTTTGTCCTCGCGGACGTACGCGCCGGCCAGCAGCGGCGAGTAGGCGACGAGCCAGAGACCGGGGTTCTCGGTCAGATAGGTGAGCAGTTCGCCGGAGACGAACCCGTTGGCACCTTCCGGCGAACGCCGGGCGGGACGGTCGGTGCGGGGACGCAGGTAGGTGTGCTGGTACTGCAGCACGTCGTACCCCGGCAGCCCCTTCGCCGCGGCGTGGGCACGGCTGCGCTCGACCTTCCACGCGAAGTGGTTGCACACCCCCAGCAGGCCCACCGAACCGTCGGCGACGACCTGCGCGAAACCCTCGACGGTCTCTTCCAGCGGAACCGACCGGTCTTCGACGTGCGCGTACAGCAGGTCCAGCTTGTCGACGCCGAGGTTCTCCCGGCTGCGGTCGACGGCTTCCTTGATCGCCTTCGGGGAGAGGCCTTCGATGTTCTCGAACTTGCCGGTGTCGGCGAAGCTCATGCCCGGCGCTTTCGCCCGCGCGCCCATCTTGGTGGCGATGGTGACCTCACCGCCGATACCGCGGTCGGCGCGCCACCGGCCGAGCAGTGCCTCACTCTCGCCGCCCTGCGTTCCGTTGTGCCAGAAGGCGTAGTTGTTCGCGGTGTCGACGAACGAACCGCCCGCCTCGACGAACCGGTCGAGGATCGCGAACGACGTCTCCTCGTCGACGCCGGTGCCGAACGGCATCGCACCCAGCGCCAGCGCGCTCACTTCGCGCCGCGAATCCGGGTTCAGGCCGATCGTGCGAAATTTCATGGGTCCCATCACTTCCTGCGGTCACGGTTGGCGAGCGATCAGGTACTCACACAACGCTATCGGAACGAATCGCGCTCTGGATCAGATTCATCACGGCTTCCCCGGAATCGACCACGTACATGTGCGCGCCGGGGAGTTCGACCGCCTCGAAGCCGGCGGTGGTGAACTCGGCCCACTCGCGGATGCCGTCGGCGGAGACCAGTTCGTCGCCGGTGCCGCGCAAGGCCGTGATCGGCACCGTGAGCGGCTCGGTGGTGCTGGGGACGTAGTTTTCGTGCATCGTCACGTCCGCGCGCAACGCCGGAAGGAGCAGTTCCCGCAGATCCGGGTGATACAGCGCCTGATCGACGTGTCCGGACAGGACCTGGACCTGCGCCAGGAAAGCATCGTCGTCTTCGTGGACGGACGCGCGGATCTCGAGCGGTCGTTCCGTGCGCGGACCGGGCGACCCGCTGACGAACAGATGACGCACGGACGGCAGCCGGTGCGCGAGTTCGTAGGCCAGCACGGCGCCGACGCTGTGCCCGAACAACACGACGTCCGACGCCTCACCCAGGTCGCCGACGAAAGCGTCGACGGCGTCGTGCACCGACCGGTACGGCTCTTCGTCGATCAGCCGTTCCCTGCCGGGCAACCGCATCGGCACGACTTCGAGACCGTCGGCGGCGAAGGCCGACCACGGGTGGAAGAAGGCGGCCCCGCTCCCACCGAAAGGCAGGCACACCAAGGAAGTCATCGCGGCAGCTTCCGGTCGTAGCGGATCGGCAGTCGTTCGAGGCCCCGGCTGGCCGAGTTGTCGAAGCGCCACGGCAGGTCCTCCGGCGCCACGGCCAGGCTCAACCCGGGCAGCCGCCGCAGCAGCGTGGTGAACGCGACTGCGCCTTCGATCCGGGAAAGCGGCGCGCCGGGGCAGAAGTGCACGTTGACCCCGAACGAAAGATGCCGGTTCGGTTTGCGGGTGATGTCCAGTTTTTCGGGGTTTTCGAACACTTCGGGGTCGTGGTTGGCCGAGTTGATCAGCAGGTGGACGACGCTCTCCTTGCCGATCCGCTGGCCGCACAGCTCCAGGTCCTCGGCCGCGAACCGTTGCGGCGCACGGTAAACCGGTCCCTCGAAGCGCAGGAACTCCTCGATCGCCGTCGCCACGAGTTCCGGTTCGCGCTTGAGGAGCTCGAACTGGTCCGGATGCCGCAGCAACGCCTGCATACCGTTCCCGACGAGGTTCGCGGTCGTCTTGTGGCCCGCGATGATCAGCAGGATCAACGTGGAGACGATCTCCTCGTCGCTGTACGCCTCGTCCGCGTCGGCCGTCTCGAGAATGACACTGACCAGGTCCTCGCGCGGATCCGCGCGCCGCTCGGCCATCAGGTTCAGCAGATATTTCTCGACGTCGTCGCTGACCTGCTTGAGCCGCCGGTTGCCCTCTTCGTCCAGGTACGGCGCGTTGCTGAGCACCATGCCCCAGTCGTGCAGCAGCGGCCAGTCTTCGATCCGGACACCGAGGAACTCGCAAATCACCCGCATCGGCAGCTGCAACGCGAAGTCGTTGTAGAGATCGGCGACGCCTTCGCCGGGCAATGCGTCGATCAGGTCGTCGGTGATCTCCTGGATCCGCGGCCGCAGTTCGTTCATCCGTCGCGGGACGAAGGCGTTTCCGACCAGCTTGCGCAGGCGGGTGTGCTTCGGCGGGTCCGCGGTGAGCATGTTCTTGATCAGGATCGGGCTGCTCTGTTCGAGTGCCTCGCGGAACCAGCCGGGCGCGTTGTCGACGCTCTTCGACAGCCGGCGGTCGGCGAAACCCTTGCTCACCGTTTCGTAGTCGGCGATGACGTAGGCCTCGGAATTCGGCGGGTACTCGATCGGCCGCACCGGGCAGGTGGCCCGCACCTCGGCGTAGCCCGCGTACGGATCCGGGCCGGGGTGGGTGCAGAACTCGGCGGGAAGCGGCTCCGGGGACGCGGTGGTCTGCTCAGGGGTTTCCAGGCTCATTTTCCATCCTCCGAAGTCGTTTGCTTGGCGAGCTCTTCAGGGGCGGGCAAGGTGCGGATGCGTTTGCTGAGGGTCGGCAGCGCGAAGAGGGTCCCGGCGACGGCCATGAAGACGAAGACCCACGTCGGGCCGGCGAGGTCGAAGATCGCGCCGACGGCGAAGATGCCGATCGGCTGGGCGATCATGCCGACGAACATCACCGCGCCGATGACCCGGCCCTGCAGGTTGTCCGGCACCAGTGCGGCGATGTAGCCGTAGATCAGCGCCCCGACGACACCGGCGCGCAGGAAGATGCAGGCGACGATGATGCCGAGCGGCAGCGTGCCGGGCACGAAGGTCAGCAGCACCGCCGCGACCGGGCCGATCCAGATGGCGTAGGCCATGATCACCGGCGGCCGCACGTACTTCAGCACGATGCCCGCGAGCAGCGCGCCGGTCAGACCGCCGCCGCCCGCGATGGCGAGTGTCGTGCCGATCAGGGCTTCCGACGCGCCGCGGTCCTGCGCGGTGGCGATCAGGGCGAGGAACATCCCGGAGTGGTTGAAGGCCATGTTCGAGCCCATCGCCCACAGCACCAGGGTCAGGATGATCGGCTGCTTCACGATGAACTTGAAGCCGTCGAGCATGCTCCCCTTGGGCGCGGCCTTGGTTTCGACGGTCCGCGGTGCCTGGGTCGGCTTCTTGACCAGCAGCAGGATCACCGCGGACACCAGGAACGAGAGCGCGGCGGCGAAGAACGGCAGCGCCCTGGCGAGGGCGAACAGCGCGCCGCCGGCGGGCGGGCCGGCGACGGTGGCGCCGAAGAACCGGATCTGGTTCTGCGCGGTCGCCTGGGTCAGCTGGGAGGCGGGCACGAGCTGTTTGATCGCCGCCATCCCGGCCGGGTTGGACACGCCGAGACAGGTCGCGGACAGGATCACGATGGCGAAGGTGAACCAGACGTTGACGCCGTCACTCATCACCAGCACGGCGAACAACGCCAGCAGCACCAGCCGCGCCAGATCGCAGACGATCATGATCAGCTTGCGGTTGAAGCGGTCGGTCAGGCTCCCGCCGGGCAGTGACATCACCCCGGCCACCACCAGTTGCACCGCGCCGACCGCGCCGGCGTAGGTCGCCGAACCGGTGGTCGCGAGGATCAGCAGCGGATACGCGATCTCCGCCGCTTCCTTGCCGAAGGCGGCGAAGAACTGGCTGATCCACATGGCCTGGAAATCACGGTTACGGAAGAGCGGCTTCTCCTGGACCGGGGGTTCCGGCGCCGCCGTGACGGTGGGTTGACTCGTCGCTGTGGATTCAGCCGACATGATCCATCCTCTCGGCGCCCGCGAGAGCACCGTTCAATTCGCGGGCGAGAACGCCCACATGGGGTTGCGTGAGCAGTGACCAGTGATCGCCGGGAGTGGTGAACACCTGGACACCGCCGCCGTACAGCGGGGCGAGACGGGCGCGGAGCCGGGCGGCCCCTCGCCGGTCCGAACCCGCCCGGAACACCAAGGCCCTGGCGGGAACGAAAGGAGGCCGGTACGGCACCAGCGCGCGTGCCTTGCCCAGCAATTGCGTGCGCAGCGCCGGATTGCGTCGCACCTCACGGCCGATCGCGCCGAACCCGAAGGCCGCGTCGACGAGGGTTCGCCCGTGGCTCGCCAAGAAGCCGGGATCGACGGCCATCGGCAGGTCGCGGCGTCCCTGCACGAAGCCGTCGAGGCCGACCACCGTGTCCACGTCCGCGCCGCGGCGGGTCAGCTGCCGCGCGACCTCGTGCGCCAGCACGGCCCCGAACGACCAGCCGCCCAGGAGGTACGGGCCGTCGGACCGCGTCCGCAGCACCGCGTCGACGTAGTGGGCCGCGATCGCGTCGATGCCTTTTTCCCGGCCGGAAACGATTTCGAATCCGTGGACCGGGCGCGCACCGGCCAGTTCGTCCGCCAGCGCGCGATAACTGAGCGCGCTGCCCGCGGAATCCGCGATGAGCAGCAAGGGCGTGCCGGGGCCGTCTTCGTGGAAGGTCACGACATCGACCGTGTGCCGCGGCCCCGGTGCGGCAGACCGCTCCGCGACCAGTCGTGACAACCGGCCGAAGGTGGCTTCCTGGTCGAACTCCGCCACCGGTACGGAAGCGCCGGTCCGCTCGCGGATCTTCGACATCAGGTTCACCGCCATCAGCGATTCACCACCGAGCGCGTAGAAATCGTCCGCCGCGTCGGCCGAGGGGACGCCGAGCGCCGCACACCACAGTCGTTCCACTGTGGACTCACCTGGACCATCCACAGTGGACTTGATCGAAGGCGGACGTCTGACGGCGAAATCCGGCTCCTCGTCGCTGAAGGGGTAAGTCGGGAGCGAGCAGACGGGCGGCCGTTCACCGGGCTCTTCCAGCAATCCGGCGACGGCGTCCGCGCCACGTTCCCAGATCGAGCCGAGCGCGCGGAGGACACCGCGATCGCCGTCCTCGGCCCGGCCCAGCAGCGGCACGGTCACGTTGCCTGCCTTCCAGGCTTCGTGACGGCGAAGTGTGGCGAGCATGGACGTGCCGGGCCCCAGCTCGAGGAAGGTGTCGCAGCCGGATTCGAGCAGGGTGCCCGCGCACTCCTCCAGCAGCACCGGTTCGCGGAGCTGCCCCGCCCAGTAACCGGGGCCGCGCAACGAGTCCGGTTCCGCCCATCCGCCGGAAGTGTTGGACACCAGCCGGATTCGCGGCGCCGCGTTCGGCTTGGCGGCCACCGCCCCGGCGAGTTCGTCGGCGGCGGGATTCATCAGCGTGCTGTGGAAGGCTCGCGGGATGTCGAGTACCCGGACGTCGAGACCGACCAGGAGGTCTCCGTCGAGCAGCCGGGTCATCGCCGCTTCCGGACCCGAGACGACGACTCGTCCCGGCCCGCGCACGGCGAGGGAGAGTTCACCGAAACCCTTGTCCGCCAAGCGGTCCGCGAGTTCGTCCGCGGCGGCGCCGACGGCGGCCATCCGGCCGGGCCGGGTGGCCAGCATCGCCGAAGCCCGCAGGTGGACCAGATCCACCGCGTCCGGCAGGGTCCAGAGCCCGGCGAGCGTGGCGGGCGCGTACTCGCCGATGCTGTTGCCGAGCATCGCGACCGGCCGGATACCGAGCTCCAGGAGTTGCCTGCCCAGCGCGTAGCCGAGCGCGAACAGCCCGACCTGGTGAGGGACGAGTCGCGAGAACCACGCCGGTTCGGCGTTCTCGGTGACGATCGGTGAGAGGTCGAGCCCGTGCCGCTCGCGGACGAGGTCCCGGACTTCGTCGAACGCGGCCCGGAAGCCGGGAAGCAGCCGGTGCGCGGCCACCCCCGCGGGATGGGTCAGCAGACCGTGCCCCGGGAAGACGAACGCGACCTTGTCGAGCGCACCCGGCACGGACGCCCCCGGCGCCGCGAGCAGCGTCGCGGCTTCGGCGGTGTCCTCTGCGACGACGGTCTGCCGGTGCTGATGCACGCGGCGGGACGCCAGCGTCGCGCTGACTTCGGACAGGTGCAGGTCCGGTGTGGCGCGCAGGTGCTCGGCCAGGTTCGCGCGGAGGCGGCCGAGGGCTTCCGGCGCGGCCGCGGACAATGTCAGCACCCGGCGCCCGCCACGCACGGGCGGCGCCGTCCGGGCCGGCGCCTCTTCGAGGATGACGTGCGCGTTGGTGCCGCCGACGCCGAACGAACTGACGCCGGCGAGCCTGCCGTCCCGGCCGGTCCACGGTTCGGTGCGGGTGCTCACCACGAACGGGGTGGTTTCCAGTTCCAGCAACGGATTCGGCCGGGTGAAGTGCACCGACGGCACCAGTTCGCGGTGCCGCAGCATCAGCACGGCCTTGATCAGGCCCGCCACCCCCGCCGCGGAACCGGTGTGCCCGATATTGCTCTTGACCGCGCCGAGCCGGCACCAGCCGGTGGCGCCGGTGTCCGCCTGGAAGACGTCGGTGAGTGCCTGGACCTCGATCGGATCGCCGATCCGGGTGCCGGTGCCATGCGCCTCCACGTATCCGATGTCGCGCGGATCGACGCCAGCCAGCCTCTGCGCGTAGGCGATGAGTTCGCTCTGCCCCTCGACCGACGGAGCGGTGTAGCCCATCTTTTCCGCGCCGTCGTTGTTGATCGCCGAACCGCGGATCACCGCGAGGACGCGATCGCCGTCGCGCCGCGCGTCGGCCAGCCGCTTGAGCACGACCACGCCGACGCCCTCGCTGGGCACGGTGCCCCCGGCCCGTTCGTCGAACGTGCGGCAATGGCCGTCCGGGGAAAGGATTCCACCGGGTTCGTAGAGGTAGCCGCGTTCGCCGCCGTCGATGACCGCGACCCCACCGGCGAGCGCGACGTCGCATTCGCCGCCGCGCAGGCTCGCGGCCGCCATGTGCACCGCCGTCAACGACGTCGAACACGCCGTCTGCACGGTGACGGCCGGCCCGCGGAGGCCGAGTTTGTAGGCCACCCGCGTCGCCAGGAAGTCGGGGCCGAGCCCGATGTAGCGGGCCAGTTCGCCGAGTTCGCCGTCCGGCTCGGCGGTGACCTGGTCCGCCCCGCCGTACACGCCGATCCAGCCGGGGAAGCGGGCCGGGTCGAGCGCGGCGTCGTCGAGGGCGGCCACCACGCATTCCAGGAACACCCGCTGCTGCGGATCGATGCTCGCCGCCTCGGCACGGCTGTAGCCGAAGTACGTCCAGTCGAAGCCGCGGGCGCCGGTCAGCAACCCCATCGCCGGGACGAAATCGGGACGCCGGGTCAGCTCGGGGTCGCCACCGGCCGCGAGGACCTCCTCGGCGTCCAGCCTGCTGATGCCTTCGGCGCCCGCGCGCAACAACGACCAGAACCGGCCGACGTCCGGCGCGCCCGGATACCGGCAGGCCATCCCGATGACGGCGACCGGCTCCTGCCTGGTCATGAAGCGCTCGCGAGGAGCCTGCCCAGGCCTTCCGGCGTCGGGTCGCGCAGGAAGTCGCGCACCTTGAGGATCGCTCCGGTGCGTTCCTTGGCCAGCGTCACCAACCGGATGGCCGCCATCGAATTCCCGCCGACGGTGAAGAAATCCGTCCGCGCGGTGATTTCCACGGCGGGCTCGCCGATCGCCTCGATGAACATCGCGAGCGCCGGCCCGAGGTCGTCCTGAGGTTCCGGGGCCGCGGTCGCCGGGGCCGCCACCGCGGCCAGCGCGCGGCGATCGATCTTCCCGTTGCCAGTCACCGGGATCCGCTCGACCAGCGCCCACAGCGTCGGGACCATGTACGCCGGCAAGCGTCCGTTCAGGGCGTCGCGCAGGTCCGCCGTGCCGAACACGGCACCGGGCGCCGGGACGACGGCGGCCATCAACCGCTTCTCCGCGCTGTCGCCGTCGCTGACCGCGACGACGGCGTCCTGCACCCGCTCGTCCGCGGTGAGCGCCTCGCTGATCGCCGACAGTTCGACGCGGTAGCCGCGCAGTTTGACCTGATCGTCGCGTCTGCCGAGGTACCGGACCCGGCCCTTCGTGTCGATGCGCACCAGATCCCCGGTGCGGTACAGGCGTTCCGGCACGTCCGGGGAGAACTCGCCGAACACGCGGGCCGTCTCCGCCTCGTCGCCGAGGTACCCGTCGGCGAGGCCGAGACCGCCGGTGTACAGCTCGCCGACCGCGCCCGGCGGCACGAGCCGATGCCGGGCGTCCAGCACGTACACCCGGGTTCCGGGCAACGGCGTGCCGATCGGCAGCGGACCGTCGACGTCGTCCGCGTCGGTCACCGAATACGTGGTGGTGAACGTGGTGTTCTCGGTCGGCCCGTAGCCGTTGGTGATGACCAGGCCGGGATGGCGCCGCAGGACCCGGGCGACGTGCTCGTGCGGGACGACGTCGCCGCCGGTGAGCAGTTGCCGCAGCCCGGCGAACGCGTCGGGCGCGAACTCCTCCACCAGCCGGAACAGTCCGGCGGTGAGCCAGGCGACGGTGACTTCGTTGTCCAGCAGGAATTCGCCGAGTTCGGTGGGCGTCGGCAGTCCCGCCGGGTACACCTCGAGCGTGGCACCGGTCAGGAGCGCGCCCCAAAGCTCCAAAGTGGACGCGTCGAAGGCGAGCGGGGACAACCGCAGCACCCGTTCCTCCGGGCCGAGGTGGACGTAGTCCGCCTCGTGCACCAGCCGGACGATGGCGCGGTGCGGGACGCAGACCCCCTTCGGTTCACCGGTCGAGCCGGAAGTGAAGGCGACATAGGCCGGACGCGTCGTGTCCGGATCCACCGGCGCTTCGACGACCTCCCGCATCTCCCAGGACCGATCCCACGCCGCCACCACGGGAATCCCGAGTTGGCGGAAGCGTTCCGCCAAGGCCGTGGGCACGAGGGCGGCGACCGGAGCGGCGGATCGCACGATCTTGCCGGAATGCTCGATGGGGACGGCGAGATCGACGCCGACGTACGCGGCGCCCGCCCAGACGATGCCGAGCACCGCGACGGCTTCCGCGATCGATCGGTCCAGCCCGACGAGCACGCGGTCGCCGGGGCGGACACCGGCTTCTCGCAACAGCCGCGCCTGGTGGGAGGCCGCGGCGGCGAGTTCGCGGTAGCTCAGCTGGACTTCGTGTTCGCGGACGGCGATCGCGTCCGGGTCCCGGAGCACCGTTTCGCGGAAGAGCGCGTCGATCGACGTGGCCGGGAAATCCTCCCGGGTCCGGTTGATGCCGTCGAGCAGGGCCCGCCGTTCCGTTGACAGGCAACGGATCTCCTCGACCGCGACGTCGCCGGCCGTCGCCAGCTGGTCCGCGGCGGCGAGGAAGTCCGCGATGAACCCTTCGGCGTCGGCCGGACCGAAGACCGCGGACGCGTATTCCAGATGGCCACCGAATGACGGCTCGGCCCGGCCGATCAGCAGGGAAAGGTCGAACTGCGCGCCGCCACCGTGGCCCTCTTCGATCCGCAGCCGCGCGCCCGAGGTCTCGATCCGTTGCGGGACAAGCTGATCGTGCATGCCGAACGAGACCTGGACCAAGGGATGACAGCCGAGCGTGCGTTCGATGCCGAGCCGGGTGACCAGCTCCTCGAACGGCAGGTCGCCCGCGCCGATGCTCTGCCCGAGCGACTGGTGCACCGAGCGCAGGTACGTCGCCACGGCGGCGTCTTCGGCGATGTCGATCCGGACCGGGACCAGGTTCCCGGCGACGGCGACGAGTTCTTCGAGTTCGGTGCTCCCCCGGCCGGTGAGCGGAACCCCGACCAGCAGATGCCGCGTGCCGGTCCAGCGGCTCAACGTCAAGCCGAAGGCGCCGAGCAGGAAGGCGAACGGCGTGATCCCCAGCGCCTTGGCGCGTTCGGCCACCGCCGCGCCGGCGGGCACGCCGAACTCGATCGGCAGCCGCGCGCCCGCGGCGTCCTGGATCGGAGGACGCTGCCGATCGGACGGGACTTCCAGCACCGACGGCACGCCGTCGAGGTGCTTGGTCCAGAACTCGGCCTGCCGGTCCCATTCCCCGGAGGCGCGGGCCTCCTCTTGATGGCGCAGGAGAACCCGGGGCGAGACACCGGGCTCCCCCACGGTCTCGGGCCCGCCGCCCGCCAGGTTCGCGTAGCGGGCGAACAATTCGTTCAGCAGCAGGCCGACCGACCAGCCGTCGAGCACCATGTGGTGCGCCACCAGCACCACGGCCCGACCGCCCGTGCCACCTTGGGCCAGGAGGAACCGATACGCCGGCGCCTCCGCGAGGTCGAACGGCCGCCGTCCGTGCCGGGCCGCCAGGGACCGGACCCGCTCCTCGAACTCGCCCGCTTCGCCTTCCCAGGAGTGTGCCTCGACGGCCGGGACGTACGACTCGAGCACCTCGGGCACGACATCACCGGTGTCACCGCGGTAGACCGTGCGGAGTCCGGGATGTCTCGCCACGGTCCGCGCGACCGCCCGCTCGAACAACTCCGGCACCAGCGTCCCGGTCTCCACGAAACAGGTGAAGACCAGGTTGTACGGAGACCCGCCGGTAACCCGCTCGATCAGCCACATCCCGCGCTGGGCATGGGAAATCGCTTCGGCGGCCGGTTCTGATCCGCCGACCGGTTTCCCGGCGGGGACCGCACCGGCGAACACCTCGGCGACCGGAGTGTCACTGAGCAACGCGGCCACGGGGACTCGCAGGCCGAGCTTCTCCTGCGTGATCGCGACGAGCCGCAGTGCGCGCAGTGAATCCCCGCCGAGGCCGACGAAACTGGTGGTGGCGAACGCGCCGGCCTCGATGTCCTGGCCGAGGACGGCACTGGCGTACTCGTGGAACGACATGGCTTTTCTCCGGTCGGGACGAGGGGCTGGCGTAGGCGAGGGTCAGGCCTGGGTTTCGGCCGCGCGCCGTTCGCGGGCGGCGCCGAGCAGGCGCTCACGGCTGCCGCGCGCTCCCCCCGTCTGCTTCTTCTCCGCGCCGACCAGCAGATCGGCGTGGCCGCGGACGGTGCCGGCGCGGAACAGGTCGACCGTCTTCACCATCCGGCCGGACACTTCGCGCAGCTTCTCCACCAGCACCACCAGGCGCAGCGAATCGCCTCCCGCGTCGAAGAAGCTGATGTCGTCGCCGAATTCCTTGTTGTCGAGCACCTCGCTCCAGACACCGCGGACGAGGTCCAGGCGCACGGCCGGATCGTCGAGGTCGAGGGCTTCGGTGGCGGGCTTGAGCACGGCATCCTCCGGGGTTCGGGCGAGATCCGCGACACCGCGTCGCAGATCGAGAAGCAGGCCGTCGATCGTTTCGTCGGTGAAGAGATCGGCGGGGTAGTCGAGGGTGAGCTCCAGGCGGGATCCGTCCGTCACATGCACGAACAGCGCGAGATCCCACTTGCTGTACTGGGGTTCCAGCGGCCGGAACCGGCCGGTGACGCCGGGCGCGAGGTCGAACGGGGCGGGCACCTCGGCGAGGTTCACCAGCACCGGGGTCAACGGCAGCCTGCCGACGTCGCGCTCGTCGTCCAGTTCGGCGGCGAGCGCGTCCAACGGGACATCCGCGTCGATGAACGTCTCCATGCCGGAATTCCGCGCTTCGAGCAGGAGTTCGCGCCACGTCGTCGTTTCGTCGAGGCGGATCCGCAGGACAAGGGTGGACATGAACATCCCGACGACACCGGCGGAGACCGGGTCGTCGCGACCGGGCCAGACCACCGAGAACAGGAAGTCGCGTTGCCCGCCGCGGCGGGCGAGGGTCGCGGCGAGGATCGCGACCCCGGTCATGAACGCGGTGCAGCCCGCTTCGGCCGACGCCGCCAGGACCCGCGCGGTGACCTGTTCGTCGAAGGTGGTGCGGGCCTCGGCGCCGATCATGGACAGGTCCGGGTCCGGACGCCGGTCATAGGGCAGGTCGACCGTGGTCGGCGCGCCCCGCAGTCGCTCGACGGCGTCCACGATCCGGGGCGCCAGCTCGGTTTCCGGGATCGGGACCTGTACCTGGGCGGGATGGATCGGTTCGGGCAGAACGACTTCTTCACCGCTCAGCGCGGCGCGGTAGAACCGGCCGATCTCGTCGAGCAGCAGTTTCCGTGACGTGGCGTCGAAGACGATGTGGTGCACGGTCAGGACGAACAACGTGGTGTCCGGGCCGACGCGAATGAGCTCCGCTCGGGCCGGCGGTTCGTCGCCGAGGTCGAAGGGTGTGTAGCAGAGAACCTCGACGAGCCGCTTCACCTCGTCAGTGGTCCAGTCCTCTTCGACGGCGTCGAGGAAGCCGGCCTCCGCGGGCTCGCCGTCGGTCCGGTACTCGACGCGACGGTGCGTGGTCTCGAGGCGGAACCGCGATCGCAGCGCGGGATGCCGTGCCAGCGCGCGGCTGACGGCATCCGCCAGCGCGACGTGATCGATCGGTCCGGTGAACTCGATGACCGACGGGATCAGGTACGTCGGGCGCAGCCGATCGATGCGGTCGACGATCCAAATGCCCTGCTGAGTGGGCGTGGCGACATGCCAGACACTGGCCGATTCAGATGGCATACCTCTGCCGCTTCCCCCGGTCGGTGGACAGCCTGAATGGAAAGAAGAAATGCACGGCGAAAAGCCGTAATCAAATCAACGCGGTGGCTGAATTCCCCAGAAATCGAACCCCCAATTGCCATCCAGACGCTACGAGGACACCGCCGCGACTGTCAACTCGTCCATTCGTGGACATCTCACCACTGAGCTACGAAAGCAGTGATTCGGACACCCTTGACACTGCTCGAACACGCGTGCTTGACTCGGCCGACATCTGGGGAAGAAGCAACGAACCTGCCCACATGGGCGTGGATGCGTTGTGCTGCAAGGAAAGTTGATACGGCGAGCAGTGCCGCCGCCGTATTCACTGGTCCATTGGACGCAGTGGCCACTGGGGTGTTCAGCGCATACGGCCACTATGCCATTCGGGTGCGGATAAATCATGGTGGTCCGCCGCGAAATGAAGGGAACGCGCATGACGCTCGAGGACACCACCAGGGGTTGTCCGGTGCATTTCAGCGGCGCCGACCTGGTCGACCCTTTCCTGTACGCCGACGGTGACGCGCATTCGATATGGCGTGAACTCCGCGCGCAGGACGGGCTGACCTGGCACCAGGTAGACGCCGAGCGCGGCTTCTGGTCGGTGGTGAAGTTCGCCGACACCGACTTCGTCATGCGCACCACGGAACTGTTCACCTCCGAACGCGGCACCATGCTCGAACTGCTGGGCATGGACGATCCGGCCGGCGGCAAGCAGCTCGTCGTCACCGACCCGCCTCGGCATACGATCATGCAGGCGCGGCTGAAGAAGGCGCTCGCGGTCCGCGCGGTGGACAAGCAGCGCGACATGGTCCGGGAACTGGTGCTGGGCCTCATCGCCCCGCTGGGCGACGGCGGTGTCTTCGATTTCGCGGAAGCCATGATGACCATGCCGATGGCGGTCACCGGGCGGATGATCGGCCTGCCCGAAGAGGACTGGCCGTGGCTGACGAAGCTCACCAGCGCCTGCGTCGCCGCCGACGATCCGGAGTTCCAGATCGCGGACGGCAAGGACGCGACGCTGGCCAGCGCGCACCGGGAACTGTTCGTCTACTTCCAGGATCTGGTCTCGTACCGGCGCGACCACCTCAGCGACGACCTGCTCAGCGTGCTGATCTCGACCGAGTTCGAGGGCAGGCACATGTCACCCAGCGAGATCGTGGCCAACTGCTACAGCCTCCTGCTCGGCGCGAACGTCACGACGCCGCACGCGCCGAACTTCGTGTTCGCGGAATTCATCGAGACCGGTGTGCTCGAGGACTGGACGCGGCATCCGGAGACCGGGCAGACCGCCGTCGAGGAGGCCTTGCGCTGGTCTTCGCCGGTCAACCACATGCTGCGGTACGCCACCCAGGACGTCGTGCTGCGCGATACGAAGATCTCCGCCGGCGACGCGGTGGTGGTCTGGCTCGGTTCGGCCAACCGCGACGAGGAGCAGTTCCCGGACGCGGACACCTTCGACATCCGGCGCAAACCGAACAAGCACCTCGCGTTCGGGATCGGGCCGCACTACTGCGTCGGGCACAGTGTGGCGCGGATGAGCATCCGGATCCTGTTCGAGGAGCTGCTGAGCCGGTTCCACGATTTCGCCCCGGCGGGGAAGCCGGAGCGGATCACGTCGAACTTCGTGTCCGGGTACAAGCGGGTGCCGATCACCGCGGCCCGGCGGTAGCAAAGGTCCCTTGCTCTCTTTTCGCAGGTCAGCGGGCCGAGTGATAGCAAAGGTCCCTTGCTACCCCTGCGGGCGCACGAACGGGAACAGCACCGTCTGCCGGATCGACGCCCCGGTCAGCATCATCAGCAGCCGGTCGACACCGATGCCGAGCCCGCCGGTCGGCGGCATGCCGTGTTCGAGCGCGAGCAGGAAGTCCTCGTCCAGCTCCATCGCCTCGACGTCCCCGCTCGCCGCGCGCAGCGACTGGGCCTCCAGCCGCCGTCGTTGCTCGAGCGGGTCGGTCAGCTCGGTGTACGCCGTGCCGACCTCGGAGCCGAACGCGATCAGATCCCAGCGCTCGGCCAGCCGCGGGTCCACGCGATGTTGCCGGGTCAGCGGCGAGACGTCGGTCGGATAGTCGGTGTAGAAGGTCGGCAGCACGGTCGCGCCTTCGACCAGATGCTCGTGCGCCTTCAGCACGAGATCGCCGTGCCCGGCGTCCTCGTTCACCGGCACCCCGGCCGCGCGGCACAGCCGCTGGAGTTCGGCGACGGAGGTACTCGCGTCGATCTTCTCCCCGAGCGCGGCAGAGACGGCTTCGTGGACCGGGATCACCGGCCAGTCACCTGAGATGTCGTACTCGACGACCTTCCCGTCCGGCCCCGGTCGGCGAACCACCTGCGCGCCGTACGCGGCCTCCGCAGCGCATTGCACGAGCTCGCGCGTCAAGGTCCGCATAGTGTTGTAGTCGGCATACGCCTGGTATGCCTCCAACATGGTGAATTCGGGGTTGTGCGTCGCGTCGACACCCTCGTTGCGGAAGTTCCGGTTCAGTTCGAAAACGCGCTCGACGCCCGCCACGCAAAGCCGCTTCAGGTAGAGCTCGGGCGCGATCCGCAGATACATCCGCATGTCGTAGGCGTTGATATGCGTGATGAACGGCCGCGCGTTCGCGCCGCCGTGCACGGTCTGCAGCATCGGCGTCTCGACTTCGAGGTAATCGCCCTGGTGCAGCCGCTCCCGCACCGCGCGCACGACGGTCGAGCGCATCCGCAGCATCGCCGTCGAGTCCGGGTTCACCGCGAGGTCCAGGTATCGCTGCCGCACCCGCGTCTCCGGATCGGTGAGACCTTTTCGCTTGTCCGGCAACGGATGCAGGCTCTTCGCCGTCACGGTCCAGTCGTCGACGAGCACGGAAAGCTCACCGCGCCGCGACGTCACGACCTGCCCGCTCACGCCGACATGGTCACCGAGGTCGACGCCTCGCCGCCAGCCGCCGAGGTCGAGCACGGAGGCATCGAGCATCAGCTGGATCTCGCCGCTGAAATCCTTGACCCGCGCGAAACAGAGCCCACCGAGGTTGCGCATCGCGAGCACCCGGCCCGCGACGCGGACCCGATGACCGGTGTGGGTGTCCGGGCTCAGGTCCCCGAACTTCGAGACGACGTCGCCGAGCAGATCGTCCCGCGCGAAACCGACCGGGTACGGATCGATCCCGGCTTCCCGCAAGCGATCCAGCTTCGCCATCCGCACGCGGACCTGGTCGGGGCGTCGCACCTCCTTGGGTGCGGGAGTGGCCGCGTTCGCTTCGATACGGTGGACTTCGGCGACGAAATCGTCGGTGACCGTCTCCAGTTTCAGCGCCCGCGCCGATCGTCCTGTCGGGACGAATCCCTCGAGCGCGCCGGCGACGATGCCGACCCGCGGCAACCGTCGAGCCGAGGAATAGCACAGGAACCGCGGCTCCCAGTCGGGCCCGTACTTGGCGTTGGACCGGTAGAGCGATTCCAGCTGGAAGAACCGTGACGCCATGCTGAGCACGCCGCGCCAGGCACGCAGCACCGGGCCCGCGCCGATCCGCTCCCCCTCGGAGAAGACCGCGCGGAACATCGCGAAGTTCAGCGAAATCCGTTGCGCGCCAAGGTGTGAGCTCGCCGCGACGACCTCGGCGACCATGTACTCGTTGAGCCCGTTCTCGGCGTCGCGGTCGCGCCGCATCAGGTCGAGCGACAGGCCGCGACGGCCCCACGGCACGAACGACAGCATTCCGCGAAGCTCGCCCTTGGCGTCGTACGCCTCCACCATCACGCTGCGGCCGTCGCTCGGATCACCGAGCCTGCCGAGCGCCATCGAGAATCCGCGTTCGGTCTCGGCGCCGCGCCACTGCTGCGCCTGCAGCAGCAGCCTGGCCATCTCGTCCGCCGGGATTTCGCTGTGCCGCCGGACTTTCGTGCTGTATCCGGCCCGTTCGATCCGTTTGACCGCTTGCCGGACCGAGCGACGCTCCGGCCCGGCGAGGCTGAAGTCACGGACGTCGAGGACGGCTTCGTCGCCGATCTCAAGCGCGCGAAGACCTGCGTCGGCGTAAACCTTCGCGCCGCGTTCGCTCGCGCCGAGCACGCCGGGCGTCCAGCCGTAGGTGCGTGCCTCGCTCAGCCAGGCGCGGACCGCGTCGGGCCACGCGTCGGGATCGCCGATGGGATCCGCGCTCGCGACGCTGGTGCCCGCGAGCACGCGGTACGCCACGGCCGCGCGGCCGTTCGGCGAGAAGACGACGCTCTTCTCGCGCCTGGTGGCGAAATAGCCGAGAGAGTCGTCTTCGCCGTGTTCGGCCAGAAGGCGGCGTACGCGCAGTTCTTCCTCGTCTGTCCTCAAGCGACGGCTGCGCACACCTCGGAAGAGCGTGTACAGCGCGGCCGTCGCGACCGCCGTGGCGCTGAGGTCGAGCACGAGGTCGAGCCAGGCGGGTCCTTCGCCGATACCGACCCGGCGCAGCTGGATGTTCTCCCCGGTCGTGTGGTTGACCACCCACGCGAACCGCGCCCAGGTGTCGGCGAGACGGCCGGGGAAGGCTTCGCTCAGGCCCCAGCCGACCAGGATGACCGCGGCCAAGCCACCGAACAGCACCGTGAAGCCGTCACGCCAGGCTCCGGGCGCGAGCCGGGCGGGGAACGCGGGACGAAGGACCCAGAGGAACGCGATCATCCCGATCGAGATCAGGTCGGCGATGGCCAGCACCCACACCTGGTGCGGGATGTGCCGGACCTGCCACGGACCCAGTTTCAGCAGCTCGGGCGACCACAGCAGGGCGGCCTGGAAGGCCAGCGTCACCGCCAGGCCGCCGACCTGGAACAGCAGAAGCGTGTAGAGAGCCGCGCGTTTGCGGCGGCGGAGCGCAGCACCGAGGACCACGAGCAGCAGGACGATCACGAGGCTCGCGTTCGTCGGGATGCTCAAGGCCGAGAAGGCGATGTCACCCGTCCTGAGCACCGGCCCCTTCACACCGCCGGCGAGCAGGAGGATCACCGAGAACACGGCCGCGAGCTGCACGAGGGTGGCGACGATCCCGCCGGCCCTCGCCTTCCACGGCGCGACTCGGCTCACTGGGTTTGCCATTCTGGTCCTTCTCGGTACACACAGGGGATCGACAGCTGTACTTACTTGACGTCACACAACCCTGTGTGGTTGTCAACGATCATCATCCTCTGGTCTGAATTTCCTCATCCACAGGCGTGACGCCGCGGTGTGAAGCTGGTCGCAGGGCCTTGGGAGCGGTATCCGGGCATGTCAGGCTTTGTCCTGTTCAGCTCCACTACCCGGGGACCTCTTCGAGGCCTCGAGGGAAGGACGGTCGACAAGGATGTCTGCCACCGAAAAGGATTCCGGCGAGCTCACCGCTCCGTACGGGACCGGCGCGGCGCCCCAGGCCACATCTGGGAAGAAGGTCCGCGTACATCACCTTCGCGACATGAAGGAGCGCGGCGAAGCCTGGCCGATGCTCACCGCCTACGACATGTACACCGCCGCGCTGTTCGACGAAGTGGGCATTCCCGTGCTGCTCGTCGGGGATTCCGCGTCGAACAACGTGTTCGGGTACGACACTTCGCTTCCGGTGACCGTGGAGGAACTGCTTCCACTGGTCCGCGCGGTCACCCGATCGGTGAAGCGGGCCCTGGTCGTGGCCGATCTGCCGTTCGGTTCGTATCAGCTTTCACCGCAGCAGGCGCTGGAGACGTCGGTGCGGTTCATGAAGGAGGGCCGCGCGCACGCGGTGAAACTCGAAGGCGGGCGGAAATTCGCTCCGCACGTCGAGGCGCTGACGTCGGCCGGCGTCCCCGTGATGGGACATATCGGATTCACGCCGCAGAGTGAACACAATCTGGGCGGCTACCGCGTCCAGGGGCGCGGCGAAGCGGCCGAAGCGCTGCTCGCCGACGCGCTCGCCCTGGAGGAGGCCGGCGCCTTTGCGGTCGTCATGGAGATGGTGCCCGCCGAAGCCGCGAAGCGGATCACACACGAACTGAAGATCCCGACCGTCGGTATCGGCGCCGGGCCGGACTGCGACGCCCAGGTGCTCGTCTGGCAGGACATGGCCGGGCTTCGACGCGGCAAGACCCCTCGCTTCGTGAAGAAGTACGCCGACCTCGCCGGCGTCCTGGCCGAAGCCGCTTCCGCCTTCGCGGAGGACGTGCGGCGAGGCGAGTTCCCGGCTCCGGAGCACTCGTTCCACGACTGACCCGCCTCTGACCTGCAAAAAGAGAGCAAGGGACCTTTGCTACCACTCCCGATCGAGGAGCGCGGTAGCAAAGGTCCCTTGCTCTCCGCGCCGTGGTGACCGTGTGGATTTCTGATCATCTGACGCCCCAAAATCCACACAGTCCGTCAGCGCCGCTACGCGGAGTACAGGGTGTGTGGAAATAGGGACACTCAACGTCCCTATTTCCACACACCCCCACCCGCCAGGGTGCGCGGTAGCAAAGGTCCCTTGCTCCCTTTCCAGGCGGTCCTTGCTCGACCACCCTCCTTTAGTCGTTCACGTATATGAACTTCAATCATGTCCTTGACTCTCATTCGTAAAGAGGCTTAACGTCTAGCCCGTCGCCGCCACGACCGAATTTCGATCCCTCGACGAGGAGGACCACGGATGCGTGTTCGTGAGCGGGTTCTGGCCGTTGCGGCCGGTGCGGCCCTGCTGTCGACGCTGGCGGCGTACCCGGCACAGGCCGCGACGGTCCGCGTAGGGACTTCGGAGCAGCTCACGGCGGCGCTCGCTTCGGTCACGCCAGGCACCGTCATCGAGCTCGCGGCCGACACGACCTTCACGGGCAACTTCAAGGCGGCGAAGAGCGGCACGTCCAGCAGCCGCATCACGCTGAAGGGTCCGCGAAGCGCGGTCATCAAGGCCTCGGCCGGGCGCACGCTCGAACTGACCGGCAGCTACTGGAACCTGACCGGCTTCACCCTCACCGGTGGTCAGAAGGGCCTGATGGCGACCGGCGTCAAGAACACCGTCGTCGACGGCATCAAGGTCACCGGTGTCGGCCACGAGGGCATCCATTTCCAGTACACGAGCACCGACAACGTCGTGAAGAACTCAGAGGTGACCGACACCGGCCGCGAGTACGCGGGCTACGGCGAAGGCATCTACTTCGGTTCCGCGAAGGGCAACTGGCCCGGCGGCACGCCCGACCGGAGCGACCGGAACAAGGCACTGAACAACAAGATCGGCCCGAACGTACGAGCCGAGTCGATCGACATCAAGGAAGGCACCACCGGCGGCGAACTGCGCGGCAACGTCTTCGACGGGACCGGGCAGAGCGGCGAGCACTTCGCCGACAGCTGGGTGGACATGAAGGGCAACAACTACATGGTCGCGGACAACCGGGGCAGCAAGGTCTTCGTGCACGACGCGACCTACGGTGGCTTCGAGGTCCATGTCCAGCTCGACGGCTGGGGCCGCGGCAACACCTTCTCCGGCAACACCGCGGACGTGCAGTCCAGCTACGCGTACGGCTTCTATCTCGTGAAGGCCGCGACGGGCAACAAGGTCTGCGCGAGCAACAAGGTGACCGGTGCCGGAAAGGGATTCGCGAACGTGGCCGCCACGGCGGGCTGCTGACGCGACCGAAGACCGGGGGCCCGCTCAGCCCGGCGGCGGGGGCGGGCCCCCACCCTTCGAACATTCGCCGATTCGGGCAGAGTGTTCTTATGGACGACCTGTACCCGCCGATCCAGGTGCGCGCCGAGGGCATGCTCGACGTCGGCGACGGGCACCGGATCTACTGCCAAGAAGCCGGGAACCCGGACGGCAAACCCGTGGTCGTCCTGCATGGAGGCCCTGGTAGCGGCATCTCCTCCATGGCCCGGCGGCACTTCGACCCCGACGCCTACCGGATCATCCTGTTCGACCAGCGCGGCGCCGGCCGCAGCACTCCGCATATCGGCACGCCGGACGTCGACCTGTCGGCCAACACCCTTTGGCACCTCGTCGCGGACATGGAAAAGCTGCGCGAACGGCTGAATCTCGACCAGTGGCAGCTCTTCGGCGGCTCATGGGGCGCGACCCTCGCCCTCGCCTACGCCGAAACCCACCCGAGCCGCGTCAGCGAGATCATCCTGCGCGGCGTGTTCACCGTCCGCCGCGGCGAACTCGACTGGATCTACAACGGCGGCGCCGCGAACCTCTTCCCCCGCGAGTGGGAAGACTTCCTCGCGCCGATCCCCGAAGACCGCCGCGACGACCCGCTGTCGGCGTACCGCGAGCTCGTCTATCACCCCGATCGGGCGATCCGGGAACGTGCGGCCATCGCCTGGAGCACCTGGGAAGGCGCGATCGTCTGCCTGCGCCCGGATCCCGCGTTCCACAACCAGTACGCGTCGCCGGAGTTCGCGGTCACCTTCGCCCGGCTGGCGCTGCACTACTTCTGCCATGGAGCATGGCTTGAGGAAGGACAGTTGATCCGGGAGGCCGGGAAGCTGGCGGGAATTCCTGGCGTGATCGTGCAGGGACGTTACGACGCGGTGTGCCCACCGGCGACGGCTTACGAACTGCACCGGGCTTGGCCGGACTCGAAGCTGGAGCTGGTGGAGGCTGCCGGGCACGCGGTGACGGATCCGGGGATGCTGGCGGCGCTGCGGGAGGCGACTGATTCCTTCCGACGGCGCGATCAGGTCTCCTGAGCCGAAATCGTCCGCACCGCATCATCGAGGACTTCGCCCCGCTTGAAACGCCTGCACTGGATCGACGCGCCAAGACCTCCCGACCCCCAGACAAACCAAGTTGCCCTCCGGCATCCCTTCACGCCACTATCAGCAATTCTTCCGCCACCTTCTTATCGGAGGAATGACGTGGGCGCGCGAGCGCATATTGCAGCAGTGAAATTGCACCCACCGAGGCAAAGAACGCGTCACACACGTTCGCATCAACCGGTTTCTGCGGGCACCCTCAGCTCCGTCCGCCCCCGCCCAGAAATATTGCAGATCGAGCAGAAACCACCGGAAATTTGCAGAAACACACCCCACAACCTTTCGCCCCACATGTTAGATCATCTCCTCATGCAGAAGACCAAGGCTCTACCCATTACTATAGAGGAGTGCACAGCACGTCATCCGGGGAACCACTTGAACACCTGAGTCGTCCAAGCACACACGCTCTTCAAGTGTCAGATTGTCGATATCCTACACTCGAAATTCGCTCGACAATTCGTCGTTTCACTATTGGCAGAAATTAGTCACGCAGAGGAATCGGCATCTCCTGCTGAAATCAACTTAGCAGCATCTTCGAGCACTTCATCCCATACTTCGACTCCCTCCGATTCGAAGCCCTCTCTCAACGCCTGACGTACTTCACTGATAGGATAGCCTTGGCGAGACGCCCGTACCCGCTCCAGGACTTTTCGGTAGTCGTGTAGGTAATCTTCAACGTTCGGCATCTTGTCGTCGTAGCCTCCCGCACCCGACATCGCCACGCTCCTATTCTTCCGAACGGACCGATCCATCAGAAATCCCTCCGATAAATCCTCTCCAGGTACGGCATCGCCGCCGGCCTGAAGATGTGCTCAACCCTGTTGCTGACTTCGTCCGTGACGCGGGTTCGGATGTGCCCAGCTTCCTTCAACCGATCATAGTCGCACTGGCACATCTGGAAGATGAGAATCGACGGCCGTTCCCCAGCCCCAGTACGCGTCGCACCGAACGACGCCGCGGCGCTCAGTGTTTCACTATCAGTCGAGTTCACCTGGTAAGTGAACAAGCTTCCCGGCTGGTTCAAGGCGCCTCCGTGGGCGTTCGCCCGCGCCGCATGACCGCTCAGGCCATTGGCGTCAATGTTGTCCGCGTGTGTTGATGTCGTCCCATGCACGAAATCAAGCTTCTTGTCACAGTTGTGGGTGAGGACAGGTGTCTGACCTGCGACGACGTAGTACGTGTGGTCCGTGTCGACGGTCAGGTTGTAGACCCGCCGGGTCTCAGACCACGACCGCGTCCCCGTGACAGTGGCGTCCCGATGATCCCCGGTCTCCAACCGATGACCGGCCTTCAGATCAACAGCGTTCGACCACCGCTTCTCCGACTCCACCCAGAACGGATGCTCATCCGTCGCCACCACAGACCCACGATCGGCACCGCTCGCGACACCGACCTCGACCAGAGTCCGCTTACTCGCATGCGAACGGGCATCCGTCACCACCCGAACCGCAGTACGCCCCGTCGTCGGATCCTTCGCCAGGACCTTGTCCCCGACCCTCACATCCTTGATCGGCTTACGAGACCCGTCACCCATCACCACCAGCGTGTTCGGATCAAAACTGTTCTTCGACACACAACTCGTAGCCGAACCGCTCGACGACTCGTCGTGATGCTTACCCCGGCTCTTGTTCCGCCCAGCCAAACCACCCAGAGCGGACAAAAGATCATCAGGAGAAGCCCCCGATTGAGCAACCTCCGACACCGCCGTCACAGTCTCCGCGACGTTCTGGACGACGTTCCCGTCCCCCACCACCTGCTTCTTGAAGAAATCGAAAACCCGACCCGAATCCTGCACATCCGCCTTGAACGCCTGCACCACCCGAGCCGGCGTCAACGGCGACGACGACACCAGATCCGTCCCCTTGAACACCGGCTTCAAAGCCGCCTTCAACGTCGGAATCGGATTCCGCTTCGCCGTCCGCTCCGCGGCACCCCGCGCGGCGGCCGCGGCCGCCTTCTTCTTCGCCAGGATCGCCGCGGCCCGCCGAGCCGCGGCCGCAGCGGCGGCGGCAGCCGCCTTACGAGCAGCCGCAACAGCAGAAGCCTTCCGAGCAGCAGCCGCAGCGGCATCATCAACACCCCGCCGAGCGGCGCCGGCGACGTCATCGCCATAGCGACGGCCGAGACCGATCGCGTCGTCGGCGTGGCGGCCCGCCCGTCGGCCGTTGCCGATGAAGTCGCCCGCCTTTCGGGCCCACTTCGCCGCGGTCGCGGCGTTGCCACCGAACGGGATCGCGCCCGCCGCCGACCAGGCGGCGTTCTCCCAGTCACCTTCGGCGGCGTAGATCGCGGCGTTCGCGAGGTCGGCGATCTCGCCGATGCCGGGGATCATGCCCGCCACGTCCAGGGCGGTGTGCACGATCGTGCCCGCCTTGTCCCACAGGTCACTGAACCAGCCGTGGCCGTCCGGGTCGAAGTAGTTCAGCGGCGAACCCAGCACATACGAATACCGGTTCGCGCTGATCGACGGCGAGAACGGGAGCTCGATGCTGTCGCGTGAAGCGAACGTGCCGGAACCCGGCTGGTACCACCGCGCCCCCATGTTGACGTTCCCGTTGTCGGGATCCGTCCAGTCGCCCTGGAAACCGACCGTCCGCGAGGCACCGGTCGACGCGATCCGCTTGCCGTACGGGTCGTACGCCGTCGAGTCGACGACGCCACCCGACGCGGGCGCCAGCGCGCCGACGACGTCGCCGTGCCGGTCGGAAAGCGTGAGCCGGGAATCGGCTCCCTGCGAGAGCGATACCAAAGAGCCATCCGGACCGCGGCCGAAGCGCGAGACGCCGTCGCTGACAGTGTCCCGTTCCATGCCCGCGTACGAGAACTTCTGTCCGCCTCGGGTGGCGAGCCGGTCGAAGTCGTCGTAGGTGTACTCGGTCGTGCCGAACTTGACCAGCCTGTCGAAGGCGTCGAAGGAGTACTTCTCCTCCATGCCGGACGACGTGCGTGAACTCAGCGAACCGCGCGGCGAGTAGGCGTAGGTGTAGTCGCCGTCGGCGAGGACACGGTTCCGCTCGTCGTAGGTCGCGTTCTTGTCACCCGCCTTGACTCGGTTGCCCGAGTCGTCCCAGCCGTACTCGTTCGACTTACCCGACGGGTCCGTCCAGGAGAGCATCCGGCCCTGGAAGTCGTACGAGTAGCTGTTTTGACCGGAGCCGGCCAACCCCGCGGTCGTCTTCGTCTTGACCCGGTCGTTCGGGTCGTAGGTGTAGGCGATCGACGAGAGGACCGTGCCGTTCGCTTCCTTCAGGACATCGGACTTCGGCCGTGCGAGGTTGTCGTAGTCGTAGGTCCGGACGCGACCGGCGCCGTAGTCGATCGTCTTGACCTTGCCTGCTTCGTTGTAGCCGTAGGTCAGTTTGCCGCCGGTCGCGCCGTCGGTCACGGAGTCCAGACGGCCCTTGAGGTAGCCGTAACCGGTGGTGCCGGCGGCGTCCTTCCGGGTGATGACGCGCCCGGCGTTGTCGTACTCGAAGGATGACGCGCCGGAGGTACCGGTCGCGGTCAGCAGACCACCGCGGTCGTTGTAGGTGTACGCGTTACTTCCTGCCACCCGCACACGGCCGTCGGCGTCGTAGGTCCGCGCCTTGCCGGTGGTCTGCGTCTCGGCGCCCGAGCCCGTCTCCGTGAGCATCCGGTTCAGCGCGTCGAACGTCCGGTCGCGGTTCACGTTTCCGGGCGCGGTCAGCCGGGTCGCGTTGCCCGTGGCGTCGTAGGACTGCGTCCAGGTCCTGTCCGCCGCCGCGGGATGCGCGGCTGTGGACGGCTCGACCACCGACTCCGGCAGGTTCAGGCTGTTGTAGGTGAAGACGGTCTTGTTCGATCGGCCGTCGGTGAACCTGGTGCGGTTTCCGGCCGCGTCGTAGCCGAATGACGTCGTGATCGTCTTCCCGTCCGCGACGGGCTCGATCTGGCTGGACAGCCGGTTCGCCGCGTCGTAGTTGAACGTGGTGACCCGCTTCTCCCAGTCCTCCGACGTCCGCATGTTGCCGGCGGGGTCGTAGGTGAACTTGCGCTCCCGCAACAGCGGCTGCGAGCCGGTCCACTGGCCGTCGACGTCGAACTCGGAGATCACGCGTCCGGCCAGGTCGTAGTTGAGCCGTTTCGTGACGCCCGCACCGTCGCTCGCCCGGACCAGCCTGCCCTGCCGGTCATAGCCCCGCTTGGTGGTGACCCCGGCCGGGTCGACCGCGGTGATCAGCTGGTTCAGCTTGTCGTAGGTGTTCAGGCTCTTCTCGCCGGCCGGATTCTCGACCGCCACCACGTTGCCCGCGTCGTCGTGCCGGTACTTCGTGGTGTACGCGGCAGGCGCCGGGAACCGCTCCACCGCGGTCGAGGTCACCTTGCGGCCCAGTTCGTCATAGGTCGCTTCGACCCGGGCACCCGTCGGCGAAGTCGCGGACAGGGGCAGGCCGGTCATCGTGTACGAGTACTTCCAGACACCGGCGGCCGTGCCGTTGTCCTGCGGGTCGTGCCGCTCCAGCAGCCTTCCCAGCTGGTCGTACCGCAGTTCGGTCGCGTGCTGCCGGGCGTCGATCTGCTTGATCACGCGCCCCACGGCGTCGTAGCGGATCTCCTTGGTCGGCGTGATCGGCGCCGTGGCGCCGGGCGGCGTGTACGACGGCAGGCTCGCCTTCACCAGCTGCCCGAGTTTGTCGTACTCGGCCGTGGTGACGCGACCGAGCGGGTCCTTCGTGTGCGTGACCGAACCGAAGGTGTCGTAGCCGGTGATCATGGTCGCTTGCGCGTCCACCGGCGCGCCGCCGTTCGACTCCGTGCGGACTCGCGGACCGGTGGCCCGGATGGGCCTGGCCAGCTGGTCGTACGCCATCGTCGTCGTGTATTGCGACGACGACTGGCTCCCACGAGGATCGGTGACGGACACCGGCATCCCGCGCTCGTCGTAGTCCCAGCTGGTGATCAGCCGTTCCTGACCATTGTGGACGGTCTGCTTGATTCGCTGGCCGGAGGCGTTGTATTCGAATTCGGTGACCTCAAGGGTGTTCACCTGTCCGCCACCGGTGTTCGAGGGGTTACCGGACTTCTCGGTGCGGATCACATTGCCGCTGCGGTCGTAGGTGAACCTCGTGCTGCGATCGAGTCCGCCGGGGTCTTCGATCGACTGTGTGAGCCTGTTGACCGTGTCGTAGTCGTAGGTCGTGGTCCGGTTTCCGGCCGTGGTCTGCTTGGTCAGGTTACCGGCGCCGTCGTAGCTGTTGTTCTCCAGCACGAGGTCGCGAACGTATCCAGTGACAGGATCCTTGTAGCCCTCCGCGACGACCTGAGCGACCAGATCGTTGGCGTAGTAGTTGTTCCGCGTCGTACGGCCCATCGCGTCGACGTGCAGGATCTGTCGTCCGGACTCGTCGTACCGGAAGGACTCGAGCACCGTCGGCTTCGAATTCGCCGGATCGGTATCCCCTTCACCGTCACCCGGGCGGCCGTCCCCGTCGGCAGGGTCGACCACGCCACCGTGCCAACCGTGCAGGCGCACCTCGGCGACTTCATTGCGAGCCGTATAGGCGTAGGACTTCTTCACACCGCTCGCGTCGATTTCGAACATCCGGTTGCCGAAGACGTCGAAGCCGTACCGTGTCCCCTTGCCCTCCGGGTTGACGAGATGCACGAGACGGCCATGATCGTCGTACTCACGAGTGGTGACGCGGGCCGGGTCGCCACCGACGAGGTCCGAAACCTCCTCGCGCTCGATGTTCCCGTCCTTGTCGTAGGACGTGACCGTCCGGGCACGATGCTTGACACCGGTGACGGCGTTCGTGGTCTCGGGCCCTGTCTCGGCCTTCACGCGCGACAGCGCGTCGTATTCATAAGTGGTCGTGATGCCGTCGGGGTACGCGTCCACGTAGATCGTGGAAGAGGTCCGCCGTCCGGCGGCGTCGTAGACGAATCTTGTCCGCATTCCGGACGCTTGCTGGATCTCACCGAGATCGCCGGTGCTGTAGTACCGGAAATTCGTGCTCTCCCCCGTCGCGCTCACCGTCGACAGCAACAGGTCGGCCGGAACCGGGACGCCCACGTTGTCGAGCGGCTGCTCGGTGCCCGTGGTGTAGCTGTGCACGACCTCGCCGCCGTCGGGCATCTTCTGACTGAGAAGGTCGCCCTTGGCGTTGTAGAGGTACGTGGTCAGATACCGGTTGTCCTCGGCGTTCGTGGATCTTCCGTCCCGGCTCCAGACGACCTTGTCGTTACGCGGATCGAGCGGGTTGTCCGGGCTGAAGTGGTAGCCGAAATATTCGGTCTGGCAGCGGCCGGGCATCTGGCAGGTCCGCTTGCTGATGACGTTGCCCCGCTGGTCGAATCCGAGCGTGACCTCATTGAGGTTCTCGGAGACGATGGTGTTCTGGTTGCCTTCGTCGTCGTAGTCGTAGGTTCGGATCCCGTAACCGACTTCCCCGGCGGGCTGCCCGGCCTGGTCTTCCGGGCGGACGCCGAGCCCCAACGGAGTGACCGTCCGCAGGATCCGGCCCCGAACCGGGTCGTAGTCGAAGGTGTGGTTGCGGTTTCCCGGATCGGTGAACTGAACGGTGCGGATCAGATTGTTCTCTTCACCGGTGATCACCGGAACGCCGAGCCGCCAGACCCCGCCGTTGCGGTCGGTGTAGCTCTTCACCCGCTCGCTGACCGTGTCGTATTCCACCTCGGCGGCGATCCTGCCGCTGGGCAGAGTGATCTTGCTGAGCCCTTCGGACGGCTGAGCAGCCTGGAACTGCTCGCGGACCGCGTTGTCCCCTAAAGGTTTGGTGTAGACGGCCACCTCGTCGATCGCTCCGGCGAAGTACCCGTGGTCGTTGCCGGGCTTGGCAGGCCAGTTACCGGAGACGAAGCCGGCGCCCACGTACGTCTTGGTCTGGTTGCCGTGCTCGATCACGCCCTGCTTGGTCGCGACCTGGACACCGTCGAGATAGAGCCACTGTGTCGCCAGCGATCCGGAAAGCACCACGTGATGCCACTTGTTGTCGTTGACCACACCGGAAGTGCTCATCGGCGCGGTCGTGCCGTCCGCGAACTGCCCGTAGAGCTTTCCGTTCGTCCCGACGTACAACGCCGGGGTGTAGGCGTTCTGCAGGGAACCCGAGAGCTCGTTCTGCTGATAGCCCAGCAGGACACCGGCACCACTGGTCTTGAACCACAGCCCGACCGAGAGATCCCTGCTCTTCTTGATCGCCCCGTCCGGGAGTTGCAGCACCGAGGTCGACCCGTTGAAGGTCGCCGCGGTGTCGGCCGAACCCGGTACCGCACCGGCCGTGCCGAGCACGACGTTCTTGTACTTGCCGTTGTCCTTGCCCCGGTTGAGCGCCACCTGGCTGACGGCCGTCTCGCCGTTCTGATCACCCAATCGCCAGTAGCCGTCCGGCGCCGTGTCATTGACGACCGTGCGGAACCTGGACTGATCGGCGTAGTCGTACCGGGTGATGTTCGCCAGGGGGTCTTCGACCTGTCGCAACCGGTTGCCCTCGTAGGAGTACTTCCAGTTCCGGATCTGGCCGTTGACCTCGGTCGCGAACACCTCGGCGACCTTGCGATCCTGGATCAGGAAGACCAATTGCCGCCCGCTGGCCAGATCGAGGGCACGGGTGAGGGCGTCACCCTCCCAGTAGATCCTGACGCCGCGCCCGACGCCGTCGGTGTAACCGGTCAGCTTGCCCGCGGCGTCGAAGCGATACGTGGTCGCCGACTTGTCGGTCAGCGACCAGCCGCCGTCCGGCTCGGATTTGAAACCGGCGAACCGGCCCTGCGGCGGCGCGTAGGTGCCGTCCGGGTTCAGCCCGAACCTCAACTGCTGGCCGTCGGGATAGGTGACCAGGGCGTTCCCCGCGTAGTCCCGGGCCACGCGCATGTCGTACTTCGTCGCCCATCCCGTGCCGAACCAGTGGTCGCGGCGGGGGTCCAAGGTGTTGTAGGTCCGGATGACGCTCAGGCCGGGGCCGGCCGTCGGCATCTGGACGTCGATCGCACTGGAGTGGTAATTGCCGACCATCGGGTCGAAGTCACGGTCGGTTCCGCTGTGCGGGGTCATGGCCATATGCGAGGTGATCGCCGGTTGCGGGACCGCGCTCAAGATGGCACTGAACGGCAGCGCTTCGCTCTCGCTGGTGCCGTCGAACGCGAACGAGCGCCAGAGATAGATCTTGTTCCAGAACAACTTCTTGTCCGGAACCGTCCACGTCGGACTCGTCTGGTGTGCCGAGCTGAAGCAGTTGACCGGGTTGTCGTTCGCCCCCTTTTCGCAAACCTCGAACCGGTACTTCAGGGTGCTGCCCGCGGGCGGGTCGACGTCGATACCGCTCGCCCACAACTGCGGGGTCAGCGTCTGGACGGAGGCGCCGTTGAGCGGGTACTGCTGTTTGATGAACGGCGGCACGTCGTACACGTCGAGGCCGATACGGGCGGGCGCGACCTGGTGATCGGTGAAGTAGTCGCCGGGCTTGCGGAGCATGCTGAAGTCGAGGAGATAGCTGCCCACCCCGATCGCCTTGATCTCCGCGTCGAGTGTGACGGAAGCGCCGCGCGCCACGTCACCGGGGAGCTCGGCCGCGATCTGGGAGCCGAGCGGGTTCCCACTCCGGTCGTAGACGCGGTAACCCAGCGCGAAGTCGTTGCGTGACCAGGTCTGCGCACCGCGGTTCGTCACGGTGATCTTGACCTTGCCCGAGGCCGCACGGGTGACCGGCGGTTCCGGTGTGGCACGGTCGATGCGGTAGTCGGCGTTATAAGGCGAGTGCGTCACGTAGAGCCGCGGCGGGTTGGCCGTGCCGAAGCCGGTGAAGCGCTTCCACGCCGCCGGGTCCGTCGGCGCCTGAAGGGCGAGACCATGGTTCGGAGCGCCGCCCGCCCACTGCTGGACGAGCTCCCGGCCGCCGACGCCCAGGTCGATCAGTTCGTGGGCGGTCGGGCAGTTCGACCTGGTCGCCAAGGGGGCCATGTACCCGTGCGAGAAGACCCCGCCACCCAGCGCGCCGCCGATCGGGGGTGTTCCGGAGGACCCCCAGTCCGCGGTGACCGGGTGCACACTCATCGGACGGGGAGTACAGGAGCCGGACCAGAAGTTGGTCAACTGCAGCTGCGCACCGAAGATCCGGTTGTCCTTCAGATCTCCGCCGATGCCACCGAAACGCAGGTAGCTCGATGCGGTCTTGCCACCGCTGCGACCGATGCGCAACTCGTTGGCGTTGGTGTACCGGGTGCCGTTCTCCACCACGAGGTTGCCGGTGCTGACCGACTCCTTGACCACGGTGGGATCAACGCGCACGGGGTAGACCCTTGCCGGGTCCCGCAGCCACGCGGAGTCGAGTTCCACCCGGAGGATCTGCTTGCCATCACGGCTTCCGAGCCGGTAGGTGACGCCATAGGAGGTCGCGGGTTCACCGCTTTCCTGACGGCTCGAGTCGAGCATGTAACCCAGCGGGACACGCAGGACGACGGCGCCGGCCTGATTGACGAAGACCACCTGACCATCGGCGATCCTCGCCTCGAGTCCCTTCAGATCCAGCGCGAACTCCCAGGCATGGGGAGCGTCGGGATTCTTGAGGACGAACCACTCCTTGGCCGCGCCCGCGGTGAACTCGACCCGCATGTCGGCGTTCGGCAGAACGTCGGGGTACCCGACCGCGTTGCCTTCCGCGTGCCCGGCCGTCGCCCGCGCACCCAGCAGGCTGAAGGCCGCCTCATGCCCGGCGCCGTCGCTCACTCGCATCGAGCCGCTTGTCTGTCCCATGTGGACCTGAAGCTCGTCACCCGCCTTGCGCCAGCCGCCTGCCTGATCGGGGACGGCGCGGGTGTCGACGGGGCCGAATCCGCCCTCGGGCAGCGGGAAGTTCAGCGGGTCTTGGCCGTAGACGGTGGTCTGCGTACCGTCGGGATTGTCGTAAACACTGCTGTGCGTGGTGCGCTGCTGCGGCAGTTCTTTGCTGGCCTGCGCGTCGAAACCACGCACCTGGGCGGCAGGCGGCGGTACGACCGTCGCGCTGCTGCGCTTGTCGGAGGCGGGTTCGGGAAAGGCGATCGGCGGGTACTTCGACTGAAGTGAAGTGGCCGTCGCCCGATTGACCGCGGGAGTGGCGGCGTTGTCGGGGGTCGGACGGTCCGCGACGCCTTCCGCGGATCCCGACTCCTGCTTCGGAGCGTCCGCCACAGCCGACGCACCCGCCTCGTCCGACGACGGAAACCGTTGCGAAGCCGCCGGCCCCAGCGTCGCCACGAGTGCGACGATCAGCAGCAACGCGAGCGTCACCCGGAGTCTTGCGCGCAGGACAGGTCCACGACGGATCCGCTTCATGACTTCCCCCCTTGGGCTGCCCACCCAGGACAGCCCTCGGCTCCTTGAGAGCAGGTCGGCGAGTTGATATTGCTGGGCGACGAGACGTCCGGCAAGGCCTTTTGCCGATTTTGGGCCAAATGGCCGTGGCCGAATGGGCACGCGTGGATGACCGAACGGTAGTCGACCATGCGTTCGATAGTTCGATTAGCGCGTTAGCCGATGATGAGCTAGATCACAAATCTTCGACAGGGTCGGCCGAATCACACTTTCGGCCGAATGACGGCGCTCTGACCAGCCGCTAGCGTCCGGCGTGCTCATAGTCAAAAACGAGGGCGCTGGGGGCGGAAGGTCGCGTCGCGTTACAGAATGGGCAACTCTGTCGCGCCGACGCGATTTTTTGTGCGTTCGTGAGCACTTTCCGCGCATGGCACTCTCCGTATTCGGAGAAGGAAGGTCCAATGCGGACTCGAAGATCCCTGGTCGTCTCCGCGGCCGCCACGGTGCTGCTCGGCACCGTGGTCACCTCGGCACCCCCGGCACAGGCCGCGCCGGCGCTCCCGACGGGGTTCGCCCTGATCGACACACCCACCGGTCAGCAGGCCGGAGATCTCACCGACGCCGCCTACCTCCCGGACGGAAGTGCGCTGACCACCGGCCGCCTGGGATCGGTACAGCTGGTACCGCGAGGTGGCCAGCCGGTACAGATCGCCTCACTTCCGGTGCACACCGCCGGTTCGCTCGGCCTCACCGGCATCGCGGTGGCGCCGGACTTCACCACCAGCCGAACGGTCTATACCACTCGGGCACTCGCGACCGGTACGTCCACTCAGGTGTTCCGCCTCAGCAAATGGCGGGCGGAGGGTGTGGGCGCACCGACGGGACTCACCGACGAGGCTCCGGTCCTGGAGTTCCCGGTCAACGCCGACAGCAAGGGAATCCAGGACGTCGTCGTGGATCCCGGCGGCGACGTCCTCTGGGTCGCTGTCGGGGACAACGCGACAGTTCAGGCTCCGGCCGGTGCGACCAAGGACAATGTGGACAAGTTCGCGCTGCGAGCACTGGATCCCGCTCAACCGACAGGCAAGGTGCTTCGCATCGGCACGGACGGCAAAGGCCGGGTGGACAATCCGTTCTACGACCCGGGGGCTCCGACGTCCTGGCGCAGCCGCAACTACACGAGCGGACTGCGCGATCCCCGGATCGCGGTGGATCCGCGAGGCGGTGTCGTCGTCACCGACATCGGCTGGGCGGCCCGCAGCGAAGCGAATCTCGCCTTCCCCGGCCAGAACTTGAAATGGCCGTGCTGGGAAGGGACCACGCGTGCGCCTGGCTATCGCGACCTCCCGGAATGCGCGAACGTCGCGAACTCCGCACCGATCAGTGAGACGACCCAGGGCGCGACGGATACCCTCGTCGGCGGAGTTCCCTACACCGGGACTTCGTATCCCGAGATTTATCGGGGACTTCATTTCGTAGCCAACAAGAGCGGTCACACGCTTTCGACTTTCGCGTTCGACGCCGGGGGCAAGGTCACCCAGGCGATCAACGCGATCGCCTCCGACATCGGCGATCCGGTCGCCGTTCTGACGGCACCGAACGGCGACGTCGTGCTGGCCGACTCCGCATCTTCCAAACTGCGCAGGTTGAGCTACAAGCCGGCGAACAAGGCCCCCTTCGCGGCGTTCACCGGAACCGTGACGCCGGACACGAAGAAGATCTCACTCGACGCGGGAGGGTCGAGTGACCCGGATCTGGACACCCTCGACTACCAATGGACCTTCGGGGACGGCACCACCGGTAGCGGTCAGGTCGTGGAGCACACCTACTCGACCGGCGACGTGGTGACGGTCAGTCTCACGGTGAGCGACGCGCACGGTGCGGTGACGAACGCCAGCCAGACCTTCCTTCCCGGTGAAGCCACACCCACGCTCTCGCTCGCGGCTCCTGACCCGAACGCCGTCTTTTCCGGCGGCGAAACTGTATCCGTGGGCGTTTCTTCGGCCGAGGATCCCATCGACGGACCGCTGGCCGTGAAGTGGCGGGCAGACCGGATGCGCTGTCCTCAGAGCAGCACCTGCGATTACACCACGCTGCGTACCGGCACGGGCCCCACCTTCTCGTTCGCCTTCCCGAACGAGACCGACACCCGTGTCGTGGTCACCGCGACGGCGGAGAACGGCCGAGGCGTCATCACGAGTCAGCGGTACTCCGTCAATCCTCGGACGGCTCGGCTGGCCGTCGCCGGCACCCGCCCGGCGCGGCTCAAGATCGGGGTGAACGAGAGTGCCAACCGGCTGGTGACCGTGAACTCCCCCGTCCAGATCTCCGCTCCCCCCAAATCCCTGGACGCGGCGAACTTCGTCAAATGGCCGGACAACCAGAGCACCGAGCCGGTCCGTCAGGTCCAGATGCCCGTCGCGGGGCTCACCCTCCGCGCGGAGTATCAGACCCCCATCCAGAAGCGCTACGCGGACGAGGCGCCTATCCGGACCTTGATGGGCGCTCCGGTGGGACTGGAACTCATCGAGGGTGACGGCCATTGGCAGCAGTACGCTTCCGGCCGTCTGTATTGGACGGATCAGCACGGCGTCAAAGCAGTCTCCGGAGAGATCCTGACCAAGTACGTCACGCTCGGGGCGCACGCGTTCCTCGGCTCTCCGTCCACGGACGAACTGGTGGCTCGAGCGAACAACGGTCGCTACAACGACTTCACGGGCGGGCCGACCACGGGTGTCGGCTCGATCTACTGGACCTCGAGCATCGGGGCCATGGCGATCCACGGCGAGATCCGGGCGAAGTGGCAGGCGACCAACGGCGAGGCGGGGCCGCTCGGCTTCCCGACCACCGACCAGCTGACGACACCGGACGGGATCGGCCGCGTCAACCACTTCAACAACAACAACGCCTCGATCTACTGGACCGCGGCGACCGGCGCGCATTACGTGATGGGCCGGATCTGGCAGAAGTGGCGTTCGCTGGGCTGGGAGAAGTTCTTCGGCTACCCGACCACCGACGAGGTGGCCACGCCGGACGGCGTCGGCCGGTTCACCCACTTCAGCGGCAACGGCTCGATCTTCTGGTCACCGTCGACGGACGCCTTCGAAGTGCACGGATCGATCCGTGACCGTTTCGCGGCGACCGGCTGGCAAAACGGCGTCGGCTACCCCATCACCGACGAGACGTGGACGCCCGGGAGTACCGGGAAGTACAACCACTTCCGCCAAGGCGGATTCGATCACTCGATCTACTGGCGGGCGGGGACGAACGTCGCTTGGGAGGTCAAGGGGATGATCCGGCTGCGCTGGCGGGATCTCGGCTGGGAAACGTCGTATCTCGGCTTCCCCACCAGCGGTGAATACAACATCCCGACCGGCAAGCGCAGCGACTTCCAGAACGGTTACATCACCTACAACGGATCGACGGGAGCGATCGAAGACCGTCGTTACTGAGTGAAAACGCCGGTGCGGCCCGCAAAGGGTCGCACCGGCGTTGTCTCACAGCCGTCCGCCCGACGTCGTGTCGCCGGAAAGCCGTTGCGCCAGATAGACCGGCACCGTCGAGGCCAGGATCAGCACCGCCGCCACGACGTTGACGATCGGGGCCTGGTTCGGCCGGAACAGGTTGTTCAGGATCCAGATCGGCAGGGTCTCCAGACCGGTCCCGAGGGTGAACGTCGTGACGATGATTTCGTCGAACGACAGGGCGAAGGCGAGCAAGCCGCCGGCCAGCAGGGCCGACCGCAGCATCGGGAAGGTCACCAGCCGGAACGTCGTGAGCCCGTCGGCGCCGAGGTCCATCGACGCCTCTTCGAGGTTGCCGCCCATCCGTCGCAGGCGGGCGACGACGTTGTTGAACACCACCACGATGCAGAAGGTCGCGTGCGCGACGATCGCGGTGAACAGGCCGAGGTCGATGCCGAGGATCGTGCGGAAGGCGTTGTTCAGCGCGATACCGGTGACGATACCGGGCAGCGCGATCGGCAGGATGATCAGCAGCGACACCTGGTTGCGGCCGAAGAAGCGGTACTTCTGCAGCGCGAAGGCCGCCATCGTGCCGAGTACCAGTGCGATCGCGGTCGCCGCGAGTCCTGCTTGGACACTCGTGCCGAGTGCGTTCAGCGCGCCTTCGTTCTCCGCGGCCCGGCTCCACCATTCGAGGGTGAAGCTCGACGGCGGCCAGCCGAAGGTGGTGTCCGCGTTGAACGAGTTGAGCAGGACCACGAGCAGCGGGAAGTAGATGACGCCGAGGCCGAGCACGAGCGCCGCCAGCAGCAGGTATTTGGTCGTCCGGGAAAGCCGCATCGCGCGCTCCTACAGGTTGTCCAGCGCGCCCGTGCGGCGCACGGCGGCGAGGTAGGCGAGCATGATCACCACGGGCACGGTCGCGACGGTCGCCGCGAACGGCAGGTTGTTGGCCGCGCCGATGTTGTCGTAGACGACGTTGCCCAGCATCTGCGACGTGCCGCCGACGATCTTCACCGCGATGTAGTCGCCCAGCGACAACGAGAACGTGAAGATCGAACCGGCGACGACGGCAGGGAAGGTCACCGGCAGCACCACCGAGCGGAACGTGCGGAACGGCCGGGCGCCGAGGTCGCTCGCGGCGTCCACCAACGAATTCGGCAGCCGCTCCAGGCCCGCGTAGATCGGCAGGATCATGTACGGCAGCCAGAGGTACGACAGCGTGATCACGGTCGCGAGCACGCCGTAGCCGGGGGTGTCGAGGCCGAACGGGTCGAGCAGCCAGTGCAGAACCCCGTTGCCGGACAACATGGTCCGCCACGCGTAGGCCTTCACCAGGTAGCTCGCCCACAGCGGGGTCATGACGGCGATCACCAGCAGCCGCCGTGCCCTGGGTGAGGCGAATTTGGCCATGTAGAACGCCATCGGGAAGGCGATGATCGCGGTGACCACCGTGACCAGCGCGGCGATTCCGACCGTCCGGAGGGTGATCGTGCGATACACCGCGTCGCTGAACAGGGTGACGAAGTTGTTCAGCGACCACTCGGTCACGACCTGGCCGGTGAAGACGTCGGTGCTCCAGAACGCGGTCACGAACAACGCGGCCAGTGCGCCGAGGTAGGCGAGGCCGAGCCACAGCATCGGCGCGGAGAGCAGGATTCCCAGGCGCAGCTTGGGTTTGCGGTACAGGTAGGCGGAGGCTTTCCGCCGTGGCGAGTCAAGGGTGGTCGTCATCTTCTTCCGCCTTGAGATGGGACCGGGAGCGGCCGGCGTGGGGGGCCCACCGGCCGCTCCCGGAGTCGGGAGGTCAGCCCTTGATCTCGGTCCAGGCGCGGGTCCACTCGCCGTAGTCCTTGCACTTGACGTCGGTGCGGCCGTCGAGACACTGCGTGATCGGCGTCGTCCAGTACTGGATCTTCGAGGCGTACGCGGCGTCACCGGCGTGGTAGGTCTCGCAGTGCTTCTTGTCCTTGGTTTCGGCGCACGCCTTCGGGTTCGAAGGCGATTCACCGAAATACTCGGCGACCTGGGCGTTCGCCTTCGGGCTGACGATGTGGTTCAGCCACTTGTAGGAGCACGTCTTGTGCGGCGACTTCGCGCCCACCATCCAGGTGTCCGACCAGCCGGTCGCGCCTTCGGACGGCAGCACGGACTCGACCGGCGCGCCTTCGCTCTTGGTCAGGTTCACCGTCACCTGCCAGGCGGTGCCGACGACGGCGTCGCCGCTCTTGAGCGCCTGGCTTTCCTTCAGGTAGTCCGACCAGTACTCCCCCACCATCGGGCGCTGCTGCTTGAGCAGGTCGACGGCGGCCTGGAACTGCTTGTCGTCCAAGGCGTACGGGTTCTTGATCCCGAGTTCGGGCTTGTGCGTCTGCAGGTACAGCGCGGCGTCGGCGATGTAGATCGGCGAGTCGTAAGCCGAGATCTTGCCCTTGTACGGGCTGTTCGCGTCGAACATGACCGACCACGACGTCGGCGCCGGGGTCACCTTGTCGGTGCGCCAGGTGAGCAGGTTCGCGCCCCAGCCGTGCGGCACGCCGTAGGACACGTTGTTGACGCTGTTCCACGGGCGGTTCTTGAGGAAGTCGAAGACGTCGGCGTAGTTCGGGACGAGCGCGGTGTTCACCGGTTCGACGTCGCCGGACGCGATGAGCCGCAGCGAAGCGTCACCGGAGGCGGAGATGACGTCGTACTGTCCGGTCTTCATCAGGCTCACGGCCTCGTCGGAGGTGCCGAACGCCTTGACGTTGACCTTGCAGCCGGTCTCCTTCTCGAAGCCGGTGACCCAGTCGACGGCCGGGTCGTTGGAGCCGTTCTCCGCGTAGCCGGGCCAGGCCAGCACGTTGACCTGGCCTTCCGGCTGGCCGAGCTGCGCGAGCGCGTCGAGCTTCGGCGGGGTGAAACCCTGTCCGCCGGGCGCGGCGGCGGTCGAACTGGATCCGGACGTTCCGCAGGCGGCCACGAGCAGGCCGGCGCCGAGCAGGCCGGCGAGCGCGAGTTTCCTGTTCTTCATTGAACAACCTTTCGGTACAGGGGGAGAACTAACCGGCTTCGGGGACGCGGAAGCTGTGTTCGTGGCGCCAGCTCAGGCGGACGCGGCCGCCTTCGAAGTCCGCGGGTTCGGCGGTGTTCTGCCGGACCACGGAGAGCTGGCCACCGGCGTCGAGCGTGACCTCGTAACGCACGGTCGCGCCGGCGTAGACGGTGTCGGTGACGGTGCCGGTGGCGCTGGTCTCGCCGACCCCGGCGGATTTCGAGAGATCGGCGTCGATGCGGATCTTCTCGGGGCGGATGCTGAACACACCGGGTTTGCCGATGATGTTCTCGGCGCCGCCACCGCTGAGCAGGTTCGAGGTGCCGACGAAGCCGGCGACGAACGCCGTCGCGGGCCGCTCGTAGACCTCGACCGGTGAGCCGACCTGTTCGATGCGGCCGGCGTTGAACACCGCGATGCGGTCGCTCATCGTCAACGCCTCGTCCTGGTCGTGGGTGACGAAGATGAAGGTGATGCCGACCTCGCGCTGGATCTGCTTCAGCTCGGTCTGCATGGTGTGGCGCAGTTTCAGGTCGAGCGCGCCGAGCGGTTCGTCGAGCAGCAGCACCTTGGGCCGGTTGACCAGTGCCCTGGCCAGCGCGACCCGCTGCCGCTGGCCGCCGGAGAGCTGGTCGGGTTTGCGCTCCCCGAACTCGCCGAGCCGGACGGTGTCGAGAGCCTCCTTCGCGCGCTGACGGCGCTCCGCGCGAGGGACGCGTTTCACCCGGAGGCCGTACTCGACGTTCTGCTGCACGGTCATGTGCGGGAAGAGCGCGTAGTCCTGGAAGACGGTGTTGACGTCGCGGTCGAAGGGCGCGAGACGGCTGACGTCGCGGCCGTGGAGTTCGATCGTGCCCGACGTCGGGAGTTCGAAGCCGGCGATCATGCGGAGCACGGTCGTCTTGCCGGAACCGGACGGGCCGAGCATGGAGAAGAACTCGCCGGGCGGGATGTCGAGGTCGACGCCGTCGACCGCGTGGACCTGGCCGAACTCCTTGCGCAGGCCGCGCAGCCGGATGGCCGGAATGTCGCCTCCACCTGCGGAAGTGGTAGCAAAGGTCCCTTGCTCCCCCGCGGCGGCGGTGGGCGCTTGATGAGGCATGGCGTGCCTTTCGGTGGTCGTCACAGCGCGCTCATCACGTGCTTGACGCGGGTGTAGTCCTCGAGGCCGTAGAGCGAGAGGTCCTTGCCGTAGCCGGACTTCTTGAAGCCGCCGTGTGGCATTTCGGCGACCAGCGGGATATGCGTGTTGATCCACACGCAGCCGAAATCGAGCTTCCCGGCGAGCCGCATCGCCCGCTGGTGATCGGTGGTCCACACCGACGACGCGAGCGCGTACTCGACGCCGTTGGCCGTGGCCAACGCCTCGGCTTCGGTCTCGAAGCGCTGCACGGTGATGACCGGACCGAAGATCTCCGTCTGGCTGATCTCGTCGTCCTGACGGACCCCGGAGATCACCGTCGGTTCGTAGAAGTAACCCTCGTCCCCATGCCGCTTGCCTCCACAGTGGACCATCGCGTGCGCGGGCAGCCGGTCGACGAAACCGGCGACCCGGTCGAGCTGGGCGGCGTTGTTGAGCGGCCCGTAGCTGACCGACGTGTCGTCGGGCTTGCCGGTGGTGGTCGCCCGCGCCTGCCTGGTGAGAGCCGCGACGAAGGTGTCGTGGACTTCGTCGGCGACCAGGACGCGCGTCGCCGCCGTACAGTCCTGGCCCGCGTTGAAGTAGCCGGCGGCAGCGATACCTTCTGCGGCCGCTTCGATGTCGGCGTCCGCGAAGACGACTACGGGCGCTTTACCGCCGAGCTCGAGGTGTACGCGCTTAACGTCCTTCGCAGCCGAAGCGGCGACTTCGATCCCGGCTCGCACAGAACCGGTGATGGACACCATCGCGGGGATCTCGTGCTCGACGAGCGCCCGCCCGGTTTCGCGGTCGCCGCAGATCACGTTGAGCACACCGGGTGGCAGGAACTCGGCGCAGATCTCGGCGAAGAGAAGGGTCGACGCTGGCGTCGTGTCGGCCGGTTTGAGCACCACGGTGTTCCCCGCGGCGAGCGCGGGCGCGATCTTCCAGACCGCCATGAGGAGCGGATAGTTCCACGGCGTAACCTGCGCGCACACGCCGATCGGTTCTCGGCGGACGAAAGAGGTATGTCCTTCCATGTACTCGCCCGCCGACCGTCCTTCGAGGACACGCGCGGCCCCCGCGAAGAACCGCAACTGGTCGACGATCATCGGCAGTTCTTCGGCCGCGGTGAGCGCGACCGGCTTGCCGGTGTTCGCCGATTCGACGAGGACGAGGCCGTCCGCGCGGGCTTCGACGGCGTCCGCGATCTTCAGCAGCGCGAGCTGCCGCTGCGCGGGTGTGGTCTCGCGCCAGGTTTCGAAGGCGGCTGCCGCGACCTTGAGCGCGCGGTCGACGTCTTCGGGGCCGGCGACGGCGGCGGTGCAATACGGGCGGCCGGTGACGGGATCGACGACGTCGGCGACCTTGCCCGACGCGGATCCGGTGTACTCACCGCCGATGAAGTGCTTCAACTGCTGCACGAGACCTCCAGGGGCCTGGTGGCGTGAGGTGGTAGCAAAGGTCCCTTGCTCCCTTGTGGGGCGGCGCGGGAGCTAAAACATATAAGTCCATAGGTTAAATGACAAGACGATGGTGCAAGATTGGTTCCATCGGGTAGCGGTACGGGCGAAGGGCCACCATGCGTAAGGGGATGTCGCACAGCGCGCGATCAGCGATGTTCGCTCCGCTCGACCAGATCGGCCGGGCGGAAGCGGTCACCTCGCGGCTGGTCGACGCCATCACGCTCGGGCTGCTGGCCGATTCGGAACAGCTGCCGAGCGAAGCCGAGCTGGCCGCCCAGTTCGGCGTCTCCACCGTGACGGTTCGCGAAGCGCTCGTGGCCTTGCGACAGCAGGGCCTTGTCGAGACGCGACGCGGCCGAGGCGGCGGAAGCTTCGTAAAAACGCCTGCCAACCCTTCGGCCGCTTCGTGGCGAGAGCGCCTTCGCACGGTCTCGCTGTCCGAGCTTCGTGACGTCGGCGATCACTACCTCGCCATCGCGGGCTCGGCGGCCAAACTCGCCGCCGAGCGGAGTTCGCCCGAAGACATCGAGCGGCTCGAACTGGCGACCGAGGACATCCGCACCGCCACCGGCGCGGAAGCGTCGCGTGCCGAGCGCCAGTTCCATCTCGAAGTCGCCGCGGCCGCCCAATCGCCGCGGTTGACCAGGGAAGAAGTGCAGTTGCAGAGCGAACGTGGTGGTTTGCTGTGGCTTCCGCTCGAGCCGCACGGCACCCGCGAGAACGCCTACGCCGAACACCGCGCGATCGCCGCCGCCATCGCACAGGGCGACGGCGAGCTGGCCAGGAAGCTCACCGAGGAGCACATCCTCGAAGCGATAGACCGGCTGGCGGACGTGCATTTAGACCTTCTGGCCCCTTAAGCTGCGACATCCGCGCATCCGAGGTGAGCATCGTGAACGACACACCGTCCGCCGGTTCCGAGGTCGTCGAACAGGTATCCGCCCTGGTCGAAGACGTCTTCGGTCGGCTGAAGCCGGTACTGGCCGGCGCCGAGGGGCTCCTGGCCGCATCCGCCGATGCCACCGCGGAAGACCTGACCCGTCTCCGGCCGCAGGTCTTCGAGGTCCTCGGCGGCCTGGTCGTCGGCGCCGGGTTCATCAGCGCGCCGAACGCACTGGCCGATCAGGAATTCGGCTTCGAATGGTGGACCGAGACCGGCGACGCCGAGCCGGTGCAGCTGGTCATCAGCCTCGATCCGGACAGCGAGAACTTCCTGGACTACACCAGGCAGTCGTGGTTCACCGTCCCGCGTGACACGGGCCGACGCCACATCAACGGCCCGTACGTCGACTACCTCTGCACCGACGAATACACGTTGACCTTCACCGTGCCCGTCCAGCGCGACGGGGCCTTCGCGGGCGTCGTCGGCGCGGACATCTACGTGCGCGAGGTCGAGCGCCTGCTGCAGCCGAAGCTGCGCGCCCTCGGCGGCCGCGCGGCACTGGTCAACGCGCAGGGCAGGGTGATCGTGTCGAACAACGCGCGGCAGGCGACGGGCTCGCTGGTCCGCGAGGTCGACGTCCCGGCGTGGTGGTCCGCCGGCGCGGAGCCGGTCACGACGGAGTCCGGCGCTCAGCTGCGGCGCTGCGGGGACTCGCCGATCGCCTTGGTCAGGTCCGAGCGCTGACCTGCAGCGCGAGCCAGAATTCGGCGCGCACGCCAGGGGAATCGAGGTCGCGGCCGGTGAGTTCGGCGACCTTGCGCATGCGGTTGCGCAAGGTGTGCCGGTGGACGCCGAGCCGCGCGGACGCCAGATCCCAGTGACCGTGGTGTTCGAGCCAGCAGGTCAGTGAGGCGACCAGTTCGCCCCTGCCGGTTTCGTCGTGGTGCCGCAGCGGCGCCAGCAAGTTGTCCGAAAACGCTTGCGCCGCTTGGGAATCGACGAGCTCCAGGAAGCCACGCCCGGCGTGTTCGGCGAACCGGACCAACGGGGAACGTTCGGCCTTCGCCGCTTCCGCCGCCTGTTTCGCCTGCCGTAACCCGGCCGGGAAGTCCACAGTGGATACAGGTTCGGACAGCCCGGCGTGCAATCCGCCGATCCGGGAAGCGTGCCGGGCGACCGCCTCCACGTCGCCGAGAGCGAGCACGAACGTTCCGGACTCGCCGAAGAACACCTTGTCTCCGGAAGTCTCTGCGTCGAGCGCGTCGGCGAGCGACCGGCGCGCACTCGCGGGACCGGCGACGGCCAGCACGGACCACGGCGCTTCCGGAACACCGCCCCAGAGCGACTTCATCGTCCGCGTGGCGAGTTCGCCGTGCCCCGCGGCGAGCAGGTCACACAGCCCCGTCCTCAACCGCCGCAAGGCTCCGCTGTGCTCACGGTTCTGTTCCAGGGCAAGGGAAAGCAACGACACCGCGGTGTTGACGATGTGCTGCCCCGCGGCGTCGAGCGGCTCACGGGTGCCGACGGCGAGCACACCCCGCGCGCGTGTGTCGAGCGTCTGCAGAACGACCTCGTACTCCCCCGCCACCGTCACCAGCGTGCCCGCACGCAGCCGCGCGAAGTCGTCCTGGAGGCCTTCGGCGAAGGCCCGCGCGGAGGGCGAAGCCTCGGTGACCGCGCCTGCCGAATCGAGCAGGAGCACCCAGCCATCGACCAGCTTCGCCAGTTTCCGCACCACCCCGCCGGGGCCGCCCTTGCCGACGGCGGTCCTCGTCAGTTCCTGCTGCCCCTTGCCGGTGCGCACGAGCGAGGCGTACTCGTCGGCGGCGACCGCACGGGATACCGCGCGCGTGATCGCGATGAACGGCGTCTTCTTCGGCACTTCCAGCACCGGGAACCCGACCTCGTCCGCGGTGTCCACAAGAGACTGAGGAATGCTCTCGTGACTGAGTCCGACCCCGAAACCGAGCCCCGCCACGCCCGCGTCGACCAGTCGCCGGATGTACCCGGGTGACGTGGTCTCATCGAGGGCGAGACCAGTGGTCAGCAGCAGCTCGCCCCCTTCGAGGAAGGCCTGCGGATCGGTCAGTTCGGTGGGATGGATCCAGCCGATCGGCCGGTCGAGCGCCGCCTCGGCCGCGCGCACCCGCAGGCCGAGCGAACGTTCGGCCACGAGCGCGGCGAGGGTCAGTGCCATGTTGTCCAACTCTACGCCTCGATATCGACAAGATGTCGAGCTGACGGCGCCGGGCGCGGCTCCCATCCTGGAGGGCGACCACCGTCCCTCGCGTCCGCAGGAGTTTGGCCGTGACCGCCACCACCGCAACGCAGCGCAGGCTGCGCACCGAGATCCCCGGCCCCGCCTCGCGCGCCCTGCAGGAACGACGCGCGGCCGTCGTCGCCGCCGGCGTGAGCTCGGTGCTGCCCGTCTACGTCACCTCGGCCGAAGGCGGCCTGCTCACCGACGCCGACGGCAACGTCCTGATCGACTTCGGTTCCGGTATCGCGGTGACCAACGTCGGCCATGCCGCCCCCGCCGTCGTGGACCGCGTCCGCGAGCAGGCCGGACGCTTCACGCACACGTGTTTCATGGTCACGCCGTACGAGGGCTACGTCGAGGTGTGCGAAGCACTCGACAAGCTGACGCCGGGCACACACGAGAAGCGTTCAGTGCTGTTCAACTCCGGCGCCGAAGCCGTCGAGAACGCGGTGAAGATCGCCCGCGCCGCGACCGGACGTCAGGCGGTCGTCGTGTTCGACCACGCCTACCACGGCCGCACCAACCTGACGATGGCGCTGACCGCGAAGTCCATCCCCTACAAGCACGGTTTCGGCCCGTTCGCGCCCGAGGTCTACCGCGTACCCGGCTCGTACCCGTACCGCGACGGCCTGTCCGGTCCCGAGGCCGCGCGGATCGCCATCGACCGGATCGAGAAGCAGATCGGCGGCGACCAGGTCGCGGCGGTCGTGCTGGAGCCGGTGCAGGGTGAAGGCGGTTTCATCGAGCCCGCCCCCGGGTTCCTTCCCGCGCTTTCCCGCTGGTGCACCGAAAACGGTGTCGTGTTCGTCGCCGACGAGGTGCAGACCGGGTTCTGCCGCACGGGCGAGTGGTTCGCGTCCACCCACGAAGAGGTCGTGCCCGATCTGATCGCCACCGCCAAGGGCATCGCGGGCGGGCTGCCGCTCGCCGCGGTCACCGGCCGCGCGGAACTGCTCGACGCCGTCCCGCCGGGTGGCCTCGGCGGCACCTACGGCGGTAACCCGATCGCGTGCGCCGCGGCGCTCGGCTCGATCGAGATCATGCGTCAGGAGAACCTCGCCGCGTCGGCGAAGCGCATCGAGAACACGGTGCTGCCGCGGCTGCGCGCGCTGGCCGGGGAGACCGGCGTGATCGGCGACGTCCGCGGCCGCGGCGCGATGCTGGCCGCCGAGTTCGTGAAGCCGGGCACCACCGAACCCGACGCCGACCTGACCAAACGCGTCGCGCAGGCCTGCCACCAGGCGGGCGTCGTCGTCCTCACCTGCGGCACCTACGGCAACGTCGTCCGTCTGCTGCCGCCGCTGTCCCTGTCCACCGAACTGCTCGAAGAGGGCCTGTCCGTCCTCGAGCACGCTGTCCGCACGGAGGCTTCCAAGTGACCACCTTCCCTTACTGGGTAGCCGGAAAGCCGGTCACCAGCGACGAGACCGTCGTCGTCCGTCACTCCTTCGACGGAAGCGAGGCCGGGTCGCACCACGTTCCGTCCACTTCGGACACCGAAGCCGCGGTCCAGGCCGCGCACGACGTCCAGGACGAGTTCGCGACGCTGCCCGCGCACGTCCGGGCGGGCGCGTTGGACCACGTGTCCCGAGTTTTGGGTGAGCGGTCCGAAGAGATCGCGCAGCTGATCACCGCCGAGTCCGGCAAGCCGCTGAAGTGGGCTCGCGGCGAGATCGGGCGCGCGGCGTCGACGTTCCGCTGGGCCGCCGAGGAGGCCCGCCGGTTCTCCGGTGACCTGCAGCGGCTCGACACCGACCCCGGCGGCACCGGACGGCTCGCGCTGGTGCGCCGCGTGCCGAAGGGCCCGGTGCTGGGCATCACGCCGTTCAACTTCCCGCTGAACCTGGTGGCGCACAAGGTCGCGCCGGCGATCGCGGTCGGCGCGCCGATCGTGCTCAAGCCCGCGCCCGCGACACCGCTGACCGCGTTGCTGCTCGGCGAGATCCTCGCCGAGACCCAGCTGCCCGCCGGCAGCTGGTCGATCCTCCCGGTGAGCAACGAGGAATCGGCCAAGCTGGTGGCCGACCCGCGCCTGCCGGTCGTGTCGTTCACCGGTTCCGTGCCGGTGGGCTGGGGGATCCGGGACAGCGTGCCGCGCAAGCACGTCGCGCTCGAACTCGGCGGCAACGCCGCGGTGCTCGTCTGTCCTGATTGGACGGATCTGGACTTCGCGGCGCAGCGGATCGCGACGTTCGCGATGTACCAGGCCGGTCAGTCGTGCATCTCCGTGCAGCGTGTGTACGCGCACGCCGACGTCTACGAGGAACTTCAGGCCAAGGTATTGGAGCAGGTGCGCGCGCTCGGGACCGGCAATCCGCGCACCGACGGCGTGGACGTCGGGCCGCTGATCAACACCGCCGCCGCCTCCCGGGTGGAATCGTGGATCACGGCCGCGGTCGAGGCGGGCGGCGAGCTGCTGACCGGCGGCAAGCGTGACGGCGCCACCGTCGAGCCGACGGTGCTCGCGAACGTGCCGGAGGACGCGTCGGTGATGGCCGACGAGGTCTTCGGGCCGGTCGTGTCGATCACCCGGGTGGACTCGGTGGAAGACGGCGTGCGCCGGATCAACGACTCGCGTTTCGGTCTGCAGGCGGGCGTGTTCACGCGTGACCTGCCGACGGCGTTCGACGTGTCCGCGAAGCTGCGCGTCGGGGGCGTGCTCGTCGGCGACGTGCCCAGTTTCCGCGCCGACCAGATGCCCTACGGCGGCGTGAAGGACTCCGGTGTCGGCCGCGAAGGCCCGGCGTCGGCGATGGCGGACTTCACCGAAGAGCGCGTCACCGTCCTGACCGGCCTGACCCTCTGACACCCCGCATTTAGTCCTCTGGATGCGCTATGACCGCATTCAGAGGACTAAATGCGTGAGGTGGGCGTGGGCTTCGACGAGCGAGGGGCCGTACCAGGTCAGATAGCGGCCAGAGACTAGGACGTGTTTCGCGCCGGGGAACGCTTCGGGGCCATCGTCGGCAGTGAACTCGTAGGGCTCGTCGGGCAACACGAGCAGGTTCGCCTCTTCGGCCGCGAAGCGCGCTTGGAGCTCGTCGAGCTTCGGACGCGGGTAACGCTCTTCGTGGTCCGCGTAGACGTTGCCGATTCCGACGCGACGCAGCACGTCACCGCCGAAGGTGTCCCGGCCGAGCACGATCCACGGCTTCCGCCAGACCGGCACGACCGCGCGGAAGCGCTCCGGCACCGTCTCCCGCCAGATCTCCTCCGCCTCGACGAGCCACTCCGGCTCGGCGAGGTCGTAGGCCTGCGTCAGGATCCGCCGGATCGAGGCGAGCGCGCTGGGCACGGTCGCCGACGCCTCCATCACCCAAACCGGGATTCCGTTGGCGCGTAAGCGTTCCACATCCTCCGGCCGGTTCTCCTCGGAGTTGGCCAGCACCAGATCCGGTCCGAGTTCGAGCACCTTGTCGACGTTCGGGTACTTCGAGCCGCCGACCCGCGGGACGTCCAGATCGACCGGATGGGTGCAGTAGTCCGTCGCGCCGGCGAGCCGTCCCGGCGCGCTCACCTCGACGGCCTCGGTCAGCGACGGCACGAGCGAGACCACCCGCGACGCCGGTTCGCGCAGCGGGACCACTTCGCCGAGGTCGTCGATCATGCCCGCTCGAACGACAGTTTCCGCTTGTCGACGTCCACCGCGGTGAGCCGGACGCGGATCCGCTCGCCTTCCGGCAGCTTCTCGCCCGTGCACTTGGACATCACCGGCGGATCCTCGACCAGGATCTCGGCCTTGGTCTCCTCCGCGCGCAGCACGATCGCGCTGAACTCGCCGCCGATGTGCTCGGCCATCACCCAGACCTCGACCTGGTCGATGGTGGCGCGTTCGACCTTGGCCGCCAGCGTGTCGGACGCCGACATCTGTTCCGGCATCTCCGAAAGCGCCGCGCGAACCCACTCGGGCACTTCGCGGCCGGCGCTCACCGCGAGACAGATCTCGGTGGCGAACCGGTCGACCAGCCGCCGGATCGGCGCGGTGACATGGGCGTACGCGCCGCCGATCCCGGCGTGCGTCGTCAGCTCCGGCAGTTCGCCGTCGAACACGGTGTACCCGGCGCCGCGCAAAAGCCTTGTGGTGTCGGCGAAAAGCGCCATGGACGCGGGTTGCCCGGGGTCGAGCGCGGCCAGGAACTCCGACACGCTCTTGCCCTCCGGCCAGTCGATGTTCAGCGCCTGCGCGGACCGGCCCAGCCATTCGACCGCCTCGGGATCGGGCTGCGGCAGTGTGCGCAGGACACCGATCTTCGCGTCGATCATGATCTTGGCCGCGGCCATGCCGGTGAGCAGCGAGATCTCGGCGTTCCACGCGTCGACGTCGTTGCGCGGCCGCTGGATCAGCGCCCAGCCGCCGTCGGGATCGCCGCTGATCTCCTGCTCCGGCAGCTGCAGTTCGACCGCGCCGCGCCGGATCGCCAGCTCGCGCCGCAGGCGGCCCAGCTCCGGCAGCGCGGCGACCGAGGGATGCGGGTCGCCCGCGTCGATCGCGGCCTGGACGGTCTCGTAGTCGAACTGCGCGGTGGACCGGACCAGTGCCCGGCGGACCTTGGTCGCTGTCGGCTCGCCGTGCGCGTCGACGTCGATGGTCCACAGCACGGCGGGCCGGGTCTCCCCCGGCAGCAGGCTCGCCGCGCCTTCGGACAGCACCGGCGGATGCAGCGGGACGTTCCCGTCGGGCAGGTAGAGCGTCTGCCCGCGGCGGCGTGCCTCCTTGTCGAGCGCACCACCCGGCGGGATGAACGCGGCCAGATCGGCGATCGCGTAATGGACCCGGAAGCCGCCGCCGACGACGCGTTCGATCAGCACCGCCTGGTCGAGGTCCTTGGCGCCGGGCGGGTCGATGGTGACGAAGGGCAGGCCGGTGGCGTCCTCGCGTTCCCCGGCCGATTCGAGCGGGTCGACGACCGCCGCCTCCGCCTCGGCGAGCACGTCGGGCCCGAACGACTCCGGCAGCGCGAACTCGGCGCGCAGGTGACCGAAGTCCCCTCCCGCCGCATGTGTCCTGATCACGAGTGGAGGCACCACCCAACCCTATCCCGATCCGGCGCCGTTGATCGCCCGTTCGGGTGCGGGCCGGTCGGGTGTACGTTACGGATCGAAATGAAAACCGATACCCTTTTCAAAACGACAGGAAGGGCCGTGGCGTGAAGATCGCGTTCGTCGGGAAGGGCGGCAGCGGCAAGACCACGCTGGCGTCGCTGTTCACCGCGTACCTGGCAGGCGACGGGAAACCGGTACTGGCGATCGACGCGGACATCAACCAGCACCTCGCCGTCGCGCTCGGCGCGAGCGAGGAAGAGGCCATCGCGTGGCCGACGCTGGGCGACAACATGGGCCTGATCAAGGAGTACCTGCGCGGCGACAACCCGCGGATCGCCGACGCGGCCTCGATGATCAAGACGACGCCGCCGGGGCGCGGGTCACGGCTGGTCCGGCCGTTCGAGGACAACCCGATCTTCGAGGCGTGCTTCCGCGAGTTCGGCGGCGTGCGGCTCGGCGTCACCGGGCAGTTCGACGAAGACGACCTCGGCGTCGCGTGCTACCACTCGAAGGTCGGCGCGGCGGAACTGCTGCTGAACCACATGATCGACGACGCGGGTGAGTACGTGGTCATGGACATGACCGCGGGCGCCGACGCGTTCGCGTCCGGGCTGTTCACGCGGTTCGACGTGACGTTCCTGGTGTGCGAGCCGACTGTGCGCAGTGTCGGCGTGTACCGGCAGTACGCCGACTACGCGCGGGACTTCGGGGTGCGGCTGGTCGTCGTGGGCAACAAGGTGACCGAGGACGAGGACATCGAGTTCCTGCGCGAAGAGGTCGGCGACGCCCTGCTGGGCTGGATGGAGAACTCGCGGCACGTCCGCGCCGCCGAACGCGGCCGGGCGCGCCCGATCGGCGAACTCGAGGCGCACAACCTCGGGACGCTGGGCTCGATGCTCGCGACCGTCGACGGCGAGCGGCGCGACTGGGCCCGCTATCAGCGGCAGGGTGTCGAGTTCCACCTCCGCAACGCGCGGGCGTGGGGCAGCGGGCGGGCCGGGGAAGACCTCACGGCCCAGGTGGACCCGGAGTTCGTGCTGGGGCCGGCCCTCGCCGGTCAGGACGCCTGAACTCCTCGTGGAAGTACATGAAGGCCCCCTTCCTTGCGCCTGGCGCAAGGAAGGGGGCCTTCATGTACTTGGGGAAGGTAGTGAAGGCCTCCTTCACTACCTTCAGGGTAGGCAAGGATGCCTTCACGGACCCGCGATCAGCCGCAGCGGGTCAGTCGCCGTTCCACTTGGCGTCTTCGGCGTCGGCCTGCTTCGTGCGTTCCTTGGCGATTTCCAAGGCGCGCCTGGCCGTCGCCTCGTCCGGGTACGGGCCGAGGAGGTCGATGCCCCGGCCTCGTTCCAGGTGCTCGACCTGGTTCGTCTTGGTGTTGAAGTACCAGCCCTGATCCGGGTTCGGGTCGCTCGACATACGCCAAGCCTGACATCACCGGGACGTCCTGTCATCACTTGCGATAGCGGTAGGGGATCTCCGTGGGATCGCCGGTCGGGCCGAACTCGCCGCCCTCGGGTTGATCCACCTTCGAACTTTCCGGCACGTTCTCGGCGAGCTCGTCGAACCAGCCCCGGTGCATCGGCACACCCCGTGGCGGAGTCGCCGGTTCCGGCGCGATGGGAATCCCCTGCGGGGGTGACGCCGGCATCGCGGCCGACGGCGGCGCCGTGACCGGCGGGTCGGGTGGGCTCACGGGCGGCTCCGGCTCGGCCTGGCTCGCCGCGGCGGGCGGGACCTCCGGAGTGGCCGGAGGGGCACTGACCGGCGGCGGCTGCATCCGGCTGGGCTGAGGCAGCGGAGGCGGCGCCTGGGACACCGGCGGCTGGGTCGGGGGTGCCTGGGACACCGGCGGCTGAGGCGCGGGCGCCTGCTGAGAAGCGGGCACCTGGGGCGCGGGAGTCTGGGCCACCTGAGGCGCGGGAGTCTGAGGCGCGGGCGCCTGGGGCGCAGGGGCTTGAGGTGCAGGCGCTTGAGGCGCGGGAGCCTGCGGAGCCCCGTGATTGCCCGGCAACGGCGGAGCGGGTGGCCCGGCAGGCGGCGCGACCGTACGCCACACCGGCGCGGGCCCGATGTTCATCGGCGCCGGAGCACGCGGCGGCTGCCCGGTCGCCGGCGGCGCGGCCTGCGAAGGCGGCGGAGGCGCCTGGCGCTGCGAAGGTTTCGGGATCGGGTCCAGGCACGAGACGAGCACAGTGGTGTTCGCCGGATCTTCGACCTTCCGCCCACTGCGCTCGCGGTAGATCATCTCGCCTTCGGTGTCCATCTCGACCAGGTAGCCGGCCTCCGCCAGCTGCTCTTCGTCGAGGTCGACGAGCTTTTCGTAGCGCGACGGGACGACCCGGTAGATCGGCCAGGCGAGCCTGCCGTTCTCCTGGTGGAACTGCGCCAGCAACGCGGCCATCTGCTGCTGCCAGGGCAGCGACATCCCCTCGGCCAGCGAACGCGGCAACACGACGTAACCGGGGTCGACGCCCGGCCAGCCCTGGTTCAGCTGATCGGCCAGCGGCGTGCTCGACGCCGGCCGCGCCGCCTGCCGTGCCGGCTGGGCGGTGCCGAAGAGATCGCGGGGATCGACCTCCGGGCCGTTCCCCGCCGCGGGCTTGCCTCGCCTTCCGAATTTCCGTGCCACGTTCTTCATCCTCTGCCAGTGTGCGGCCGCTCGCCGGTGGACAGGCCGCCACTTCGGGTGAATCGGATGGTCCCGCGATCGCGATACCACGCTTTCACCATGCTAAACGCCAGGACGGACCGCCTGCGCGACCACTTCGGCCTCGTCGAAGGAGAAGTCGCGGATGTGCACCGGCACCCCGGTCTGCTGCGCTTCGACGATCTTGCCGTCACCCAGGTACATCATCACGTGGTGGATGGTCGCCGGGTTCGACGGCACGGTGGCGAGGAACAGCAGGTCACCCGGCTGCGCCTGACGCACCGGCAGCATCGCGCCCGCCTTGTACTGGTCGCGGGAAACACGCGGCAGGATGATCCCGGCCGATTCGTAGGCCCGCAGCATCAGCCCGGAGCAGTCGTAGCTGTTCGGACCGGTCGCGCCCCAGATGTACGGCTTGCCCTGCTCGGCGAGGGCGAACTTGATGGCCTGCGCGGCCGCCTGGCTCGGCGGCACGACACTGCCGACGCTCGTCCCGCAGCCGACGACGTCGACGATCTGACCCTCGTTCTGCACGAGGAGCGCCGCCATCGGCTCCCAGTTGTGGTACCGGTCGGGGAACCCGGACCGCTCGACGCGCTGGGCGGCGTCGCCGGGCCGCATGTTCTCCCAGTCCGGCACCGCGAGCAGCACGTCGAAGAACTTGTTGACCTGGTACGGCGGGTCGGTGACCTGCGCGACGGTGCCCCAGCCCATCGACGGCCGCATCTGGAAGATGCCGAGCGAGTCGCGGTCGCCGTAGGTCAGGTTCCGCAGTTTCGACTCGGTCATCCCGGCCTGGATCGCCACCTGCCACGCGCGCGGGGACAGCGTGCGCTGCTTGCCGATCGAGATGATCAGCGCGACGATCCCCTTCTGTTCCTCGTCCAGCTTGCTGATGTCCGAAGAACCGCGATCGGTCTGCCCCGGCAGGGTCGGCCCGATCGACGCGTCGCAGGAGGTCTTGACGACCCCGCCCGACTGCGCCTCGACATGGTCGGTCACCACCTTGGTGACCGTGCTCGTGGTGACCACCGCGGCGAAGACCGCGGCGATCAGCACGCCGACGATGATCCCGATCTTCATCGGGTCAGCCCGCTTGGGTGTACTTGGTGACCCGCCATCCCGGGTTCGTCTTGACGACGGTGACCCGGACCTTGGGCCCGTCCGTCGGGACGTCGACCTCCATCGACCCGGTCACCGAGGAGGCGACCTGCGGCTCCCCGGTCACCCTGGTCGCGGTGATGTTCGCGGGATCCACCGAGGTCATTTCCCCGGCGAGGTACTCCTCGGTGGTGTACGGCTTCAAGCCGTTCAGCCACTGCTCGGTCGTCGTGCCGTCGGGATGATTCGCCCATGCCGTCACCCACTCCTTGGCGACCCGGACCCCGTCCTGGTCAGGTGGCGCGGAAGACGGCGGCGGCTGGGTGGTGAGCCTCGGCGGCAAGGTCGACGTCACGGTCACCGGCGCCGCGACGCCGGTTCGCGAGGTGGTCGTCGCCGAAGCACCCGGCCCGTTGGCCGTCTGTCCCGGTTTTCCGATGGCCTTGGGCAGCAGGATGCCCAGCGCGGTGAGCACCACCGCGAGGATCACCAGCGTGCCGATGAGGTGCCGGGGCGAGCGCAGCGGCCAGCCCCACAGTCTGCGGTAGACCGCGGTACGGCCGCGGTTGGTCCGGATCGGCATGGGTCACCGACCCACGGCGTGGTCTGTGTCGCGGACTTCCTCGCGGACCTCCAGCCCGCGCGACGGCCGGTACAGCACGAAGACCGGCTTGCCCGCGACGACTTCGGGGTCGACGCGCCGCGGCCGCGGCGTCGACGGCCCGGCCTGCACCGGAACGGCGCCCGAATAGTCCGGGGTGGTGTAGCCGCCGCCCGCGGAGTTCATCCGCGACGGCACCACGACCGGCTCCGGTTCGTCGCTCCAGCGCCGGTCGGCGACCGGCGAGGTGTCGACCCGGCGGCTCGGGACCTGGATCGGGCTCCGCCCGCCCGAGGTGAACATCGAGTCGCCCGGATTTCCCGCGGACGGGTTGTACTGGCCGAACACCGGGACGCCTCCGCCCCCACCGGCGGGCAGCGCGGGCAGACCACCACCACCGCCGACCGCGCCCGGCCACGGCGCTCCCGACCACGCCGCCGCGGGGCGGATGGCGCCGGAACCGTTGTCGAGTCGCTGGGAGCTGGCGAAGATCGTCGCCTCGGGCCGGAACCGCCCGCCGCCGACCGTCGCGCCCACGGGACCGCGAAGGTCTCCGTCGACGACGTCGTCGGTGTCGCGGACGTTCTGCCAGAACGCGTCCTGCGGGGTCGGTTCGTTGTTCTTCTTGCGGAAGCGGGAGAAGAGCCCGCCGCGCGGCGAGGGCATCGCGCCGCCGACCATGCCGACGGACATCTCGACCATCTGCCACAGCCGCCGCACGGGGCGCCCGACCATGAACAGCAGCACGGTGATGATGGCCGCCAGCGCCATCTTCGTCAGCAGGGACAAGGAGTTCCCCGCGGTGAAGATCGCCTCCAGCAGGAGTGTGTGCACGCCCGCCAGTACCGAGAGCACCATCAGGTTGAAGGCGACCGCGCCGACCACCTTGAGGATGCGCTGCATGATCTGCGGCTGCAGCAACGCGATCAGGCCGATCAACGGAGCCGTCAGCACGAAGATCCGGATCAGGACCTGCGCGAGCAGCACCGTCGCCTTGGCGAGCAGTTGGAACAGCGAGTAGAAGATCCCCTGGCCGAGCGAAAGGAATCCGGCGCCGACGCGGCTGCCGTCCTCACCGGTGAAGTAGCCGGTCGCCGGGCCGAGTTTGGTGGAGATGTCCTTGAACGCCGCCTTCTTGGAGTCCACCAGCGCGGCGTCGGCGTCCCCGCCCTGTTGGATCTGGCTCCAGGTGAAGGCCCGCGCGTCCAGCAGGGGCGGGCCGTACTGGATCGCCTGCGGCGAATCCGGGCTGCCGAACTCCCCGCGGAGCCAGTTGTCGTAGACGACCCGGCAATGCAGTTCGGTCGGGACCCGGTCCCACGGCTGGCGCGCCGCGACGGCCTCCGGGGTCGCCTGGCACGGTTGCGCCGCGGGCGGCGACGGTTCGGTGGGCGGCGGGGTCTTGGCCTCGTCGATGAACCCGGCCTGGATGTTGGTCGTGGTCTGCACGATCGCGTTGTCGATCGGATCGAGGAACCGCAGCAACGCCAGGGAGGACGCGGCCAGCCAGACCGCGGCGAGCCCGTACAGCGCCCGTTTGCTGACCGCGGCGAGATCACCGCGCCAGATGTTGCGGAACAACATGATCGACATGATCAGCGCGGCCAGGCCGAACAGCTGGGCGTAGATGTTGTTGTAGACCTTCTCGGCCCCGGCCTTGACGGCGTTGTACAGCGGGCTGAGCAGGCTGCCCTGCAACACCGTGTAGTGCAACGAGTTCGTGGCACCGACGATGTTCTTGCCGATGTTGAACAGCTGGTTGCCCGCCCAGGTGTCGATCGTCGAGTTGGGCGAGGTGATCCCGGCGAGCGGGCCACAGTCGGTTTCGAAGGTGTCCCAGACGTGTCCCGCGTACCCGTAGACGTTGTACGGGCTGCCGCCTTCGCCCTTGGCCGTGGCGGGCGGGTCGAGCGCGCCGACCATGCCCGCGCCGGGGCGTTCCGGGTTCGGTGCCTCACCACAGGCCGCGGCCGACGCCGCCGGAGCGGTCGCCACGGCCTGCAGGCCCAGGATCAGCACGACGACGAACATCGTCGCCCGGCGGCTCGGTCTGGTCTTACCGGGCCGCGGCCCCTCTTTCAGGCGGCGGCGCAGCGCGTGCCAGCCGGCGGCGAACGCGAGCACGAACGCCAGTGTCAGCACTGTGTTCATGCGGCGTCCCTGCCGGTGCCACCCTTGCCGGCGCGCGCGTGCTCGCCTTGACTCCCGTTCCCGTTGTGTCCATTTTGGACAGCGCCTTGCACTTCTCCGGTTTCGGCCGCCAACGGGTCCGGGGCGCCGAGCATCTGCTCATCGGTGAGGCCGACCTCGAGTTCGGCCGCGAGCTCGAGGTCTTCTTCGAGCTCGAAGTCGTCCTCGGGCGGTGTCGGGACGTACTGCTTCTCCTCCGGGACCGCGATCTCGTTGCCCGGCTTCGACGGTTTGGCGTCGGGCGAGCCCGGCGTGGTGTCCATGACCCGGCGCAGGTGTTCCAGGTGCGGGCCGGAGAAATCGACGCGGATCCGCTCCACGCCGCCGGCGCCGTCGCCGAAGATGAACTGCCGGGGCTCGACGTCGCGCTGGATGTCGCGTTGCGAACCGGGACGGCGGCCCAGCGCCGCGACGACCTGTTCGTAGCCGACGCCGACCGGGACCTTCAGCAGGCGCAGCGCGTCGGCCTGGGCGTCGTCGTCGTCGAGACGGCCGACGAACACCGAGTCCAGCAGCGCCACGAAACCCTGGATCTTCAGGAAGTCCGCGGGGATCTGCGAGGACAGCAGCACCCGGACGTTCCACTTTCGCGAGTCACGGGCGAAGCGGTTCATCAGCACGCGACCGGTCGGGACCTCGGAGAGGAAGAACGCCTCGTCGATCCAGACGCCCTTGCGCAGTTCCTTCGGCTTCTCGTAGACCGACCGCTGCGTCAGCCACGCGGCGAGGTTCAGCATCTCGACGCCGAGCGATTCCGCGTCCGTCCAGTACTCGCGCGGGACGCCGTCCTTGGGCAGGGTCAGCCCCGCCATGGTCAGCACGGTCATCCGGTCGTCGCGGGTCTCGGAGTACGGGTCCGCGTCGGTCTCCGGGATGAGCAGCGCCATCCGCTCGCGCATCTCGTCGAGGAAGTCCGCGACGACGACGGCGTGCTCGTGGTGCTCGCTGGAGTCCCGGCGCAGCGCGTCGATGACCTGGCCGGGGTCGGCGTCGAACCGGCCGCCGACCGCGCGGACGGCGCGCAGCAGCACGATGCGGGTCTGCGCCATCCGCGACACCTCGTACGGCAGGACACCGGTGAGGACGTCGAGCACGAGACGGCGGCGCGTCGCGCCCGCGAGGGCCTTCTCCCGCCGCCAGGAGCGCTCGGGGTCGTCCTCGTCCATGAAGTGCTCGATCTGCGGCTCGGCGACCACCCGGTACGGGTTGAGGATGCCGGGCTGCGCGTTGAGCAGGTTGATCGGCCGCGCGTACGGACGCAGCTCGGGCAGGTCGCACAGCCGCGACAGCGGACCCGAGGGGTCGAGGATCGTCCAGTGCGCGCCCGCGCGGAGCGTCTTGTAGACGATGCCGCCGCCGAGGAACGACTTTCCGCCACCGAGGCCGGCGACCATCGCCGTCAGGCCGGAACCGTCGCGGATCTCCTGCGCCATCCACGGGTCCCACGCCACCGGGCGCCGGGTCGCGGTCACGGTCTCGCCGAGCAGGATGCCGCGGCGGTCACCCACCTCGGCCGTCGCCGTCGGCACCGCCGAGGAGGCCCACACGACCGAACCGCGGCGCATGTACGCCGCCGAGGCCAGTGGCTCGCCGGGGATGAACTCCCTGGCCAGCGCGTACTGCGCCTCGGGATGCTCGACGGCGATCTTCGGCTTGTAGAGGTCGAGAAGCTGCTGGGCCAGGCGCAGCGCGTCGCGCTCGGTCGGCCCGGACACCGCCAGCCGCCACCACGAACGCACGCGGGTGGCCAGCGCGGTGAAGCCCGACGTCATCTCGTCGTCGATCTCCAGCACCCGGCCCGCCTGGCGCGCCAGCGACTGCGGCGGCTCCAGTTCGTGCTCGTCGGTGTAGTGCTTGACCTGCGAACGCACCTTGTTCATCTGGCGCTGCAGCTCGCCAGCGACCTCTTCGGGGCGCCGGACGTAGATCCGCGCGGACACCTCGACCGCGGCGGGCAGCCGGTCCGCGTGCTGGATCCAGGGGTCGTCGACCTCGGGGATCTGCAGGCCGTGCATCTGGCCGACGGTGAGGACCGCGAGATGCCGCGAGACGCCGGCGTTCGACCCGGTGCGGCCGCGGACGGTGACCGTCGGCGCGTACGGCTCGGCGTGGAAATCCGCCGCGTCGGTGAAACTGGCGAGATCCTCGGGCTCCCAGGCGGCGCCCGGGACCGCGGGCATGTTGCGCGGCGCGGGCAGGCCCAGCGAGCACGAGCGGTGCATCAGCCAGGACATCTCCTCGGCGTGCACCGGACGTCCTTCGAGCCCGGCGGAGCCGATCACCTGGTCGAGATGCTCGACCTCGGAGTCGAGCGCGGCCAGCTCGGCGTCGACGGCCTCCGGCAGGATCTTGCGCAGCACCGGGGCGGCGCTCTCGACCGCGCGGTCGATCATCCGCCGGGTCTGCACCTGGACGCCGAGATAGACCTCTTTCTCGGCCATCGAGCGGCCCATCAGCTGCTGCTGCTCGCCGATGAGATAGTCGTCGAAGGACAACGCGCCCTGGACGTCCTGGGGACGGCCGACGGCGTTGTGCACGTGGGCCTCGGCCCACATGCGGATCGGGTACGGCCGGTTGGTCACGCGCAGGTGCAGCCAGCGGCCCTGGAGCTCCGCGTACTGCCCGGCGATGGCCGCGATCAGGTCGCGGCGCTGCGAGTCCGACCGGAACGACCAGCGCTGCGGCGCGAGCCGGTACCAGGCGTACACCTCATAACCGGTGCGTAACAGGTGCCCGTCGATGCTTCGCGCCGCGATCGACGGGGTATACGAGGGTATGGCCGCCTCTCCGGGCAACCGCCTCCCCTTGCCGGCCTTCTTGGGCTGCGCGGAGCGGACCTGCTGGGGCGGGTTCCAGGCCCCTTGCTGCAGGTCTCGATCACGTTTTCCTCGGCTTCCGCCGCGACCGAACAACGACTACCTCCCGGCCCGAGCCGCGGGGCGGCTCCGACGCGCTCGTGGTGTTCCCTGAGCTCCGGCGCCGCCGCCGTAGCCGTGGTGCTGGTACTGCCGTCTCCTGCGGTGCTTCGGTAGCGGGCGGTTCGCCCGTACCCGGACGCGGGACGCGCTGGCCGCGCCCCCCGTGCCCGTGGTCCGTTCTCTCGGTGTGTTGAGCTCTTTCGCCGCCATCGCGGCCACGGCGCCCAGCGGACGCTCGTGGCTGATCTTGGCCGTGATCAATCTGGTGATCACAATTGTGGCGACGAAGGCCCAGGCGGTCGAGAAGAACCCGAAGCTCCAGCCCGCCCACCGTTCGACGGTGAGCACGAGCAGGAAGACCGGGATACCGACGAGCCACGCGACGTAGCGGGCTCTCCAGGGAAAAGTCGCTTTCGGCGGGCCGAGCCATACGGCATCGACCCGGTAGACCTCGTCATCGGTGCGGATACGCAACGCGAGCCCTCAGCCTGTGAAGAGGCCGGCGATCCACTGGCCCACGTTGACTCCGGCGCCACTCACGGCGAGGCCGATGATCGCCAGCGCGATCACGACACCGGCGAGTCGGCGCATGACACCCGCGTTGTCCCCTTTGCCACCGCCCAGCCACAACAGGAGGAGCGCGACGGCCAGCAGCACCAGGGGGATGATGTTGTCGATCAGCCAGGTACGGACGTTGCCGGTGCCGAGCTCGCCGGCGGCCAGCGTGTCGAGGGTGGTCAAGGTCATCATCGCATTACTCCCGGTGCGCGGAGAGGGGGTTCGCGCGGTTCTGGCTCGGTGGTGCTTCGAACATCATGGCGTCACGAGGCGTAGTGGTCAAAGCGCGCTCTGTAGATGTCGTTTTGTCTACAGTTCACAGAGCGAGGCACAGCACCACGACCATCCTCGGTCTCCATCATCGTTGCAAGGGTCGTCTGGATTAACCCCGGCCACCCGTATTTCGCAGTGTGCGAACGGCCTCACTCGCTTGCGAGGCATCTTGCTCACTGTGAGTACGGGTCGGCCGGGGAGAATCCGGCCTCGACCAGTGTGACATGACTCGTTCGGTGGCTTCTCACGAGTCCGCTGGGTGAACACGCATTCGACAAAAAACGCGAACGCCGATCAAGCGAAAGTCACGCTTCCGTTACCCAAAGCGAAATCAGGACGGCCATTTTCACTACATAGCGTGATTATCGGCCCGTCGAGAACACATTCGCGGGAAAAGCGCCGGCTTCGACGGCCTGGCGGCTCAAAGGCCCGCACAGCTCGTGAAGCCGCTTCGTCTTCTCTTCGCCGAGATGCTCCCAGGGCCCCGCCGAAGCCGCGTTCGTGGCGACTTCGAGCCGCTCGCGAAGATCGTTCCCGGCCTCCGTCAGGCCGCCCTGGTCGTCGAGGACGCCCTGCTCGCGAAGCTTGGCCGCCGCGGCGTCCCACTGCTCGTCGCTCCAGCCGCGGGAGGCCTTGGCCGCCTCGGGCAGGAACCCCTTGCCGGTGGCGGTGTGCGAGACGAGAGCGGCGAGCCCGTCGACCCCGTTGGCGACGAGCGCGGCGATGTGGCCGTCCCCGCGGTGCTCGCGCAACAGGGTGATGGCGTGCCAGAGGACGAGATGCGGCTCGCTGGGCCAGTCGAGGCCGGCGTGCCCGGCGTAGAGCGGACGGCCATCCGGCTGGCAGCCGCCGGTCGCCTCGCGGGCGAGTTCGGCCGCCTCGGCGACCGCTTCGGAGCCGAGGGTCTCTTTGCCGAGGAGCCGGGTCAGCGCCGCGTCGACGGCTTCGAACCGGGCTTCGATGATCTTTTCGGGCGTGGCCAGCGTCCACGCGCGCGGGATGTGGCGGGCGACCAGTTCGGGATTGAAGTTGTAGAACGTCGCCGCGACCACGCCGGGCCCGACCGCGCCCATCGGCGCCGCGCGGCCCGCGAAGTACGTCATGCGCCCCGGACGGAGACCGGCGCCCGTGAGCGCCTCTTCCGTCTCGGGGGCGAAGTAGGTAAGGGAATGCAGTACATCGAACGTCCCGCGGAAACGTCCCGTGACCCGACTCGCTTCACCCATGGGGGCACCCTACCGGCAGGTAGGTATCCGGCGCAGGTTTCGCCGCCGAGAGAGCAAGGGACCTTTGCTACCACTCGGGCCGCTGACCTGCGAAAAGGGAGCAGGGGACCTTTGCTACCACTTGGGGCGGGGGTGTGTGGTGACCGTGTGGATTTTGTCGCGTTGGGTGACCCGAAATTCACACAGTCGTCGCACAGAGGAAGCAAGGGACCTTTGCTACCACCCCCGCGACGACGCGGGAACCGAACCCGCTCGGCTACGTCATACTCCTGAAGCCGGATCACCACAGCGCACGGGGAGCGACGATGTCCGCCCAGATGGAACAACTGATCGCCCAGTTCGAGAACTTCCAGGCCAAGGTGCGCCAGGCCGAGGCGCGCTTCGCCGAAGTCGGCGACATGCAGGAGCGGATCGCGCAGGTCGAGACCTCCGTGACGTCCCCCTCCGGCGAGGTCACGGTCGTCGCCGGGGCCGGCGGAACCGTCACCGACCTCCGGCTCAGCGCGGGCGCCATGCGCCTCGAAGCGGGTCACCTTTCCTCGGTGATCATGAGCACCCTGCGCAAGGCCGTCGCCGGCGCCGCCCAGCAGCAGGCCGGGATCGTGGACGAGACGTTCGGTGAGGCGTTCGGCGTCAACACGTCGCAGCAGGTTCGCGAGGCACAGGCCGAGGCGTTCGGAACCGTCGAGGAAGAACCCGCGTCACAGCAGCAGCAACCGCAGCAGCCATCCCGCCCGGCGCGCCGCCCCGCCCCGCGGGACGACGACGACTACTTCGACGACGGCTCCTTCCTGCGCCGCAGCTGACCGAACCGACCGAGGGACTCCCACGATGTCAAAGGGAATCGAGACGAACATCGCGGCGATCGCCGCGTATGCCCAGCAACTCCCCTATTACGAGCAGGAAGCGGAGAAGTTCGGCGCCAAGATCGACGCCGCCGACGTGACCGACGAGGCGTGGGGCATCGTCGGGATCTGGGCCAAGCAGGGCTACACCGATCGGCTCGGCGAACTCCGTTCGCTGATGAACGACATGAAGGACGGCGTGGACGGGTTCATCTCCAAGCTGAACAAGGCCTCCGAGATGTACCGGGGCATCGAAGAAGCCGGAAAGGTCGAGTTCGGCAAGCACGAGGCGACCATCGACGAAACGCTCGGAAAGTAGGGGTCATGACCGAGGAGAAGTCGAGCATCGCCGACGGGGTCGACGTCCAGGCGTACGACGAGAGCATGAGCGCGAACCTCGATCGCGCGATGGGGCACGTGCCGGTGGCGGGCACGATCTACAAGTCGGGCAAGTCGATCGCCTCGCACGCCCAGCAGGCGGCCCAGGCGGACAACCCGGCCGAACTGGCGTCCGCGGGTGCCGCGCTGGTCGGGGACGGGGCCGCGTTCGTCGGCGCCGCCGCGACCGACATGGTCACCTTCGCGATGGACCCGATCGGCTGGCTGGTCAGCCACGGGCTGAACATGCTGCTCGAGCTGGTCCAGCCGCTGCAGGACGCGTTGCACCAGGTCACCGGCGACGGCCCGGCCATCGGGCACGCGTCGGAGAACTTCGTGGCCCTCGCGAACGGCTTCGTCGCCCTCGCCGACGACTTCGAGAAGACCGGTGACGCGGCGCTCGCCGAGTGGGTGGACGACGCGGGCAAGGCCGCGAAGGAAGCGCTGGGCGACTTCTCCGCCGGGATCCGCGGCGTCGGCTCGGCCGCCGGATCGGTGGCCGAGGTGCTGCAGATGTGGTCGATGGTCATGGTGGTCATCGAAGAGCTGATCAAGGGCATCATCACCGAACTGATCTCCTGGCTGATCACCATCTGGCTGCCCGCGCTGGCCGCGTCGGTGATCAGCTTCGGCAGCTCGGTCGCCGCCGCGATGACCGCGTCCATCGCCAAGGCCGCCAGCGTGCTGCAGAAGGTGACCAAGTATCTCGGCAAGTTCGGCAAGCTGCTCGACACCTTCATCGAGTACCTCGCGAAGTACGCGACCAAGGTCGTGGACATGACGAGGAAGTTCCGGATCGGTACCTACGCCGGTGAGTCGAAGTTCTCGCTGAACGTCCTGGAGAACACCGCCGGGGTCGCGCTCACGCCGAGCAACCGGGTGCTCACCACGATGTTCGGCACCTCGGTCGGCGTGCGCCCGCTGGTCTCCGGCGCGGCCGTCAAGGGCGGCATCGGTGCCGGGAAGGCCGCGTACACCGAGGGCAAGGAAGCCGTCATGCCGGAGGGGGAGAACGAGCCGTGGTTCAACAAGAGCGAGATCGGCGGGGACAAGAGCCCGGAGGAGACGCGGGGGAACCTCGACATCTGAGCGACTCCCGGCAGCGGGCGGCGGAAAAGATCTTCGCGCACCAAGAGCGCATGGAGGACAAGGCGGAGAAGGCCCTTGTCCGTCCTGGCTTCCGTGAACGGGTCGAGGAACTGATGACCGCCCAGTGGCGCGAGCCGGTCATCGTGCTGCGGCTCGGCGACACCGATCTGGGTTTCGACGTGCCCGGCAGGCGCCTGGACGGCACGGTCAAGGGGAAGCGGCTCGTCCGGCGGTTCTTCTGGAACGTGTTCCGCGGTGTCGGCGGCGCGTTCGTCTACGTCTTCGCACTGCTGAACGGTGCGGGCAGCGGCGGTGGCAAGGGCGGTCACCCGTTCCAGCGGGAGATCCGTGTGAAGGGCCCGGCGAACGCGATGGCACTCGAGCCCGCCGATCGGGTCCGGAAGGCGAGCGGGCCCTGGCTGGTGTGCTCGCCGTCCGCGATCGCGGTGGTGGACACCGGTTCGACCTACCGGGACCTGGCCGACGCGCCGCCGCCGGAGATCCTCTGGCAGGCCAGGAAACCGCAGGCACCCGCGATCGACTTCCGCAAACGCGTCCTGACTTGGCCGGACGGGTCGAGTTTCGCGTTCACGCTGCACGGACGCACTGAGGAGCGGTATCTGCGGGAGCGTTTCGAGTTCCCGGACACGATTAACTGGACCGGACGGCCGGACGGGCCGAAGTAGCTCGCTCGGTTCTTGAGGGCTGAAGGACGCTTTCCCCGCATGCGATGCGAGGAAGGCGTCCTTCGCCGCTTTTGCCGACGCCCCTTCGAGAAGTAGTACGGACGAGCCGGCGTGTAAGCCGGATCCTGTCCCCGCCCCGCCTTACGGCTGAGCGGGTGGCGGCCATCCATCTAGGCCCGCCGTCGCCGACGGGCTCGAGCGGCCTACCCGCAGGCTCGGGCGGGCAGCCCTCGATCGCCTGCGCAGGAGCCTCGCGGCTCCCTCTTGGCCTTGCTCCGGGTGGGGTTTACCTAGCCGTCCTGGTCACCCAGGACGCTGGTGGTCTCTTACACCACCGTTTCACCCTTACCTCCGCCCGCGAAGCGAGCGAAGGCGGTCTGTTTTCTGTGGCACTGTCCCGCGGGTCGCCCCGGGTTGCCGTTAACAACCACCCTGCCCTGTGGAGTCCGGACTTTCCTCGAACCGGTCTCCCGGCTCGCGGCCGCCCCGCCGACTCGTCCGTCGGCGAATCCTACTGCACGGGTGCCGGCAGGCAGTTCAGGTTGCGCCGTCCGTCGGGTTCGACCACGAACCACACGTGGTCGGTGCCCTGCCCGGTCCATTCGCCGGGCCGCGCGTTGGCGAACTTGTAGAGTGGCCAGCCGGCCAAAGTCACCTGCTTGGCGCCTTCGGGACGCTTGATGGTGTCGACCAGTGCCGGATCGATGCCGGTCACCAAGGGCGTGCCGGTGGTCGTGACGGGGGTCCACACCGCGGCGCAGTCCCCGAGGCAGGCCGAACGGGCCTTGTGCGGGTTGTCGCGTTCGTAGCGGAAGAGCACGGCGCCGGTCTCGTCGAGGACGGCTTGCCCCATCCGTGTCATGTAGACGGCGGTGAGCCGCGTGCCGGGCGGAGGGTCCGTCGGAGTACTGGCTCGCGAAGTGACGGGCTGCGACACCCGCGGGCTGGGGAGGGATTCCGTCACCGGAGCCTGAGCCGTCAGCGACGCGGGTTCAGCCGCCTGCCACCACATCGCGGCGCCCACGACGAGCGCCGCGATGACGACGAGCATGGTCAACCGCGATCGGCGCATCAGGCGTCTCCGTTTCTCCCGGATGGCTGACGGGGTTCTGTGCCGCGATCTCGTTGGTCCAGTGCAGGACGGCGGACGGGCTGTCGAGGCCGACGACGCCGACGAGCCGTCCCTTGCGGACGAAACCGGTGACGGGCCGTTCGCCACCGACGGGTGAAGCGAGCGCGACGGTGTCGGTGCCGAGCTTCGGGATTCCGCCCGCCTGGATGCGCATGCCGTGCTGTTCGGACCAGAACCGCGGCACCGGCGCGAAAGGCCGCGAAGCCTGCGGCCCGGCGAGGAGGTTCTCCGCGGCCGCACGGCCCATCTCGACGGCGTTGAGCCAGTGCTCGACCCGCCGCGGCGTCTCGTCGAAACGCAGGTTCGGCCACTGCGCGACGTCTCCGGCGGCGACGATGTTGTCCATCCCCAGCACGTGACAGGTCGGCGAGCAAACGACGCCGTCGTCGAGCGGCAGTTTCGCGCCGCGCAGCCAAGAGATCGACGGCACCGTGCCGACGGCCACCACGACGCACGAGACGTCCAGGATCCAGCCGTCGGACGACCGCAGCCGCAATCCGTTCGGCGTGGTCTGCCAGTTGTCGATGGACGCGCCCAGCGCCAGCCGCACCCCGCGCGCGCGGTGCAGCGCCGAGAGCTTCTGCCCGATGTGCTTGCCGACGACCTCGCCGAGCAGATGCGCCGACCGGCCGATGACGGTGACCTCCCGGCCGATCTCGCGCAGGCTGGCGGCGACCTCGCAGCCGATGAACCCGCTGCCCAGCACCGCGACCGGGCCGTGGTCGGCGGCCAGGTTGTCGCGCAGTTCCGCGGCGTCGGCCAGGGTCCGGACCACGACCACCCGCGGATGTCCGTGCGGCACACCGGAAAGCCTTCGCGGTTCGACGCCGCTGGCGATGACGAGCCCGTCGTAGGGCAGTTCCTCGGCACCGGGCAGATGGACGACCTGGCGGCCCGGCTGCAGATGCGTCGCCGGGGTGTTGAATCGCCATTCGGCGTCGATCTCGTCGGGCCTGGCGAGCAGCATCTCCGCCGGGCCGGTGGCGCCGGTCAGCAGTTGCTTGGACAACGCCGGCCGGTGATACGGCGGCTCGGGCTCGTTGCCGACGATCACCAGTTCGCCGTCGAACCGCAGTTCCCGCAACCGTTCCGCACAGCGCAGCCCGGCCAGCCCGCCGCCGACCACGACGATCCGTTCGCTCATCGTCGCGCCCCCTGTAATCGGATCGCCCGCATCGGGCAGGCTCTGGCCGCGGCTTGTACGAGCGGCATCTGTTTGGCGCCGGGTTTCCGGAGGTAGCGCAGCTGTCCGTCGCCCTGCAATTGGAAGACCTGCGGCGCTTCGGCCTGACAGATGGCGTAGCGGTGGCACTTCTGGTCGTCGACGGAGATCCGGACCGGTTCGGCCCGGCCGGTGCCGCCTTCGAGCAGTCCCAGCAGGACCAGCGCCCGCGGCGGCAGCACCCGCAGCACGGTGAGCACGACGGCCGGGGTGAGCACGGTGATCCCGCCGAGCCAGACCGTCGCGAGGTTCCCGTTCGCGGACGCGCCCAGCCAGGAGTGGATCGCGAGCAGGCCGACCGCGAAGTAGCCGGCCTGATGGAACCGCTGCCCCCGTGGATCGGCCGCGCCACGGCGCACCGCCGCGGTGACCGAGACGGCGATGAACAGTTCCAGCCCGACGACACCGGCCGCGTGCCGCGCGAACCCGCCGCCCGCGAACGGGATCAGCAGTGCGAGGACGCCGAACGACTCGTCGTCGAGGAACAGATAGGACAGTCCATGGACGACACCGGTGGCGAGACTGAACACCGCGAGCACGACGTGACCTCCGCGCAACGCCTCGTGACCGGTGACGCGCCTGATCCAGCCGGTGGCGCTCAGCACGCCCCACACCAGCGTGAGGCACATGGTCACGTAGGCGAACCGGGCCGACAGGGCGGCGATGTCCCGCACCCCGCTGTCATGAGGTGACGGGGCCGGGATGACGGCCAGGAGCGCGGCGTTCATCCGCGCCTGCCCGATGCCCCGAGCAGCCGGACGAGCCCGAAGGTCGCGCCCCCGGCGATCCCCGCCATGAGCACGCCGAGCGCGAGGTCGCCGCCGTCGAGTTCGTCACCGCCGCCGGGTGCGACCATCAGCGAGGTGGTTTCGGCGATTCCGGTGCTTTCGAGCAGGGTCATATGCCGCATGACGGTTTCGACGGCGGTCTGCGCGAAGGACCGCATCGCGTCGTCGCGGGTGGCGGCCCGCACCTGGGAGGCGAGACCGAAGACGCTCCCGTGCGCGGCGCGGGCGCGATTGACGTAGAGGCGGTCGAAGTCGGCGCCGGCGGCCCCGGTGATCTCGTCGATCCAGGAACGCTGTTCCGCGGTGGGCTCGGCGGGGAGTTCGACGCGGACCTTCGAAGCGAGCGCGCGAACCTGGGCGTCGAGCCGGTCGTGGTCGTCGGCGAGTTTCCGGCCGACCTCCCGTACCCGCTGCCCGCTCCCGCGCTGTTCCGCCTGACGGCTGATCGGCCCTTCCCACAAACCCGCTTGGCGCACGCGGACGAGCAGTTCACGATCATGGGCGTCGATTTCCGCGAACGCTTGGATGGGCGTTCCCGCCCATATCACCAAGCAGGCGATCACCAGTCCGAACAGCCGATAGATCATTTCACCCGTCCCCGTCCTCGAAGTGCCTCACTGGGAGTACGGCGAACCGGAGCGGCCGGTTCGATCTAGCCGGAGCAGGTCGATGTGATGTGCATCACACGACACATTTAGAACCGTTTATCGCCGCGATACGTACCGGCCGACTAAATGTAAACGAACCACTACTGCACATGGCTCACGGCGATAGTCTGCGCTACGGTGTACGAACCCGTGAAATCCTCCACCGCCGGGGAGGTAGCGAATCTTATGGAAGCAGTGGGCAGAGGATGCCGGTTCGATGGCGACCATCGGCCGGGCGAGGTTCCAGATGAGTTCATTTCGGTGCTGTACAAGGATTTCCGGGACACACTGTTCGGGCAGGTGATGTACCTGACGGGCCATGATCAACAATGGACGGAAGACGTCGTCCAGGAAACACTGATCCGCGCCTGGCAGCATTCGGACACGTTGAACCGCGAGCCGGGAATGTTGCGCGGCTGGCTGCTCACGGTCGCCAAGCGGATCGTGATCGACGGCTGGCGAAACCGGCGCGCCCGACCACAGGAGGTCGAGCTGGACAGTTCCGAAAACGCCGAAATAGCGGACCGGACCGAACAGTCACTGTCCGCACTCGTCATTTCCGAAGCACTGCGTTATCTGGACGGCAAATACCAGGCCGTCATCTACGAGACGTATCTGACCGGGCATACGGTCCGGGAGGCGGCGGTGATATTGGGGATCCCGGAGGGAACGGTCAAATCACGGCTGTACGCGGCCATGAAGACATTGCGACGGTCGTTAGGAGAACTGGGGTCCCGATGAGGAAGCGAAAGGTGAAACACACCGATGTGGCGGCGTACGTACTCGGCGTGCTGGACCGCGCCGAGGCGCACGCCTTCGAGAAGCATTTGAAGGGCTGCGCGCGATGCGGACGGCAGGTCGCGGAATTCGCGTCGGTGGAACACGCGCTGGCGAAGGCCGATCTGCGCTACCTGTCCCCCGTCGCCGCGCGATGTCGCGGCCGGCTGTCGATGATCACGGCGAACCTCGTCGTGGTCTTCCTGGCGTGCGTCGTCGCGGCCTTGATGTCGTCGCAACGATCGTCCCGGCGGATCTCGACGGATGCGGACATCCCGGCTCCTGCTCCCCTCGACGACCAGCGATCACTCCCGTTACCGCTTACATGCGAGTAGTCTGCCGCAAGCCGACACGAAGGTCTCTACGGTGCATACCGAAGTAAATCCCGAGAGTCCCTTCGGCGGGCCTTCGGTACCGAAGCGCCGCGCCGCCGGGTTACTGGGTCGAGACGGCGAACTCGACACGATCACCGGACTGCTCCGCGCCGCCCTGCGGGGCCGCGCCGTCAGCGCGGTGGTGGTCGGCGAGTTCGGGATGGGCAAGTCCTCGATGCTCACCGCGGCCGGCGAGCTCGCCGAAGCGGCCGGGTTCACCGTCGCGATCGCCACCGCCTCCCGGCTGGAAACCCACCTGAGCGGCGGTGTCTGCCGTCAGCTGGTCGAAGGGCTCACCCACGCGCCCCCCGAACCCGGATCGCCGCGGCCGCGCACGCCGCACGCGGCCGAAATCCTGCCGGATCACCCTCCCCGGACCGAACGGGAGCAGACGGAGGCGCTCGACGCCTTCTTCCACATCGTCCGGCACGCCGCCGAGCAGGGGCCGGTCTTCCTCGGCATCGACAACATCCACCTCGCCGACCCGTGGTCGATGCGCTGTCTCGCCTACATCCGGCACCGGGTCGAGCAGTTGCCGGTGGTGGTCGTGCTGACCTCGCTGATCGGACATCTGCAGACCGGCGAGGTCGCCCTGCTGGAGATGTCCGGCTGCACCCCGGCGACGATCCTGCTGCGCGGGCTCGGGACCCGGCACGTCGCCGAGTTCCTCCAGGTCTCCGTCGGACGGTTCGCCGAGGAATGCCGCGAGGTCACCGGCGGCAACCCGTTCCTGCTCGGCGCGCTGCGCCGCCGCCTGGTCCCGGGGATGGATCCGGCCACCGCGGGGTCGGCGATGATCGGCGAGGTGCTGCGGGTCCGCGTGCACCAGTACACCGCCGCGCCGAAGGTGCTCGAAGCCGTCGCGATCCTCGGCGAGGACGCGAGTTTCGACCTGCTGGCACAACTCGCCGGGGTCGACGAGAGCACCGCGCTGGAGGCCATCGACACGATGGTGCGCGTGCACCTGCTGACCAACAGCCACCGGCCGTCGCTGACCTACCGGTTCGTCCGCAACTCGGTGCTCGCCGACATGCCGCTCACCACCAGGGCGGTCACCCAGTCGCGGGCGGCGCGGCTCTTGCACGACGCGGGTGCCGCGCCGGAGCGGGTCGGCGTCCATCTCCTGGAGGCGACCGCGATCAGGATCCCTTGGGCGGTCGACGTCCTGCGGCTGGCCGCCCGGCATTCGGTGGTCGAGGGCGACCCGGAGCTGTCCGTCCGGTTCCTTTCACGCGCGCTGGAAGAACGTCTGAGCGAGCGCAAGCGGATGGCGATCCTGCTCCAGCTCGCGCACGCGGAATTCCACTGCGACCGGGATTCGGCGCCGGCCAGGGTGCGCGAGGCCATCGACCATATCGACGACCGGGAAACCGCGGCCTTCGTCGCGACGGCCATGATCCTTTCGCTGTGCTGCGGCCCGGACGCGCGGCTGGCGATCAACTCCGCGGGCCAATTCGCCGCACGGCTCGACGCGGGCGGGCCCGACGCCGTCTGGCCATTGCTCTGCATGACCTATCTCGCCGAAGCGGGCAGCAGACTCGGGCCACCGCCGGACTTCCGCGATTTCGAACGGCAATGGGCGCCGCTGAACGATCCCGCCGCGCAACAGAGCCGATCCGGTCTCCTCGCGCTCGACGCGGTGCGCGGCGGCAAGTCCTCGGCGAACGCCGTCCGGCATTTCGGAGAGGCGTTGTCCGGCGAACAGCCCGAACTGTTCGAGCAGCCGTATTTCTTCACGCTCGCGACGGCCGCGCTCGCCGACGAACCCGCGCTCACCGACAAGCTCTGCCAAGTGCTCGACACCGAACGCCTGCCGTGGGACTTCCACGTGCCGAAGGGCGCCCTCGCCACTCTGGCCCGCGGCATTGCTTTGCAGGCGGGCGGAGACCTGGTGCGCGCGAGTGTCCACTTCGAATCGCTGGTGCGGCAGTTCGACGAACGCGGGGTCACCGGCCGCTGCCCGATCGCGGTGCTGTGCGCGGCGAGACTGATCGAGGTCTCGGTGGACCTCGGCCGCCCCGACCTCGCGAAAGCCCTGCTGGACAGAATCGATTTCGGTGCCACACAAGCGCTTTTCACGCACAACTACCTGCTCTACGCCCGAGGCAGACTTCGTGCGGCCACCGGTGAACCGGAGCTCGGGTACGAAGACCTGCTCGGCTGCGGGCGCCGTCTCGAACACCACGGCATGCGTTTCCCCGGCTTCGCCCCTTGGCGGGCGCACGCCGCTCGCACCGCGCTGGCGCTCGGTAGTACCGACGCGGCGGCCCGGCTCGCGGAGGAGGATCTCGAGGCCGCGGAACGCTGGGGAGCGCCGAGGATCCTCGGCGGCGCGCTGACCACGGCCGGGCTCGTCCGCGAGGACGAAGAGGGCGAACGCCTGCTCACCAAGGCCGTCGACGTCCTCGGCGGGTCGACCGCGAAACTCGCGCTGGCCGAGGCGCTGACCGAGCTCGGCGTGCTGCAGACCCGGCACGGGCAGGCCGAAAAGGCGGTCGGCACGCTGCGGACGGCCGCGCAGTCGAGCAAGCATTGCGGGGCGCGGCCGCTCGCGAGGCGGGCCGCGGAGGCGTTGCGGGACGCGCGGGCGAGCCTCGCGACGGCGAAGGACAACGAACACGGTCTCACCAAACAGGAATACCGCGTCGCGCTGATGGCGTCACAGGGTCTCACCAACCGGGAGATCGCCGAAGCACTGCACCTGACCCGCCGCACCGTCGAACTGCATTTGTCCGGGGCCTACCGCAAACTGGGCATCACCGGACGCACCGAATTGGGTTCCGCGCTCGGACGGTCTCAGCGCGTGGACACCGATTGACGGTTTCCGGGGACGGCGGGTTCACTCCGCGGCATGCCGGGAATCGAATCCGAACCACTCAAATTCGCCTATTGGGTCCCCAATGTGAGCGGCGGTCTGGTCACCAGCGACATCGAGCAGCGCACCGACTGGGGATACGAGTACAACCGGGATCTCGCCGTCCTCGCGGAGAACAGCGGCTTCGAGTACGCGCTGAGCCAGGTCCGCTACACGGCCAGCTACGGTGCCGCCTACCAGCACGAATCGACCGGGTTCAGCCTCGCGCTGCTGCTCGCGACGCAGCGGCTCAAGGTGATCGCGGCCGTCCATCCCGGGCTGTGGCATCCCGGGGTGCTCGCGAAGTTCATCGCGAGCGCGGACGTGATCTCCGGCGGGCGCGCGGCGGTCAACGTGGTCAGCGGCTGGTTCAAGGACGAATTCACGAACCTCGGCGAACCGTGGCTCGAACACGACGAACGGTACCGTCGTTCGGAAGAATTCATCCGCGTACTGAAGGAACTCTGGACGAGCGACCACGCCGAATTCGCCGGTGATTTCTATCGGATCCACGATTTCGACATCAAACCCAAACCGGTCGGGCGGCCGCATCCGGAGATCTTCCAGGGCGGCAACTCCACCGCGGCGAGGAAGCTCGCGGGCCGGGTCTCCGACTGGTACTTCAGCAACGGCAAGGACTTCGAAGGGTTCAGCGAGCAGGTCGAGGAGGTCCGCGGCTACGCGGCCCAGAACGACCACGCCGTTCGGTTCGGGCTCAACGGTTTCGTGATCGCGCGGGAGACCGAGAGCGAGGCGAAGGCCGTGCTGCGCGAGATCGTCGAGAAGGCGAACACCGAGGCCGTCGAAGGTTTCCGCGGTGCGGTCAAACAGGCGGGAAGCTCCACATCGGACAAGAAGGGGATGTGGGCCGACTCGGAGTTCAAGGATCTGGTGCAGTACAACGACGGCTTCCGCACCGGGCTCATCGGCACGCCGGAGCAGATCGCGGACCGGGCCATCGAGTACAAGAAGCGCGGGGCGAACCTGCTGCTGCTCGGCTTCCTGCACTACCTGGAGGACGTCGAGCACTTCGGGAAGCACGTGCTGCCGGTGATCCGGGAGAAGGAGGCCGCCCTCGACCGCGTTTAGTCCTCTGAATGCGGTAGGCCGCATTCAGAGGACGAAATGCGGTCGGGTTACGGGAGGTAGACGGTCTGGCCCGGGTGCATGGTCGGGCCGCAGTCCTTGAGCGGCCCGCCGAAGCGCGCCTTTTCCACATCCGGCATGGTCTTCGCGGCGTAGTCCCGGACGGCCTTCAGCTTCTCGGGGCTGGAGACGGCGTCCTTGCGCACGAAGTCGCCGTTGCGCGGCCCGCTGCCCGGGTACACGAAGATCGGCTCGTAGTCGCGGTCGATCCGCGGGTCGACGGTGATGCCGTTGCCCGCGGCCCACGGGCCCCACGAGTGGATGAAGGTCGGCTTGACCTTGTCGAACACGTAGTCGCGCAGCCCCGGCAGGTCGCCCTTCTTGAGAAAGTCCGCGACGTCCGCCTCGACCAGCCCGGCCATGTCGACCAGGTGCAGGCGGCTGGTCATCGACGAGCCGCCGAGGTCCGGCAGCAGCAGCGACGCCTGCTGGAGGCCCAGGATGTCGGCCATGGTGTTGAAGCCGCGGCCGAAGCGGTCGGCGATGAGGCACGCGGGCACCGTCGGGACCTCTTGGAACTTCTTCGACGCCGACGCGAACCCCATCCCGGACGGGATCGCGGCCGCGACCAGCACGAGCACCACGACGGTCCGCAGCGCCGCCCGCGAACGGCGCAGGAGTTCACCGGCGGCCAGCGTTCCCGCCAGCACCGAGAGGATCCAGATCGGGGTCGCGAAACGGTGCTGGCCCATCCAGTCCGGGACCATCACGCCGTAGGCGATGATGCCCAGCGCCAGCGGCACCAGCAGCGCGATCAGCGCGCGCCGCCATTCCGCGCGGACCAGCGCGTACCCGATGGTCAGCGCCAGCAGGATCGTGCCGGCGACACCGGCGTAACCGACCAGCTCGAACGGCTGCTTCAGCGCCGAAAGCCCGGGCAGCCCCTGCCCCTTGGCGATGGACGGGTTCGCCAGCAACCTGCCGAACTCCGTGATCCGCCAGGCGAGGTACGCCCCGAACGGGATCGCGAACGCGACCACCGACACCACGACGAACTTGACGCTCTGCCCCAGCAGCGGTTTCCGCAGCTGGAACAGGACGACGAGCGGGTACGCGCCGCCGTAGATCAGGCCTTCGGGGCGGGTCAGCGCGGCGAACGCGACCAGTACTCCGGACCAGACGGCGACCTTCGCGGTGAGCAGGGTGTCCTTGCGCACGGCCACAAACAGCAGCACGGCGAGCCAGGCGACGGCCATCCCGAACAGCGAGTTCTCCAGCCCGGAGATCGTCCAGATGACGAACGACGGGATCGCGGCCAGCGTCAGCCCGACGACCAACGTCGCCAGCCACGCGAAGCGCGCGAAGATCTGCTTCGCCGCGATGTGGCAGGCGGCCAGCGTCCCGGCGGTGAACAGGAGCCCCAGCAGCTTCGGGAACAGCACGTAGTCGGGGAGGCCGAACAGCATGCCGCTGTCGAAAACGCCGACGAGCTTGCCGAGCGCCAGCATCACCAGCCACGTCGAGTTCGACCAGCCCTCCACCGACGGCTGCCCCGGCTGCAGCACCGGGCCGAGGCCGTCGGTGAAGCTGCGCGCGTAGGAGAAGGTGATGGCCGCGTCGTCGACGATCCAGTGGCCGTAGAGGGTGGCGTGCCAGGCCAGCGCCGCCACTCCGGCGAGGACCGCCAGGTACGGTGCGACACGGGCGGCCAGGCCACGACGGGCCGGCGTCTCCGCCGGATCGGGCACGCCTTGTTCGGAAGCTTCGCTGAGTGCGCTCGCCGTCATGTCCCCGTCTTTGCCTTTTCGCTCACGTGCCGTCGCCGAAACTGTAGCCAATACCCCATCGGCCGCCCGCGACACGTCATATCCAGGCGTGATCCGCGCCACATTCTCCTGGCTAGGAGAGGTGCGAAATGTCGTTCACCAACCGGACCGAGGCGTTGCCGTCCGGGTAGAACTCGACGATCGACAGCGAGGCCAGGTCCAGGTGCAGGCGGAACAGCAGCGACGGCCCGGCGTCCAGGCCCATCCGCAGCAGCGCCTTGATCGGCGTGACATGGCTGACCAGCACCAGCGTCCGGCCGCCGTACTTCGCGATCAGTTCGTCGCGGGCCTTGCGGACCCGCCGGTGCACGCCGTCGAAGCTCTCCCCGCCCGGCGCCGCGATCGAGGTGTCGGAAAGCCAGCTGGTCTGGAATTCGGGGTCGCGGTCCATGGCCTCTTTGAAGGTGAGGCCTTCCCATTCGCCGAAGTCGGTCTCGATCAGTCCGGGGTGGGTCTCGACCCGGCCGCCGAGCGCGTCCGCGATCGCCTGCGCGGTCTGCTGGGTGCGGATCAGCGGTGAGGCGATGATCGGCGCCGCCTCGCCGTCGACGACCAGGCCCTCCATCGCGCCGAGGCGTTTCGCGGCGGCGGCCGCCTGCTGCTTGCCGTGCTCGGTGAGGGGCACGTCGCCGCGGCCGGAGTACCGCTTCTCGACCGACATCGCCGTCTGGCCGTGCCGTACGAGGAGCAGTTTGGTCGGGGTCCCGGTCGCACCGGTCCAGCCGACGGGGCTGACCCTGTCCTGCTTCACGGTCTTCTTCGGCGCTTCCGCCTGCTTCCCGGCGTCCATCGCTTCGTTCGCGAGGCCGTCCGCGTGGGAGTTCTCCGCGCGCGGGATCCACTCGTAGCGCACGCGCGAGAACCGCGCCGCCAGCTCCTTGGCCTCGGCGTTCAGCGGCTGCATCGACGGGTGCTTGACCTTCCAGCGCCCGGACATCTGCTCCACCACGAGCTTCGAGTCCATCCGGACGTCCACAGTGGACGCTCCGAGCTCGGCGGCCGCGGCGAGCCCGGCGATCAGGCCGCCGTACTCGGCGACGTTGTTCGTCGCGATGCCGACGTAGGCCTTGCGCTCGGCGAGCACTTCGCCGGTGGCCGCGTCCTTGACGACCGCGCCGTACCCGGCGGGCCCCGGGTTGCCCCGCGAACCTCCGTCGGCCTCGACGAGCACATGGTCGGTCACAGGCCGGACTCCAGCGTGCGCACCAGGATGGCGCCGCAGTTCTCGCACTGGATGACGTTGTCCTCCGGGGCCGCCTTGATCTCGGCGATCTCGCGGCGGTCGATGTCGAGCTGGCAGGCGCCACAGCGGCGGGCCCGCAGCAGCGCCGCGCCGATGCCCTTGTGCGCGCGGACCCGCTCGTAGAGCTTCAGCAGGTCTTCCGGGAAGCGCGGCAGGAGCTTGGCGCGGTCTTCGTCGCGGCGTGCCTTCGTGGTGTCGAGGTCGGTGAAGTGCTCGTCGCGGCGCCCGATGGCTTCGGCGACCTCGCCCTCGGCCTTCGCGACCTCGGCGCTGGTGCGCTGGGCGTCGAGTTCGAGCGCCTCGCGGCGTTCCATCAGTTCGAGCAGGTCGTCCTCGAGCGCGGCCTGACGCCGGCTGAGGCTGTTCAGCTCGTGCTCGATGTCGGTCATCTGCTTCGCCGCGACGGAACCGGATTCGAGGAGTTTGCGGTCGCGGTCTCCGCGAGCGCGCACCGACTCGATCTCCTTCTCCTGGCGGGCGATCTCGCGGTCGAGGTCGGACGCCGCCGTCTGGACCGAGACCAGCGCGTCACGTCGTTCGCGCACCGTCTTCTCGCCCGCGTCGATCTCGGCGATCTCCGGCAGGGTGCGACGACGGTGGGCGGTACGCGCGAGTTCGGCGTCCACCTTCGCGAGTTCGAGCAGCTGGCGCTGGACGGCGGGGTCGGCCTTCACGGTGCTCCTTGGAGTTCTTAGTGCTCGGTTCGGGTGGCCCGTAGCGTCCACGGGTCGGTGCACCGCGTGGAGACGTGAACGTCGACGTTACCCGCAAACGCGGCACGGACGACGCCCGAGGCTTGCTCGCACCACGGCCACTCGCTCGCCCAATGGGTGACGCCGACCAGGGCGGGGACTTCGGCGATGTCGGCGAGGTGCTCGCCGGCGGGATGATGCCGGAGATCGGCGGTGACGTACGCGTCGACCCCGGCGGCGGTGGCGCGCTTGAGATAGCTGTCGCCGGAGCCGCCGGAAACGGCCACGCGGCGGATCGGGCGATCCGGGTCGCCCGCGCCGTAGACGCCGGGCTCCGTGCGGGGCAAGGCGTTCGCGACGCGTTCGACGAAGGCGGAGAACGGTTCGGGCGCGGGCAATTCACCGATGCGGCCGATGCCGGTGACGCCGTCTTCGCGGGGGTCGAGCGGGCCGAGGACGGTCAGGCCGATGGCGTCGGCGAGCGCGTCGGAGACGCCGGGGGACGCGGAATCGGCGTTGGTGTGCGCGCAGTAGAGGGCGACGCCGGCCCGGATCAGGCGGTGCACGAGGCGCCCCTTCGTGCTGTCCGCCGGTACGCCGTGGACTCCGCGCAGCAGCAGCGGATGGTGCGCGACGATCAGCTGCGCGCCCCCGGCGATCGCCTCGTCGACGGTCTCGTCGACCGGGTCGACGCAGAACAGGACCTTGTCCACGTGCTCGGCCGGGTCGCCGCAGACGAGGCCGACGGCGTCCCACGATTCGGCGAGTTCGGGCGGATACGCCTGCTCCAGGGCGGCGATGACTTCGGCTAGCGCGGGCACCCGGGGATTTTCGCATGTAGCGTTTCCGGGCATGCGACTTCGGGTGCTCTGTGCTGTTTCGCTGCTTCTCGTGGTGTCACCCGCGCCCGCGTCGGCGTCTCCGGGCCTCTGGGAACTGACCGACCTGGCCGCTCAGCGCGTCCAGATCGCCGACAAGGTCGCGGCCGCGAAATTCGGCACGCCGTCGCCGATCGACGACCCGGTGCGCGAGCGGCAGATCCTCGACTCGATGGCCGCGAAGGCGCCCGGCCTCGGCCTCGATCCGGCAGGCGTGGTGCGGTTCTTCCGCGACCAGATCGAGGCGAACAAGGTCGTGCAGCGCGGTCTGTACGCGCGGTGGACCGAGCACCCCGGCACGCGGCCGCCCGGGCGACCCGATCTGGGGACCGAGGTGCGGCCGGTGATCGACCGGCTCAACGCGGGGCTGCTCACCGAACTCGCGGAGACCCGGGACGCGCGGGCGCGACGGTCGTGCGACGTGCGGCTCGCGGTCACGGTGCGGCTGGCCGACGCGCGGCGCGGGCTGGACCGGCTGCACTCGGGGGCGCTTGCGGAGGCCGTGCGGTCGGCCTGTTCCCGCTCCTGACCTGCGGATGGGGAGCAGGGGACCTTTGCTACCACTTGGCCCGGAGACGTCGCTGACCTGCGAAAAGAGAGCAAGGGACCTTTGCTACCACCCCGGCTCAGTCCAGGGCCTTCGCGTCCTTGTTGATCGCCCAACGGCCGGCCGCACGCATCGCGCGCCCCGTCCACAGCACCGCGCGATAGGCCTTCGTCGCCTGATCGGGGACGTCGGGCCGGACGACCTCGTACGGCGAGACGGACGCGCTCGACCGGAGGTGCAGCGGCATCCTGGTCATCGCCTCTTTCGGCGATCTCGCCTGGACGAAGTGGTGCTCCGACAGGATCCGCCCGACCTCGTAGGGGTGCGGAAGCTTGACGGTGATGCGGTACCAGCGGAGCCCGGTTGCCGGCGACTCGACGCTGGGTGTTGGTGCGCTCATACGCGACCTTCCTGCGTGTTTCTCTCCAGGAGGTCTACTCCCGCTTCGTCCCGGCTTTCCAGCTTCGCGCGCCCGGTAGCCGTTCGGAGCCGGTGAGCGGTCGATCTCCGTCGGCCTTCACACTGATCAGGTGCTGCACATCGTCTTCGTCTGTTCCGGCAACATCTGCCGCTCCCCGATGGCCGAGCTCGTCTTCCGCGCGAAGGCCGAGGAGGCGGGTCTCGATCACCTCGTACAGGTGTCCAGCGCGGGCACCGGCGGCTGGCACGTGGGCGAGGCCGCGGACAAGCGGGCCCGCGCGAAGCTCGCCGAACACGGCTACCCGACCGGCCACGTCGCGGCCGAGGTCGACCGCGGACATCTGGCCGCCGACCTGCTGCTCGCGGCGGACGAAGGACATCTGTCGTTCCTCCGGCGCAAGGTGTCGGACCCGGCGAAGGTCCGTCTGCTGCGCGAGTTCGATCCGTCCGCGCCCGAGGGCGCCGAGGTCCCGGACCCGTACTACGGCGAGGACGACGGTTTCGAGGACGTCCTCGGCATGATCGAGCGGGCCGTTCCGGGCCTGCTCGACTGGGTGCGCGCACACGCCTGAGGCCGACCGCTTACCGTGGTGGGGTGCGGTTGAAGTTCCTGCTGAAGCCCGGGTGGCTGGCATTGACGTTGGTGGTGTTCACCTTCGCCATCACTTGCTTCACCCTGCTGGCGCCGTGGCAGTTCTCCCGCAACACCGAACGCGAGCACCAGAACGCGGCGCTGCGGGAGTCGTTCTCCGGGCAGCCGCGCTCACTGGAGGAGCTGCTCCCCAACGGCGCCGTGCCTGATCAGCGCACCGAATGGCACCTGGTCGCGTTGAAGGGAACGTACCTGCCCGAGGGCGAGGTCGTGGCCCGTCTGCGCTCCGTACAGGGCGAAGCGGCCTTCGAGGTCCTGACACCGTTCCGGACCGTCGAGGGGACGGTCGTGCTGGTGGACCGCGGGTACGTCCGGCTCGACGACAAATCGCGCGCGCTCCCCTTCGCCCCGCCTCCGGCCGGCACGGTCGACATCGTCACGCGCGCACGCCACGACGAAAAAGACGGGAAGAACCGCGACGCGTTCGCCGACGAGTCGACCGGCGGGAAGCTGCAGAGCTACGTCGTCGATTCGCAGGTCGTCGCGCGGGCCGCGAAGCTCGACATCCGTCCGGGTTATTTCCAGCTCGACGTGAACCAGCCCGGCGTGCTGGGCGCGCTGCCGCTGCCGCAGACCGACGCCGGACCGTTCTTCTCCTACGCCCTGCAGTGGATCGCGTTCGGCGCGATGGCGTTGATGGGGTGGCTGTACTTCACCGTCCGCGAGCTGAAGCCGGGCGGTGCACTGACGACGGAGCGGCCGCAGCGGCGCAAGAGTGTCGCGGAGATGCTGGCCGAAGACGAACGCTCCGAAGTGGCCACCTGATCCGACCCGGAAATGGACCTTTCGCAGGTCCATTTCTCCGTGTTCCGCTTCGAGCATGCTGATTCACCCGTGGGACGCCGCCCACGACGACGCCGAATGGCGGACCTGGCTTTCGACGCACGACTTCGGCCAGCTGATCGCCGGCGGCGTGGGCCGTGACCTGCCGATCGTCAACCCGGTGCACTTCGCCTACGACGGCGACCAGACGGTCCTGCTGCACCTCGCCCGCCCCAATCCGGTCTGGCCACTGCTGGAGGAACACCCGCGCGCGCTGCTCGCGGTGATCGACGAACACACCTACATCCGCTCCGACTGGAACACCCCGGCCGACCCGCCGCACGGCGTGCCGACGTCGTACTACTCGTCGGTCCAGCTCGAATGCGACGTCCGGCTGATCGACGACGCCGCGGAGAAGGCAGCGCTCCTGGACCGGCAGCTCGCGCGTTTCGAGCCCGGTTCGGGCAGGTCGGCGGTGAGCGCGACCGAGGCGCCGGACAAGCGGCTGCTCCCCGGCATCCGCGGGGTCGAACTGACCGTGACCGGGGTGCGGGCGAAGTTCAAGTTCGGCGGGAACAAGCAGCCGGCCGACCGGTCACGGATCGACGCCGAGCTCGCGCGGCGCGATGGGCCGATGGACGCGGGGGCGCGGGCGCGGCTGGCTCAGCGGGAGCGGTAGCAAAGGTCCCCTGCTCCCCCTGCACGAGGACCGTGTGGATTTCGGGTCACCCAACGCGACAAAATCCACACGGTCACCACGCGGAGTAAGGGGTGTGTGGAAACAGGGACACTCAACGTCCCTGTATCCACACACCCCCGCCCCAAAGTGGTAGCAAAGGTCCCTTGCTTCCCCGCCCGTCGCCCAGCCAGGACTGCCTGCGGTCACTGTGTGGATTTCGGGACATCTAACGTCCCAAAATCCACACAGTCCCCCGCGGTAGCAAAGGTCCCTTGCTCCCTTTCCGCAGGTCAGGGGCCGGGTGGTAGCAAAGGTCCCCTGCTCCCCCTGCATGAGGACCGTGTGGATTTCGGGTCACCCAACGCAACAAAATCCACACGGTCACCACGCGGAGTAGGACGTGTGTAGAAACAGGGACACTCAACGTCCCTATATCCACACACCCCGACCCAAAGTGGTAGCAAAGGTCCCTTGCTCCCTTTCCGCAGGTCAGGGGCCGGGTGGTAGCAAAGGTCCCCTGCTCCCCCGCCGCGGGGAAAGCGCAGGTCAGCGACGGCGCCGCAGCCCGACGAGACCCGCCAGCACCACCGAGCTGATCGCGCCCAGCCAACCGACCACCCGCGAGAGCTCCACGGCCCGCGTCACGTGCCCGGCGTCCGGGTTGCGCCCGATGCCGAGCACCGGCAGTTCCTCGACCCCGTGCGGATACACCGTCCGCCCGCCGACGCGGATCTCCAGCGCCCCGGCAAAAGCGGCCTCGACGCGGCCGGCGTTCGGGCTCGGGTGCGCGGCGGTGTCCCGCCGCCACGCCCGCCACGCGCCGCCCGCCGAGCCGCCGACGACCGGGGCCGCGAGCACGGTCAGGCCGGCCGCGACCCGCGTGGGCACGAGATGGACGATTTCATCCAGCCGGGCGATGAGCCACCGGTACCGCTCGGGGCGCCCGCGGCCGATGCCGCGCAGCAGGCTGATCGCGCGCGAGCCGAGCAGGCCGGGGACGCCGGCGAGCGCTCCCCACACCAGCGGCGCGACGACGACGTCCGCGGTGTTCTCGGCGAGGGTTTCCACCGAAGCGCGCGAGAGGCCGATGACGCCGAGGTCGTCGGCGACTCGCGGGTCCAGTGTGGACAGTGTGCCGCGCGCGGTCTCGAGTTCGCCTTCTTCGAGATCCCGGGCCAGTGAGGTGCCGTGCGCGGCCAGGCCGGCGGCGCCGAGGACGGCCCAGGTGGTCACCGCGGTCGTGGTCGCCTGCAAAACGGGGCTGCGCCGTCCCGCTCGCTCGGCGAGCACTCCCGCCAGCACGGCGGAGCCCGCGAGGCCGCCGGTCCACAGGACCCCGGCCACCGGGTGTTTCGACCGGACCTTCGCGTCCACCGCCGAAGCCGCCCTGGCGAACGCCGTCACCGGACGCCGCGACCGGGGGTCCCCGATCGCCCCGTCCGCGGCCACCCCCAACACCAAGCCGATCGCGCGCGCCGCGCTCACCGTCGCCCCCTGCATGCAGTATCCCTCGAAGACCTGCAGAGATTACTCGAAGATCATCCGTCCAGAAGGACGGCCATCTCGTCACGCGCCTGGATGACGATGTCCCGCATCGCGCGTTCGGCCCGGTCAGGGTCACCGGCGTCGACGGCCACCGCGACCTCGACGTGCAGCGCGACGGCCTCGGGCTGCGGCTCCTCGGGCATCAGGCCGTGGCCGGTCCGCCCGGCGAGCACCTCGGCGACGACCGCCGAAAGCTGAGCGAACATCGGATTCCGCGACGAGGACAGCAGCAGATCGTGGAAAGCGACGTCGTGCCCGAGAAAGGTGTCGAGATCTCGCCGGTGCGCTGTCTCCTCAAGCCGCTTCGCCAAGGCCCGGAGTCGGCCGCCCTCCTCCGGCGTCGCCCGCAGCGCGGCGTACCGGGCGGCGCACGGTTCCACACCGGAACGCAGTTCGGTCAGGGTGCGCAGCGCGGTCTTGCGCTCGGAGCCGTCGAGTTGCCAGCGGAGCAGTCTCGGGTCGTAATGGTTCCACTCGCCCGGCTCGCGCACGATCACCCCGACCCGGCGTTTGCTGCTGGTCAGGCACATCGTTTCGAGGACACGCACCACCTCGCGCGCCACCGTGCGCGAGGCGCCGAACCGCTCTTGGAGCTCCTCCGAGCGCAGTACGGAGCCCGGCGGGAGCTCCCCGTTCGCGATCGCGGAGCCGAGCGCGTCGAGCACTTCGGCATGCCTGTCGTTGCCCACCAGGCGACTCTAACGTTCTGACTCGATTAAGTAGTACTTGATGTTGCTTAAGTAGTACTTTTGAGCTGTACTCGTCCCGGCTACAACGACGTGGGAGGTACGGATGACCGTCATCGTGGTAATGGGCGTTTCCGGCTCGGGCAAGACGACCGTGGGCACGGCACTCGCCGAACGCCTCGGCGTCGACTACGCCGAAGCGGACACGTTCCATCCGAAGGCGAACATCGACAAGATGAGCTCCGGCCACCCGCTGAACGACGAAGACCGGCAACCCTGGCTCGAAGCCATCGCCACCTGGATCCGGGACCACCAGTGCTCCGGCGGCGTCGTGACGTCTTCCGCGCTCAAGTATCGCTACCGCGACATCCTGCGCGGCGGCGGGAAAGTCTGGTTCCTGCACCTCCACGGCGACCGCGACCTGCTCGCCGATCGGATGAAGACCCGCTCCGGCCATTTCATGCCGGTGTCCCTTTTGGACTCCCAGCTCGCCGACCTCGAACCGCTGCGTCCGGACGAGCACGGCCTCGTCGCCGACATCGCGAAGAAGCCGGAAGAGATCGTCGAAACCGCCCTTTCCGTTTTCAAGGACCGCTGATGACCACCACCCTCGCCGCCGCCTGGACCGGACACGACACCCGCCTCATCGGCGCGACGGTGCTCGCCATCGCCGTGATCGTCGTCCTGATCACCAAGGCGAAGCAGCATCCGTTCCTCGCCCTCATCCTCGGCTCCGGCGTGCTCGGGCTCGTCGGCGGCATGCCGGTGGACAAGCTGATCAAGAGCTTCAGTTCCGGCGTCGGCTCCACCGTCGCGTCGGTCGGCGTGCTGATCGCGCTCGGCGCGATGCTCGGCAAACTGCTCGCCGACTCCGGCGGCGCCGACCAGATCGTCGACACCATCCTGCGCCGCTCGGGTGACCGCGCCCTGCCGTGGGCGATGGCGCTGGTCGCCGCGCTGATCGGGCTGCCGATGTTCTTCGAGATCGGCCTGGTCATGCTCATCCCGGTGATCCTGCTGGTCGCCAAGCGCACCGGGAAACCGTTGCTGATGCTGGGCATCCCCGCGCTCGCCGGACTTTCGGTGCTGCACGGTCTCGTCCCGCCGCACCCCGGCCCGCTCGCCGCCGCGGGCGCGCTGAACGCGAACGTCGGCCTCACCCTGGCCTTCGGCCTGCTCGTCGCGATCCCGACGGTGATCATCGCCGGACCGCTGTTCGGCAGGCTGGCCGCGAAGATGGTCCCGGACGCCGTCGCGCCGGAGCGGCTCGTCCCGGAATCGTCCTCTTCGGACGGACGACGTCCCGGCTTCCTCGCGACGCTGTCGACGGTGTTGCTGCCGGTCGTGCTGATGATGGGCAAGGCGCTCGCGGACATCCTGCTGGAAAAGGAGAACCACCTCCGCCGCGTGCTCGACTTCATCGGCGACCCGCTGGTGGCGCTGCTCGCCGCGGTGTTGCTCGGCATGCTCACCCTCGGCAAGTCCGCGGGCTTCACCCGCGACAAGCTTTCGTCCACTGTGGCCGATTCGCTGCCGCCGATCGCCGGCATCCTGCTCATCGTCGGCGCGGGCGGCGGGTTCAAGCAGACCCTCGTCGACGCCGGGGTCGGCAACGTCATCACCAGCCTGGCCACCGGCGCGAATCTGTCGCCACTGCTACTCGGCTGGCTGGTCGCGGTCGCGATCCGGCTCGCCACCGGTTCGGCGACGGTCGCCACCGTGTCCGCCGCGGGCATCGTGGCGCCACTCGCGGCCACCATGGACCCGTCGCACAGCGCGCTGCTGGTGCTGGCGATCGGCGCCGGTTCACTGTTCTTCTCCCACGTCAACGACGCCGGGTTCTGGCTGGTCAAGGAGTACTTCGGGCTTTCGGTCGGGCAGACGCTGAAGAGCTGGTCGATCATGGAGACCGTGATCTCGGTGGTCGCGATCGCGCTGATCCTGCCGCTCGGTGCCTTGTTGTAGCTCCGGCTTGACACGTGACCTTTTAGTCACCTATTCTTCCGACGTGCCCGACGACGACCTGGTTTTCAAGGCCCTGGCGGATCCGACTCGCCGGTTCCTGCTCGACCAGCTGTTCGCGCGTGACGGCCGCACGCTGACCGAACTCGAGTCCGAAGTGGACATGAGCCGGTTCGGCGTGATGAAGCACTTGAAACTGCTGGAAGAAGCCGGACTTGTCGTCACGCGCAAGGAGGGCCGGGAGAAGAAGCACTTCCTCAACCCGGTGCCGATCCGGCAGATCCACGACAGGTGGATCGACAAGTTCACGGAGCGCAACGTGACCGCGTTGCTCGACCTCAAAGCCGAACTCGAGACCGAGGAGCCCTCATGACCGACACCCAGGTTTACCGCGTCTACATCAAGGCCACCCCGGAGAAGATCTGGGACGCGATCACGAAGCCCGAGTGGTCGCGGAAGTACGGCTACACCGGCCTCGTCGACTTCGACCTGCGGCCGGGCGGCAAGCACGTCACCCATCCGACGCCCGAATACGTCGAAGCGGGTTTCACCAACGACTTGGTCGACGGTGAGGTCCTGGAGGTGGATCCTCCACGCAAGCTGGTCATCACCTGGAAACTGCGGATGGATCCCGCCTTCGACAAGGAGCCGTACACCAAGCTCACCTACGAGATCGAAGAGACGAAGACCGCGGGCACCCGGCTGACCGTCACCCACGACGTCACCGACGCGCCGACGACGGCCGCCCTGGTCAACGGCTCGCAGGAGGACATCAACGCCGGACCGGGCGAGAACGCCGGCGGTGGCTGGGCCTGGATCCTGTCCGACCTCAAGACGCTGCTGGAGACGGACGAGCCGCTCGTCCCCGCCGCCTCTTGAGCCCGTGAAGGCCCCCTTCCCTCGGCTGAGCCGAGGGAAGGGGGCCTTCACGCGCGATCAGACCCGTTTGGTCGCGGCCTTCAGAGAGGCCTTCGCGGAGGCGGAAGCGCCGATGGTGTCCAGCGCGAACAGCGCCGCACCGACCACGGGCGCCACGTCGACCACCTGGATCGACGCCCGCGGCGCCACTTTCAGGCACCGCCGTTCGATCTCCGCGATCACCTGCGCGCCGACCCCGGTCAGCACTCCCCCGCCGAGGACGACTTCGGGTGCTTCCTCGGTGAGTTCGAGCCGCCGCAGGATGACCGAGACCAGCAGCGCGACCTCTTCGACGAACCGGTCGACCACGTCCTGCGCCACCTCGTCGCCGTCCGCCGCGACGGCGAACAGCAGCGGGCACAGGCCGTGGATCGAATCGGAGTGCAGATCCTGGAAGTGCAGGCGCTGCACCACGTCCAGCACGGACGACGCCTTGAAATGCGCGGTGACAGCGGCTTGCAGAGCCGTACCCGGGCCGCGGCCGTCCTCGGCGCGGACGGCCCACCACAGCGCCTCCTCGCCGAGCCGGTAGCCGCCGCCCCAGTCACCGGAGATCTTGCCCAGCGCGGGAAACCGGTGTTCACGGCCGTCGGCGCTGACGCCGGCACCGTTGATCCCGGCGCCGCACACCACCGCGACTCCCGTCCCGTCGGAACTGCCCGCACGCAGCAGCGCGAGCGTGTCGTTGCCGACGATCAGGGTGTCGCTCCAGCCGCGTGCCGCCAGCGCGGCGTGCAGGATCTCTTCCTCCCGCGGGAAATCCAGCCCCGCGAGATAGGCCGACGTATGTGTCGCGAAAGGACGTTCGTCGGGAAGCCCTGCCCCGCGAAGGGCTTCCAGGACCAGCTTCTCCAACGCTTGGACGCTGCCGTCGACCCCGATGTTCTGTGGGGACGCGCCCGGTCCTCGCGATTGCCCGAGCACCCGTCCGTCCCGCGAGACGATCAGGACATCGGTCTTGCTGTTGCCGCCGTCGATCGCGACGACGACGTCCTGTGAGCCGGCCGTCATGCCCCCGCCCACGGCAGGAACTCACGATTGATCTGCACCAGCGAGTCGGCGAGCTGATCCGCCTTGGTGTACTGGCCGACCAGCGGATGCGCGAGCAACGCGTCGGCCACCCGGTCCCGGCCGCCCTTGATCGCCGCCTCCAGCGCGAGATGCTCGTAGGCGGTCACCCCGGCGATGAGCCCGGCGAACCGCTGCTCCACGGGCGGTTGCGCGATCGGGCGCGGGCCGTTTCCGTCCACAAGGGACGGAACCTCGATGACGGCGTCGTCCGGCAGGAAGTCGAAAGTGCCTTCGTTGCGGACGTTGACGACGTGCTCTTCGGCGGGGCCACCCGAGGTGAGCGCGTGCACGAGCTGCACCGCGGCCTCGGAATAGTAGGCGCCGCCCCGCTTTTCGAGCTGCTCCGGTTTGGTCACCACCTCCGGGTCGAGGTACACCTTGAGCAGTTCCTCCTCGACGTCGCTCACGACGTCCGCGCGCGGCCGCTCGGTGCGCTGCTTCGCGACCTGCTCGTCGTGCCCGTAGTAGTACTTCAGGTAGTACGACGGCACGACGTTCATCCGCCGCATCCATTCGACGGGCGCGGTGACGTGCTCGCCGAGGTATTCCGCGTGCTCCGCCAGCAGTTCCGGCAGGCGGTCCTCGCCGTTGACGAGCACCTTCCGTTCCCAGCTCAGGTGGTTCAGTCCGGTGTGGACGAGTTTGACGTCGTCGATCCCGGCACCGAGCAGATGCGCGAACGTGCGCTGGAGGTGGATGGCGACGTTGCAGAGGCCGACGGCGCGGTGGCCCTCGTTCAGCAGCGCCCGCGTGACGATGCCGACGGGGTTGGTGAAGTTGACGATCCACGTGTCGTCCCCGGCGATCTTGCGGACCCGGTCGGCGATGTCGAGCACCACCGGCACGGTGCGCAGCGCCTTCGCGAGGCCGCCCGCGCCCGTGGTCTCCTGCCCGACACAGCCGCAGGCGTGCGGGAACGTCTCGTCCCCGCGGCGGGCGCGCTGCCCGCCGACCCGCAGCTGGATCAGCACCGCCGACGCGCCGTCGACGCCCTCTTCGAGGCTCGACGTGGTGCGGACCCGCGCCGGATGCCCGGCGTGGCCCAGCAACCGGTTGCTGAATTCCCCGACCGCCTCCACCCGGTACGTGTCCGGATCGATCAGCACGATCTCGTCGACGTCCAAAGTGGACCGCCGCCCGGCGATCCCGTCGATCAGCTCGGGCGTGTAAGTGGACCCACCACCGACGACTGCCAGTTTCATCCCTTGACCCCTGTGAATGTGATGCCCTTGACGAAGGACTTCTGCGCGAACACGAACAGCACGATCACCGGCAGCATGATCAGCGCGGTGGCCGCCATGGTGAGGTTCCATTCCACGTGGTGCATCCCGCGGAACGACGCGATCGCCAGCGAAAGCGGCCAGCTGTCGCGCGTCTCACCGGTGTAGAGCAGCGGACCGAAGTAGTCGTTCCAGGTGAACAGGAAACAGAACATCGCGGTGGCCGCGATCCCCGGCTTCGCCATCGGGATCAGCACCTTGACCATCGCCTGGAACTCGTTGCAGCCGTCGATCTTCGCGGCTTCGAGGTAGTCCTTCGGAATGGTGAGGAAGAACTGCCGCAGCAGGAAGATCGAGAACGCGTCGAAGAAGAAGTACGGCACGATCAGCGGAACCAGGGTCCCGGTGAACCCGAGCCGCACCCACAGGTCGTACAACGGGACGACGGTGACCTGCGGGGGCAGCATCATCGCGGCCATGGTCAGCATGAAGAACAGGTTCTGACCGCGGAACTTCAGCTTCGAAAGCGCGTACGCCGCCGGGATCGCCGAGACGAGCGCCCCCACGGTGGCCAGCGTCGAATACAGGATGCTGTTGCCGAAATACTGCAGCAGCGGCGCCTTTTCGAACACCTCGATGAAGTTCTCGAAGTGCCATTCCTTCGGCCAGAAGTTCGACGAGAGCGCCTGATCGCTGGACATCACCGCGGTGAGGAACACGAACAGGATGGGCAGCATGAAGATCACGCCCATCGCGATGCCCACGCTGTGCGTCGCGATCCAGTACAGCTTCTTGTCCCATTGGCGCCGCACCCGCACCTTCGGCGGTTCGGATGCCGGGGCGGTGTGCCGGGGCTCGGCCAGTGTGGTCATCCGCCCTCCTCCTGATGCTGGGTCTTGCGCAGCTGCCGGACCAGGATCCAGGTGAACCCGGCCGACACGATGAACAGCAGGACCGCCATCGCCGCCGCGTAACCCATGTTGAAGTACCGGAAACCCTGGACGTACAGCCAAACCGGATAGGTCAGCGTCGAATTCTGTGGTGCGCCGATGAATCTCGTGTTGCCCGCGACGTCGGCCGCGCCCGCGGCCGCCGACCCCGCGACGATCGCCTGCGTGAAGAACTGCAACGCGAAGATCATCGAGTTGACGATGCCGAACAGCAGCACCGGCGAGATCGACGGGAGCGTGACGTGCCAGAACCGGCGGACCGGCCCGGCGCCGTCGAGTTCGGCGGCCTCGTACTGTTCCTGCGGCACGTCGAGCAGCGCCGCCAGGATGATGATCATCAGCTCGCCCGAACCCCACATCACCAGCAGGGTCAGCGCGGGCTTCGACATCGCCGGATCGTTGAACCACAGGCCGCCGTCGATGCCGACCGCCCGCAGGAACGCGTTGACCGGGCCGTATTCCGGGTTGAACAGGAACACGAACGCCAGGGTCGCCGCGGCGGGCGGGGCCAGCGAGGGCAGGTAGCAGAGCGTCCGCACCAGGCCGACGCCCGATTTCAGCCGCGAGATGATCGACGCCACACCGAGCGAGAACACGACCCGGCAGAACGTCAGCACGATCACCAGCCACAACGTGTTGTACGCGGCGGTGCCGACCAGCGCTTCGCTGGTGAACATGCGGATGTAGTTGTCGAAGCCGATGAACTCGGGCGCGTTGATCAGGTCGTAGCGCGTGAACGAGTAGTAGAGCGTGGCGATCAGCGGATACCCGAAGAAGATCAGGAACCCGAGGGTCGCCGGTGCGATGAAGTAGAAGACGGTGCGACGGCGGCGCGCTGCGTTCCCCTTCCGCGTCCGGATGGACGCGGAAGGGGAGGCGACCGCCCTGGAATCCAGGGTCGAAGTCATGCGATCAGCCGCCGGCGCGTTTCTGGGCCAGCTCGTCGTTGATCTGAGCGTCGACCTGCTTGAGTCCCGCGATCATGTCGGGGACGTTGCCCGCCTGCCACTTCTCCGCGAAGTCGTTGACGGCCTTGAGGTGTGCGTCACCGATCGGGGTCGACGGGTTGGGCATGAGCTTTCCGCCGTTGTACAGATCGAGGAACGTCTTGAACTCCGGCGTGACCTCGAGCTTCGGGTCGGTCAGCGCGGCCTTGGTGCTCGGGACGTTCTTCAGGCCGTTCGACAGGTCGACCAGCGTCGAGGTGTCGAGGGTGACCTGCTTGATCAGTTCCCAAGCCGCGCCGGGGTTCTTGGCGCCCTTGGGGATCGCGATGATCGTGCCCGTGGTGAACGCGCCGCCGTACCGGTCCGGCTTGCTGTCGAGCACCGGCGGGGCCGCGGTGCCGAACTTGAGCTCCGGCGCCTGGTCCTTGATGAACGCGGTGCGGTACTCGCCGTCGATCATCATCGCGAGCTTGCCGCGCTGGAAACCGTGGTCCGCCGAGTACTCCTCGCCGAGACCGGCCTTGAACTGCTCGACCTTGGCGTGCCCACCGTAGAAGTCCACGAGCTGCTTCTGGAAGTCGAACATCGCCTTCCACTCGGGGCTGTCGGCGAGGTGCGACTGGCCGTCGGGGCCGATGTAGGTGGCGCCGAAGTTCGGCGCCCAGTACTGCGCCATGTTGGCGTAGAACGGCATCGACGGCAGGAAACCGGCGACCTTGATGGAGCCGTCCGGGTTGAACTCGGTGAGCTTCTTGGTGGCCTCGAACAGTTCCGAGGTCGTCTTCGGCGGCGACGTGATGCCCTTCGCCGCGAACATGTCCTTGTTGTAGTAGAAGCCGTAGACGTCGGCGAGCAGCGGCATGGCGCAGCGCTTGCCCTGGTATTCGGTGTAGCTGCGGACGGCGTCCGGGATCTGGTTCAGATCGATCTTGTCGCGGTCGATGTAGGGCTTGAGATCCTGGAAGCTGCCCGTCGAGCACCACGCGCCGAGGTTGTCGGTGAAGAACGAGATCGCCACGTCCGGCGGGTTGCCACCGCGGATGGACTGGGTGATCTTGTCGTCGTCCTGCTGGCCTTCGTGCTTGATCTCGATGTTCGGGAACTTCGCCTTGAGCTTGTTGAGCCCGGCGGTGACCACGTTGTACTCACGGTCGGTGAACTTGCTGTAGACGGTCAGCGTGAGCTTCGCGTCCGCGGCCGGGGCGGCCGCCGCGTCGCCCGACCCGCCGTTCGGGCCGCTTGCGGCGCCCGAACAGGCGGACACCAGCGCGGCGACGGTGACCGCGCCGAGCACTATCGAGCCGCGCCAACGGCGGCCGCTTCTCCGAACCTGGGTCGTGGAACTCATGACCCTCCTCCTAGTTGGTTGGGGCGGGAGACGGTGGTTCTGTTCGTGAATCCGGGATAGCCACGATCGGGTTCGGCTCTCCCGCCCCGGACCGTCTCGGCCCGAGGAGCGAAGGGGTGTTGACGCCGAAGACGTCCCTGCGCACGGTGGCGAGCGCCGACTGGAGCGCGCCCGCGCGGACCGCGTTGCCCTGCACCGAGGCGACCCCGACGGGGGTGCGGGGCAGGACCAGTTCGTGCAGCCTTTTCGCGACCAGCGCGGCGAATTCGTCACCGCCGGCCCGGCTGGTGTCGCCGGAAAGCAGCACGAGTTCGGGGTCGACGACCGCGATCAGGCTGGCCGCTCCGCCCGCGACACGGCGGGCGAGGTCGTCGAGGAAGGCTTCGTTGCCGTTTTCGCGGGCTTTCGCGACGGCGTCCGCGCCGGTCTCGGCCTCGAAGCCGTGCGCGGCGGCCAGCTCGACGACGGCCGGCGACGCGACGAGGTCGCCGAAACGATCTCCCTCGCGGGTCTTCTTCTTCGCCGTGGCGACGGAAACCGGATCGGGGACACGCATCCAGTCGATCTCGCCGCCACCACCGGTCGCGCCGCGCAACAGCCTGCGGCCGACCACCACCGCGCCGCCGACGCCGTCGCTGAGCCAGATCATCACGAAGTCGTCGAGCCCGACGGCCTGGCCGACCGTCATCTCCACGATCGCGACGAGGTTGACGTCGTTCTCGATGGTGACCTCGACGCCGAGCTCCCGGCTGAGCCTGCTCGGCACGTCGAACCCGAGCCAGCCGGGGATGTGCGGCGCGGAGGAGAGCAGACCGGTGCGCGGGTCGAACGCGCCCTGCGCGCCGATGACGACGTGGCGGAGATCGGTGGCGGCGAGCCCGGCGCTGTTCGCGACGTGGGTGAGCGCCGCGCCGAAGGTGCCGACGACGTCCGCGCCCTCGTGGACCGGCAGCGGGACCTGGTACTCGGCGAGCACCGCGCCCGTGACGTCGGAAACGACGAAGTCGGCCGTCTGCGGGGTCAGGTCCACGGCCGCGACGTAGGCGACGCCGCCGTTGACCTGCCAGAGCTGCGCCCTCGGGCCCCGGCCGCCACCGCGGACGCCGGCCTTGGTGACGACGTCGTCCTGTTCGAGGCGGGTGAGCAGCTGCGCCGTCGCGGGTTTGGACAGGCCGATCGCGACTTCGAGCTCGGAGCGCGTCAGCGGGCCCTCCCTGAGGAGGACCTCGATGGCCGCGCGATCGTTGATCTCGCGCAGCATTCGCGGACTGCCGGCTCGCACTGGAGTTCACTCCCGACTTCGTTAGGAAACTTTACAGACGGTTTCCGGGGACTGTAGTGAGCCGAGCCACAGCCGTCAACGGGGTCGGGAAACGGGGAGGTAACGCTTGCCGTGTTCCGCACAGCGGGTATACGTACCGGCGCGGAGGGTGGCCGTCCGGGCGGACCTGCCTGGCGAGTGGTCCGGGCTAGACGACGAAGGGCCGCTCAGGAGGTTCGAGGCCTCCCGGGCGGCCCTTCGGCGACGCGGCGGTGGATCAGAAGTTGGGCTGCACGTACAGGTCGTACACCCAAGGGAACGTGGGCGAGGGATAGCACATCCACCCGTTCCAGTCCCCGGCGAGCTGGCCGTGGTGGCCGGTGATCCCGCAGTCTTCCTGGCTGTACGAACCGAAGTACTCGTAGTCCGAGGCCTGCGCCGCTCCCGCGGTCACGGCGCTGATCGAGGCGAAGGCCGCCACGGCGGCTCCGGCGACGGCGAACCGCCGCAAGGTGTTCTTCATGGTTTCCCCAGTGTCCTAACTCGATGGTCCTGAAAACGGACAGCAGGAGAATAGCGGGCACGACGCCGCCTTGAGGGCGAATCACCAACCTTCGCCGGGAGTTCTTGACTGGTCATTCTTGAATGACTATTCTCAAACCCATGGCCCGACCACGCCAGTTCGACGAGACGACAGCGATCGAAGCCGCGGCGGCGGTTTTCCGGCAACGGGGATACAACGCGACTTCGGTCGATCACCTCGTCGAGGCGACAGGAGTTCACCGGGGAAGCCTGTACGGCGCGTTCGGCAGCAAACACGGCTTGTTCGCCCGGGTGCTGGAACACGTCACCGCGGACCGCGACGAGCAACTCGACATCCTGCTGGTCGCGCTGCTCGAACTGGCGCCCACCGACGAGCGGCTGCGCGCCCGTGCCCGGGCCGTCATCCAGGACCTCGGGACGACCCCCGACCAGCTGGGACGACGGCTGCTTGCTCGCGCCCGCGTGCACGACATCCACGACGAAGGAGAAAAGGCATGAGCAACAACCGGGTCACCATCAGCGGCGACCGGCTCGTGGTCGAACCCGTGGGGATCGACAAGGTCTGGTCGTTCACCCGGCGGCTCGAAATCCCGCTCGCCCACGTGCGTGGCGCGACCCACGACCCGGGGATGCGCGACGAGCCGAAGGGCTGGCGCGGACCGGGTCTCCGGATCCCCGGCAAACTCTCCGGCACCTTTCACGCCGACGGCGACCGGCAGTTCTGGAACGTCTCCGGGTTCGACCGCACGGTCGTCATCACCCTCGATGAGGCCGAGGACTTCAACCGGCTCGTGCTCACGGTCGACGATCCCGCCGAGATCGTCACGGCCGTCAACAACGCGATCGCGTGAGTACCTTGCTGAGTACATGAAGGCCCCCTTCCTTGCGTCTGGCGCAAGGAAGGGGGCCTTCATGTACTCAGCAAGGTGTGAAGGTCGAGTTTCCTCGGCTGAGCCGAGGGAAGGAGGCCTTCACGCGCAGCCGTTACTGCTGGTGCAGTTGTGACTACCAAATCCGTGAAGGCCCTTGAGGGACCCAGAGTCCCTCAAGGAGGCCTTCACGGAACGAGTCGGAAAGTGGTAGCAAAGGTCCCTTGCTACCCGCCGGCTGTCAGACCCCGGCCCAGGCCGCCAGCATCACGCGCGCGATCGACGAGTTCCCCGGCAGCACCAGCTGCCGCGTCCCGCCGGCGATCGGGGTCGGCACGGCGCCCGCGTTCCGCAGCTGACTGTTCGCGAAAGCGGCCCGCACCTCCTCGCGCGAAACCCAGAACGCCTCTTCGATCTCACCCTCGGCGGGCACGATCGTCGAAGAGATGTCCGCCCGTGCGGTGAAGCCGAGCATGATCGACCGCGGGAACGGCCACGGCTGGCTGCCGAGATACCGCACGTCGCGCACCTCGACACCGACCTCTTCGCGGATCTCCCGCTCGACACAACCTTCGAGCGACTCCCCCGCCTCGACGAAACCGGCGAGGATCGAATACCGGTCCGGCGGCCAGATCGGCTGCCGGGCCAGCAGGACGTGCTCGCCGTTGACACCGGCGTCGTCGTGCACGAGACAGATCACGGCCGGGTCGGTGCGCGGGTACTCCTCCCGGCCGCAGCCGGTGCATTTGCTCGCCCAGCCCAGCTGGATCAGCTCGGTCGGGCTTCCGCAGCGCGTGCAGAACTTCGCCTGCCGCCGCCAGGCCTGCAGCGCCTGCGCGGTGGTGAACAACCCGGCCGACGTGTCGTCGAGCAGGTCGCCGTAGCCGCGCAGATCGACCCAGATCTCGCCTTCGTGCCGGGCGACCTGTTCCACGACGCCCCAGCTGCCCGCCATTTCGACGGTCTCGGTCTCGCCGGCGGGGCGGCCGGGCATCGACCAGTAGTCGGTGCCCTGCCACTCCCCCAGGAAGACCGCCTCGGCGGGCGGCTCGGTGCCGAACTCCTGCGACTTGCGGGTCGCGAGGCTGCCGGAACCCTCCACCACCGGGGTGCGCGCGTGCTCGTCGAGCAGCACGATCCGGGCGTTCGGCCAGCGCTCGGCGAGCCGGTCCGGGTTGGTGCGCAAGGATTCCTGACGGTCCGCCGTGGAGCGCGAAAGCGTCGGGAGCGCCCCTAACCCGAACGGCGTCTCCATCAGGAGGGCTCCCCGACGGTCACGTCGCCCAACGCCGTCAGCTTCGGCGCGAGGACGTCCGCGTCGCCGACGACGACACCGGTGAACCGCTTGGGGGCGAAGAACTCCAGCGCGGCGTTCGCGACGTCTTCGGCGGTGACCGCGGCGAGGCGCTCCGGATGCCCGGCGAGCCATTCGACGCCCAGCCCGGTCGCGGCGAGCGCGGACAGCTGCGCGGCCAGGCCGCCTTGCGACGACGCGGCCGTGACCAGCGAACCGATCGCGTACTGGCGCACCGACTCGACCTCTTCCGCGGTCGGCGGCACGAGACCGAGCCTGGCCAGTTCGTACCGCGTCTCCATGAGCGCGGCGGCGGTCGCGTCGGTCGCGGTGTCCGCGTCGACGTTCACCACGGCGGTCTGGTCGGTGAACTCGAATCCGGAATGCGCGCTGTAGGTGTAACCCTTGTCCTCACGGATGTTCTCGACCAGCCGCGAGGAGAAGTACCCGCCGTAGACGAGGTTCGCCAGCTGCAGCGCCGGGTACCGCGGGTCCGTGCGCGACACCGTCTGCGCGGACAGCCGGATCTGCGACTGCACGGCACCGGCCCGCGGCACCAGCAGGACATTGCCGCCGACGAGGTCGGGCAGCGCGGGCAGGCGGACGGCGGAACGGTCCGAAGCCCAGCCGCCGAACGCCTTCTCCAGGTCGCCGATGACGGTCTCGGGGTCGATGTCGCCGACGATCACCAGCACGGATCCCCGCGGCAGCACCGAAGCCCGGTGCAGCGCGCGAACCTGCTCGGGCGTCACGACGGCCACGTCTTCGGCCTGCGGGACCTCGCGCACGGCGGGGTGGTCGCCGTAGCGGTGCTTCTGCAGCGCCTCACGGGCGATCGTCCTCGGCTGCGTGCGGGACACGGCGATCCGCTCGATGAGCCGCTCGCGTTCCCGCTCGACCTCGGCGTCCGCGTACGACGCGCCGGTGAGCGCGTCGGCGAGGACGTCGAGCATCGTCGGGAGGCCGTCGGCCAGCGAGGTACCGGTGACGACCAGGCGCTCCGGGTCGACGCCGGACGCGAGGTCGCCGCCGATCAGCGCCAGATCCGCGTCGATCTCGATGCGGTCGCGGCGGGCGGTGCCGGTCAGCAGGGTTTCGGCCAGCACCTCGGCGGTGGCCGGGTGCAGCTTGTCCTCACCGGCGAACGGGATCCAGACGCGCAGCTCGACCAGCGGCACGGTGGGCTTGCGGACGGCGAGCACCCGCAGGCCGTTGCTCAGCGTGGTGTCCACATGGGACAGATCCGCGGCGGCGCGCTGCGTCCCCAGCGACGGGACCGGACGCGGCCCGGCGGCCGTGCGGCCGATCTCCTCGGCGGTGCGGTGCGGTGCGCTCACTGCTCGGAACCTTCCTGATCGGAATCAGCCTGCTCGGAATCGGCGCTGCCGGGGCGGACCACGAGAACGGCGCGCGAGTCCGGCCGCAGCGCCTTCGCCGCCGCCGAAACGGCTTCTGCGGTGACCGCCGACATCTTCTCGGCGAGCCGGTACACCAGCGACGCGTCGCCGTAGAGCAGCTCGAACGAGCCGAGCGCCAGCGTGCGGGACACCAGCTTGTCGTGCTCGGAGTGCAGGCTCGCGGCCCAGCGCGCGGTGACCTTCTTGAGTTCCTGGTCCTCCGGCGGCGTGGCCGCCAGCTTCTCCAGTTCCTCGTCCAGCGCGGCGAGGACCTGGTCGGTGCTCACCTCGTGCGGGTGGATCGCGGTGATGGTGAACGTGTCCGGGTCGCGCGCCTCGAACGGGCCGAAGAGCCCGGCGCCCGCGCCGATGTCGACGACCAGCGGCTCGCGGTGCACCAGCCGCTGCTGCAGCCGGGAGCCGTCGCCGTCGGTCAGCACGCCGGCGAGCACGAGGTTCGCCAGGTAGCCGTCGAGGTCGTTGATCGGGTCCGGCATGCGGTAGCCGACGCCGACCGCGGGCAGCGGGGCGTGCGGGTCCACGTGCTCGCCGCGCAGTTCGCCCTCGGGGGCGGGCTCGGCGAACGACGGACGCTGCGGAGCGGGCCGGTGCGGAACGTCGCCGAAGTGCTTCTCGATCAGCTCGCGGGCCTCGTCGACGGTGAAGTCACCGGCGACGGTCAGCACCGCGTTCGCGGGCGAGTAGTAGGTGTCGAAGAAGGCCGCGCAGTCGTCCAAGGTGGCCTGTTCGAGATCCTCGAAACCGCCGTAACCGTTGTGCGCGTTGGGGAACGTGGAGTACAGCACCGGCGGGAGCAGGATCCACGGGAACCCGCCGTACGGCCGGTTCAGCACGTTGAGGCGGATCTCCTCCTTGACCACGTCGATCTGGTTGGCCAGGTTCTCCTGCGTCAGCTTCGGCGCCCGCATCCGGTCCGCTTCGAGGAACAGGGCGCGCTCGAGAGCCGCCGCGGGGAGGACCTCGAAGTAGTCCGTGTAGTCCGGATGGGTGGAGCCGTTGAAGCTGCCACCACTCGACTGGACGTACCGGAAGTGCGCGAGCTTCTCCAGGCTCTCGCTCCCCTGGAACATCAAATGCTCGAAGAGGTGCGCGAAACCGGTGCGCCCTTCGGGCTCGGAACGGAAGCCCACGTCGTAGTGGACGCTGACACCCACCACCGGAGCGGTCGCGTCGGGCGCGAGCACCACGCGCAGACCGTTGTCGAGGGTGAATCGGACAAGCTCGGGATCGGCCATGCGCACCACCCTACGGGCTACTCAGGCCTCCAGGCGACGACCCTGGCGGGTCGCGGCGAAGGTTCCCACCAGTGCGGCGGTGAAGTCGCTCACCCGCGCGATCGGGACCTCGCCGTCGTCTTCCTTGCCGTACCAGTAGATCTTGGGCGGACCCTTCAGTTCGGCGAATCCGGCGACCCACCGTTCTTGTTCGCCGAGAGCGAGCGCGTACGGCAGCGCCCGGGAAAGGAGTACCTCGCGTTCGAGCTTCGGAACGTCCTTCGCCTTGGTCGCCAACAGCGCCTCGCGGACGCCGAGCAGCCGCCGGTGCAGCACGACGCCGGCGCCGGTGCGCACCGGCAGCCATCGGGCGGCGACGGCGAGTACCGCGCCCGCGGCGATGACGATCAGTCCGAGCTGGGCGTAGCCGACGGTCAAAGCCAGCAAGACGGTGAGGAACAGGCCGTAGAGGCAGATCCGCAGGCCGACGCGGGTCAGCCTGCCCGGCAGGCGCGAGTACCAGCGGCGCTCGACAACGCTGTCGTCCAGCGCCTCCCGCACCGATTCGACGCCGATCAGCGCGGCCTGGATCTCCGACAACAGCACCGACTCGCTTTCGCCGGGCAGGAGGAGGTCGAACACGGCGCGTTCGTAGGTGGTCAGCTGCTCGTCCGGCGGATTGCGGCGGACGAGCCGCCAGGTGGTCAGCTCGCCGGGCTCCTCGCTCACCCAGAGGTAGTTCCGGACCGCGAGGTCGACGACCGTCGCGGCCAGGTCGACGGCGTCGGCGCGGCCCGAGAGGACGGTCCCGACCTGTCCGGGGAGCACGCCATCGGGTGACGAGAACGCCTTCCCGGTGAGCAAGCGGACCGGGAGCGCATCACCCGGGTGCCTGTCCCGCCTTCGCAGGAGGGCCAGGCCGACGGCGGCCGCGATCAGCACGAGGGCGAGGCCGCCCCACGCCCAGCCGACCGGGGCGGTGAGCACGAACGCCCCGGCGAAGGTCTTCGACGGCTCCAGCCGCGCGTTCGCCGGGACGGTGCCGCCGGGCAGTTCGACGGAGATCTCCATCCGCTGCCCCGGCGCGAGGTTCTGCTGGCTGAACCGGGTCAGCCCGGAATGCGCGATCTGGGCGGTCGCGCAATGCGCGCGCGAACCCTCAGGCCCGGCGTAACAGGAGACCGCGTTCGGGATGGCCGGCGCGGCGAAGCTCGCCCGCACGAGTTCGAGCCGGGCGTCCCAGCCGCCCGCGAGCTGCCAGCTCACCCGGGTCAGACCGTCGGCTTCGGCGACCGCACCGTCCACTGTGTACCGGACGATCGAGGTGCCGCCCTTGAGCTTGACGGTGAACTCGTCATCGGTCAGCTCGGCGTTGCCCGCCCCCTCGATGACGACGTCTCGGATGCCGATGATCCGGTCGCGGTCGCGCGGGGCGGCCGTGCGGAGCGGGATCCGGCGGGTCATCGTCGCCTCGCTCGGCACGGACACCGCCTCGACGACCGTGAGCGCGCCGTCGCGTTCCACCTTGAGCGAGATCTCCGCGCTGTTCGGCAGTGCGGGCAGCTGCGGTTCGCTCTGCGCTCCCGCCGGTGCCGCACCCAGCACCAGCAGGAGGAGCACCGGCAACAGCACGCATTTAGTCCTCTGAATGCGGTACTTCACCTCAGGCGGGGACCGGTTCCGGACGCAGCGAGCGCAGATGCCCGGATTCGGCGAGCAGACCGTCCAAAGCGGACAGGAACGACGGCAGATGCGCGGCGAACCGGCGCAGATCCCGATCGCCTTCGAGGCCGCCGAACCAGTACAGCCCGGCCGAACCGTCCGCCGACGGGTCGAGCCCCTCGAACGTCCGGAGCCAGTGTTCGGTGTCGCCGAGCACGATGGCGTACGGCAGCGACCGGGAGAACACCATTTCCCGGTCCCCCAACGGAATGTCGGCGACCTTGACGGTGTGCAGGTATTCGAGCAGTCCGCGTACCTGGCCGACCAGACGCCTGCCGCGCGTCGTCCTCGGCGGCACCCACGAAGCACCCAGCAGCGTCGCGACCCCGGCGAGCGCGACCGCGACACCGAGCAGCGCGTGGCCCGCCGTGAAGGTCAGGACGACGGTGGCCACGAGACCGAGCGCGATCAGCCCGATACCCGCCCAAGTCAGCTTGCTCTTGCCCTTGTCCGGGCGCCGCGAGAACCAGCCCTTGCGCACGACGTCGGCGTACATCGCCTCGCCCGCGACACGGAGATCGACGGTGCCGCGGCCGCGGAGTTCCGACAGCAGCACGGAATCGGTGCCCTCGGGCAGGAGCGCGGTGTAGATCTCGCGCTCGAAGGCGGCGAGGTGCTCGTCCGGCGCGTTTCGGCGCGCGATCTGCCAGTCGACCGTGCCGGCACCGCGGACTTCGGCGATCCACAGGTAGTTGCGGACGGCGAGGTCGACCACCGTTCCGCTGACGTCCACGACGTCGACCGTCTCGTCGACGACCGTCCCGACCTGCCCGGGCAGGACACCGTCGGGCGAGGCGAACGAAACCCGATCACCCTCCCGCATGAGGACGTCGACCGGGCCGGTGCCCGCGGCGAGCGCGCCCCGGTCACGGCGGCGCAGCAGCCAGACGGCGAGCGCGCCGAGGACCAGGAACAGGGCCAGCGCCCCGAATCCGATACCGGCGAGGGTGGTGAGGGCGAAGGCGCCGCCGACCGAGGCGATCTGCTCGAAGCGCGCGTTCGCGGGCACCGTGCCCGCCGGCAACTGAACGGCGAGGTCGACCCGTTCGCCCGGCGCGAGCTTGTCCTGCTCGATGCGGACGACGCCGCTGTGGTCGGTCTCCGCGAGCGAACACTGCCGGTCCGAGCCGAGCGGCCCGGCGAAACAGTCCACTGTGGGCGTTTCGCGCGTCGGCGCGCTGAACGAAGCGGACACCCGGGACAGTTCGCCGTCCCAGCCGCTCGCGACCTGCCAGCGCACCTGCTGCGCGCCGTTGACGTCCGCGACCGCGCCGTCCACTTTGTACTTGAGGGTGGCCGCGCCGCCGTCGAAGGTGGCGACCAGCTGTTCGCCGTTCGGCTCCGTCTTGCCCGCGCCCTCGACCGAGACGTCACGGATCGCGTACACGCGGTCCTGCTCTTCACCCGCGGGAACCTTCAACGGAATCCGGCGCACCAGGTGCTGTCCACCCGGGACGGTCACCTGCTCGGTGATCGACAGCGAACCGTCGCGTTCCACCTTCACCGCGACGTTCGCGGACGCTCCGCTCGGTGGCTGGAGCAGGCCGAGCTGGCCGCGCGCGCCCAGTGGCGGCGGCTTCGGCAGCTGTGGCGCGTTGGTCAGCGAAGGGCCCGCTCCGGGCGCCTCCGGAACGTTCGTATCCGACGGCGGGGCCATCAAGGCCGAGCTCGCCGCGACGGCCACGACCGCCGTCCCCCATTTCGTCAACACAGCCACACACTCTAGGGCAGCCGATCTATGCTGACCGCCGAAACGCCGAATCCGCCACCTGGGCGAACGGCGTTGCCGAACCGCATGGGGGATCCACTCGATGAACCAGCAGCCGCCCGGCCCGCCTGATCCGCGGCGCCGGCCGACTCCGCCACCGCCACGGCAGCCACCCCGGCCGCCGCAGGGTGGCCGACCGCTTCCGCCGCAAGGCGGGCGTCCGCTCCCGCCACCGGGAGCGCGTCCGCTTCCACCGCGCGGGGGCCCGCCGATGCCGCCGCCGAACCGGCCGGGTCCCGTCCCGCCAGCTCGTCCGCCGGTTTCCCGGCCGACGCCGGTTCCGCCGCCGTTCCGGCCGGGTCCGCCGAGCGGTGGCATGCCGCTGCCCCCGCCGGGCGCGGCACCGCTGCCGCCGCCGCAGATCGGCGCGCCGGTCCCGTTCCGGCCCGGTGCCGTCGGCCCGCCGCAGCTTCCGTACGGCCCGCGGTTCGCTCAGCCCGCTTTCGCGCCCTACGGCGGATACCAAGCCAAGAAGTCGAACGGCGGGGTGATCGCGGCGGTCGCGATCGTCGCCGTGATGGCGGTCATGGGCGGGCTGCTCATGGTGATCACCATCGCGAACGGCAAGTCGAAACACGTCGCGGACGTCGGCTACTCCAGCTATCCGACAACCTCCACTTCGGACTACACGACGACCAGCGATACGGCTTCGTCGACGACGACGGCCACCAGTTCGCGTGACTCGACCGGCACACGCGAGACGTCGACCGGCTCGACCCGGGAGACGTCCGCCAGCCGCGCCCCGTCCGGCCCGCAACCGCATCACAAGCTGGCGGACAACCCGCTGTGGCTCGACGACGAAGTCGGCCTGCCGAACCAGCCGTGCAACCTCTCGCGCTGGGCGAACAACCCGGACGCGGCGGCGGCGTTCTTCGAAAGCGCGCGGCCGTGCCTGGACAGCGTCTGGCAGCAGGTCATGAACTACACGAAACTGCCGTTCCGGGTGCCGACCGTGAAGTACCCGTCCGGCAAGAACTGGTCGAGCCCGTGCGGTGACGCCAGCGGCGGCTCGGTGGCGGCGTTCTACTGCTCACAGAACGAGACGCTGTACATGCCGTACGAAGGCCTTCAGGTGCCTCAGTACGGCAACCGGCCCGGGGTCTATCTGGCGGTCTTCGCCCACGAGTACGCGCATCACATCCAGGCGCTTTCGGGGATCTCGGAGGCCTACTGGGACGCACGGTACGAAGCGGGCACCGACTCGGCGGCGGGCCTTGAGATGTCGCGGCGCAACGAGCTTTCGGCGCAGTGTCTCTCCGGGACGTTCCTGGGTTCGACGGTGGGGCGCGGCGGGTCGGTCGATCAGGCGATGTACCGCGACGCCTGGCAGACACAGGACCGCGGTGACCACAACGGCGGCCCGCGCGACCACGGTTCCGACGCGCACGCGGTCTCGTGGTGGCAGCACGGCGCGCAGAAGAACCGTATGTTCCAGTGCAACACGTGGGCGGCGAAGTCGGCCGACGTCTCCTGATGCGCGACTGTCCGTGAAGCCCGTACGGCGGCGGGTTCGCGTGACCAGCGGGACGACACGCGTGACTAGGCGGACGACACACGGCGGCACCCCGGCCGCGCGAGTGTCGTCCGTCTGATCACACGTGCCGTCCACTCAGTCACGCGCGAGTGCCGGCCTGGGCCGCGTGGGTCGTGAGTGGCGATTGTCGTTCTAACCCTCTTTACCACTCACGACCCACCCGAGCGGCGGCTATGCGACGTTGCCGGTCAGCTCGGCGGTGCGAAGGGGTTTTCCGGGGCCGGTTCCGCGGGCGGCTGCGGTTGGGCGACCGGGGCGGGGGCGGCAGGCTGCGGATAGGACTGCACGACAGGCGGCCCGTACTGGACCGCCGGCTGCAGCTTCGCCTGATCCCGCTGCCGCCGCTCGGCCAGCACCGCCGACAGGTACGCCCAGGACGGCACCCCCGGCGGCACCGGCGTCCCGATCGCCGCCGCGACCTGCTGCGCGAGCCCGTAGCCGAGCGCTTCGGCTGCTTCGGGCCGAAGCTCGCTCGTGCGGCTCAGGTACTGACGGACGGCCAGCGCGAGATCGTTCGGCAGCCGGGTCAGGTCCAGCTGCGAAGCCCAGTACGCCAGTTGCGGCGGCATCCCGACGTACGGCGTCCGCGCCGCGGGCATGCGTTCCCGGATCACCAGCGTGCCGGCCAGGTAGTCGCCGACGCGGCGGCCGTTGGGCGACAGCAGCGACGTGACCACCGCCACGACGCCGAGCATGCCCAGCGCCCAGAAGTCGATGAAGAAGCCGGCGAGCCCGCGGACCAGCGCGTGCCGGAACCTCACCGGGCCGCCGTCGGTGCGGACCACCCGCAGGCCGAGCGCCATCTTCCCGAGCGTGCGGCCGCGGCTCAGTGTCTCGCAGATCACCGGGTAGCCGACCATGATCAGCACAAGGGTCACCAGGAACAGCGTCAGCGCCAGCGCCTCGTCACCGAAGACGGCGACCTGGCTGAGCACCAGCATCGCGACGACCAGGGCGATCAGCTGGAGGGCGACGTCGAGCATCATGGCGAGCCCGCGGCTGGCCAGTTTCGCCGCGCGCACGTCCAGGACGACGGCCTCGCCGGTGACGAGTTCGGACTCTTGTTCCACCCGGCAAGCGTAGTGACGAATAGGCTGGGCGACCAAGGACGATCGCCGGGAGGGCTCCGAGTTGGACGTGGACGTGTTCGTCGCCGCGCACCAGGCCGAATGGAACCGGCTGCGCGACCTCGTCGGCCGCGCCGGGAAGCTCAGCGGCCCGGACGCCGACGAGCTGGTGACGCTGTACCAGCGCGTCGCGACGCATCTTTCGATCATCCGCTCGGTCGCGCCCGACCCGGTGCTCGTGGCGCAGTTGTCCGGCCTCGTCGGGAAGGCGCGCTCGGCCGTCACCGGTTCGCACAGTCCCGCCTGGCGCGAGGTCGGCCTGTTCTTCACCCATCGGTTCCCGGCGGCGCTGTATCTGAGCCGTCGCTGGTGGCTGGCGTCGGCGGCGGCGTCGATCGCGGTGATGGCGATCGCGGCGGTGTGGATCGCCGGCGATCCGCAGGTGCTCGCGTCGTTGGCGTCGCCCGAGGAGTTCAAGGACCTGACCGCGCCGGGCGGGAAGTACGAGACTTACTACTCGTCCGACCCCGCGGGTTCCTTCGCCGCGCGCGTCTGGACCAACAACGCCTGGGTGGCCGCGACCTGCCTGTTCCTCGGCGTGGTGCTGGGCGTCCCGGTGATCTACGCGCTCTGGGCGAACTCCCTGAACCTCGCGATCGGCGCGGCGCTGATGTCCTCGGCCGGGCGGCTCGACGTGTTCTTCGGGCTGATCCTGCCCCACGGCCTGCTGGAGCTGACCGCGGTCTTCGTCGCGGCCGGGACGGGCCTCAAACTCGGCTGGACGGTCATCGACCCGGGACGCCGTTCCCGGACGGCGGCGCTCGGTGAACAGGGGCGGTCGGTCGTGGTGATGGCGCTGGGGCTGACCGTCATGCTGCTGATCTCCGGCGTGATCGAAGGCTTCGTGACCCCGTCGGGCCTGCCGACCTGGGCGAGGATAGGAATCGGAGTAATCGCCGAGGTCGCTTTCTTACTTTACGTGTTCGTCGTCGGGCGTCGTGCCGCGAAAGCGGGCGAAGTGGGTGATGTCGACTGGCGATACGCTGGAGATTCTCGACCGGAAGCGGGCTGACCTGGTTAGCTCCTTTCATGGGGAGAAAACGGTTACGCGCCTTCGCGATCGTCGTCCTGTCCGTACTCGCCTCGACGCTCCTCGTCGGCGCGTCCCAGGCCCGGACCGTGTCCGCGCCGTCGGGCAAGCAGAACTGGGTGGTGAGCGTCGGCGGATTCCGGACCGACGCCGACCGCAATTACGTCCGCCTCGGCTATCTCGTGTTCAACCCGGCCGACAACACCGTCGCGCACAACTTCTGGACCTGGAGCCAGGCGGGCTTCCCCGTCCCGGTCGACAGCGGCGACGTCTACTACTGCGGTGACTGGGCGCCGGGTACCAATCCCCGCAACAACTGCCCGATCAAGACCGCGCCCGGTTTCACCGGCGCTCCGAACGGCCACTTCACCGGCACGTACGCCGAGAACTCCGGTCAGGTGGCCATCACCTGGACCAGCAGCACCGTCGACGGCACCACCACCGCCGTGAACCTCACCGAGACGTGGGCGGTTTCGGAGACGCGGCCCGGTCTCGGACGTCTGCAACTGGTGAGCGACAACTACTCGATCACCAGCGGCATCGCCTACGGCAGCAACGCCTCCCTCGCGCAGACCAGCAAGGCCCCGATGAGTTCGGTCCGCGCGACCCAGCGGTCGTACCTGCTCGAAGGGCAGGGCGTGAACCGCCGCGCGATCACGAATTGGACCCGCGGCGGCAGCGGCGCGCTCGGCGTCGGCCCGGGGTGGAACAAGTGCGACGACGGCTCCTGCCTCGGGTACGTGCAGTACGACTCCGGATGCGACCCGTCCTCCTGTTGCCTCCCGGGCGCCGGATACGAGGCCTGCGCGAAGAAGATCATCGACACCGGCGACAGGCGGTTCTACTACCTGAGCGACGCTTTCGGCGGACGGCGCAACAGCTACGAGTTCTGGTGCGAATGCCTGTCCTACAACGGTTGCTACCTCGGCAACAGTCACGTCCGCCCGCTGCTGCAGGTGATCGACGACGCGGGCGCGTTCCAGGGCTGGGTCGGCGCCGAGGTCAGCCCGGACCGGAGCGGTTCGCGGGATCCCTCGGGCGAGTACTACTCGAGTTTCGCGCTGGTGGCCTAGTCCCACCCGGCCGAAGCTCAACAGGTGCAGCTGCCTTCGAAGGTGATGCTGTTCCCGTCCTCCAGGCTCGCGCTGCCGGTGAACCGGATCTCGAACTCGCCCGGTTCGGTCAGCACGATCTTCGGGCTGGCCGCCGAACCGTCGGCGCCGGTCTTGGCCGTCGCCGTCTCAGCGCCGCCTTCGAAGACCAGGACGTTCTTCGGTCGTGCCGCGCGGACGAAGAAGTTCACCGGCACGTCCGCCGCGGGCTGGCCGTTCTCCCCGATCACGCGCACCACGAACGCCTGGCCGGGCGTCTTCGTGGACAGCCGCTGCCCGTTCCCCGACAGGATCGCGAGGGTCCGCACCCCGGCCGCCCACGTGTTGGACAGCCCGGGCAGGGAACAGACTTCCTGGTACAGACGCGATCCGACGGCCGGCGTCTCCGCGGTCAGGCAGCGCGCGGTCGCCACGTTCGCCAGCAGCACCAGCCCGGGCAGCCCGGCGTTGCGGCGCCACTGCTGGAGACGGTCCTTGCCGTCGCACGCCACGAGTTTGACGCCGATCCCGTCGACCGGGCTGATCGCCGCCAGGCACTGTCCACTCGCGACATGCTTGTACGACAACGCCGCCTTGTCGTACACCCACTGCGCGTTGGCGTCCTTCGCGTCCGCGAGCGAGAGCTTGCCGTCGGCCGCGGCCAAGGAAACGGTTCCGCCCCCGTCGGCGAGATAGACAGGCTTCCCGGCGGATTGTGCGGAAGCGGGTGACACGAGCAGCACCGCCGGAAGTACCGCGAAGAACAGCACGAGCTTGCGCAAACCTGGCCCCAATCGCGTCGGTCCGGATCCCCTTCCGAGCTAACCGCCCGCGACCGCGCCCGCCAACCGGCACCACCCCATCGGGTTCGGCGTCAAAGCCGTCCGGCCGCCTTCAGCGCGAGATACCGGTCCGCCAGCCGCGGCGGCAGATCCTCGGGCACCGCGTCGACGACCTCGACCCCGTGCCGCGCCAGCCGCGCGGTGACCTGGCGGCGTTCGGCCAGCACCCGTTCGGCCGCCGCCGCGTCGTAAACGGCTTCCGCGTCGCCACGGCCCGCCGCCATTTCGGCGACCCGCGGGTCCGCGACCGAAGCGATCATCAGCTGGTGCCGTGAGGTCAGCTTCGACAGCACCGGGAACAGGCCTTCTTCCAGCGGCGCCGCGTCCAGCCCGGTCAGGAGGACGACCAGCGCGCGCCGCCGGGTCCGCCGCAGTACCTCCGCGACCATGCCCCGCGCGTCGGTCTCGACCAGCGACGGTTCGAGCGGCGCCATCGCGTTCACCAAGGCGGGCAACAGATCCGACGATCCCTGGACCGCCGCGTGGACCTGCCGGTCGTAAGCGAGCAGGTCGACGCGGTCACCCGCCCGGGCGGCGAGTACGGCCAGCAGCAGGGCCGCGTCCATCGCCGCGTCGAGCCGCGGCGCGTCCCCGACCCGGCCCGCCGAAACGCGGCCGGTGTCGAGCACCAGCACCACGTGCCGGTCGCGTTCGGGGCGCCAGGTCCGCACCATGACATCGGACGCGCGCGCCGAAGCCCGCCAGTCGATCGACCGGACGTCGTCGCCGATCACGTACTCGCGCAACGAGTCGAATTCCGTGCCCTGGCCCCGGATCAGCACCGCGTTGCGGCCGTCGAGCTGCTGCAGCCGCGCCAGCCGCGACGGCAGATGCTTGCGGCTGTGGAACGGCGGCAGCACCCGCACGGTCCACGGCACGTCGTGCGAACCCTGCCGGGCGGCGAGCCCCAGCGGCCCGGTCGACCGGACGGTGACCCGGACCGCCGTCCGGTCGCCGCGACGGGTCGGCAGAAGTCGTGTGGTCACGACACGGCGTTCGCCCGCGGGCAGGGTGAGGCGGTGCCGGTCGTCCGCGCCGGCGCTGGGCGGCCAGGCGTCGCGGAGCCACGCGCGCACCGGACGGCCGCCGGGATTGGCCACGGTCAGCGTGACCTCGCATTCCTCCCCGAGCCGCACGGACGTCGCGCCGGATCGCGCGAACTGAAGCCGTCGCACACTCCCGGCGAGCAGGAGATCCAGCACCACCATCAGCAGCAGCACCGCCGCGGCCAGCCCGATCCCGGCCCACGAGGGCAGCAGGAATCCGACCACCGGCGCCGCGAGGAGCGCCAGCAGCCCGAGCCGCCCGGTGACGGCCATCAGCGCGGAACGGGCACGGACGCGAGGACGCGGTCCAGCACGCCGTCGGCGGTCGCGCCTTCGAGCTCGGCCTCGGGCCGCAGGTCGAGACGGTGCCGCAAAGCCGGCCGTGCCAAGGCTTTGACGTCGTCCGGGGTGGCGTAGTCACGGCCCGCGAGCCACGCCCACGCCCGCGTCGCCGCCAGCAGTGCGGTGGCGCCACGCGGGGAGACGCCGAGCCGCACGGACGGCATCGACCGTGTCGCCCGGCAGACGTCGACGATGTAGGCGAGCACCTCGGGCCGCACGGTGACCCCGGCGACGGCGCGCCGCGCGGCGTCGAGCTGGGCGATCCCGGCGACCGGCGTGACCCCCGCCGCGCCGAGGTCACGCGGGTCGAAACCCTGCGCGTGCCGGGAAAGGATGCCGAATTCGTCCTCGCGGGACGGCATCGGCATGGTCAGCTTCAGCAGGAACCGGTCCAGCTGAGCCTCCGGCAGCGGGTACGTGCCTTCGTATTCGACCGGGTTCTGCGTCGCGATGACGATGAACGGGTCGGGCAGCGGCCGCGTCTTGCCGTCGCTGGAGACCTGACGCTCTTCCATCGCCTCCAGCAGCGAAGACTGCGTTTTCGGCGGCGTGCGGTTGATCTCGTCGGCCAGCAACAGGTTCGTGAAGACTGGGCCCTCGCGGAAGGAGAACTCGCCGCTGTGCGCGTCGTAGACGATCGAGCCGGTGATGTCGCCCGGCATGAGGTCCGGCGTGAACTGAACCCGCGTCGTCTCCAGGTCCAGCGCGGCCGCCAACGCCCGCACCAGCAACGTCTTCGCCACCCCGGGCACGCCTTCGAGCAGCACGTGTCCCCGGCACAGCAACGCGATGATGAGGCCGGTGACGGCCGCGTCGTTGCCCACCACGGCCTTTCCGACCTCGGCGCGCAGGGCGATCAGCGCCGCCCGGGCTTCGGCCGCACCGTCCATACCGGACTGCTCGCTACTCAAGACCGCTCCACCTCTCGTTCCACGACATCGAGTCCGTCCGCCAGCCGCACCAGCGCGGCGTCGTCCCCAGGCGGATCCCCGTACAACAGCGCGCCGATCTCCGCGGGCGCCCGGCCGGTCCGCGCGGCGACGGATTCCACCAGCGCGGCCGGTTCGGCGTCGCGGGTGAGCCCCAGCAACGGCCGGAGCCGCGCGCGGGCCGCCTCACGCAAGGTCTCCCCGGCATGCGCGGCGGCCTTCGCCTTGCGATACAATCTCGCCCTGCCCTCGGTGGCCTCGGCCGCGCGGACCACGACCGGGATCGGCTCGGTCACCACCGGCCCCAGCCGCCGCGAGCGCCACAACGCCAGCAGTACCACCGCGACCCCGGCCTGCAACGCCGCGTACGACCAGCCCGCCGGGATCAGTTCGGACAGCGGCTTCTTCTCGGTCTCCAGCGACGGGTCGGCGGGCGTCGGCAGGTACCAGACCAGCCGCTCGTGCTTGCCGAGCATCCGCATCGCCAGCGCCGCGTTGCCCTCGTCGGCCAGCCACTCGTTGGTCAGCGGGGCGGGGGTGCCGAGTACGGTCACCGTCCCTTGTGGACCGGGGACCTCGAGATACGAACCGCCGTAGCATTCCCGCGCCCTCGACTGCGTGGCCGAATACTTCAGGCCGCCCATCGTCGCGCTCCCGGCCGCGACCGGATCCGCGGCGTCGCAGTCGGGCGCGCGGGTCTCGGTCTCGGCCTGGCCGCTCACTCGCACGCCGGGAAGGACCTCCTCGACCGTGCCGGGGCTCGGCTGCACCAGCACGACGTGTTCGGCGTTCTGCCTGATCTCGGCGAAGGCGCTCTTGGGCACGTACTCGGGTTTGGTGATCAAGACCGTCGCGTCCCTCGCGACCCCTTTGGCCTCGGCGGCGGTGCGCACGATCGGAATCTTGACGCCCTCCCGTTCCAGCAGCGTCGCCAGCGCGCGGCCGCCACCGGGCTCGTAGGAACCCGGTTCGAGCGCGCCGGTGGTCTGCTCGCCTTGGAAGAGCACGAGCAGTGTGCCGGTCAGCACGATCAGGAGGACGACCGCGAGCGGGAGCCGCACCCCGCGCCAGATCCGGCGGGCGTCGGGCGAAACCGAGGTCATCCGGCCGCCAAGGCGACCGGCCGGGCACGACGGCAGCGTTCGTCCAAATCGGACAGTGACCGGTAGCCGTCCGCCGTGGCGGGGATGTCTCCATAGTGGACGTCGTCGAACAGCCGGGCGCCGGCACGCAGGGGCCCGGCGACGTCGGGAAGCAGCCGTCCGGCTTCGAGGGCGGCCTCGTCGGCGGTCCGCCCGGACTTCTCGTCGAGCAGCGCCCGCTCCTCCAAGGACCGCACCACGGCACGGAACCGCTCACGCACGGCGTCGTCGAAGTCGCCCCGCGCCGCGGCTTCCTCGGCCGCCTTGCGATGTTCGCCGGAAGCCTTGCGCTGCCCGGCGAACACTGCGCGCCCGCTCTTGGCCGACGTCGCCAAGGGTCCGGACTTCAGCCGGATCACCACGACCAGCACGAGCAGCACGACGGCCAGCAGCACCACGGCGAAGATCCCGCCGGGCACGACGCCGTTGACCGTTTCGAGGAAACCCAGCAGTTTCTCGACCACCCAGGTGAACGCCTCGGACAGCCAGCTCGGTTTCGCGGCCTGGTAGGCCTGTCCCGAGAGCTCCTCGGCGGCGCGCAGCCGGGCGGTGTCCCGGTCGATGTCGACCGGGACTTCGGTGAGGAAGCGCGTCACCATGCCTGCGGCGGGGGCGGCGTCTGGATACCGGCCGCGCGGGCCAGCTCGATGTCCATGCCCTCGCGGCGCATCCGCTGGTCGATGTAGAGGATCACGGTGACCAGCGCGGTGAACGGGCCGACGATCGTCTGGGCGATCACCGTGCCCACCGACTGCAGGATCAGGTCGCCGGTCGACGGGACGTAGATCTGGTCCAGATTGCCGAAGATCGACAGGAAGGCGCTGAAGCTGAACGGGATCGTGATGATCGACGCCAGGAACGACGAGATCACGTACGCCAGCAACAGGATGCCGAAGACCCGCCAGAACATGCCGGACACCAGCTTCACCGACCGGCGGAACGCCTCCATCACGGTGCCGCGTTCGAGGATGAACGCCGGGCTGGCCAGCGCCCAGAAGGTGTAGGGGATGATCGCGGGCAGCAGGCAGAAGATGGCCCCGACCAGGATCGCCAGCGTGTAGAGCACGGTCAGCCCGAGCAGCGGCAGCAGCCGGGGCGCCGCCTCTTTCGCGGCCTCTTTGAACGTGACCGGTTTGCCGAGGACGGCCTTGCCCATCAGGACGGTCAGGAATCCCGTCAGGACGGTCGTCCCGAGCAGGGTGGCGACGAGGGTGATGAACGACGTCGCCAGCGTCCCGCCGAGGATGCCGACCATCTGGTTCATCAGTTCCTGATCGGTGGCCGCCGGGCCGAGATCGCGGACCTTCTCGAGATCGCCGGTCGTGTCGACCAGCAGCAGCCCGACCAGGTTGATGGCCGCGGTGAGCACGGCGGTGACCGCGGCGGCGCCGAAGACCATCCGCCAGTACTTGCGCATGGCCGTGACCGCGCCGTCGAGGATGTCGGTGAGGTTCAGCGGGCGCAGCGGGATGACGCCGGGCCTGCCGAGGCCGACCTTCCAGTTCGGATACTGCTGCTGCGGCGGGGGCTGGTACGACGGCAGCGGAGGCGGCGGCGTCGCCCCGGAGGGTGACTGCCACTGCTGCGCCGCTTGCCCCTGCGGCGGCGTCGGCGGGTCCGCCTGCGGCTGTGGTGTGTCCGCCTGCGGCTTCGGCGTCTCGGTGCCTTCCGGCCCGGACGGTCCGCCGGTCTCCGTCATGCGACAGCCCCTTACCCGTTCACGTTGCTTACGAACACTCTTCCAGAGGGCCCGACACCCAGCCAGAGCTGGGGGGACGACACTGATGGGTGACCGCTCGCCTCACGCTGGATACCCTCTGCAGCCGAGCTGTGGGTGGGGACGCCGTTAGCTCGTTATGCTGAACATCGGACCGGGTGCCCCCGGTTCGCCCCTAGAACCACCGGGACCGACTTGATGACGCAACCGCCCCACGGCCAGTGGCCGCCACGCGGCGCCGTCCAGCCACCGCCGGTGCACGGCCAGCCCCCTGCCCAGTGGCACGGTGCGCCGCACCACTTCCCGCCTCCGCCGCCGCGCCGGTCCGTGGGCGCGATCGTCGCGATCTGCCTCGGCGCGGTCGCCGTGCTGGTCCTCGGCCTGGTCGCGATCGTTTCACTCAATCGTGACGACTCCGATCACGTAGCGAATGCGGGCTACAGCACCCTGCCGAACACGCCTTCGCAGGCCGGACTGCCGCCGAGCGGGTCTTCGTCGCCCTCGTCGTCGACGAACCCGTTCCCCTCGTCACCGACCAAGGCGCCGTCTTCGTCGAGCGGGCCGCAGAAGATCCTCAAACTCGGTGACCACCCGATCCTCCAGGACCCGAACGCCGGCCTGCAGAACCGGGTCTGCACGCTGCCGCAGTGGCAGAGCAGCCAGCAGGCCGCCGAGGCGTTCTTCACCGCTGCGGGCAAATGCCTCGACAACGCGTGGGGCCCGTTCCTCGACGCTTACGACCTGCCGTTCACCCCGCCCGCCCTGCACTTCCCGACCGGATCCAGCTTCGAAACCGAATGCGGCACCATCCAGGTGGGCATCGCGACGGCGGCGTACTACTGCGAGAACAACCTCTACGTGCCGTTCCGCGGTCTGCAGACCGACCAGTACGGCAACAACCCCGGCGTCTACCTGGCCCTTTTCGCGCACGAGTACGGACATCACGTGCAGGAGGTCGCCGGGCTGATGGACGCGGCCTGGCAGAAGATCTACGACGCCGGCCAGAACAGCCCGGCCGGGCTGGAGATGTCGCGGCGCAAGGAACTGCAGGCGCAGTGCTTCTCCGGGATGTTCCTCGGCGCGCACGTCGACCAGGGCGGCACGGTCAGCCGGGACATGTACAACAAGGCCTGGAACGACCAGGAGACGCGCGGCGACAACACCTCGCGCAGCCAGGACCACGGGACGAACGCGCACTACGCGTCGTGGTGGCGGGCCGGTGCGAGCAACAACCGGATCGCCGACTGCAACACCTTCTCGGCTCCTTCGAGCGCCGTTTCCTGACTTCACGCGTTTCGGGTGGGGGGTTGCCGCTCGCCGACGGATGCGGTGCCGTGGGCGATTCCGGCTTGCCCGGTGCGGCTGGTCGCGCCAGGACGCCGACTGTGTGGATTTTGGGGCGTTGGATGACCAGAAATCCACACGGTCCCCGCATGACCGGTCCGGTCACGACGGGTGTGTGGAAATAGGGACATTGAACGTCCCTATTTCCACACACCCCTCACGACCACCTGGACCGACGATCAGGCCGCCACCGGAACCCGAGGCCCCCGCAACACCAGGAAGACGTACATCCCGCCCGCGAAGCAGCTGAACACCAGCAGCGCCAGCCCGAGCGGCCGCCGCGCGTCGCTCGCTCCGGCCGTCGCGTCGGCCGCGTGCACCGCGATGGTGTCCCCCGAAGCCCCGTCCGGGACGACGACCTCGAGGCGCTCGCCCTTGCCGTGTCCGCAGCCGTTGAGCGAGCCCTCGGTCGGTTTGCCGCCGAACTCGAACTTGACCTTCTCGGTCGCGCCGCCGCCCGTGCAGGGCGCGGGCTCGACGACCTCCGCCTGGACGGTCGCGCCCTTGGTCTCGTTCGAGATGCCGAACAGCCCCGGCCCGGCGAGCCACGCCAGGAAGATCACCAGCAGGCCGACCCCGGCCGCCACGGCCAGGGAGTTCCACCCCGGGGTGAGCCCTCTGGCGGGGTCCGATCGCTTGCGCACGAACGCCATGCTCCCAGAACCTCGCGGCAAAACACAGGAGCCCGCGAGCGTGGTAGCAAAGGTCCCCTGCTACCGCTCGATCGTCTCCGCCGCGGTCACCTTGCGGATGTAGAGCAGCTTGTCCCCCGGCTCGATCGCGTCCGCCTGCGGGGCGTCCACCCGGTACAGCACGCCGTCGCGGACGACACCCAGCACGATGTCCGGCAGATGCCGCGGCGACCCGCCCTCTTCGGACGGTTCCACCGGGCGTTCGGCGATCGCGAGACCGGACTCCGGGGTGAGCAGGTCCTCGACCATGTCGACCACCAGCGGCGTCGACGTCGCCATGCCGAGCAGGCGCCCGGCGGTCTCGCTCGACACCACGACCTGGTTCGCGCCCGACTGCTTCAGCAGGTGGACGTTCTCCGCCTCCCGCACCGACGCCACGATATGCGACTTCGGCGCCAGCTCACGGGCCGTCAGCGTGACCAGCACGGCGGTGTCGTCCCGGTTCGGGGCGACGACGACGGCGCGCGCCCGCTGGACCCCGGCGACGCGCAGCACGTCGGCGCGGGTGGCCGAGCCGTGCACGGTCACCAGCCCGAGTGACGTGGCCGCTTCGAGGGCCTGCTGATCGGTGTCGACGACGACGATGTGGTCGGGTTCGACGTTCTCGTCCCCGAGCAGCGCGTTGACCGCCGACCGGCCCTTCGTGCCGAATCCGACGACGACCGTGTGGTCACGCACCTTCGTCCTCCACTTTTGGATCTTGAAAGCCTGGCGGGAGCGCTCGGTGAGCACTTCGAGTGTGGTACCGACCAGGACGATGAGGAAGAGCACCCGCAGCGGGGTGATCACCAGGACGTTCACCAGCCGCGCGGACGGCGTCGCGGGCGCGATGTCGCCGTAACCCGTGGTCGACAGCGACACCGTCGCGTAATAGAGGCTGTCGAGGAACGTGAGCCCGTCGCCGTTCGCGTCGCGGTAGCCGTCCCGGTCGAGGTAGACGATCAGCACGGTCGCGAGCAGGGCGAGCATCGCGCCGATGATCCGTTTGAGGATCGACCGCAGCGGGCTGACCGTCAGTTCCGGCATCCGGATCACGCCGACGAGCTCGTGGTCCGGGCGGTCGCTCAGCCTGACCGGGAAACGCTTGAGAACCCTCATGCACAGGCTCCGGCCTGGTCCGCGTCACTCACGGTCGGGAGGATAGCCGAAGAACCTTCCGTTCAGCTCGGTATGCGAAGCTCAAGGCATGTCTTCGGATTCTCGACCGTCTCAGCGGCCCGCCCATTTCCTCGCCGGCCTGCTCGGCGCGGCCGGTGTCCTGCACTTCGTCCAGCCGAAACCCTTCGACGCCATCATCCCGAAGCAGCTTCCCGGCTCCCCTCGGGCGTGGACCTACGGATCCGGCGTGGCCGAGCTGGGCGTCGCCGCCGCGATCGCCAATCCGAAGACGCGACGGCTCGGCGGGCTCGCGGCCGCGCTGCTGTTCGTCGTGGTCCTGCCGGGGAACGTGAAGATGGCCGTCGACGCCGACCGCCGGAAGGCACCGAAGCACTGGCGGGCGGCCTTCTGGGCCCGAGTCCCGCTTCAGATCCCGCTGGTGACCTGGGCACTCAAGGTCCGCGACCGGGCCTGACCCCCGCATTTAGTCCTCTGGATGCGGTAGTTGCGCGCGCAAGGACCGCATTCAGAGGACTAAACGCTAGATCGTCGGGACGCTTCGCAGGAGCTGACGTAGTCCTTCGGCGTCCAGCAGATCCGCCGGGCGGACGGTCTTGTCGTGTTTCACGTAGTGGAACGCCGCCCGCACCTTCTCCACGGGGATGTTCTTCAACGCCGCCCAAGCCAGCCGGTACGCCGCCAGCTGCACGGCCAGCGATTCGAGCCGGTCGGCTTCCGGGACGGCACCGGTCTTCCAGTCGACGACGGTCCAGCCGCCGTCCGCGTCGGCGAACACGGCGTCCATCCGCCCGCGCACCGTCACGCCCACGACGTCCGCCGAGAACGGCACCTCGACCGCGTGCGGCACCCGATGCGCCCACTCGCTCTTCTCGAACGCGGTCTGCAGCGCCTCCAGCTCGGTGTCGGGCGCCTCGTCGACGTCCGCAGCCCCCGGCAGGTCGTGGATCTCCAGCAGCTGCTCGCCGCCGAACCGCTGCTCCAGCCAGCCGTGGAACGCCGTGCCCCGCCGCGCGTAGGTGTTGGGGCGCACGGGAAGCGGCCGCCGCAGCCGTTTGGCCAGCGCGGCGGGATCGGCCGACAGCTCGACCAGCTGGCTCACCGAGAGATGCGGCGGCAGGACGACCTGCTGCACCCGGTCCCGCGCCCGCGCCCGCTCCTCCAGCAGCACCTTGGTGTCGGAGATCCAGCCGTCCGGATCGTCCTCTTCCTCCTCCTCGGCATGCTCGGCGTCTTCCATCGCCCCGAGCACCATGTCGACGCCGTTCGTGACGCCCTCGCGCCGCGGCCACAGCGGATCGACCGGCCATCGCGACCGGCGGGAGTCGGCGACCAGCGGGTTCTCGCCGTCGGTCTCGGGTTCGTCGGCCCAGTGCTCGATCCGGCCGACCGAGTTCCCCCGCATCACCTCGCCGATTTCCAGCAAGAACTCCGACGGCCCCTTCGGCCGCGCGCTGCTCTCGTTCCACCAATGGCCGGAGATCAGCATGGTGTGCTCGGAGCGGGTCAGCGCGACGTAGCAGAGCCGCCGCTCTTCATCCGCTTCCCGCGCGACGAAACCTTCTTCGTGCAGTTCCAGCGCTTCCTGGACTTCCTTGCGGTCCGCGCCTTCGGGGATCCGCAGCTCCGGCAGATCCTCCGAGTCCCCGCGCAGCGCGGCGGGCAGCGAGGTCGACGTCCGCAGCCACGACGACGAACGCCGCCGCCCGGGGAAGACCTCCTTGACCAGATGCGGAATCGCGACGATACGCCATTCCAGCCCCTTGGCCGAGTGCACCGTCAGCACCTGGACCCGATCCGGGACCACCTCCACCTCGCCGGGGGTGAGCCCGTCTTCCGCGTGCGCGGCCGTGTTCAGATAGTCCACAAAGGACAAAAGAGTGGCCGTCGGCGACGTCTCGGCGAAATCCGTGACGACGTCGGCGAAAGCGTCCAGGTGCGCGCGGCCGGCGGGGCCGGGACGGGCCAGCGACTCGACGTCGAGCAGCATCGTGCGTTCCACGTCGGCGACCAGTTCGGGCAGCGATTGGTCGAGCCGTCGTCGCAACGCCGAGAGCTCGGCGCCGATCTTCCGGATACGCCGGTATCCCTCGGGCGAATAGCGTTCCGGCGTCCCGGGATCGTCGATCGCGTCGGCGAGCCCCGCCTGCTCGACCCGCTCGGTCACCAGCACCGGTTCGTCCACATCGGACTTTCCCGACGGCGGCACCGGCGACGAGAGTTCGCCCGCCCGGCGCCACAACGCCGCGAGGTCGGCCGCCGCGATCCGCCAGCGCGCCCCGGTCAGCAGCCGAGCGGCGGCGCTGCCCGCGAGCGGATCGGCGAGCACCCGCAACGTGCTCACCAGATCCGCGACCTCGGGTTCGTCGAGAAGGCCACCGAGACCGACGACCTCCACCGGAAGTCCACGCGCCCGCAGCTCCGCCGCGATCGGCGCCATGTCGGCACGACGGCGCACCAGCACCGCCGCGGTCGGTGGTTTTCCGGTCTCCTCCACGGTTTGGAACCAGCATTTCGCCACCGCGTCGGCCACCCACTCGCGTTCGGCGCGGATGTCCGGCAGCAGCGCGGCGGCGATGTCGGCGGCCCCCGCGCCCTCCAGCGCGCGCAGCCGCGCGACACCGAGGCCGCGTTCCCGCAGCGGTTCCGAGATCGCGTTCGCGAGTTCGAGCACCTCGGGCGGATTGCGGAAACTGGTCAGCAGCCCGAAATCCAGGGCTGGAACGAGCCGTTCGCCGTTGTCGCGCGGGAAGTCCGTGGTGAACCGGGGCAGGTTCGCCGCGCTCGCACCGCGCCAGCCGTAGATGGCCTGCGCCGGGTCGCCCACCGCGGTCACCGGCATCGGCGGATGTTCGACCCCGCCGAACAGCGAACGCAACAGGATCCGCTGGGCGTGCCCGGTGTCCTGGTACTCGTCGAGCAGGACGGCGCCGTAGCGTTCGCGCTCGCCCGCGACCACCGCCGGATAGCTACTGGCGAGCTGCGCAGCCAGCGACATCTGGTCGGCGAAGTCGAGCGCGCCTTCCGCCCGCTTCCGCGTGTGATACGCCTCGACCAGCGGCAGGAGCGCGAGCCGGAACCGTTGCGCCGTCATGACTTCGGCCAGCTTCTGCGGCAGCGAAGCACGCTGCCCCTTCGCCCTCGGCGCGTTCTCGATGACCTCGCACAGCCAAGACGTGTACTGCGCCAGCCGTTCGGTCTCGACGAGGTGCTCGCCGAGTTCCCCGGCCAGCGCCAGCAACTGCGCCGTCACCGTCGAGGGCACACGATCGGTGTCGAGGTCATTGTCCCAAGTGGACACGACGCGATGCGCGAACTGCCACGAAGACGTCTCCGAAAGCAGCCGGACGCCAGGCTGGACGGGCAGCCGCAGGCCGTGTTCGGACAGGAGCCGCCCGGCATACGCGTGATAGGTGAGCACGGTCGGCTCGCCCGCGGTCACCGTCGTGCGCAGGTCGCCGGTCGGGTCGATCTTGTCGAGCAGTCCCGATCCGACGAGCCGTCGCAGCCGGGTGCGGACGCGTTCGCCGAGCTGACGAGCGGCCTTGCGGGTGAAGGTCAGGCCGAGCACGCGTTCCGGCGGCACGACACTGTTGGCCACCAGCCAGACGACGCGCGCGGCCATCGTCTCGGTCTTGCCCGCGCCGGCGCCCGCGACGACCAGCGACGGCTCGATGGGTGCCGCGATGACCTCGGCCTGCTCGTCGGTGGGGCTGTGCAGGCCGAGCGCGCGGGCGATCTCACCCGGCTCGACCTGGCGGCGCTGGAGTTCGGAGATCAAGGGCCGGTCACCTGCCTGCCCTCGGGGCGCAGCGGACAGCAACCCCTTGCCGGGCAACGATCGCAGTCCGGGTTCTCGGTGACGCCGTACTCCGGGCCCGCGGCGGATCCGGCCGCCGAGCGCACCAGTTCGAGCCATTGCTTGCCGCTGTCCTCGTCCAACGGCGCCTGTTCGCGCTGGGTGGATCCGGTCTTGTTGTTGGACTTCGCGACGTAGACCAGCCGCGCGCCACCGGGTTTCGAACCGCCCTCGACCGCGCCGAGCAGCACGGCGAGCTGATACGCGGCCAGCTGCGGATGTTGTTCGGCGTCGGCGGCGGAGATCGGGACCTTGCCGGTCTTGATGTCGATGACGACCGGACGGCCGTCCTTGTCCATCTCCACCCGGTCGACGCGGCCGCGCAGGAGCACGCGAACGTCGTCATCGCCGACGGGCAGTTCGACCTCGATGTCCTGCTCGACCCCGGCTTCGATCAGCTCCTTGCGGCTGGATTCCAGCCAGGAGATGAAGTTCCGCAGCATCTGCTCGACCCGCGACCGCTCGCGGCGCGAGAACCACGGCGCCCCGGCGTCGACCCGTACCCATGCCTCGTCGAGGGCGGCGCGGATCTGCTCGTCGCTGCTGCCGCCGGCGACCGCCTGCGCGAGCCCGTGCACCAGTGTTCCGGTGACCGCGGCGAGCTGCGCGGGGTCACTGCCGCCGTGGCGTTCGATCAGCCAGCGCAACGGGCATTTGACCAGAACCTCCACAGTGGACGGTGAGATGCGGATGAGGTCACCCGGCCCGTGCACGGGTTCGCCGGTCGACGGTTCCAGCAGGCCGTACCAGGTGCTCGGATGCGCGCCCGGCACCCCGGCCGTGGCCAGTTTCGCGAGCTGACGCGCCGCGCGCCGCCGCCGTTCCGGGTCGCTTGTCTCAGCACAGACGACCTCGCGCAGCTCACCGACGAGTTCGGCGAGCACCAGCGAACGTCCCGCCGGTTTCATCCGCGAGTCGAGTCCGCCGTCGTCCGCGCCGTTCTCCTCCAGATCGTCGATGAACCGCGAGGGCTGCTCGTCCTCCCCCGCGACCGCGCTGACCAGCAGCGTCTTCCGCGCCCGGCTGGCGGCGAGGTAGAACAGCCGCCGCTCTTCGGCGAGGATCGGCGCGGTGGCGGACACCTTTTCGTCGTCGACCCCGGACATGAGGTCGACCAGCCGCTCGACACCGAGCACGGATCCGCGCAACCGCAGATCCGGCCAGCTGCCTTCCTGGACACCGGCGATTGACACGACCGTCCACTCGCGACCCGCGGACGCGTGTGCCGTGAGCAGCGAGACGCCCTCGCTCTTCATGGCCGCGGGAGCCAGCGTGTCACCCGCGATGTTCTGCGAGGACAGGTAATCCGCGAACGAGGCGACACTCGCCTTCGGCAATCTGTCGACATAGCGACCGGCCGCGTCGAAGAGCGCGACGATCGCGTCGAGGTCGCGATCCGCCTGCGAACCCAGCGATCCACCACGATCGACCAGCCGCAGCAAACGCTGTTCCAGACCGCTGGCCTGCCACAGATCCCACAGCACCTGCTCGACGCCGTCCCCGCGCACCACGGCCTGATGCGCCGCGTGCAGCAGACCGCCGATCCGGCGCATCGGGAGCGACTCGGCTTCGGCGAGGCCGGTGAGAACATCGTTGGTGCGCAAGGCTTCGACCAACAGTTCGTCGCTGGACCGCTGCCCGCCGCCCGCGAGCTCCAGCCTGCGCAACCCGCGCCGCAGCCGCCGCAGGGCGAGCGGATCCGCGCCGCCCAAAGGCGAGGAGAGCAGCATCTCGGCGAGGTCGACGTCGAGCAGTTCCGGATCCGCGGCGAGCCGCAGCATCGCCAGCAGAGGACGAACTGCGGGCTGCTTCGCGAGCGGCAGCTCCTCCGTGGCCGAGCCGATGGGCACCCCGGCCGCGCGCAGAGCACGTTGCAGGACAAGGAAAGTACGGGCGGGCGATCGGACGAGCACCGCCATCTCCGACCACGGCACGCCGTCGACGAGATGCGCGCGGCGCAGCTGATCGGCGATCCAGCTCGCCTCGGCGGCCGGGGTCGGCATCAGGCGGACACGGACGACACCGCCCTCGGCGTCCGGCGCGTCGACGAGTTTGCGCTGCGGCGACGAGCCGGGCAGCACGGAACCGAGTTTCGTGACGGCCGTGCGGATGACGGGCGCGAGCCGATGCGCCGTGGTCAGCAGGACCGTGCGCTCGCCGTCCTCGTCCGCGTCGGCGAACAGGCGGGGATCCGCGCCACGGAAGGAGAACACGGACTGATCGGGGTCACCCGCGACGACGAACTCGTCGGCCGCGTGCCCGATGAGCCGGACGAGCTGGGTCTGCAGCGGGTCGAGATGCTGCGCGTCGTCGACGAACAGGTGCCGGACGCGCCGCTGCTCGCGTTCACGCAGGTCCGGGTCGTCCTCCAAGGCGAGCAGGGCGGAAGTGACGAGCTCCGCCGCGTCCAGCGCGGGCGCGCTCGCCACGCCGAGCGCGTTGCCGCCCGCGCCCTGCAGCAGGGTGACCTCTTCGTACTGGCTCCAGAAGCGTCCGGCCGCGATCCACTCTTCGCGGCCGCGCCGCCTGCCGAGTTCGACCAGATCCTCCGGGCCGAGCCCGCGTTCGGCGGCGCGGAGCAGGAGGTCACGCAGCTCCTCGGCGAAACCGGGCACGCCCAGCGCGGGACGCAGCTGTTCCGGCCAGTCGAGCGCGCCTTCCTCGATGTCGCCGGCGAGCAGATCGCGGACGACGACGTCCTGCTCCGCCCCGGCCAGCAGGCGGGGCGGGGGGAGCTCGTCGGCTTGCGCCTCCATTCGCAACAGCGCGTACGCGTACGAATGCACCGTGCGCACAAGCGGCTCGCGGATCGTGCGGGGCAGCGGATCCTCTTCCGGATCGGTGGTGAGCCGATGGGTGATGTCGGCGCGCAGGGCCTCGGCCGCCTTGCGGGAGGTGGTCAGGATGAGCACGCTCTCCGGATTCGCGCCCTCCGCGATACGCCGCGACGCCGCCGACGCCAGCAAGGCCGTCTTACCCGTGCCGGGGCCGCCGAGGACCCTGCGGAACCCGTCCGGGGCTGCCAGCAGGCGGCGGGCGCCGTGATCCCATTGGAAGGACGGCGTGCCGGTGACCGGCGTGCGGACCAGCCGCGCGTCGGTTCCTGCCGCTGTTCGCCGCCCGTTCACGCCCACGATGGAACCACGCCCCGCCGACACAACCTCGCAGCGGCACGGCAAAGTGGTCCCATGGATGACGAACTGCACGAGCGGGTGCGCGAGGTCATCGCGAGCGTGCCCGCCGGCTCGGTCGCGACTTATGGGGATATAGCGTCGGTTTCGGGGGCGCCGTCACCGCGGCTGGTCGGCCGGATCCTCGGCGAGGACGGCCAGGACCTGCCTTGGCACCGCATCCTGCGGGCCGACGGGACGCCGGCTCCGCATCTGGTCGACGAACAGCTGCAACGACTGCGCGCGGAAGGCGTCATACCCGACGGACAGCGCGTCGACCTGCGGAAATACCGCTGGCAACGTGATCCCGGCGACGACGCTGGTCCCGGCGCGCTCTTTTAGGTTAGCCTCCCCTAATGAGCTACATCGAGGCGAAGGTGACCGGCGTCAGGCGGCTCACCCCGCATATGAGCAGGGTGACCTTCTCGGGGGCGTCGCTGGTGGACCAGGCGCCCGACCAGTACCTGAAGGTGTTCTTCCCGCAGCCCGGCCAGGCGGAACCCGTGCTGCCCGCGCCGCTGAACGGCGACGAAGTGCTGTCCTGGTACCGGACCTACCTCGCGATGCCCGACGACGTCCGCCCGCCGATGCGCACGTACACCGTGCGCGCGCTGCGGCCGTCCGTGCAGGAGGTCGACATCGACTTCGTGCTGCACGGCGACGAAGGCCCCGCCTCCGCGTGGGCTTCGCGCGCTTCGGAGGGCGACAGGGTCGCTTTCCTCGGGCCGCACGGGCTCTACGACGTACCTTCGGAGACGAACTGGCAGCTGCTGATCGGCGACGAGACCGCGATCCCGGCGATCGGCGCGATCGTCGAGGCGCTGCCCGCCGGCACGCAAGCGCTGGTCTACATCGAGATCAGTGATCGCGAAGACAGGCAGGTCTTCGAAACCCAAGGCACCGTGGAGCTGCATTGGGTGGTGCGCGGTTCCGGTGACGTCGGCTCGGCGGTCCTGGAGGCCGTGCGGAAGGCGGAACTGCCGGGCGGGACGGCCTACGCGTGGATTTCCGGCGAGGCGAACATGGTGAAGCTGGTGCGGCGGCACCTCGTGCGGGAGCGCGGGATCGACAAGCGGGCGATCTGCTTCACGGGGTACTGGCGGCAGGGGGTCAGCGAAGAGGCCGCCGGCCGTGAGGCGATGCGGCAGGCGGAGGCGGGGGAGGCTCCGGCCGAGGAGGACTGAGGGGCTTCTCGCGATGTGTCATGAAAGGGTCGTTCAGGACGTTTTATGTCCTGAACGACCCTTTCATGACATGCGGGCCGCCGGTGGCATGTCCTGAAGGCCACCTTTGGGACGTTGGACGTCCCGAAGGGACCCTTTGAGACATCAGCACCCGCCCGGCAGGCGTCTGACCTGCAGGAAGGGAGCAAGGGACCTTTGCTACCACTTACGTAGCCATGCTAAGCAAGCGAGAGCAAAGGTCCTTTGCTACCACCGACCTCAGTGCGGCACCCAGAGCGTCACCCGGGTCCCCCGCCCCGGATGCGAATCGATCGTCCCCCGCCCGCCGACCTCCGCCAGCCGCGCCATGATCGACTGGCTGATCCCGAAACCCGGCGGCCGGTCCAGCATGCTGAAGCCGGTCCCCTGATCCCGCGCGATGACCGCGACGCCGCCTTCGCACTCCTCGACGCGAAGCACGACCTGTTTCGTCCCGGCGTGCTTCACGGTGTTTCGAAGCGCTTCGCGGACGGCGTCACGGATGGCGGTCCGGCGCGCGTGTGAGAGGCGGTAGTCCTCTTCGGTCTCGGCGGCGACGAGCTGCGTGCGGAGGCCGTCGCGCGCCATTTCGGTGGCGACCTCGGCGAGGTCCGCCGCGAGACCCCGGGCCGAAGGCGCGTCAGGGCCGGTCAGTTCACGCCGCAGTTCTGCCGCTTGCGCCCGCGCCGTCGCGCGCATCTCCGCGAGCCGTTCCGCGGCGGCGGAATCGTCGTCCGGCGCTTCGAGTCCCATCGCTTCCAACGTCTGCAGCACGGAATCGTGCATCACCCGCTGGGTCCGCAGGCGTTCGGCGCGCTGCCCCCGCCGCATCCCGATGCCCAGCGCGAACCGGGTGCCGACACCGAGCAGGATCAGGATCCCGGCCGTGGTCACCATCGCCACGACGAGCGCGACCATGCACCCCACCGACCGGCTCGTCGCGAGCGGATGGTCGAGCGGGAGCCCGCCGGCCCAGGTCAGGAAGGCCCGGAACGGCACGGCCGCGATCAGCAGCAGACAAGCCGCGGGCAGCCCGAACGACAGCGTCCACAACGCCACCGTCCCGACCATCCACGTCCACGCGACGTCGATGGCGAACGGCTGGATCTCGGTCGGCGCCGCGGTGGCCACGATCGTCGTCAGCACCACGCCGACGGCGAGATCCGCGTACATCAGCCGTCCGGACGTCTTCGCCCGGATCCCGCGGCCGCGCACCACCCACCAGACCGCGAAGACGTTGAGCAGCATCCCGAGGATCGTCGTGCTCAGCACCGGAACGATCCCCGCCGAGCCGTTCGCGACCAGGAAACCGATGTACACCTTCGGAAACGCGGCCACGCGGTAGAAGATCGGGCCCAGCGCGGAGTACCGGATCGCGCGCATCAGCAGCGTGTCCGCGGAGTCCTCGCGATAGCGCCAGTCCGGCACCGAATCCGGGTCGGGTGCTTCGTCGGCGGGGCTGGCGCCCAGTACCGAAGAACCCTTTCGCAACATCGCGCGCACGAAGGTGACCGATTGAGACTCGGACATCCGCCGCCCTCCCCGCGTCCGATGTGTCGAGCCTGGCAAAGCGGTCTTCCCGCGTCAAGACGGCCGAATGCGCAGTTCCGCGACGAGAAGTTTGACCAACGCGCCGAGCCGCTGACGTTCGGGCTGGACGGTCGGCACCCCGGCGGCTTCCAACGGCGCCGCGGTCACCGGTCCGACGCACGCGCACAGCACCGGACCTCGCAGTGCGGCGAGAAGTTCTTCACGGCGCGGGCCCGCCAGCGTGAGCAGGTTCGCCGCAGCGGGAGCGGAAGTGAAGGCCAAAGCGTGCACGCGTCCGGCGATCACGCTTTCGACGAGTTCGTGCACAGGTGCGACGTCCACGGGCGAAAGCCAGCGATACGGCTGTGCCTGGACGACGTCCGCGCCCGCGTCCCGCAACGACGCGGTGAGTTCGGGCAGCAGGGTGCCGTGCAGCTGGACCGCGACCCGTTCGCCGCGAACCCCGGCGTCCCGCAATCCTTCGAACAGCTCGGCGTTGCTCTCCTCGGGCGCGGAAAACTCCTCCCGGAGGCCGAAACCACGCACCGCGCCCACCGCCTTCGGCCCGCGCGCGAAGATCCGTGACGCCGCCAGCCGGTCCAACAACGGCTCGTGCAGTCCCCAGCCTTCGGCCGCCGAAAGCCAGCCACGGAATCCGGCGCCGGTGGTGACGGCGGTGAACCCGACCGGCCCGGCCAGCACGGCGTCCGTCGCCGCCCGCAGTTCGGTGTCGTCGGGCAGCGGGACGATCCGGATGGTGGGCGCGTGCAGCACCCTCGCGCCCTGCCGGGTCAGCGCGCCGATGAAATCGTCGGCCCGCCGCTCCGCGGTGATCCCGATCGTGATGCCGTCCAGGTCAGCCATAAACCGCGCCCATCTTCCCGATCTCCTCCGCCAGCCGCTCGCGCAGCTCCGGCGGTTCGAGCACTTCGAGGTTCCCGCCGAACCGCAGCAGTTCGCCGACGGCCGATTCTCCCGGTTCGACGGGCAGTTCCATCGTCAGCCAGCCGTCTTCGTCCGGTTTCGCGGTGGTTTCCCGCAACGCCCGGGCCCCGACCGCCCCGAGGTAGAACGGCAGCAGTATGCGGGCGAACTCGTTCAGCCGCACCACCGCCGTCCGCGAGTACATCCGCTTTTCGAACTGCTCCGACCATTCGTGCCAGTAACGCGCGAGGTCGAAGTCGGAAGGCCGCTCGAAGGTCTCGCCGAGGTCTTCGAGTTCTTCGATCCGGGAGATGCGGTACGTCCGGTCGGTGCCGTCGCACCGCGCCGCGAGATACCAGTTCCCCGCCTTGAGGATGAGGCCCAGCGGATCGAGTACGCGGTCGACCTTCCTCTGCCCCCAGCGTTCGTACCGGACCTTGACGCGCCGCCCGTGCCAGACCGCGTCGGCCAGTTCGGACAGTCGCGGCAGGCTTTCGATCCCGCGATGCCAGCCGGGGACGTCGAGGTAGAACCGTTCGGAGATCTTGCTCGCCCCGGCACGCAGCTCCGACGGCATGGCCGCGTGCAGTTTGAGCTGAGCGGCCGCGAGGACCGTGCCGAGGCCGAGTTCGGTGGCCGCGCCGGGCAGACCCGCCAGCGAAAGCGATTGCGCCTCCTCCTCGGTCAGCCCGGTCAGCCGCGTGCGATAGCCGTCGACCAGCTGATAGCCGCCCGTGCGCCCGCGATCGGCGTACACCGGCACGCCGGCCGCGGACAGCGCCTCGACGTCGCGGTAGACCGTGCGGACCGACACCTCCAGCTCGGTCGCCAGCTCCTCGGCCGTCATCCGGCCGCGGTTCTGCAGCAGGAGGAGGACGGACAGGAGCCTGCTCGCGCGCATGAATCCAGTATCCCCTAAAACCTGACACATCCTGACAGGTATGGCTGACAGGGTGAACCCATGAACACGTTCGCCATGAAGAACTGGGAAGAATCCGTCGTCAGCGGCACGGAGGGCGCGCCGCGAGTCGCTTACGCACACGCCACGCTCGCCTACAGCGGGCTGATCGAGGGCGAGTCGGTCCTCGACTACCTGCTGTACTACGCGGGTGAGGGTTACGACGGCGGCGACACGACCTCTCCCGGCCTCGAACGGATCGAGGGCAGCGTGGACGGACGCAAGGGCAGCTTCGTGATCAAGCACGACACCGGGTTCGACACACAGGGGATCAGGTCGGCGTTCACGGTGGTCGAGGGTTCCGGAACGGGTGAACTCGCCGGGATCACCGGCAGCGGCACCACGACGGGCGCCCTCGGCGAGCCGACGATGTCGTACACGCTCGACTACTCGCTTTAAGGAGGACCAGTGCTCGAGGTCGATCGCGAGCAGGTGCTGGCGTACCGGATCGCCGCGCACGGCCTGCACCGTGAGGAGACGGATCCGGCCGCGGCGGCCGTGTTCGACCTCGGGCTGCAGGATTCCGTGCGGGACACCGCCCTGCTGGGCCTCGCCGCCCGGATCGACGGCGACATCACGCCCGGTGTCTGGGGCGACGACCGGTTCGTGCTCGCGTGGACGCATCGCGGCGCGCCGCATTTCCACCGCCGTGCGGAGCTGGACGCTATCCGGGCCGCTCTCGTGCCTCTCGACGAGAAGGACGCGATGGCCCGGATCCTCTGGCAGCGCAAGCAGGTCGACGACGCGGGCATGTCCGCGACGGACGCGTTGTTCACCGCGGCGAAGGCGATCCGCGAGGTCGTCACCGGCGTCCAGACCAAGGGCACGGTGAGCGGCGCGGTCACGAAGCTGATCCCTGACGGCCTGTCGTACGCCTGCCGCGGCTGCGGTGTCGTGCACATCTACGAGCAGTTGATGCGGGTCGCGTCGATCCACGCCGGGGTCCGGCTGGAGGCGGGCGCGACCCCGGCGACGTTGGCACCGCTGGAAAGGCGCGGGCGGCTCAAGACGACGCCGGACGTCCAGGCGGCCACCCGCGTGGTCGAGGGTTACCTGCGGATCAACGGTCCCGCCGCTCCCGGCGACGCCGCCGCCTACGTCGGGACGACCCGCACCGGGGTCGACGCCATGTGGCCGGACGGCCTGGCCGAGGTCCGCGTCGGCGGCAAGAAGGCCTTCCTGCCGGAAGACCGGGTGACGCTGCTGGAGAATCCGCCCGAGCCGGACGTGGTGCGCCTGCTGCCGCCGCTCGATCCGTTCGTCCAGGCGCGCGACCGAGCCGTGCTGGTGCCGGACAAGGCCCGGCAGAAGGAGGTCTGGAAGATCCTCGGCAGCCCCGGCGCGCTGCTGGCCGACGGCGAGATCGCCGGCGTGTGGCGCGCCAAGGGGAGCGGGAAGAAGCGGCTCGACTTCACCGTCACCCCGTTCGACGCCCTCCGCCCGGCCGTCCGGAAGGCGGCCGAGGAGGAGGCCGCCCGCGTCGCCGCCGCCCGGGAATTCCCCGACCACCGCGTCACCTTCTCCTGAACGACCTCCCGCATTTCGTCCTCTGGATGCGAATACCGCATTCAGAGGACGAAATGCGGGCGTCAGGGGTCGACGGCCAGGCGGTAGCCGCGTTTCACCACCGTCTGGACCAGTTTCGGCGCGCCCAAAGAGCTCCGCAGGCGGCCGATGGCGGTCTCGACGGCGTGTTCCTCGCCGCCGTCGGGGAGCGCGGAGACCAGTTCCCGCCGGGAGAACACCCGCCCCGGCGATTCCGCCAGCGCCCGCAGCAGGGCCATCGGCGCGGGCGCGATGTCGCACCACTGACCGTCGACCAGCGCCGCCTGACCCCGCAGTTCGATACTCCGCCCGCCCGCGGTCAGCCGCGGCGAACGGGACTCGAGCGCGTCGGACACCGTCCGTGCCAGCGCCCCGATCCGCGACCGCGTCGGCTGCACCGTCGGGATCCCGAGCGCGGCCAGCGGTGCCGCGGTGATCGGCCCGACGCAGGCCGCCACGACCCGTTTCTCCAGCGCTCCCACGACTCCCGGCAGCCGTCCGGTCCGCTTCGCCACCGCCAGCAGGGACGCCACCGCGGGTGCGCTGGTGAACGGCAACGCGTCCACCGAACCGTCGAGGACACCGTCCAGCAGCCGGTCCAGCGGCCCGGGATCGGACGGCCCGACCCACCGGTACACCGGCACCTCGATCACGTCGGCGCCCGCGGAACGCAGACTGTCCACGAAGTACGGAAGCGGCTCGCCGTGCAGCTGCACCGCGATCCGCTGACCGTCCACACCGGAATCGAGCAGATGTCTCAGCACCTCGGCGTTGCTTTCCGAGGCGGGCGAGTAGTCCTCCGAAAGTCCGGCCGCGCGGATCGCGCCCTTGGCCTTCGGGCCTCGCGCGAGTAGCGAAGACTGCCCCAGTCTGGCCAGCAGCTCCTCCCCCAGCCCCCAGCCTTCGGCCGCCTCGACCCAGCCGCGGAAGCCGATCCCGGTCGTCGCGACGACGACGTCGACCCGGTCTTCCAGCAGGCGCATGGTGGCCGACCGCAGTTCGGTGTCGTCGGCGAGCGGCACGATCCGGATCGCCGGGCCGTAGCGCACGGTCGCACCCTTACGCACGAACAGCGCGCCGAGCTCGTCAGCCCGTCGCGCCGCCGTGATCCCGATGACGAATCCCGCCAGGGGAAGGACTTCTGTCACGGTGAGAATTCCACCTCCACCACACCCCTGGTGACCCGGACCCGATACGCGGCGACCGAGACCCCTTCGGCGTCGAGGCACGAGCCGGTGCGCAGATCGAAGCGTTCCTTGTACACCGGCGAAGCCACCACGGGAACACCGCCCGCGTCGCCGACGATCCCTCGCGAAAGCACCGCCGCACCACTGATCGGGTCCACATTGGACAGCGCGTACCATCGGTCGCCCGAAAGCCGGAAGATGGCCACCTGCGTCCCACCGTCGAGCAGGGCCGCGACACCGGACCATTCGGGGACCGCGCCCGCCGCGCAGACGGCGGTCCAGGTGCGCTCGATCGACGTCGTCACTGTTTCACCTCCGGGATGCCCAGCAGGACGGGAACCTTCTGGTCACGTTCGGTACGGAACGAGATCGTCGGATCCGGGGTGCCGGGCGCGTTGACGAACGAGCTGAACTTCGCCAGCTTCTCCGGATCCTCCAGCACACCGCGCCACTCGTCGGCGTAGTCCCCGACGTGTTTGGCCATCGCCGCGTCGAGGTCTTCGCAGATGCCGAGCTTGTCGTCGACGATCACCGCGCGCAGGTGGTCGAGCCCACCTTCCATCTCCTCGACCCACGGGGCGGTGCGCTGCAGGCGGTCGGCCGTGCGGACGTAGAACATCAGGAACCGGTCGATCGTGCGGATCAGCGTCTCGGTGTCCACTTCGGACACGAGCAGATCCGCGTGCCGCGGGGTCGCGCCGCCGTTCCCGCCGACGTAGAGGTTCCAGCCCTTGTCGGTGGCGATGATGCCGAAGTCCTTGCTCCGCGCCTCCGCGCATTCCCGCGCACAGCCCGAAACGGCCGACTTCAGCTTGTGCGGCGAGCGCAGGCCGCGGTACCGCAGCTCCAGCTCGATAGCGAGCCCGACGCTGTCCTGCACGCCGTAGCGGCACCACGTCGAACCGACACAGGATTTGACCGTGCGCAAAGACTTCCCGTACGCGTGCCCCGATTCGAACCCGGCGTCGACGAGCCGCCGCCAGATCAGCGGCAGCTGGTCGACGATGGCGCCGAACAGGTCGATCCGCTGCCCGCCGGTGATCTTGGTGTACAGCCCGAAGTCCATCGCCACCTGCGCGATCACCATGAGCTTCTCCGGCGTGATCTCGCCGCCGGGGATCCGCGGGACCACCGAGTACGTCCCGTTGCGCTGCAGGTTCGCGAGGAACTTGTCGTTGGTGTCCTGCAGGGTCGCCTGCTCGCCGGCGAGGATGTGCCCGTTGCCCAGCGTGGCCAGGATGGACGCGATCGCCGGTTTGCAGATCGCGCAGCCGGTCCCGGTGCCGTAGCGGTCGATCATCTCGCTGAACGTGGTGATCCGGGTGGCCTGCAGGATCTGGAACAGTTCCGCGCGCGACTGCGTGAAGTGCTCGCACAACGCCTTCGACTGCTCGACACCGCACGCCGTCAGCAGCTTGCCCAGTAGCGGGACACAGGAGCCGCATGCGGTTCCGGCCCGGGTGCAGCCCTTGATCTTGGCGACCGAATCGCAGCCCTCTTCGGTGATCGCGTGCGTGATCGCGCCTTTGGAAACCGCGTTGCACGAACAGATCTGCGCCGCGTCCGGCAGCGCGTCGACGCCGACCGCCGCTCCGCCACCGGCCGGGGCGAGGATCGCGCCCGGCTCGGCGGGCAGTGGCCTGCCGACCATCGCGCGCAGCGTGTTGAACTCGCTCGCGTCGCCGACCAGGACGCCGCCGAGCAATGTCTTCGAGTCGTCCGAGACGACGAGCTTCTTGTACGTCCCGGCGACGGCGTCGTTGAACGCGACCTCGAGCGCGCCCTCGGTCGCCGCGTGCGCGTCGCCGAAGCTGGCGACGTCGACGCCCATGAGCTTGAGCTTCGTCGACATGTCCGGCTCGGGGAACGTGCCCTCGCCGCCGGTCAGCCGCGCCGCGACGATCTCCGCCATCGCGTAACCGGGGGCCACGATGCCGTACACCTTGCCGTCGACGGCCGCGCATTCGCCGATCGCGTACACCGCGGGATCGGCCGTCCGGCAGGTGTCGTCGACCAGGATCCCGCCGCGCGCACCGACTTCCAGCCCGGACGAGCGGGCCAGATCGTCCCGCGGCCGGATACCGGCCGAGAACACGACCAGGTCGACGTCGAGCTCGGTGCCGTTGCCGAGCCGCGCGATGTAGCGTTCGCCGTCCGGCTCGATGGCGTCGGTCGACGTTCCCGTGTGGACGGTCACGTCGAGGTCGGTGATCAGCCGCCGGAGCAGCCCGCCGCCACCCTCGTCGACCTGCAGCGGCATCAGGCGCGGCGCCATCTCGACCACGTGCGGCGAGAGACCCATGTCCCGCAACGCCTTCGCGGCCTCCAGTCCCAGGAGCCCGCCACCGATGACGACCGCCGAACGACGTCCGCGGCCGGGCCGCTGAGCGGCTTCCCGGATGGCGTCGAGGTCCTCGATCGTCCGGTAGACGAAGCAGCCGGGGAGGTCGTGTCCCGGTACCGGCGGGACGAACGGCCGCGAACCGGTCGCGAGCACCAGCGTGTCGTACGGCTGCTCGTGGCCCGCTTCGGTGACGACGATCTTGCGCTCGCGATCCACCGAAGCGACCGGGTCACCGAGCCGCAGCTCGACCAGCGGATCACCCGCGTAGTCCGCGCCATCCAGGGCGAGAGAGGCCGGATCCCAGGTGTCCACATAGGACGTCAGAGCGACCCGGTCGTACGCTGGGCGCGCCTCCTCGGCGAGCACCACGACCTGCCACTGGCCGTCCTTGTCCTCCGCGCGCACCGCCTCGACGAGCCGGTGCGCGACCATGCCATGTCCGACGACGACGAGTTTCCGCATCAGACCTCCGCTCCGGCGAGCGCCAGGCCTCGGGTGCTCGCCACCTCCGACTGCTGCTTGCGCAGATACACCGCCCACGTGACGGCGAAGCACAGGCCGTAGAAGACCAGGAAGGCGACGAACGCCGGCACCCCGCTCTTCGTGTCCGCGAACGACTGGCGGAAGGCCAGGTTGATGAACAACCCGCCGAGTGCGCCGATCGCGCCGGCCAGCCCGATCAGCGCGCCGGAAAGCTTGCGCGCCTTGAGCATCTCCAACGTCTCGTCCGCGCCCTCGCTGATCGCGACCTTCGCCTTGGCGCGGAAGATCGCCGGGATCATCTTGTACGTCGAGCCGTTGCCGATACCGGTGAGCACGAACAGCACGATGAACGCGACGGTGAACAGCGCCAGCGACTTCGACGTCGAGGCCAGGATCAGCACCACGGTCGCCGCGGCCATGCCGACGAACGTCACGAAGGTGACCTTGCCGCCGCCGATCCGGTCGGCCAGCCAGCCGCCCGTCGGCCGCGAGAACGAGCCGAGCAGCGGGCCGAGGAAGGTCACCGCGGCCGCCTGCAGCGGCGTCCGGCCGAACTGGTTCTGCAGCACCAGGCCGAAAGCGAAGCTGTAGCCGATGAACGAACCGAACGTGCCGACGTAGAGGAACGACATCACCCAGGTGTGCGGGTCCTTGACGATCTCGCGCATCGCCTTGGTGTCGCCCTTCATCGAGGCGAGGTTGTCCATGAAGAAGTACGCGCAGGTCGCGGCGACCACGATCAGCGGAATGTAGATGTAGAGCACCACCCGCGGCGCCGTGGCGCCGACGGTACCGATGACCAGCAGGCCGATCAGCTGGATCGCCGCCACGCCGAGGTTTCCGCCGCCCGCGTTGAGCCCGAGCGCCCAGCCCTTGTACTTCTCCGGGTAGAACGCGTTGATGTTGGTCATCGACGACGCGAAGTTCCCGCCGCCGACCCCGCCGAGCGCGGCGATCAGCAGGAACGTGCCGAGCGAGGTGCCCGGCTGCATCGCGATCGCCGCCAGAATCGTGGGCGCCAGCAACAACAGGGCGCTGACGATCGTCCAGTTCCGGCCGCCGAACCGCGCCACCGCGAAGGTGTAGAGCGGCCGCATCAGCGCGCCGATCAGCGTCGGGGTGGAGACCAGCAGGAACTTGTCGGCGGCGGAGAAGCCGTACTGCGGGCCCATGAACAGGACCATGACCGACCACAGTGTCCAGACGGAGAAGCCGATGTGCTCGGCGAGGATGGAGAACCAGAGGTTCCGCCGGGCGATCTTCTTCCCGGTCTCCTCCCAGAACCGCTCGTTCTCGGGATCCCAGTGCTCGATCCAGCGCTTTCCACGAGCTTCCATGAGGTCCTCCTTGGTGGATGCGTTCGGGTTCACTGGGCGGCCAGCCATTTCGCGACCCCGCTCACGGCGTCCTTGCAGCCGCCGCAGCCGGTCGTCGCGCGGGTCGCCCCGGCGAGGGCGGGGACGTCGGTGGCGCCGCCGCGCCACGCTTCGACGAGCCGCCCCTTGGTCACCGCGTTGCAGCGGCAGATGACCGCCGACGCGGGCAGATCGGCCGGGCTCGACGCCGACGGCGCGCCTGGCGGCAGCGAGCGTCCTAAAAGGACCGCCAGGCGGTCTTCGGGCACCGGGGTGCCCCGGTCGTAGAGCTGCGTGATCGTCGCGGCCGCGTCGGGCAGGCCGAGCAGGATGGCGCCTGCCACGCGGTTTTCGCGGATGACGAGCTTGCCGTAGCGGCAGCCCGCCGGGTCGCTGAAAGTGAGCACCTCGGCGGTCGGATCGTCCGCGCCGGTCATCGTCTCACCGAGCGCGGTGAGGTCGATGCCGCGAGCCTTCAGCCTCGTCACCGCCTGGGTGCCGCGGTACCGAGACGCGGATTTCGTTCCGGTGACCAGATCCGCGACGACGGCGGCCTGTTCCCACGCGGGCTGCACGAGCCCGCCGAACGCGCCGGGATGTTTGGCGCAATCGCCGATCGCGTGGATCCGGCCGTCGCTGGTGCGCAGCAGATCGTCGACGACGACGCCGCCCTCGACGGTCAGCCCGGCGTCCACGGCCAGTTTCGTCTCCGGCCGGACGCCGGTGGAGACGACGATGAGATCGGCGGGGACGTGCGTGCCGTCGTCGAGTTTGAGCCCGTCGCCGCTGACGTAGCGCGCGGCCCCGACACCGAGCCGGAAGGCGACGCCGAGTTCTTCGAGCTTCCTGGTCAGCACCCGTGCCGACTCCGCGTCCAGCTGCCGTTCCATGATGTGCGGCATCGGATGCACGACGGTGACGAGGTTCCCGCGTCCGGCGAGGCCGCGCGCGGCCTCCAGGCCGAGCAGCCCGCCGCCGAGCACCGCGACCGGCGCGCCCAGCCTGGCGGCGTCGAGGATGCGGGCGCAGTCGTCGAGGGTGCGGAACGCGACGACGTCCGGACCGGGTTCGAGCCCTTCGACCGGCGGCATCCACGGATTGGCGCCGGTCGCGAGCACGAGCGCGTCGTAGTCCACTGTGGACCCGTCGTCGAGGTGGACCCGCCGCGCATCACGGTCGATCGACGTCGCGGAGACCCCTCGGCGCAGGTCAGCGCGGGTACGGGACGGCCATTCGTCGTCGTGCAGCCGGACGGCCTCGGGCCGCATGGTGCCGGCGACCACCGACGAGAGCAGCACCCGGTTGTAGGCGGTGTGTTCCTCCGCGCCGACGACGGTGAGCCGCACGCGCTCGCCCTCGGGGTCGCGGCGCTGGATCTCGTCCGCGAGCCGCGCGCCCGCCATCCCGTATCCGGCGATGACCACCGACCGGGGGCTCACGCGACGGCCTCGGCCGGGGCGAGCGCGACCGCGCACACCTTGAACTCGGGCATCCGGCTCGTCGGGTCGAGCGCCGGGTTGGTCAGCAGGTTCGCCCTGCCCTCACCGGGGAAATGGAACGGCAGGAACACCAGATCGGGGCGTAGCGACGCCACACAGCGGACACGTGCGACGGTCTCCCCGCGACGGGAGCGCACGAGCGCGAGGTCGCCCTCGGCCAGCCCCGCGCGGGCAGCGGTGTCGGGATGAACTTCCACGAAGGCCTCCGCCACGACGTCGTTGAGTTCCTTGACCAGCCGGGTCTGCGCCCCGGACTGGTAGTGCTGCAGGACCCGTCCGGTGGTGGCCTGCAAGGGGAATTCGGCGTCCGGGGGTTCGGCCGGGCCGACGTGGTCCACCGGCACGAACCGCGCGCGGCCGTCCGGATGGGCGAAGGAGTCGAGGAACATCCGCGGTGTGCCGGGATGCGATTCCGTCGGGACAGGCCAGTAGAGGGCCTCACCGGCGCGGAGCCGGTCGTAGGTGACACCCGAGTAGTCGGCGACGCCACCCTTGGACGCACGCCGGAGCTCGGTGAAGACGGTCTCCGCGTCCGTCGGGAACCGTCCGTCGGGCTGGCCGAGCCGACGGGCGAGTTCGGAAAGCACATAGAGATCGGTCTTCGCGCCGGACGGCGGATCGATCGCCTTGCGCCGCAGGAGGATCCGGCCTTCGAGGTTGGTCATCGTGCCGTCCTCCTCGGCCCACTGGGTGACCGGCAGGACGACGTCGGCCATCGCCGCCGTCTCCGAGAGGACGAGATCCGAGACCACCAGTAAGTCCAAAGAGGACACTTTGTCCTGGATGTTCCCGGCGCCGGGCGCGGAAACGATGAGGTTGCTGCCGAACACCATCAGCGCGCTCGGCCCGTCTTCGGTGCCGAGCGCCTCGAGCAGCTCGACGGCCGAACGCCCCGGCCCCGGCAGGGATTCCGGCGACACACCCCAGACTCCGGCGACGTGCTCGCGCGCGGCGGGGTCGTCGATCTTGCGGTAGCCGGGCAGCTGGTCCGCCTTCTGCCCGTGCTCACGACCGCCTTGGCCGTTGCCCTGGCCGGTCAGGCAGCCGAAACCGGATCCCTTGCGCCCCGGCAGGCCGAGGGCGAGCGAGAGGTTGATCCAGGCGTTGACCATCGCGGTGCCGTTGGCGTGCTGTTCGGTGCCGCGCGCGGTGAGGACGTAGGCGTTGCGGGCCGCGGCGAGCTTGGCGGCGACGCGTCGCTGGTCGGCGGCGGAGACGCCGGTGATCTGCTCGACACGCTCCGGCCACCAGGCCGCGACCGAACGCCACAACTCTTCGAAACCGTTCGTGCGCTTGTCCACATAGGACTGATCGAGCAGGCCGTCGGCGACGACGGCGTGCAGGATTCCCTGCGCGAGCGCGAGATCGGTACCCGGCGCGGGCTGCAGATGCAGTCCGGCCAGCTCGGCGGTCGGCGTGCGGCGCGGGTCGACGACGATCAGGTCCGCGCCCCGCAGGTGCTGCGTGAAGGGCGGCATCGTTTCGGCCGGGTTCGCGCCGATCAGCAATACCGCGTCGGCGTCGGCGAGATCCGTGACCGGGAACGGCATCCCGCGGTCGGCGCCGAACGCCTTGATCCCGGCGGCGGCCGCCGAAGACATGCAGAACCGGCCGTTGTAGTCGATCTGCGACGTGCCCAGCGCGACGCGGGCGAATTTCCCCAGCAGATAGGCCTTCTCGTTGGTCAGCCCGCCGCCGCCGAAGACGGCGACCGCGTCGGCGCCCTTGGCCGCGCGGATCTCGGTGAGGCGCTTCGCGACGAGGTCGAGGGCCTGGTCCCAGGTCGCGGGCCGGAGTTCGCCGTCGACCCTGATCAGCGGCGTCGTCAGACGGGACGGCGAGGTGAGCAGCTCCCCCGACGTCCAGCCCTTCTGGCACAGGCCGCCGGCGTTGACCGGGAAGTCGCGCGGGGCGACCCGGGCGCCGTCGAGGCTCATCCCGCACTGCAGGGCGCAGTAGGGGCAGTGCGTGTCCACCGCGGTCACGGTGGGGGCGGCGAGCGGCACGGGCACCTCCTCCAGGCGTCGATAGCGCTCGAAGGTAGGTAGGCCGTGTTACCTGAAAACTCCTGAATGTTTCAGGCGTTTGACATTGCCCGCCCCCGATGGACGTCACACCGTGAGGTCGGAAGAGCGACGCTCGGGACTATTCACCATGTGTATAGACCGTGCGTATACACACTGTGTATAGTCGCCCGCATGTCCATCGGGAACACCCTGCTCGGCCTGCTCGAAGCCGGTCCGAAGCACGGTTACGACCTCAAACAGCTCTACGACAAGCAGTTCCGCCAAGACCGTCCACTGCACTACGGGCAGGTCTACTCGACGCTGAACCGGCTCCTGAAGAACGGCCTCGTGGAGGAGAACGGCGTCGAAGCGGGCGGCGGACCGGACCGGAAGCGGTACGCGATCACCGACGCCGGCGTCACCAACGTCGAGGAATGGCTGAAGAGCCCGGAAAACCCCTCCGTCTACCTGCAGAACACGCTCTACACCAAGGTCGTGCTCGCGCTCCTGTCCGGCCGCGGCGCCCAGGATCTGCTCGACGCGCAGCGGAGCTCCCATCTGCGCGCCATGCGCGAGCTCACCGCCCGCAAAACCGACGGCGACCTCGCCGACCAGCTGATCTGCGACCACGCACTGTTCCACCTGGAGGCGGATCTGCGGTGGCTGGAGCTCACCGCCGCCCGCCTCGACGACCTCGCGCGCCAGCTGACGCGCTGATCTGGGGACCACACAGTGGAAACACCGTTGTTACACGGGCTGGGCCTGCACAAGGCCTTCGGTCCGAATCAGGCGCTGGCCGGGGCCGGGCTGACGCTCGAACCCGGCGAGATCGTCGCGGTCATGGGGCCATCGGGGTCCGGGAAGTCGACGCTGCTGCACTGCCTGTCCGGGATCGTCCGGCCCGATGGAGGCCAGGTCCTCTTCCGCGGGCGTGATCTCGCGAGCATGTCCGACGCCGAACGCAGTGCCTTGCGGCGCACCGAATTCGGTTTCGTCTTCCAGTTCGGGCAGCTCGTGCCGGAGCTGACCTGCCTGGAGAACGTCGCGCTGCCGCTGCGGCTGAGCGGGATGAGGCGCCGCCCCGCCGAGCGGACCGCGCGCGGCTGGCTCGACCGGCTGACGGTCGGCGAAGTCGGCGACAGCACGCCCGGCCAGGTTTCCGGCGGGCAGAGCCAGCGGGTCGCGATGGCCAGGGCACTGGTCACCGAACCGTCGGTGATCTTCGCCGACGAACCGACCGGCGCGCTGGACACGCTCAGCGGAGAACTGGTCATGCGCCTGCTGTCCGAGGCGGCGAAACAAACCGACGCCGCCGTCGTCCTGGTCACCCACGAACCGCGGGTGGCCGCCTACTCCGACCGGGAGGTCATCGTGCGCGACGGCCGGACACGGGAACCGGTGGTGACCCGATGACCGGGCGCGAAGACCTGATGCTCGGGTTCCGGCTGGCCGTCGGGGGCGGCCGGGGCTCGATCGTCAGACTCGTCCTGAGCACCGTCGGCATCGGGCTCGCGGTGGCGATCCTGCTGCTCGGCGCCTCGGCGGGCACCATCAAGGAGAACCGCGACCACCGGACGTTCGCCGCTTCCGTGCGGAGCGAACCGATCCCGGGCGTCGACCCGCTGAAGTACGCGGCGACGACGACCGACTTCCGCGGCGAGGCGATCTCACTCGTCCACCTGCGGCCGACCGGCCCGAATTCGCCGATCCCGCCGGGGGTGGACCGGCTGCCCGCACCGGGCGAGGTCTTCCTTTCGCCGAAGCTGGCCGAGCTCGTCGCGGCCGACACCACCGGCTTGCTGCGGCCCCGTCTGCCCGGGAAGCCCGCCGGGCTCATCGCCGGGGAGACCACGCTCAATCCGAACGACCTGGTCGCCTACGTCGGCACGGACGCGATGCGGGACGCACGCACGGTCTACGGCTTCGGCGCCGAACCCGGCTATCACGCCCTGATCGATAACGGGATCCTGATCCTCCTGCTGCTCGGGCTCTTCGTCCTCCTCACGCCGGTGTTCATCTTCGTCGGGACGGTCTCCCGGCTCGGCGGCGCGGCCAGGGACCGGCGGCTCGCCGCGTTGCGGCTGGCGGGCTCGTCCCTCGCGCAGCTACGCCGGATCACCGCCGCGGAATCCCTCGTGGGCGCCGCGGCCGGGCTGGTCGTCGGTACCGCGCTGTTCCTGCTCTTCCGCGGCACGGCGGCGGATTTCCAGGTGTTCCGGTTCGGGTTGTACCCGGACGACCTGACGCCGTCGTGGCCGTTGGTGGTGCTGATCGTGCTCGCGGTCCCGGCCCTGACCGTGGCGACGGCTTGGGCGTCCCAACGGCACCTGGTCGTCGAACCGCTCGGCGTCGTCCGCGAGACCGCGCCGCCGAAGCGCCGGTTGTGGTGGCGGCTGCTCCCGGTCGTCCTCGGAATCCTGGTGATCGCTCCGGATCTCGGTGTCGCGAGCGAACTCGGCCGCTGGGCGCTGATCGGTGGCGCGGCACTGCTGATGGTCGGGATTCCCGCGCTGCTGCCGTGGCTGCTGGAACGCGCCGTTTCCCGGATCAAGGGCGGGCCGCCGTCGTTCCAGCTCGCGATCCGCCGTCTGCAGAGCGACAGCGGGACCCCGTCACGGGTGGTCGCGGGGCTCTGCGTGGTCCTCGCCGGGGCGATCGCGCTGCAGAGCCTCCTGGCGGGACAGGCCGCGATGGAGGCCGTTCGCCAAGACGGCACGGGAGGCCGGATCACCGTTTACGCGGACGGTTCCGTGGCCGATCGGGCGATCGCCGCGGTCCGCGCGGTCCCCGGCGCCGCCGATCTCCAGGCGCTGCGTTCGCTGTTCGTCGACGGGAAGCGCCAGGACGGGGCGCTCGTGCCGATCGCCGTCGCCGACTGCGCCACGATCGAGGCGACGACCACCGCGACCGGTTGCCGCGACGGCGACGTGTTCGCCGATCCCTCCTCTCTCCACATAGGACAGTCGACGAAGATCACGGACAACGACAAACGGGAGCAGCCGTGGACCGTTCCGGTCACCCCGCGGCCGTTCGAGGTGAAGCCATCGAGCGTCACCGAGACCCTGGCGCCGCGAGTGCTCGCGACGCCCGCGGCGGTGGCGGGTGTCGACCTGGCCGCGGCCTTGGTCACGGCGACCGTGCGCGGGACGACCGGGAATCCGGATTTCGTCGAGCTGGTGCGGAACTCGGTGGCGCCGTACAGCGGGCAGGTCACCGTGGCGGCCTTCAACGGGGAGCGGGCCTCCACCGAGGCCCGGATGTTCGACGACGCGCGGGACATCCTGCTCGGCGGCGCGCTGTTCGTCCTGCTGCTGGCCGGCGTGAGCCTGCTGGTGCTCGCCCAGGAACAGGTCCGTGAACGGCGGCGGGCCCTCGGCGCGCTGTCCGCCACCGGTGTCCCGGTGCGGGTGATCGTGCGATCCCTCATGTGGCAGAACGGGATTCCGCTGCTGCTGGGAATCGTGCTCGCGACGGCGACCGGGATCGCCGTCGCCGCGCTGGGCAAGCGGCTGTTCTGGGACGGGCTGTACGTCGACTGGTCCGCGGTCGCACTGCTCGCCGCGGCGGCCGTCGTGATGGTGCTGCTGGTGACGGCGTCGACGGTGCCGTCCGTGCGCTCGGCGGCGAAGACGGAGAACCTGCGCACCGAGTGACCTACAGCACGGCGCTCACGTCCCGGGCGGCGGCACGAAGTCCGTCGTGCGCCGCCCGGGTCGACCGCGGGTCGAGGGCGTTGGCCGCCAGGCGGAAGAGGACCGCCCGCAGGAGAAGCTGCGGCCATTCGGGGAGATGCGCCCAGCGTTCGAGGAGATCGATGGTGGCGCCGCCCCAGGCCAGCGCGTCGACCGCGACGATCGCCGCGCCCCATTCACCCGGCCGGTAGTACGGCACGAAATCGACGATGCCGGGCGCCGCGTCGCCGTCGAAGAGCACGCCGGCGAGAAGCTCCCCGTGGACGACCTGGTCGGGCAGTTTGACCGGTCTTCGGGACCCCGCCAGTACCTCGAACCAGCGGCCGCCCTTGTTCTCGTCGAGGGGCATGTCCGCCTCGCCCCAGGCGAGTTTGTCGGCCAGCGCTTCGAGATCGGTGCGCCGCCCCAGGAAGTCCGGCCGGGGCAGACCGGCCGTCGCGCGATGCAGTTTGACCGCCGCGTGCACGACCTCGTCGTACCGGTGCTCGGCCGTGCCGGACACGAACCGGTTCGCCGACCAGCCGCCGACCACCCACCGGCCGTCACTGGACCGGACCGGTTTCGCGACCCGCAGGCCCGGCTCGTCGACGGCTTCCAGCGCCCGTGCCGTCCACAGGGTCCGGGACTTGTCCACGACCGGCTTGAGCACGAGATCGTTGTAGCGCCAGGAATCGGTGCCGGGCATCGGTTCCGCGTCACCGGTACGTCCGCCGAACGCCGCACAGACGTGTTCGGGAGGGCTCTGAAGGGTGGCACGCACGGCTCGGCACGTTACCCCGTCTTCCGCGCCACGAACGAGAAGACGCGCTGGTCTTGAGTAGCGATACTCATGACACGATCGCTTCTGACCTGCCATTCTTCGACCGTGCTCCCCCGAACGGCGCAGCGCCGCCTCACCGACGGGCAACTCACCGCCCTCGCACTCGGTTCACTGTGGCTGCTCGGCACGCTGGGCGCTGTCACCATGGGCCTGTTGCTCCTGCTCGCCGCGTTCCTGCACGTCCCGTGGATCGCGCTGCCGGTTCCGCTCGCGTCGATCGGGATGGTCTACGTCGTCGGTTTCGCGGCGCCAGAGGCTTTCCCGGCCGTCGCGAAGCCTTGGCCGCGGCTCGCGTGGGCTTTCGTGGCGGGGATCTCCGGCGTTTTCGGCGCGATCTTCGTGCTGGAGGTGGCGGAGGCGTTCGATCCCTGGTTCGCGGTGCCGTTCTTCGGGGTGCCGGTGCTGCTCGTCGCGGGTCTGTTCGCGCGGGGACCGGGCGTCCGGCTGGGCGCGGGAGTCCTTCTGATCGCGGTGGTCGCGGGCGGGATCGCCGTCCCCGCATCGCTGCCTTCGGACACCGCCGCCCGGCGGCTCGCCGCGACCGGGGTCCCGCACGACCGCACCCTCGCGGCGGATCTCGGCCCGCATCGGCTCCCGACCAAAACGACCGAAGACTCCGGGTCGCTGATCGTCGAGTACGCGCCCCAGCTGTGGATATCGCCCGTCTGGACCTTCGCGACCGACGTCGTCGAGAGCTGCGAGACAGCGGTGAAGACCGCTTGGCGCCTCGAAACCGCGACGTGCACCCAGGTCGGCGACGGCGAGTTCGTGCGACGTGACACCGAGCGGATCGAGTTCGTGCAGCGCCGCGGCGCGCTGTCGGTGCACGTCGCGGGCAACCACAACTGGAAACCCGAGGAACTGCGGGAACTGGCCGGGAAGACCCATCCGCTGACCGACGCCGAGATCATCGCCGCCGTGCCGAAGTCGCGGGGCGGGAACCGGACCGATGTCCTGGCGGGGTTCACTGCCTTCGTGCGGGCGATCTTCACCGGCCGCTCGATCGGCTACTGACGCTCGGACACCAAATGACAGGAAAATGTCCGCTTGATGCATATATGCACGGTTTTCAGTCGGGGTCGTGAGTGGCAAAGACGGTTAGAACGATCATTACCACTCACGACCCGGCCGAAAACGCCCAAATCAGGCCCAATCCCTGGGCGCTTGACCACCGGGATAGACGCCATCGCCGAGGCCCAATGTCCGTGAAGGCCTCCTTCACTACCTTCAGGGTAGGCAAGGAGGCCTTCACGGCACCGCCAAGACCAAAGAGAGCAAGGGACCTTTGCTACCACTTTGGGCACCCAAGGCTCCGCGCGCAAAACGTCAGTAGGTCGGCAGGCTCTGGTCGATCTGCCGCGCCCAGGCCAGCACGCCGCCACCGAGGTGGGTCGCGTCCTTGAACCCGGCCTTGTGCAGCGCCGCGAGCGCCTCCGCCGAACGCGCGCCCGACTTGCAGTGCAGCACGATCGGCTTGTCCTGCGGCAGTTCCGACAGCGCCTCGCCCGAAAGGATCTTGTCCTTCGGGATCAGCGTCGCGCCCTTGATGTTCACGATCTCGTACTCGTGCGGCTCGCGGACGTCGATGAGGGCGAAGTTGTCGCCGTTGTCGAACTTGGCCTTGAGTTCCGCCGGAGTGATCGTGCTTCCCGAAGCGGCCGAAGCGGCTTCGTCGGACACGACGCCACAGAACGCTTCGTAGTCGATGAGCTCGGTGATCTTCGGGGTCTCCGGATCCTTGCGGATCTTGACCTCGCGGTACTTCATCTCGAGCGCGTCGTAGCTGACGAGCCTGCCCAGCAGCGGCTCGCCGATACCGGTGATCAGCTTGATCGCCTCGTTGACCATGATCGAGCCGATCGACGCGCACAGCACGCCCAGCACGCCACCCTCGGCGCACGACGGCACCATGCCGGGCGGCGGCGGCTCGGGGTAGAGGTCGCGGTAGTTGAGGCCCTTGCCGTTCGGCGCGTCCTCCCAGAACACGCTCGCCTGGCCCTCGAACCGGTAGATCGAGCCCCACACGTAGGGCTTGCCGGTGAGCACGGCGGCGTCGTTCACCAGGTACCGCGTCGCGAAGTTGTCGGTGCCGTCGAGGATCAGGTCGTACTGCTCGAACAGTTCGAGCGCGTTCGACGACTCGAGCCGGTCGGTGTGCAGGTGCACCTTCACGAACGGATTGATCTCGGCGATCGTCTCCTGCGCCGACGCGGCTTTGAGCTTGCCGATGTCGGACTGTCCGTGGATGACCTGGCGGTGCAGATTCGATTCGTCGACCTCGTCGAAGTCGACGATGCCGAGCGTGCCGACCCCGGCCGCGGCCAGGTACAGCAGCGCCGGGCTGCCGAGGCCACCGGCACCGATGACCAGCACCTTGGCGTTCTTCAGCCGCTTCTGCCCGGTCACCCCGACGTCCGGGATGATCAGGTGACGGCTGTACCGGGCCACCTCTTCCTTGGTGAGCTCGGCGGCCGGCTCGACGAGCGGCGGCAGCGTGCCTGACATCGGGTCCTCCATCTCGCGTGGATCGCGGGTCGCATCCCAGTATCTACAACACCGACAGGCGGAAACGACTTCCCCTGTTTCATATCCTGGGATGTTCCAGCAGGTGAGACGGCGTGGACTAGGGTGTCTGATTCGGCCAGGAGCCCGGCTTGCAGACCTTGCCGTCCGCGAGCACCTTGCCGCGGTCGCCGCCGGGGAGATTGTTCAGCTGCGCCACGAAGTCGTTCGAGACGCCGAAGGTCTGCTGCATCATGACGGGCGCGACGGCGCCGTTCTCCGGGCAGCCCACGTGCTTTCCGCCCAGCGCGTGCCCGACCTCGTGGTTGATGGCGTACTGGCGGTACCCGGTCATGTCGCTCTCGAAGGCCAGCGCCCCTCGCACCCAGCGGGCGAGGTTGATCACCACGCGCTTGTCGAAACTCGAGCGGTAGCAGGACGTCTCATAGGTGATCTGGAACATGCAGACGTCCGCGCGATGCGTGGTGTTCGGTGTGGTGAGACTCACCCGGAAGCTCGGATTCGGGAAGCTCGCGTCGACGCGCTGGAGCGCCTTCTTGCCGTCCCACGTCCAGCTCTTGGGATTCGACAGGGTGCCTTCCACCATCGCGGCGAAGCTGTCGTCACCGCCGTAGCTGGCCTGATCGATGCCGTCCTCGACCTCGATGGTGTACGTGTACAGCTGGCCCGTCCCGACCTTGTCGCCCTTGCCCGGCACCACGTGATAGGTGCCCTTGCCGGACTCGGTGAAGGGGCCGCCCTTGGGCAGGTCCGCGGTCGGGATCTTGAGGTCGACCGGTTTGGCCGGGTTCTCCGGGAGGACATCGCCGCCTCCGTCGACCCCCGCGCCCGGCTCTCCGCCGTTGCCGGCGGATCCATCGGCCGCGGCCTGGGTCGTGCCGTCGGAGGCGATCGGTTCGGCCGGGCCGGTGGCGGTGTTGAACACGACCAGCGCGGTGATCACCACGAGGATCGGCAGTGCGTACACGCGCCAGCCGTAGGTCTTGGCGAACTGGCCGATGCCGCCCTTGCGTTTGGCGGCCTTGGCCTTGGCGGCGCCGGTCTCGTGCGGCTTCCAGGACGCGCTGAGCGGCTGGGCGCTGGTCCGGCGGCCGCCGGGACGGTAACGGTCCTCGTCGAGCCGCTGCGACGGCGGCGGCGTCGGCCGGTACTGGCCTGTGCGCGGCACGTCGGAGGACCGGGGCTGGGCGCGCGGCGGACGGCGGGCGGATGCGGAGTACTGAGACCGCCGACCCTCGCCCTGCGCGCCTTGCTTTACCCGATCCACGCGCACCAGGGTGCCATAACCGAACTGTGATGTTGTGAGCGACCGGCGCTTCGCCCGGCGTGTCCTACCCACCCGAATGGGCTACCAAGTGCCCGATTCGACCGATTCCCACATCCCCAAAACGGCCTTCGCTACGACATTCGGGCGTTCCATCTGCGCCACGTGGCCGGTTCGGGGCAGAACGAGCAACCGCGCGTGCGGAAGTAGCCGAGCGGTGCGCTCGGCGCGCCGGACGGAGATCACCCGGTCGTGCTGCCCCCACACGACGAGCGTCGGCGCGTCGACGGTCGGCGCGACCGCCCACAGCGACGCGGGACCGCGCGCGGACCACGTCCGGAAGATGCCGAACGTGCTGCGCGCCAGCGCGGGGGCGGCCCAGGCGAACCCGGCGCGGGCACTGTGTTCCTCTTCGAGCTCGTCCAGCCGGCTCTGCGCGAAGCGGCCCGGGTCGGCGAAGCACAGCTTGATGACCTGCATGGCTCGTTCGCGCGGGCCGAGCGCGGCGAGTCGACGGCGCACGGCAGGGCCGATCAGCGGCAGGTATGCGAACGCCATCCGCGGGTCGGACAGCCGCTTCATGCTGGGCCGGAGGTCCGGCATGGCGGGCGAGATCAGCGTCAGCGTCTTCACCAGCTCCGGGCGGCGGGCCGCGACGAGCAGCGCGACTGCGCCGCCCATCGAGTTGCCGAACAGGTGCACCGGCCCCGCTTCGAGACTCTCGATGTGGCTCGCCACGACCTCGGCATGCGCGTCGAGGCTGAAGTCGAAGTCGTCGGGCGGCTCCGAATAGCCGAAACCCGGCAAATCGACCGACGTGCCCGAGGCTTGGGGCGCCAAGAGGGCGGCGAGGTCGGTCCAGTTAGTGGACGATCCCCCGAGACCGTGGACGTAGACGGCCGTCTCGGGACCGCCCGGAGTCCGGCGGATGTGCAATTTCACCCCGCCGACACCTATTGTTTCCCCGGGCCAAGGGGGCGGCGCCGGGTCCAGCGACGGCAATGACCTGCGCGAGAGCGGCACATGGGTCAGCGGAGAGCGGCCCCCGGCGGCACGGGAAACTGAAGAAGACACAGCATCAAGGATGCCCGACCCTTGGCGGTCCGGCCGTACCGGCGAGTAATCTCGAGCTCACTTCACGCGGCGGTGACCCCGCCCCGCGGAGCCCGCGGCTACTGGAGGAACGATGACAGAAATGGCGCGACTGCAGGCCCGAGGCGTCCGCCTGCCCAGAACGGAACGCCGCGCCCAGCTGCTGGCCGCCGCGCAGCGGGTGTTCGCCGCGAACGGATACCACGCCGCCGCGATGGACGAGATCGCCGAAGAGGCCGGAGTCAGCAAGCCGGTCCTCTATCAGCACTTCCCCGGCAAGCTCGACCTCTACATCGCGCTGCTGGAGAGCCACGTCGACGAACTGGTGCGGCGGGTCAAGGACGCGCTCGACTCCACGTCGGACAACAAGCAGCGCGTGCCGGCGACCGTCGGCGCGTTCTTCGACTTCGTGAACAACGACGCCGGCGCCTTCCGCATGGTCTTCGAGTCCGACCTGCGCGGCGAGCCCGCCGTCCAGGAGGCGGTGGACCGGGCGACGTCGGCCAGCGTCGACGCGATCACCGAGACCATCACCGCCGACGCGGGCCTCGACGAGGACAAGGCCCGGCTGCTCGCCGTCGGCCTCGTGGGCCTCTCGCAGGTCAGCGCGCGCTTCTGGCTGGCGCACCACAAGTCGATGAGCCGCGAAGAGGCCGTCGCGCTCACCGCCAACCTCGCCTGGCGAGGCATCGGCGGTGGCTTCCCGCTCCAGCACTGACCCCCGCGTTTCGTCCTCTGAATGCGGTCCTTGCACGCGCAACGATCGCATTCAGAGGACGAATTGCGTCAGGTCACTGGGGCAGGAGCTTCTTCAGGCGGTCGGCGGCGGCCTGGGCGTCGGCGACGACCTTCGCGGTGTCGATACCGACAACGCGGCCTTCGCGCTTGAGGGCGCGCCCGTCGACGAACACCCATGCGACGTTCGCGGGCTGGGTGTTGAAGACCAGCTGATTCACCCAGTCCACCTTCGGCGCGAAGTTGACCGCCTGGGCGTCGACCAATTGGAGGTCCGCCCGCTTCCCCGGTGTCAGCGACCCGATCTCCTTGTCCATCCCGAGCGCCTCCGCGCCGCCGAGGGTCGCCATGCGCAAGACGTCCGTCGTGGTCGGGTAGACCGCCGGATCCGTCGTGGTCGCCCGCTGGAGACCGACGGCCGCGCGCATCACGTTGAACATGTCGCTCGTGTCGTTGGTGCCGCCGTCGAGGCCGAGCCCGACCTTCATGTTCCGCTTCTTCATCTCCGGCAACCGGATGACGCCCGACGCGAGCCGCATGTTCGACAGCGGGTTGTGCGCCACGCCGACCCCGGCGGCCGCGAGTTCGTCGAGATCGGCGTCGGTGGTCTGGATGACGTGGTTCGCCACCAGCCCGGGGTGCAACGCGTTCGCGCGCCGGAGCGCGTCCATCTGCCCCGCGGTCAGATCGGCCTTCGATTCGAGCAGGTGCACGTTCAGCGGGACGCCGAGTTCGCGCGCGAGCTTCTCTGAGGCTTCGACGCTCGGGAAGTTCCCCGTGGACGGATGCGTGCCGATCTGCAGGCGTGCCAACGGGTTCAGATCGATGACCTCGCGCTTCACGCGGCGGATCTCGTTCTGCAGCGCGGGATCGGTGGTGCCGTTGTAGGAGTAGAGGAACCGCAGTTTCGACTCGCCGAGCGCGCGGAGACCGCCCTTGGCGAAGTCGGTGTTGAACGCGTGCGACCAGTCGGTGACCGTGGTGATCCCGGTCGAGACGACGTCGGCCGCGGCGAGTTTCGTGCCCGCGTACGCGTCCGCGTCGGTCACGGGAGCGCGGTACAGCGGGATGACACATTTGCCGAGCCAGCCGATGAGTTCCTTGTCGGCCGCGCAGCCGCGGATGAGCGACTGCCACAGGTGGTTGTGCAGGTCGACGAAGCCGGGCAGCACGATCTTGCCCCGGCCGTCGACGACTCTCGCGGTGCCGGCGTCGAGGTCCTTGCCGACCTGCTTGATCTTGGTGCCTTCCAGTACGACGTCGGCGTCGGCGAGGGCGCCGAGCGGTCCTTCGCCGAGGCCGGGATCCATCGTGAGCACCATCGAAGCGTCACGGATGACGACCCGGCCGGCGCCGGTGAATTCCGCGTCGCCGGCTTCGGTGGTCTCGCCACCCAGATCGGTGAGCAGAGCCGCTCCGAGGACCACGGCGATGGTGAGGCTGAAAACGGACAGGATCGATCTGTTTCGTTTCATCGTTCCAACTCCCCAGTCGAAAAGATCACGCTAGCTCACCTGACGCGGACGCCCCGCAGAATTACCGCGACGGGATGCTCCAGCCGTGCCACGTCTTCACGAGGATCCTCCGCGTAGACGACGGCGTCGGCGGGCGCGCCCGGGACCAGCCCGGGCAATCCCAGGTATTCGCGCGCGGCCCACGAACCCGCGGCGAGGGCGTCGTGCGGTCGCAGCCCCGCTTCCGCGAGGGCGCGGATCTCGACGCCGACGCGGCCATGCGGCCGGGAGTCGGTCCCGGCGAGGATCTTCACCCCGGCTTCGGCCGCCGCCACGATCAACCCCGGATGCGCCTCCGCCCCGCCGACGAACCACCGTTTCCGCGGGGTGTCCTCACGGTTCCGCGCCCGCCCGAGCGCCGCCTGGAACACCGAGAGCGTCGGGGTGAGCGCGGTCCCGCGGGCCGCCATGTCCGGCAGGTACCCGGGATCGAGCCACATCCCGTGTTCGACGGAGTCGACTCCCGCGGCCACCACCGCTTCACCGCCGGCGGCGTGCTGCGAGTGCACGGCGAGACGCCCGCCCACCGCGTGCACCGCCTCGACGACGGCGGTCATGACGTCGGACGGCACGGCTTCGTCCCCGACCCGCCAATCGGCGATGATCTTGGCCCAGCCGGTGCGTTTCGCCTGCGCCGCGGCCAATCCGGGGAGCTCCGCGTGCGTGGCGCGGCGGCCCCAGCCGTCGAAGAACTGGCCGTGCTGCGCGATCCACGGCCCGGCGTGCACCGCGCGGGGCAAGCCGGGTTCGGCGCCGAACCACTCGGGCGGCTCACCGGGCAGCCCCGGCGAACGGATCATCGTGACCCCGGCGTCGACGTGCCGGTGCAGATCGGCGCGCAGGATCTCCTCGTCCATCGGGTCGCCGGGCTCCTCGGCTCCGGGATGGGTGTGAGCGTCGACGAGGCCCGGCAAGAGCCAGCCCTCGGCGACCAGATCCACCCCCGGAACCGGATCGGTGGTCCATCGGTCACCGTCGGCGTAGAGATCGACGTACTCGCCGTCGGGAAGCGCACGGCCTCGGATTCTGACGATCACAATGCCCCTCGCTCTCGTGTCGAGCAATCCAGCGACATCGCGACGAGCCGGGTTTCGGCTATGAATCAAAGCGACCGCGTTGCCGATCCGCGAGGAGTCACCATGCCGCATATCGCGCTCGACGAGAACCTTCCCGGCATCACCGCCTTGTTCGCCTACCGGCCGGAGACGGCGGCGCCGCTCGGGCAGCTCGCCGAGGTCCTGCTTCGCGGCCCGAGCAGCCTCAGCGTGGGCGAACGCGAACTGATCGGCGCCGTCGTCTCGCGCGGCAACGACTGCACGTTCTGTTCACGCAGTCATGCCGCCGTCGCCGCCGAAGCGCTCGAAGGCGGCATGCCGGTCGTAGAGGCGGCGTGGAAGGACGTCGACGACGCCCCCGTGTCGGCGAAGCTGAAGGCACTCCTGCATGTCGCGCTCGCCGTTCGCGAAAGCGGGAAGTCGGTGGGCGAAGACCTGATCGAGACCGCCCGCGCGGAGGGCGCGACGGACGTCGAAATCCACGACACGGTCCTGATCGCGGCCGCGTTCTGCATGTTCAACCGCTATGTCGACGGGCTGGCCACGCTCGCCGTCGACGACCAGGACGCCTACCAGGAGGCGGGGGTCCGGCTCCTGGCGAACGGCTACACCTCCCTCTGAAGGGAGCAAGGGACCTTTGCTACCACCCGCGCCGGCCACCCGTCGCGAAAGCCACTTGGCCCTGTCTGGGCCGGTTGTTGAGGGGCGGTCACTTTCCGGGCAGCATACGCCCGCTTTATGCTTGTAAGTCCGGTTTTGCGGGGAGTCGTGAGTGGTAAAGAGGGTTAGAACGACCATCGCCACTCACGACCCCCGGGCAATACTGCGCAAAGTACCCAAATTGGACGCCTTGATCTCGAGAATTGTCCTTTTAGGACAGTCTGAGGGCACGATGCTGGATCTCAGTGACGAGCCGCTCGCGCCGCCGACTCCATCACGCGTGTCGTCCGCCTGATCACACGCACCCTCCCTTCAGGCAAGCACAACCACCTCACCCGGGACCCTGACCTGCAGAAAGAGAGCAAGGGACCTTTGCTACCACCTGTCTCAATGTCGAGAGAAGTGGTAGCAAAGGTCCCTCGCTCCCCTTTCAGACCCTCGCGGCGCGGCGGACAAGCGCCGCGATGCGGTCCGAAACCTCCTGAGCCCGTTCCTGCGGAAGCATGTGCCCCGCCCCCGGATACCGCACGAACTCGGCCTCCGGCAGCTCGTCGGCGATGACCTTGGCGTGCGGCGGCGGGCAGAGCCGGTCCCGCTCCCCCGCCAGCACGACCACCGGCTTGCCCTGCAGCGCGGCCAGCGTCACCCGGCAGTCGTGCCGCGAAATCGCGTCCTGGAATCCCGCGACACTCGCCGGATGCGCGCACAGCAACTGCTCGGCGACCGAGTCGACGTCGGCCCGCTGAGGCCGCCGCCCGAAGACGAGCAGCCGCGCACCGGGCCGCACCACCGACAGCGGCAACGGCAAGGCGTCCCGGCGGTTCTTCGCGAGCAGCTTCGCGAGCCTCCGTTCGAACCTCGCCGCGCCGCTGCCCGCGATCCCCGGCAGGCCGAGGGTGATCCGGTCCATCTCACCGGACGACGTGGCGACGAACGCGACCCCTGCGACGCGCCGGGCCACGAGATCGGGATGCCTGCGGGACAGTTCCATGATCGTCATACCGCCCATGGAGTGTCCGGCGAGCACGATCGGCCCGGTCGGGACGCGGTCCTGGATGAGCTCGGCGAGGTCGTCGGCGAGGGTCGCGATCGTGGCCGTGCCCGGTTTCGCCGGCGCGGAACCGCCGTGGCCGCGCAGGTCGTAGCGCAGGGTACGGACGGAGTCGCCGAGCCGCGACACCACACCGTCCCAGGTCCGATGGTCCTGCGTCCAGCCGTGCACGAGCACCAGCGTGAGTTCGGAGTCGGCGGGCCCGCTCGTCTCGACGTGCAGGGCGGTGCCGTCACCGGTCACGAACCGATGTTGCCGCGACGGGTCCCACGAGACGGCGTCGCGCTGCTTGACGCTCCTCATCGCTTCCCCGGCAGCAGGAAGGACTTGCGCCAGAAGTACATGCCCGGTTTGCCGACCAGGCCGGATTCCTGCAGGAACGGCATGATCTTCTCGCCCGCCCACTGGATGCTTTCGCGCCAGTTGGGGTTGTTCAGCGCGGCCTCGACGCCGTCACGCGGACGGATGCCGACGGCCTTGTAGACGTTCGGGTTGATGAAGGCCCGGGTCACGAAGTACGAAACAAGCGCGATGATGAACTGCTGATAGACGATTTCCTTCTTCGACAGCTTCGCCATCCCGCGAGTCACCTCTTCGCGGGCGAAGGTGACGTGCCGGGCTTCTTCGAGCACGTGGATCCGGTTGACCATGCGGACCAGCGGCTGGATGTCCGGGTCGTTCATCTGCTCGCGCTGAAGCCGGTCGAGTACCTCTTCGGCGACCAGGATCGCGCCGTAGCGCGCGGGGCCGTAGCTGATCGCCGGCATCAGTTTCGCCAGCCGCCGCAACCACGGCACCGGCCCGTAGGACGGGCAGCCGATCCGCGAAGCCATCCGCGCGAACATCGTCGAGTGACGGCATTCGTCCGCGATCTCGGTCAACGCGTACTGGGCGTGCGAACTGGTCGGGTCCTCTTCGTAGACCTCCTTGAGCAGCATCTGCATCAGGAGGATTTCGAACCACAGCCCGGTCGTGGCGACGCTGGCGACCTCGTGCTTGCCGAGTTCGATGCGCTGCTCTTCCGACAGCGAGTCCCACAATTTCGTGCCGTAGAGCGAAGAACGGTGTGCCGGGATGAAGCGCTTCCCGTCGACGAGCGGGGCGGTCCAGTCGATGTCGACGTCGGGATCGTAGAACTTGTTCGCGGAGGACTTGAGCAGCCGCTCGGCTGTCTTCTCCCGGTCTGTTTCCTTCAGCGCCCGCGTCATTGCCGACACACCCCTATCTGTAACTCGTGGTAACAGTTACCTCTGGTAGCATGACTGGGGTGATCGAACGTGTCAAGCGCAACAGCAAGCAGTCGAGCAAGCACCCCACGGCGGGTGAGGCCGACACGGGCGACGCCCGCCGCGACCGCTGGCGCAAGCACCGGATCGCGCGTCGCGCGGAGTTCGTCGAGGCCGCCCTTCGCGCGCTCGACACGCACGGCCCGGACCTCGGCATGGAGGACGTCGCCGCCGAAGCGGGCGTCACGAAACCCGTGCTGTACCGGCACTTCGACGACAAGGCGGATCTGTACGTCGCGCTCGGGCAGCGCGGCACGGAGATCCTCTTCCAGCGGCTGATCCCGGCCATCAACTCCGAGCTCGCCCCGGTCCCCCGGATCCGGATGGCGCTCGATTCCTTCTTCAGCGTCATCGAGGAGCACCCGAACCTGTACCGCCTGCTCGCACGCGGCGGCCTGCAGGAGAAGGTGGTCGTCAAATCCGACGTCGTCGCCGAGGACAAGGAACTGATCGCCACCGCGCTGACCGCGCTGCTCGGCGACTACATGCGGATGTTCAACATGGACTCCGGCGCCGCCGAACCGTGGGCGCACGGCATCGTCGGGATGGTGCAGAGCACCGGCGAATGGTGGCTGGACCGGCGCTCGATGGGCCGCGACAGCGTCGTCGAGTACCTGACGCAGATCATCTGGGCCGCGATCGACGGCCTCTCCCGGCAGCAGGGCATCGTCATCGACCCGAACCTGCCGCTCGAAGAGAACAAGGTCGTCCAAATGCGGAAGGAATCGGAGGCACAGTGAGCGAGCACGACGAAGACGGTTACGCCGGCGAAGCGGTCCTCGTGATCGACGGGACCGAGATCGTGACGACGGTGGATCTGCGGGGCTACTTCCAGCCCATCGACGGGTACTACCGCTGGTACGGCCGCGTCGCCACCAACGAACAGGTGTCCGCGGCCGCCGGCGGCAAGAAGACCGCCGTCGAGATCCGCGCGGGCGAGTACAGCGCGAAGGGCGAGCTCTCCGACCCGGACCCGTGGGACCGCTACCGCATCATGGGCACCAGCACGCCGCCCTTCCACGTGCCGACCAGCCTCGAAGAACTGAACGAACTCAACGCCTGACCAGGCGGAAGTACATGAAGGCCCCCTTCCTTGCGTCTAGCGCAGGGAAGGGGGCCTTCATGTACTTACCGTGAGCGCGGGGAGCAAGGGACCTTTGCTACCACTTCGCAGGTCAGCCCCGCCTTTGGGCAGGTACGCGGGCACTGGGCACCAGGTACTTCGGCCAGCTCGACAGCTTGTTCATCGCCCATTCCAGCGGCCCGCGACCGACGAACTTCCGCCACAGCACCGCGGCGGTCAGCGCCACCACCGAGAATTCGACGAAGTGCAGCACGCTGAAGATCGAATCGCCGTCGCTCTCGTCCCACAGCAGCGCGATCGCCACGAAATGCAGCACGTACGCGCTCAGCACCCGCCCGCCCAGATCCGAAAGCGGCCGAAGCACGCGCTCGAACTTCGGCATCAGCAGCTGGCAGCCGCCGATCACCGCCGCCGCGATCCCGATCGAGATCAGCAGGTCGAACGGCGTATACGAGGTCCCTGTCGGGAGCAGCTCCCACGCCCAGCTGGTGGTCGGCGGCGTGCCGTGGATCCAGGTCTGGTGCAGCCGCAGGAATTCCGGCGGCGTCATGCCCATCTGCGCGGCGGCCGGTTCCAAAGAGCGGTAAATCGCCTGCATGCCACCGAGCGGCCCGGTCGCGAGCCAAGAAACGAAATATCCGCCCACCGCGAGCGCCGAACCGCCGAAGAACAGCCGCCGGCACACGCCGCGCGAGGTCAGGTCCATCCGCCCGATCGCCATCCCGGCGAACACGTACGCCATCAGCGTCAACGCGGGGAACGTGCCGGTCAGGACGAGGACGGTCGCGGCCTTCAGCAGTCCGGTCGAGGTGACGTCGTCCGCGGTGAGGTCCGGCGCGAAGAACAGCAGGTCACGGGGAAGCAGCTGCGCCCTGATCAGATGTGAGAGCAGCGGGCCCACCACGGCGACGGTGACCGCCGCGATCGCCAGCGTCTTCGCGCCCGCGCGCAGCCACGGGATCGCGAAGAGGAAACAGGCCCCGTAGTAGGCCAGGATCACCATGTAGCCGGTTTCGAGGCTGGTCAGCCACAGCCCCAGCGCCACCAGGAGCGGGGCGCGGGTCGCCAGTTTCAGCGCGACACGGGTCCGGTCGCGGCCCTCTTTGGGACGGCGTCCGCCGGACATCAGCGCGATCGAGACCCCGGCCAGCACCGCGAACAACGCGGCGGAATGGCCTTCGAACGGTTTGAACAGCACCCCGACGCCGCCTTTGGCCGGATCGGGGCCGACATGCACCGCGTACATGCCGAGAACGGCCAGGCCGCGGGCGACGTCGATACCGGTCAGCCGCCCTACGGCCCGTTTGCCTTGGTCGGGAACAGTGCGCACGCCGTCGACCAGCGCGCGGTCCATCACAGTGACGCCGTCCACCTCATTTCTCGGCTAGCCCCCTGCCGTCCCCGCCTTAGCGTGACGATCAAATCTGAGAGCTGGCTGAGACGCGGCGGTGACGCCACTGTGACATCCGACTACAACCCGATCGGGTTAGCCACCAACAGCGAAGCCGACCTTGCGAACATCCGACGGCGCGATCTCGACGTAGGCGATCCGGTCGGTGGGCACGATGTACTTACGGCCCTTTTCGTCGTCGAGGCGGAAGATCCCGTCGCCGGCCCTCAAGGCGTTCGCGACCAGTTCCTCGACCTCGTCGGGCGACTGGCTGCTGGACACCACGAGCTCCCGCGGCGTGTCCTTGATGCCGATCTTGACCTCCACGTGGGACCTCCGCTTGAAAGTTCGAAATTTACTGGTGCGCCAAGGCTAGCCGAAGTGACCTCAGCCGAGGCCCAGCACCTGCATGCGCTTGGTGTGCCCTTGCTGCAACCGGCGGAAGAGCGCGGCGATTCCCGAAAGGTCTCCCGAGCCCTCGACGATCAGCTCGGCGAGCCCGTCCCGCTCGGCGACGACGTACTGGGCCTGCGTCAACGCCTCTCCCAGCAGGCGGCGGCCCCACAGCGCGAGCTTGTCGCGCGCCTTCGGGTCGGCCTCGATACCGGCCGCGACTTCGCGCTCGGCGAACGCGGAATGGCCCGTGTCGGCGAGCACGGTGAGCACCAGGTCCTTGGTCTCGGGGTCGAGCCAGCTGGCCATCTCGCGGTAGAGGTCCGCGGCGAGCCCGTCACCGACGTAGGCCTTCACCAGGGACTCGAGCCAGGAACGCGGCGCCGTGGAGGCGTGCCAGGCGTCGATGTGCCCGACGAAGGGCCGCATCGCGTCCTCGATCGCGACGCCGTGCCCCCCGAGGTGCTTGGCGAGCAGGTCGTAGTGCCCGATCTCGGCGGCCGCCATCGACGCCAGCGCGGCCCGTCCGGACAGCGTCGGAGCGGTGCGCGCGTCCTCGGCCATGCGATCGAATGCGGACAATTCCCCATAGGCGAGTACGCCGAGCAAATCGACTACGCCTTCACTGATCTGCTTTGCCTCGGTCACGGCGGAAAGGGTATCGCCGAACACACCCGCCGGGTCCGGAAGAGACCGATCCCACGCCGGTTGGCGAGTCGGGGGCTATCGAAAAACCGCAGATCAGGTAGACTGGCCGCCGGATACGACGGATCTTCCGTCCCGGATCGGGACGCCGCTGCGGCTGAAGGACAGCCGGTGTGGCCCCGGTCAGCACAAGAATGATGTGCGTGCACGCCATCCTGCGGCATTCCCACGAAGGGCCGCTCCAGCGCCAGTAGCGCGGAGCCCGAGCGAAATTTCGTGGTCGAGTGTCGATCGGTGACCAGGGCAGTGCGCGCTGGTCACGAGAGAGGCGAGCACCCTGACCACGAACGAAACCACAACCGAAGAGAACACCACCACCGGCGTCCCGGAGGCCGTCGCGCTGGAGCACAGCGAGACCGGTCCGGCCGCGCTGGACACGTCGCACCCGCTGCAGGCGGGCGCCCCGGTGGAGCCCGAATCCCCCACCTTCGCCTCCTTCGGCGTGAAGCCGGAGATCGTGAAGGCCCTCGGCGAGGCCGGCATCGAGCGCACCTTCGCCATCCAGGCGCTGACGCTGCCGCTGGCCATGGCCGGCGACGACCTGATCGGCCAGGCCCGCACCGGTATGGGCAAGACGCTGGGCTTCGGCGTCCCGCTGCTGCACCGCGTCGAGGTCCCCGGCGACGGCACCCCGCAGGTGCTGGTCGTCGTGCCGACCCGTGAGCTGTGCATCCAGGTCGCGAACGACCTCAAGGGCGCGGGCAAGCACCTCGGCATCCGCACGCTGGCCATCTACGGCGGCCGCCCGTACGAGCCGCAGATCGAGGCGCTCCGCAAGGGCGTCGACGTCGTCATCGGCACGCCCGGCCGTCTGCTGGACCTGGCCGAGCAGCAGCACCTGGTGCTCGGCAAGATCCGCGGCCTGGTGCTGGACGAGGCCGACGAGATGCTCGACCTGGGCTTCCTGCCCGACATCGAGCGCATCCTGCGGATGGTCCCGGACGCGCGCCAGACGATGCTGTTCTCGGCGACCATGCCGGGGCCGATCATCACGCTGGCCCGCACGTTCCTGAACCAGCCGACGCATATCCGCGCCGAGGAGAACGACGCCGGCGCCATCCACGAGCGCACCACCCAGTTCGTCTACCGGGCGCACTCGATGGACAAGCCCGAGCTGATCGCCCGCGCGCTGCAGGCCGAGGGCCGTGGCCTGACGATGATCTTCACCCGCACCAAGCGCACCGCGCAGAAGGTCGCCGACGAGCTGGTCGAGCGCGGCTTCGCGGCCGCCGCCGTGCACGGTGACCTGGGCCAGGGTGCCCGCGAGCAGGCGCTACGCGCGTTCCGTTCCGGCAAGGTCGACGTGCTGGTCGCCACCGATGTCGCCGCCCGCGGTATCGACATCGACGACGTCACGCACGTGATCAACTACCAGACGCCGGAGGACGAGAAGACCTACGTCCACCGCATCGGCCGCACGGGCCGCGCGGGGCGCACCGGCGTCGCGATCACCCTCGTCGACTGGGACGAGGAGCCGCGCTGGAAGCTGATCTCCGACACCCTCGGCCTGGACAAGCCCGAGCCGGTCGAGACGTACTCGTCGTCGAAGCACCTGTTCAGCGACCTCGGAATCCCGGAGGGCACCACCGGACGCCTGCCGCTGTCGAAGCGGACCCGCGCCGGTCTTTCGGCCGAGGCCGAAGAGGACCTGGGCGGCAAGCGCCGCGGCCGTGGTCGCACGGCCACTGACGAAGAAGCTCCCCGCAAGCGCAACCGCGCGCCGCGCAAGCGGACCCGTGGCGGTGCGAACGCGGCCGCCAAGATCGAAGCCGCCGACGCCGCCGCGGCGGCGTCGGCGGAAGGCACCGAGGGCGCGGCCGCCGAGACCTCTTCGGAGGGCCGCACGCGGACCCGTCGCCGCAGCCGCGGTGCCGCGAAGCCGAGCCCCGAGGTCAGTGGTCCGGCGGTCGAGAAGGAGGCGGGCGACAGCGCCGAGCGTCCGGCTCGCCGACGCCGCCGTCGCCGTCCGTCGGCGACTTCTGATACACCTGCGTCGGCAGACTGAGGTTTTCAGACCGCAGACGTGGGGAGCTAGGGGCACGTGAGCGAACGCTGGGACGCCGCGCCGGACAACGAACCGGCGCGGCCCGTGCCCGCCGATCCCGAGCAGTCGAACGGCGGCGAGCCGGAGACGGCCGAGAACGCGATCGGCACCGAGGACGTGCTGGACGCCGACCCCGCTCAGCCGGTGGCCACCGAGCCGCCGCTGGGCGGGAAACGCGCCCGGCCCTCACCGTGGAACCGCAAACGGGACCGCGTGATCGCCGCGGCGATCGTCGTGGTCGTCGCGGTCACTGGCGTCGTCATCGGCGTGACCAGCGACAACGCGGCCACGGTCGCGCAGGTCGCGACCACCCTGCCGCCAGGGCTCCCGCCCGCGCCGGCGCAGGTTCCCGGCTCGTTGAGCGAACTGTGGCAGGCGCCGAGTGCATCGACCCCCGTCCCGATCGGCGAGGCCAACAGCGTCGTCACCGCCGACAAGGGCGAAGTACTCGGCCGGGATCCGTACACCGGCGACGTCCGTTGGCGGTACTCACGCGATCTGGAACTGTGCACCGTCGCCCTCGCCGGGATCAAGGTGGACGCGGTGTACCGCAAGGACACCGGCTGCAGCGAGGTCACCCAGCTCGACGCGGGCACCGGGCGCCGCACGGCGCAGCGCAACGGCGACGCGGAGCTCGGCACGAGGCTGGTCGTCGACGGATCGCACGTCACCACGACCGGCAAGAAACTGCTGAACACCTGGCGCGACGATCTGGTCAAGAGCATGGAGTACGGCCAGGTCCCCGCCATCGTGAACCCGAACAAGCAGCCGAGGACGGGCTGCACCTACGGCACGGTGGCCGCCGCGGCGGGCAAGATCGGCGTGATCGAGCGCTGCCCCGGCGACCCGGCCGACCGCTTCACCGTCTACCGCGCGACCAACGACGAGGCCGACGACCCGAAGGTCGACTACAGCACTGTGCTCGCGGGGAAGAACGCGAAGGTCGTCGCGATGTCCGGCGATCTCGCGCTGATCGTGCTGCCCGAACAGAAACTGCTGGTCATCTACAGCGGTGACGGCCTGCAGAAGTCGGCGTATCCGCTCGACGTGCCCGAAGCCGAGATCACGCAGGATCCGGTGGGCGGCGTCATGACGACGTCGTGGACCGCGCAGGGCGTCTACTGGTTCACCGGCTCGAAGACCATGGCGTTCTCGCGGGACGACCTCACTCCGCGCTGGACGCTGAACAACTCGACCGGTCCGGGCGTGACCTTCGGGGAACAGCTGGTCGTGCCCATCCAGGGCGGGCTGGCCGTACTCGACGAGACCACCGGTGCCACCATCCGGACCGTCGGTGTCGACAGGCGCGGCTACACCGGCCCGGTGCTGCTCTCCTCGGTCGGGCCGGTGCTGCTTGAGCAGCGCGGCCCCACCGTCGTCGCCCTCAAGTGACCGGAGAGTGGTAGCAAAGGTCCCTTGCTACCGGCCCGCCGTCATCGCGTCGTCGTCGAGGTCTTGCTCCGCAGCCGTCCGATTTCCTTCCAGCACCACTTGCCGCCCTCGGAGGCGAGCTTGCCGGAACCGCTCCGGGCTCGCCCTTCGACGGTCACCGTGACTGTCACCGTGTACTCGGTTTCGGAGACCTTCGTGACGCCGTCGAGCGTGGCGCTCGAAACGTCGTTGACGCGCTCGATGGACTGGACGACATCCTGTTCCGCGTCGCTGCACTTGAGCGCCGTCAGGCCGGCCTTGTCATGGGCGTTGATACCGTCGACGATCGCCTGCGCGGTGCCCTCGGGGCCCGCCGCCTTGTCGGCCTTGTCGTCGCCGAGGAAGAACCCGGGGGCGACGAATCCGGTGATACCCAGGACGATCACCACCACGGCCGCGGCGGCGATGCCGACGATCAGGCCGGTCTTGTTGTTCTTCGGCGGCGCGGGCGGCCCGCCGAAGCCCTGGGGGTACTGCTGGTTCTGGCCGTAGGGCTGCTGGCCGTAGCCGGGGTACTGCTGCTGTTGCGGATACGCGCCACTCTGGTCGTAACCGCCCTGCTGGTATTGCTGCCCTGGGTACTGCTGTCCCGGGTACTGCTGCCCGCCTTGGCCGTCGGGCTGTCCTGGCTGGGGTGGGTAGGTCATTTCAACGGTGCCCTTCGTCCTCGCTGCGGGGCAGCGTGTTCTCCACGACATGCCCAGTGAGCCACAGTTTCGCAGGGGAGGAAGGGGTTTTCGGTCGAACTGGCACTTTCCTGCCGTGGTCAGCTCCACCAGAACAGGCTCAGCGCGGCCGTCACGCTCACCACGACACCGAGACCCGCGAAGCCCGCGACGCGACCATTACGCGTGTCGGCGACCCGCTGTGCCAGCAAGGCGAGGACCGCCGCGACCGGATGCCCGATCAGCATCAGCGTCCCCGGCCCCGGCGCCCCGGTGAGCAGGCAGATCCCGGCGATGGCGAGGACACACACCGCGAGCACGACCATCCCGGCCGCGAGCGATCCGGTCAGCCCGCGCCAGAACCGGCCGCGTTCGGGCGTCTTGGGCTCGTCCGCGGGCGGTGGGGTGGTCGCGAGCTCTTCGGTGTCCGGTGACGACACGTCCTCGCCTGTCCAATCGTCGGGTTTCGAGAATCTAGGGCGCCAGCAACTCCCACGGCTGAGCCGCGGGACCGGCCTCCTGGCCCGCCGCACAACTGGGCCGGAAGTCGCACCATGAGCAACGGCGGCCCGGGCGCGCCGGGAACAACACGTCCTCGTCGCCGCCGGCGTCCAGGGTATCCGTTGCCAGCCGCAGGTCCCCGGCGGTCTCGTCGGCGCGTTGGAGATGCCGCTTGAGGCTCTGCTCGGTGTGCTCGGCGGCCGCGATGGTGCCGGTGGGCACGTGGTGCAGCTCGACCTGGTAGCACGGCGTGCGCAGGGTCCTGGCGGCCGCGACCGCGTACAGCGCCAAGGCCTGCGACGAGCGTGCCTCGTACTCGTCGGGCTCACGGCGGCCGGTCTTGTAGTCGATGATCACCAATTCCCGGCCACGCTGGTCGATCCGGTCGGCGCGGCCCTCGATGATGAGGCTGGGCCCGCTGCCCGGCTCGAGCGTGACCGGCGCCGAAACCCAGCGCTCCAGCCCGACCGGGTCGACGCTGACGTCGTTGTGCTCGACGTACTCCGCGACCCATGCCTTGGCCCTGGCGCGGTACCGGGCGGCCTGGTCGGCGTCTTCGAACCCGGCGTCCTTCCAGTGCTCGGCGACGAGCGCCATCGCCCGCTGCGGCACGCGCTTGACCACCGGCAGGTCGAACAACGCCCGCAAAGCGTTGTGCACCACCGCACCCAGCGTGCTGTGCGCCCACGCGCCGGTGCGTACCGGGGACGGCCGGTCCAGATACGACATGCGGTAGCGGCGCGGGCAATCTTCGAACGTCGCGAGGCGCGCGGGCGAGACCTTCGTCAGCTTGCGCGGCGCTTCGACGCCGAAGTCGAAACCAATCTGCTCCATCGGATCACCCCGCGCGCAACGCTACGCACCCCCACCGACACTTTTCGAGGGGATCCCCGCCGAAGGGAGCAAGGGACCTTTGCTACCACCCGCGGCCGGGCGGTGGTCCGCACGGGGGCCGGGTGGGTCGGGCGTGCAATGAAAGGCTCTTTCCTTGCGAAATTTGCGAGGAAAGAGCCTTTCATTGCATCGGGCAGGCGGGAGCGCGAGGCGGGAGGAGCAAGGGAGCTTTGCTATCGCCGCACCGCTGGGCCAGGTACCGGAAGGGCCCCTTGCTCGCGCCTGGCTCCGTGAAGGACCCTAAGCGGCAGTCCGTGAAGGCCTCCTTCCCTACCCTCAAGGTAGTGAAGGAGGCCTTCACGGCACGCCTGCGAAGCCAGAGCGACAGCAAGGGACCTTTGCTACCACCCGGCCGTCACGTGCCCGAGATGAAGCCCTTCACCGAGTTCGCCACCAGTTCGACCGCGATCGCGGCCAGCAGCAGACCGGCGATCTTCGCCAGCAGCGTGATCCCGCTTTCCTTGATCAGCCGGATGACCACGCCCGAGTACCGCATGCACAGGTACAGCACGAAGTGCACCGTCACGATCGAAAGCGCGAGAGCCACGTACGCGCCGACGTGGCCATCCGCCTGCCGCACGAAGACGATGGTCGCGGCGATCGCGCCCGGGCCCGCGAGTAGCGGCGTCCCGAGCGGGACGAGGGCGACGTTGACGTCGTCGCCCGCAGCCTCGGCCTCGCCGCCGGTCTTGCCGGTCAACAGTTGCAGCGCGATGAGCAGCAGCAACAGCCCGCCCGCGCCCTGCAGCGCCGGGATCCCGATGCCGAGGTAGGACAGGATCGCCTGTCCCGCGACGGCGAACAACGAGATCACCAGCAACGACACCAGCACCGCTTGCCGCGCGGCCTTGGCGCGGAACGCCACCGACTTGCGGCCGGTCAGGCTGAGGAACACCGGCACCGTGCCGGGCGGGTCCATGATGACGATCAGCGTGATCGTCGCGCTCATGAACAGGCGTGCGTCGAAGAAGTCCGTGATCGTCACCGGGTCACGACCTGATAGCCGGTGGACCGCGCGACGAGCTCTTCGAGCGCGAGCGGATCGGTGGTCTCGTCGCCGAGGTCGATGGTCTTGTTCGTGCCGTGGTAGTCGCTCGACCCGGTGCGCACGAGCCCCAGCTCCCCTGCCAGCCCGTGCAGCCGGACGCGGGTCTCCTCGTCGTGGTTCGGGTGGTCGACCTCGACCCCGGTGAGCCCGTGCTCGGCCAGCCCTGCGAGCACGTCGACGCTGATGGTCGCCCCGCGCGTGTAAGCGAAGGGATGCGCGATGACGGTGACTCCGCCCGCCTCCGCGATCATGTCGATCGCGTCCTCCACGAGCGTGTCCTGCCGCGCCACGAAGTATCCGCTGCCGTTGCCTAGATAGCTCGCGAAGGCTTCGTTGACCGACGAGACGACACCGGCACGCACCAAGGCCTGCGCGAGATGCGGACGTCCGGCGGAACCGTCCTCGGGAAGCAGCGACATGACCTCGTCAGGATCCACCGGGAGACCGTCGGCGGCCATCCGTTCGGCCATCACCCGCAACCGCCAGCGCCGCTCCGACCGAAGCCGGGTCTGCTCGGCGACGACCGCCGCCGACTCCGGGTCGAAGAGATACGCGAGCAGGTGGACGCTGATGTGCCGCCCGGTCACCGGGTCGATGGAGATGGTGGACAGCTCGGCGCCGGGCACCAGGGTGAGCCCCGGCGGAAGTGCCTCGGCGGCCGGGGCCCAGCCGGCCGTGGTGTCGTGATCGGTGATCGCGACGACGTCGAGGCCCGCCTTCGCGGCGGCGGCGATCAGCCCGGCAGGGCTGTCGGTACCGTCGGAGGCGGTGGAGTGGGCGTGCAGGTCGATGCGCATCGCGGATCAGTATCGACGATGCGCCAGGTCACAGCGACCCCGGGACCTGCGCTAACCGACCTTCTTCTTGCCGCGGGCCGCACGCTGCGCCTTGATCATCGAAAAGCGCTCGGCCTGCTTCTGCTTGTCGCCGAAGACGAGCTCGGAAATGGTGTCGTAGAACTCTTCCGGCTTCGGCAGGTAGTCGATGCGGTTCAGTGCCTGGATCTGACCGGCGGACTCGACCACCATGGTCCCGTACCCCATCATCCGGCCCCAGGCCGAACGTTCGTAGGTGAGGTCGGTGACCTTGGTGATCGGCATCATCAGCACCTTGGTGGTGTAGACGCCGGTCGTCATCACGAACCGTTTGTCCGTGACGACCAGTCGCTCGACCCACCACTCCATCACCACGTACGCGAAGCGCAGGATGACGAGCAACGCGGCATACCAGAGGATGTTCTGGATGACCCACGCGGCGGGCGGCAGCAGGTAGGACACCAGGACGCAGATGGCCAGCAAGGCCACCGCCTCGAAGGTGTCCCACAGCAGCACCGCCCAGTGACGGCGAATCCTGATGACCCGCCGCTCGGTGTCGAGGAGATACTCGTCTGGATCGCGTGGGGCGAACATACCGATAGAGTATCCGCTCCTCCGCTAGCTGAAGACGTTGCTGACGAAGGTGATCACCGATTCGGCCGAGTCACGCAGGAAGCCGATGATGTTTCCCACGAGGCCCGCGGCCTGACCTGGCTGCGCGATCACGAAGAACAGCACCAACGCGATTCCTGCGAAAGTGAGGAGCTTTTTCGCGTTCACAGCGATCAATCCTGTCTCTTACGGTGACTGACTGCGGATACTGACCATTCATTTTGTACCGCACCTTCCACCGGCGCGGGAGAGAAGTCCCGCGCTTGGGTCAGCCGGCAGGGGGAAGTGTACCGCACGGCTACTCTCCGTGTACAGGACAGCCATTGTCAGGAAGCCCGCGTCTACCATTCGGGAATGAACACCGTTTCGGACAGCACCGTCCGCTGTGTCGGCGGCATCGTCCACGACGAACTCGGCCGGATTCTGCTGATCCGGCGCGCGAATGAACCCGGACGTGGACTGTGGTCGGTCCCCGGCGGACGCGTCGAACCAGGCGAAACGGACGAAGCGGCCGTCATTCGCGAGATGCGTGAAGAGACCGGGCTCGACGTGATACCGGGCACACCTGTCGGCAACGTCCGCCGCGGCCCGTACGACATCCACGACTACGCCTGCACGGTCACCGGCGGCACTCTCCGTGCCGGGGACGACGCCACCGACGCCCGGTGGATCGACGCCGAAACCTTGATCGAACTCGACAAAGGCGGCCGGCTGGCCGAACTCCTGTTCGTCACTCTCCGCGACTGGGGAGTGCTGCCGACCGGTTAGCCCGAAAGACGCGGGATAAAGCAGTGCGCAAGGTGAAAATTATCCTCGCCGATGCTTTCCCGTCACCTTCGAAGAGCGGAAACGCTAACGACCATCAGTCGCTGACGGGGCTCCGGCCGGGTTCGCGCCGACCGCCCCCTCACGCATGCCGTCCGTCTGATCACGCGTGACGTCCACTCAGGCGCGCGGAAGTACCCGTTCGGCCCAGGGTGGTCGTGAGTGGCCATTCGGGCTGGCCGCCAACGGCGTCTTGGGCACCTACTGACGATCTTGCGTGACTGGATGGACGACACACGTGATCCGACGGACGACACGCGTGTCTGGACGGACGACTCGCGGCGAAGGGCTCGCCGCGGTCGTGTCGTCCATCGGATCACACGTACCTACCGGCCCGAAATCCGTGAAGGCCTCCTTGAGGGACCCAGAGTCCCTCAAGGAGGCCTTCACGGACTGGACACATAAGGCGCGGCGTGAGCAAAGCCGGAACTCGCGTGATCAGGGGCGTGACTCGCGTGATCAGGCACGGAACTCGCGTGCTTGGACACCGCACTCACGTGTTCCGCCCCTGAGCACGCGAGATCCGGCCTCAATCACGTGAGTGCGGCGCACGACTAAACGGGCAGCCAGGTCATCCGCTGCCCGTGCGGCGCCGTCCTGGCCAGCGCCCGCACGTCCGGGACGCCGGACTCCCACCGGACGAGCCCGAGCACGGCCTGGTCCACCGGTTCGGCCAGATCGGCCCTGCCGGGCACCAGCGGCTCCAGCGCGGCGGCGTAGAACTCCTCGCTGACCCACCACAGCGGCCGGTCCGCGGCGAGCTTCCGGAGCGCTTCGAGGAAGTCGGCGCGCCGCTCCCCCAGGTACGCCAGCACGTGGCTGGTCAGCACGACGAGCGGGGCGTCGGCGGGCAGTGTGGCGGCCGCCGAGGCGAGATCGTCGACGGCGTCGCCGGCGATCAGTTCCGGCCGCTGCTTGCCCTGTGCCGCCGCGGCCGTGCGCAGGAGCCGGATCCGGTCCGGCTGGTCGGCCCAGACACACGCTTCGAGCCACGCGAGTTCGTCTTCGTCGGCCAGGTCCACCGGGGCGCGGTCGAGGCCTGCGCGGGCGGTGATCGTCAGCTTCTTCGGCACCTTCGGCGTGACGGCGCCGGGCGCGAGGTCCAGCGCGCAATGCAGGCCGACGGCGGTCTTCGCGGGCCCGGCGGTGAGCTGTTCGCCGCCGTCGCACTGGTAGCGGTAGGCGTATTTGTCCAGGCCGAGGAGCAGGCCCGCGCTGCAGCCGACCTCGAGCAGCGCGATCTTGCCGCCCGCCTCCTTCGCCGCCGCCGTCACCGCGGGGTAGAGCAGCGCGGCCCGGCGGACCTCGTTGGTCTGCGTGTACCGCGACGAGATGATCGCGCGCGCCTTGTCCGCCCGCTCCAGCAGGAACGAGCGGAACAAGGGCCACGTCTCCGAGTCCACGCCGTCGAAACCGCCGACGGACGGGTAGTACCGCGAGAGCGGGTGGATGGGGTCGGCCTGGATGAGCCGGTGCGCGGTCGCCATGAGCAGCGTTCCGCGTGCTTCACCGCCGCGGGCGTCGGTCAGCAGCCCGGCGACGTCGTCGTCCTCGGCCGCCTTCGCCGCGAGGTGCTCGTACAGCGGCGAAACACCGGCCGCCTCGACCGTCGCGAACTTCCGCAGGCGGTCCTTGATCTCATCCAGCCCGATGGGCATCGACGCGCTCCCTTTTCCCGTTCGTGACACCCATTATTCGTGCGGCACGGGACGGCCGGGCTGTTCACCGCCCCTGGAGTCACCGTAAGACCGCTTCGGCACCATCACCTTGCGACGGAACACACAGACGATCGTGCCGTCTTGCTTGTAGCCGCGGGTCTCGACGTAGACGACACCACGGTCGTCCTTCGATTTCGACGGCGTCTTGTCCAGCACCTCGGTCTCGCCGTAGATGGTGTCGCCGTGGAAGGTCGGCTTCACGTGTTTCAGCGATTCGACCTCGAGGTTGGCGATCGCCTTGCCGGACACGTCCGGAACCGACATCCCCAGCAGCAGCGAGTAGATGTAGTTGCCGACCACGACGTTCTTGCCGAAGTCGGTGGTCTCCTCGGCGTAATGCGCGTCGAGGTGCAGCGGATGGTGGTTCATGGTGATGAGGCAGAACAGGTGGTCGTCGTACTCGGTGACCGTTTTGCCCGGCCAGTGCTTGTAGACCGCACCGACCTCGAACTCTTCGTAATAGCGACCGAACTGCACCCATTCCTCCTGCACGAGTAACGCGGCGTGAGCCTGGAACGACAGGCCTTCGTGTTGAGGAGTACCCTCGACCATTGGTGTCGGGTCGTCAACGCGACCCACACCACTGCGTAACCGTCCGCCGAGCCGAAGGAGGTGAGGAACCCGATGTCCAGTGGCGATAGTCCGCTTCCTAGTAGTCGCAGCGTTTCCGCCTTCACATCTCGCCGGATCCCCACCTGGCAGGGCTGACGAAACCGGGAACGCTGGCCTAGCCGAGCGGCCCCCCGACCGCTTGGCCCGTCGTCTTCGCGCTTCAACGCACGACGTCTGCCCAGGAGATCCCATGCCTGCCATTCCCTCGCTCGGCGGCCTTCGCGGCCGGAGCAACGGCCGCGCCAAGAGCGTCCCCGAACGCCCGCTGCCCGTCCCCCTTTCGGCGTACGTCGTCGATTGCGCGGTGTACGTGGAGGGCAAGCGCCTGCCCGGCCGCTGGACGCACGCCGAGGCCATCAAAGAGGTGCGCAAGCGGCACGCCGGGTTCGTCTGGATCGGCCTGCACGAGCCCGACGCGGTCCAGATCCAGGGCATCGCGGACACCTTCGGCCTGCACGAGCTGGCCGTCGAGGACGCGCTCGAAGCGCACCAGCGGCCCAAGCTGGAGCGCTACGACGACACGCTGTTCATGGTGCTGAAGACCGTCCGGTACGTCGAGCACGAGTCGCCCGCGACGGCGAACGAGATCGTCGAGACCGGCGAACTGATGGCCTTCCTCGGCCGCGACTTCGTGATCACCGTGCGGCACGGGAACCACTCGGGGCTCGCGAGGCTGCGCCGCGAACTCGACCAGGATCCGGAGCGGCTCGACCTCGGGCCGTCCGCGGTGCTGCACGCGATCGCGGACCACGTCGTCGACCACTACCTCGACGTCACCACGGCGATCGAGTCGGACATCGACGAGATGGAGACGCACGTCTTCGCGCCGCGCTCCAAGGTGAGCGCCGAGCAGATCTACTTCATGAAGCGCGAGGTGCTCGAACTGCGCCGCGCCGTCATGCCGTTGGGGACCCCGCTGCAGCGGCTCGCCGAGGGCTACACGCGGCTGATCCCGGACGAGGTCCGCTCGTACTTCCGCGACGTCTCCGACCACTTGACGACCGTTTCGGAGCGGGTCTCGAACTTCGACGAGCTGCTGACCACCCTGGTGGACGCGACGCTGGCGAAGATCACGCTCCAGCAGAACACCGACATGCGCAAGATCACCGCGTGGGCGGCGATCATCGCGGTCCCGACGGCGCTCGCCGGCATCTACGGGATGAACTTCGACTACATGCCCGAGCTGCATTGGCGCTTCGGCTATCCGGTGGCGATGACGGTCATCTTCGGCGTCTGCATCCTGCTCTACCGAATATTCAGGAAGAACCGCTGGCTCTGACCTTTCTTCCCCTTTCGGTAGTTCTGGAGTTCCCTCATGCCAAGGATCCTGACCAACCTCAAGTTCTGGGCGCTGGCCTTCTGCGTCGTCTGGCTCGGCATCGTGATCGCGATCATCGCCAAGGACCCCGCGTTCGCACACGGCACGAAGTAGCGCCGCCGGGCTTACCCTGGAGCGCATGAAAGCGCTGGTGGTCGCGGACGAGGTCGAAGAGCGACTGTGGACGTCCGCCGTCCGCAACCACCCGGCCGACCTCGTGATCGGCGCCGGCGACCTGCCGTACGACTACCTCGAGTTCCTCGCGGGCGCGCTCGACGTGCCGTGCGTGTTCGTCCCCGGGAACCACGACCCCGACCTGTCCGGCTACACCCGCTACGGCGGACTGTCCATGAAGGACGGTTTTCCCGCGGTGTGGCCCGGGCCGGCGGGCGGGGTGAACGCGGACGGCCGGATCGTCGACGTCGGCGGGCTCCGGTTCGCCGGGCTCGGCGGCTCGGTCCGCTACAACGACGGCCCGAACCAGTGGACGCAACGCCAGCAGGCGCGGCGGGCCCGGCGACTGGTGCGCCGGGCCCGGTTCCGCCGCTGGCGGGACGGGCGGGACGTCGACGTCCTGCTCACGCACGCCCCACCGCGGCACTGCGGCGACCGCGAGGATCCGCCGCACCGCGGATTCGACTGCCTCCATCGCACGATCGAGTTGCTGCGGCCGAAATGGTTGCTGCACGGGCATATCCACCCGCACGGTGAACCCGTGCCGGACCGGGTGGTCGGCGGGACCACGGTACGCAACGTGGTCGGGCACCGGATCATGGAGTTCGTATGAAGGACACCGGTTTTCCCCGTGCGGACGCGGAACACGACTTCCTGCGCGCGCGACGACGTCAGGTGTTGTCACGCCTGGCGAACTGGCTGCGCCGCGAACCCGACGACGTCAACATCATGCTGCCGTTCCACGAGGTGGTCGACGCGCTCGGCTACCTCGGCGAGCGGAAGATCGGGGCGCGGGTGATCCGGCTCGACTCGATCGTCGGCAGCGTCGACCGCGGCCGCGATTTCGACCGCCGTTTCCGTCCGACGTCCGGGCGGGTACGCGAACGCTGGGAACGGCTGGCACTCGCCACCCGGCGCGGCGAATCGATCCCGCCGATCGAGGTGTACCGCGTGGGCGAACTGCATTTCATCATCGACGGGCACCACCGCGTCTCGGTGGCGCACGCGATGCGACTGTCCACAATAGAGGCGATGGTCACCGAGGTGCGGACCAAACTGGACCCGAGCGGGATCCGGTACCGCGGCGACCTGATCGTCAAGGACTACCGGCGGCTGTTCCTGGAGCGGGTCCCGCTTTCGGGGCACGCGCGGGCTTCGGTGGTGTTCACCGATCCGTGGGACTACGCGCGGCTCGGCGAGCACGTGGAGGCGTGGGGTTTCCGGCTGATGCAGGACGAAGGGGCGTACTCGGACCGGGCGACGCTGGCGCAGCGGTGGTTCGACGAGGAGTTCGTGCCGGTGGTGGCGATGTTGCGGCAGGCGGACCTGATCGGCGCGCGGACGGACGCCGAGGCGTATCTGTGGGTGGCGTGCGAACGGTACCGGCTGATCCGGACGCACCGGTGGGACGACGAGGTCTTCGAGGCGGTGCGGTCACAGTCCCGCTGACGCTCCACTTCAAGTGTCATGAAAGGGTCGTTCAGGACAAGAAACGTCCTGAACGACCCTTTCATGACATCCGGTGAGCTACATGTGCACGGCGACCGGCGTAGCCTCCGAAGCGCCTTCGGGAGCCTTCGCCGGAGCACCCGACCGCAGCAGCAGCCCGCAGATCACCGCACCGATCACGAAGATCCACCCGCCCCACACGAAAGCGGTCGTGTAGCTGTGCACCGCGGCTTCGGCCGCCAGCTGCGCCGAAGGCACCTTCCCGGCCGTGAACGACGTCGCCGCGTTACCGGCCAGCGTGCTCAGCAGCGCGGTCCCGATCGAGCCGCCGACCTGCTGCGCGGTGTTGACCGCCGCCGACGCGACACCGGCGTCGTGCGTGTCGACGCCGAAGGTCGCGACGCTCATCGCGGGCGCCATCGCGAGGCCGATGCCGACGCCCATGACCATCAGCGGGAACAGCACCCCGCCGGTGTACGTGCTCGTGACGTCGATGGCCGAGAGCCAGAACAGCCCGGCCCCCGCGATAAGCATTCCCAATGACACCAACGGTTTCGCGCCGAACTTCGGCAGCAACACTGCCGTCGCCGACGTCGCGCTGGCCATCAGGGTGGCCACCATCGGCAGGAACGCGACACCGCTCTGCACCGGTGTGAACCCGAGGTTCAGCTGGATGTAGAAGGTGAGGAACAGGAAGATCGAGAACATCCCGATGGCGAGCAGGAACATCGCGAGGTACGAGCCGCCGCGGTCGCGGTCGAGCAGCACGCGCAGCGGCAGCAGCGGATGCGAGACCCGCTGCTGGATCACCACGAAAGCGGCGAGCAGCACGACACCGGCGGCGAGGAAACCCCACACCGAGATCGAGGACCACGAGTCGCGCTCGGCGTTCGCGAAGCCGTAGACGAGCGCGAAGAGACCGGCCGACGCGGTGATCGTGCCGGGGATGTCGAGCTTCGGGCGCGGGCCCTCGGTCTCGGAGTTCTTCAGCAGCACGAACGAACCGGCGAACGCGATCACCGCGAAGATGATGTTGACGTACATCGACCAGCGCCAGTCGAGGTACTCGGTCAGCACGCCGCCGAGCAGCAGGCCGATCGCCGCGCCGCCACCACCGATGGCGCCGAAGACACCGAACGCCTTGCCGCGTTCCTTCGGATCGGTGAACGTCGTGGTCAGCAGCGAAAGGGCCGCAGGAGCCAGAAGCGCGCCGAAGACACCCTGTGCCGCACGGGCGACGAGCAGCATTTCGATACTGCTCGCGGCGCCGCCGATCGCGGAGACGATGGCGAAGCCGGCGAGCCCGACGAGGAACGCGCGTTTGCGGCCGAAGAGGTCCGCGAGCCGCCCGCCCAGCAGGAGCAGGCTGCCGAACGCGAGCGCGTAGGCGGTGACGACCCATTGGCGGGCGTCGTTCGAGAATCCGAGGTCCTGCTGCGCCGACGGGAGCGCGATGTTCACGACGGTGGCGTCGAGCACCACCATCAGCTGGGCGAGCCCGATCATCACCAGGATCAGCCATCTCCTGGCGTGGTGCGGGTTGGTGTGCTGCGCGGCCGCGTCCCCCGGCGGCGTGGCGACAGCGGTGGATGAGTCAGACATACGGGCGGTTTCCTCACCGATAGTGACGAAGAAGCTATGTGGAGTAGGTATCTCCCCTTTCCGCGCCCAAGGTACACAAGAAGTGGAGAAGTGTCCTCTACTTCGTTTGTTAAGCTGGACGAATGGCTCGGGACCTCGCTCCCGCCGCACCGGCGCGGCCGCTGCGGCGCGACGCTGAACTCAATCGGCAACGCATCATCGCGGCGGCACGCGATGTCTTCGGCGAGCGCGGGCTCGAAGCGACACTCGACGACGTCGCGCATCACGCCGGCGTCGGCGTCGGCACCGTCTATCGCCGCTTTCCCAGCAAGGAACACCTGGTCGAGGCGATGTTCGTCGACCAGTTCGAGACGATCCGCGAGTTCGCCGAAGAAGCGCTTCGCGCCGAAGACCCGTGGGAGGGCTTCGCGGACTTCACCTGGCGCGCGGCCGAACTGCACGCCGGTGACCGCGGGTTACGGGAAGTCATGCTGTCGAACGTCTTCGGCCAGGAGCGCGTCGCCGAGGCGAAATCGCGCATGGTGCCGTTGATCACACAGCTCGTCGAACGGGCTCAAACGGCCGGAGTGCTCCGCGCCGATTTCGTGCCGACGGACATGCCGCTCCTGCACCAGATGATCGGCTCCGTCATCGAGTTCACGCACGGTATCCAGCCGGACCTGTGGCGACGGTGCCTCGCGATGCTGCTGGACGGCCTGCGCGCCGAACCCGGCCGCGCGACCCCGCTGCCGCATCCGCCGCTGGACTTCGAGGCGTTGGACGAAGTGATGTGTTCCTTCCGGCTGCCGAAGCTGCGCTCCTGACCCCGCATTTCGTCCTCTGAATGCGGTAGTTGCGCGTGCAAGGACCGCATCCAGAGGACGAAACGCGTCAGGGGAGCTTGGGGAACACGGCGGCGGCGACCTCCCGTGCCGCCCCGCAGGTGACGTCCTCCGCCGCACCGTCGACACCGACCACGGAAAGCGCCGCCTGCTCGACGCGGTCCGGGGTGCCCGGGATCGGCCGGTGCGTGGTCACCTGGCAGAACGCGCCGGAAGTGGCGACCTGGACCTGCCGTCCGCCCAGCGCCTCCGTCGCGCCCGGCGTGGTGTCCGCGCCGACGGACAGCGAGAAGCTGACCTTGCCGCGGATGCAGCTGTGCCCGGACAGCGCCGGTGCCGGCTTGGTCTCCGCCCCGGCGGCGGCGTCGAGCTCGTGCTGATCGAGCAGCGCGCACGGGGCGACGCGACCCCACGAGCGCTGGTCCAGGTTCAGCCGTCCGACCTTGCGCGCCGAGATCACCCCGGCCGCGCTGCCGACCGTCGCGTCCGCGGTCCGGCAACGGCCGGCCTGGTCGGCGGGCGCCTTGGCGTCGGAGGTGACGGCGATGGACAGCCGGATCCCGTCGGCGAAGGTGAGCAGCCGCGTGCAGACGGTGTCCTCGTTGAACGTCGACCGCTGGACGCTGAGGCCTTCCGGCAGCGGCCCGGCGTATTCGTAGGGCTGATTGTTCGGATCCTGCCCGGAAGTGATCGGGCCGGTGGTCACGGTGTAGCGATTGGCGCCCTCGACGAATTCGAGGCGGCAGAACTCGAAAGAGGACAGTGGCGGTTTGACCGCGTTTCCGGCGCCGATCACTTTCCGCTGGTCGACAAGGCTGCAGTAATCGAGCGACGAGTATTCGCCGAGCGCCTCGGAAGCGGTCAAGGCCTCGTCGCCCGCCGTGGTCGGCGAAGGCGCCGCCGGTTCGGGTGTGGCACAGGCCGCGGCGAGGAACAGGCCGCAGAGTACTGCGCTCAGTCTCTTCGGGGGCACCGGAGCAGTATGGTCAAAAGATCCGGGAACACCACCCCCTACGGGCGAAGAACACAGGGCTCGCCGCGTTTTCCCAGGTGGGTGCTTTACCTCGATTTCACGCCCTTAGGGGTGCGTTTCGTTCCGCGGTGGGATGCGGGCGGGCCGCCACTCGACGAAAATGGGTTTCACACACAGTGATGACAGAGAGGGAAGACCCGTGACGAACCCCGTAGCCGCCCGCTTGACCCGACCGCGCCAGGGCCGCATGATCGGCGGCGTCTGCGCCGGGATCGCCAAACGTTTCGGCACCACGCCGGGCAAGGTCCGCCTGCTCGCCGTGCTGTCCTGCCTGCTGCCCGGTCCGCAGTTCATCGTCTATCTCGTGCTGTGGCTCGCCCTGCCCGAAAGCGAGTACTGAGCCGGCCTCAGGCGTTGGGATCGAAGGGGATGCCCGCCGGTTTGGCCTTGCCGAGGTTGTACTCGAACGAGCCGTCCTTGATCGCCAGGCTCGCGCTGCCGAAGTCGGCGCGGACGAGCGTGTCGCGGACACCGGGCGGGAATCCGTCCCAGCTGACGAGAGCCGGGTACTGCCAGGCGTTGTAGTGGTTCTCCGGCGGCTCGGTCGCGCTCGCGATGCGGAAGCAGTGGGTGCTCGCGCCGTCCTTGTGATAGACGATCTTCGGGTGCGTCCCCTCCCAGGAGACCTTCGAGCGGTCGTAAGTCGAGTAGTTGCCGTGCGCGGACGTCGAGACGTACCGGGCCTGGCCCTCGTTGACCCAGACGACGACGTGTTCGATGTCGTGCCGGTGCCCGCAGCAGTCGATGAGCGGGACGGCTTGGTCCTTTTCGAAGTACAGGTCGTACAGGTGGGCGCACCAGCCGTTGTTGCACTTCGATCGGGCGTAGGAGTTCGTGTTGTCCAGGTCGGACCGGTCCCGGCACTGACCGTTGAGGGCTCCGGAGTTCTTGAGTCCGGTCGCCACCGCGCCGGTGGGCGAGATCGCGGGCGTCGGGTAGCAGCCGTCGGTGTCGTAGTCGAACGCGGGCTGCCAGGTGCGGTCGGCCTCGGTCGCGTTCGACGGCAGCGCCTGTGGGGGTTCGGCCCAGGCGACGGCCGGGGCGAGCGTGGTGATCAGGACCGCGCCGACCAGACCCTGCAGGAGACGGCGTGTCAGCTTCTTCGGCAAGGCAGGCACCCTTCTCTCGGTACCCGGAGGATTCCCGATCACCTCAGGTGACGTAAACCGCCGAAGGTGGGGAAGCGCTTGAAGGCCCCCTTCCCGCGGCTGAGCCGAGGGAAGGGGGCCTTCACGCGCTACAGGACTAGTCGGTGTAGGTCAGGTTCTTGCCGCTGGCCCCATCGAACAACTTGATCTTGTCCGCGTCGAACCACAGCTCCACGTTCTGGTTCTCCGCCGCGGAAGACGCCGCCGAGAGGCGGGCGACGATCTGCGACTCGGCACCCGGAACGTCCGAGGATCCGCTGTCGGCGGCGAGATCCGCGAGGTCGGACGACGACGCGGCCGCACCTTCGACCGAGAAGTGCGCGAACTTCTCCGACCCCATCGACTCGAGGACGTCGACGTGGGCGGTGAACGTCGCACCCTGACGGGCGTTGGCGTCCACCAGCGCGGCGTCCTCGAAATGCTCCGGCCGGATGCCGACGATGACCTCACGCGGCGCGTCGGCGGCTTCCACCAGTTGCCGCACCCGGTCGGTGAGCGGGATGTCGCCCAGCGCGCTGCGGGCGGTCCCGTTCTCCAGCGTCGCGGGCACGAAGTTCATCGACGGGCTGCCGATGAAGCCGGCCACGAACAGGTTCGCCGGGTTGTCGTAGAGGAACTGCGGCGATCCGATCTGCTGCACGTGGCCCGCCCGGAGCACGACGACCCGGTCGCCGAGGGTCATCGCCTCGGTCTGGTCGTGCGTGACGTAGAGCGTCGTCGTGCCGAGTTGTTTCTGGATCTTCGACACCGAGGTCCGCATCTGGCCGCGGAGCTTCGCATCCAAGTTGGACAGTGGCTCGTCCATCAGGAACGCCTTGGGGTTGCGGACGATCGCGCGCCCCATCGCGACGCGCTGCCGCTGCCCACCGGACAGGTTCGCCGGCTTGCGGTCGAGATGGCCGGTCAGATCGAGGATCTGCGCCGCCTCCTCGACCTTGGCCCGCACCGTCCGGTCGTCGACCTTGGCCAGCCGCAAGGGGAACGCCATGTTCTCCCGCACGCTCATATGCGGGTACAGCGCGTAGGACTGGAACACCATCGCGATGTCGCGGTCCTTCGGCGCCTTCTCGTTGACGCGCTGGCCGTCGATGCGCAGTTCGCCCGACGAGATGTCCTCCAGGCCCGCGACCATGTTCAGCGTCGTGGACTTGCCACAGCCGGACGGGCCGACCAGGATGATGAACTCACCGTCGGCGATCGTGATGTCCACTTCGGACACCGCGAGGGCGCCGTCGGGGTACTTCTTGGACACTTTTTCGAGAACGATTTCAGCCATGGGTCAGCCCTTCACCGCACCGGACGTCAGCCCCGCCACGATGCGACGCTGGAAGAACAACACGAACAGGATGATCGGGACGGTGATCACCACGGCGGCCGCAGAGATCGTCCCGGTCGGGTCTTCGAACTGCGAGGACCCGGTGAAGAACGACAACGCCGCCGGGACCGTGCGCGAGGCCTCGGTCGAGGTCAGCGAGATCGCGAACAGGAAGTCGTTCCAGCAGAAGATGAACACCAGGATCGCGGTGGTGAACACGCCCGGCGCCGCCAGCGGTGCGATCACCTTCCGGAACGCCTGCGCCGGGGTCGCGCCGTCCATCTTCGCCGCCTTTTCCAGCTCCCACGGGATTTCCCGGAAGAACGCGGAAAGCGTGTAGATCGACAGCGGCAGCGCGAACGTGATGTAGGGCAGGATCAGCCCCGGCCAGGTGTCGAACAACCCCAGCTCACGTTCGATGTTGAACAGCGGCGTCACCAGCGAGACCTGCGGGAACATCGCGATCAGCAACGACATCCCGACCAGCACCTGCTTGCCGGGGAAGTCCAGCCGCGCGATCGCGTACGCCGCCATCGTGCCGAGGACGACCGCGATCACCGTCGCGATGATCGCGATGCCGATCGAGTTCACCAGTGCCCTGATGAACTCCGTGGTCTCGAAGATGTCCGCGTAGTTCTGCCACGTCCATTCCGACGGGATGAAGTTCCCGTCGTCCAAGGTCTCCTTGGTCTTGAACGAAAGCGAGACCACCCAGAGCACCGGGAACAGCGCGAACACCAGGACCAGGAGGTCGACCAGGCCCCATTTGAACTTGCGGCCGGGAGTGACCGCTCCACCGATGGCCATCAGCGCTTACCCCCATTGTCACTACCGGGTGCGGCCGTGCCGAACACCTTGATGAAGATGAACGCGATGATCGCCACCGTGAGGAAGATCAGCACCGCCATCGTCGACCCGATCCCGAGGTTCAACCCCTTGACCAGGTTGTTGTAGGTCTGCATCGACACCGACGACGTGTCCTGTGCCCCGTTGGTGAGCACGAAGATGTTGTCGAAGATGCGGAACGCGTCCAGGGTGCGGAACAGCAGCGCCACCAGGATCGCCGGTTTCATCACCGGCAGCATCACCTTCGTGAACCGCTGCCACGCCGTCGCACCGTCCATCGACGCGGCCTTCAGCAGGTCGTCCGGCACCAGCGCCAGCCCCGCCATCAGCAGCAGCGCCATGAACGGCGTCGTCTTCCACACCTCGGCCAGCACGATGATCGCCAGCGAAGGCCAGTATTCGGTCAGCGGCGCGCTGTCCGGGAAGAACAGGTTGGCCAGATAGCCCGTGTCCGGCGTCCAGGCGTAATACCAGGAGAACGCGGCGACCACGGTCACGATGCCGTACGGGATCAGGGCGACCGTCCGCACGAGGCCCCGGCCGACGAGCGTCCGGTGCATGATCAGCGCCAGGCCCATGCCCAGCACGAACTCGATCGCCACCGAAACGATGGTCAACCCCATCGTCGTCCCGAACGCCGTCCACCAGTAACCGTTGGACAGCACCGAAATGTAGTTGTCGAGGCCGACGAACTCCTGCTGCGCCGGGAACCTGAGGTCGTAGCGCTGCAGGGAGAGCCAGATCGAGTAGATGATCGGGTACCCGGTGACCGCGATCATCACGATCGCCGCCGGGGCGCACAGCCACAGCCCGAGCCTGCGCTCGGCCTTCTTTCCTTCGCTGAGAACCGGTTTCGCCTTCTTGCCCGGTTTGCTCGCGGTCGCCGAACCGGCGGTCTCCTGCACGGTCACGGGATCACTCCCTTCGACTGGAGCGCGTCGGCGAGCTGTTCCTTCAGCTTCTCCGCCGTCTTCTGCGGATCGATTTCAGAAGGCGGGGAAAGCACCTTCGACAACACTGTCGAAGCGTTCTGGTACGCCGGGGTCAGCGGACGGACCGCCGCGTCCTTGAGCGCGTCCAGGATCGTCTCCCGCATCGGGTACTTCGTTTCCATACTCGGGTTGTCGTCGCTCTGCGGCGCCGTCGCGTCGAGCGGCAGCGTGTCGGTGTAGAGCGATTCGATCGTCGGCGGGACGCCGTCCTTGAGCGCGGAGAACTTCTGGTTCTTCGCGCTGCGCAGGCACAGCGCGACCTCGTAGGCCTCGGCCTTGTGCTTCGAGGTCGAACTGACCGCCAGGTTGTAGCCACCGATCGTGGTCTTGGCGGGCTTCCCCGCTTCGAGCCGCGGATAGGTGGTCCACTTGAAGTGCTTCAGCTCGTCCTTCTTCTCCTTGGCGTAGGAGGCGTAGACGAACGGCCAGTTCAATTCGAAGGCGGCGTTGCCGCGCTGGAAGGACTGGCGGACCTCGTCCTCCTTCGAGTTGGTCAGCGACGGGTCGGTGATCCCGGCCGTGGTGACCTTCTTGAGCATCTCCAGCGCCTTGACCGCGCCGGCGTCCATCACGACCGACTTGCCGTCGTCGGACAGGATCTTGCCGCCCGCGGACTCGACGAGCGTGTTGTAGATGACGACGAGGCCCTCGTACTGCGCGCCGGTGAACACGACGTTCGCCGGTTTGCCCTGCGCCTTGAGCGCCTTCGCCTGGTCGATCATCTCGTCCCAGGTCTTCGGCGGTGTCGGCGTCAACCGGTCGTCGTACCAGAGCAGCTGGACGTTGGTGTTCTTGGTCGCCGCGTAGAGTTTTCCGTTCCACGTGGCGGTTTCGAGCGGTCCCGGCAGGACACCCTCGGTCGCCTCGGCCTTCGCCTCGCCCGTCCATTCGTCGACCCAGCCCGCCTCGGCGAACTCCGAGACCCAAGTGACGTCCAGCCCCAGTACGTCGAGCGACTCGTCCCCGGCGGCCAGGCGGCGCACCATCTGCTCCCGCTGGCCGTCGGCCGGTCGCGGAAGCTTGTTGTAGACGACCTCGTACCGCCCGCCCGAGGCCTTCGTGCAATCGTCCACAACGGACTGGAAATTGTCTTCGGGCGCGTAGTAGACGTTGATCTTCAGTCCGGCGTCCGAACCGCAGCCCGCCAGCAGCCCGACCGTCAGCGCTGTCGCGCCGAGTAGCGAGCCGGTGCGGCCTGGTGAGCGGCCCCTCCGGCTCGCGCTCATCCTCTTCCCCATGAGGCCTCCTCACCCGCGCACGCCTGGGGAACGGCGGCACTAGGACGCGTTGAAGAAGCCCGCGCGCCAGCACCCCGACGTGCTAGTGCTCGGGCGGACACGCTGGAGTACATGACCGCCCGACTGGTGTTGTGCAACCTATTCCGGGCGATCACCGCCCGCAAGCAGTATCGGTAACGATTCAGCGGACCGCACGACGAACAGGTGAACGAGTACCGCCGAATGTCATCCGGCGGGGCGGCCGCCCAACGCCAGCTGGGCCAGGAGCTCACGGCCCTGTTCGGCCGAACGCGGCTGGCAGAGCACGTCGTACCGGCCGGCGACCAGCTGGCTCGCGGAGGAGAAGTCGCGGCGGGACATGCTGTAACTGATCGCGGCGAAGACCGTCCACGCCAGGATGCCGAGCACGAGCCCGCCGATCATGGGCTGCCAAGCGAACCCCTGGTTGTTGAACATGCCCAGCAGCAGCCCGATGATCAGGCCGAACCACGCGCCGGACACCGCGCCGGTGCCCAGCACCCGGCCCCAGCTCAGCCTGCCGACGACGCGCTCGACGAGCATCAGGTCGACACCGACGATGGTCACGTCGGCGACCCCGAACTCCTTCTCCGCGAGGAAGCCGACGGCTTGCTGGGCTTCGCCGTACGTCGCGTAGGAACCGATCGGCCAGCCGGAAGGCGGTGTCGGCAGCCTGGGCAGCCCACCCGCGGCCCGGCCGCCTCCGCCAAAGGGAGCACTCACGTAATCACCTCTCGCCCGTCCTGGTCCATCTTCTCAAGGACGGGCGAAAGGCGCGAACGTTCAGGAGCGGGACTTGTACTCGCGAAGCAGACCGCGGCTGATGATGGTCTTCTGGATCTCGCTGGTGCCCTCGCCGATGAGCAGGAACGGCGCCTCGCGCATGAGGCGCTCGATCTCGTACTCCTTGGAGTAGCCGTAGCCGCCGTGGATGCGGAAGGAGTCCTGGGTGACCTCGGCGCAGTACTCGCTCGCGATCAGCTTCGCCATGCCTGCCTCGACGTCGTTGCGCGCGCCGGAGTCCTTGAGCCGGGCGGCGTTGACCATCATCAGGTGCGCGGCCTCGACCTTGGTGGCCATCTCGGCGAGTTTGAACGCGATCGCCTGGTGCTCGGCGATCGCCTTGCCGAAGGTCTTGCGCTGCTGGGCGTACTCCACCGCGAGTTCGAACGCGCGGATCGCGATCCCGCAGGCGCGGGCGGCGACGTTGACCCGGCCGACCTCGACACCGTCCATCATGTACGCGAAGCCCTTGCCCGGCGCTTCGCCGAGGACCTTGTCGGCACCGACCTTGTAGCCGTCGAACACGGCTTCGGTGGTGTCGACGCCCTTGTAGCCCATCTTGTCGATCTTGCCGGGGATGGTGAGCCCGGGCGCGACCTCGCCGAAGCCCTCGGGCTTCTCGATGAGGAACGTGGTGAGGTTCTGGTGGGCCTTCTCCGCGCCTTCGTCGGTCTTGACGAGCAGCGCGATCAGGTTGGAGCTGCCGCCGTTGGTCAGCCACATCTTCGAACCGTCGATGACGTAACCGTCGTCGGTCTTGCGGGCGCGGGTCTTGATCGCGGCGACGTCGGAGCCGAGGTCCGGCTCGGACATCGAGAACGAGCCGCGGACCTCGCCGGTCGCCATCCGCGGGAGGAAGTGCTGCTTCTGCTCGGGCGTCCCGTGCTGCTTGATCATGTGCGCCACGATGAAATGCGTGTTGATGACGCCGGAGACGCTCATCCACCCGCGCGCGATCTCCTCGACCACGAGCGCGTAGGTCAGCAGCGATTCGCCGAGGCCGCCGTACTCCTCCGGGATGGTGAGCCCGAACAGGCCCATCTCCTTCATCCCCTCGACGATTTCGGCGGGGTAGGTGTCGGAGTGCTCGAGCTCCTGCGCGCGCGGGATGACCTCCTTGTCCACGAACTGGCGGACCGTGGCCAGGATTTCGGACTGCACGTCGGTCAAGCCGGCGGTCTGGGCGAGGCGAGCCATCGCTGCTCCTAAATTCGCGCGCACCGGGCTCCCGGCGCTGGGTTACCGGTGAGTATGCCGTCTGACGTGGGAGCTCGCTATGAGCGCAGTCACGCGTACGCCATCCGTGAGCATGCCACTACAGTGACAAGCCGATCACAGTCCGAGGGGGACGAAACGTGGCTCAGCAGCCTTTCGGCGGGTTCCCGCCGCAACAGCAGTACGCCTTCCCGAACCAGCCTCCGGCGCGGAGCAAGGATTCCGGCCTCGCGACGGCCGCCTTGATCTTTTCACTCTTCGGGCTGATCGGGCTGGTGTCCGTGATCCCGGGGATCGTCCTGGGGCACGTCGCGTTCGCGAAAGCCCGGCGCGGCGAGGCCGGCGGCAAGGGCATGGCGCTCGCCGCGTTCGTCGTCGGCTACCTGATGATCGTCCTGTACGCCATCGCGATCCCGGTCCTGCTCAACGTCGCCGCGAAACACGGCGCTTTCCGGTAGCGATACGGTCCTCGTCTACGAGGGGACCAGCATGACGAATCCGCACGACCCGTACGGACATCAGCCGTCCGGGCAGTTCGAGCAGCCCTACGGACTCCAGCCGTACCAACCGCCGCCGCAGCAGTACTACGTCCAGCAGGCCTATGTGCGGCCGCCGGACCAGGGCATGGCGGTGGCGTCGCTGGTGTGCTCGCTGATCGGGCTGCTCATGTGCTTCCCGGCGATCCTGGGGATCATCTTCGGGCACATCGCGCTCTCGAAGGCCAAACGCGGTGAAGCCGGCGGCCAGGGCATGGCGCAGGCGGGCATGATCATCGGGTACGTCGTCACCGCGCTGTGGCTGATCCCGGTCATCCTGTGGTTCGTCTTCGTGGTGCTCGCGATCGGTGCCGCGGGCGTCTCGTGACCCGTCGCCGGACGATACGGTGGTGTCCCGCACGAACCAGGGGGCCAGCAGGATGAGCAGTTCCGACTCGCAGGACACACCGTCGACGTCGTCCTACACCGACTCGAACACCTTCTCGGATCCGACGTCCGCGTCGTCCGAAACGGTTTCGAGCCCGGCGGAACCGCAGCAGTTCCAGCCGCCCGCGCCCTTCACGCCGCCTCCGCCGTTCGAGCCGCCTGCTCCGTTCGAGGTGCCTTCGGTGTCGGCTCCGGCTCCGGAGCCGACACCGGTTCCGGTCGAGACGTACGGGCAGACCATCGATCCGCTGACCGCCGAGCCCGTCCCGCCGCCCTTCACGGCTCCGGACACTTCGGTTCCTCCGGTGTACACGCCCGTGCCGTTGCCTGCCGCTTATCCGCCGCCGCAGCCGTACAACCCGTACGCGATGGCCGCGCCCCCGCGTTCGCAGGACAACGGGATGGCGATCGCCGGGCTGGTGTGCTCGCTCGTCGGGATCTGCTCGTGCGTCACCGTGATCGTCGGGCTGATCCTGGGGCACATCGGGCTGGCGAAGGCGAACCGCGGCGAAGCGGGCGGACGCGGCATCGCGCTCGCGGCGGTGGTCATCGCGTACGTCGTCATCGCGCTGTACGTCGGGTTCATCGGGACGATGATCATCCTCGGGGTGAACGGCGAGCTCGATTAGCGCTGGGCCTCGTGCTCCACGTCGCCCGGTTCGCGCGGTGCCGGCGCCACCTGACCGTTGGCCGGCGCGTCCTCCGGAGGCGCCTCCTTCTTGGGCGTGTTCGCGTCCAGGAAGCGCAGCAGTTCCACCGGGAACGGCAGGACCAGCGTCGAATTCTTCTCCGCCGAGACCTGAACGACCGTCTCCAGCAGCCGCAACTGCAACGCCGCCGGGGTGTCGGCCATGGTCGCCGCCGCCTGCGAGAGTTTGTGCGACGCCTGCAGTTCGCCGTCGGCCGAGATGACCCGCGCCCGCCGTTCGCGTTCGGCTTCGGCCTGGCGTGACATCGAGCGTTTCATCGACTCCGGCAGCGCGACGTCCTTGATCTCGACGCGGTCGATGTGGATGCCCCAGTCCAGCGCCGGGCTGTCGATCATCAGTTCCAGGCCCTCGTTCAGCCGTTCGCGGTTGGACAGCAGGTCGTCCAGGTCGCTCTTGCCGATGATGGACCGCAGCGAGGTCTGCGCGACCTGGCCGACGGCCGAGCGGTAGTCCTGCACGTTGACCGCGGCCAGCACCGGGTCGATCACCTTGAAGTACACGACCGCGTCCACCCGCACGGTGACGTTGTCGCGGGTGATGCCGTCCTGCGCGGGGATCGGCATCGTGACGATCTGCATGTTGACCTTCTGCAGTCTGTCCGCGAACGGCACCAGCAGCGCGAGCCCCGGCTCCCGGATGGCCGGGCGCACCCGCCCGAACCGGAACACGAGACCGCGTTCGTACTGTTTCACCACGCGAAGGCTGGCCGCGAGCCAAGCTCCGCCCGCGACGGCGACCGCACTGAGAATCTCCACCACCATGGCTGCTCCCGGGGTTGTTCTCGCTGTTCACGGTACGCCCGGCGAGTCACGGGGGAAACACGGTGGACAGGCCTGCCAAGGTGGGTTCGTGACCGGTTTCAAGATCCCGCCCAAGTTCCTCGACCGTGCCGCCGACCTCGGCCCCGGAGCCGCCGAGTGGCTCGATTCCCTCCCGTTCCTCGCCGGGAAGTACACCGCCAAGTGGCAACTCGAATACGACGGCGAGGCCATGCACGGTTTCGTCGGTGTCGCGCAGCCCGTACGCCGCGCGGACGGCTCCCCCGCGATCCTCAAACTCGGCTGGCCGCACGAGGAGTCCGACGACGAACCGCTCGCACTGTCCACTTGGGCCGGTCAGGGCGCGGTCCTGATGTACGACAACGTGCCCGAGGACGGCGTGCTGCTCCTGGAGCGGCTCGACGCCACCCGGTCGCTGGAAACGGAGCCGATCCAGGAGGCCGTCGAGACGGTCGGAGCGCTGGCGCGGCGGCTGGCCGTCCCCGCTCCCGAAGCGCTGCGGCGATCTCTTCGGGAAGAGGCCGCGGAGCTGGTCGCCGAACTTCCGGAGACCTGGAGCGAACTGGGCGAGCCGTTCGACCGCAAGTACGTCGACGCGGCGGTGGAGATCTGCGCGAACCTCGGGCCGGAAGCCGGTGAGCTGATGGTGAACGAGGATCTGCACTTCGAGAACGTCCTCGCCGGAGCGCGCGAACCGTGGCTGGTGATCGACCCGAAGCCGCTTTCGGGTGATCTGGAGTTCGGCGCGATCTCGATCCTCTGGAACCGCGCGGAAGAGTCCACAATGGACGACAAGCTCAAGTGGTTCTGCGCGGCGGCCGGGGTGGACGCGGAGCGGGCGCGGGCGTGGACGCTCGTGCGCGCGGTGCAGAACTGGACCTGGCTGTACGAAGACCTCGCCGAGGGCGCCTCGCCCGAGACCGTCGCCGAAGACCCGGCCTACGCCGCCGTCCCCGGAATCGCGGCCTGGGCATTGCGGTGATCACACGAATCGTCGTGGACCCCGGGAGCGGATAACCTTCGGGCATGGCAGCCGTGAACAGGGTATTCGCAGCCCAGCTGGCCGGTTTGCCGGTTTTCGGGCCCGATGGCGAATCGATCGGCAAGGTGCGGGACCTGGTGGCGGGCCTGCGCCTCGATCAGCAGCCGCCCCGGATCCTGGGCATCGTGGTCGAACTGACGACGAGGCGCCGCGTGTTCGTGCCGATGTTGCGGGTGACCTCGATCGAGCCCAGCGCGGTCACCCTCGCGACCGGATCGGTGAACATGCGGCGCTTCCACCAGCGGCCCAACGAGGTGCTCGTGGTCGGGCAGCTCTTCGACGCGTACGCCACGCTCGCGGGCTCGGACACCAGGATCACCGTCGTCGACGCCGCCATGGAACCGACGCGGACGCGGGACTGGGTGCTCGCGAAACTCGCGATCCGCGAACGGTCGAGCAGGCTCGGCCTCGGCAGGCGGCGTTCGGCGATGCAGGTGCTGCCGTGGTCGGAGGTGTCCGGGCTCGGGCTCACCGATCTGACCGGCCAGACCCAGGGCGCGGCGCAGCTGCTGATGCTGTTCGACACGATGCGCCCGGCCGACGTCGCCGCCACGGTCCGCGACCTGCCGCTCAAACGACGGCACGAGGTCGCCGACGCGATGGACGACGAGCACCTCGCCGACGTCATCGAGGAGCTTCCCGAGGACGACCAGAAGGAACTGCTGTCCTACCTCGCCGAGGAACGGGCCGCCGACATCCTCGAAGCGATGGACCCCGACGACGCCGCCGACCTGCTGGCCGAACTGGCGCCCGCCGAGCAGAACCGCTTCCTGGAGCTGATGGAACCCGAGGAGTCGGCGCCGGTGAAGCGGCTGCTGGAGTACTCCTCCGACACCGCGGGCGGTCTGATGACCCCCGAGCCGGTGGTGCTGACCCCGGACGCCACGATCGCCGAGGCACTCGCGCACATCCGCAACGCCGACCTCCCGGTGGCGCTGGCGAGCATGGTGTTCGTCTGCCGTCCGCCCACGGAGACGCCGACGGGGCGTTTCGTCGGCGTCGTCCACTTCCAGCGACTGCTACGCGAACCACCCGCCGAGATGGTGGCGAGCGCCATCGACTCCCAGCTGCCCGCGCTGCGGCCGAAGGCCACGTTGTCCGAGGTCACGCGCTACTTCGCCGCCTACAACCTCACCTGCGGGCCGGTGGTGGACGCCGAGGACCACCTGCTCGGCGCGGTCACCGTCGACGACGTGCTCGACCACCTGCTCCCGGAGGACTGGCGCGAGACCGGGCTGCACGACATCACCGGCGAGATCACCGAGGAGGCCGAACGTGCCTGAACTGACGTCCGGGCGGCGGCTGGACCAGCCCCGCGGCCAGAGCCGGTTCAGGCTGAACATCGACCCCGACTCGTTCGGCCGGTTCACCGAACGGATCGCGCGGTTCCTCGGCACCGGCAAGTACCTGTTCTGGCAGACGCTGATCGTCATCGTCTGGATCGTGCTGAACCTGGTCGCGGTCTCGCTGCGGTGGGACCCGTACCCGTTCATCCTGCTGAACCTGGCGTTCTCGACGCAGGCCGCGTACGCCGCGCCGCTGATCCTGCTGGCGCAGAACCGGCAGGACGACCGCGACCGCGTCTCCCTCGACGAGGACCGGAATCGCGCCGCGCAGACCAAGGCCGACACCGAATACCTCGCGCGGGAGCTCGCGTCGCTGCGGATCGCGCTCGGCGAGGTCGCCACCCGGGACTTCCTGCGGGGCGAGCTCGACCGGCTCCGCGAGGATCTCGACGCCAAGCCGCGCAAGGCCAAACCCGACCGCACGCCTACCGGTACTTGATTTTTTGCGGATGAGCCCCCGGCCGCGATCCCGTCGCCAGGGCGCACGCTGGCCGAACAGGTCACTTCTTGCTCGTCAGGGCGCCCTGCCGCCGTGATCCCGGAGCCTTCGGCCAGGCGGGTTCGTCCAGCTCCGCCTACCGGTACGTAACATGGTGGGGTGACCAGTACGCAGCAACTCCCCAGCGTCGACGATGTCCGCACCGCGCTGAAGGCCGTGTACGACCCGGAGATCAAGAAACCGATCACCGAACTCGGCATGGTCAAGGACGTGGAGGTCGGCTCGGACGGTGTGGTCACCGTCGGGATCTACCTGACGGTCGCCGGCTGCCCGCTGAAGGCGACGCTGACCAACGACACCACCGAAGCCGTCAAGAAGCTCCCCGGCGTCAACGACGTCCGGGTCGAGCTCGACGTGATGAGCGACGAGCAACGCACGGAGCTGCGGAAATCCCTGCGCGGTGACGCCGCCGAACCGGTGATCCCGTTCGCGCAGCCGGGCTCGCTGACGCGCGTCTACTGCGTCGCGTCCGGCAAGGGCGGCGTCGGCAAGTCCTCGGTGACGGTGAACCTCGCGGCCGCGATGGCCGAACGCGGGCTGTCCGTCGGTGTGGTGGACGCGGACATCTACGGGCACTCGGTGCCGCGGATGCTCGGTGCGCGGGAGAAGCCGACCAAGGTCGACACCATGATCATGCCGCCGCAGGCGCACGGCGTGAAGGTGATCTCGATCGGCATGTTCACCCCGGGCAACACCCCCGTGGTGTGGCGCGGGCCGATGCTGCACCGCGCGCTGCAGCAGTTCCTCGCCGACGTGTTCTGGGGCGACCTCGACATCCTGCTGCTGGACCTGCCGCCGGGCACCGGCGACATCGCGATCTCGGTGGCGCAGCTCATCCCGAACGCGGAGATCCTCGTCGTCACCACGCCGCAGCAGGCGGCCGCCGAGGTGGCCGAGCGCGCGGGCGCGATCGCGCTGCAGACGCGGCAGCGGGTGGCCGGGGTCATCGAGAACATGTCGTGGCTGGAGACGCCCGACGGCCAGAAGATGGAGATCTTCGGTTCCGGCGGCGGGCAGTCGGTCGCCGACTCGCTGTCGAAGTCGGTCGGCTCGACGGTGCCGCTGCTCGGGCAGGTCCCGATGGACCCGCGCGTGGTCTCCAACGGCGACGCGGGCACGCCGATCGTGCTGGCCGAGCCGGACGCGCCGGCGTCGCTTGTGCTCAAGGAGGCGGCGAAGAAGCTGACCGTCCGGGCGCGCGGGCTGGCCGGGATGATGCTGAACGTCACCCCCGCGGGCCGCTGACCGCCCCCTGCTCATGCATTTAGTCCTCTGGATGCGGTACTTGCACACGCAAGGATCGCATCCAGAGGACTAAATGCATGGGGTTGAAAGCCGGGGTCAGGTGGCGTCCGGGTCGACCGGCGGGCGCTCACCGGGCTTCAGCGGCTCGGGCTGCGAAGCCGGCGCCGGGTGGCCGTTGGGCTTCGAAGCGCCGTTGGAACCGTTGGTGCCGTTGACGTTGTTGAGCCCCAGCGGATCCGTGTCACCGTCGAACAGGTGCTGGGTGACGACCCGCTTCGGGTCGAAGTTCCGCAGGCCCCGCAGATCCTCCAGCGGCTTGCGCAGCTGATCGAACTCCGGGCCCATCTCCTCGCGCAGCTGCGTCTTGGCACCGGTCGCGAAGTCGCGGACCTTGCGGACACTCTTCGCCACCCAGGACGCCGCTTCAGGCAGCCGTTCCGGACCGAGGATGAAAAGACCCGCGACGACGATGATGAGGATCTCTCCCCAGCCGACACTCTCGAACACCCGTGTGAACCTCCGCCTCGGCGTCTTCCCCGTTCAGGGTACCCGGCCGAACTCGCTAGTCCGAGGCCAGTTTCACGTCCACGACAAGTGAAGACCCATCCCGGACAAGCCGGACAGGGACCACTTCGCCGACTTCGCGAGCGCGGACCGCGACGAGCAGTTCCGCCGAGTCGCGCACGAGCCTGCCGCCGACTTCCGTGATGACGTCGCCTTCTTTGATCCCCGCCGAGGCCGCGGGGCCCCCGGGGGCGACGTTGCGGACCTGTGCGCCCATGGTGCTGGAGCCCGCGACGGTCGACGAAGCGTTGATGCCGATGTCGGGGTGGACGACCTTGCCGTCCTTGATCAGTGTTTTCGCGATCTTCACCGCGTAGTCGCTGGGGATGGCGAATCCGATGCCGATGCTGCCGCCTTCGGCGCTGGACGAGCGGATCGCCGAGTTGATCCCGACCAGCGCACCGGTCGCGTCGACGAGCGCCCCACCCGAGTTGCCGTGGTTGATCGCGGCGTCGGTCTGGATGGCTTCGTAGATCACCGGTGCGCTGCCGCCGTCGCCGCCCGCGGTCACCGGGCGGTTGAGCGCGCTCACGATGCCGGCGGTGACCGAGTTCTGCAGCGCCAGCGGCGAACCGACGGCGATCACCGAGTCGCCGACGGCCAGGTCGGACGACTTCCCGACCTGCAGCGCGGTGAGGTTCTTGACGTCGACCTTGACCACGGCCAAGTCGGTTTTGGCGTCCGCGCCGACGACCTTCGCCTCGACGCGCTTGCCGTCGAAGAACACGGCGGTGACCTTGGTGGCCGCGTCGGCCGTCGCGGCGGAGATCACGTGCTCGTTGGTGAGCACGTAGCCCTGGTTGTCGATGACGACACCGGAGCCCTGCTGGCCCGCGTCGGCGCCGGGTTTGAACACCTCGAGCGAGACGACGGCGGGCGCCACCCGGTGGGCGATGTCCGCGATCGAACCCGCCGGCCGCTCCTTGGCCGCGTCGGCCTCGGAGATGCTGGCCTGGCCGGTCAGCTCGGTGCCGGTGTCGGCGAACCACCAGCCGATCAGCCCGCCGACCGCGCCGATGGCCAGCGCGACCGCGGCGAGCATCGCCAGCGCCTTCGTCTGCACACGCCGCCCGAAGAGGACCTCCGGAAGGCTCAGCAGCGCACCCTGCGGGCGCTTCGCCTGCTTCTCCTCTTCCGTGTCCTGCTGCACGGCGGGCCCGGCGAGCACCGCACCGGAACCGGGATCACGCCACGGGTCCGACGTCGTGGTCCAAAGCGGATCTTCCGCACCGCTCGCGGACGGCCCGGAGCCGTTGGTCCCGTGCGGCCGCTCCAGTACGACACCTTCGGCGCCCGGCGGGCGGCGGAAGGCTTCGGCGAGCGATTCCGGCGTCGGCGGCGCCAGATTCAGGCCCGGCGCGGGCTGTCCGTTCGCGCTGGGCTGGTAGAGCCTGTCGAAGGCGCCATCGACGCCATGCGGCCTCCCGAACGTGGCCGCCTGCGCCGGATCGACGGCGGGCCGGGCCAGCGGGCGCGGTGCCAGCCGATCCCCCGCCGGGTCACCAGGCTGCTGCGGTTTCGCGTTCGGCTGCTCGGTCATCATTCCCCGGGGCTGAGATCAGGTTGGCCGGACGCGAGAGTACGCCAAGCCTCACCGTGGATTCTGCCGTGACCACGGTGAAGTGCGCGTTGATTCCCCGGACCGGACAGAAATGTGACACTTGCCGCGAAGATGTCTCACTTATGGCACGCTGACGGCCATGTCGCAGAATCCGGGGGCCCCTTATCCGCCCCAGAACGTCCCTCACCAGCAGTGGCCGCAGCAGCAGGGCTGGCCGCAGCAACCACCGAAGAAGAAGGGCCTGAGCACCAAGGTGAAGGTGCTGCTGCTCGTGGCGGCGCTCGTCGTGGTCGGCGGCGGGATCGGCCTGGTCGTCGTGATGAAATCGGTCGCGGGGCCGGAGAAGCAGGCCACCAAGGTGGAGGCCGGCGACTGCGTCCAGCTGACCGGCGCGGGGAAAGAGGCGGACGCGGTGAAGGCCGCCTGCGACGACCCGCGGACGCCGTACGTCGTGAGCGTCAAGGGCACGGTCAAGGGCGACTGCCCGGAGGGCTTCTACAGCTACTCGGTCGCGACGCCGCTGCGCGGTGAAGGCGTCGGACTCTGCTTGGGGATCAACGCGCGGATCGGCCTGTGTTTCGACGTCATCAAGACCAAGACCCCGCCGCCGCTGGTGGACTGCTCGGGAGCGCGGCTGAAGATCAGCGAGGTGTTCGACAAGGCCAGCTACGTGAACAGTCCGTGCAAGGAGGGCACGGAAGAGGTGATCTCCTACTCGGCGTACGGCGCGACGCAGAAGTTCAAGAGCGCGACGATCTGCTTCGTCAAACCCTGACGGAGCGGATCAGCGGGCCGAGACGGGCATGGGCCGGCTGGACGTGCTCGGGCTCGGCGTGGGGCTGCGCGGCGGTTCCGGCTGGGTGCCGCCGCCCAGCTGCGCGGGCAGCAGCCCGGCGTTGACGCCCTGCGGCGGGGTGAGGCCGGTGTTCGGCTGCTCTTCGGTGCCGTCACCCGAGGTCGCGACCAGGGCCAGGGCGCTCAGGACCAGGCCCGAAACGACGACTCCGGCGCCCTGCGCGTACTTCCGCCGGGCGAGACCGAACCGCCCGCCGCCGAGGACGTTCGGCGACTGGCCCAGCGGCGCCGATGATCCCAACGGCGCTGTGCCTCCCAAAACCCCTGTACCGCCCAAGACCCCGGTGTCGCGAAGGCCGGCGACCCGGTCGGGCCGCTGGATGGCCACGAGCTGGCCGTCCGCGGTCATCGCCAGATTGTCCGGCGTGCCGGGAAGTTCGGTGTTCTGCGGGATGGAGCAAAGGCTGGCCAGGAAACCCGCCGACATCGACGGGGCTCCCGCCTGCTTCAGGGCCGCGACGGCCTGGCGCTGGGCGGTCACCTCGGCGGCGCAGGACTGGCATCGGGCGATATGCGCCGAAGCCCTGTCCTGGGCGCCGAGGGTCAGCTCGCCGTCCACGAAGGCGACGATGGCGTCCGGAAGCAGATGCGACTCGGGGAGTCCCCAACCTCGCGGTGCGGTCATACCCCCACCTTCGCAGACTCCTGCGCCGCGGCGCGACGACGCTCCAAAGAAGCGCGAAGCGCCTGGCGGCCACGGTGGATCCGGCTGCGCACGGTGCCGAGCTTGACACCGAGGGTGGCGCCGATCTCCTCGTACGAGAGGCCTTCGACGTCGCACAGCACGACCGCGGCACGGAACTCGGGCGGCAACTCGTCGAGCGCGGCCTGCAGGTCCGGGTCGAGATGCGTGTCCGAGTAGACCTGCTCGGGGCTCGGGTCGTCACCGACGATGCGGTCGGTGTCCTCGGGGAGGCCTTCCATCCGCACGCGCGAGCGGCGGCGGGCCATGTCGAGGAAGAGGTTCGTGGTGATGCGGTGCAGCCAGCCTTCGAACGTGCCGGGCTTGTAGGACGCGAGGGAGCGGAAGACCCGGATGAAGGTCTCCTGCGTCAGGTCCTCGGCGTCGTGGGCGTTACCGGTCAGGCGGTATGCCAGCCGGTACACGCGGTCGGCGTGCTCACGCACGACCTCGTCCCACGAGGGCGGCGTCCATGCGGCCTCGTCCACCGTCACCGGCGTGACCTGGTCCGCGTGCTGGTCCTGCATCGTGTCCTGCATCGGGGAAGTAGGCACCTCCATCAGCGTCTTCTCCCAACTACTCCACCCAACGCGGGCGATGAGCACGGTGTTCCCGTTGTCGAGGACCAGTCTGTCCGGCCTGCTTATGTTTCTAGTGAGACTGGACTGAGAGGAGGCTGAGAAGTCGTTACCAGGAGTCTTCTGCTCTTTTGGCGATAGGCAGCGCTAACCTCCGCGTGTGAATTCCGGGACGCATGCGGGCTCGCCTGCCGAGGCCGCCGACGCCGATCTCGTCGACGGCTACGTCCCCGACGACGAGGTACTGGCCGCCGCGCGGGCGCGGTCGGCCGATCTGGGATGCGGTCCGCTGAGCGCGGGCGCGGGCGCGACTCTCCGTTTTCTGGCCACGACGCTGCGGGCGAAGGCCGTCGTCGAGGTCGGGACCGGGGCCGGGGTGAGCGGGTTGTGCCTGCTCGGCGGCATGGTCGATGACGGGGTCCTCACCTCGATCGACATCGAGCCGGAGTACCACCGGGCGGCACGGGCGGCGTTCCGTGAGGCCGGCTACCCGCCGGGGCGGACCCGCCTGATCATGGGGCGCGCGCTCGACGTCCTCCCCCGGCTCACCCCCGGCGGTTACGACCTGGTGTTCGTCGATTCGGCGCCGGTGGAGTACCCGAGTTGCTACGAGAAGGCCGTCGCGCTGCTGCGGCCCGGCGGGATACTGGCGTTCCACAACGTCTCGGGCACCAGGGTGACCGATCCCTCACGGCGTGATCCGGACACCCTCGCGCTCCGGGAGGTCGCGCGGGCCTTCCGGGAGGACGAGCGGCTGGTCCCGGCGCTGTTGCCGGTGGGCGGCGGGCTGCTGGTCGCCGCGATCGCGTAGCAATGGACCTTTGCTACCACTTTTCAGACCCGTTCCGTGAAGGCCTCCTTGAGGGACCCAGAGTCCCTCAAGGAGGCCTTCACGGACTTGGGGACCACCGCGACCACGGCCACCGCGGCGATGGCCAGCCAGGCGGCGGTGAGCACGATCAGCCACGTCCAGCCCGCGTGCCCGTACACGGTCGCGCCGACGGCACCGCCGACGCTGCTGCCGAGGTAATACGAAAGCGTGTAGAGCCCGCCCACCTGGCCGCGAGCGTTTTCGGGCGCCTCCGCCGCGGCCCAGCCGTTGGCGACGGCGTGCGCGGCGAAGAACGCGCCGGTCAGCACCACGAACCCGGCGACGACCATGGGCAGCGAGTCGGACAGCGTCAGCGCGGCGCCCGCGATCGTGAGCAGCAGGGCACCGGCGAGCGACCGGCGACGCCCGAAGCGGCCGACGAGCTTCCCCGCCGTCGCGGACGAGACCGAGCCGATCGCGTACGCGAGGAAGACGAGCGACGCGATCGCCGGGGAGAGGTTCAGCGGCTCCCCGGTCAGGCGGAAGCCGGCAGCGTTGTAGAGCGCGACGAACGAGCCCATCGCCAGCAGCGCGACCGCGTACTGGACCAGCAGGACCGGCTTCCGGACGGCCGCGCCGAGCCCGGCCAGCACCGCCTTGCCCTGGTCGCGAAAGCGCTCTGACCTGCGCCGATCCGCGAAAGTGGTAGCAAAGGTCCCTTGCTCCCCCGGCGGCAGGGCCAGCACCGTGACCACCGTGCAGACCAGCCCGACCCCCGCGACGACGAGCAGCGCGCCCTGGTAGCCGAACGGTCCGGCGGTGAACCCGGCCGCGAGCCGTCCGACCATGCCGCCGACGGTGTTCCCGGCGATCATCGCGCCCACCGCCGCCGCCAGTCCGGCCTTGCCGAGCCGTTCCGCGAGGTAGGCCGCGGCCACGCCGGGGAACCCCGCGATGGCGACCCCCTGCAGCGCCCGCAGCACGAGCAGCGCCGGATAGCTCGGGGCAAGCGGCAGCAGGAAACCGAACACGACCGACGCGACCACCGAAGCGATGATCACCGGACGCCGTCCCACCACCTCCGAAAGCGCCGCGATCGGCAGCACGGCGATCGCGAGCGCGCCGGTCGCGACGCTCACCGCGAGCGAGGCGCCACCGGGATCGAGGTGGTACTGCTCGGCCAGTTGCGGCAACACCGGCTGCGGCGCGTAGAGCAGCGCGAACGAGGAGATCCCGGCCGCGGCGACGGCGATCGTCACGCGGCGGGTGGTTCCGGGAGCAGGCACGACCTCGAAGCTAAGCCTCGCTAAACGATACGTCTAATACGCTCATCTGCCACAATCGATACCGTGCTGAATGAAAGGATGACCGCCCAGCTAGCCCCCCAGCTCGCTCTGCTCACCGCACTGCGCCGCACGACGAACGTCACACGCGCGGCGGAACTGCTCGGTGTCCCGCAGCCCACGGTAAGCCGCCGGATCGCGGCACTCGGCGAGGCCCTCGGCGCACCACTGACGGTCCCCGACGGCCGCGGCATCCGGCTCACCCGGGCCGCCGAGTTGCTCGCCGACGCCGCGGAGCGCGCTCTCGCCGCCGTCGACGCCGGGGTCCGCCAAGCCCGCGAGGAGGTCGACCCCGAATCCGGGCACATCGTCCTCGGCTTCCTGCACCTCCTCGGCCGATCGCTGGTCCCCACGCTGCTCCGCGGCTATCGCGCGGACCACCCGGGAGTCCGGTTCACCCTGGTCCAGGGCTCGCGCCAGGACATGGTCGACCGGCTGACCAGCGGCGAACTCGACCTCGCGCTGCTCGCGCCGGCCCCGGTCGACGACCCGCTGCTCGACACCGCCGTTCTGTCCGAGCAGGAGATCTTCCTGTCCGTGCCGACGTCGCACCGCCTCGCCGACCGGCCCAGCGCCGCCATCGAGGACCTCAAGGACGAGGAGTTCGTGCTCCTCGAGACCGGCTACGGCCTCCGCACCATCACCGACGAACTGTGCGCCGCGGCCGGCTTCGAGCCGAAGATCGCCTTCGAAGGGCAGGAGTCCGACACCGTGCGAGGCCTCGTCGCGGCCGGGCTGGGCGTCGCGTTGCTCCCCCGTTTCGAGCCGGGCAGCCCGGCGGGTGTCGCCGAAGTCCCGCTGGTGCCGCCGGTCGGTCGGACCATCGGGCTGGCTTGGCGCAAGGACGTCGTCCTGCCGCCCGCCGTCTTGAGGTTCCGGGAACGGGTCCGCGCGCACCCCTGGTGACGATCGTCAGGGTCGGTCCCTGCCGTTCGTCCACCCCGCGGGTGCGACGTTTTCGCTAACTTCGGGTGAATGTACGACGACATCGTGGAGTTGGCGGGGGAAAGCCCGAGCTGGCTTCAGGCGACCGGAATCCTGTTCACCGAAGCAGGACTGCTCGTCTTCGCGGCGCTCTTCGCCTGGATGCTGTGGCGGGCGCGCACCTCACCCGTCCGGATCGCCGTGGCGTTGCTGCCGCCCGCCGCGACCGTGATCGCGTACCTGATCAGCGAGGGCCTGAAAAGCGTGATCCAGGAGGACCGGCCGTGCCGGAACCTCGTCACGCTCGTCGACTGCCCGCCGATCGGCGACTGGTCCTTCCCGAGCAACCACTCCACCATCGGGGCGGCGGCCGCCGTCGGGCTGGCACTCGCCTGGCGGCGACTCGCGCCATGGGTGCTCCCGGGTGCGATGCTGATGGGCTTCTCGCGGGTCTTCGTCGGCGCGCACTACCCGCACGACGTACTCGCCGGGCTCGTCCTCGGATCCGTGACGGCGTGGCTCGTGTACCGATACCTGACCGGTCCCGCGACCGGGATCGCCCGGCGGCTCACCGCCCACGCCGGTGACGCGCCGACCCAGCCCATGCCCAAGGTCGACCTGCGGGATGGGAGCAAGGGACCTTTGCTACCACCCCGCAGGTAAACCGCAGGTCAGGCGTAGGACGCGACCAGTTCGACCAGCGTCCGCGCCGCGAAGCCGGTGGCCCCGGGCACGACGTCCGCGTAGGTCTTGTCGGCCCGCGCGGGGCCGGCGATGTCGAGATGCGCCCACGGCACGTCCCCGACGAACTCGCGCAGGAACAGCGCCGCGACGATGCCGCCGGGGCCGCCCGGCGCCTGCCGGACGTCACCGAGCGAGCCCTGCACGGTCTCGGCCAGGTCCTCCAGCAGCGGCATCCGCCACCACGCCTCGCCGACGCGCTCGCCCGCCTTCGTGACCCGCTCCGCGAGCGCGTCCTCGTTGGCGAAGACGCCGCCGGTGCGGACGCCGAGCGAGACCTTCATGGCGCCCGTCAGGGTCGCCGCGTCGATCACCGCGTCCGGTTTGTGCTTCTTGATGCCGTAGACGAGGGCGTCGGCCAGGACCATGCGGCCCTCGGCGTCGGTGTTGCCCACCTCGGTCGTCTTGCCGCCGTAGTGCCGGACGATGTCGCCGGGCCGGTACGACGAACCGGACACGTGGTTCTCGGCGGCGGGCACCAGCGCGGTCACCTTGACCGGCAGGCGCAACGCGGCGATCGCGCGGACCGCGGCGATGATCGCCGCGCCGCCCGCCATGTCGGTGCGCATGAGGTGCATGCCGTCGGCCGGTTTGATCGAAAGCCCACCGGTGTCGAAGGTGATGCCCTTGCCGACCAGCAGCAGATGCGTCGTCGCCCCGCGCGGCCGGTACTCCAGTTCGATCAGCCGCGGCGGCGCGGCCGAGCCGCCACCGACCGAGAGGACGCCGCCGAAGCCCTGCTCGGCCAGCCATTTCTCGTCCCTGGCCGTCACGGTCAGGTTCGGCAGGCCGCCGACGACGCGGACGGCCGTGTCAGCGAGCCAGGCCGGGGTCTTGATGTTCGACGGCGTGTTCGCCAGGTCGCGCGCGAACGCGGCGGCCGCGGCGAGTTCGCGGACCCGCTCCAGGGCGTCCGCGGCGTGCTCGTGGCGTGTGATCAAGCGCACGGTCCGCAAACTCGGCTTCGGCTCCTCGGCCGTCACCGTGAACCGGTAGCCACCGAGAAGCAGCCCGTACGCGAGTTCCTCGATGTGCTCAGCGCCCGCGTCCTCAGGCAGTTCGACGGCGAAGGCACGGAACGCCTTCTGGCCCGCCTTGACGTCGTCCTCCAGCGCCGACGAAACGGCGCGGACCAGCGCGGCACCGGCCTTGCGGTACTGCTTGGGCTCGCCGTCTCCGACGCCGGCAAGCCAGCGGACGCCGCCGGTCGGCACGGTCTGCACGTCACCGGCCTTGCCGGTGGGCCGCACGCCGCCGATCTCCGCGAGTCCGGCGTCACCGTCCTCTTCGGACGGCGCCGCGATCAGCGTGGCCAGCGGCGTACCGCGCCTTAGGTCGTCCGAGACCTCGAGTTCGAGCAGCTTCCCCGGAACGGGGGGTAGCGGGTTACGCACAGTGAGCGACCTCCGGGCGCAGATGAACCGCGACCCCGGCCTCCGAAGGGAGACCGGGGTGCGGGTGGTTGAACGTTGGTGCGGTCCGGCTCAGCCGGTGACCTCCTGCAAGGCCGCGCCGAGATCCTTCGCTTCTTCCGCGGAGAGTTCGACGACGAGGCGCCCACCACCTTCGAGTGGTACGCGCATCACGAGGCCCCGCCCCTCCTTAGTCACTTCGAGGGGACCATCTCCGGTCCGGGGCTTCATGGCCGCCATAGCGTGCTCCCTCCGTCTCAACCGGCGCGCCCGGGTCGCGCTCGTCAAAGCCAGCCGGGTCTACTGTCCATTGTCCCTCATCAGCGGCCGAGCGCGAACGCGGACCGATCTTTTGCCGCCGTATCGGTGCTGGTATGCGGCTCGCGAGGCTGAAAGACTCGTCTCGGACCGCAGTTTCGCCGACTAGGAGATCCCGTGACCACATCCGACGTTCTGCTGACTGCCGACGCCGATGGCGTGCGCACCTTCACGCTGAACCGGCCGCAGGCGTACAACTCGCTGACCGTCGAACTCAAGGAACTGCTGCTGGCGGGCCTCACCGAAGCCGCGGCCGACGACAGCGTCCGCGCGGTCGTGCTGACCGGTTCGGGCAAGGCCTTCTGCGCCGGGCAGGACCTGAAGGAGCACGTCGGGCTGCTGCAGGCGGGTGACCCCGCTCCGCTACACACCGTCAAGGAGCACTACAACCCGATCGTCAAGACGATCGTCGGGATGCCGAAGCCGGTCATCGCGGCGGTGAACGGCCCGGCGGCCGGCGCGGGCGCGGCCTTCGCGTACGCGAGCGACCTCAGGATCGCGGCGACGTCGGCGAACTTCCTGATGGCGTTCGCGAACGTCGGCCTCGGCCCGGACTCGGGCGCGTCGTGGACGTTGCAGCGGCTGATCGGCCTCGGTCGCGCGGCCGAGCTGATGCTGATGGCGCGCACGGTCGACTCCGCCGAGGCGCTGACGCTCGGGCTGGTCAGCGAGGTCGTTCCGGACGAGGAACTGGCCGCCCGCGCGCAGAAGGTCGCCGCGAAGCTCGCGGCCGGCCCGACGGTCGCGTACGCGAAGATCAAGAACGTCCTCGCGGTCGCCGCCGAGTCCACGCTCGAAGAAGCGCTGGACGCCGAGGACGCCGCGCAGTCCGCGCTCGGCGCGACCGCCGACCACACCGAGGCCGTCGAGGCCTTCGTGGGCAAGCGCAAGCCGAACTTCCAGGGCAAGTAGCCGCTCGCCGGACATGTCATGAAAGGGTCGTTCAGGACGAAAGATGTCCTGAACGACCCTTTCATGACATCCGGGACCTCCGCGCTCCGGCGGGCTAAGCGGCCCGGAAGCAGTCCTTCACGTGGTCGTCGACCATCCCCGTCGCCTGCATCAGCGCGTAACAGGTCGTCGGCCCGAGGAACACGAAGCCGCGCTTCTTGAGTTCCTTCGCCATCGCCTTCGACTCGTCGGTGATCGCCGGGACGTCCGCCATCCGCCGCGGCCGGGTGTGCGACGCAGGCGCGAACGACCACAGCAGGTCGTCCAGCGAGACATCCAGTTCCGCGATCGCCCGCGCATTGTTGATCGCCGCCAGGATTTTCGCCCGGTTCCGCACGATCGACGCGTCCGCCATGAGCCGGGCGACGTCGTCGTCGGTGAACAAAGCGACCTTCTCCGGCACGAACCCGGCGAACGCCTTCCGGAACGACTCCCGTTTCCGCAGGATCGTGATCCACGAAAGCCCGGATTGGAACGACTCCAGGCACAGCCGCTCGTACAGCTCTTCGTCGCCGTGGAGCGGGACGCCCCATTCGGTGTCGTGGTACTCGACGTAGTCCGGCGCCGAATTGCCCCACGAACACCGGTTGATCCCGTCCGCGCCCAGCAGACCCGCCTCAGCCAACCCGGTACCCCTCCGCGTACTTCACGAATCTCTGCAGGCTCAACCGCAGTCCCAGTTCGAAGCCCGGTTTCGCGACCGGCCAGCCGAGCCGTCCGACGACGCCGAACGGCGGCCGCAGATGCTCCGCCCAGACGAACGTCGAGGCATGCGGCCCCTTCTCGATCACCTGGAAGACCCCGGTGCCCTGCACGATCTTGCCGGTATGCCGCACGACGCAGCGCAGCGGCGGCTCCCAGCTGGTGATCTCCATGGTGTCGGTGAAGCCGATCCCCACGACACCGGTGAACGCCGACAGCTTCGATCCCACGCTGCGCCCGTTGCCCTCGACGACCTTGACCTCGGTGCCGAGCATCCATTCGCCCTGGCGTTCCCAGTCGGTCAGGGCGAGCCAAGCCGTCCCGGCCGGTACCGCGACGTCGACGGAGACGACGACGTCGGTCACCTGGCGCCCTCGCGCTCGGCCTCCAGCTCGGCCACCTTGGCCCGCAGGTCCTCGATCTCGACGCCGAGCCGCCGCATCACCCAGTCCACTTCGGACATCTTGTAGCCGCGCAGCACCGTCTGGAAGCGGACGGCGTGGACGTCCTCGGCGGTGATGTCCTCGGCGGGCAGCCTGGTCGGCGAGCCGCCGGGCGGCAGCGGGGCCAGCTCCTCACCCCTGCCGAACACCACGGCGGCCAGCAAAAACACCACGGCGGCCACCAGCAGCATGACTACGAGATAGATCAGGGCGGTCGTCACGCCACGATCGTGGCACACGAACGCCACGATCGTCGCGCCAGCAACGCGAGTCGCACGCTGAGCACCACCCAGAGCACCATGAGGATCCCGCACGGCACCGACAGGAACAGTCTCGACGCGTCGATGAACCCGGTGGCGATCACCAGCAGCGCCACCGAAAGCAGGTTCAGCCCGACGGCCTCGCCGATCAGCACGCCGGCGGTCCTGACCAGCCGCGCGCCGTCCATCCGCCGGGAAAGCCAGCGCATGCAGAGCAGCGCGAGCACGCCCAGCATGGGCACGATGAACACCGAGCCGTGGGTGAACTGGGCGACGTACTTGTACCAACCCGGGGTCGGCGTCGAAAGCTGCGACCAGTCACCGAAGGTCCATTTGCGGGCGAACTCCCAGGCGAGCTGCATCATCGGCACGCCGAGGATCAGTTTCCACAGGGTGCGGGTACCGCTGTGCATCCCCAGTTCGGCCTGATAGTCCCGCGCGATCAGATGCACCGGCCCGAAATCGGCGACCGCGCGCCGCTGCGCCTCGTGCTCGCTCCAACCGCCGTCGCGGTACGCGTCCGCGGCGTCGTTGAGTCCGTCCCGTGCCTCGCGCAGCAGATCCCGCTTCGCCGACGCCGGGCCGTCCAGCCGGGTGCGCAGTTCCCCGAGGTACGCCTCGATCACCGTCATGCCGTGGCTCTCCGACTCCGCGCGGCGACCGCGAGCCGCATGCTGAACAGGATCCAGGTTCCGGACATCACCGCACACGGCATGCTGACGAGCATGCGCGCGGGTTCCAGCAGGCCGGTCGCGCCGCCGTACGTCGCGACCGCGAGCAGGTTCAGTCCCACCGCGCCCGCCAGCGACCACGAGACCGCGCGGGCGACGGGCGGGCCGCCAGTCCGCCGCGAAAGCAACCGCGCCGCGAGCACCCCGGCGACCGCGATGGCCGGGGACAGCGCCGCGAGCGTGTCGGCCGCACCGATCGCGCGGTGATACCAGGACGGCGCGTCGCCGAACCGCGACCAGTCACCGAAGCCCCGCGCGAGATCCCAGCCGAAAATCAGCAGCGGGACACCGGCGATCAGCTCCCACAGCACGCGGATGTCGCGCCGAAGTCCCAATTCCGCCTGGTAGTCACGGGCGATCAGGTCGGCGGGCCCGAAATCGGCGACGGCACGGCGTTCGGCCTCCGCCTCGTCGGCACCACCCTCGCGATACGCCTCGGCCGCGTCGACCAGACCGTCCCTCGCTTCGGTGAGCAGATCGGCCTTCGCCGACCGCGGCCCGCGCAAACGGCCGTCCAGCTCGCCGAGGTAGGCCTCGATCGCGTTCATGCGGCGAGCGCGGGCCGGGGCCGGAAGGCCGGCTGGAGCAGCCAGAAGCTGAACGCGACCCAGCCGATCGCCAGCACGTTGCACACCAGGCTCACGTTCAGCCTGGACGGATCGAGGGCCGCCGTACCCACGGTGAGCAGCAGCAACGCCAGCAGGTTCGTGCTCGCCGCGGCGCCCACCGTCCACCGCGTCACCTTCCCCAGCCGCACGCTGTCGAGCCTGCGCCCCAGCCGCCGCGTCCCGAACAGCGCGACCACTCCGATCACGGGCGGAACGAGGACCAGGACGCCGAAGAGCTCGATGACGGACATGTACCACTCCGGATGCGCGTTCCCGCTCCGGCTCCAGTCGCCGTAGGTCCAGATCCGCGCCAGCTCCCAGCAGGCCTGGATCAGCGGGATGCCGACGATGACCTTCCACAACGTGCCGATGTCGCCGCGCAACGCCAGTTCGGCCTGATAGTCGCGGGCGATCACGGCGGCCGGGCCGAAATCGGCGACGGCACGGCGTTCGGCTTCCTCGCCGGAGGTACCGCCCTCGCGATACGCCTCGGCCGCGTCGATCAGACCGTCCCTGGCCTCGGTGAGCAGATCGGCCTTCGCCCTCGCCGACCCGTTCAACCGTCTGTCCAGATCACCGATGTAGGCCTCGATCGTGCTCATGCCGTGCTCCCCCCGAGGACACCACCGATCACGGTGGTGAACTCCTGCCACTCCGCCCGTTCCGCCGCCAAGGCCTTCTGCCCGGAGCGGGTGAGCTTGTACGTACGACGTTTGCGGCCGGACACGACGTCCCATTCGCTGGCGAGGAATCCGGCGCGCTCCAAGCGGCGAAGCGCCGGGTAGACGGTGCCCGTCGGCAGGTCGAGCGCACCGTCGCTGCGGAGCTGGAGCGCCTCGATGATCGCGTATCCGTGCAGCTTCCGGCCGTCGAGGACGGCGAGGAGCAGCGCGTCGAGGTGCCCGCGCAGGCTGTCGGCCTTCATAGATAGACAGTCTACACATCGCCGCCTGCCAGGGTAGCCGGGACTTTCCCGGACCGGCCTCAGGGAATGTCCCCGAGATCACCCCGATTTCATAGATTTAGTGGCTACATGTAGCCAGCCTACGTATACAGTGCTTCGACATGGACGCACTCCCGATCGCGAGACTCCAGTTCGCGACGACGACCTCGTTCCACTTCCTGTTCGTGCTGCTCACACTGGGGCTCGTGACACTCGTCGCGGTGATGCAGACACGCTCCGCGTTCGGCGGAAAGCCGGAAATCACGCGGATGACACGTTTCTGGGGCAAGCTTTACGTGATCAATTACGCGCTGGGAATCGTCACGGGAATCGTGATGGAATTCCAGTTCGGACTCACCTGGACCGGCCTGTCCGCGGTCGCGGGCGACGTCTTCGGCGCCCCGCTGGCCATCGAGACGCTGGTGGCGTTCTTCGCCGAATCGACCTTCCTGGGGCTCTGGATCTTCGGCTGGGGGCGGCTGAACAAATGGGTCCATCTGACGCTGATCTGGCTGGTCACGCTGACCGCGTACGCCTCGGCGCTGTTCATCATGGTGGCCAACTCGTTCCTGCAGAACCCGGTCGGCACGCACGCCGAAAACGGCGTGCTGAAGCTCGACGACTTCGGCGCGCTGTTCACCAACCCGGCACTGACCAGCTCGCTGCCGCACGTGCTGAGCGCGGCGCTCATGACCGGCGGCTTCTTCGTGGTCGGCGTCAGCGCGTACCACTTCATCAAGCGCACCAAGGAGATCGAGTTCTTCCAGCGCTCGATGCGGATCGGCGTGCTCGCCTCGCTGATCGGCAGCACACTGGTGATCGGCTTCGGTTTCGGCCAGTTCGGCCCGCTGGGCGAGTACCACCCCGACAAGCTCAAGTCGCCTGATCCGCTGGTCGGCGCCCCGCTGGGATTCATGATCCAGATCGGCTTCATCGCGTTCCTCGCCTCGATGCTCGGCACGCTGCTGCTGTTCCGGAACTGGATCACCAAGGTGCGGCCGCTGCTGTACGTGATGGTGCTGGCCATTCCCCTGCCGTTCATCGCCGCGATCTCCGGCTGGCTCGTCCGGGAGATCGGCCGCCAGCCGTGGCTGATCCGCGGGCAGCTGACCACCGCGGACGCCGTCGCGTCGATCCCGGCGGGACAGATCCTGTTCTCCTTCATCGCGTTCACCGTGCTGTTCGCGGCGCTCGCGATCGCCGACTGGGTCCTGATGTCGCGGGTCGCCAAACGCGGCCCCGACCCGAGCGGAGAGGCGGCCGCGCCTCGTCCCGAACTTCCCGTCCTGAGCGGAGTCTGACCGATGGTGATCCTCTGGTGGTGTGTGCTCGGTTTCCTGACGGCCGGCTATTTCGCGCTGGCAGGCTACGACTACGGCGTCGGGATGCTGCTCGGCAGGCTCAGCCGTGACGAGGCCGGACGACGGCGCGTACTCGGTGCTTTCGGCCCGTTCTTCCTGGCCAACGAGGTGTGGCTGGTGGCCGCGGTCGGCGTCCTGTTCGGCGCTTTCCCGCATCTGGAAGGGAAAGTGTTCTCCGGGGCGTACCTCCCGGTCGTCACCCTGCTGCTCGGGCTCGTCACGTTCACCGCGGCGGTGCAGTTGCGCAGCAGGCGGCCGGACGCGGGCCGCGGCGCCTGGACGCTGGCGATCACCGTCGGCGCCTGGGTGACGGCGGTGTCGTGGGGCGTGTTCCTCGGCAACCTGGTGCTCGGGCTCCCGCTCGACGCGGCCGGGAAGCCGACCGGCGACGTCCTCACCGTGTTCAGCCCGTACGCGCTGCTCTGGGGCGCCGGGTTCGTCGCACTGTTCGCCTTGCAGGGAGCGGCTTTCCTCGCCGTCCGGGCACCGGCCGAGTTCACCGCCCGCGCGAACCGGATCGCCAAGGCCCTGCTCGCGCCGTCGCTCGCGTTCCTGGTCGTGGCGGTCGTCTGGGGCGCCGTCGAGACCACCGCGTCGTGGTCGGTGCTGCCCGCGATCGTGCTGGCGTTCGGCGCGCTGGGCGTCGCGGCCGCGGCCTTGCGTGCGGGACGGCACAAGGCGGCGCTGGTCGCCACGATGACGCTGTCCGCGTCGCCGGTGCTGGCGGTCGGAACCCTGCGCCTGCCGGCCGCGCTGGTGTCCTCTGTGGACGGAGGCTTCTCGTTGAGCCTGACGGAAGCGGCCACCAGCACCGAGATGCTCGGCCTGCTCACCTTCGTCCTGCCGCCCGCGCTCGTGGCGATCGCCGCCGTGCAGTGGGTGACCTGGCGCAGGTACGACACCCGCGTCGACCAGCGTTCGCTGCTGCACTTCTAGGAGCCTGAAATGCCTCCCCTTCCCGGATTGCGGCGCCACTTCGGCGTACTGGCCGTCCTCGGAACGCTGACCGCCGCGGCGATCCTCGTCCAGGCCGACGGTCTCGCGACGCTGCTCACCGGCGGCGGCGTGACCTGGACGCTCGTGGCCGCCATCGCGGTGCGCGCGCTGCTCGCCGGCGTCCAGGGTTCCGTCGGCGGCCGGTTCGCGGCGAAGGTCAAATCCGGGCTGCGCAAACGGCTTCTCGGCGCGGAAGCGGAGAATCCGGGCGAGGTCGCGACCCTGGTGACCAAGGGGATCGACGCGAGCGACGCCTACCTGACCGGGTATCTGCCGACGGTGGTGCTCTCGGCGATCATCCCGGTCGCGGTGCTCGTCCGGCTGTTCGCCGCGGATCTGTCGTCGGCGCTGATCATCACCGCGACGCTGCCGCTGATCCCGGTGTTCGCGATCCTGGTCGGCCAGCACACGAAGGCGAAGACCGCCAAGCAGTGGTCGCTGCTTTCCAAGCTGGGCGGGCATTTCCTCGACGTCGTGCGCGGGCTCGGCACGCTCAAGGTGTTCGGCCGCGCGGAGGCGCAGGCGAAGACGGTGCGGGCGATGGCGGACGCGCACACCGACGCGACGATGCGCACGCTGCGGGTCGCGTTCCTGTCCGCGCTGGTACTGGAGCTGGTGGCGACGCTTTCGGTGGCGCTGGTGGCGGTACCGATCGGTTTCCGGCTGCTGGAAGGCGGCATGGTGGTGCACACCGCGGTGCTCGTGCTGCTGCTCGCGCCTGAGGCTTATCTGCCGCTGCGGGCCGCGGGGGCGAAGTTCCACGCCAGCGCGGAAGGGCTCGCCACGCTGCGGGAAGCGCTGGCCGTGCGTCCGGAAGTGGTCACCGGGGGCTCGCGGGTGGCCCGCCGCGGCGCGCCGCGGATCGTGCTGGAGAAGGTGAGCGTGGCGTACGGCGACGAGACCGTACTGTCCGAAGTGGACATGACGATCGAGGCGGGTGAGCACGTCGCGCTCGTCGGGCCCAGTGGTTCCGGGAAGAGCACACTGCTGGCCGTGCTGCTGGGCTTCGTCACGCCGACGTCCGGCCGGGTCCTCGTCGACGGCGTCGACCTGCGCGAACTGGACCCGGCCGCGTGGCTGGCCGGGACGGCATGGGTGCCGCAGCGGCCGACGCTGTTCACCGGGACCGTCGAGGAGAACATCGCCATGGGCCAGGTGCCGGACGTCCAGGCCGCGGCACGCGCGGCGGCGTTCGACGAGGTCGTGCGCGGCCTGCCCGACGGCTACCGGACCCGGATCGGCGAACTGGGCGCGCCGCTTTCGGCCGGTCAGCGGCAACGGCTCGGTCTGGCCAGGGCACTGGCCCGCACCGACGCGGGCCTGGCGCTGCTCGACGAGCCGACCGCACGGCTCGACGTGGGGACCGAAGCGGCCGTACTCGGCGCGACCCGTGAACTGCTCACCGGCCGGACCGCGGTACTCGTCGCCCACCGGCCCGCGATGACCGCGCTGGCCACCCGCGTCCTCGAAGTCCACGATGGCGCCGTACGAGAACGGGAACTGGTGTGAACGTCTGGGGAGTGTCCACAAAGGACGTCGTACGGCTGGCCCGTGCCGGGCTGATCGCGGCCGGTGCCGAGCTGGCGGGACTGGCGCTGATGGCGACCGCCGCGTGGCTGCTGCTCAAGGCGGCCGAGCAGCCGCCGCTGGCGTCGCTCACCGTGGCGATCGTCGCCGTGCGGACGCTGGCGTTGCTGCGCGGCGGGCTGCGTTACGCGGAACGGCTCGCCGGGCACGAGGTCGTCCTGCGCTATCTCGGTGCCTTGCGGACCCGCGTCTACACGTCGTTGCTGCCGCACCGGGTCTCGCGGCATTCGGGCGGCGACCTCGTCACGCGTCTGGTGTCCGATGTGGACGCCGTACAGGACGCGATCCTCCGCTGCCTGCTGCCCGCCGGGGTCGCCGCCTTCGTCGGCGCGGTGTCGACGACCGTCGCGCTGATAGTCAGCCCGGCCGCCGGGCTCGTGCTCGCGTCAGGGCTCGCCGTCGCCGGGATCGGCCTGCCGTGGCTGTGCGTGCGGATCACCCGCGCGGCGGCGGAAGCGAGCGCTCCGGCGCGCGCCGACCTCGCCGAACGGACGGTCGAGCTGATCACCGGGCGACGTGAACTGATCGCCTACGGCGTCCACGAGTCCACTGTGGACGCCGCGCACACCGCGGTCGATTCCCTCGCTTCGCGGGATCGGGCGACGGCGAACCGCACGAGCCTGCTGACCGCGGCCGGGATCCTCGTCCAGCTGCTGACCTGCGTCGCGATCGCGCTGACCGCCGGGGTTTCAGCGCCACTGACCGCGGCACTGGCCCTGGGCGCGCTGGCCGTGTTCGAGCTGGTCCTGCCGCTGACCGCGGCCGCCCAGCGCTGGGTCGAGGTCCGCGCGTCGGCCGAGCGGGTGCGCACGCTGCTGGCCGAACCGCCGCCCGCGCGCGGGACCGCGGTGCCCGAGCCGGGACATCTGCGGCTCGAAGGCGTCGGCGTTCATTTCGCGGGCAGGGCGGCGGCGCTGGACGGTGTCGACCTCGACCTGCCGCCAGGCAAGCGGATCGGGATCGTGGGGCCGAGCGGGGCGGGGAAGACGACGTTGCTGAACGTCCTGCTGGGAGCCGTTGCGCCGACGTCCGGGCGCGCCCTGCTGAACGGGAAGCCGCTGGAGGCCTACGACCCGGCGCTGCTGCCGTCGGTGATTTCGGGCGCGCTCGCGGACGCGCACGTCTTCCACACGACCGTCCGCGAGAACCTCCTGCTCGCGAAACCCGGCTCTTCCGACGCCGAACTGCTCGACGCGTGCGCGACGGCCGGATTCGATTTACCGCTGGATCGCGAAGTCGGCTCCGACGGCGACGCGCTGTCCGGTGGGCAACGCCAGCGGCTCATCCTGGCGAGAGCAGTGCTCTCGGCACCGCCGATCCTCGTCCTGGACGAGCCCGTCGAGGGTCTGGATCCGGCGCACGGCGACGCCGTCCTGGCCGACGTGCTCGCCGCCGCGCGCGGGACCGTCGTGCTCGTGACGCATCGTGAATCGCAGGTCGCCGGGTTCGACGAGGTGCTACGCCTCTAGGCCACGCACTTCGCGCATCGGCGGCCGGTCGCTGACCGACACCTCGGCGACCTCCGGCAGCCATTCGTCACCCACCTGCGCGAACTGGGTGAGCTGGGCCGGGTCGTCGGACTTGACGCCGCAGCGCGCGAGCGCCGTCCCGAGGATCTGGCGCGCCATCACACCCAGCTGAAGCAGCGAGCGGTTGCGATGCTTGCGTACGCCGAGGTTGACCTGAGCGAGCCCTTCGAGGCCGTAGCGCGCTTCGGCGTCGAGGATGAGCCCGATCTCGACGCCGTACCCGGCCGCGAAGGGCACCGACTCGAGGAACTCGCGTGTCGCGGCGTACTCGCCGCCAAGCGGCTGGATCAGCCCCGAGAGCGACGGGCGCAGCGCGGAGAGGACCGGTCGCGCCAGCAACTCGGTGACCCGGCCGCCGCCGCTGCTCTCCAGCCGCAGCGGCCGCCGGTAGAAGCCCTTGACCAGGTGGACGCCTTCCTCGCAGAGCAGGGGCCCGAGCAGGGTCGGCACGAACGCCGGATCCGGGTCGACGAGGTCGGAGTCGAGGAACACGACGACGTCACCGGTCGTCGCGGCCAGCGACCGCCACAGCACTTCGCCCTTGCCCGGCACCGGCGGCAGCCCGGGGAGCACGTCCTCGCGGTGCACCACGCGCGCGCCGGCGCGGGCGGCGAGCTCGGCGGTGGCGTCGGTGGAGCCCGAATCCATCACGATCAGCTCGTCGACGACCGTGCCCAGCAACGGGCGGACCGTGCCGACGACTTCGGCGACGGTGTCCTCTTCGTCGAGCGCCGGTAGCACGACCGAAACCGTCCGGTCACCCTTCGCAGCGACGATGTCGTCGAGCGTCCAATCGGGGTTCTGCCAGGTGCGCCGCTCGAACCAACTCATGAGTAGTGATCGTGCCATGCTGGAGTCCGACACCCTGTCGATGGAGGAACCTTGCTACCGCTGCTCGTCCGTTTCGTGCTCGGCCCGCTGGTCAGAGCGCTGTACCGCCCCGAGATCCGCGGCGTGGAGAACATCCCCGCCACCGGTCCGGTGCTGCTGGCACCCAACCATCGGGCGGCGCTGGACACCGGCGTGATCACTTTCACGGCGATGCGACAGGTCAAGTTCCTCGGCAAGGCGGAGTACTTCACCGGCCGCGGGCTCAAGGGCAAACTGATGGCCGGTTTCCTGGGCGGCCTCGGCTACGTCCCGGTCGAACGCGGCAACGCGCAGGCCGGTCTCGCCGCGCTCGAAGCGGCACGGAAGGTGCTCGACGCGGGCGGCGCCTTCGCGATCTACCCCGAAGGCACCCGCTCGCTGGACGGGCGGCTGCACCGCGGGCACACCGGTGTCGCGGCGCTGGCGCTGGCGACCGGGGCGAAGGTCGTGCCCGTCGCGCTGACCGGTACCGAAAACCTGCAGCCCGCCGGGAAGCGGATCCCGCGGCGGGCGAAGATCACCGTCACCTACGGTGCGCCGCTGGACTTCTCGCGGTACGAGGGGCAGGACTCGTCGCCGGCGATCCGGCGTTCGGTGACCGACGAGATCATGTACGCGATCCTGGAGCTTTCGGGGCAGGAGTACGTCGACTCTTATCACAAACGGCCTGATCAGAGCGCTGCCTGACGGTCGCGGTGGCGCGGGTGGTAGCAAAGGTCCCTTGCTCCCCCACTGCTCACGGCTCCGCCCTTGCCGCTGCAATGAAAGGCTCTTTCCTTGCAAATTTTGCAAGGAAAGAGCCTTTCATTGCACGCGCGAGTGAGACTAAAGGGACATTTGACGCATTACGGTGCCCTACCTGGGTGAAGTGCCGTGAAGGCCTCCTTGAGGGACCCAGAGTCCCTCAAGGAGGGCTTCACGGACTGGACACACACGCGCGGCGTGGGCAAAGGCGTGACTCGCGTGATCAGGGACGTAACTCGCGTGACTGGAGGCCGCACTCGCGTGTTCCGGCGTCGATCAAGCGCCAGCAGGCCGATCGGTACAGGTGGTCGTGACCCAAGCCCTACTTAGCCCATTTAGGACGAGGAGGCGGCACGTAGTCCACGAAGCCGTCCAGAAGCACCGAAGCGTCCGAGTCGATCGACAGCATGTCCCGGTACCCAGCCGACAGAAAGCCCTCCGACACCATGTGGTCGGCGAACTTCAGCAGCGGCGCGTAGTACCCGCCGACGTCGACCAGCCCGATCGGCTTCTCGTGCAGCCCGAGCTGGGCCCACGTCCACACCTCGAACAGCTCCTCCAGCGTCCCCGCCCCGCCGGGCAGCGCGAGGAAACCGTCGGACAGAGCCGCCATCTTCGCCTTGCGCTGGTGCATGTCGGCGACGACGTGCAGTTCGGTCAGGCCCGCGTGCGCGATCTCGACGCTGCCCAGCGCCTCGGGGATCACGCCGATCACCTCACCGCCCGCGGCGAGCGCGGCGTCCGCGACGACGCCCATGGTGCCGACCGAGGCCCCGCCGTAGACCAGCCCGATCCCCCGCGAGGCCAGCAGCGTGCCCAGTGCTCGGGCCTCGTCGGCGTACCTCGGGTCGAAGCCCATCGACGAGCCGCAGAAGACACAGATCCGGCGCGGCGCCGCCATCAGTGGGTGTCCTCCCACGCCTGGTACGACTCCTGCACGACACGCACGGCGTCGTCGATGTCGTCGGTGACGTGCAGCAGGTCGAGGTCCTTCTCGCCGATCTTGCCCTCGGCGAGCAGCGTCTTGGCGATCCAGTCGTACAGCCCGCCCCAGTAGTCGCTGCCGAACAGCACGACCGGGAACTTGGTGACCTTCTTCGTCTGCACCAGGGTCAGCGCCTCGAACAGCTCGTCGAGCGTGCCGAAGCCGCCGGGCAGGCAGATGAACGCCTGCGAGTACTTGATGAACATGGTCTTGCGGGCGAAGAAGTACCGGAAGTTGACGCCGAGGTCGACCCACGGGTTCAGGCCCTGCTCGAACGGCAGCTCGATGCCGAGGCCGACGGAGAACCCGCCCGCCTCGTTGGCGCCGCGGTTCACCGCTTCCATCGCGCCGGGGCCGCCGCCGGTCATCACCGCGAAGCCCGCGTTCGCGAGCGCGGCGCCGATCTTGCGGCCGAGTTCGTACTCCGGGTGCTCCCGTTTGGTCCGCGCGGAACCGAACACCGTCACCGCGCGCGGCACCTCGGCCAGCGCGCCGAAGCCCTCGACGAACTCGGCCTGGATCCGCAGCACCCGCCACGGGTCGGTGTGCACCCAATCGCTCGGCCCCCGCGAGTCCAGCAGGCGCTGGTCGGTGGTGCTGCCCTGGTCACGGCGATCCCGCCGCAGCACGACCGGGCCCTTGTGGCGCTCGATCGGACGTTCCGGGTACTGGCCGTCGGGGAACTCGCTTGTCTCACTCACCCCGCCAAGACTACGACGTCGTCACCGTCCGGAGCGGCGGCATCGCCGCGAACAGGAGTTGTCGGGTACGCGAACGCGGGGCCCGCCGGTGAGCGGGCCCCGCGATCACGCCTCAGGAACGTCCGGTCAGCGCGAACGCGAGCATGGCCGTCGAGGTGAAGTCGATGGCGGGCTCGTTGCTCGGCCACGAGGCGAGGTCGTCGGCGTAGCGGGCCTCGGGGGTGTCGAAGGCGTCGAAGGGCTTCTTGCAGTCCTTCGAACCGGGCGGGAGCTCCATGTGCTCGAAGTTCTCCGCTCCGTTGGGGCCGTTCACGACGGCGCCGTAGAGCACCTTCTCCTCACCGGCGAGGTTCGCCGCCTGGTGGTGCGGGCACTTCGGCGACGTCGTGCCGACGCCGACGACCAGCGAGATGCCCCAGGCGTTCGCACCGAGGGTGAAGTTCCGCTGCTGCGAGCCGAACGCGGAGTACCGGCGGTCACCGGTCAGGTCCGCGTACAGCCGCTCGGTCGCGGCGAACCCGAAGCTCTTGCTGGCCGCGTCGAATTCCTTCACCGAGACGGCGGTCCGGAAAGGACTCTGAGCCGCACTCGCGACACCTTCGTCGAGCTGACGGCGGAGGTCGCCGACCAGCTCCTTCGGCCCCAGCGCCGCGCCCGGGACACCGTGCCGCAAGAGCTTCGCCAGCTCGGTGTGCGCCAGCGCGCTGGTGTCGTACAGGTTGAGCGTGCTCTTCTCTTCGACGTCGATGTAGGCCTTCGCCCAGTGCGCCGCCTGCCGGGTCCATTCGGCCGACCGCGGGTCACGCAGGGCCTTGGCCGCCAGGGCGAGCTGCGTCGCGCCGAGTTCCATGTCGTCCCGCCAGGACGATTCCGGGTAGTACGCGTGCGGGAACGCGGTGACCAGCTCGCCGACGTTCTCGGTCTTGGCCTGCGCGAACACCGAGGCGGCCTCGGCGAAGTACTTCCTTGCCAGCGAAGGGTTCCGCTTGGCCTCGACCTGCGCGCCGAGGGCGAACGCGGCGGCCACGCGGCCGGCGAGGTTCGGGCTGAGCGCGGAACCACCGGGGTTCGCCGGGAAGACCGGCCGGTGCTTCACGAAGTACTTGGGGTCACCCGGCTTCACGTCGAGCGGGTCGTCGTCGTGCGGATTCCGCCAGACGTCGTGGTCGCCGAGGAAGCCGAACTTGTCACTGCCCGTCCCGATGCCGACCTGGGCGTAGAGCGTCTTGCTCTTCTCGTCCCACATCTTGTCGAGCCAGTCGAGACCGAGCTTGACCTCCTTGGCCAGCACCGGGTCATAGCCCTCGCGGAGCACGTATCCCAGCTCCGCCAGCGAGTACGCGGTGTTCGAGGTGAACTTGACGAAGTCGCCCGCGTCGACCCAGCCGCCCTCGACGTCGATCGGCCCGCCCGCCGGCTTCAGCGGTTCGGTGATCTCGTCACCGAATTCACCGCCGAACGCGGGCCATTCGTAGACCGTGGCCTGCTTGTCGGCCAGATGCGAGGGTTTGCGGTCGAGCCTGCCGGGGATGATGTCGTCACCGTCGCGCTGCGCCTGGAAGAACTCGTTGGTGGCGCGGACGAGCGGGGTGAAGAGCCGGTCCTTGGTGTCCACCCGGAACGTCGGCGACGTCGCCTTGGTCTCGCCGGTGACCTCGATCCGGTACTTGCCCGGCAGCCAGACCTTCGACAGGTCCAGCTGGTACACCGCCGGGTATTTCGCGTTCCAGGCGCCGAGCGACTGTCCGGTCCGTCCACGATGGACGGTCCGGCCGCGTTCGTCGATCACCGAGAACGAACCCGGCGCGCTGGAGAGGAGATAGGCGTGCTTGGTCTCGGTGATGCCGTAGCCGACCTGGTCGACCCGGACTTCACCCTGCACCGCCGCCGCGGCCGAAACCGCCGGAACCGTCAAACCCCCGAGGACCAGTGCCGAAACCGCGGCCACCGTCCGGGACCAGGAACTCACCATCATCGGCGCCCCGCTCGAATTAGTTAAGAAAGTTTCCTTTTTATGGCGCAAGACGCTAGCGTCCGGAACGCCACCAGTCAATATGTCCGTTTCGACGGTCGAAAGTCACCGGATCCCGGCGTTGTTGGCTGGTATCCGTCCTGCTCAACCCGGATCCCCGCCGGGAAATCGTCTACCGTGGTCGAGGTGCCGTCCAGCGGGGCAGAACCACTCGGCGCGCGGATCCGGCGGTTGCGCCGGGCACGCGGGCTGACCCAGCGCGAGCTGGCCGAGCCCCGCTACGACCGCGGCTTCCTCGCCAAGGTCGAGTCGGGCGGCCGCCTGCCCTCGGACGACGTGCTCTCCCACCTCGCCCGACGGCTCGGCCTCACGCCGGACGAACTCCGCTTCGATCGGCCGCCGGGCGCGGCCGACGAACTCACCGACGCCCTCGAAACCGCGTATCGCGAGTTGCAGAAGGGCGGGCTCGAAGCGGCGGAGCGCGAATTCTCCCGTGTGGAGCGACGTGCGGCCGAGTACCGGCTGCCGGACGTCCAGTGCCACGCCCGCTTCTATCTCGGCGAAGTCCAGTGGCAGCGTTACGATATCCCGTTGGCGGACAAGGGTTTCGCGCACGCCATGGAGCTCGCCGACGCCGCTTCGCCCCGGTTGCGCGCGATGATCGTCAACCGGCTGGCCGCCTGCCGCGCGCTGTCGGGCGATCTGGGCGCGTCGGTCGCGCTCGTCGAAACGGCGCTCGCCGAACTCCGCGCCACCGGCACGAGCGATCCGGACGCCGAACTGGCGCTGCTGACCGCGTTGATCCATCCGCTCATCGAAATGGGCGCGCTGCGCCGGGCGCGACGGGCCGCCGAAGAAGGCCGACGCGTCCTTCCTGCCGCCCACCGCAAGGACATCTCCGCGCGCTACCACCGGCAGGCGGCGCAGCTGTGGCAGGAGATCGGTCTGGTCGACCGCGCGGAGAAGGACCTTTCGCGGGCACTGCGGCTGTTCACGTCGATCGGCTACGACCGTGACGCCGCCCGGAGCCGCTGGGCCCGCGGCTTCCTCTGGCGACGGCTGGGAAAACTCGAGGAGGCGCACGCCGAACTCCGGCTCGCTCGCGATCTGCTCGCCAAGGCCGGGTCGCGGGAGGGCGTACTCGGCGCGACGATCGAGCTCGCCGACGTCCGCCGCCGCCAAGGGGAACTCGACGAGGCGGCCGAACTCGCCGAAGGGATCCGGCCGCTTCTGGATCGATCCCCCGATATCGAGGCGAAGGCCGAGGTTCTCCGGTTACTGGGACTCATCGCCCGCGCCCGAGGTGATCTGCCCGCGGCGACCGCGTTGCTCGAAGAAGCCGCCACCGCACAGGAAAAGTCCGAACTGCGCGGCGCGCTCGTCGCCACCTCACTGCATTTGGGCGACACGTTGCGAGCCCGCGGATTAATCGAAAAAGCGGCGGAGGCCTATCGGCGCGGTGTACGCGCGGCCGCTATGTCCGATTCCGGGCCGGCGGACTGAAAACCATACGAAAGTCGCCATATATCGCACATGGCGGGAAAAACTCTTACTACACAGGGATTTTATTCCTCGCATGTGGATCTTCGTCCGCTCCGCTAGGCCATCCGGCCCATTGACGGCCTTGTGAGCGGCTCCTTTACTCGGACGTGTCCATCGGGATAACTCCAGTTATCCGAATGGGCACGCTCTCCGTCCCCCGCCGTGCACCCGCCCCGGTCGAATTCCCCGCCGCGCCACTGGCCGTCCGGGTACACGGTCCTGCCCATGGAAGGTTCACATGACCGTTCAGCGAGGGCTCAGAACAGGGTTGGCGGCCGTCGCCGGCCTTGCCCTGAGCATGACGTTCCCGGTGACCCCGGCGAACGCGACCACCGCCACCATCCAGCCCGCGAGCCCCGACGCCGTGGCCGCGAGCGCGGCCGACCAGGCCGCCGCGGCCGGAGTGGATCACCTGCGAAGGGGAGCCAACGAGGACTTCCGTCGCGTCGGGCTGACCCAGGGCGGCGGAGGACTCTTCTACGCCGCTTACGAACGAACCTACCGTGGCCTGCCGGTCGTCGGCGGGGACGCGGTGGTGGTCGCCGACGGCGCCGGGCGCGTCCGCGGCACCAGCGCCGCGGAGACCGCGACGATCTCGGTCGACACCAAGGCCAAGATCTCCGCGGCGAAGGCGACCGAGGTCGCCCGCGGCCAGCTGTCCAAAGTAGACAGCGTGGTCGCGCCGAAGCTCGTCGTGCTGGCGGGGAACTCCCCCAAGCTCGCCTACGAGGTCGTCGTCGCGGGCACCAAGGCGACGGCACCGAGCAACCTGCACGTGTTCGTGGACGGCGCCACCGGCGCGGTGCTCGAAACCCGTGACGACGTCAAGATGTCGAACTTCCCGACCGCGGCGAAGAAGTCCACGTCGAACGAGCTCGGCACGCTCGGCGCCGGGAACAGCTACTACGTCGGCAACGTCACCATCGACACGACGAACTCCGGCGGCACGTACACGATGCGCGACCCGCAGCGCAGCAACATCAGCTGTGCCCGCCAGAACGGCTCGCCCTACAGCGGACCGGACGACAACTGGGGCAACGGCTCCGGCACCGACCTGGAAACCGCTTGTGTCGACACGCTTTTCGGCGTCCAGACCGAGTGGAAGATGCTGGGCGAATGGCTCGGCCGCAACGGTATCAACGGCAGCGGCGGCGGCTTCCCCGCCTACGTCGGCCTCAACCAGGTCAACGCCTACTGGAACGGCTCGTCGACCACCTTCGGCCACTCGCAGGACAACCAGCGCCAGGCCACCCCGATGGACGTCGTCGCGCACGAGTACGGCCACGCCATCTTCCAGACCACGCCGGGCGGCGCGGGCAGCGGCAACGAGAACGGCGGCCTCAACGAGTCCACCGGTGACATCTTCGGCGCCATCACCGAGCACTACGCCAACAACGCCAAGGACGTCCCGGACTACGACGTCGGCGAGGGCGTGAACCTGGTCGGCCAGGGCCCGATCCGCTACATGAACAAGCCGAGCAGGATCTCCGGCAACCCCGACTGCTACACGTCGTCCATCCCGAACACCGAGGTGCACGCCGCCGCGGGCCCGCAGAACCACTGGTTCTACCTGCTCGCCGAGGGCACCGCGCCGGTCGGCAAGCCGGCCAGCCCGACCTGCAACAACACCTCGATCACCGGTCTCGGCATCCAGAAGGCCGCGAAGATCTTCTACAACGGCCTGCTGAAGAAGACCTCCAGCTGGAACCACAAGGCCGCCCGCAAGGCGACCCTGGAAGCGGCGCTCGCGCTGTACCCGGGTTCCTGCACCGAGTTCAACACCACCAAGGCGGCGTGGGACGCCATCAGCGTCACCGCGGCGACCGGCGAGCCGACCTCGTGCACGCCGTCCGGCCCCGACTTCTCGGTCGGCGTCACCCCGGCGTCCGGCTCGGTCAAGCCGGGCGAATCGGCGACCGTCACGGTGAACACCGCGACCGTCAACGGTGCGGCGCAGTCGGTGAAGCTCACCGCTTCGGGCCTCCCGGCCGGGGCGACCGCGACGTTCAACCCGGACACCGTGCAGTCCGGTGCCTCCTCGACGCTCACCATCGCGACGTCGGCGAGCACCCCCAACGGCACCAGCACCATCACGGTGACCGGCACCGCGGCGAGCGGCACGCACACCGCTCAGTACAAGCTGACCGTCGGCACCGGCGGCGACTTGCGGACGTACACCAACGACACCGACTACGCGCTGAACGACTACGCGACGATCAACAGCCCGATCACCTCCACCGCCACCGGTAACGCGGTGTCCCCGGTGAAGGTGACGGTCACCGGTACGCACACCTGCTCCGAGGACCTCCGCATCAGCCTGCGGGCGCCCGACGGCAGCACGTACTCGGTCAAGCCCACCGGTTCCCTGCCCTGCACCGACCTGGGCACGCGGAACTACTCGGTGAACGTGACCAACGAGGTCGCGGCGGGCACCTGGACCCTCGTGGTCTACGACGCCTACGCGCAGGACACCGGCACGCTCGACAGCTGGTCGATCACCGTCTAGCTCCCGACTCCACAAGTCCGTGAAGGCCTCCTTGAGGGACCCAGGGTCCCTCAAGGAGGCCTTCACGGACCATTACCCAGAAAGGAACACCCCGGCATGAAGTGGGGAAAGCGAATAGGAGCGGCCGTCGTCGGCATGGCCGCCGTACTCGGTGTCGTCACCGCGCCCGCGCAGGCGACCACCACCGCCGCACCGGACATCTCGCTCGCCAACGTCAAGGCACACCTGAGCGCACTGCAGACGATCGCCAACCAGAACGGCGGCAACCGCGCCTCCGGGCGGCCGGGTTATCCGGCATCGGTGTCCTATGTGGCACAGAAACTGCGCGACGCCGGCTACAACGTCACGCTGCAGACCTGTTCGAGCTGCGCGGGTTCGAGCCAGAACGTCATCGCGGAATGGCCGCAGGGCGACGCGAGCCAGGTCATCATGCTCGGCGCGCACCTCGACAGCGTCAGCGCCGGTCCCGGTATCAACGACAACGGCTCGGGTTCGGCCTCGATCCTCGAAGTCGCCCTGACGCTGGCCCGCGAGAACCCGGCGATGGCCAAGCGCGTCCGCTTCGGCTGGTGGGCCGACGAGGAGTCCGGCCTGCGCGGCTCCAAGTTCTACGTCAACAGCCTGCCGCAGACCGAACGCACGAAGATCAAGACCTACCTGAACTTCGACATGATCGGCTCCGACAACTGGGGCTACTTCGTCTATGACGACGTCGCTTCGGTCAAGGCGGTGTTCGACGAATACTTCCGGACGATCGGCATCCAGACCGAGGGCGACACCGAAGGCGACGGCCGTTCGGACCACGCGTCGTTCAAGAGCGCGGGTATCCCGGTCGGCGGCCTCGCGACCGGCGCCGGCTATACGAAGAGCTCCGCGCAGCAACAGAAATGGGGCGGCACCGCCGGACAGGCGTTCGACAGCTGCTACCACCGCGCGTGCGACACGCTGTCCAACATCCCGGACACCCCGCTGGAGAAGAACAGCGACGCGATCGGTTACGCGCTCTGGAAGCTCGCCGTCGGCACGTCGACGGGACCCGACTTCTCGCTCGGCCTGTCGCCGTCCTCCGGCACCGTCCAAGCCGGACAGTCGACGACCGTCACGGTCAACACCACGACGACTTCCGGTGCGGCACAAGCGGTTTCGCTGAGCGCCAGCGGCCTCCCCGCCGGAGCCACCGCGACGTTCAACCCCGCTTCGGTGCAGTCGGGCGGTTCTTCGACGCTCACCATCGCGACGTCGGCGAGCACCCCCAACGGCACCAGCACGATCACCGTGACCGGTGACGGGACCTCGGTGGACCGCACGGCGCAGTACACGCTCACCGTCGGCGACGTCAGCGTGCGCACGTTCACCAACGGCACCGACTACGCGCTCAATGACTACGCGACGGTCAACAGCCCGATCACGTCCACCGCGACGGGTACGGCGACGTCGCCGGTGAAGGTGTCGATCACCGGTACGCACACCTGCTCCGAGGATCTGCGGATCAGCCTCAAGGCGCCTGACGGCAGCACGTACTCGGTCAAGCCCACCGGATCCCTTCCGTGTACCGACCTCGGCACGCGGAACTACTCGGTCCCGGTGACCAACGAAGCCGCTTCCGGCACTTGGACGCTCGTGATCTACGACGCCTACGCGCAGGACACCGGCACGCTCGACAGCTGGACCATCACCGTCTGAGCTGTGTCTCTCAAGGCGCGCTGTCGGGTTTCCGTAGCCGGGCCGCGGCATCGGTTGATCACTCACTCAGCCGTGTCAGCGGCCCGACTCCGTAAACCCGAGGCCTCCGGCCGAAAGAACGCGCGCGCGTGTCCTCGCCTGACCAGCCTCACCGTGCGAGACACTTCCTGACCATCCGAATGGCGAGGGCCATCTCACGAGGACACCCGGCCTCGTGAGATGGCCCTCGTGCGTGAGAGGGATTTTCGGACAACTCTTCGATATCTGGTCTAGACCACCCGATCGTCGGTAGCGGGGGCCGGGCACCGCGACCTATGTTGAGCCGAACGGCCGCTTCCTGTTCGTTCAAACCGCTTTCGAGATGGGAGCTGGGTATGTTCGGTCGCGTCTCACGGCTGCTCGCAATCACCGGCGCGGCGGTACTCGCCGTCACCACACTCGTCGTACTGAGCCCGGCACACGCCTCGCCCGACGCCGAGGTCTGCGCGGTCAAATCGAAGCCCGCGGGCAAGGTCCTGCAAGGCTATTGGGAGAACTGGGACGGCGCTTCGAACGGCGTCCATCCGCCGCTGGGCTGGATCCCGATCACCGACGCCCGGATCAAAGCCAACGGGTACAACGTGATCAACGCTGCCTTTCCGGTCATCCTGTCCGACGGAACGGCCAAATGGGAGGATGGGATGGACGCGACTGTGAAGGTCGCGACCCCGTCCGAAATGTGCGCCGCCAAGGACGCGGGCGCGACGATCCTGATGTCCATCGGCGGCGCCACCGCGGGCATCGATCTGAATTCGGCCACCGTCGCGGACAAATTCGTCGCGACCATCGTGCCGATCCTGAAGAAGTACAACTTCGACGGGATCGACATCGACATCGAAACCGGCCTCACCGGCAGCGGGAACATCAACACGCTTTCCGCGTCGCAGAAGAACCTCATCCGCATCATCGACGGCGTCCTCGCCGCGATGCCGCCGAACTTCGGTCTCACCATGGCGCCCGAGACCGCGTACGTCACCGGCGGCAGCGTCGTCTACGGCTCGATCTGGGGCGCGTACCTGCCGATCGTCAAGAAATACGCGGACAACGGCCGGCTGTGGTGGCTGAACATGCAGTACTACAACGGAAGCATGTACGGCTGCTCCGGCGATTCGTACCAGGCCGGGACGGTCCAGGGTTTCGTCGCGCAGACCAACTGCCTCGACAAGGGCCTGGTGATCCAGGGCCAGACGATCCGCGTCCCCTTCGACAAGCAGGCACCCGGTCTGCCGGCGCAGGCGGGTGCGGGTGGCGGTTACATGTCGCCGAGCCTGGTTTCCCAGGCATACCGCAGCATTCCATCGCTCAAGGGCCTCATGACCTGGTCGATCAACTGGGACGGTTCGCGGAACTGGACCTTCGGCCAGAACGTGAAATCCCTGCAGGGACGCTGAAGCCTCGTGAGTGGTAAGGACGGTTCCCACCCTCCTTACCACTCACGAGTCAGTATTGCCGCGGTCGCCCGTATCGTTCTCGGGTATGGACGAGGAGGTCGGTGGACGACTGCGGCGGCTGCGCGCCGAACGCGGCCTCACCCAGCGCGAGCTCGCCGAGCCGCACTACACCGCCGCGTACGTCTCCTCCGTCGAGACGGGTGCGCGGACCCCGTCCGGCGACGCGGTGCGCCATTTCGCCACCCGGCTCGGCGTGGACACCGGTGAGCTGTTGGGCGTGACTTCGCCGCGCGACGACGTCCGGCTCGACCTGGACATCGCGGCGGCCGCGGCGGATTTCCTGGCGGGGAACGGTTCGGCGCCGAAGATGCGACGGCTGGCGCGGCGGGCGGAGGAGATCGGCCGTGACCGCCAGGCCGGGCTCGCCTGGCTGTGGCTCGCGCGATCCGCCCACGGCGACACCCGGCCCCGGCTGGTGGCCGCCGCCGAAACCGCGCTCGCGAACGACATCCCGGCGTACCGGGGACTGGCCGCCGCGCTGCGGGCGAACGTCCTGGTCGACCGGGGCGAGCCGCACCACGCGATGCACCTGCTTCGGACGGCGCTCGACGCGAGCCTCGACCGGCATCCACATCCGGTACTCCTGCTGACTCTGCACGCGTACCTCGCCGACGGGCAGCTCCGTCTCGGCGAGACCGTCCAGGCCGCGCATCACGCGGGAGAGGCACTGCGACTGGCTCGCGGCGACGAGGAGATCCTGGCCGAGCTCGCCGAGAACCAGCGTCGGCTGGCCGAGGCGTATCTCGGTGACGGACGGGTGGCCGACGCCGTCGCCGCCGTGTCGGCGCTGCACGACCTGCTCCACGAACGAGCCCTGCGGCCGGTGCTGGCCCGGTGCCTGTTCGCGCGAGCGTTGGTCCGGCGTGCCGACGACCTCGAAGGCGCTCTCGCGGATCTTCGCGCGTCACGCGCGGCCGCGCCCGATCACGCTGTCACGCTGGAGCTCGCCGACGTCTGCCGCGAATTCGGTCGTCTCGACGACGCCGCCGGTCTACTCTCCGAAGCGGCCGAAGCCATCCCCGCGGACTCGCCGCTCTTCGCGTCCCTCGTGTTCCAGCAGGGGTCGCTGGCGCTGGCTCGCGGAGACCTCGAAGCAGCCGAAGCGGGCTTCGCGCACGCCATCGACGTAGCGGCCCTCCGCGACGCTCGCGGCGTCCTGGCCGCGTCGATCGACAAGGCGGGAGAGCTCCTTCGCGATCAGGGGCGCTTCGAAGAGGCCGCGGACCTACTGCGGCGTGGACTGCTCCTTCTCGGAGCCGAGGAGGACGTTTCCCAGTGACCGAAGTGGACTTGGACGACATCGGCACCCGTTTGGTCGGCCGCTTCGGCGCCGACGCCGAAGGGTGGCTCGCCGGTGTGCCCGCCCTCGCCGAACGCCTGGCCTCCCGATGGGACTTCGCGCTCGGCGAGTTGTTCGACAGCGGAGCCTCGTCCGTCGTCCTGCGCTGCCGGTGGTCCGACGGGAGACCGGCGGTACTCAAACTCAGCCCGGATGGGCCGCTGCTGACCAAACAGCTCGAAATGCTGCGGGTGTTCGCGCCGTCGGGCCGGGTGCCCGCCGTCCTGGCCGCCGACGCGGACGCCGGCGCGATGGTGCTGGAGGAGATCCAGCCGGGTACCGAAGCCGAGAACCTGCCGTCATCGACCCTGCCGGGGCGATGGGGAGAGCTGCTCGCCGCCCTGCACGCCGTGGCCCCGCCCGAAGGCTGGCCGTGGAGCCTGCGCGGCCGGTTCGAGGAGTCCTTCGACCGGATCGGCCGCCGCATCACCGAACCGGACATCGCCGCCCGGGTCGGCCCGGCCACCTGGCGGCGGGCGATCGAACGCTGCGAGCGGCTGCTGGACACGCAGGCCGAGGTCGTACTGCTCCACGGCGATCTGCATCTCGGCAACGTCCTGGACGGCGGCCCGCGCGGCCTGATCGCGATCGATCCGAAGGCGTGCGTGGGTGATCCGTGCTTCGACGCCGTCGACTACGTGGTGGGCGGCGCCGGACGCGAGGGGGTCGAAGCCCGGTGTCAGGTGGTGGCGGCCGCGTGCGGGCTCGACGGCGACCGGCTGTACGCCTGGAGCCGCGTGATCGCCCCGATGTTCGCCATTTCGCACCTCACCTACGGCGGTCCGGAGGCGGCTCTCGAGGAGTTCCTGGCCCTGGCTAGCTGAGGAACGCGCGCAGCACGGTAGCGACCTGCCGGATCTCGCCCGCCCGCACGTTCTCCTGGCGGGTGTGCGCGAGCGTCGGGTCGCCGGGTCCGAAGTTGACCGCCGGGATCCCGAGAGCCGCGAAGCGCGCGACGTCGGTCCAGCCCAGCTTCGCGACCGCCTTGCCGCCGGCCGCGGCGACCAGCTCGGCCGCCGCGGGAGCGCTCAGCCCGGGCAACGCTCCTGGCGACAAGTCGACAACCTTGACGTCGTAGCCCTCGAAGAGCTCGCGAAGGTGCGCTTCGGCCTGCTCGCCGTTCCTGTCGGGAGCGAAGCGGTGGTTGATCGTGAGCACGGCCTCGTCCGGCACGACGTTGCCCGCGACCCCGCCGCCGATCTTCGTGGCCTGGAGCCCTTCGCGGTAGGTCAGGCCGTCGATGTCGACCACCCGCGGCGTGTACTCGGCCAGCCTGCGCAGCGGTTCGGCGAGTCCGTGGATCGCGTTGACGCCCATCCAGCCGCGCGCCGTGTGCGCGCGGGCGCCTTCGACACGGATCTCGATCCGCATCGTGCCTTGGCAGCCGCCCTCGATTCCCCCGTTCGACGGCTCACCGAGGATCGCGAGGTCGGCCCGCAGCCACTCGAGCAGCTCGCGCTCGATGCGCCCGAGACCGTTCTTCGTCGCTTCGATCTCTTCGCAGTCGTAGAACACGAAGGTGACGTCGTGCTTCGGCTCCCGGAGGGCGGCGGCGAGATGCAGGAAGACGGCGTCGCCGCTCTTCATGTCGACGGTGCCGAGCCCGTGCAGGATCTCGTCGTCACCGGTCCCCTCGCGGCGCACGGGCATGTTCTCGTTGACCGGAACGGTGTCGAGATGCCCGGCCATCAGCACCCGCGACGGACGGCCGAGGTTCGTGCGGGCGAGGACCGCGTCACCGTTGCGGATCACCTCGAGATGCGGCGCCTGCGCCTGGAGCGCGGCCTGCACGGTGTCCGCGATGACCGTCTCCTCCTCCGAGACGCTGAAGATGTCCACCAGCGCGGCGGTGAGGTCGACGGGGTCCGCGTGCAGATCGAGCGAAGGCATGCCCGCACCGTACCGCCGGGCGCCCGAGGCTACCGTGAAGGAGTGCGCATGCGAACGATCTTGGTCGCCCTCCTCCTGGTACTCAGCGGCTGCGGATCGGGGGAAGTCCCGGTGAAGGTCCGTCCGACCCAGAGCACCGGGCCGGACGTGCTGCCGATCAAGCTCAAAGCGCTGACGACCGACCAGTGCTACCTGGCGCCGGGGACCGAATCGCCCAGGGGCTGCCAGAAGTACGTCACCGAACTCTCCAGCGCCGCGGGCACGATTCGCAAGCGCCGCCCGGACCTGTCGTCGCACGCCGACGTCCTCGACCGCCCGATCGCCGCCTTCCGCGCCGCGAACTGCCAGGACGTGGCGGCTCCCGGCGGGCCGTGCGGCCAGGCACTCGGCGACATGGCGACGGCGCTGACCAGTGTGAAGAGCCTCGTCGGCGGCTGAGGAGGGTCACTGGGTTACCGTTCAGGACGTGAGCGAGCAGACCCCTGACCCCGAAACGACCGGCGCCACCGGCGTCGGACTGGCCACCGTCACGACCGACGGCACGGTGCTGGACACCTGGTTCCCGCTGCCCAAGCTGATCGAAGGCACCGAAGGCAAGGCCGGCACGGTGCGGCTGACCGCCGAGGAGGCCTCCGAGGCTCTCGGCGAGGCCGCCGCCGCCCAGCTCGGCCCGGATACCGACCGCGGTGTCGAGGTCGTCGCGGTCCGCACGACCATCGCCAGGCTCGCCGACGCCCCCGGCGACACGCACGACGTCTACCTGCGCCTCCACCTGCTGTCGCACCGTCTGGTCCGGCCGCACGGCGCGAACCTCGACGGCATCTTCGGCCTGCTGGCGAACGTCGTGTGGACCAACCACGGGCCGTGCCCCGTCGAGGGCTTCGAGGCGACCCGGCTGCGGCTGCGGGCGCGCGGCAACGTCACCGTCTACGGCGTGGACAAGTTCCCGCGGATGGTGGACTACGTCGTGCCGACCGGCGTCCGCATCGCCGACGCCGACCGCGCCCGCCTCGGCGCGCACCTGGCCAACGGCACCACGGTCATGCACGAGGGCTTCGTCAACTTCAACGCCGGCACGCTCGGCGCCTCGATGGTCGAAGGCCGGATCTCGGCGGGCGTCGTGGTCGGCGACGGCTCCGACGTCGGCGGTGGCGCGTCGATCATGGGCACGCTGTCCGGCGGCGGCAAGGAGACCATCTCGATCGGCGAGCGCTGCCTGATCGGCGCGAACGGCGGCGTCGGCATCTCACTCGGCGACGACTCGGTCGTCGAGGCGGGCCTGTACGTCACGGCCGGCACGAAGGTGACCTTCGAGGGCAAGGTCGTGAAGGCGCTGGAGCTGTCCGGCATCTCGGGTGCGGTGTTCCGGCGGAACTCCGGGACCGGCGCCGTCGAGGTCGTCGCGCGCACCGGTGTCGGCATCGAGCTGAACGCGGCCCTGCACGCCAACTGACCTGCGAAAAGAGAGCAAGGGACCTTTGCTACCACCTGGTGGCCAGGGCTGTCGCGAAAGCCACTTTCGCGACGTCTGATGTCCCGAAAGTGGCTTTCGCGACATCCTCGACCGAGTCGCCCGAAGCCCTGAACGACAGCAAGGGACCTTTGCTACCACTCTCCCCCGGAGGGCGGTGGCAAAGGTCCCTTGCCGCTCTCACGGCCTGGACCACCTTGCCGGTTCACCTAGAATTCATCTTGTGACAGCCGAGGCCCTGCCGCGCAAGAACGTCCCTTCGACCACTCCTGCCGCGCTCGGGCTCGGCGACCGGCCCGCGAAAGCGGGGCCGGGCGATCCGGCGGCCACCCACGTCCGGGTCAAACTCGACGTCGAGATCCGCGCCCTCCTCGCGCACGAACCGGGCACCAAATCCGGTGCCGACCCCGAAGACCTCCACCAGATGCGGGTCGCGCTGCGCCGCATGCGAAGCGTCCTCAAACTCTCGGGCCGCCTCGTCGGCCCGGACGCCGAGCCCGTGCGCACCGAACTCGGCTGGCTCGGCCAGTCCCTCGGCGACGTCCGCGACTACGACGTCCTGATCGGGCACCTTCGCGAGGTCGTCGCCGAATTCGAGGTGCGCGACCAGCCCGCCGCGCGCCGTCTGGTCTCGAAATTCGTCACCGAACGCGGTGTCGCGAAGCGGCGGCTCACCCGGGCGCTCGCCAGTCCCCGCTACGCCTCGATGCTGCAGGACATCGGCCGTCTCGCCCGGCAGCCCGCCACCGAGGAAGCCGATGAAAGCCCCCAGACCTCGGCCGACCTCGTCGCCGGCCTCGCGAAGCCGCATCGAAAGCTCGCGAAGGCCGTGAAGGCGCTTCCCGCCGATCCCCCGGACGACGACCTTCACGCGCTTCGCATCTACGGCAAGAAACTCCGCTACGCCGCCGAAATGGCCAAGCCCGCGGCGAAGAAGAAGCAAGCGGAACGAATCCAGCGGCTGATCAAGGCCACGAAGAGCTTCCAGACCGTCCTCGGAGAGCACCAGGACGCCTGCGTCGCCGCGGATCGGATGCGTGGCGTGGTGGCGTCCGTCGACGCCGAAGTCGCGTTCATCGCGGGCCGGGTCGCGGAGAAGGAACTACTGCGCCGCGCCGAGGTCCGTGCCGTGTGGCGCGACGTCTGGGCGGAGGTCGACGCGGCCGCTCAGGCGGTGAGCCCGCGGATATAGCCGTCCGGGCGGATCTCCACCTGCCGCCCGTTCTCGGCTTCGTACGCCGCGAAAGCGTGCCCGCCCACGTCTTCGAAGTCCACATCGGACAGTGCACTGCCCGACGGCAGGATGCGCCGCGCGCCTTCGGGCGCCGGACCGTCGCCGAACACCAGCAGCGTCGCCTGCGGGCCGCGCAGCAGCTCGAACAGCCGGACGGGTTTGCCGTTCGCGTCCTTCAGCGGCGCGTCCGGGGCACGGTCGCCGGGCCGGATCCGGCCGGTCGCCGCGGGCGCGAGCGGGCCGCCGCGGTAGCCGATGTCGAGCTGACGCGTGTTCTCGCCGCGCTCGTGCGCGTCTTCGGTGCCTTCCTTGTACTTCTCGAGGATCTCGGTGCTGATCTTCAGCACCCGCGCGGCGACCCCGCGACGCTCGGGCTCGTAGCTGTCGAGCAGCTCCGGTGAACCGTCGGCGAGTTTCCAGCCCAGGTTGTACGCGTCCTGGACGCCGGTGTTGAGCCCCTGCCCGCCGGTCGGCGGGTGGACGTGCGCCGCGTCGCCCGCGAGGAACACGCGACCGTCACGGAACCGCTCCGCGAGCCGGATATTGGGCCGCCACACCGTCGACCAGGCGAGATCGTGCAGCCGGACCCCGCCGCCGGACAGTTCGTCGAGCCGGGACTGCAACGTGCCGAGCGAGGCCTCGACCTCCTCCTCGCCCAGTGGCGCACCGAACTGGAAATGCGGCACCCCCGGCAGCGGCGTGAGCACGATCCCCGACATCGGATCCTCGGGCTTCGCGAACCAGTGCCCGTACGCGCGATCGAGCCCCTCGGCCTGGACGTCGCCCAGCAATATGCGGACCGACTCGTCGGTGGTGCCCTCGAACGCGATTCCGAGCGCCTTACGCACGAAGCTCTTCCCCCCGTCCGCGCCGACGAGGTAGTCGACCCGGACGCGCTCGCCCGGCAGCTCGGCGGTCACCCCGTCGGCGTCCTGCTCGAAACCGAGCAGTGGCGTGCCGAGCTCGACCTGGACGCCGAATTCGGCGAGTCGCTCGCGAAGGATGCCCTCGGTCCGGGACTGGCCGAGGAAGTGGCCGTTGGGATACGGCACGTCCGGCGTCGGGTCGGCGAGCTCGGCCATCCAGCGCTCGCCGACGACCTCCCCGCCCAGATGGATCTTCATCGCCACGGGCGGCTGCCCGGCGGCCAGCACCGCGTCCAGGACACCGAGGTCCTCGAAGACCTCCAGCGTGCGCGGCTGCAGGCCGTCGCCGCGAGAGCCCTCGAAGAACGTCTCGGCCTTCTCCACGATCCGCACGCCGACGCCGCGGCGCGCGAGGTCGATGGCCAGCGTGAGTCCGGTCGGCCCGGCCCCCGCGATCAGCACCTCGGTCATCTCTCCTCCAGTGAATTGGGATTCAGTGAATATGAATTCACTATGCTCGTTGCTAGCCTTCCGTGTCAAGGAGGTGCCGATGACGGCGATGAGCCGCAAGGAGAAGGCAGCGGAGACCGAGGCCGCACTCAAGGAGGCGGCGAAGCGCGTTTTCGCGGCGAAGGGGTACCTGAACACCAAGATCACCGACATCACGGCGGAGGCCGGACGCGCGGCGGGTTCGTTCTACAACCACTTCGCGAGCAAGGAAGAACTGCTCGAAGCGCTTCTCGAGGATCTGGCGGCGGAGAGCGACGTCAACGCGGCCTCACCGGAGCACATCCCCGACTTCACCGACCCGCAGGCCGTGCGCTGGCATGTCTGCGAGTACTGGAACTTCCACCGCGACAACGCCGCGACGATGCTCGCGCTGCGTCAGGCCGCGATGGTCAGCGACGAGTTCGCACGCACCTACGCGCGCTTCGGCGCCGAGCAGGCGGCGGACATCCTCGACCACCTCGGGTACATCACCGCGGCGGGTATGGAACTCCCGGCGTCGGAGCAGGTCACGCTCGCGATGATGGCCGAGTTGGTCAACGGTTTCGCGCACACGTGGCTGCTCGACCCGTCGGCGATCTCCGAAGAAGAAGCCGTCGAGGCGCTGACACGGTTCGTCTACCGGGGTTTCACCGGTCGCGACGTGTCCTGAAGCCGATCAGGCGGTGAGCCGCTCCACGGCCGCGTCGATCCGCTCGTCCGTCGCCGTCAAGGCGATCCGGACGTGGTTCCCACCGGTCGGCCCGTAGAACGTGCCCGGCGCGGCGAGGATGCCGCGTCCGGCGAGCCAGTCGACCGTGTCGAGCGCGGATTCGCCGCGCGTGGACCAGAGATACAGCCCCGCCTCGGAATGCGAGATCTCGAAACCACTGTCCAGCAACGCCTTCCGCAGCACCAACCGACGGCGCGCGTAGCGTTCCCGTTGCACGGCAAGCGCTTCGTCATCCTTCAGCGCGGCGACCATGGCCTCCTGCACCGGCCGCGGCACGATCAGCCCGGAATGCTTGCGGATCTCCAGCAGGCCGGCGACGAGCTTCGGGTCACCGGTGACGAATCCGGCGCGGTAGCTCGCGAGGTTCGCGGACTTCGACAGCGAATGGACGGCCAGCAGACCGTCGAGGGAGCCGCCGTGCACGTCCGGGTGCAGGATCGACACGGGCTCGCTTTCCCAGCCCAGCGCCAGATAACACTCGTCGGACACCACGACGACGCCGCGTTCCCGCGCCCAGTCGACGACCTTGCGCAGATGGTCGACTCCGAGCACGCGCCCGGTCGGGTTGGACGGCGAGTTCAGCCACAGCATCGAAGGCCGCTGGGGGCCGAGCGCGAACGTGCTGTCCGCGCGCAGCAGTGAAGCACCCGCCAGCAGCACGCCGACCTCGTAGGTCGGGTACGCCACCTCGGGGATGACGACGAGATCACCGGGGCCGAAGCCCAGTTGCCGCGGCAGCGAAGCGACCAGCTCCTTCGAGCCGATCGTCGGCAGCACGGCGGCCTCGGGAACACCCGAGATGCCGTGCCGCCGCGAAAGCGCTTCGATCGCGGCGGCCCTGAGCTCGGGGATCCCGTGTGTGGTCGGGTACCCCGGGATCTCCGACACGGACGCGAGCGCCGCGCGGATGCTCTCGGGGACCGGGTCCACCGGCGTACCGATCGACAGGTCGACGATGCCGCCGGGATGTGCCTGGGCCTTCGCCTTGGCTTCGGCGAGGGAATCCCAGGGAAAATCGGGAAGAGCGACCCGGCTCATTCGCCCTGCGGGGGAAGAGCCTTGATGAAGGCGGGGTCGTGACTGGTCTTGCCGACCTTGGAGGCGCCACCGGGCGAACCGAGCTCGTCGAAGAAGTCGACGTTGGCCTTGGTGTAGTCGTTCCACTCGTCGGGGACGTCGTCCTCGTAGTAGATCGCCTCGACGGGGCAGACCGGCTCGCAGGCACCGCAGTCGACGCATTCGTCCGGGTGGATGTACAGCATGCGGTCACCCTCGTAGATGCAATCCACGGGGCACTCGTCGATACACGCCTTGTCGAGCACGTCGACGCAGGGCTCGGCGATCACGTAGGTCACTGCGTACTCCTGCTTTATCTCTGCTTCACCAGTCTGCAACGGACATTACGCGCCCACGGGCGCGACCGGCCCGCTTAGGCCACCCTTATCCATACCCCGGGTATGGGCCTTCAGCGGTCCTTCCGGCGTGGCGGCGGAGTGGCCCTGCTGTCCCCGGTGATGACGAACTGCGGCGCGGCGGGCTTCGTCGCCGCCGCGTCCTTCTCGTCCTGCTCGACGGCCTTTTCCGCGCCCAACGCCCGGTTGAAGCCGTCGGAGATCTCGCGAACCAGGTCTTCGTTGTGCCGGTCGTCCTTGCGCGCGATGCTCATCGGGTCCCTCCACTGCCTTCCTTGGCACAATCTAACCGTGAACAGTGCGGAAATGCTCGAGCTCACCTGTAGCCGGGCTTGGACTCCCCTGCTGGAGAGCCGGATCGGTGACTGGCGGCTCCGCTGGGCGGACGGGTTCACCGCCCGGGCCAACAGCGCCCTGGCGATCGGTGACCCGGGAAAACCGCTGCCAGACGCCCTGCGGGCGGTCTGTGACTTCGCCCACGATCATGCCATCCCGCCGGTCGTTCAGGTGATCCAGAACACGTCTCTCGAAGACGAACTCGCCGCGTCCGGCTGGGTCCACTATGTGGAACACCGGCCCGCGCACGAGGTTCGCCTGCTCACCGGCCCGATCTCACGCGGGACCTCGGCGGGAGCGGTGATTCTCGACGAGCCGACGTCCGGATGGTGGGAGATGACGGCGGGCAGCGCCGACCCGCCGGAGGCGCCGCGCCACGTCCTCGGCACCGGCAAGGTCGGCTTCGGGATCGTGGAACTGGACGGCGTCACGGCCGGCGCGGTGCGCGGAGCGGTCGTCGGCGAGTGGCTGCACATCGCCCGTTTGGAGGTATGGCCGGAGTTCCGGCGGCGAGGGCTGGCCCGCGGGCTGATGAACGCCGTGGGCGCCTGGGGCGCCGGTCAGGGCGCGACCGGGATGCTCCTGCAGGTCGCGATGGCGAACTCCGGCGCGCTGAAGCTGTACGAAAGCCTGGGCTGTACGGAGCACCACAGGTACCGCTACTGGGCCCCGGGTCCCGGCGCGTGCGAGGATCGCCCGTCGTGAAGGTCGTCATTTTGGTCGGCGGAGTGGGCGGGGCCCGCTTCCTGCTGGGGGTCAAGCAAGCACTGGGTCTGCCCGCGACCGGTTCCGCACCGGAATCGCCGCACGAGGTGACCGCGCTGGTGAACACCGGGGACGACGTGTGGATGCACGGTCTGCGCATCTGCCCGGACCTGGACACCTGCATGTACACCCTCGGCGGGGGGATCGACACCGAACGCGGCTGGGGCCACGCCGGTGAGACCTGGACGGTCAAGGAGGAGCTCGCCGCCTATGGCGCCGAGCCGACCTGGTTCGGCTTGGGCGACAAGGACATCGCGACGCATCTCATCCGTTCGCGGATGCTGCGCGCGGGCTATCCGCTGTCCCAGGTCACCGAGGCGCTGTGCGATCGCTGGCAGCCGGGCGTGCGCCTGCTGCCGATGTCGGACGACCGCGTCGAAACGCATGTCGTGATCGACGATCCGGAGGATCCGGACCAGCGCAAGGCGATCCACTTCCAGGAGTGGTGGGTGCGCTACCGCTCCGAGCCGAAGGCGCATTCGATCATCGCCGTCGGCGCCGACGAGGCCAAGCCCGCGCCGGGCGTGCTCGACGCGATCGCGGCCGCCGACGTCGTGCTGTTCGCGCCGTCCAATCCGGTGGTCTCGGTGGGCACGACGCTCGGTGTCCCGGGAATCCGCGACGCGCTGCGGAAAACGCGCGCCAAGGTCGTCGGTGTCTCGCCGATCATCGGCGGGAAGGCGTTGCGCGGTATGGCCGACGCGTGCCTGAGCGCGATCGGCGTGGAGACCTCCGCCGAAGCCGTCGGGCGGCATTACGGCTCCCGCAAGGAATCCACCGACGGTGTGCTCGACGGCTGGCTGGTGGCCGAGGGCGAAACCGTCGACGTACCGGGTGTCGCGGTCCGCGACGTGCCCCTGCTGATGTCCGATGTGGACGCTACGGCGGCCATGGTGCGTGCCGCCTTCGATCTGGCTGGAGTTTCCGTTGACTGACCACGCTTCGGCGAAGATCGAGATCCTGCCGGTCGAGGGCCTGCCGGAGTTCCGGCCCGGTGACGACCTGACCGGCGCGATCGTCGAGGCGGCCCCGTGGCTGCGTTCGGGCGACGTCCTGGTCGTGACGAGCAAGATCGTCTCCAAGGCCGAGGGCATGCTGATCCGCGTCCCGTCCGATCCCGAGGAGCGTGACGCCGCCCGGCGCAAACTCGTCGAGGAGGAGTCCGTCCGCGTGATCGCGCGGATCAACCGGACGGTGATCACCGAGAACAAACTCGGCATCGTGCAGGCGGCGTCCGGCGTGGACGCGTCGAACGTGGCCTCCGGTGAGGTCGCGCTGCTGCCGTCGGATCCGGACGCGTCCGCGCTCGCGCTGCGGAACGGGCTGCGCGAGCGGCTCGGCGTGGAAATCGCGGTCGTGGTCACCGACACGATGGGCCGCGCGTGGCGGGTCGGGCAGACCGACGCCGCGATCGGCGCGTCCGGCCTGCGGGTGCTGCATTCGTACGCGGGCGAGGTCGACAGCCAGGGCAACGAACTCGCCGTCACCGAGGTGGCGATCGCCGACGAACTGGCCGCCGCGGCGGATCTGGTGAAGGGCAAGCTCGGCGGGACGCCGGTCGCCGTCGTGCGCGGTCTTCGGCTCACCGACGACGGCTCGACCGCCAGGAAACTGCTCCGGCCGGTCGAGGAGGACCTGTTCCGCCTCGGTACCAACGAATCCATCGCGCAGGGCCGCCGGGAAGCCGTGCTCGCGCGGCGGTCGATCCGGTCGTTCACCGACGAGCCGGTCGATCCCGAGGTGCTGCGCCGCGCGGTCGGGACGGCGCTGACGGCGCCCGCGCCGCATCACACGAAGCCGGTCCGGTTCGTGTGGCTGCGCGAGGAAGGCTTGCGCCGCAAGCTTCTCGACGCGATGAAGGCGTCGTGGCAGGCCGATCTGGAAGGCGACGGCTTCACGCCGGAGCAGGTCGCGAAACGGCTCGGCCGCGGCGACATCCTGTACAACGCGCCCGAGGTCGTGGTGCCGTTCCTCGTCGCCGAGGGCGCGCACACCTACCCCGACGACCGCCGGAACGCTTGTGAACACACGATGTTCACCGTCGCCGGCGGAGCGGCCGTGCAGGGCCTGCTGGTCGCGCTCGCCGCCGAAGACCTCGGCTCGTGCTGGATCGGGTCGACGATCTTCGCGTCCGCCATCGTGCGCGACGTCCTCGGCCTCGACGAGCGCTGGGAACCGCTCGGCGCGGTCGCGATCGGCCATCCCGCCGCCCTCCCGCCCGCACGCGGCCCCGTCGAACCCGGTGAAGGACTTCTCGAACTGTGACCCTGCACGAAGACGTCGTGTCCACATTGTCCGGTTGGCGACCGGCGGACGCGGCCCAGGAATCCTTGCGCCAGGCCTATCTCGGTTTCCTCGCCGCACGAGACGACGTCTGCCGTCGCGAATGCGCGGCCGGGCACATCACCGCCTCGGCCGTCCTTCTCGACGCCGACGCGGAGAACGTGCTCCTCACCCTGCATCCGCGGGTCGGCCGCTGGCTGCAGCTCGGCGGGCATTGCGAACCCGGCGACGCGACGCTCGCGGACGCCGCCCTTCGTGAGGCACGCGAAGAATCCGGTATCGAAGACCTCGTGATCGACCCGGCTCCGGTGCACCTCGACGTCCACCCGATCACCTGCTCGCTCGGCGTGCCGACCCGGCATTTCGACGTGCGTTTCGTGGTGCGCGCACCCCGCGGGGCACAACCGGTCCAAAGCGACGAATCGGACGATCTTCGTTGGTGGCCGGTGAATTCCCTCCCGAAAGGGTCGGAAGATCTCGCCGAACTGGTGGAAGCCGCCGTGCCCGTGGCGTCCGGCCGTTAGGGTGTCGGCTGACGTTCTTAAGGGGGAATGATGCTGACGACACTGACGCCATACCTGGACCGGGTCCGGGTCCACAGCAGCGGTGACGGTGAAGGCTTCGGCTGGTTTCTGCTGGTGCTGGCGATCATCGTCGTCATCATCGTGATCGTGGTGATCATCGTGAAGGTCAACCAGGCGAAGAAACCGCCGATGACCTTCCCGCAGAACCCGAACTTCGGCGGTGGCGGCCCGGCTCCGGGCTTCCCGCCGCCGCCTCCGCCCGCCGGCGGCCCCGCCCCGCAGGGCAACTGGCAGCAGCAGCCCGGCTTCCCGCCGCCCCCTCAGCCCGGCTTCGGCCAGGCGCCCGGCTTCCCGCCGCCTCCGGCCCCGGCCCCGGCGGGTTTCGCGCCGCCGCCCGGCGCCCCGGCGCCCAGCCCGTTCGGCGCGCCCGGTATGCCCCAGCCCGGTTTCCCGCCGCCGCCTCCGCAGGCCGGGCCGCCGATCGACCCGAACGCCGACCGCACGCAGGTCGTGTCCCCGCAGCAGCAGGCGGCCGCCGACCGCACGCAGGTGGTCTCCCCCGCGAACGCCGACCGCACCCAGGTCGTGTCGCCCGCGAACGCCGACCGCACGCAGGTGGTTTCCGGTGACGCCACCCAGGTCGTACCCGGTGGCGGCGGCGACCGTACCCAGGTGGTCCCGCCAAGCCAGTAACCCCAGCAGGGAGAAACCGCATGGTCAGGGTCGACCCGAATTCTTCGGTCCCGCCGTTCGAGCAGGTCCGCACCGCCTACGCGGAGCGGATCAACGACGGCACGCTGCCCGTCGGGGCGAAACTGCCGACCGTGCGGAAACTCGCCGAAGACCTCGGCATCGCCCCGAACACGGTCGCCAAGGCCTACCGCGAACTCGAAGAAGCCGGTCTCATCGAGACCCGTGGCCGGGCGGGGACCTTCGTGAGCGCGGTCGGTGACGAAAGCCGGGAGCGGGCGCGGCAGGCCGCCGCCGACTACGCCGCGCTGACCAGGAAGCTGGGGCTCGGCCGCGACGAGGCCAAGGCGATCGTCGACGCCGCGCTGGGCTAGCCTCACCGAATGGGAGTCTCCGTGTTGATGCTGCTGGTTCTCTTCCTGTTCCTCGCCGGCGTCGGCGTCGGGATCTTCTTCCTGGTGAAGGCCCTCAGCAAGCCGAAGCCCCCGGTGTACCCGTACCAGCAGTACCCGCAGCAGCCGCCGCAGTACCCCAGCCAGCAGCAGCCCTACCCGCCGCAGGGCTGGGGCAACTGAGTCACATCGCGCGGTAGTCGCGGAGTTCGATCTTCGGCCCGAACCTCGGCCGCCGGAATCCGGCCGTCGAGAGGTAGCGCACCGCGCGCTGCCGCTGCGGCGAATACGGCGCCAGCACTTCGGACATCCCGGCGTCGTCGAGTTTCGTGCCGACGAGCGCGTGCCCGACCATCGACGGGATGTTGTAGTCGCCGAAGCTGACCGCGTCCGGGTCTCCCCAGGCGCGCTGCGCGATCTCCGCCGCGGTCCACACGCCGATGCCGGGCACCTTCCGCAGCCAGGCCCGGCCTTCGACACCCTTCAGTTCGACGGCCTTCTCCAGCCGCGGCGCGACACGGGCCGCCGCGATCAACGTCGTCCGCCGTTTCAGATCCACCCCGGCGCGATGCCATTTCCAGTCCACAATGGATCGGATGGCGACGGGCGTCGGCGGCACACGCAACCGTGACGGCGCCGGGCCTGGCGCCGGTTCGCCGAACCAGCGGCACAGTTCGCCCCAAGACCGGAGCGCCTCCGTACTGGTCACCTTCTGTTCCAGCACGGCGAGCACCAGCGCGTCCCACACGCGGCCGGTCGAGCCGAGGCGCAGCCCCGGGTTCCGGCGCCGAGCCGACGCGATGACGTCGTGGTGCGCGACGAATCCGGAGTCGTCGTCGTGGGCGCCGAGCATCGCCGGGACGCCTTCGAGCAGCCTGTCCGCGCCGGGGCCCCAGGCCTCCGCCTCGATCTCGCCGTCCGCGCGCCGCAGCAGCGCGAGCGTGCCCGGGCCGTCCGCGGTGTTCGCGGCCAGCCAGGTGACCCCGCCCTCGGTCCGGACGACGTTGGGCGAACGCGACCCACGGCTCAGCGGGCCCAGAACGGTGTCCAGGTCCAGCTCGAAGGCAGGACGGAATCGCACACACGGAAACTACCCCGCACTCGGCTAGGGTGAGCGGGCCACCCGAAACCGTAAGCCTACGGAGGACACCGACGATGACCGAGCGACCGGCGAAGGCCTCGATCGTCAGCGGGTACTTCAACCCGCTCCACCAGGGCCATCTCGACCTGTTCGAGGCCGCTCAGGCCAGGTCCGGCTACCTGATCGTCATCGTCAACAACGATCACCAGCAGGTCCTCAAGAAGGGCAGGGTGATCCAGGTCGAGGACGTCCGGGCCCGGATCGTCCGCGCGCTGCGCATCGTCGACGACGTGTACATCGCCGTCGAGCAGGGGCCGGGCATCAACGAGTCGTTCGACCTGATCCGCGCGGCGTACCCGGACACGGAGCTCGAGTTCTGCAACGGCGGGGATCGGCGCAACGTCGACGAGCTGCCCGCCGACGAGGTCGAGGCTGGGGCCCGGAACAACATCTCGATGATCTACGGCATCGGCGGCACGGACAAGGCCGACTCCAGCACCCGGATCCTTTCGGACATGGAAGCCTGACACCGATATTTGTCGGACGACGTTCGCGGGTCTGCTGACGGCGGCCGCTCCTAGGGCCTACCCTAGACATCACACAGTCGGCCCTGAACCCAGAGGGCCCCAGGTCAGTCGGGAGGCCTAGGGGAATGGACCCCCGTGCTCGGGCGGACGCCTTGCTCGCACGCGCAAGCGCGCGTGGAGCCTTCGTCGTGACACCGGACAACGCGACGTCTCCGATGGACTCCGCGAACACTCAGCAGATCCCCCGGTCGGTGGTCGCCGAGATCGACCGTTCGTCGGACCCGGACACGACCACTCAGCTGCCGGCTTCGCTGATCGCGGAGAACGACCACCCGCTCGCGGGACCCGAACCGACGACGCGGCTGGACCTGCCGCCGGCGCGGGGCGAGGGCTCGACCCAGCCGCAGCCGTATCCCCGGCGTCCCGGCGCCCCGCAGCAGACCAGACCGCTCCCGCAGGCGACGACCCCGCTCACCCGGCGGCCGCCCGCCGCTCCGGTGCAGAGCCCGCTGATCGAGCAGCCGGAGCCGGAGACCGTCGAGAACGAGGTCGGCGGCTTGGTGCCGACGGTGAAGCAGAACCCTTCGGGGCGTTCGAACCTTTCGCGTCGGCTGGACGGCATCTAGCCCCTCCACGCGCGTGCCATGAAAGGTCCTTTCCTTGCAAAATTTGCAAGGAAAGGACCTTTCATGGCATCCGGATCAGCCGATCGATCTCCTTGATCGCCGCACCCCCGCCGTACGTGGCGTTGGACAGCATCGCGACATCCAGGCCTTCGGCCGGGTAGTGCCGCATGAGCGAGCAGACGCCGACGTTCCCGCCGTCCTTGTAGTAGTGCCGCACCGATCCGTCCGGTGCCGGCACGAATTCGAGGCCGAAGCCGTACCAGACTCCGCTGCTGTGGAGCACCTGCGGTGTGAGGAACTCCTTCGTGCGCTCAGGGCTCAAGAGCCGTTCTTCGCGGATCGCCCACAGAAGCCGCACGAGATCGCCGACGGTGCAGTACGCCCCTCCGTCGGGTGAACCGATCGGCGGATAGCTGAAGATGTTCTGCTTCCAGCCGGTGATCCGATCGCCGTCGAGGATCGGGTCCCAGCCTTCGGCGACCCTCGGCTGCGGATCACGCCGGTCGAAGAACCCCGAATCGGTCATCCCCGCGCGGTCGAGCACGGCCTCCCGGACGTGGTCGCGATACGGCCTTCCGGTGATCTCCTCGATCACCAGCCCCGCGAGCACATAGCCCGAATTGCAGTACCGGCAGCCCTCGCCGGGCGCGAAATTCGGTGGCCGGTAAGCGAAATTGGGCAGATGGTCACGCGTCTCGACGACCGAGTACACCGGCTTGTCGACCCACAGCGCCTCGTAACTCTCGCCCGCTTCCTCGTCGGCGTCGTCGGCGATCCCGGACGTGTGCGTGAGCAACTGCCGCGTCGTCACCCCGGCCGTGATCATCGTGCCGCCGAGGTCGATGATCTCGGCGATCGGGCGGTCGAGGTCCAAGCGGCCTTCGTCGGCCAACTGCACTGCGGCGATCGAGGTGATGACCTTGGTGATCGACGCGGTGTCGTACCGGACGTCCGGCGCGTTCGGCACCGACCAGCGGCGGCTGGCCAGGCCGTAGCCGCGTTCGAACAGGGTCTCGTCGCCGCGCCGGATCAGCACGACTCCGGAGAAGCGGTCCTCCCCGGCGCGTTCCGTCAGCCAGGTGTCCAGTGCGGCGAAGTCCATGCACCGACGGTAACGACGACGAGGAACCCGGTCGCGTGAATTCCGGTGGCCGGAACGGCTACTTCCGGCGCGTTTCGAGCTTGAGACGCAGGGCGAGTCCGGCCTTCACCGCGAGCATGACCGGCTTCCACAGGAGACCGCGGTGACGGTCCGCGAGGTAGCGGTACGCACTGTCGTGGTGCGCGCGCAGCATCTTCGCCGACGCCTGCGACGTCGAGTGCCCGCCGATGTGCATGACGCTGGCTGAAGGGGCGTACACGTTCAGCCAGCCGGCGCGGGACAGCCGGTCGCCGAGGTCGACGTCCTCGAAGTACATGAAGTAGCGCGTGTCGAACCCGTCGACCGAGTCGAAGGCCTCGCGACGGAACAGCTGGCAGGACCCGGAAAGCCAGCCCGCCGTGCGCTCGACCGGGGTGCCGGTCTCCTGCCGGTACTGCCGCGTCCACGGATTGCCCGGCCAGATCTTGCCGAACACCGCGTGCCCGATCCCGCGGCCGAACGACGGCAGCAACCGGGCCGACGGGTACACGGTGCCGTCGAGATCGTGGATGAGCGGGCCGAAGGCGCCCCCTCGCGGCCAGCGTTCGGCCACCTCGAGCAACGCGTCGAGTGATCCGGGCTCCCATTCGAGGTCCGGGTTCACCACGACGACCCAGCCGTAGCTGTCGTCGAGTTCCGCGACGCCCCGGTTGGCGGCGGTGCCGTAGCCGACGTTCTCGCCGATGCTGAGCAGCTTGACGTTGTCCCGGCGGGCGGCCTTCTCCGGCGCGCCGTCCGTGGAGTCGTTGTCGGCGACGACGACCTGGACGTCCCGGTCCGTCGCCTTCTCGAGGGTGTCGAGGAACTTCTCGAGGGTCTCGCCGGGGAAGTACGTCACGGTCACGACGGCGATCCCGTCGCCGTAGCTGGGGTGCTCGGTCACGCGGTCATTGTCCACCCGTCACCGAACGCGACTTCGGCCCCACCCCATCGGGCGGTAGCAAAGGTCCCTTGCTCCCCGCCCGCCCCCGAGCGCGGGAGTCCTGAAGGCCTCCTTTGAGACATCCAACGTCTCAAAGGAGGCCTTCAGGACAGCCAACTAGCTCGCCCGCCGCTGCGCATGCCGGTGCCAAGCCTTCGCGTAAGCCTCCCGATGCCGCTCCGCGGTCGTCGCCCACGAGAACTCCTTCGCCCGCCGAAGCGCGGCTTCGGCCAGTTCGGCCCGGCGGGCCGGGGCGTCGAGCAGCTCCGAGATGGCCGCGGCGACGTCTCCGGCGCCGACACCGCAGTAGGCGACCGCGTCCCCGCCGACCTCCGGCAGCGAAAGCCGTCGCGTCGTGAGCACGCTCGCGCCGCACGCCATCGCCTCCAGCACCGGCAGCCCGAAGCCCTCGCCGAGGCTCGGATAGGCGACCAGTTCGGAGCCGCCGAGGAAACCGGCGAGCGTGTCGAACGGCAGGTATCCCGCCCGGATCACCCGCAGCCGGTGCGGAACGGCGTCCAGCGCGCGTTCGACCTGCGAGTCCCAGCCAGGCTGCCCGGCCAGCACCAGGGCGGGCGGATTCGGCCTGCCGATCACGGCGTGCGCGAAGCCACGGATCAGCGCGGGCACGTTCTTGCGCGGTTCCAGCGCGCCGAGGAAGGCGACGTACGGCGTCTTCCCGAGCCCGACGGCCTTGCGCGCGGCCTCGATCTCCGCGGGCGACGGCGGATGGAACCGGTCCGGTTCGACGCCGTGGTGGATGATCTCCAGTTCCGCCGTGCGGACCTGGCCGACGCGTTCCAGCTCGGCCGCCGTCGCGATGCTCGGCACGACGCACAGCGTCGCGCGGCGAAGCGCCGTCGCGGTCCAGGCGCGGAAGAAGCGCGCCTTCACCGAAGAGTGCAGGACCGCGTCGGTGAAGAAGGTCGCGTCGTGCAGCGTCACCACCGAAGCGGCCGGGCTGGCCAGCGGCATCGTGTAGTGCGGTGAATGGACGACATCGGCGGCGAGCCGGCGGACCAGCCGGGGCAGGGTCGCCTGTTCCCAGGTCAGCCTGGCCGTCCTGGTCGATGTCGACGGCGAGGTGGGCACGATCCGCGCGCCGGGCGCGAGCCGGTCGTACAGCACCGCGTCCCGCGGCTGGCAGACGACGGTGATCCGCGCGCCGTCCTCGTCCAGCGCCGCGACCAGCGAATCCACGTAACGACCGACGCCACCCCGGTCCGCGGGGACGGCGGTCGCGTCGATAAGCACGCGAGGGTCATCGGTCACCCTAGGAGGGTACGGCCGTGCACCAGGTCCGCGGTGGGGAACCGATAAACTGCTAGCGCAGGTGGAGCCTCCAAACCGCCGAAGCGGCTCGTTGCCAGGTGAACTCACTCGAACGACTGAGACCACTGTCACGCAGGGCTGCCGCACGCTCCGGCTGGTCGAGGACGCCGCGAAGGGCATCCGCAAGCGCTTGCGCGTCGCCGACGGGGACGGTGACGCCCGCTCCCCCGGCGACCTCGACCAGGGCGGGAGCATCCGAATGCACCACCGGCACCCCGGCCGCCATCGCCTCGATCAGCGGCAGCCCGAACCCCTCCGCCCGGCTCGGCATCGCCAGCACCGACGCGCCCCGCAGCACGAACGCCAGCTCCGCGTCACTCACCTTCCCCAGCACCCGGACGTCGGCGCCGTGCTCGCGCGCGAGCGCCGACGGATCGATACCGCCCCACCCCGGCTGACCGGCCAGCACCAGCGGCACGCCGATCCGGCCGGCGGCCTCGATCAGCACGTCGATGCCCTTACGCGGCTCGATCGTCCCGATCGCGAGCACGTACCTCTCCGGCAGCGCGACCTCGGCGAACCCGGCGGGCGGCCGCACTCCGTGCGGGATCACGCGCACCGGCACCGAAACCGGCACCAGCGCGGCGAGCTCGTCCGCAATCGCTTGCGTGGGCACGGTCAGCGCCGTCGCCCGTGACGCGGCCCGCGCGATCACCGCCTTGTGCCAAGCGACGCCGCGCGGAGTCAACGTCTCGGGATGCGTCCACGGCACGGTGTCGTGCACCGCGACCGACAGCGTCCGCCCCTTCGGCACCCGAGCGGGCGCGAGTGGTGTCGGCGCGTGGACCGCGTCGCCGCCCGGCCACCACGGCAGGCCCAGCTGCCAAACGGCGATGAGCGCCCGGGGCGGGATCGGCAGCACGCGCGGCCCCGCGACCCCCTCGACGACCGCGGCTTCGATGTCGGCGTGCCGCGCGACGACGCTCGACACCGTCCAGCCCGGCGGCGCCGTCTCGGCGAGCGCGCGCAGCAGCTCACCGGTGTAGCGGCCGGTCCCGCCGGGGACGGGTGCCAGCAGCTGCTCGGCGAGCACGACCAGTTCGGGCATGGTCTCTATTCTCTCCACCATGACCAGCACCACCGTCGTCGTGGTCACCTGGCGCGGCGCCGCGCACATCACCGCCTGCCTCGACGCTCTCGCCGCCCAGTCCCGCGCGCACCGGACCCTGGTCGTCGACAACGCCTCCGACGACGGAACGGCCGCCCTGCTCGCCGCCCATCCGTCGAAACCCGACGTGCTCCGGCTGCGGCACAACACCGGTTACGCGGGCGCCATGGCCGCCGCACTGGACAAAGTGGACACTCCGCTGATGGCCTGGCTCAACGACGACGCCGCGCCGAGCCCGGATTGGCTCGCGACCTGCGAAGACACGCTCGCGAAGGCGCCGCTCGCCGCCGCCGTGAGCGCCCGCCTGACGCTCGCCGACGGGACCGTCCAGTCCACCGGCGTCCGCCTGACCGCCGACGGTCACGGCGCCGACCTGCCGGAACCCGCCGACGAGATCTTCGGCTTCTGCGGGGGCGCGGCCGTGCTCGACGTCGAGGCGCTCCGTTCCGTCGGCGGCGTCCCCGCCTCCTACTTCTGCTACTACGAGGACACCGACACCGCGTGGCGGCTGCGGCTGGCGGGCTGGGACGTCGTCAGCGCCGAAGCCGACGTCACCCATCAGCATGGCGCGAGCACCCGGCCGGGTTCGGTCCGGTTCCACCTGTGGAATGAGCGCAACCGCCTCCTGACCCTCCTGCGGTGTGCTCCGCGCGCGGTGGCGATCCGCCAGCTGGTGAAGTTCGCCGTGCTCACCCTGGTGCTGCCCCTCCGGGGGAAACCAGCGGCGCCGAACTTCCGTCCGAGCCTCCGGTGCCGGGTCCTCGGCGCCGTCGCCGTCCGCCTGCCGCGCACGCTGGTCGAGCGGCGGGCCGTCGGGCGACGGGCGACACTGGGCCGAGGCGCGGTCTGGGAGGCGTGGGCGGGCAATTAAGCTTGCCCCAATCGAGAGCAGGGAGTACGGCTTTGGCGCAGGGGGAAACGCAACCGGTCGTCTCGGTGATCGTCGTGAACTACCGGGGGGCCGCCGACACCGTCACCTGCCTGCGCGCACTCGCCGAACACGATTACCCGAACCTCGAGGTCATCTGCGTCGACAACGCCTCCGGCGGCACCGACGTCGCCGAGATCAAGGCCGCCGCACCGGGCGTCAAGCTCGTCGAATCCCCGGTGAACTCCGGCTTCGCGGGCGGCTGCAACCTCGGCGCGCGGCACGCCACCGGCACCGTCCTCGCCTTCCTGAACAACGACGCCCGCCCGGCTCCCGGCTGGGTCGGCGCGGCCGTCGCCGAGCTGCGCACGCAGCCGACCGTCGCCGCGGTGGCCAGCAAGGTCCTCGATTGGGACGGCACCGGCACCGACTTCGTCGACGCGGGCCTCACCTGGTTCGGCATGGGCTACAAACGCCACGCCGGCAGGCCGCTGGCCGACGTTCCCGCCGCCGAACACGAGATCGCCAAGGACGTCCTGTTCGCGACCGGTTCGGCGATGTTCGTCCGCGCCGGGGTGTTCGCCGAACTCGGCGGCTTCGACGAGCGGTTCTTCATGTTCTACGAGGACGTCGACCTCGGCTGGCGGCTGAACCTGCGCGGCTGGCGCGTGCGCTACGTGCCCGAGTCGCTGACCTACCACAAGCACCACGCCACGATGTCCACAGTGGACGCTCCGGACTCCGGGCGCGAGACGTTCTTGCTGGAGCGCAACGCCTTGGCGGCGCTGTACAAGAACCTCTCCGACGAGACTCTCTCGCGTGCGCTGCCCGCCGCATTGGCGCTGGCCGTCCGCCGGGCGACGGCGCGCGGAGACCTCGATGCCACCCAGTTCGATCTCGCCCAGGGTGTCGGCCCGGCCGAAACCGGCCCGGTCGAGGTGCCGCGTACGACGTTGGCCGGGGTGCTGGCGATCGACCAGTTCGTCGAACTCCTGCCGTCGCTCGCCGAGGCGCGCGCCACCGAACAGGCCGCCCGCGTCCGCACCGACGCCGATCTGCTTCCCTTGCTGCGCAAGGCCTTGGAGCCCGCGTATCCGCTGCCGCGCTATCTCGCCGCGCACGACGTCCTGGTCGAGACCTTCGGCATCGACGCGCTCTTCGGGCAGCGCCGCAAGGTACTGGTGATCACCGGCGACGCGATCACCGAGCGGATGGCCGGACCGGCGATCCGCGCCTGGAACATGGCCGCGACGCTGGCCACCGAGCACGACGTCCACCTGGTGACGATCAATCCCCTCGCCGACCCGCCGCCCGCGCCGTTCCGGGTCAGCGCGGCGACCAGGCGCGATCTGGAGACACCGATCGCGTGGGCCGACATCATCATCCTGCAGGGGCACGTGCTGGAGCTCGCACCGTCGCTCAAGAAGCAGTACGCGCACAAGATCGTGGTCGCGGACCTGTACGACCCGATGCATCTGGAGCTGCTCGAACAGGGCAAGGGCGTGCCCGACGACAAACGGGCGCTGGACCTCATCGGCGTCACCAAGGTCCTCGACGCGCAGCTGGAACGCGGCGACTTCTTCCTGTGCGCCTCGGAGCGTCAGCGTCACTTCTGGCTGGGCCACCTCGCCGCGATGGGCAGGCTCTCGCCGCGGCTGTACGACGCCGACCCGACCACCCAGTCACTGCTGTCGATCGTGCCGTTCGGCCTGTCGCCGCAGGCACCGGTCCGCACCGGCCCCGGCCTTCGATCCACTTTGGACGGTATCGGCGAGACCGATCACGTCGTGCTGTGGGCGGGTGGGGTCTACAGCTGGTTCGACCCGTTGACCCTGGTCCGGGCGATCGAACGGCTGCGGCAGCGCCGCGGTGACGTCCGCCTGGTGTTCCTCGGGATGAAGCATCCCAATCCCGAGGTCACCGAGATGGACATCGGCGCACGCACGATGCTGCTCTCGGACACGCTCGGCCTCACCGGCAAGCACGTGTTCTTCAACCAGCAGTGGGTGCCCTACGAGGAACGCCAGAACTGGCTGCTCGACGCGAACTGCGGTGTCACCACGCATTACGAGCACGTCGAGACGACGTTCGCGTTCCGCACGCGGGTGCTGGACTACCTGTGGGCCGGGCTGCCGATCGTCACCACCGACGGGGACTCGTTCGCCGACCTGGTCCGCGAGGAGAAGCTCGGCGTCGTCGTCCCGGCCGAGGACGTGGACGCACTGGCCGACGCGCTGGAAAAGGCGCTGTACGACGAGGAGTTCGCCGCCGGCTGTGTCGAGCGGATAGCCGCCGTCGCCCAGCGCTACGCCTGGCCCGAGGCGCTGAAACCGCTGGTGGAGTTCTGCCGGAACCCGCGGCCCGCCGCGGACCGGCTGCCCGGTTCGGAAGACCTCGTGGTCACGGCTCCGGTGCGGGGCAAGGAAATGCTGCGCCGCGACGTCGACCTGATCCGCGAGTATCTCGCCGACGGCGGACCGAAGGAACTCGTGCGGCGCGTCGGCGGCCGGGTGGTCAAGGTCGCCAAGCAGAGGCTCGGCCGTGGCTGACCGCCCCTTGCGCGTCCTGCTCGACGGGACCCCGCTGCTCGGCGCCAGGACGGGTATCGGCCGGTACACCGTCGCCCTGTCCGAAGAGCTCGCCTCGATGTCCGAAGTGGACACTCGTGCGGTCGCGTTCACCTTGCGCGGCTGGCGACGGTTGCGGCACGTGCTCCCGCACGGCGTCCGGGCCCGTGGCATGCCGGTGGCCGCACGACTGCTGCGGAAGGCGTGGCTGCGTTCGCAGCTGCCGCCGGTCGAACTGTTCGCCGGGCCGACGGATGTCGTACACGGCACCAACTTCGTGCTGCCCGGCCGGTTCCGCGCGGCGGGTGTGGTGACCATCCACGATCTGGCCTTTTTGGACGCTCCCGAGGAGCTCGCGCCGAGCGATCACGAGCTGCCGCGGCTGGTCCGGCGCGGCGCCAAGCTCGCCGACGCGATCTGCACGCCCACCAACGCCGTCGCCGATCAGGTCGCCGAACGGCTCGACGTGGACCGCGGCAAGATCATCGTCACGCCGCTCGGCGTGAACCCGGCGTGGTTCACCGCGCGCCCGCCGGATCCCGAGCGCCGCAAGGAACTCGGCCTCCCGGACAAGTACCTGCTCTTCGCGGGTGCTCCTGGCCCCCGGAAGGGCCTGCACTGGCTCCAGCAGGCCCACGAGGCCGCGCCGGATCTGCCGGATCTGGTGTTCGTCGGCCCCGGTTCGTTCTCGGTGGGCTCACGTTCGCGGCACGTCGGCTACCTGTCGGACGTGAACCTCCGGCGGGTCGTCGCCGGGGCCAGCGCGCTGGTGCTGCCGTCACGCGACGAAGGCTTCGGGCTTCCGGTGCTGGAAGCGCTGGCGTCGGACGTTCCCGTGGTGTGCACGGACATCCCGGCGCTGCGCGAGGTCGCGGGGAACTGCGCGAGCCTGGTGCCCTACGAGGACGTCGACGGACTCGTGGAGGCGCTGCGGATGGCCGTCAGCGATCCGCACGCCGTCGCCACCTCGGCCGCGCGCCGCGCCCACGTCGCGAACTTCACCTGGCGGGCGTGCGCCGAACTCACCGTCGCCGCGTACCGCCAGGCGAGCACGAAGCACTGACCTCCCGCATTTAGTCCTCTGAATGCGAGCGCATTCAGAGGACTAAATGCGAGAGGAGTCAGGAAGCGAAGTAGGCCTTCAGGGCATCGGACCAGTCCCGAAGCGGCGTGAGACCCGCCTCGCGCCATGAAGCGTTCGACAGCACCCCATACGCCGGACGCGCCGCCGGACGCGGGAATTCCGCCGTCGTACACGGCTTCACCCGAGCCGGGTCCGCGCCGAGTTCCGCGAAGATCGCCTTCGCGAAGCCGCACCACGTCGTCGACCCACCGCCCGTGCAGTGCAGCACCCGCTGCGAAGGCCCTTCACCCTCGGCGATCCGGCCTGCCAGCTCCAGCAGCCCGGCGGCGAGGTCGCGCGACCAGGTCGGCGAACCGGTCTGATCGTCCACTACGGACAGTTCTTCGCGCTCCTTTTCCAGGCGCGCCATGGTCTTCACGAAGTTCGACCCGGTCTTGCCGTACACCCAGGACGTCCGCACGATCCAGGACCGGGCCCCGGATCCGAGCAGCGCGTCCTCGCCGGCCGCCTTCGTCCGGCCGTAGGCGTTCAGCGGGCCCAGCAGGTCGCCGGGCTCGTACGGCGAAGTCGCGTCACCGGCGAACACGTAGTCCGTGGACACGTGGATCAGCGGCACCCCGCGCGACGAGCACGCGGCGGCGAGCACCCGGGGTCCGTCGGCGTTCACCGCGAACGCCCGCTCTTCATCGGTTTCCGCCGCGTCCACCGCGGTGTAGGCCGCCGCGTTGATCACCACCGGCGACGTCCCCGTCGCCCGCGCCCGGTCCGCCAGTTCGGTCACCGCGGCGACGACCTGGCCGGTGTCGCGCACGTTCAGCTCCGAAGACGACGGTGCCGCGACCTGGAGGGCCAGCGCCGCGAGGTCCTGCCCGAGCTGACCGGATCCACCCGGTACGAGAATGCTCAGCACCCGCTCACGCCCCCGCACGGTTCTTCAGCGGCTCCCACCACGACCGGTTTCCGCTGTACCAGGCGACCGTTTCGGCCAGACCGTCCTCAAAGGACTGACGCGGCGCGTAACCGAGCTCAGTCGAGATCTTGGTGATGTCGACCGAGTACCGGCGGTCGTGCCCCTTGCGGTCCTCGACCGGCTCGACGCTCTCCCAGTCCGCGCCGACGGCGGTCAGCAGCCGCTCGGTCAGCTCGCGGTTGGTGAGTTCCGTGCCGCCGCCGATGTTGTAGACCTCGCCCGGCCGCCCGCCGTCGGCGACGAGCTGGATGCCGTGACAGTGATCGTCCACGTGCAGCCAGTCACGCACGTTGAGCCCGTCGCCGTAGAGCGGGACCTTCTTGCCGTCGAGCAGATTGGTCACGAAGAGCGGGATGACCTTCTCCGGGAATTGGTACGGACCGTAGTTGTTCGAGCACCTCGTGACACAGACGGGCAGCCCGTGCGTGCGGAAGAACGAACGCGCCAACAGATCCGAGGACGCCTTCGACGCCGAGTACGGCGAATTCGGCTCCAGCGCGTGGTCTTCGGACCAGGAACCCTCGTCGATCGAGCCGTAGACCTCGTCGGTGGACACGTGGACGAACTTCCCGACCTCGGCCTCGAGCGCGGCCTGCAACAGGGTCTGCGTGCCCAGGACGTTGGTCAGCACGAAGTCGGCCGCACCGGCGATCGAACGGTCCACATGGGACTCGGCGGCGAAGTGCACGACGAGGTCGACGCCCCGCATGAGCTCGCTGACCAGGGCACCGTCACAGATGTCGCCCTTTTCGAACCGGTAGCGCGGGTTCTTGCGCACCGGCTCCAGGTTCGCCTCGTTGCCCGCGTAGGTCAGCTTGTCGAGCACGATCAGCTCGGCGTCGGCCAAGCTCGGGTACGCGCCCGTCAGCACCTGCCGGACGTAATGCGAACCGATGAACCCGGCACCCCCGGTGACCAGCACTCGCATCCCGCGATCCTCCCTCTACGACTTCACCGACCGGCCGAGTGTGTCACGACCGGGGCAACCTTTCACCAGCCTACGGACGTCTAACACGAGGATCAGTAGAGTTACCGGCGAGGCACGCGTGTGCCCTGGGGAGATTCGTGGAGGACCGCACGTGACCGAGTGGCCCGGGCCACCCATTCCGGCGCGCCGTGGCGGCGGCGTCGTGGTGTTCGCCCGCCGCGGCGTGAAGGTCGTGTTCAGCCTGGTCTCGATCACGATCCTGGCGCTGACCTGGTGGGGCTGGCAGTTCATCGGTGACCCGTCGCGGGGCTTCGCGACCACGAACATCTTCGAGGACAACGGCCATCCGCCGGCGAAACCGCTGGACGGCGCGATCGACATCCTGCTCGTCGGCCAGGACAGCCGCACCGACGCGCAGGGCAACCCGCTGCCGCGCGAGGTCCTCGACATGCTGCACGCCGGGGTTTCCGACGGCGAGCGCCAGACCGACACGATGATCCTGGTGCACATCCCCCAGAACGGTAAGAAGGCGGTCGCGATCTCCTTCCCCCGCGACTCGTGGGTCGAGATCACCGGCGGTTTCGGCAAGCACAAGCTCAACAGCGCGTACGTGTACGCCTACAACGACACGTCGAAGACGCTGCAGCAGCAGGGCAACTCCGATCTCAAGGACGTCGACGCCAAGGCCAAGGACGCCGGCCGCAAGAACCTGATCGCGACGCTGGAGAAGTTCATCGGCAAGCCGAAGATGATCGACCGGTACGCCGAGGTGAACCTGTCGAGCTTCTACGAGATCACCAAGGCGATCGGCGGCGTCGAGGTCTGCCTCAACAAGGCGGTCAAGGAGAAGAAGTCCGGCGTGGACCTGCCCGCGGGCAAGTCGACCGTCGAGGGCGTGCAGGCGCTCGCGTTCGTCCGGCAGCGCTACGACCTGCTGAACGGGGACCTCGACCGGATCGCGCGGCAGCAGGCCTTCCTGTCGGGGCTGGCGAACAAGGTGCTCTCCTCCGACGTCCTGATGAACCCGGCGAAGATCTCCGACCTGATCGACGCGGTGAAGAAGTCGGTCGTGCTGTCGGCAGGCTGGGACCTGCCCGAGTTCGCCGCCCAGATGCGGGGGATGACCAGCGGAAACGTCGAGTTCCACACCATCCCGACCCAAGGCGACGCGAATATCGGCGGCGCCGCCGTGCTCCGGGTGGACCCGGCACAGGTGCAGGCCGAGGTCACCCGCCTGACCGCCGACGGCGAGACGGCGCCGGCCGAGACCCCGGCCACCCTGCCGGGCGCGGAAGCGGTGACCGTCGAACTCTTCGACGGATCCGGCTCGCCCACGGTGGCCACCGAAACGCGGAACCTGTTGCAGGGCAAGGGTTTCAAACTGGCGGCCGATACCAAGCTCAGCACCCGCAACTCGACGGTCGTCCGGTACGCGCCGGGTGACGACGACGCGCTGGCCCTGATCAAGCAGGTCTTCGGCACCGCGGTGCAGGCCGAGGCGGACCGTGACGTCGCCCCCGGCAAGGTGCGGGTGCTGCTCGGCAAGGACTTCAAGGGCGCGAACGCGACCACGGCCCCGTCGAAGACTTCGATCCCCTCGAAACCCGCTCAGCCGCCCTCCAGCGCCCCGGCGGCGCCCAGCACGACGCCGATCGTCGCGGGCAATGTGCCCTGCGTCAATTAATCCCGGGTACTCAGCGTGGCCGACCTCACGGTGGCCTAGCCTTCTCCTACGATCGGACGAGCGACAGCGCAAGGGGAGGTGATCAGGGATGAGCGACGAGGAAAAGAGCGTCAACGCACGTTCTGAGCAGTTGGACGACGAGGAGCCGAAGTCCGAAGAGGACACCAAATCGGACACCGAGAGTGACGAAGAGCCCCGGTTCGTCCCGACGCCGTACCCGCGGAATCCGCCGCTCCCCCAGCCGTCCACTCCGGCCGAGGACGAAGCCGTCTCTGGCACGCTCGCCGTTCCCGAGCGCCCGCTGCGCCGCGCCGGCCGGATCACCCGTCGGATCGCGGTCGGCCTCGTGTCCCTGCTCGCCCTCGGCACGACGGGCTACGCGTACGTCACCAAGGACCAGCTGCAGAACAACGTCCCCACGACGAACGCCCTGAGCAAGGCCGACGATCCCGCCGCCCCGCCCGCCGACGACGGCGCGAACGACATCCTCCTGGTCGGCAGCGACGCGCGCACCGACGCGCAGGGCAATCCGCTGCCGCTGCGGGTGCTCAAGGAACTGCGCACCGAGGAGAAGCCGGGCGTCAACACCGACACCATCATCATCCTGCGGATCCCGAAGAACGGCGGGAAACCGTCCGGCGTCTCGATCCCGCGGGACACCTGGACCGACATCCCCGGCCGGGGCCCGAACAAGATCAACTCGGCTTACGGCGTCGCGAAGGCCAACTACGCCAACGCGCATCGCGGGGAATCCGATCAGGCGAAACTCGAACGCGATTCCGACCAGGAAGGCCGGAAGGCACTGGTCCAGACCGTTCAGGACCTGACGCAGATCCGCATCGACCACTACGCCGAGGTCAATCTGCTCGGGTTCTATCTGCTGACCGAAGCGTTGGGCGGCGTCAAGGTCTGCCTGAACCACTCGACCGAGGACAAGGACTCCGGCGCGAACTTCCGGCGTGGTGAGCAGACCGTGTCGGGTGGTGAGGCGCTTTCGTTCGTCCGGCAGCGCAAGAACCTGCCGCGCGGCGACCTCGATCGCATCGTGCGGCAGCAGACGTTCCTGTCGTCGGCGCTGAACCAGGTACTCTCCGCGGGGACGCTGACCAGCCCGTCGACGATGGCGGGCCTGATGGACGTCGTGCGCCGGTCGATCGTCCTCGACGAAGGGCTGGACCTGCTGGAGTTCGCGCAGCAGGCGAAGGGGATCGCGTCGGGCGACCTGACGTTCACGACGATCCCGGTGGTGAACATCAACGGCCGCAGCGCCGACGGCCAGAGCATCGTCGAGATCGACCCCGCCGCCGTGCGGTCGTTCGTCTCCGGTCTGGTGGGCCGGGGTGGTGGCGGTGGGGCGCCTGGGGCGGCTCCGCTGCTCGCCGCGTCGAGCGTTCCCTGCGTGAACTAGCGTTGGGGGCGTGAGCCTCACCGAACTGCTGCTGCGGCCCGTACTCGGGTCGCCCGCGAAACCGCTGATCACGCACTACGACGACAAGCAGGGCAGCCGGGTCGAACTGTCCGTGGCGACCACGGTGAACTGGGCCGCCAAAACGGCGAACTGGCTGGTCGACGAGTTCGACGTCGAGCCGGGCGACGAGGTCGCCGTGGTGCTGCCGTCGCATTGGCAGACCGCCGGTGTGCTGTTGGGCGCGTGGTGGTGCGGCGCCAGGGTGGTGACGGAGACCGCGGGCGCCCGGGTGGCGTTCGTCGCGCCGGGCGGTGCCTCCGACGCGGCCGCGACCGCCGTCGTCTCGCTGCACCCCATGGGTCTCGGGCTGCCCGCCGGCTCCGTACCCGACGGGGCGATGGACTACCTGACCGAAGCCCGGCTTTCGGGTGACCAGTTCAGCCCGCTGTTCCCGGTGCCCGGCGACACTCCCGCCCTGGGCTCGTCCACTGTGGACGAAGTGCTCGCCGAGGCTCGTTCTCGGGCTTCCGATCTGGGCCTGTCCGCCGACGACCGCGTTCTGTCCACTGTGGAATGGACTGGTGCGGAAGAGATCCTGGCGGGCTTCCTGACGCCGCTGGCGGCCGGTGCCCATCTGGTCCAGGTCACCGACGCGGATCCGGCCAAACTCGCTTCTCGGCGCGAAGCGGAGCGGACTACCGCGGATCTCCCCTCCTGAAATGCAAGGAACGGTCCTTTCCTTGCAAATTTTGCGAGGAAAGGACCGTTCCTAGCGTTCGGGTCAGGCGTCCTGGAGCTGCTTCGCCTCACGCTTGCGCCCGAAGAGCGCGTGGTCGAGCGACAGTTTGCCGGGGCTGAAACCGAGCGCGAGCCCGGCGACCGCCAGCACCAGGACGAGTTCGTAACCGCCCTGACCGGTGAGGCCGTTGTCGAGGTGCACCGAGAGCAGGGCGCCGACGGAGACCACGACGAAGCCGAGGCCCACCAGCGGCGTCAGGAAACCGACGATGAACAAGATGGCTCCCACGATCTCCACCGCGATCGCGAAGATCGCCGCGAGCGTCGGGAGCGGGATTCCGGTCTGCTCGAAGAACTTCGCGGTGCCGTCGATCCCGTTTTCCCACTTCTGCAGGCCGTGTGCGAGGAAGACCACACCGACACCGATCCGGCCCAGCAGGAGGGCGACATCCTTGAAACGAGCGAACATCGGGTATCAGCTTTCTGGTCGGTGAATATTCAACTTACCCGGATCACGGTAGGGCACCGAGCGCCTCCGACGGCACCTCCGGAGCGTGATCGACAGGTACCCGACAGGAACGCGTGTACGGCAGAATCCTCGCCGTGACGGACGAACGGCTGATCGGCCTCTGGTCGGATGAGATCGTGTATCCGGGCAGCGTCGAGTCCGTCGACCTGGCGTTCCTGGACAACGGCTCCGGATGGCTCTATTGGTCGAGCTGGAGCACCGAATTCGCGGTGTCGCGCTTCACCTGGGCGACTCCGGGCGAACTGGTCTTGAATTTCCATCGCGCTCTCGGCGGCACGTGGTCGATCGAAGACGGTGTCACCCGTCACGAAGTCGAGTCCGACGAGAAAGAAGAATCCGTCGTCCGGCTCGGCTACGAAATCGCGCCCGGCGAGGATCCGTTCGGCAATCCGGTGACCCTGCTCTCGCTGGACCGCGCGTTGGATGAGCACCTGGCGGGATCACGGTTCGTCTGGGTCGAGAAACCGGAATCGCTCAGCGACCCGTCCGCCGATGCTCCGCGGCCAGACCCGTCCAGCCGCCGCTGACGGCCAGCAACTCGAGCACCCGCTCCGCCTGCTCGGCGAACCCGGCCAGATCAGCGTGCAGCAACGCTATCCGCTCGGCGTCGAGCGGGACCTCGTCGTCGGCCCACAGCTCGATGACCGTGCTGACGGTCCACACGAGGAACTGGATGATCCGGATGAACTCCTCGGACGGCTCGTCGACGGCGCCGCGGTACCCCGTCTCGATCTCGTCGCAGGCCGCGACCAGCTCCCGCAGCGGCCTGACGACGTCGGCCGCCGTCCCGTCCCACGCGGCCGACGGCCACGTGCGATCCCCGAGTTCGAGCCACAACCGCCAGCCGGCGATCAGCTCGGCCTCGTCGTGCGGTGTCCACGACACCGGAGCGAACCAGAACATCCTTCGAGAGTGACACCGGCGGCCCATGATCGCCGTACTTCCGTGAAGCATCTCACCGAGGGCCGATCTCACCTGCGCATTTCGTCACCTGCGCGGAAGTACATGAAGGCCCCCTTCCTTGCTTCTAGCGCAAGGAAGGGGGCCTTCATGTACTTACCGCAGAATCAACCCTTGAGCAGGGCGCGCGCCATGACCATGCGCTGGATCTGGTTGGTGCCTTCGTAGATCTGGGTGATCTTCGCGTCGCGCATCATGCGCTCCACCGGGAAGTCGCGCGTGTAGCCCGCGCCACCGAAGAGCTGCACCGCGTCGGTGGTCACCTGCATCGCGATGTCCGACGCGTACGCCTTCGCGGCCGCGGCCATGTAGCCACCGCGCTTGTCGCCACGCTCGGTCGCCGCGGCGGAGGCGTAGACGAGGTTCCGGGCGGCCTCGATCTTGATGCCCATGTCGGCCAGCATGAACTGGACGCCCTGGAACTCCGAGATCGACTTGCCGAACTGCTTGCGCTCCTTGACGTACGCGATGGAGGCGTCGAGCGCGCCCTGCGCGATGCCCAGCGCCTGCGCGCCGATGGTCGGGCGGGTGTGGTCGAGGGTGCGCAGCGCGGTCTTCAGGCCGGTGCCGGGCTCGCCGATGATGCGGTCGGCCGGGATGGTGGCGTTCTCGAAGTGGATCTCGCGGGTCGGCGAGCCCTTGATGCCGAGCTTCCGCTCCTTCGAGCCGACGGTGAAGCCGGGGTCGTCCTTGTGCACGACGAACGCGGAGATGCCGTTGGCCTTCTTCTCGGCCTCGGGATCGGTCACCGCCATCACGGTGTACCAGGACGATTCACCCGCGTTGGTGATCCAGCACTTGGTGCCGTTCAGCACCCAGTGGTCGCCGTCGAGCTTCGCGCGGGTTCGCATCGAGGCGGTGTCCGAGCCGGCTTCGCGCTCCGAAAGCGCGTAGGACGCCGAGGCTTCACCGGAGGCGATGGAAGGCAGCACGAGCTTCTTGAGGTCTTCCGACGCCGAAAGGATGATCGGCACCGTGCCCAGCTTGTTGACCGCCGGGATGAGCGACGCCGACGCGTCGACGCGCGCGACCTCTTCGATGACGATGCAGGCGGCGATGGCGTCCGCGCCCTGGCCGTCGTAGGCCTCGTCGATGTGCACGGCGTTGAAACCCGACTTGACCAGCGCGTTGTACGCCTCGATCGGGTACCGCTCGTTCTCGTCGACCTCGGCCGCGTACGGCTCGATCTCCTTCTCGGCGAGGGCACGCACCGCGGCCCGCAGCTCCTCGTGCTCTTCGGCAAGCTGGTACAGACCCGGGCCGTCAGACACCTTCGTCACCTCTTCTAACCGCGTTTGGGAGTTTGACCGATGTTAGCGCTCGTTCACATGGTGCGACATCGCGAGCGCTTGTGTCTTTGACCGCAAAGTCCGTACGTTCGAGTGATGGAGCTCACCCCGTTCCCCCGGTCGCTCGATTATCCCGAGGTCCCGGTCGGCTCGGTGCTCGCCGGCGCCGCCGCTCGCTGGGGCTCCCGCACGGCGTTCGCCCACGGAGACCAGAGCCTCACCTTCGCCGAGACGTACAGCGCGGCCTGCCGGTTCGCGAACGCCCTGCGCGCCGAGGGCATCGGCCGGGGCGACGTCGTCGCGCTCCACCTGCCGAACTGCCTGGCGTACCCGGTCGCCTACTACGGAACACTGCTCGCCGGGGCGACTTTCAGCCCGGCGAATCCCCTGCTCCCGCCCGAGGACCTCGCCGTCCAACTGGCCGACGCCGGAGCGGTCGCCGCCGTCACCGTCGGCCCGTTCGCACGCGTGCTGGCTTCGGTGCGTGATCGGACGTCGGTCCGGCTGACCATCGTCGTTCACCCGCCGGAGGCACTCGGGCAGGGAGAGGTCGAGTTCACGAAGTTCCACTCCAGTCACTCCGACGAGCGGCCGGACGTCGAGATCGACATCTATCACGACCTCGCCCACCTGGCGTACACCGGCGGCACCACCGGACGCTCGAAGGGTGTCCGCCTGCCGCATCGGAACGTCGTGGTCAACAGCCTGCAGAGCTCCTGCTGGCGACTGGGCGCGGTCCCCGCGGTCGACGATTCGGGAGAGGTGATCGTCGAGCAGCTCGGCGGCCCGGACGAGTGGCCGTCGCGGATCGGCACCGGGATCGCCCTCAACCTGACGCCGTGGTTCCACGCCATGGGCACCATCGCCGCGCTCAACGTCCCGCTGCTCGACGGCGGCACCATCGTCCTGCACGACCGCTTCGACCCGGCCGCGTACGTGGCCGACGCCGAACTGCTGCGGGTCACCACGATCGGCGGCGCGCCCGCGCTGTTCGCCGCGTTGCTCGCCTGCCCCGAGTTTCACACAGCCGACCTGTCTTCGGTACTGACCATCGGTTCCGGCGCGGCGCCGATGAACCACGAGATGATCCGCGCGCTGCAGAAACGCTTCCCCGGTGTGCTCATCATCGAGGGCTACGGCCTCACCGAGGTCACCATGGGAGCCGTCATCGCGCCGGCCTACCGCTCCGCGGTCCGGAAGGTGGGCTCGGTCGGCCTTCCGCTCCCCGACACCGAGATCAAGATCGTCCCGGCCGAAGGTGGCGAAGATCCTTTGCCCGCCGGGGAAAGCGGCGAGGTCTGCCTGCGCGGCCCGCAGGTGATGATCGGCTATCGCGACCGCCCCGAGGAGACCTCGGCCGCACTCGTCGACGGCTGGCTGCACACCGGCGACATCGGCGTCCTCGACGAAGACGGCTATCTGTCCATTGTGGATCGCAAGAAGGACATGCTGCTGTACAAGGGATACAACGTCTTCCCGCGCGAGCTCGAAGAGCTGCTGATCACCCTGCCCGGCGTCTCGGCGGCGGCCGTCGTCGGCAAACCGGACACCGAGGTCGGCGAGCTGCCGGTCGCGTTCGTGGTGCGCAGCGACGAGAACGTCACGGCCGAACAACTCCTGGAAGCCGTCGGCGCCCGCGTCCTGCCGTACAAACGACTGCGGGCGATCCACTTCGTCGACCAGATCCCGGTGTCGGCGGCCGGGAAGGTGCTCAAACGGGAACTGCGGAAGCAGCTCGCCGACTGACGCTCAGCGGCCGCGGAGGTTGCCGATCACCAGCTCCGCGGCCTTGAGCGCCGCCGCACACCGATCATCGCCCCAGTACTGCGACTTGGTGTCGTTGACCTGGGAATAGTTGAACTCCAGCAGTTCGCTGTCCGTGACTCCGACCTCGACAGTGCAGGCTTTGAGCGTGGACCCGTTGTACTCGAAGGCCGGCGGATTCCCGACCTGTTCGACCGCGGGAAGGCCACTGATCGACAACTCCCGCCAGTGAGAGAAATTCGACGGATCTCGCCTGTGCTGGTCCACCCGCTCCTCAAGACTGCCCGTAGCCGCCCGGGGAATCCCGACGGTCAGGGAACCCGCTCGGAACTGGTCCCACTTGCAGGCGCGGTCGTATCCGACGGAGTAGCGCTCCGCTTTCACTTCGTCCGGCGGATCAGCGATCAGCGCGGCGACATCAGCACGACCGAGAACGCCGCAAGGGTCCACATTGAAGGAATCCAGACGCAACGGGTCTTGCACCGGCACGGCCGGAATCGCAGGCCCCGTCAAGGCGGGCGAGGGTCTGTTCTCCAGAATTCCACCGCTGCCACAACCGGCGATCAGCAGTGATGTCAGTACCGCGACGGGCATCTTCAGCGTGCGCGTCATGAACCCCTCCCCGACCACCGATCGAATTGACCGATGGTGCCCGGCTGACACCTTACAGTCATCGGCGCGCGGGGAGCACTACGCTCGCGTTTCGTCCTCTGAATGCGGTGGTTCGATGGCGAACTATCGCATTCAGAGGACGAAACGCGGGGGTCAGCCTTCGACGCGTTTCCGCAGCGCGGAGTCCTTGTCGAGCACCAGCTGCTCCAGATCCGCCTGGAATCGCGCCATTTTCGCCTGAAGCGCCTCATCGGACGCGGCGAGGATGCGCACCGCGAGCAGACCCGCGTTGCGCGCCCCGCCGACGGAGACCGTCGCGACCGGGACACCGGCGGGCATCTGCACGATCGAGAGCAGCGAGTCCATGCCGTCGAGGTACTTCAGCGGCACCGGCACCCCGATCACCGGCAGCACGGTCGCCGAAGCGACCATGCCCGGCAGGTGCGCGGCCCCGCCGGCGCCCGCGATGATCACGCGCACACCGCGCGAAGCGGCCGAAGTCGCGTAGTCGAGCATCCGCTGCGGAGTGCGGTGCGCCGAGTAGACGCCGACTTCGTATTCGATGCCGAACTCGGCCAGCGCCTGCCCGGCCGCTTCCATCGTCGGCCAGTCCGAATCGCTGCCCATGATCAGGCCAACCTGCGGCGACATACTCAGTTACTCCTAGTGGATCTCGTAGCCGTCGAGCCAGACGGCGTGGGAAAGCCAATGCGCGGCGAGCAGCGCGCGGTCGCGCAGCTCCTCCATGCGTTCGCCGACGAGGTTGACGTGGCCGAGTTTGCGGCCGGGGCGTTCTCCCTTGCCGTACAGGTGAACGCGGATGTCCGGGTACCGCGCGAACAGGTGGTGCAGCCGCTCGTCCGGGCCCATCTCCGGTGCCTCGGGCGCGCCGAGGACGTTCGCCATCACGCAGGCGGGGGCGATCAGGTCGGTCACCCCGAGCGGGTAGTCGAGCACGGCCCGCAGGTGCTGCTCGAACTGCGAGGTCTTCGAACCGTCCTGGGTCCAGTGCCCCGAGTTGTGCGGGCGCATCGCGAGTTCGTTGACCAGCAGGCCTTCGTCTGTCTCGAACAGCTCGACGGCGAGCAGGCCGGTCACGTTCAGCGTCGCGGCGATCCGCAGCGCCAGATCCTGTGCCTCCTGCGTGCGTTCGAGGCTCAGCCCCGGGGCGGGGGCGAGCACCTCGGTGTTGATCCCGCCGGACTGCACGGTCTCCACCACCGGCCACGCCGCACCCTGCCCGAACGGCGACCGGGCCACGAGCGCGGACAGTTCGCGCCGCATGACGACCTTTTCCTCGACCAGCAAGGGGGTTCCGGCGTCGAGCAGTTCGGGGACGGTCTCGCGGGCGTGCTGCGCGGTGTCGAGCATCCAGACGCCGCGGCCGTCGTAGCCGCCCTGCGCGGCCTTGAGCACCACCGGCCACGAGTGCTTGTCGCCGAAGGTGATCACATCGTCCACAGAGGACACTTCGGCGAAGGCGGGGCCGGGGATCTCGAGCCCGGCCATCATCTCGCGCATGACGAGCTTGTTCTGCGCCATCGACAACGCGGCCGGATCCGGCCGGATGGTGACGCCTTCCATCGCGAGCGTCAGCAGGTGCTCGCCGGGAACGTGCTCGTGGTCGAAGGTCAGCACGTCGACCCCGGCGGCGAACGAGCGCAGCGCTTCGAGGTCGGTGTGGTGCCCCTGCACGACCTCGCCCGCGACGAGGCCGGCGGATTCGTTCTCCCCGGCGGCCAGCACGCGCAGGGACTGGCCGAGGGAGATCGCCGCCTGGTGGGTCATCCTGGCCAGCTGTCCGCCGCCCACCATGCCCACGATCGGAAGACCGGTTCGTTTGTCCATAACGTCGTGCAGATTACTTGGCCGCCACCGCCGCGACCTGGGCGGACCCGCGTCGCAGCTCCCGCACGGCCAGGCCTGTGATGGCGATCGCAGCGGTGAGGACGTAGACGTTGCCGAGCAGCGACCAGCCCAGCCCCCAGCCGAACTCGGTGTCCCCGCCGTTGGGCACGAACATGATCACACCGCTCGCGAACAGCACCGCGACGCCCGCGGCCGGAACCCACGCCCGGCGGACGACGAGCAGGACGAGTAGCGGCACCGTCCACACCCAGTGGTGTGACCACGACACCGGCGAGAGCAACAGCCCGTAGAACGCGGTCACCAGCAGCGCGCCGACCGGGTCGCCGCGGCGGTGCAGGCGCACGACCAGCCAGACGGCGGGAACGGCCAGGACGGCGGCGACGGCGATGGCCACCGCCAGTGACCACGACGCGAGTTCCGAAGCGCGGTTCACCAGGCCGTTGAGTGACTGGTTGAAGATCCAGTGCACGGAGCCGACCCGGCTGGGATCGGTCGCCGACTCGGTCCAGAACCGGACGGCGTCACCGGGGATCACCGCGAACATCACGGCTTCGAGCGCGACGAACGTGCCGAGCGCACGCAGCGCGTCCTTCCAGCGTCCGGTGAACAGCAGATGCGGCACGAAGATCAGCGGCGTCAGCTTGATCGCGGCCGAGATCCCGATCAGCACCCCGGCCCAGCGCGAACCGCGCGCCGAAAGCACCAGGACGTCGACGACGATCAACGCCATCAGGATGAGGTTGATCTGCCCGAGGAAGATCGTCTTCCAGACCGGCTCCAGCGCCAGCGCGCCCGCCGTGGCCAGCGGCAGCACCCACCATCGGGTGAGCGGGGCACCGCAGGCGCGGGCGACGACGGAGATCACGACGCTGAGGCAGACCAGCGACAATGCGCCGACGACGCCCCAGGTCAGCCCGGCGGGCACGATCGCGAGCGGCAGGAACAGCGGCGCCGCGGCCGGGGTGTAGGTGAACGGCAGCAGCACCCACGGCGGCAGTGTCGTCAGCGCCTCGCGGGTGTAGAGCGGTTCACCCTTCAGCAGCGTGAGGGCGCCGGCCCGGTAGACGGCGCTGTCCGCGCCGAGATGCCATTCGCCGAGCCACGCGACGACACCCAGCGTGAGCATCGCCAGCGCGAGCACACCCGCCAGCGTGATCCCGACGAGCCGGGCCTCAGCCGCCGGACGTGACTTCAGCATGCTTTCCGGTGTCCCCCGTGCCCTGCTTCCGCCGCAGGTACCACCAGCGTCCGGCGAGCGCGACCGCCAGCACCAACGGCATGAAGATGTACGCGCTGCCGAGGATGTTCTGCCACACCTTCCAGTGCAGCTCGACGTTGCGGCCGTTCGGCAGGATCAACAGCACACAGCTGATGAAGACGAAGAACACCGCGAAGGTGCCGAGCCAGCGTTTCCACGCGGTGGCGGGCGTGGTCTTCGGCAGGCGCGAGACCAGCAGGACGACCAGCGGCGCCACCCACACCCAGTGATGGGTCCAGGAGATCGGCGAGATCAGCAGGATCCAGAACGCCGTCACCAGCATCGCCGCGAGCGCCTGGCCCTTGCGGTGGAACCGCAGCACCAGCCAGATCGCCGGGATCGCGAGCAGCGCGCCGATCCCCATCGCCGCCTTCGACGCCCAGGGCGCGAGCTCGGTGAAGCGGTTCATCAGCGCGTTCAGCGACTGGTTGCCCGCCCAGTGCACCGGGCCGATGCGGCCGGTGTCGGGCAGCGTGTAGGTCCAGTAGCGCGCCGCGTCGTGCGGGATGATCAGGAACATCAGGCCCTGCATCACGACGAACGTGACGAGCCCGCGGACGGCGTCCATCCGGCGGCCGGTGATGAACAGATGCCCCAGGAACACGATCGGGGTGAGCTTCACCGCGGCCGCGACGCCGACGAGCACGCCGCCCCAGCGGCTGCCCCGCGCCCCGATGACCAGGATGTCGAGCATCACCAGCGCCATCAGGATGATGTTGATCTGGCCGAGGAAGATCGTGCGCCACACCGGTTCGAGGCCGAGGAAGACCAGGAAGAACGCGATCGTCGACCGGGCGGGCGAGGCCCACCAGCGGGGGCCGTCGGTGGAGGGCTTCGGCAGCGCGCCGATGGCGATCCGGACGCACAGCGCGAGCGCGAGCAGCGAAACCGCGGTCAGGAGCCCCCAGGCGACCTGCGTCGGGACCATCGCGAGCGGGATGAACAGCAGCGCGGCCGTCGGCGGGTAGGTGAACGGCAACAGCGCCCACCACGGCTCCACCGGAAGGGTGTTCGCGTCGTACAGCGGGTCACCGTTGAGCAAGGTCTCGGCACCGGCGCGGTAGACCGCGCTGTCCACGCCCAGCACCCATTCGTGCTGCCATCCCCAGATGCCGAAACCGATCGCGACCAGCGGGATCACCGACAGGATCAGGATCGACCTCGGCCGGACGGACAAGCGGGCGAGCGACTTCCGCAGCGACAGACGATGCTGCGGTCGGCTCGCCGAAACGTCGCCGTTGGCGTCGGCGTCAACAGTCCGGGTCACGCAAACAGGAAATCATGAACCGGGTTGTGCCTGGTCGACAGGGTCGCCCGTGACCTGGAGAACCTCTTACGCTAACCCAGCGTCAGGAGCGGGCGAGGGAGCCGAGCAGATCGCACGCCAGATCGTAGGTCGCCGGGAGCCGGACCGCCGAGATCTGCGGACGGCCGGTGTCGCGCAACTGCGCGTCCACCGAAAGCCGCTCGTTGAGCGCCCTTCGCAGCGCGACGCCGGACGAGGCGAGCCTCACGTCCTTCGGCACGAGGGCGCCCGCGACGGACGGCCCGATCGAGGCGACGCTCTCCCCGCCGTCGAACACCTGCTTCAACGCGTCCGCGACCAGGATCATCCCGGTCAGCCGGGGCCAGCCCGCGACCGAACTGAAGTCCATCGAGACCACGAGCAGCGTGTGCGCCTCCGCGACCGGCCGCTCGTCGCGGCGGGCCTGGCGGTACAGCTCACTCAACCGGGTCCTCAGGTACGCGGCGGTGGGCAGACCGGTCAGGGGTTCGGTGACCTCGGTGTTCACCAGCTGATCGGTCGCGACGTCCGCCCAGGCCAGCGCCGTCACCCGGAGTAGCCGGGAAGGTGTGGAGTCGACATCCGGAGCGAGGAAACCGTCCACCGCGTCCGGGTCGGCGAGCACGGCGTGCAACGCCGCGAGGTCCGCGAGCGTCTCGGCCAGTCCCGCGCCCGCGGCGGCCCGAGCCCGGCCCAGCCCCGCGAGGGCGGTCTCCGCCACTTCCGCGGGAGCGACCCGGCCGTTCTTGATCACCGCCGCGCAGACGGCGTCGACCTCGGGCAGGCCCCAGTCGCTGGGGAAACGCCAGCCCGCGGCCAGGCTGGCCGTCCGCCAGCGGGCCCGTAGTGCGCGGAGCGTGCGATCTCGTTCGAACCGGTTCCAGGCGGCTTGCCCGTCGGATCCCCCGGACGGCGCACCGGTGGCCGGTACGTCCACTGCCCACCGCCCCTTTCCGTTCCGATCTTTTCGATCTTGCGATCGCTTCACGGTGGGGACGCCCGTCCACGCCGCGCGTGACGGCGTTTTTCAAGGATCTTTCCGAACTCTTCGGTAACCCGTCCTGGGTGATGGCGTTGCGCCCTCCGGGTCATCGAAGGGACCGCGAGGTGACGTGCGTCGCCCGTTCCGTCACACTGAGCGTGTTCGGGCGTTAGGAAGAGTAGACCCGCCTAACCCGCAGATGAAGGAGCCCCGTGTCCACCGTTCCCGCCGATCTCTCCGGTAAGAGTGACGCCGAGCTGATCGCCGAGGTGCGTGACGGGAAGATCGCGTCTTACGGAACCCTTTACGAGCGTCACGCCGGCGCGGCTCACAACCTCGCCCGCCAGCTCGCCCGCTCGAGTTCCGAAGCCGACGACCTCGTTTCGGAAGCCTTCGCGAAGGTGCTGGACACGCTGCGCGGCGGCAAAGGCCCCGACGCCGCGTTCCGCGCGTACCTGCTGACCGCGCTCCGGCACACCGCCTACGACAAGACGCGCAAGGACAAACGCGTCGACCTGAACGAGGACATGTCCGACGTCGGCGGTGCCGTCGGCGAAGCGCTGACGGTCCCCTTCTCCGACACGGCCGTCGCCGGGCTCGAGCGCACGCTCGCCGCGAAGGCGTTCGCCCGGCTGCCCGAGCGGTGGCAGGCGGTGCTGTGGCACACCGAGATCGAAGGGCAGACGCCCGCCGAGGTCGCGCCGCTGCTGGGGCTGACCGCGAACGGTGTCTCCGCGCTCGCCTACCGGGCGCGTGAAGGCCTGCGGCAGGCGTATCTGCAGGTCCACCTGGCCGAGAACTCCGCCGAACGCTGCCGCGCGAGCGCGGACAAGCTCGGCGCGTGGACCCGCGACGGGTTGTCCAAACGCGAACGCGCCCAGGTGGAGAACCACCTGGACGAATGCGAGAAATGCCGCGCGCTGGCCGCGGAACTGGCCGACGTCAACACCGGGCTGCGCGGGATCATCGCGCCGATCGTGCTCGGTGGCGCGGCTCTCGGGTACCTGGCGACGACCGGGGCCGGCAAGGCGGGCGCGGTCACCGCGGCCGCGACGGCCGCCGCCGCGGGTTCGACCTCGGGCGGCGCCGCCGGTGCCGCCGCGGCCGGACCGCGCCAGTTCGCCGGTGTGGCCGGATCGAGTGTGGCCATCGTCGCCGCCGTCGCGGTGGCGCTCGCCGCCGGTGGCGGCACCCAGGAGATCCCGGCCGCCGCCGCGGTCCCTCCGCCCGCCGTCGCACCCCCGGCGCCGCCTGCCGCACCTCCCCCGGCTCCGCCCGCCGTCCCGCCGGCGCAGCAGCCCGTGCCGCCCGCCCAGCAGGAGCCGCCTCCGGCCCAGACCCCGGCACCCAACCCGACGACCACCCCCGCCGAGCCGTCCGCGCCCGCGCCCACGCCGGTGATCCCGGCGCCTCCGGTGATGACGGCGTCGACCCCGCCCGGCGGTGTCCAGCTGAGGCCGGGCGAACCGGCCGACCTGCCGATCACCGTGCGTAACGACGGCGGATCGAAGTCCGAGCCCGTGGCCGTCTCGCTGAATCTGCCGAAGGGGGTGCGGGCCATTCCCGCCGCCGGCGGCGGTGGGGCGATGGGCGCCAACGGCTTCCGGCAGCAGGCACCCGGCCCGATCACGGTGAACTGCCCCGGCGGCACCGGCACGGTGACCTGCCGGACCGGGACCGGCCTCGAACCGGGCCAGTCGGCGGTGCTGAAGTTCCGGCTGCGCGCCGACGGGACGGCCGAGGACGGCAGCGTGGTCACCGGTTCGGTGACGGCGGGGGCGCAGATCAAGGTGTCGATCGAGGTGAAGGTCAAGGTACCGGCGCCGCCCGCGCCCAAGGACAAACTCACGCTGAGCGCCGAAGCCGACTGGATGTCCGCGTTCCCCTGGTTCCGCAATCCGCGGGTGAACATCTACGTCAGGAACACCGGTGAATCGACGAAGCCGGTGACGATCACTCTCGACCACCGCATTATCCACTGGTCGAGCTTCGCCGGTATCCGATGCACGCCGACCGGCGAAGGCGCGTCTTGCACTTCACGTGGTTCGCTGGCTCCGGGGCGCGGGGCGAACCTGTCGGTGACGCTGAAGGGCCGTCCGGCGAACGGGATGCCGGTAGCCGTGAACGCCACCCTGGGCGCTGCCAAGGCGGAGCCGGTCGCGGTCTACTTCGACTGCTGGCGCCACATGTGTGACGACAACAACTCGCTGCTTCCGCCGACTACGGTGCCTTCGCTGCCTTCGGTCACTTCGAAGCCTTCGGGCCCTCCGGACACGACGAAGCCTGGGCGCCCTGGATGGCCTGTCCCGACGAAGAAGCCTTCGCCGGCTGTGACGTCTTCGGAGCCCGCGCAGCAAGAGCCGGCCCAGCCGGAGACGACCACCACCACGAGCGCGCCGCCGAGGCCTGGAAAGTCCAAGCCGTCCACCCAGCCCAACGGAGTGGTCGACCGCATTTTCCAGTAGCGTCGCCCGCATGCTGGGGAAGCATCGCGAGCTGGTGCGGTTCGTCCTGGTCGGGGGCGCGAGTTTCGTCATCACGATGACGATCACCTACGGGCTGAAGTTCACCGTGCTGACCGACAAACCGGTGACCGCGCTGGTCATCGGCGTCCTGGTGGCCACCGTTTTCTCGTACGTCGCGAACCGCGAATGGTCCTTTCGCTCCCGTGGCGGCCGCGAGCGCGCGCACGAAGCGGCGCTCTTCTTCCTGCTCAGCGCGATCGCGCTCGGGCTCAACGCGCTTCCGCAGCTGATTTCGCGGTACGTGTTCAAGCTGGAGGAGCCGCATGTCTCGCTGCTGACCCAGGAGGTCGCCGACTTCGTCAGCGGGGTGCTCGCCGGGACCCTGCTCGGTACGGCGTTCCGGTGGTGGTCGTTCAAGAAGTGGGTCTTCCCGCAGGCCGGCGCGCGGCCGCGGCTGGTGCGGGGCGGTGGACGGGAGATTTCCGGCATTCCCGACGATCCGGCCGCCTGACCGCCACTTGGTAGCAAAGGTCCCTTGCTCCCCCGGTCCCGTGGGTCGTGAGTGGCGTTTCGTGTTCTAACCCGAATCGCCACTCACGACCCACGGGATCGAAACACCCAAAACGTCATATATCGCGCTGTCCATCCCCTGCCGACCCGTTCGGCGGGCGACGCGAATTAGACTGATCTGGTGACCGTGGTCGAATCCGTCCTTTCCAGGACGCCCGAGCCGCTCCGATCCGTGCTGATCAAGCACCGTGAGCTGTTGAAGTTCGCGATCGTGGGCGGCACGACGTTCCTGGTCGACAACGGCGTCTGGTACCTGCTGAAACTCAGCGTGCTGGAGTCGAAGCCGACCACGGCGAAGGCGATCGCGATCATCGTCGCGACGATCGTGTCGTACATCCTCAACCGCGAGTGGTCCTTCCGCACCCGCGGCGGCCGTGAGCGGCATCACGAGGCGGCACTCTTCTTCGTGATCAGCGGGATCGCCGTGGTGGTCAACCTGATCCCGCTCTACACGTCGCGCTACATCTTCGATCTCGAAGTGCCGCACGTGACCCGGTTCGTCCAGGAGTTCGCGGACTTCACGAGCGGGTCGATCATCGGCATGCTGCTGGCGATGTTCTTCCGCTTCTGGGGTTTCAAGAAGTGGGTCTTCCCCGATGAGCTGGGCAAACGCCGCCGGGACAGCGACGAGCCGGACGACGACGTCGTTCCGCTCCACTGAAACACTTGTCAAAAGACATGTGATTGTCTAGGGTCATCCATATCAACGTTCCTTCACTGATGACGCCGGCCGGGTTCGTACGGTCGAGCGGGACGAATTCGAGGTGATCGCCAAGCGCGAAGAGGACCGCATCCGGTTCGGATGACGGTTGAGCCTTTTCCCGTCTTGGCGGGGATCCGGAGTACTGCTCCGCGTCCCTCGCGTTCCCTCGTTTCTTCCAGTGAACGGATCTCTTTCTTGAGCACCACTCTCGGCGCGCCTCCGCGCGCCCGAAACACCCTTGCCCTCGTCGGGCTCTTCGCCGCCGTGTTCCTGGCGATGCTCGACGCCCAGGTCGTCGCGACCGCGCTACCGCGCATGGTCGGCGAGCTCGGCGGCGCGACGTCGTTCGCCTGGGTCACCACGTCCTACCTGCTGGCCGGCAGCGTCAGCGCACCCGTCTACGGCAAGCTCGGCGATCTCTTCGGCCGCAAACGCGTCGTCCTCGTCGCGATCGCGCTGTTCGTCCTCGGCTCCCTCGCCTGCACCCTCGCGCCGACGATGCCGCTGCTGATCGCCGCCCGTGTCCTGCAGGGCATCGGCTCCGGCGGCCTGTTCGTCGCGGTCGCCGCGATCATCGGCGAACTGTTCCCCGGTCGCGAAGGCGCTCGCTATTTCGCCTGGTTCTCGATCTGCTTCGCCGGGTCCTCGCTGGCGGGCCCGGTCGTCGGCGGCGTCCTGACCGATCTGGCGGGCTGGCGGTCGATCTTCGGCCTCAACGTGCCGATCGGCCTGGTCGCGTTCGGTGTCGTCGCACGCTTCCTGCGGCTCGAACGACGCCGGACGGCCGCACCGTTCGACTTCGCGGGCATCGTCGTCCTGTCCGGCGCGATCGTCGGCCTGACCCTGGCGACTCCCCTGTCGGCGTCGATCGGCGCGGTGCTGCTCGTCGCCTTCCTGCTCATCGAGCGCCGCGCGGCCGAACCGGTCGTCCCGCTCCGGCTGTTCCGCTCCAGGATGTTCAGCCTGAGCGTGCTGGCCAGCGCCGCGGCCGGATTCGTCTTCCTCGGTTCGGTCAACTACCTGGCGCTCTTCCTGCAGACCGCGGGTGGCGCTGGGCCGTCCGAAGCCGGGCTTCTGCTGCTGCCCATGACGCTCGCGGTCGCCGCGTCGTCGATGGTCGCGGGCCGCGTCATCGCCAAGACCGGCGCTTACCGCTGGGCGCCGATCCTCAGTATGACGCTCGGCCTCGCCGCCGCGCTCGCGATGTCCACAATGGACGAAACTACGCCGTTGCCGCTCGTCGTCGCCTATCTCGTCGTGTTCGGTGCGGCCGCCGGACTCAACATGCAGGTGCTTTCCATGGCGGCCCAGCAGAACGTCGCCAGGACCGACCTCGGCGCCGTTTCGGCGACCGTCGGTTTCCTTCGCTCCCTTGGCACCACCGCCGGGCTGACCGTTTTCGGCGCGGTGTTCACGAACGCCTTCACCGACGACAGTCCCGCCGGCTACTCGTCCGCGCTCGGCGGCGTGTTCTGGGTGATGGTCCCCGCCCTCGCCGCCGGCCTCGTCGCTTCCCTCTTCCTGCCGCGCGTTTCCTTGCGGCGCAACCACTAAGGAGTCTTCCGATGATCCTCGTACTCGGTTCCACCGGCAAAATCGGCCGCGAACTCGTTCCCGCGCTGCTGGACAGGGGCGCCCGAGTCCGTGCCCTGACGCGCGATCCCTCCCGCGCCCGGATCGATCCGCGCGCCGAAGTCGCCGTCGGTGACCTCGACGCCTTCGATCCGGCGCTGCTCGACGGCGTCGAGCGCCTGTTCGTCCTGACCTCCGGCCACGGCTCGGACCCGCTCGTCCAGGAACAAGCCGTGCTCAAGGCCGCCGCCGGCGTCTCGCACGTCGTCAAGCTCTCCACCACCGGCGTCCACTTCGGACAGACGGACCCGATCTCCCTCGTGCACGCCGAGGCCGAGCGGGCCGTGCGCGACGCCGGGCCCGACTGGACGATCCTGCGCCCCGGCACGTTCATGGACAACCGGTTCGCCTGGTTGCCCGCCGTTCGCGGCGACGGCGTCATCCGCGTCCCCGAAGGCGATCCGGCGTCCGCGCTGGTGCACGTCCGCGACATCGCCGAGGTCGCCGCGACGGTGCTGACCGGTGACGGACACGCGGGCAAGACCTACCCGATCACCGGCGGCGAAGCGCTCACGACGCGGCGGCAGGTCGAGATCCTGGGCGACGCGCTCGGGCGGCTGTTGACCTACGTCGAAGAGCCCGAAGCCGCTTCGCGCGCCCGGATGCTCGGGTTCGGCTGGCCCGCTTCGGCGGTCGACGGGATCTTCGAGCTGAAACGGCAGTCCGCCGGGAAGGAGGAGATCGTGTTCGACACCGTCCGCGAACTCCTCGGCCGGGCGCCGCTGACGTTCGCGGACTGGGCTCACGAGCACGCCGCTTCCTTCGCCTGATCCGTGAAGGCCTCCTTCACTACCTTCAGGGTAGGGAAGGAGGCCTTCACGGACTTGAGACCCGAACGTGGGCCGAAAGGGTTAATGGGTTGGGCTGGCCCCCGCGGTACGCGATACTCATCAGGCGTTTAATTCTCGCCGGTCCGCTGTCCGGACCTCGCGTTGTTCGTGACCGGCCCTCTCGCTTAACGTGCCGCGTCGGGGAGACAGGGGGAACCGTATGAACGAACGCCTTCGCGTGCTCGTGGTCGACGACCATCCGCTGTTCCGGTTCGGGGTCTGCACACTGCTCGACAACGAACCGCTGATCGACGTGGTCGGCGAGGCCGCGAGCGGCGCGCACGCGATCAGCGCGGCGAGCGCGCTCTCGCCCGACGTCGTGGTCATGGACCTGCATTTACCCGATATCAGCGGTGCCGAGGCGACCCGGCATATCGTCGCCGAACGGCCCGGCGTCGGCGTGCTCATGCTGACGATGGCCGACGAAAGCGAATCCGTTTTCTCCGCGATGCGGGCCGGAGCCCGCGGATATCTGCTGAAAGACGCGGAACCCGACGAAATCATTCGTGCCGTGCACGCCGTCGCGAGGCGCGAAGCGATCTTCGGGCCCGACATCGCGACGCGGGTTCTCGGCTTCTTCAACCACACTCAGCCGACGACGGACACGGTGTTCCCGGAACTCACCGTCCGCGAACGAGAGGTCCTCTCGCTCATCGCGGGCGGGCACAGCAACACCGCCATCGCCAGCACGCTGTGTCTCAGCCCGAAGACCGTGCGGAACCATATTTCGAACGTCTTCAGCAAGCTTCACGTCGCGGATCGCGCCGAAGCGATCGTGCGCGCCCGTGAAGCGGGGCTGGGTCGCTGAAAAAGCGACCCCGATAAGGGCGGCTTTTCGGGCAATTCCGGGACCGGAGTCCCATGCGCTCGGGACACCTCACCCGGCAGGGTGAGTAGGGCGAGGGGTGGGGCCCTCGCACCGTTCGAGGGGAATGGGAATCACATGTTCGAACCGAACCGGACACCGGTGGTCGTCCGCGCGACCGATCCGATCCTGCACAACGGCGTCTGCATGACGCTCCGCTCCCGTGACGACGTCTGGCTGGTGGACGGGGAGACCGCCGACCCGACCATGGTGGCCCTCCTGGTCACCGATCGCCTCGACGAGGCGATGACGCAACTGCTGTCCGCCTTGCACCACCAGGGCTTCACCCGCATCGTGCTCATCGCGGGCGAAGTCGACGACAACGAGATCCTCAGCGCCATCGAACACGGCGTCTGCGCCGTCGCCCGCCGCTCCGACGCGGGCGCCGACGTCCTGGTCCGGCTGATCAAGGCGGCCGCGGCCGGGGAGGGCGCGCTGCCGCCCGACCTGCTCGGCAGGCTGCTGCACCGGGTTTCACGGCTGCAGCGTCAGGTGCTGCAGCCGCGCGGCCTGCACCTCGGTGGCATGAGCAACCGGGAGACCGAGGTGCTCAAGCTGGTCGCGTCGGGGTTCTCGACGCAGGAGATCGCCGACCAGCTCTGCTACTCGCAGCGCACGGTGAAGAGCATCCTGCACGACGTGACCAACCGGTTCCAGCTCCGGAACCGCTCGCACGCGGTGGCTTACGCACTGCGTGAGGGATTGATCTGACCCCGTGATCAGCCAGGTCGACGAGGCGTTGTGCCGGCTCATCGCACCCCATCTGCCGGAGGGGACGGTGGTCCGGCTCGATCCGCCGAAACCCACCTGGCAGACCGAGACACGGGTGTCGAGCGTCGATCTGTTCCTCTTCGCCCTGCACGGCGCCGGCCCGGGAACCGGCGCCGTGCGGGCGAAGCGGTGCCGTCTGTCCTATTTGGTCACCGCGCGGGCGGACAAGGTCCGCGACGAGCACACGCTGCTCGACCGCTCGCTGGGCGTCCTGATCGGGACGGAGTTCCTCGTGGTCGACGAGCAGCCGTTGCCGATCACCCTGGAGGAGACCGATCCGACCGGGTTGTGGGTCAGCCTCGGCCTGCCCGCCCGTGCGGCGTTCGTCGTCACGGTCACGGCGGAGTACCGAGACTGAGCACCGAGGCCCGCCGCAGGACCACCCCGCCGATGGACGCCAGCTCGCCGCCGAAGAGCTCGCACCATTCGGCGGCGTTCCCCGGCGGGCCGCAGTCACCCGCCCGTCTCGCCCATTCCGCGCGGACTTCGAGGCGGTAGCCGAGGATGCCGGTCAGGGTCAGCCCGTTCCGGCTGGCGCCGACCCCGCACATGCCGCGGTAGAGCCTCCCGTCCGGCGGTTCGAACTCGGCGCTTCGCTGGACGAACCGATGGCCCGCCGCCCCGGTGACGGTCGCGACCGGCGTGTCGATCCCGCTGACGAACAGGCCTTTGGAGAGCAGGTCGAGCGCTTCGGCCTCCATCCGCTCCACCACGCCGGGAGGGCGGCGGCACGCGTACAGCGCGCCGTCGAAGGACAACCGCACGGTGACCGCCACCTTGCCGATCTCCAGGGTCGCCGCGGCCACCGGACTCACCGGTGGGCGGTACCGGAACGCCGTCGCATGCACCCCCCGACGGTAAGTCGCCGCGCTGACACCGGCCTTGCCCGATCGGGACGTCCTTGGGGCGTTTCTTAGCGAGGGACCCGCTCGGCCGGCCACCGCACCTCGGCCACGTCTCCCGGCCGGGGCACCTTCAGGAACAGGCTGAACACCGCCGGCTGCTTGCTCGACAGCTCCAGCCTGCCGCCGTCGGCCTCGATGAGCGCGCGGGCGAGCGCGAGACCCACACCGGTCGAGCCGCCGCCGGAGAATCCGCGTTCGAAGATGTGCGGAGCCAGCTCGTCGGGCACCCCGGAGCCGGTGTCGGCGACCTCGATGACGACGGTGCCGTCCGCGTCGCCGCGCCGGGCGGCGAGCGTGACCGTTCCCGCGCCGTGGCGCAGCGCGTTGTCGAGCAGGACGCCGACGACCTCGCGCAACCGGCCGGGCGTCGCCCTCGCCCGCAACCCGTCGGTGACGCGGATCCGCAGATGCCTGCCCTCGGCGCGAAGCAGCTGCCGCCACTCTTCGGAAACCTCGGGGAGCACTTCCGGCAGATTCACCGGTTCCGCGCCGACCTCGCGCGCCGCCCGCGCGGCGGCCAGCAGTTCGTCCAGCGCTTCGGCGAGCCGGTCCGCCTGTTCCTGCGCGGCCTTCGCCTCGTCGACGACGTCCTGATCGGAGTGGACGGTCAGCGGTTCGAGCCGCAGCTGCAACGCGGTCAACCGGCTCCGCAACTGATGAGAGACGTCGCCGACGAGCTGGCGTTCCCGCTGGACGAGCTGGGCGAGCGCCGAGCCGGACGCGTCGAGCGCTTCGGCGACCATGTCGAGCTCGCCGACGCCGTAGCGCTTCGGATCCGGCCGGAAATCACCGCCGCCGAGTTTGACCGCGCGATCCGCGACGTGTCTCAGCGGTTTCGCGAGCCTTCGCGCGGTCACCGTCGCGACCACCGTGCCGGTGCCCACCGACAGCACGACCAGCAGCAGCACCAGCAGCGTCACCTGCGTCTGGCGGGTGCGCATCGGCCCGGCGGGCACGGACAGCTCGACCTCGCCGTGCAGCGCGATCGGCGCCCGCTCGGACACCACGTCCGAGCCGGGGTCGGAGCCGTAGCGCTTCTCGATCTGCCCTTGCGCGCGGACGGTCAGCAGACCACCCTGCGGCACGGCGACCCGGACCAGGTCGAGGTTGATCGGCTGGCCGACGGCGATCTCGCTGTCCAGCGTCGCCGCTATCCCACGGGCGGAGGACGCGAGGTTCTCGCGGTTGAGGTTCTCGACGAGTTGCCACGCGGTGATCCCCAGCGGGATGCCCAGCACGGCCGCGGTGACCGCGACGGCGAGCAGGATCGCCAGGAGGATGCGGCGGCGCATGCTATTCCGCGTTGAAGCGGAAGCCGACGCCGCGGACGGTGGCTATCCGCCGTTCGCCGTCGCCGTTCCCGCCGGGTTTGCCCGCGCGGCCCGCCGCCTCGTCGGCCGCGATGCTGAGCTTCCGCCGGAGCCACGACATGTGCATGTCGAGTGTCTTCGAGGTCTTGGATTCGAGGTCATTCCACACCTCGGCGAGGATCTCGTCGCGGCTGACCACTTGGCCGGCCCGGCTCATCAGCACCCGGAGCAGCTCGAACTCCTTGTTCGCCAGCTGCACCTCGTGCAGGTCGACGGTGACCATCCGGGCACCGAGGTCCATCCGCACTCCCCCGGCCTCCAGCACGTCGGGCGCCCGGCGGCGGAGCAGCGCCCGGATGCGGGCCAGCAGTTCGGCCAGCCGGAACGGCTTGGCGACGTAGTCGTCGGCGCCGGCGTCGAGCCCGACCACGAAGTCGACCTCGTCCGTGCGCGCGGTGAGCATCAGCACGGGCACCTCGGTGCCGCTGGCGCGCAGGCGGCGGCACACCTCGAGCCCGTCCATCCCCGGGAGGCCGAGATCGAGCACCAGGAGGTCCACGCGGTCGCTCTCGGTCGCGTCGAGGGCGGCGGGCCCGTCGCCGACGACCCGCACCTCGTACCCCTCCCGCTGGAGTGCGCGGGAAAGCGGATCGGCGATGGCCGGGTCGTCCTCGGCGAGTAGCACCATGCTCACCTGGCCAACTCTACGACTGCCGGGCGTGAAACCATCGTGACCGTGCCCGGCTACGAGAATGATCTTGAACTCGCCACTCGGCTGGCCGACGCCGCCGACGCCATCACCACCGCCCGGTTCCGCGCGCTCGACCTGGCCGTGGAACGCAAACCCGACCGGACGCCGGTCACCGACGCGGACACCGCCGTCGAGGACGCCATCCGCGCGATCCTCGCCACGGACCGGCCGGACGACGCGGTGCTCGGCGAAGAACGCGGCGGCACCGCCGCGACCGGACGCGCCTGGGTGCTCGACCCGATCGACGGGACCAAGAACTTCCTGCGCGGCGTCCCGGTGTGGGCGACGCTGATCGCGCTGGTGGAGGACGGCGACCCCGTGGTGGGCATGATCAGCGCACCGCTGCTCGGCCGCCGCTGGTGGGCCGCGACCGGCGACGGCGCCTGGATGAGCGACTCCGCCGGGGAACGCCGCATCTCGGTGTCGAAGGTCGCGTCGCTCGAAGACGCGTATCTGTCCACAACGGACCTGAACTCGTGGGTGGAGTACCACTCACGCGAGAAGTACCTCGACCTCGTCGACGCGTGCTGGGAAAGCCGCGCTTTCGGCGATTTCTGGCACCACTGCCTGGTCGCCGAGGGCGCGCTCGACGTCACCGCGGAATGCATCGTGAACCCGTGGGACGTCGCCGCGGCCCAGGTGCTGGTCACCGAGGCCGGTGGCCGCTTCAGCGACCTGAACGGCGAAGCGCGCTACGACAACGGGTCGGCGCTTTCGACGAACGGGCTGCTCCACGACGAGGTCTTGGCGATCCTGAAGCGCTGAACGCGCTCACTGCGCGCCGGGCAGCAGCCCGACGGCACCGCGCGCGACCTGCGACCAGGCGAGACGTCCGAAGAGGTAGTGGCAGGCGACCTGTTCGCTGGTGAACCGCGCCCAGTCGTACCGGTTGCCCTGCTCCCGCCAGAAGACCTCCCAGGCGGGCTCGGCCCCCTCTTCCTCGGTGCGCATGAGGCACCAGGCGTTGTCCACCTCCGCGCCGACCGAGACCACTTCGGGCGGCACGCCCAGCGCGGCCAGCCACCGCAGGATCGTCCCCGTGTTCACCGAACCTCCCCCGTGACGTCCGCCAGGAAGCCCAGCGTGACGAGTTCATCGGCGCCGAGCACCGTGCGAAAGCGCACTCCGCCGCCCGGCTGCCCGAACCATCCGGCGGTCACCGAGCGCCAGACCGGCAGCGGCCGGACGACGCGGTAACGCCGGTAGGCACCGGCCCGGTCCGGCGGCAGCGAGCGCATGGGGAACAGGGTCGCGTCCTCGGCGAACACCCGGCCGTGCTGATCCCCGAAACGGTCGAGATGGGTACCGGCCTCGAGCATCGTCGGCGTCGCCGGATCACTGTCGGAGGGCCACAGATAGCCCGTTCCGGTCGTGAAGCGCTCTTTCCAGTCCTCTTCGGACAATTCGCCCCACGGATGGTGACCCCTGGTCAACTCCGGCGGCGGAACGGCGGCCGGAGTCGTCGGCGAACGCCGGAATCCGCTGCTGACATGGGACAACGCGTCCAGGTCGTCGAGCACGTCCGCCTCGGGATGGTCCTGCGGGCCGGAACCGCCCTCGGGCAGCGGCAGCTGACGCGCGGGTTTGCCCATCGCGACCGGGAGATGCCCGATCGGGAACATGTGCACGAGGAACAGCGCGATCACGCTCTCGCGTTCCGTCCGCAACGCCCCCATGGGCGGTGGGGCGGCGGGCTTCGGCGGGAAGGGCACCCGCAAGGGCGCCACCGAAGGCGGCCACGGCGAAGGCGCGTACGGAGCGCGAGCCCCGTGCGGTGGTGTCGGGGCGTCGTACTCGACGGGCAGCCGGATCGGGCCCGTTCCGGCCTCGCTCGGATCGGTCACCGCACCTCCCCCAAGGAATCGGTTCCCACCGGTGAACGGGGGAGGCAGCGGACAGGACGCGTTACGACCTTAGCGCCGACCGGCGTTCTCGTCGGCGGATACCCGAAAGCGCATCAAGGCCCGGGACGGCGGACGACGTTCGACGAGTTCGAATCCCGCTTTCGCGAAAACGCTCACCGTGCCGTGGTACAGGTCCGCACCCGGTCTCTTGCCCAGTACCTCGACGGGGTAACCCTCGACGACGCGCGCCCCACGCCCCGCCGCGAAGTCGACCGCGGCCCGCAGCAAGGCGGCGGAAACCCCTTGGCGGCGGAAACCCCTTGGCGGCGGCTCTTCCGGCCGATGTAGAAGCACGTCACCGACCAGACCCCGGTGTGGTCGCCGGGCGACGCCGCGACCGGCGACCTCGCCAGCCTCGGATTGTCCAGCCGGGGCGAGACGGCGACCCAGCCGACCGGCTCGTCGTCGGCCAAGGCCAGCAGCCCCAACGGTTTCCCGGCAGCGACCTCGTCGCGGACGTGGGCTTTGCGGCCGTCCTTGCCCGCCTGCTTGAACTCGGGCCCGGTCAGCCGGAAGAAGGCGCACCAGCAGCCGCCCTGCACCCCTCCCGGCCCGAACAGCCGCTCGAAAAGCGGCCAGGTCTCATCCGTGAGTTCCGCGAACCTCATCCGGCGAGCGCGTTGACCACCCGGGACGGACTCGGCCTTCCCAGCTTGCCCGCCATCCACTTGCTCGTCGCCACCAGCGCGTCGAGATCGACACCGGTTTCGACGCCGAGACCGTCGAGCATCCACACGAGATCCTCGGTCGCGAGGTTCCCGGTGGCCGATTCGGCGTACGGGCAGCCGCCGAGGCCGCCGGCCGAAGAGTCCACAGTGGACACGCCGCAGCGGAGGGCGGCCAACGTGTTCGCGAGCGCCTGGCCGTAGGTGTCGTGGAAATGGACGGCCAGGGTGTCGACGCCGGCGAACTCCCCGATCAGCGTCTCGACCTGACCCGCGGTGGCGACGCCGATCGTGTCGCCGAGCGAGAGCTGCGAGCAGCCCAGGTCCAGCAGCCGCTTACCCACTCCGGCGACCTGCGCGGCCGGGACGGCGCCCTCCCACGGGTCGCCGAAGCACATCGACACGTACCCGCGGACGTCGAGCCCCGCGTCCCGCGCCCTCGTGACGACCGGCTCGAACATCGCGAACTGGTCGTCGACCGTCGAGTTGAGGTTCTTCTTGGCGAAGGTCTCGGTGGCGCTGGCGAAGATCGCGATATGCGAGACACCGGCCTCCAGTGCCCTGTCCAGCCCACGCTCGTTAGGCACGAGCACCGGGTACCGGACGCCCTCGCGCTTCTCGAGCCCGGCCAGGAGCTGCTCCGCGTCGGCCAGCTGCGGCACCCATTTCGGGCTCACGAAGCTGGTCGCCTCGAGCGTGGTCAGCCCGGAATCGGCGAGCCTGTCCAGGAATTCGAGTTTGACCTCGACCGGGACGATCGACTTCTCGTTCTGGAGACCGTCACGCGGGCCGACCTCCCAGATCGTCACCCGCTCCGGCAGGGAGTAGACGGACGGGACCTTTTCGGGCAGCCCCAGCTCTCGCGTGCCCATCAGCGGCGCCGGTTTCCGCGCGGCGGGTGCCCCTGCGGCGGCAGCGGCTCGGTCTGCTGCGGTCCCGGCGCGAAGTCGTCGTACGGGTTGTCGTTGACTTCGCGGTAGATGACCGTGTGCACGCGCTCGACCTTGGGGATGTCGTCGAACTTCAGCGGTTCGTCCGAAGCGGACTCGATCACCAGCGTGCCACAGCCGAACACGCGGTCCAGCAGCCCGTGCTCGAACTGGACGCTGTTGATCCGCGACAGCGGGATGTCGATACCGGTCCGCTTGAGCACACCTTCGCGGGCGATCAACCGGTCCGTGGTGACGATGAAATGCGTCGTGCGCCACCGGACGAACGGCGCCAGGAACAGCCACACGACGAGACCGAGCCCGACCGCGGCGATCGCGATCTCGGAGATCAGGTCCCACGGGGCCGTCGCGTCCTTCGCGATGACGGCCAGCCAAATCCCCACGCCGAGCGTGACGATCAGCGCGAGGAACGGGAAGATCAGCATCTTGAAATGCGGGTGACTGTGCACCACGACGTGCTCGTTCTCGCTGAGCAAATCGTCCGGATAGGCCACGACGGACGCTCCCAAAGTGTGTTCGGCGCTGGTGAGCTCACCGTACCGGCGAACGGTCCCGGCGGAAGAGGAGACGCCGGAAATCGAGACGCACGGATCAGGCCTTGGCTGGCCGCACGTGGACGACGTCTCCGGCGAACACCGTGTACCGCTCACCACCGGGAACGTCGACCTGGAGCTGGCCGGCGGGATCGATGTCTGCGGCGCGGCCGGTGAGCGCCGAGCCGTCGGGCAGCTGGACCTCGACGTCCTGGCCCAGCGTGGCGCAGTACCGCCGGTAGTCCCCGAGCAGGCCGGCCTCGGCCAGCGACCCGCCCGCGAGCCGCCAGCGGCGTTCGAGCTCGTCGAACGCGGTGAGCAGCCGGACGGCGATCTCGGCGCGGTCGGTCTCCGTCGCCCCCTGCTCGGCCAGCGAGGTCGCGGGCAGGCCGCCGGGCCCGGCCGGGACGCTCTCGCCGAGCGGCAGCACGTTCACGCCGACGCCGAGGATCACGGTGGTGTCGTCACCGGCGACGGCCTCCGCCAGGATGCCCGCGCATTTGGCGCGGTCCGGGCCGGCGAGGACGTCGTTCGGCCACTTGAGGACGGCGTCGACGCCCAGTCCCTCGGCGATCTCCCGGACCGCGAGGCCCGCGACCACGGAAAGTGAACCCAAATTGGCGAACGGGACGCCGCCCGGGCGCAGCAGCACACTGACGTAGAGGCCCGATCCCTTCGGCGAAGACCAGTGCCGGGCGCGGCGGCCGACCCCGGCCGTCTGCTCCTCGGCGATCAGCACCGTGCGGTCTTCAGCCCCCTTCGCGGCGGCTTCCCGCAGGTCGGCGTTGGTGGACCCGGTGCTCGCCACGACCTGGATCGCGGCGTACCGGCCGGACAGCGCGGCACTCAGACGCCCGGCGTCGAGCGCTCCCGTCTCACTCATTCGTCCAGAATATGAGAGTCCCCCTAACGTGCAAGGCGTTCGCTCGTTACGCAGAGGTGGTCTCCAATAATCTGGACGGCGTGACCGAGCCCGAGCCCGCCCCGAGCGCGTCCGAACCCAGCCCGAAGAAGTCGTGGGCGCACGGCGTGGCGATGCGCGGCCTGGTCGCGCTCCCGCTGGTCGCGGGACTCGCGACGGCGGGCTGGCTGCTCGCGGGCGGGAACGATCCCGCCCCGGTCGACGGACGTCAGCCCGTGCCCGTTCCCGCCGCGAAGCAGGACCCGGCCACCGTCGGCGGCGGCGCGGGTCCGTCGGTCCTGGAGGTCAGCGCGCCGGTCAAGGCGCAGGAGACGCCGAAGGGCGCCCGGCCGCTCGAAGAGTGGGCGGGGAAGCTGGCCGGGCCGCTCGACATCCCGGCGAAGTCGCTCATGGGCTACGCGAACGGCGAACTGGCGCTGCGCGGCGAGCAGCCGAACTGTCACCTGTCCTGGGTCACCCTGGCCGGGATCGGCGCGGCGAGCTCGAACCACGGACGTGGCGGCGACAACCCCCTCGGCCTGTCGGCGCAGCAGTGGAAGAAGCACGGCGCGTCGATCCCCGGCATCGCGAAACCCGCGCTCGCCGACCCCGACTCCGCTTCGGTCGCCGCGGGCCGCGCCCTGTGCGCTTCCGGGGCCGACCTCGGCGGCGGCAACGGCTGGTGGAAGGCCATCGCCGCTTACCAGGGCGGCAAGGGCAACGAGGCCGAACTGTTCCGCCAGCGTGTCCTGGGCAACGCGCAGCTGTACGCGACCCTGTCCCTCGACCCGGCGCGCTCCGCCAGCCCCGCCGTGAAGGCGACCCGCTTCGCCCTCGGCCAGCTGGGCCTCCCGTACGTGTGGGGCGGCAACGGCCCCGAAGCGGGCGCGGCGGGCTTCGACTGCTCCGGGCTGACCAAGGCGTCCTACGACGAAGCCGGTGTCGCGCTCCCGCGGACCGCGGACAGCCAGTTCCGCGCGCTGCCGCAGGTGGCCGGCGAGCCGAAGCTCGGCGATCTCGTGTTCTACGGGAACCCGTCGACGCGGATCCACCATGTGGGGCTGTACCTCGGGAACGGGCTGATGATCAACGCGCCCACCGAGGGCCAGGCGATCCAGATCCACACGTATCACTCGAAGGGCGACGACTACACGGGTGCGGGACGGCCCGCGGCCTGACCTCAACCGGCCAATCGGCGATGGCGGCCGTCGCCGATGCCTACCGTGTGCTCATGCGTGAGATCGAGTTCCGCCGGTTTTCCACGGAGCCGAGGCGACCGGACGAGCGGGAAACGTGGCTCGAATTCCTGATCGACGGCGTTTCCTTCCTGGACCTGGTGCGCGAGGCCGAACTTCCCGACGCGCTCGCGGAACAGAAGGAGCGCAGCGAGGAGTTCCCGACGGAGCCCGCGCCCTTGCTCGCCGGGGATTACGCGAATTCGACGCACCTTTCCGCCGGGCATCTACTAGGCGAAGCGCCGGATCGCGTTCCGCATGGCGCGGAAGACGACGAGTACCTGTTGCTGGGGTGCGCGTGCGGTATCGAGGAGTGCTGGGCACTCGTGGCGAAGATCGAGGCGGACGAAGACACGGTGACGTGGTCGGATCTCCGGAACACGTACCGGGACTGGAACTACGACTCGATGGGTGTTCTGACGTTCTCGCGCCAGGAGTACGAGAGGTCGCTTCGCGCCGCTTTCGGCAGCTGAACTTTCGGCTATCCGACAGATCCAGCCGGAGCCGGTGTCGGTGTCGCGAAAGCCACTTTCGGGACATCAGACGCCCCGAAAGTGGCTTTCGCGACACGGCCTCACGGCGCGATCCAGACCGTCACCCGGGTAGGCCGATGACGCCGCGAACCCGGCGACGACTGACGCACGACTCGCCCCTCCGAGCGCCCCGTCAACGGCGTCGTCGCGTCTGCCTCGTACAGCACGATCTCCGCTTCCGCCGCTAGGGCGAGAGCCTGAGCGACCGAAAGTCCCACGAACTCCGGGATCGGCCACGGCATGTCGTAGTTCAGGTTCCGTGACACGCCACCCATATGGCACCTCCCGATATACGCAGCTGATGAACGGCGGGCATCGGCATGTCCCGGGAGAACGGCCAGCCGATTCCCGGCCCGAGTCCGGCGAGAAGGCGGGACACGAAGGTTCCGTGACTGCCCACCAGCACGACACCGCCGTCATACTCCTCCGCGAGCCGATCGACCGCGGCCATCGCCCGTACGGTCAGCTGCCGCAGGCTCTCGCCACCCGGACGCGCGAAATCCGGATCGGCCCAGCTGCGCTCGTAGTGGACGGCGTAGTCCGGTGTCGGCTCCAGGCCCGAGTCCCATTCGCGCAGCTCCCAGCGCGTCGTGACTTCGAGCCCCGCCGCGGTGGCCGCGGGCGCGACCGTCGCGACGGCTCGCCGGTACGGGCTCGACACGACCACCGTCGGGTTCATCGCGACGAGTTCGTGCGCGAGCAGTTCCGCAGCCGCCACGCCCGCCGCGGTCAGCGGCCGCTCCGGGTCGTCGGGCTTCCCCGGCGGCGGCGGAACGGACTCGGCATGCCGGACGAGGACGATCTCGCAGCTCACGAATGAGCGGCCAGCCACTCGAGCGCGTCCTCCCCGTGGCGCAGAACCGACACATGCCCGTCCTCAGGGAACACGCGGGCCTCGGCCGTGGCGCACTGCCGCGCCAGCCACTCGCCGTGCGCGAGCGGCGCGACCCGGTCCTCGCCGCCGTGCAAGAACAGCGCCGGGGCACGGAGGTCGGACGGCTGGAAACCCCATGGCGTGACGTACGCGAGATCGTCGTCGATCAGCGCACCGGGTCCGCCCTCGACCGCGGGGCCGACGACGTCGAGGAACCACTTCCAGTCACCCGACAAGGCGGCATGGTCCGCCGGCGTGAACATCTCCGCGTCGTATTCGGCCGTCGCCTCGTACCGCTCTTTTTCGGCCCGCCCCGCCACGGCGGCCGTCAGGGATGCGACGCCCGCCGCGCCCATCCCCGCGAACCAGTCCAGCCCGGCGGCGCCGTACGGAGCCATGCCCGCGACGCAGACCGTCGCCGACACCCGGTCCGGCAGCAGAGCCGCGCAGGCCAACGCGTGCGGGCCGCCGCCGGAATGCCCGAAGACCGCGAACCGCTCGATTCCCAGGGCGTCGGCGATCTTCTCGACGTCCGACGCCGCCGACGCGACATCCCGGCCGGGCCGCGGCGACGAACCGCCGTAGCCGGGCCGGTCGTAGGAGACCCATCTCAGTCCGAGCCGCTCGGCGGCCGGGAACAGCGGGGCGGGCGGGGCGCCGATGTTCGGGGTCCCGTGGTGCCAGAAGACCACCGGCCCGGTCCCGCCCGTGTCGTACGTGTGCAGTGTGGCCCCGTCCCCCAGGTCCACGTCCGACTCGTTCACCATGGCCCGAGCGTAGGGCACCCTGGAGCCATGTCCCGCTATCACGAGATCAAGCACCGGGTGGCCACGACGTTCCAGCGCCACGTCGGCAATCCGATCCTCGTCCGGCTGCCGAACCAGCCGATCCTGGAGACCACGGGCCGCAAATCCGGCGAGGCCCGGCGGACGCCGATCGGTGGCCGCCGGGTGGGCCGTGAGTTCTGGATCGTCTCGGAGTTCGGCGAGAAGTCGCAGTACGTCCGCAACATCCAGGCCGATCCGCGGGTCCGCGTCCGGCTCCGGGGCCGCTGGCACACGGGCACGGCGCACCTGCTCCCCGGCGACGACCCCCGCGCGCGTCTCAAGGCCCTCCCCAGGCTCAACAGCGCCGCCGTACGCGCGATCGGCACGAACCTCCTCACCATCCGGGTCGATCTCGACGATTGAACGTTTGCCTTGACGCCAAGGGCAAGGTTTACGCTCGGGACCATGCGGATCGGCGAACTCGCCGCGCGTACCGGAACCACCACCCGCGCGCTGCGTTTCTATGAGTCACAAGGGCTTCTCGACGCACGGCGCGCGTCGAACGGGTACCGGGAGTACGACGAGGACGACTTCCGTCTGGTGAACGAGATCCTGACCCTGCAAGCGGTGGGGCTCAGTCTGGAGGACACCAGGCCGTTCGTCGAGTGCCTGCGCGCCGGGCACGAGACCGGCGATTCGTGCGCCGATTCGATCGAGGTCTACCAACGCAAACTCGCCGAGGTGGACGCCTGTCTGGCCAGGCTCAACGACGTGCGGGACAGCCTGCTGACCAAACTCGCCGGCGCGCTGAAAACGCCGCCGGGACCGTGCGTCGTCGTGCCGCGAACCGAGGAGGCCTGAGTGTCCCTTTCCGTCGTCACCGACGAAACCTTCCCAGCCCTCGTCCTGGACCAGGACAAGCCCGTCCTGGTGGACTTCTGGGCGCAATGGTGCCCGCCTTGCCACATGATCACGCCGGTGCTGGAGCAGATCGCCGAAGAGCGCGCCGGATCGCTGATCATCCGCAAGCTCAACTCCGATGAAAACCCGCTCACGGCCAGGAACTATCAGGTCATGTCCCTGCCGACGCTGATCCTGTTCCGCGACGGGAGTCCCGTGTGGACGACCGTCGGCGCCCGGCCGAAGGCGCGGCTGCTGGCCGACCTGGACGCCGTTCTTCAGCCGTCCCTCTCGTGAACCGCGAGATAATTGTGTTGCGCGAGCGACACCCCGCTCGCATCCTTCACCCATGACATCGACCCCCGCCTTCCTGCCGCCGTCCACCGTCGTCCGACGGGTGCGGAAGCAGCAGCAGGCCGCGTCCGGGTGGAGGCCGACACCAGTCCGACCGTGAGCGCCGCGTTCGTCGCGGGCCTGCTCGCCGGGTATGGCATCGCCATCCCGGTGGGCGCGGTCGGGACGTATCTGGTGGTACTGACGGTCAGGGCGGGGCTCAGGATCGGCGCGTACGCCGCGCTGGGGGTCGCCACCGCGGACGGGCTTTACGCCCTGGTGGCGGTCCTCGGCGGGGGCACGCTGATTCCGGTCATCGAGCCGATAGCCGTGCCACTGCGCTGGATTTCGGTGGTGGTGCTGCTCGGGCTGGCCGTCCACATAGGATTCACCGGAATCCGGAACTACCGCGACTCCGCGAAGGCCGAGCTGACCGAACCGGTCGCGATCGGGCCGGTGAAGGCCTACGTGAGCCTTCTCGGAATCACTCTGCTGAACCCGATGACGGTGGTCTACTTCGCGGCGCTCGTGCTGGGCAGCGAGGACATGGCCGCGGCGAGCGGAGCGGAACACGTCGTCTTCGTGCTCGCGGCGTTCGCGGCCTCGGCCAGCTGGCAATTGTTCCTCGCGGGCGGCGGCGCCGTGCTCGGCAAGGCGCTGACCGGACGTCGTGGACGGCTGGTGACCGCACTGGCTTCCAGCGCGCTCATCGCCGTCCTCGGTGTTCGCCTCGTTTGGTGACGAATCGAGGGCCGTAGTTGTCCTGATCGCTTGCGAGGCTGCCCTCATGACCGAAACCCGAGAACGTCCGGCTTCCCTCCACTCCTACCTCGCGTACAGCGATGCCCCGAAGGCGCTTCGCTGGCTTGAACGCGCCTTCGGCTTCGAGACCACCACGGAGTACCCCGACGACAAGGGGTTGATCCTGCATTCGGAACTGCGGCGCGGCGAAGTCCGGATCATCGTGTTCAGCGCGGAAGAGGACTACGACCGCCCGGCCCGCAAGGGCGAAACCGTCGGCCACGGCCTCTACGTCAGCCTTCCGACGCAAGAGGCCGTGGACGCCGTCTTCGCTTCCGCTGTCGACGCCGGTGCGACGCCGGTCTGGAAGCCGGAGAACACCGAATGGGGCAACTACCGTTGCCGTGTCGACGATCTCGAAGGGTACGAATGGACGTTCGGCACGTACGTCCCCGGCGAGCCGCAGGGTTAGAGCAGCCGCGCGAACCATTCGCGGGTGCGGCGCAGCAGATCCAGCTGATGCGCCCGTCCGCGAATCGAATGTCCTTCGCCGGGATAGACCACGAAGTCGTGTTCGACGCCGAAGTGGCGTAGCGCGCGATGGAAGAATTCCGCCTGGGACAACGGGACGTTCGTGTCGTCCGCACCGTGCACGATCAGCACGGGGGTCTCGATCTCCGACGCGAAGGAGATCGGGCTGAGCCGATCGTGCCGGTGCGGGCCGGTCCCTTCCCAACCGGTACTCCCGCCGAGCGCGGCTTCGAGCGGGCCGAGCTCGCCGGTCGCGGCTTGCATCCCCCAGTCACAGATTCCGGCGCCCATCAACGCCGCCTTGAACCGCCTGGTCCGCCCGACGGCCCAGGCCGACACGAACCCGCCGTGGCTCCAGCCCGCGATGCCGAGCCGATCCGGGTCGGCCACCCCTTCGGCGACGAGCAGATCGATCCCGGTTTCGAGGTCGCTCCATTCCTCCAGCCCGACGCGTCCCGCGACGGCGGCGGCGAATTCGTGGCCATGTCCTTGTCCCCCACGGGCATTCGGCAGGAAGACCGCGTGCCCCGCCAGCGCGAGCCATTGCGCGGACGGAAACCAGCCGAGCCGGAAGCCGTCCGCGTACCGGTCGTACGGCCCGCCGTGCGGCAAGGTGATCAGGGAGAACGGGCCGTCTTCCCGGGTCTTTCCCGGCGGGAGGACGAGCAGCCCGTCCAGCGTCAGTCCATCAGGAGCCTTGTAGGACAAGCGTTCCTGCGCACCCCAAGTGATTTCGGCGAACTCCGGCGCCGTGTCGCTCACCCGCGTCAAGGGTTCACCGATCGGTCCACAGTGGACATCCTTCGGCCGGTGGGCGGTGCTCAGCACGATGGCCACGATCTCGCCGTTCGACGCGATGGCGTCCGCTTGCCCGCGCCAGAAGGCCACTTCACCTGATCCGAGCCGGTGGAGGGCCGTGTCGAGCCCGTCAGCGACGAGCATCAGCGGCGCACCGGAATCGACCTGCGCGAGCCTGATCGGGCAGGTCGATTCCGGCGTCAGGTTCCGATGGTCGGCCGTGTCCACGGGAACGTCGAAGACCGCCCAGCCACCGACCATCTCCGGTGTCGCGAGATAGGCGACGTGCCAGTCTTCGCCGTCCCGCCACCAGACCGGGCTCGTGGCTTCGACCGCGGTCCTCCCGAGATCGCGCCGCTCTCCGGTTTCCAGGTCCAGCACGGAAAGCCGGGGTTCGAGCCCGCCGGGATCGAGCTCCGGGGTGGGCCAGGTCAGCACCGCGAGCGCCCCGTCGTCCTGACGGCGGGCGACATCGACGACGTGCTCGTCGACCAGTGTCGTGATCTCCCCGGTCCGCCGATCGAAGCTCCGGAGCCGTGCCGGACGGAAGCTCTCACTCCAAACCCAGATTTCCGCGGCCGGTGTCTCGTCCTCGGCGACGAACACGATCCGCTCCCGCATCGGGAGGAACGCGGTGATCTCACTCCGCCAGGCGAACAGCGGCCCGTCCACCGTGTGGATCAGGCCGTCCCGGAGGAAATAGAGGGAATCCGCCGACCACCGGGGCGAGGAACCCTCGGCCAGCTTCCGGGGTTCCTCGCGACCGTCGACGGACGCGAGCCAGATCTCGGGGACGCCCTTCGCGATGGTGTCGACCTGATAGGCGACCCACCGCCCGTCGGCGGAAAGCGCGGGATTCGAGGGGACTCGGCTGTCGACGATCAGCTCAGCGGTCAGCATGTGTTCATACTGCCGACAAAGCCTTCCCCAGTGCGTCGAGCCAGCATCCGGTCCCTTGCTCGCGCCAAGCCGGTTCTTCTTGCCCGTCGAGGAAGGTGCCCTGCTCGATCAGCGTCAGGCGGGTGCCGTCCGCCTCGGGTTCGAGCAGCACTGTCGTGAGCGAGACGGTCGCGAGGACGTCGTCGGTGGACAAGGACGTGGCGTAGACGATCCGCTCGTTGTCGACGATGTCCTCGTAGCGCGAGTCCGCGATCAGCTTCCGGCCGTCGCCATTGGGGCCCGTGGTGATCTCCCGGCCACCGACGCGGAAGTCCAGGGAATGCTCGCCGCCCGGCACGGTGAACCAGCCGGCTTTCTCGGCGGGATCGGCCCAGGCCGCGAAAACGCGTTCCGGCGACACGGGGTAGACGCGTTCGAGGGTGAACGTGGCGTGTTTGACGGTCATGACCTGTTCCCTTCGTCGGAGTCCAGAAAGCCACCAAGACGATCGAGCCGGTGTTCCCAGCCGGTGCGCTGTCCGCCGAGCCAGTCCTCGGCCAGCCGCAGGCCGTCCGGTTCGAGGTGGCAGGTGCGGACCCGCCCCGCCTTCTCCGACCGGACGAGCCCGCTCGCCTCCAGCACCTGGAGGTGCTGCATCACGGCGGGCAGCGACATCGACAGCGGCTGCGCGAGCTCCCCCACCGAGGCGGGTCCCTTAGTGAGGCGCTCGATCATTTCGCGGCGCGTCCCGTCGGACAGCGCCTTGAACACCTGATCCATCCGTTGGTTAGGCACATGCTTAACCATCCGCCCACGCCGAGCAATAGTCAAGTAGATGCTTAACTTTCCGCGGTCATCCCCTCGACGAGCAGCCACTGCGACGCCAGGTACGAGGTCAGCACGAAGGTTTCGAGGTTGGCCCGCACGCGTTCGCTGGTGACGAAGTTGCGGCGGATCAGGATCGCCAGATCCGACGCGGAGAACAGCAGCGCACCGGCGGCGATCCAGGTCCGGCGGTCACCCGACGGGATCACCATCCCGCCCGAAACCTTGGCCTTCGGCGCCAGCACCGGGTCCGCCGCGAGGGTCGACGTCGTGCTCAGCAGTCCCCCGTAGACCGAAAGCACCGAAGACACCGGAGACGGCTTCGGCAACGCCATCGCGACCGCGGCCGCCGCCCAGGCCGCCAGCCGGGGCGGCGCGGTCGCCGCGCGCGGACGGGCACCCCGGCGCCACAGCAGCGCGGAGTACAGCACCTGCATCACGCCGAACGAGGTCGCGCCCTTGATCAGCTCACCGTCTTCATCGGACCGGCCCATGAAATGGTCGCCCGCCCCGGCCGCGACCAACGCGGCGACGAGCAGCCCCTTCTCCCCCGGCGCGAGCCCCCGCGAACGCGCGACCCGGGCGGCGAGCGCCGGCACCGCGGCGGGTTTGGCCGCCAGCTGCAGCTTCCGATTACCCGTCCTGGCGGAGTACACCGTGCCGATCGCGGCGGCGCCGAACAACACCCGTTCGGCGATCTTGAGGGCTTTCACGAACCACCTCCGGAACTTATTTCCGGGTAAGTTACCAGGAGGTCAGTCGAATTCAGACCGCTTCGCGGAAGGTGTTCCGGTACGCGCTCGGCGAGACCCCCAGCGCCGCCTGCAGATGCTGACGCAGCGACGCGGCGGTGCCGAAACCCGCCTCGGCGGCGACCTTGTCCACCGGCAGATCGGTCTCTTCGAGCAGCTGACGTGCCCGTTCGATCCGCTGCTGGGTCAGCCACTGCAACGCCGAAATCCCGACCTCGTCGCGGAACCGCCGCGTGAACGTCCTCGTGCTCATCGCCTCTTTCGCCGCCAGCTCGCGCAGCGTCAGCGGCCTGTCGAGGTTCTCCAGCGCCCAAGCCCGGGCCGCCGCCGTCGACGAGGACTGCGGCTCCGGCACCGGCCGCCGGATGAACTGCGCCTGCCCGCCCTCGCGATGCGGCGAGACGACCGTTCCGCGCGCGACCTCGTTCGCGACCGCGGCACCGTGATCACAGCGGATCATGTGCAGGCAGAGATCGATCCCGGACGCGACGCCCGCCGCGGTGAGGACGTTCCCGTCATCGGTGTAGAGCACGTTCGGGTCGAGGGCGACCTTCGGGAACTTCGCCTGGAAGTCCAGCGCCGAACGCCAATGCGTGGTCGCCTTCCGGCCGTCGAGCAGGCCGGCGGCGGCGAGCACGAAGGCCCCCGTGCAGATCGACGCGATCCTGGCCTCTGGCCGGATCAGTTCCAGCGCCCGGGCGAGCGGCTCGGTGAGGTCGTGCCCGGAGGGTTCGTATTCGGTGGAGGACGCCGGGATGACGACGGTGTCGGCCTCGGCCAGCACTTCCGGCCCGTGCGCGACCGAGATGGTGACGTCGGCGTCGGTCCGGATCTGCCCCGGCTCCGGCGTGCAGGTGACGACTTCGTAGAGCGGCTCGCCATCGGCCGATTTGGCCGTGCCGAACAGCCGGGTGACGATGCCCAGCTCCATCACCAGCATTCCGTGCCGGACCAGCACGGCGACCCGGTGGCGGCCGGGATGCGCGAAAAAGCCCATGGCTCGATTCTTGCACATGTTGTCCATCGGGCCACTCGTTTCGGCGCCGGGCCCGGGCGACGGTGGAACCATGAACGTGCTGTGGATCTTCGCCCACCCCGAACCCCGTTCCCTCGGCGGCTCACTGCGCGACGAGGGCTTGCGCACCCTCCGCGCGCAGGGCGCCGACGTCCGGGAATCCGATCTGTACGCGATGAAATGGAAGGCCGTCGTCGACGCCGACGACTTCGGCCGGGCCGCCTCCACGGAGCGGCTCATCGTCGGCTCGACATCGAAGGACGCGTTCCGGACCGGCGAGCTCGGCGAGGACATCCGCGCCGAACACGAAAAGCTGGCGTGGGCGGACACCGTGATCTTCCAGTTCCCGTTGTGGTGGTACGGAATGCCCGCGATCCTCAAGGGCTGGTTCGACCGCGTCTTCGTCAAGGGTTTCGCCTACGGCGTCCAACGTCCCGACGGCCGGACGGCACGCTACGGCGAAGGAGCGTTGGCCGGGAAACGCGCCATGGTCGTGCTGACCGCGGGCGCGCCGGAGGCCACCATCGGACCGCGTGGCGTGAACGGCGAGATCGGCGATCTGTTGTTCCCGTTGCAGCACGGAACGCTGTGGTACGCGGGCATGTCCGTGCTGCCCCCGTTGACGATCTGCGGCGCCGACCGCGTTTCGCCCGAGCAGTACGAGGCCGCCGCGGAGGCACTCCGCGCGCGGCTGCGGACACTGTCCACTCAGGACCCGATCCCGTTCCGCAGCCAGAACGGCGGCGACTACGACGACGCCCTGGTCCTGCGTGAGGAGCTGGCGCCGGGGCGGAGCGGGATCGGCGTCCACCTCGCCGGTTGACCCAATATTACGTCGCGGTTATATTTCCCTCACGGCACATTAGGAGGTAACCGTGAACGCTCGCGCCCGGTTGGAAACCGTCGGAGAACGTCCGGCGCTGCGGATCGAACGCCGGCTCGCGCATCGGCCGGAACGCGTCTGGCGGGCGATCACCGAACCTTCGGAGCTCGCTAACTGGTTCCCCGCCGCGGTCACCGTCGACCTGCGACCGGGCGGGACCATCGAGTTCACCTTCGAAGGCGAAGAGAAGCCGACTGCGGGTGAAGTCCTCGAAGCCGACGAGCCCCGTGTCTTCGCGTTCAGCTGGAACGACGACGTGCTGCGCTGGGAGATCATCCCGGAGGGTGAAGGCAGCCGTCTGCTGTTCACGCATACGTTCGGCCGGGGTGAACCCGCCATCGCCAGGATCGCCGCGGGCCGCACGGCCGCCGGCTGGGACAGCTGCCTCGTCGCGCTCACCGCCTTGCTCGACGGCGAGGATCACGAGCCCCAGCAGGACTGGGTCGGCCCGATCGAGGCCTACATCGAGGAGTTCGGGCTCGCCGAGGGCGAGGTCCTGGAAACCGGCGACGGCAAGGTGATCCGCTTCCGCCGCGATCTGATCTGGAAACCGCTCGACGAGGTCTGGGCCCTTCTCGCCGCCGAAAAGACCGCGGGGACGGTCATCCGCGAAGAGCCTCCGCGAGTGCTGGAGATCGGCCTGCCGCGAGGCGGCGTCGTCCGCTGGGAGTTCAGCCACTCCGAACTCGACGGCACCATGGTCGAGCTGACCCAGACCGTCCCCGCCGGACAGGACGACGTCGTACCCGAAGCGCTGCGAAGCTGGCGAGAGAAGCTGAAGGAGTTCTTCGCGGCGGCTCACGGGAGCTGATCTCCACCCTGGGGATGACCTCCACCGGACGGACGCGGAGACGCCGCCCGTCTGGTTGAGTTCGCCGTATGAAACAGCCGTCGGCGCTCTCCCAGCGGGTGGCGTACACGATCGACGCGCTCCTCGCGCTGGTGCTCGTCGTGGCCGTCGGCGGGAACCTCGCGGCACAGACCTGGACGTTCCTCGTCGTCATCCCGATGTGGCTCGCCTGGGCGACCGTCGCCGCCAGCGGGATCGCGATCGCGCTACGGCGGCACCGCCCACTGCTCGCCTACGGCCTCGGCCTGGGCAGCCTCGTCCCGGCGCTGATCGCGGGCAACGGGCTGGCCCCGGCCGCGCTCCTGGCCACCGGATGTGCCCTGTACACCGTGGCGCTGGAACACCCGCGGGCCCGCTCGCTGATCGCGATGGGGCTCGGGCTCGTCGTCGTCATGATCTTCGAAGTGCTGCGGCTCGGGCCGAACACGATCGCTTCGACGGCCTTCGCGGGCGGCGGCGTCGCGGGCTCGTGGGCGCTGGGCTGGATGACGCGGCAACGACGCGCGAACCTCGCCCAGCTCGCCGAAACCCAGGCCGATCAGGCGGTTTCCGACGAACGGCTGCGTATCGCGCGCGAGATGCACGACGTCGTCGCGCACAGCATGAGCCTGATCGCGGTCAAGGCGGCCGTCGGCAACCACGTCGCGGAGCAACAGCCCGAAGAAGCACGTGAGGCGTTGCGGGTCATCGAACTCACCAGCCGCGAGACCCTCGTCGAACTCCGGCGGATGCTCGGCGTCCTCCGTTCCGGTGACGGCACGCCTGAGGCCGCGCTCGGGCCCGCGCCGAAACTCGCCGACCTGCGGGCCCTGGCCGAACGCGCCGGACAGGCCGGGGTGCGGGTCGAGCTGACCGGCGAGGCGGTGGACGACCTGCCCGAGGGCGTCGCGCTTTCGGTCTACCGCATCACGCAGGAGGCGGTGACCAACGTCGTGAAACACGCGGGGCCGTCGGCGTGCTGGGTCACGATCACCGAAGGCCCCGGTGAGGTCAGCGTCGAAATCGTCGACGACGGGCGCGGCGAAGGCTCACCGCCCGCCGTGGGCGGGCACGGGTTGATCGGCATGCGCGAACGCGTCGCCGTCTACGGTGGCGACTTCGAGGCGGGCCCGCTGCCCGCCGGGGGATTCCGGGTGTTCGCGCGGCTTCCGTACGCCGCCAAGGAAGTGGGGACACGATGATCCGCGTACTGATCGCCGACGACCAGGCGTTGCTGCGCGGCAGTTTCCGCGTGCTCGTCGACAGCGCGCCGGACCTCGAAGTCGTCGGGGAGGCGAGCGACGGCGCGGAAGCCGCCGAACTCGCCGAGAAGGAGCGCCCCGACGTCGTGCTGATGGACGTCCGCATGCCCGAACTGGACGGGATCGAAGCGACCCGGCGGATCTGCGCGTCGCCCGCCACCGAAGGCGTCCACGTGCTGATGCTGACGACTTTCGACCTCGACGCCTACGTCTATTCGGCCCTGCGCGCGGGCGCGAGCGGATTCCTGCTGAAGGACACCCCGCCCGCCGAACTGCTGACCGCGATCCGCGTCGTCGCGGCGGGCGAAGGACTTCTCGCCCCTTCGATCACGCGAAGGCTCATCGCGGAGTTCGCGCGGCTGCCCGAACCCGGCCAGCGCGTCGCGGCCTCGCTGGACAACATCACCGCGCGGGAACGCGAGGTACTGAGCCTGATCGCGCGCGGCCTGTCGAACGACGAGATCGCCGGGACCCTGCACCTCGGACTGGCGACGGTGAAGACGCACATCGGCCATCTGCTGCACAAACTCGCGGCGCGGGACCGGGCGCAGCTCGTGATCGCGGCTTACGAGTCCGGGCTGGTGCGGGCCTCGGTCTAGCGGCTGGTCGAGTACATGAAGGCCCCCTTCCTTGCGCCCAGGTACAGGAAGGGGGCCTTCATGTACTTCAGGCCCCAGACCCCCAGGACGTTGCCTACGCCACACGCGAAGTGACCGTCGAGTAGCTAGGCTGCGGTTTCATGAGCAGTGCGACGGAGCCGCTCGGGACGCCGCCCGAGGACGAACCGGACATCCACACGACGGCCGGCAAGCTGGCCGACCTGTACCGCCGGTATGACGAGGCGGTGCACGCGGGTTCCGCGAGGGCGGTGGAGAAACAGCACGCCAAGGGCAAGAAGACCGCCCGCGAGCGGATCGACCTGCTGCTGGACGAGGGCTCCTTCGTCGAGCTCGACGAGCTGGCGAAACACCGCTCGGTCAACTTCGGCCAGGAGAAGAACCGCCCCTACGGCGACGGCGTCGTCACCGGCTACGGCACGGTCGACGGCCGCCCGGTGTGCGTGTTCAGCCAGGACGTCACCGTCTTCGGCGGTTCACTCGGTGAGGTGTACGGCGAGAAGATCGTCAAGGTGATGGACCTGGCGATCAAGACCGGCCGCCCGATCATCGGCATCAACGAGGGCGGCGGCGCGCGGATCCAGGAAGGCGTCGTCTCGCTCGGGCTGTACGGCGAGATCTTCAACCGCAACGTCAAGGCGTCCGGCGTCATCCCGCAGATCTCGCTGATCATGGGCGCCAACGCGGGCGGGCACGTCTACTCCCCCGCGCTGACCGACTTCGTGGTGATGGTCGACAAGACCTCGCACATGTTCATCACCGGCCCCGACGTCGTGAAGACCGTGACCGGCGAAGAGGTCTCCTTCGAGGAACTCGGCGGCGGGCGCACGCACAACACCCGTTCGGGTGTCGCGCACTACCTCGGTTCCGACGACGAGGACGCCATCGCGTACGTGAAGGAACTGCTCGCGTTCCTCCCGGCGAACAACCTGTCCGAAGCGCCGCAGTTCGAGACCGACTCGGCGCCCGGAGGGTTCTTCGACGACGTCACCGACACCGACCGCGAGCTCGACACGCTGATCCCGGACTCGCCGAACCAGCCGTACGACATGCACGAGGTCATCAACCGCGTCGTCGACGACGGTGACTTCCTCGAGGTGCACGAGCTGTTCGCGCCCAACATCCTGGTCGGCTTCGGCCGGGTGGACGGGCGCAGCGTCGGCATCGTGGCGAACCAGCCGACCCAGTTCGCCGGCTGCCTCGACATCGACGCCTCCGAGAAGGCCGCGCGGTTCGTGCGCACCTGCGACGCGTTCAACATCCCGGTGCTGACCTTCGTCGACGTCCCCGGCTTCCTGCCCGGCACCGACCAGGAGTGGAACGGCATCATCCGGCGCGGCGCGAAGCTGATCTACGCCTACGCCGAAGCGACCGTCCCGCTCGTCACCGTCATCACCCGCAAGGCGTACGGCGGCGCGTACGACGTCATGGGGTCGAAGCATCTCGGCGCGGACATCAACCTGGCCTGGCCGACGGCGCAGGTCGCGGTCATGGGCGCGCAGGGCGCGGCGAACATCGTGCACCGCAAGACACTCGCCGCGGCCGCCGCCGACGGCAAGGACGTCGACGCGCTGCGGGCCGAGCTCATCCAGGAGTACGAAGACACCCTCCTGAACCCGTACGCGGCGGCCGAGCGCGGTTACGTCGACTCGGTGATCGTGCCCGCGCACACCCGCGGCCACGTCGCGAAGGCGCTCTCGCTGCTCCAGGGCAAGCGTGAGTCGCTGCCGCCCAAGAAGCACGGGAACATCCCGCTGTGACCGCGCCCGAAACCCCGCTGCTGCGCGTCGTCCGGGGCAACCCGGACGACGCCGAGCTCGCCGCGCTGACCGCCGTCGTCGCGGCGGCGGCCGGTGCGCGGGCACCGGAACCGGCGCCGAAACGGGATTCGTGGTGGGCGGACAAGGCATCGCTCGTGCGGGCCCCGCTCGCCCCGGGAGAGGGCGCCTGGCGGGCTTCCGCGCTTCCTCGCTGAGACGGGCTCGGCGGGCTATCGTGGCAGTCCTGCCGACCGCGATCGCCTCAGAAAGCCGTGCGTGACGAACCAGGACCATCTCTCCACCGAGTTGCGCCGTCTGCGCAAGGCCGCCGGGCTGTCCGGTACCGAAGCGGCGAGCCTCACCGGCCTCAGTCAGTCGAAGGTGTCGCGGGTCGAGACCGGCGCGTTCATGCCGACCGAGGAGCAGGTCGTCGCGCTGTGCCGCGTCTATCGCGCGCCCGCGAAGATCCGGCGCGAACTGGTCGCGATCACCCGGGACCTCCGTGAAGAGGCGTCGTCCGCCCGAGTCGTGCTTCAGCGCGGTGCCTGGCGGATGCAGCAGCGCATCGGCAAGATCGAGACGGCGTCCGCCCGGATCCGGAGTTTCCAGCCGACCATCGTGTTCGGCCTGCTCCAGACCCGCGACTACATCACCGCGCTCTTCGGCGACGCGCTGCCGGAGGACGAACGCGACCAGACGGTCGAGGCCCGGCTGGAGCGTCAGCGGATCCTCGATTCGAACCGTGAGTTCCATTTCGTGCTCACCGAAGGCGCCCTGCGCTGGAACATGGGCGGCGCGGCGACCATGCTGGCCCAGCTCGGCCACCTCATCGAGATCTCCCGCCGCGATCGCGTACGGCTCGGCGTGATCCCGTGGACCACTCCGGTGTCGGTCCCCGTCCTCCACGGTTTCGACATCTACGACTCGCGCGCGGTGCTCCTCGGCACGCAGACGGCCACGGCCCTCGTCACGGACGAACGCGAAGTCACCGACTACGAAAAGAACTTCGCCGAAGTCGAGCGCTACGCCACCTACGGCGACATCGCCTGCGGGCATCTGACGCGGATCGCCGCCGACTACCGACAGCTCGCGGCCGGTTCACTTCGGTGACCTAAGACCCTTGGCCTTATGCACTCCGAGAGTGCATCGTGTGTAAAGCAGCTGTCGGTGAAGGTCCCTTTCCGTGCGCCGAACGCGATCAGCGGAGCCGCTCACCGACCGATCGGCACAGATCACCCGATCTCGCCAACCTTGCTGCCGCGCAACCCGTCTACTTGCCGAAACAGTCACTGGGGAAAGGCCCTCCTATGACCACCTGGCACGAAAACATGACCGGCTGGCACAAGTCGACCTACACGCACTGGGAAGAGAACGCCTGCGTCGAGGTCGGCACCGCACCCGGCCTCGTGGGCATCCGGGACACCAAACAGTGGGCGCTGCCGGACGAGACCCGGCCGATCCTGGTGGTCCCGGCCGAGTCCTTCACCGCGCTCCTCGAGCACCTCGGACGATGAACGACGTCGCCGAGCCGTACATGGTCCACGATCCGCGGGAGATGGCGGGCCAGCTGATCAACGGCAACTGGATCGTCGCGCGGTGGGAGCACCTCGGCGAGGACGAGGACCTCGACCACTGGACCGCCGTCCTGCGCGGGCACTGCGAAGAACTCGACGTCGATCCGTATGTCATCAACATCCCGCGGAAGAGCCTGACCATCGTCTTCAACGGCGCGCTCCCCGCGCCGACGTTCGAACAGCTGGAGAACTCGATCGCGGCCATCGAGTACCACCGCTTCCTCGAACGCGAGATCGGGCCGCGACCGCTCGACTAGCGGCCGGCCGAAGCACTGACACCCCCCTTGAAGGTTCAGCCCTGTCTGACATATATTCCACGTGGAATAATCAGTAGGGAATCTTCCAAGGGGGACATTCATGGCCGCGAAGCTCACCCCGCTCGCCATGGCGGTGCTCGAACTCCTGCATGAGCGGCCCATGCATCCGTACGAGATGGCGCAGCTGATGCGCGAGCGCTTCGTCAACACACGAGTCAAGGTGAAGGCGGGCTCGCTCTACCACACGGTGGATCGCCTGGTGCAGAACGGTTTCGTCGAGGTCGTCGAAACACAGCGGGACGGGAAACGCCCCGAGCGCACCGTGTACGCGATGACGGACACCGGCCGCGACGAGTTCGTCGACCGGGCGCAGGACATGCTGGCCACCCCCGCCGAGGAGTACCCCGAGTACCTCAGCGCGCTCGCCGTCATCGACGAGCTCGGCCCGGAAATGTCGCTCACCCAGCTCAAGCACCGCGTGCTGCGGCTGCAGGCCGCCATCGCCTCCGACCAGGTCGTGCTCGAAAACCTGGTCAACGAGCACAAACTCCCCGAGATCTACTGGCTCGACTGGTCCTACGCCACCGCGCGGCGGGCCTTCGAGCTCGAGTGGACCCAAAAACTCGTCGAAGACCTGGAATCCGGCCGCATCCGGTTCCAGGGCCACTGCACGCCAAAACTGAACCTGGTCACCGAGGACGACAGCGATGAACGCAAGACAAGCTAACCCCTGGGCCGCGCTTTCCGCGCTGTGCCTGGGTTTCTTCATGATCCTGCTGGACACCACGATCGTCTCGACCGCGATCCCCGCGATGCTGCGGGAACTCGGCGCCGGACTGAACGCGATCGTCTGGGTGATCAGCGTCTACCTGCTCACCTACGCGGTGCCGATGCTGTTCGCCAGCCGCCTCGGCGACCGCTTCGGCCCGAAACGCGTCTACCTGGCCGGGCTCGTGGTGTTCACCCTGGCCTCGCTGTGGTGCGGTCTGTCCGGTTCGGTCGAAATGCTGATCGCCGCCCGCGCGGTGCAAGGACTCGGCGCCGCTTTGATGACGCCGCAGACCCTGGCGTTCATCAGCCATCTGTTCCCGCCGTCGAAGCGTGGCCCCGCGATGGGTCTCTGGAGCGGCGTCGCCGGGATCGCGGCCATCGTCGGGCCGGTGCTCGGCGGCGTGCTCGTCGACCACCTCGGCTGGGAATGGATCTTCTTCGTCAACCTGCCGGTCGGCGTGGTCGCGATCGCGCTGGCACTGCTCAAGGTGCCGGACTGGCAGCCGAAGCACTCGCATTCCTTCGACGTGCCGGGGATCCTGCTGTCCGGCGCCGGTCTGTTCTGCGTCGTCTACGGCGTCCAAAATGGACAGCACTACGACTGGGGACGGGTGTTCGGGCCGATCACCGTGTTCGAGATCATCGGCCTCGGTGTCGCCCTGCTGGTCGCTTTCGTGGCGTGGCAACGGTTCAACCGCCGCGAACCGCTGCTCCCGCTCGGCGTTTTCGCGAACCGCAACTTCTCGGCGGGCACACTGACCTCGGTCACCGTCGGTTTCGCGATGACCGGCATGTTCCTGCCGCTGGTGATCTACATCCAGGCGGTGCTGGGCGAGTCGCCGACGATGTCCGGTCTGCTGTTCGCGCCGATGTCGTTGCTGGCCGGCCTGATCGGCCCGTTCGTCGGCCGCGCTTCGGACAAGGTCAACGGGAAGGTCCTGCTGATCGTCGGGCTCACCGCGCTCGCCGCGGGAATGGGACTGGCGGCCCTGATCGCCGAGGCGGGCGCGAACGCGTGGACGCTCACCCCGGCGTTGCTGGTGGCGGGCGTCGGCATCGGCTTCATCTTCCCGCCGATGGGCAATCTGGCGATGAGCTCGGTCGAACCGCGGTTCGTCGGGACCGCGTCGGGCATCTTCAACACCGCCCGGCAGGTCGGCGGCGTACTGGGCAGCGCGGCCGTCGGTGTGCTGCTGCAGGCGCGGATCGGCAGGTCGATCGCCGACGAGGCGGCGTCGGCCGCGACCGCGTTGCCGGAGCAGTACCGGGCACCGTTCGCGGAAGGCGTCGCGAAGGCCGCGGAATCGACCGGGGAGTTCGGTTCTTCCGGGGCGGCCGCGTTCCCCGGCTTGCCGTCCGGGGTCGCCGAGCAGGCACAGCGGCTCGCACTCGAAGCCGTCCACAATGGACTCACCGACGCCGCCCGGGTGACACTGCTGCTTCCGGCCGCGGTGCTCGTGCTGGGCGTGCTCGCCGCGCTCACCATGCGCCGCCCTGCCCGGGCGCCCCACCCGCCCGCTCGCGAACCCGCCGCCAGTGCCGCCTGACCCTCCTCCCGCATTTAGTCCTCTGAATGCGGGTCGTGGGCCCACCACCGGTGCAATGAACGGTCCTTTCCTTGCAAATTTCGCAAGGAAAGGACCGTTCCTCTCATCCGCGCGGGAGGCGGAAGCTACCGGCGGTACCGCAGGCCGTAGCCGTACGGGTACAGCGCCTTCTTGCCGTCACCGACGTTCACCGGTTCCTGCGCCGCACTGACCGGCCAGCTGAACGTCAGCTTCCCGGTCGGGTTGTAGTCGCCGTAGAGGACATCGGCGACGCCGGCGCCTTCACTGCCCGGCAGCCAGGCCGCGACCAGCCCGTCGAACCGCGGCAGTTGCGCGGCGATGTCGAGCGGACGCCCGGACACGGTCACCACGACGACCGGGACACCCGAACTCTTCAGCTTGGCGATCGTGGCGAGGTCTTCCGCGTCGAGTCCGAAGCCGTCCGGCCGGTCTCCCTGTCCTTCGGCGTACGGCGTTTCGCCCACCACGGCGACGGCGACCTGGTAGCTGCCGTCGATTCCGTCACCCGCACGGTCATAGGTCACCGTGGTTCCCTTCCCCGCCCCCGACTTGATGCCGTCGAGGATGGTCGTGCCCGGGATCACCGGGCCGCTCTGTCCCTGCCAGGTGAGCGTCCAGCCGCCCGCCTGGTTGCCGATGTCGTTCGCGTTCTTGCCCGCGACGAAGATCTTGTTGTTCGTCTTCGCCAGCGGCAGTACACCGTCGTTCTTCAGCAGCACCTGGGATTCGCGGACGGCCTGGCGGGCCAATTCGCGATGTTCCTTGCTGCCGAACGTCTTCTGAAGCGACCGGTCGGTGTACGGGTGCTCGAACAGGCCGAGTTCGAACTTCTCCGCCAGGATGCGGCGGTTCGCGTCGTCGATCCGCTCACGCGAGACACGTCCCGCCTCGACCTCGGCCTTGAGGTAGGCGATGAACTGCGGCGCGTCCCACGGGACCATGAACATGTCGATGCCCGCGTTGACCGAGAGCCGCACCTCTTCGGGGGTGAAACCCTCCTTGCCGTCGATCTGGTTGATCGCGTTGTAGTCCGAGATCACCAGCCCGCGGAACCGCAGTTCCTTCTTGAGGACGTCGGTGATGAGGTACTTCTGGGCGTGCATGCGCACTCCCTGGAAGCTGGAGAACGAGATCATCACCGAGCCGACCCCGCGGTCGATCGCCTCGCGGAACGGCGGCAGATGGATCTGGCGCAGTTCGCGTTCGCTCACCTCGGTGTTGCCCTGGTCGACGCCGTTCGTCGTGCCGCCGTCACCGACGTAGTGTTTCGCCGTCGCGAGCACGGATCCCGGTTTCTCGCCGAGCCTGCGCCCCTGAAGCCCGGTGATGGCCGTCGCGTTCGCGATGGCGTCACGCGGGGATTCGCCGAAGGATTCGTAGGTCCGGCCCCAGCGGTCGTCGCGGGCGACGCACAGACAGGGCGAAAAGTCCCACTGCGGACCGGTTCCGGCGACTTCCAGCGCCGTCGCCCGCCCGATCTTCTCGACCAGGCGCGGATTGTTCGCGGCGCCGAGGCCGATGTTGTGCGGGAAGATCGTGGCGCCGTAGACGTTGTTGTGGCCGTGCACGGCGTCGACGCCGTAGAGCGTGGGAATGCCGAGCGGCGTCGAGACCGCCGCCTTCTGATACGAGTCGACCATGTCGGCCCACCCGTTCGGTGTGTTGCTGGCGGGCACCGAGCCACCGCCGGAGAGCAAGGACCCCAGTTTGAGCGCGGCGGCCTGGTCGGGGGTGACCGCGCCGCGTTCGGCCTGGGTCATCTGGCCGATCTTGTCGTCGAGGCTCATCCGCTTGAGCAGGTCGTTCACCCGCGCGGACGTCGAAGCGTGCGGGTTCTTGTAGAGCGGTCCCGGGGCGGCGGACGCCACCGGGGTCAGGGCCGAACCGGCCAGGAGCAGTCCTGCGAGCACTGTGGTTTGCGTCGTGCGAAGAGATCTTCTGACGCGGAGGCGGGGCGACATTGGTTCCTCCGTAGCTCGAACAATCCATATGTTGCGCGCCACAACAAACTAACTCCACCGTCGGGTGTTCCAGGTCACAATCAGGCAACGGCGAGCCGTCGAGTACCTTCCTCACGTGCGTTTCGTTCTCGCGTCCCAGTCCCCCGCCCGCCTCGGTGTCCTGCGTTCCGCCGGCTTCGATCCGAGCGTCGTCGTGTCCGGCGTCGACGAGGACGCGGTCGCCGCGTCCCTGACCGATCCGGCCCCCGAAGAGCTGGTCCGCGCACTCGCCGCCGCGAAGGCCGAAGCGGTTTTCGAGGCCCTCGACGGGCACTCCGACATGGTCATCGTGGGCTGCGATTCGATGCTGTCGATCAACGGCGAAATGGTCGGGAAACCGATCACGCCGGAAGCCGCGCGCGAGCGCTGGGCGTCGATGGCGGGCAAAACCGGTGAACTTCTGACCGGCCACGCGATCATCCGCGTCGAGAACGGTGAGAGGACGAAGGAAGCCTCCGGGACCGAAGGGACCACTGTTCGCTTCGGCACACCGTCGCAAGAAGAGATCGAGGCGTACATCGCTTCCGGAGAGCCGCTTCAGGTGGCCGGCGGCTTCACCCTCGACGGGCTCGGCGGCTGGTTCATCGAGGGGATCGACGGTGATTTCTCGAGCGTCATCGGGATCAGCCTGCCGCTGACCCGGCGTTTGCTGACGGAGGTCGGCGTGAGTGTCATCGATCTCTGGTCCCGTCCCGCATCCTGAGACGACTCCCACACGATCAGGTGATCCGGAAGAGTCCTGCTTCGCCGAACGTTCTTCACGTTCGGGAAATCAGGAAACTTTCACGCACCGGAGTCGCCCCGTGTCTTTCATTCGGACCTACACAAGGCCAAGGGTCTTCGCGGCGGCGGTCCTCGGCTCGCTCGTCGTGGGCGCCCTGCTCGGCGTCCTCGCCAGGACGACCGAGGCGAGCTGGCTGACCGACCTGCTCGACCAGATCGGCACGATCTTCACGACGCTGCTGCAGATCGCGGTGATCCCGCTGGTCTTCACGGCGATCGTGGTCGGCATCAACAGCCTGCGCAACCTCGGCGGCGGCAAGAAGGCCGCACGGCTGGGTGGCAAGACCGTCCTGTGGTTCGCGATCACCTCGTTCATCGCGTCGCTGATCGGCATCGCCGTCGCGAAGCTGTTCAACCCGGGCAGCGGCGGCCTCGGCGAAGGCGTCGCCGCGACCGCGAAGAACGCGGACAAGGCCACCAAGAGCGTCGACAACTGGGGCTCCTGGAGCGCCTTCGTCGAAGGCTTCCTGCCGAAGAACTTCTTCGCCGCCTTCACCGAAGGCTCGACGCTTCAGGTGCTGTTCCTCGCCGTGCTGATCGGCGCGGCGGCCTACAGCCTCGGTGACAAGGCCAAGCCGTTCGTCGACTTCACCACCAGCGTCTTCGAGATCATCCAGCGCTACCTCGGCTGGATCGTCCGGCTCGCCCCGATCGGCATCGTCGGCCTGATCGGCGCCGCGGTGGCGAACTACGGTGACGCCCTGTTCCGGCCGCTGTTCACCACCACTCTCGCGGTGTACGTCGGCTGCCTCGTGGTGCTGCTGGTGGTCTACCCGATCCTGCTCCAGTTCGTGGCGAAGGTCAGCCCGCTGAAGTTCTTCTCGAAGGCGGGCACGGCGATCCAGTTCGCGTTCGCTTCGCAGTCTTCGGCCGCGACGCTGCCCCTCACCCGGCAGTCCGCCGTGAACCTGGGCGTCCAGCCCGCGTACGCCGCCTTCGCGACTCCGCTGGGCAGCGCCACGAAGATGGACGGCTGCGCCGCGGTGTTCCCCGCGATCGGCGCCATCTTCATCGCGAATCTGTCCGGGGTTTCGCTGAACATCTGGCAGTACGTCGGGATCGTCGTGGTCGCCGTGCTCGGTGCGCTGGCCACCGCGGGCACCACCGGCTGGCTGACCGCGCTGACCCTGACCACCGCGTTCATCGGCCTCGACGCGCAGCAGGTGGCGCTCGGGATCGCGCTGATCTACTCGGTGAACCCGATCATGGACATGATGCGGACCGCGACCAACGTGGCGGGCCAGATCGTCGTGCCGGTCGTCGTCGCCCGCAGCGAAGGCCTTCTGGACGACGAGGTGCTCAACTCGCCGACGGACCCTTCGCCGACTGAGAGCGGCGAAGCGGCTACCGCCTCCGCGAAGGAGCCTGCCACCGCTGGTGCGTGACCCTTCTGCCGGTACGTGAAGGCCCCCTTCACTGCGTCTAGCGCAGTGAAGGGGGCCTTCACGTACTTGGGTCGGGAGCGGCCGCCCGAGTGGTAGCAAAGGTCCCTTGCTCCCTGTCAGGGGCAGGCCCGCAGATCCGCCTTCGTCAGCCGGACATCCGGCCAGCCCCGCAGCTCCGAAGGCGCGGTGTACCGCCGCGTGCACCCCACGGAACCGCGGGCGACGTCGTAGACCTCAGCGAGCACCGGCGCCGCCTGGCACCGCGCCGAGCCAGACTGCGCGCCGGGGCATTCGTGCCGCACGACGATGACGTCCGCGACCCCGTCGGCGGTCACGTCGTTCAGGGCGACCGTCCCGGCGTCGGAGAAGTACGGCTTCCCGGTGTCCCGCCAGATGCCGCCGCGCGCGACGAACAGTTCCCCCGCCGCACCGGCGCCCGTCTCGCCGCGCACCAGGCACACCGGCGTCGCCCCGTCGACACAGCGCAAAGAATCGCCCTTCAGGGTGACCCCCATGTCGTTGATCATCAGCGGGTACGCGGTGTCCGCGCCGATCCGGACCACACCCTGTTTCCCCGCGCCGTCGGCCAGCAGCACGACGGGCAGCCCGCCGACGGTCATCGCGCCGATCTCGCGGCAGGCCGAGTCGCCGCAGTTCACCCCGGGCGCGCTCGGGGCACCATCGGAAACCGGAGGCACGCCGGGGTCGCCGTCGGGCGTCGGGGCGGCCGGGCGGAGCAGGATCACGGCGACGATCACGCCCGCCGTCACCACCACCGCCAGCAGGGCGGTGAACAGCACGGATAGTGGCGCCCGCGCTTCCTGTGTCCGCATATCCCAGAGCGTAAGTGATCTAGCGCAGAGTGCACGTCTATGTTGTTCCTGTGACGAACCCCGGACTGCCCACCGCACTGTTCCTTCCGACGGCGAAGAAGCCGAAGGACTACACGAGCGCGGAAATCGAACTCCGCGCGACCAAGGACGGCCGGATGGCGTTGATCGCCTTCAGTTCCGTGCAGCGCCTGGTCGAGTGCTGCGGGCCGCACCAGCCGTGGGCACTGGTGAAATCCGAGCACCTCGGCCGGGTCCACCAGGCCCAGCCGTACGACCTGATCGTGCTCGATTCCGATCTTCCGGAAGAACTACGGCATCGCGAAGCCCTGGTGTAGGGCCTGTTAGAAGAACTACGCCACCGTAAGCCACTGCTATAAACAGTGTCACCGGGTGGCCTTGCTCTCACTAATCAGAGCGGGAACTTCCGTAAACTGCTGCGGAGCCGCATCGGGGCGGCCCGACGTGCGAACGCAGGAGGTACGGCGTGACCGAGCAGGCCGGCACAGGTGGTCCGGTGACCAAGATCCTGATCGCGAACCGCGGGGAAATCGCGGTACGGGTGATCAGGGCGGCGAAGGACGCCGGGCTGACCAGCGTCGCCGTCTACGCCGATCCTGACCGCGACGCACCCCACGTGCGCCTCGCGGACGAGGCCTTCGCGCTCGGCGGCACCACCGCGGCAGAGAGCTACCTCGTCTTCGACAAGCTGCTCGACGCCGCCAAGCGGTCGGGCGCGGACTCGGTCCACCCCGGCTACGGGTTCCTCTCCGAGAACGCGGACTTCGCCCAGGCGGTGATCGACGCCGGGCTGACCTGGATCGGGCCGAGCCCGCAGGCCATCCGCGACCTCGGGGACAAGGTCACCGCGCGCCACATCGCGCTGCGCGCCGGCGCCCCGCTCGTGCCCGGCACCAAGGACCCCGTCGCGAACGCCGACGAGATCATCGCCTTCGCCGACGAGCACGGCCTGCCGGTGGCGATCAAGGCGGCGTTCGGCGGTGGCGGCCGTGGCCTGAAGGTCGCCCGCACCCGCGAAGAGATCCCCGAGCTCTTCGAATCGGCGACGCGCGAGGCGATCTCCGCCTTCGGCCGCGGCGAATGCTTCGTCGAGCGCTACCTCGACAAGCCGCGCCACGTCGAGGCGCAGGTCCTCGCCGACCAGCACGGCAACGCCATCGTCGTCGGCACCCGTGACTGCTCGCTGCAGCGCCGCCACCAGAAGCTGGTCGAGGAGGCGCCCGCGCCGTTCCTGACCGACGAGCAGCGCAAGCGCATCCACGAGTCCGCGAAGGCGATCTGCAAGGAAGCCGGCTACTACGGCGCCGGGACCGTCGAGTACCTCGTCGCCGTCGACGGCACGATCTCGTTCCTCGAAGTCAACACGCGACTGCAGGTCGAGCACCCGGTGTCCGAGGAGACCACGGGCCTCGACCTCGTGCGCGAGATGTTCCGCATCGCGCGCGGCGAGAAGCTGCGCATCACCGAGGACCCGGAACCGCGCGGCCACTCGATCGAGTTCCGCATCAACGGCGAGGACGCCGGCCGCGGCTTCCTGCCCGCGCCCGGCACCGTGACGAAGTTCGTCGCGCCGAGCGGCCCCGGCGTCCGCGTCGACTCGGGCGTCGAGTCCGGCAGCGTCATCGGCGGCCAGTTCGACTCGATGCTCGCGAAGCTGATCGTCACCGGCTCGGACCGGCAGAACGCGCTCGAGCGCAGCCGCCGCGCGCTGGCCGAGATGGTCGCCGACGGGATGGCGACGGTCCTGCCGTTCCACCGCGTGATCGTGAACGACCCGGCCTTCATCGGCGACGAGAACGGTTTCAGCGTCCACACCCGCTGGATCGAGACCGAGTTCGAGAACACCATCGAGCCGTTCGTGGCGCCGGAAACCGTCGAGGCCGAGGAAGAGCAGCCCCGGCAGAACGTCGTCGTCGAGGTCGGCGGCCGACGGCTCGAAGTGTCGCTCCCCGGTGGTTTCTCGCTCGACGCCGGTGGCGGCGGGACGGCTGTGAAGGCCAAGCCGCGCAAGCGCGCGGGCGGCACCAAGGCCGCGGTGAGCGGGGACGCGGTCACCGCGCCGATGCAGGGCACCATCGTCAAGGTCGCCGTCGAAGAGGGCCAGCGCGTCGAGGCGGGCGAGCTGGTCGTCGTGCTCGAAGCGATGAAGATGGAGAACCCGGTCACCGCGCACAAAGCGGGCACCGTCACCGGGCTCTCGGTCGAGGTCGGGGCCGCGGTGACGCAGGGCACGCAGCTGTTCGAGCTCAAAGACTGACGAATGTCGTGGTTGACGGGACCTCGCCCGGCCTATTCTCGAGAGGGTGAGCGAGGTTCCGTCTCCGCGGCTGCGGATCAGTGATCAGGATCGCGAGTCCGCGCTGACCGCGCTCGGCGAGCATATGACCGTCGGCAGGATCGACATCGACGAATTCGGTGACCGGTCCGCCCGGATCACGGCCGCCAAAACCCGCGGCGAGCTGGCCGAGATCTTCCTCGACCTGCCCGAGCCGCACCCCCGCTACGACGCTCCGAAGGCGGCCGTCGGCGAACCTGAGAAACCGGCGTCGCCGTGGGCGGGCATCTCGCCGACGCAACGCGTCATGGGCGCGCTCCTGCCGATCCTGTTCATCGCCACCATCGCGCTGATCATCACCACCGGCATCACCTGGTGGTTCATCCTCGTCCCGATCGGGATCAGCGCCGTCGGCGAGGGCATCTGGGGCAAGGGCTGGGAGAACTCGCACAAGAAGCTCGGGAAGCAGCGTCGGCGGGAACTCGACGGCTGATCCGCCCGTAGACTCGGGACGTGGGTGCCGAGAGACCGGACATGCGGCTGAGCGACGCCGAACGCCAAGACGCGCTCGAGGCGCTGGAAGAGCATGTCCGCACCGGCAGACTCGACCTCGACGAGTTCGGTTCGCGGTCGGCGAAGGTCAGCGCCGCGAGGATGGCGAGCGAACTCGAACCGCTGTTCACAGACCTGCCTTCGCCCCGGCCCAGCGCGCTGCTCCCCCTGCCGCCGATGCCCGGCGTCGCGCAGGCGGCCGAGAAGAACGAGATCCAGCCGTCGAAATGGCTGACGGCCAGTGCCGTGCCGATCGCCGCCGCCGTCGCGATCGCGTTGTTCTTCTTCACGCGCGGGACGTTCCTGGTCTTCCTGCTGCCGCTGGCGGTCGCGCTGATCATGAGCCGCCGCCGCTGAAGCGCCGGTTACCCTCGAAGGGTGGAACCGGTGGAGATCAACGCGGGCGAGTACTACCTGCGGCAGCTGCGGGCGGACAAGGCCCTCGACGACCGTCCGGCGCTGGTCGCGGCCTTCGCGGACCCGACGCACCGCAAGTACGTCCTCAACTACCGCTTGCGGGACCTGGACGAGGCGACCGAGTACGTCGCGCTGCGCGCCGCCCAGTGGGCCGGTGACGAGCGCTGTTCCTGGGCGGTGGCCGAACCGACGACCGGGGATCTGCTGGGCGAGGTCGGCCTGCGGGATCTCGATCTCGACGCCGGGTACGCGGAGGCGTCGGTCTGGGTGCGCGCGGCGTCGCGGGGCAAGGGGGTCGCGAGCACCGCGCTCAACGCGGCCCTGCGCTTCGGTTTCGGCGGGCTCGGCCTGCGCGAGGTCAGCTACCGCTACGAGGAGACGAACGAGGTGTCCGCCTCGGTCGCCCGCAAATGCGGGTTCACCCTGGTCGGGCCCGAACTCGATCCGGCCCCGACCGGGGAACGCCTCATCCGCTGGCGCCGCACCGCCTGACCCCCTTACGCATTTCGTCCTCTGAATGCGGTAGTACGCGACACCAACTACCGCATTCAGAGGACGAAATGCGGGGCTTCGCACTACGCCCTACCGCATTTAGTCCTCTGAATGCGGGCGGTCAGAAGGGGTAGGTCGGCGGCGGGTTCCGGACGGTGACCCAGCGGGTCTCGGTGAACGCCTCGATGTTCGCCGCCGCGCCGCCGAAGCGGCTTCCGGTGCCCGAAGCGGCGACGCCACCGAAGGGGCTGTTCGCCTCATCGCTGACCGTCTGGTCGTTGATGTGCACGATCCCGGTCGGGACGCGATCCGCGAGCTCCAGTCCTTTGAGGACATCGCGCGTGACGATCCCCAGCGAGAGCCCGTACTCGCTCGCCGTCGCGAGACGGATCGCCTCCTCCGCGTCGGAGAACCGCACGACCGGCGCGACCGGGCCGAAGATCTCCTGGGCGACCGCGGGCGCCGTCGGCGGCACGTCGGCGAGCACCGTCGCGGAGTAGAACAGCCGGTCGTACTCGGCGCCGGCGGCGACCCGCGCCCCCGCCGCCACGCTGGCCGTCACCAGGTCGTGAATCTTGTCCCGCTGTCCGGCGTCGATGATCGGCCCGAGCGCGACCTCGTCCCGCGCCGGGTCGCCCACCCGCAACGCGGCCGCCTTCGCCGCCAGCCGCTCGACGAAGTCGTCGTAGAGCCGCTCGTGCACGAGGTGCCGCCCGGTGGTCATGCAGATCTGGCCCTGGTGGAAGAACGAGCCGAAGGCGGCTACTCCGGCGGCCTCGTCGACGTCCGCGTCGTCGAGCACGATGAGCGCGGAGTTCCCGCCCAGCTCCAGATGTGCCCGCTTCAAATGCTTTCCGGCGAGTTCGCCGACCTTGCGCCCGGCGCCGGTCGACCCGGTGAACGAGATGACCCGGACCGCCGGATGCGTCACCAGGGTCTCGCCGACGTCCGCGCCGCCCGGCAGCATCTGCAGCACACCCGGCGGCAGCCCCGCCTCCTCGAAGATCCGCGCGAGGACGAAGCCGCCGGTGACGGCGGTGCGCGGATCCGGCTTCAGGATGACCGCGTTCCCCAGCGCGAGGGCCGGGGCGACGGAGCGGATGCCGAGGATGATCGGCATGTTGAACGGCGAGATCACGGTGACCACACCGGCCGGGACACGGCGCGCCATCGAAAGGCGCGGCTCCTCGCTCGGCAGGAGTTCGCCGTACGGGCGGCCGGGCAGGGCCGCCGCTTCGTAGCACTCCTGCTCCGCGACATGCAGCGAAAAGTCGGCGACTCCCGGCACCGCGCCGACCTCGCGGACGTTCCACCAGCGGATCTCGTCGGCGTACTCCGACCACAACGTGGCCGCCTTGCGCAGGATCGCGGCCCGCTGGACGTGCGGTGTCGCCGCCCAAGCCCGCTGCGCCTCGGCCGCCGTCTCCGCCGCTTTCGCGGCGTCTTCGGCCGAGGCGATCCCGATGCTTCCCAGCACCGCTCCGGTCGCGGGCTCCGTGACGTCACGGACGCCACCGGATCCGGGCACCCAGGCACCGCCGGCGAAGATCCGGTCCGTCCACGTCGACGCGTCGAGAAACACCACAAGGCCGCCTTCCGTATCGGGAAGGCCGACGCTATGCCAGATTCACCGGATCAGGCAACGATCCCTGCGCGCGTGGCACACCACCCGGCGGCGGCGATCAACTCACCGGCTCGATGATCCCCGAGCGTGCTTCCGGCGCGGCGGAGCGCAACGCGTCGGCGGCCTCGTCGCTCGGCTGCGACTGGGACTCCCGTTCCGCGTCGACCCGTGCCTTGTACACCTCGACTTCGCGCTTCTCCTCGTCCTTCGACCAGCCGAGCACCTCACCCACCAGCGTGGCGACCTGCGCCGCGCAGTCGACGCCGCGATGCGCGTACTCGATCGAGATCCGCGTCCGCCGCGCGAGCACGTCTTCCAGATGAAGCGCGCCCTCGTGGCTGGCCGCGTACACGACCTCGACGCCCAGGTAGTCCGGAGCGTGCTCCAGCGGCTTCAGCAATTCCGGCCGTCCTTCGCCGAGCGCGAGGACCTCGTGCACCATCGAGCCGTACCGGTCGAGCAGGTGACGCACGCGGTACGGGTGCAGCCCGTGCTCACTGGCCAGATGATCGGCCTGGTTCACCAGCGCGTGGTAGCCGTCGGCGCCGAGCAGCGGCACCTTGTCCGTGATGGACGACTGCGGCCTGCCCGGCAGGTCGACGGCCGCGGCGTCGACGGCGTCGGCCGCCATCACCCGGTACGTCGTGTACTTGCCGCCCGCGATCGCGACCAGTCCCGGTGCGACACGCGCGACCGCGTGCTCGCGCGAAAGCTTCGACGTCTCTTCGCTTTCCCCGGCGAGCAAAGGCCGGAGCCCGGCGTAGACGCCTTCGATGTCGTCGTGCGTGAGCGGTGTCGCGAGCACGGTGTTGACGTGTTCGAGGAGGTAGTCGATGTCGTGTTTGGTCGCGGCGGGATGCGCGAGATCGAGGTTCCAGTCGGTGTCGGTGGTCCCGACGATCCAGTGGTTGCGCCACGGGATGACGAACAGCACGGACTTCTCGGTGCGCAGGATCATGCCCGATTCCGAGACGATCCGGTCGCGCGGGACGACGATGTGCACGCCCTTGCTCGCCCGCACGCGGAACCGGCCGCGGCCACCGGAAAGACGCTGCAGTTCGTCGGTCCACACGCCGGTGCAGTTGACCACCGCGGAGGCGTGGATCTCGGTCTCGCGACCGTCCTCGACGTCGCGTACGCGGACACCGGAAATACGGTCCGCCTCGCGGAGGAAACCGACCACCTGGGTGGAAGTGCGCACGACGGCGCCGTAGTGCGCGGCGGTGCGGGCGACCGTCATCGTGTGCCGCGCGTCGTCGGATTGCGCGTCGTAGTAACGGATCCCGCCGATCAACGCGGACCGCTTCAGCGCCGGGACCATCCGCAGCGCGCCCGCGCGGCTCAGGTGTTTCTGGCCGGGGACCGACCGCGCGCCGCCCATCGTGTCGTACATCAGCAGGCCGGCGGCGGTGTACGGACGCTCCCAGATCCGGTGGGTCAGCGGGTACAGGAAGCTGACCGGCTTCACCAGATGCGGGGCGATCGTCGTGAGCATCAGCTCGCGTTCCCGCAGGGCTTCCCGCACCAGCCCGAATTCCAGCTGTTCGAGGTAACGGAGCCCGCCGTGGAAGAGCTTGCTGGACCGGCTCGACGTTCCCGAGGCGAGGTCGCGCGCTTCGACGAGGGCGACCCGCAGGCCGCGTGTCGCGGCGTCGAGCGCCGTGCCCGCCCCGACCACTCCGCCGCCGATGACGACGAGGTCGAATTTGTCCTCACCCAGCCGCTGCCAAGACTCTTCCCGCTTGAGCGGTCCCAGCCTGGCGGGGCTGTTTTCGGCTTCGCGCTGAGAGCTTGCCACGTGACATTCCTCCTTGGTGCCGCTGTGACTCCAGCATCGCACGATCGGCCGCGACCGGTCCGTTATGCGGGTGACACGTGTGGCGTAACCCTCGTCGATCTTGGAAGGATTGGTTCCCGCGACGCCTGGAAGGAACAAATACGCGACGGTAACGTGCCACGGACGTGGGTCGGCAAGGGCGCCGTAGCACACCGTGTTCGACCCTGCGCGGAATGTCCAAAGTGGAGGTCAAGCGGTGAGTGCAGGAGCCATATTCGTCTGGGAGCTGCTGGGAACGGCGGTCCTGATCCTGTTGGGTAACGGCGTGGTCGCCAACCACGTGTTGCGGAAGAACAACGGCCACAACGGTGGCGTCGTGATGATCACCCTCGGGTGGGCGTTCGCGGTCTTCGCCGGCGCGAGCATCGCCGCGCCGAGCGGCGCGCATCTGAACCCCGCGGTCACGCTGGGCCTCGCCATCGCGGACAAGACGAAGTGGGCGGACGTCCCGATCTACTTCGCCGGGCAGATGGTCGGCGCGATCCTCGGCGCCGTGCTCTGCTGGGCCGCCTACAAGCTGCAGTTCGACGACCACCCGCAGCGCGACGAGACGCTCGGCATCTTCTCGACCGCGCCGCAGATCCCGAACAAGGCGTGGAACCTCGTCACCGAGATCATCGGCACCTTCGTGCTGGTCGCGTGGATCCTGCTCAGCCCGGTCTACGCCAACGCCACGGGTGAGGGCGGCACGCCGAACTTCGGCAACTCCGCGCTCGGCTACGCGGGTGTAGCGTTCGTCGTGCTGGTCATCGGCCAGTCCCTCGGCGGCCCGACCGGTTACGCCATCAACCCGGCCCGAGACCTCGGCCCCCGCATCGCGTACGCGTTCCTGCTGCCCATCAAGAACAAGGCCAACCCGAACTGGGGCTACTCCTGGATCCCGGTCGCCGGCCCGCTGGTCGGCGGTGCCCTGGCCGCCCTGCTCTTCCTCGCCGTCCACAACCTCACCTGAGACTGGAGTTTTCGATGACTTCGTACGTAGCCGCGATCGACCAGGGCACCACGTCGACCCGCTGCATGATCTTCGACCACTCCGGCCGGGTGGTCGCCGTCGACCAGCGGGAACACGAGCAGATCTTCCCGAAGGCGGGCTGGGTCGAGCACAACGCCGAAGAGATCTGGGAGAACACGCGGGCCGTCGCCGCGGGCGCGCTGGCCAAGGGCGACCTGGTCGCTAGCGACATCGTCGCCGTCGGCATCACCAACCAGCGCGAGACCACGCTGGTCTGGGACCGCACCACCGGCAAGCCGGTGTACAACGCGATCGTGTGGCAGGACACCCGCACCGACAAGATCGTCGCCGACCTGGGCGCGCTCGGCGGCGGGCAGGAGCGCTACCGCGCGAAGGTGGGCCTGCCGCTGGCGACCTACTTCTCCGGACCGAAGATCAAGTGGATCCTCGACAACGTTGACGGCGCCCGCGCGAAGGCCGAAGCCGGGGACCTGATCTTCGGCAACATGGACACCTGGGTGCTGTGGAACATGACCGGCGGGGTCGACGGCGGCGTGCACGTCACCGACCCGACCAACGCGTCGCGGACCATGCTGATGGACCTCGACACGCTGGCCTGGGACGCGGAGATCGCCGAGGAGATGACGATCCCGCTGTCGATGCTCCCGGAGATCCGGTCGTCGTCGGAGACCTACGGCAAGGTCCGGGAGAAGGGCGCGCTGGCCGGGGTCCCGATCTCGGGCATCCTGGGCGACCAGCAGGCGGCGACCTTCGGGCAGGCGTGCCTGTCGCCGGGCGAAGCCAAGAACACCTACGGCACCGGCAACTTCATGCTGCTCAACACGGGCACCGAGAAGGTCATGTCGGACAACGGGCTGCTCACCACGGTCTGCTACAAGATCGGTTCGAACGACACGGTGTACGCGCTCGAAGGTTCGATCGCGGTCACCGGTTCGCTCGTGCAGTGGCTGCGGGACAACCTCGGCCTGATCGGCTCCGCGGCCGAGGTCGAGCAGCACGCCCGGACCGTCGAGGACAACGGTGGCGCGTACTTCGTGCCGGCGTTCTCGGGTCTCTTCGCGCCGTACTGGCGCTCCGACGCCCGCGGCGCGATCGTCGGCCTCACCCGGTTCGTCAACAAGGGACACATCGCGCGGGCGGTCCTGGAGGCGACGGCGTTCCAGTCGCGCGAGGTGATCGACGCGATGAACGCCGACTCCGGTGTCCCGCTGAAGTCGCTGAAGGTCGACGGCGGCATGGTCGTCAACGAGCTGCTCATGCAGTTCCAGGCCGACATCCTCGGCGTGCCGGTGATCCGGCCGGTGGTCAACGAGACCACCGCGCTCGGCGCGGCGTACGCGGCCGGTCTCGCGGTGGGCTTCTGGAAGAGCGAGGACGACATCCGCAACAACTGGGCGCAGGACAAGCAGTGGGACCCGTCGATGGACGAGACCCGCCGCGAGTCGGAGTACCGGAACTGGAAGAAGGCGGTCACGAAGACCTTCGACTGGGTCGACGAAGACTGACCTGCGGTTGTCCGTGAAGGCCTCCTTGAGGGACCCTGCGTCCCTCAAGGAGGCCTTCACTTACTTGGCGCATTCAGAGGACTAAATGCCGCCGCCGGTTTGCGGAGCACCGGCGGGCTTGACCTTCACCTGCGGCGTCTTGCCCGGTGTACCGCACGGCTTCGTCAACGCGGCCGGGACGACCCGCGCCGAACTCGACGACGGCGCGCTGCTGCTCGACGGCGGTTCACTGCTCGACGGCGGCTGACTGCTGGACGGTGGCTTGCTGCTCGACGGCGGTTTGGTGGGCGTGGTCGTCGGCGGCGGGCAGACGATCTCGAACTCGACGGTCGCCGTCCCGCTGGCGGCGGGCAGGTTCGGCCCGCCGTCGCACCGGAAACTCGCCTTGAACTTGCCGGTCCTCCCCGCGGCCTTCCCGTGCCCGGTGTACGCCGCGCCGGACTGGGCCGAGAGCGTGACCGGACCGGTCAGGCCCGGCGACGTCACGGCGGTGGCCGTGCCATGGCAACTGGCGCTGAAGTCCAGCGCCTGCCCCGGCGCGACCTTCGCCGGACTGACCGACAATTTCGGCGGTGGCGCGGTGGCCGACGCCTGCGGAGCGAGGAACACTCCCGCCGTCATCGCGAGCAAACCGGCGCCCGCGACGATTCCCTTCATTCCCATGATCTTTTCTCCCTCAATGCGAGCCCTCGCACTGAGAACACCATCGGGAAAGGGAATCGGTTGCCCCGGTCTGCGGCGCGCCCACCGGAATTTTCGAAACCTGACGCCCCGAAGCCGGTTTCCCCGGCGAAGAAGGCTTCGGCAGCACTGTCGGCTTCGGCGCAGGCGGTTTACTCGACGACGTCGGCGTTTTGTCCGGCACGATTTCGAGGTTCGCCGTGATCTTCGTGGTCTTGCAGATCGCCGTCACCGTGTAGAAGGCAGGCCGCGCCTCGGCGTCGATATGCGCGACGGCGCCCTGGATCACCGGAACCTCGTTGGTCACCGTGAATTCGCCGATGCGGTCGAACACCTTCGACTTCACCTCGCCCAGTTCGCCGACCGGACAGCCGACCGACACCAGGATCTCCTCCCCCGCCACCGACTGCCGGGGCGAGAGACCGAGGAACGGGTACGGATCCGCCTTCGGGCTCGTGGACGGGGCGTCCTGCGCGTACGCGACGGCCGGGACGACCAGCGCGACCCCGCACGCCAGCACCAGGGCGGACCTGATCATGGAACTCACCTCGCGATCAACCGGGCGAAAACGATGATGTTGTCGAGATAGTTGCGCGACGCCTTGTCGAAGACCCCGCCGCAGGTGATGAGCCGCAGTTCCGGTTCGGCGGTGTCGCCGTAGACGGCGTCGGTCGGGAACTTGTCCTTCGCCACCCTCTCGACCTTCGTGACCGCGAACTCGGCCGTCGTGCCGTCCTTGCGGGCGACCGAGACCTTGTCGCCGGGCGCCAGTTCCTTCAGCCGGAAGAAGATGCCCTTCTGCTTGTTGCCGTCCACGTGCCCGAGGATCACCGACGGCCCGACCTCCCCCGGGGTCGGGCCGTTCACGTACCAGCCCGCCTGCAACGGCCGGGTCACCGGCGGTACCTCGATGGTGTTGTCCGCGTTGAGCCCGAGCGGGATCAGGCTGGACTTCGCCTCGATCTTCGGCACGTCGATCGACACCGGATCGGCCTTCGGCATCCCGCCGACCGGCTCGGCCTCCGGCTCGCTGCCCGGTGCCACCGGCACCTCTGTCCGCTCCGTGCTCGCCGGAGGCGCGGCCTGGCCGGTCTCCCCCGGACCGGACAGGACGATCGCCAGCGTCGCCAAGACGGCCAACAGGACGACCGCGAGCACCAGCGGCGCCCGTCGCCCCCGCACCCAGTTCGCTTTCATGTCCACCTCCCGGGCGCGACGAGCCGGTCCCGGCCCCCAGACCGGGACCGGCTCGTCGTTCACCCCACGACTGCCAAACGCCACAGACGGCCCGGCGGTTGCCCGCCAGGGTCACGAAATGATCGCGACCGCCGGTGCGAGAGGACGGAAGTCAGGAGGCCATGCTGCCGTCTCCCGCGTGGGCGGCGCCCGCGGGTACCGCGCTCACCTGCCGGGGCGGAACGGAAAACGTTGCCGTATAAGACTTTCCGTTGCAGTTGACGGTCAGCGGGTAGCTGCCGGGAGCCGTGCCGGCCTTGAGTTCGACGTCGGCGCTGACATTCGCCGGGACCCCGATGAGCGGGCCGTAGTCGTATTTCCCGATGGTCAGCACCGGCGAAGAGAACGTCGTCGACGTCGGCGCCTTCATGCCGTCTCCGCCGGGGCATTGCGCCAGCGCCACGTTCGCGTCGCCGTGCACGTACTTGTTGACGAGCCCGAGTTCGTACGCCGTGTCGTCGTTGAGCTGCACGGTGACACCGGGATCCGGCTGGGGTTGCTGAGCGAAACCGGTCGCCGGCCCCGCCAGCACCGCCGCACCGATCGCCACCACTCCGGCGAGCACCCTGCGAATCACGAAAAACCCCTAGCTGTCAACGAAACACCGACACGCGCTAGACGCGGGCACCCCCGCGAAGGTTGCTCGGCCGACGGGGATCAGTCCAAGTCGTCGTGCCGCATCAGCTGGCGGCCAGCCTCGGTGATCGACCCCGACAGCGACGGGTACACCGAAAATGTCAGTGCCAGGTGTTCCACTGTGAGCTGGTTCTGGACGGCGAGCGCGATGGGAAGGATGAGTTCGCTCGCCGTCGGCGCCACGACCACCCCACCGACGACCACGCCGGTGGCGGGGCGGCAGAACAGCTTCACGAAACCGCGTCGCAGACCTTCCATCTTCGCGCGGGCGTTCGTCGCGAGCGGGAGCATGATGGTGCGGGCGGGCACCTCACCCGAGTCGATCGCCTGCTGGCTGATGCCGACGGTCGCGATCTCGGGGTGGGTGAACACGTTGGCGGCGACGGTCTTGAGCTTGATCGGCGCGACACCCTCACCGAGCGCGTGCCACATCGCGATGCGGCCCTGCATGCTGGCCACGGAGGCGAGCATGAGCACCCCGGTGCAGTCGCCTGCCGCGTAGATACCGGGCGCGCTGGTGCGGGAAACGCGGTCGACGCCGATGAAGCCGCCGGGACCGGGCTCGATGCCGACCTTCTCCAGGCCGATGTCGGTGGTGTTGGGCACCGAACCGACGGTCATCAGCGCGTGGCTGGCTTCGATCACGCGGCCGTCGGAGAGGTGGATCTCGACGCCCTTTTCGGTGCGCTCGACCTTGTCGGCGCGGGCCTGCTTGACGACCGTGGTGCCGCGCTGGGAGAAGACCTCTTCGAGCACGGCGGCGGCGTCGGCGTCCTCGTGCGGGAGCACGCGGTCGCGGCTGGAGACGACGGTGACCTTGACGCCCATCTCGGTGTAGGCCGAGGCGAACTCGGCGCCGGTGACACCCGAACCGATGACGGCCAGGTGCTCGGGCAGTTCGCGCAGGTCGTAGAGCTGACGCCAGTCGAGGATGCGCTCGCCGTCCGGCACGGCGCCGGGCAGCACCCGCGGCGTGGCGCCGGTCGAGATGAGGACGACGTCGGCGTCGAGCACCTCGGTCGAGCCGTCGGGGGCGGTGACGGCGACCTTGTGCGTGGCGAGCCCGGCCTCTTCGTCGTCGAACCGGGCCTGGCCGATGACGACGCGGACGCCCTCGCGCTGGACGCGGGCGCGGATGTCGGCGGACTGCGCGAGCGCGAGGCCCTTCACGCGGCCGTGGACGGTCGGCAGGTCGACGCTGGTGTCGGCCATGTCGGTGTTGATGCCGAGCTCACGGAGGTCGTGCATGTTCGCGAGCGCGCCGGAGGAGGCGATGAACGTCTTCGACGGGACGCAGTCGTAGAGCACGCACGCGCCGCCGAGACCGTCCCGTTCGACGATGGTGACGTCGGCTCCGTGCTGGGCCGCGACCAGTGCCGCTTCGTAACCGGCGGGGCCTCCGCCCATGATCACGATCTTGGTCACTGGTCTCCTCCTCGCACCGGTGTCTGTGACTGCGTTTACCGTACGCGGGCGACCGTTGGGCGGATTGAGTGGCCGGACACGGCATGTGCGTCCAGCCGGGTGAGCGGTAGGTCGCTAGGCTGTCGCCGTGCCGTTGTATGCCGCGTATGGATCCAATATGGAGCCCGCCCAGATGCTGGAGCGCGCTCCGCACTCGCCCATGGCCGGCACCGGCTGGCTGGAGGGCTGGAGACTGACCTTCGGCGGCGAGGACCTCGGCTGGGAAGGCGCGCTGGCGACCATCGTCGAAGACCCGGGCTCCCGGGTCTTCGTGGTGTTGTACGACGTCACCTCGCTGGACGAGCCCAATCTCGACCGCTGGGAAGGCGGCGAGCTGGGCATCCACTCCAAGATCCGCCTCCGCGTGCAGACCATGGACGGCTCCGTGCTGGCGTGGCTGTACGTCCTGGATGCCTACGAGGGCGGCCTCCCGTCCGCGCGCTACCTGGGCGTACTGGCCGACGCGGCCGAGGCCGCCGGCGCCCCCGCCGACTACGTCGACGCCCTCCGCACCCGCCCCTGCCAAGGCATCTCCGGCTGACCCGCGAGTTCCGCCCCCAATCACGCGAGTTCCGCCCTCGATCACGCGAGTTCCGCCCCTAATCACGCGAATCACGGCCTCAATCACGCGAGTCGCGCCGTACGACGCTCGAACGCGCCCCGCAACTCCGCCAGTAACCGTCGCGGATCCCGCAGGTCGGCCGCCGTCGCGCGAACCGTGATCCACCCGCGTGCCGCCATCCGGGCGTCCCGCTCCGCGTCGTAGTCCTGCCTGCCCTCGTGAGCGGCGTAGCCGTCGTACTCCAGGGCGATACGCAGCTCAGGCCACGCGAGGTCGAGGACGTACAGCTTCCGCCCGTCGATGGTGTCGATCTCGTACTGGGCCACCGGCACCGGCAGCCCGGCCTCCACGACGATCAAGCGCAGGATGCTCTCCGACGGCGATTCGGCCTCGCCCGTCGCGAGCGCGAGCAGCATCTGTGCCCTGTGGATACCTCGCCGGTCGCGACGGTCGAGAAGGCGATCCCGGACGTTGGTGCGGAGGACCGCCCGATGGTCCGGCGCGAGGTTGTGCATGGCCTCTTCGAGCGCGGCGAACGCTGTTCGTTCGGCACCGTCGCAGAGATGATCGGCCAGCGCGCGATCCAACGAGAACAGGGGAAGTTCGTCCAGTTCGACGATATCGGACGGGTGAAATTCCGCCCTGTGCACGACGAGCCCGGGCCTCGATCCGACCCGTCTCGAGTACGGGACGGTCAGGTGGACCGTAGTGCCTTCCGCAGCCGAAATCCCATGCAGGGCAAGAGAAGTGACGCCGGATAGGACGGCGGGCGGTCCGATCGCGAGCAGTGCCGCCTGCGCCAGCGTCGGCAGTTTGAGCAGATCGGCGGCGTGGACGACGACGCCTCGCCACGGCTGCGCCAGCGCACCGCGCGCCAAGCCTTCGAGGACGGCTCTCCGCCCCAAGATCCTGTCGGCCTCACCACGCGAGACCACCCCATGACGTCCTCCCCAGTTGATCACGTCTTCGAGAATCGAAGATCGGATCGGCCTTGGGAAGCCCCGATTTCCCGGGCTGTGGATAACTCGTCCAGGCTGTGGATAACCCTGTGCGCGGATGTCCGGACCCGTTAGGGCAAACATCCGTGCACAGGGGCGGAACTCGCGTGATTGAAGACGTAACTCGCGTGATTGGGGGCGGAACTCAGGCCAGGGCGGCCAGGGCGGTGTGGACCAGCGTGCGGACTCCGCACAGGAGCGAACGCTCGTCGAGGGTGAAGGTCGGGCGGTGGATGTCGGCCATCGGGCCTTCACCGGACCACACGCCGAGGCGCGCGAAGGCGCCCTGGACGTGCTCCAGGTACCACCCGAAGTCCTCGCCACCGGACGACTGCTCGGTCCCGGCCACGGCGGTCTCGCCGAGGGCGGCCTCGACGCCGGCCCGCATCAGCGCGTGCGACTCCGGATCGGAGACGACCGGCGGCACGCCGCGGCGGTAGTCGAGGGAGAACCCGACCCCGGTCGGCGCGAGCAGCGACTCCACCGAAGCCGCGACGAGCGGCTCCAGCATCGTCCAGACCTCGTGGTCCGCCGTGCGCAGCGTGCCGCGCAGCACCCCGTCCTGCGGGACGGCGTTCGCGGCCTGCCCGGCGTGCACCGCGCCCCAGACCAGCACGGTCCCGGATCGCGGGTCGACCCGGCGCGAAAGCACCGCGGGCAGCGACGTGATCACGGTGCCGAGCGCGTGCACCAGGTCCGCGGTCAGATGCGGCCGCGAGGTGTGCCCGCCCGGCGACGTGAGCCGCAGCTCGATGAGGTCGGCGGCCGAGGTCAGCGCACCGACGCGCAGCCCGACCTTGCCGACCTCGAGCCGCGGGTCGCAGTGCAGCCCGTAGATCCGCTCGACGCCTTCCATCGCGCCCGCCGCGATCATGTCCAGCGCGCCGCCGGGCATGACCTCCTCGGCGGGCTGGAAGATCAGCCGTACGCGGCCCGGCAGCTCCGGCGCGCCCGCCAGCGCCCGGGCGGCGCCCAGGAGGATCGCCGTGTGCGCGTCGTGCCCGCACATGTGCGCGGCGCCGTCGGTCTTGGAGGCGTACGGGAGCCCCGTGGCCTCGGTCAGCGGCAGGGCGTCCATGTCGGCGCGCAGCGCGACGCAGCGGTCGCCGCTGCCGATGTCGCAGACCACGCCGGTGCCCGAGGGCAGCACCCATGGCTTGAGCCCCACCGAGCGGAGCAGGGACATGACCAGTTCGGTCGTGGCGAACTCGTGGCGGGAGAGCTCCGGGTGCGCGTGGATGCGACGACGCCACGCGACGACGTCGGTGGCGTTCGCGCGGAGCCAGTCGTCGAGCCAGAAGGGGCCACGCCCGGCACCCAGATCATGCACAGGTGCCATGCTGACGCCGGCCTCGGAGATCAGCGCGGTGGGCGCCTCGATAGGGGCAACGACGCGACCCTCGGGGTCGCCTGGAATGTCCGGACGTGAATCGAGCACCGTCACGCCGCACCTCCTCCCGCAACACAGTCACCTTCGTCTACCACCGTACGAGTGGTCGCTGAAGGCACGCTGGGTGCCGTTCGATCTGTGATACGCATTTGCGATAGATCGTGCACCATGCGAATGACAAGCCGCTCGTCGAGTGATCGAGCCGGAGACGGCCGGTAGTGGATCTGCGATGAACGGCTGCGAGAGTTCGGCCCGGGCTAAGCGGAGAGTCCTTCTACTTACGGGTAGCGGTTCAGGACTTCTTCTTCTTGGAACGGGAGCGGCGCCCGAGGATCACCAAGCCGAGCAGGATGGCCGCGGCGATACCCGCGATGACCTTGTTCTTGGTCTCCTGGCTGTTGGCCTTGTCGGTCTCGGCGGGGTCGAGCACCGGCCCCGGAGGCGCCTGCTCGAGCGCTTCGTGCACCGCCGCTGCCTGCATGATCACCGGCGCGGGCGCCTGGATCTCAACGGCCTGCGCGACGGGAGCGCAGACGACGAGCCCGGCGGCGACCAGTCCGGCCAGCTGCCCGAGACGAGACCTTTTCGGCATGACTCCCTTTCGTCGGCGCTCTGTTTGTCGACAGAGTGCTTCTCCGATTCTGCACTCTGCCGGGTTCCCGCGTCAGCCGCCACGCGGAGGACCGGAGAACGCCTCCAGAATCCGTTGCGCGGCCAGCGTCGGGGTCAGCTCACCGTCCCGGACCGCCCGTTCGACGTCCGGAACGACCGCTCGCACGTCCGGATGCGCCGCGAGCCGCCCGAGCAGCTGTTCGCGGACCATCGCCCAGGTCCACTCCACCTGCTGCCGCCGTCGTCGCCCGTCCAGTTCACCCGAAGCGGTCAGCACGTCACGGTGGCGCCCGATTTCGGCCCAGACCTCGTCGAGCCCGACGTCGGTGAGCGCGCTGCAGGTCAGCACCGGGGGCGTCCACTCGGCGTCGCGGCCGTAGATCATCCGCAGCGCGCCCGCCAGCTCGCGAGCCGCGCGTTTCGCGTCGCGTTCGTGGTCGCCGTCGGCCTTGTTGACCGCGATGACGTCCGCCAGTTCGAGGACGCCCTTCTTGATCCCCTGCAACTGGTCTCCGGTGCGGGCCAGGGTCAGGAACAGGAAGCAGTCGACCATGTTCGCCACGGTCACCTCGGACTGCCCGACGCCGACGGTCTCGACCAGCACGATGTCGTACCCGGCCGCCTCCATCAGCACGATCGTCTCGCGGGTCGCCCGCGCGACCCCGCCGAGCGTGCCCGAAGTCGGCGAAGGGCGGATGAACGCCTTCGGGTCCACCGCGAGCCGCGCCATCCGGGTCTTGTCGCCCAGGATCGAGCCGCCGGTCCGCGTCGACGACGGGTCGACGGCCAGCACGGCGACCTTGTGCCCGGCCCCGGTCAGATCAGTGCCGAGCTGATCGATGAAGGTCGACTTGCCGACACCGGGGACCCCGGTGATGCCGACGCGCCGCGCTCCACCCGCGTGCGGGAGCAGCTCGACCAAGAGCTCCTGCGCCTGCGCCCGGTGATCGTCCCGATTGGACTCGACGAGCGTGATCGCCCGCGACAGCAGGCCGCGGTCACCCGCGAGGACGCCTTTGGCCAGCGCCCCGACGTCGATCTTGCGCGGCAAGGTTCAGGACTCCTGGGCGGTCAGCTGTCCGATGAGGTCGATCGCCGCTTCGGCGATCACCGTGCCGGGGCCGAAGATCGCCGCCGCGCCCGCCGCGCGCAGCTCCTCGTAGTCCTGCGGCGGGATGACGCCGCCGACCACGACGATGATGTCCTCGCGGCCCTGCTCGGCGAGTTCGGCGCGCAGCGCGGGCACCAGCGAGAGGTGCCCGGCGGCCAGCGACGAAACGCCGATCACGTGCACGTCCGCCTCGATCGCCTGCCGCGCGACCTCGCCGGGGGTGGAGAACAGCGGGCCGACGTCGACGTCGAAACCGATGTCGGCGAAGCCGGTCGCGATCACCTTCTGGCCGCGGTCGTGGCCGTCCTGGCCCATCTTCGCGACCAGGATCCGGGGACGGCGGCCCTCTTCCTGGGCGAAACTTTCGACCAGTTCACGGGCCCTCTCGACGTTCTCGGTCTTGCCGACCTCCTCGCGGTACACACCGGAGATGGTACGAATCTGGCCGGAGTGGCGCCCCCAGATCTTCTCCAGCGAGTCGGAAATCTCGCCGACGGTGGCCTTCGCCCGCGCGGCGTCGATGGCCAGCGCGAGCAGGTTCCCGTCGGACTCGGCGCCCGCGGTGAGCCGCCGCAGCGCGTCCTGAGTGGCGTCCTCGTCACGCTCTTCGCGCAGCCGCCGCAGTTTCTCCAGCTGCTGCGCGCGCACGCCCGCGTTGTCGACCTTGAGCACGTCGATCTGCTCGTCGTCGGTGACCTGGTACTTGTTGACGCCGATCACCGGCTGGCGGCCGGAGTCGATCCGCGCCTGGGTCCGCGCCGCGGCCTCTTCGATGCGCAGCTTGGGGATGCCGGCGTCGATCGCCTTCGCCATCCCGCCCGCCTGCTCGACCTCGGTGATGTGCCCCCATGCCTTGCGCGCGAGGTCGTAGGTCAGCTTCTCGACGAACGCGCTGCCGCCCCACGGGTCGATCACGCGCGTGGTGCCGGATTCCTGCTGCAGCAACAACTGCGTGTTCCGCGCGATGCGGGCGGAGAAATCGGTCGGGAGCGCCAGCGCCTCGTCGAGGGCGTTGGTGTGCAACGACTGCGTGTGGCCCTGGGTCGCCGCCATCGCCTCGACGCAGGTGCGGACGACGTTGTTGTAGACGTCCTGCGCGGTCAGCGACCAGCCGGAGGTCTGCGAATGCGTCCTCAACGACAGGGACTTCGACGACTTGGGTTCGAAACCCTTCACCAGCTTCGCCCACAGCAGGCGCGCCGCGCGGAGTTTCGCGACCTCCATGAAGAAGTTCATCCCGATCGCCCAGAAGAAGGACAGGCGCGGCGCGAATTTGTCGACGTCCAGCCCGGCCTCGACCCCGGCGCGGATGTACTCGACACCGTCCGCGAGCGTGTACGCCAGCTCCAGGTCGGCGGTCGCCCCGGCTTCCTGCATGTGGTAGCCGGAGATGGAGATCGAGTTGTACTTCGGCATGTTCCGCGAGGTGAACGAGAAGATGTCCGAAATGATCCGCATCGACGGCTGCGGCGGGTAGATGTAGGTGTTGCGGACCATGAACTCCTTGAGGATGTCGTTCTGGATGGTCCCGGCCAGTTTGTCCGGTGTGACCCCCTGTTCCTCGGCCGCGACGACGTAGAGCGCGAGCACCGGCAGGACGGCGCCGTTCATGGTCATCGAAACGCTCATCTTGTCGAGCGGGATGCCGTCGAAGAGCTGGCGCATGTCGTAGATCGAGTCGATCGCGACGCCCGCCATGCCGACGTCACCGGCGACACGCGGGTGATCGGAGTCGTAGCCGCGGTGTGTCGCGAGGTCGAAGGCGACCGAGAGGCCCTTCTGCCCGGCGGCGAGGTTGCGGCGGTAGAAGGCGTTCGACTCCTCGGCGGTGGAGAAACCCGCGTACTGGCGGATGGTCCACGGCTGGTTGGCGTACATCGTCGGGTACGGGCCGCGCAGATACGGCGCGATACCGGGATACGTGCCGAGGAAGTCCACTCCGGACAGATCGTCGGCGGTGTACACCGGCTTGACGCCGATGCCCTCCGGCGTCTCCCAGGCGAGCGCGTCGGGGCCCTTGCCGGTGGCGGCGTGCAAGGCTTCGGTCCACTGAGGACGGTCGCCCGGCTCGGGGCTGCCGAGGTCGATTCCGGCGAAGTTCGGGATGGTCATCACTGCACTCCGAGCTCGTTCAACGTGCCGGTCAGGATTTCCAGGGCGTCGCAGCCCGTGAAGAGGTAGCCCGTGACGTCCGGGTGGTCACCGGGTTTCCCGGCGAGCAGCACCGACGTGGCGCCCGCTTCCTTCAACGCCTTCGCGACGCTGTCCGCTTCTTCGGCGTAGGAAGTGTTGCTGCCGCAGATGCAGGCGATCTTCGTTCCACTGGCCCGGAATTCCGCGACGACGGCTGGGATGTCCTTGGGCGCAGCGGGGTTCACCGCCTCGATCCCGCCCGCCTGGAACAGATTCGCCGCGAAACTCGCCCGCGCGGTGTGCGCCGCGACCGGGCCGAGCGTGGCGAGGAAGATGCGAGGACGGCTGGGATGCGCGTCCGCCCGGTCTCGCAGCGCCTCGAAGGCCTCGGCGTACCGGTGACGCGGCAGGCCACCGCCCGGCACGTCGTCCAGTGGGTCGCGGACGACCGCTTTCTCCGTCAGGTTGGGGAATTCGCTGACGCCGGTGATCGGATCGCGACGGGTCCCGATCCGCTTCGACCGCTTCTCCCAGGTCTCGGCGAGCCGTGCGGCGAGCGCGCCGGACGCCAGTTCCGCCTCGATTCCGCCCGCCGCCTCGATGGCGGTGAACTCGCGCCACGCGGCCTTGGCCAGCTCGTCGGTGAGGTTCTCGACGTACCAGGAGCCGCCCGCCGGGTCGATGACACCGGCCAGTTTGGACTCCTCCAGCAGCACGGCGTGCGTGTTGCGCGCGATCCGCGCGGAGAACGCGTCGGGCTGGCCGATCGCGGCGTCGAACGGGAGCACGGTGATCGCGTCCGCGCCGCCGACCCCGGCGCCGAAACAGGCGAGCGTGGTCCGCAGCATGTTCACCCACGGATCGCGCTGGGTCAGCATCGCGGGCGAGGTGACCGCGTGCTGCCGCATACCCGAGCCCTTGCCGCCGGAAACCTCGGTGACGCGGGCCCACAGGCGCCGCGCGGCACGGAACTTGGCGATCGTGAGGAACTGGTCGGCCGTGGCGGCGAGCCGGAATTCGAGCTGGCCGGCCGCGGTGTCGACGTCCAATCCCGCTTCGGTGAGCGCCCGCAGATACGCGACGCCCGCGGCGATGGCCGCGCCGAGTTCCTGCGCGTCCGAGCCGCCCGCTTCGTGGAACGGGAGGCCGTCGGCGACGATCGTCCGCACCTTCGGGTGACTGGTGGCGACGCGCGCGGCCAATTCCGCGGCGGGGGCGAGCGGATGCGCGGTGCCGGTGCGCGCGGTCGAGCCGATCGGGTCGGCGCCCAGCGTCGCCGTGACCGCGCTCGCCGGGATCTCGCGCTCGGCGAAGAGCGTGAACAACTCGTTCGCGGCGGCTTCGTACTCTTCGCCCGCGTCGAGCGTGACGGGTGCGAGGTCGACGTAGACCTCGTTCAGCGCGTCGCCCAGATCGGCGACGGGAACACCGGTCGCGCCGGCACGCAGCCAGATCGAGCTGACGCCGCCTTCCAGGTCGGCGAGGATCGCGGCGTTCGTGGCCTTGGCGTCGCGGCGCGCGTACCGGGCACGGATGTCCCAGCCGGTCGTCACCGCGCCCTCGGGCCGTGCGCTTCGCACGAACGGCGGAAGGCCGGGGAAACCCGTCCCGTCGACCGTGTCTTCGGCGGTGTAGAGCGGCTGGATCTCCAGGCCGTCGTACGTCCGCGTGACCAGCTTGCTTTCGGGCAGGCCGTCGAAGGATTCGTCGATGGCGCCGCTCTTGCGCAGCACGCCCGCGACCAGCTCGCGCCACTGGTCCCGGCTCGCTTCGGGGAACTCCGCCGCGAGTTCCAATTCTTCCGGCGCGTCGGGCTCGCCAGGGGTCGGCACTGACTCCGTCTCGGCCACTTCCGTCATAGCCAACGATGCTAACGGCCCTCAAGTGGCACCACCTGTGACGCTAGTCGCGCCTAGGGGGTGATTAGGGGGCGCTGCCGGGCGGTCGTGAACGGCGGTTTCGCGTGACTGGCCGGACGGCACGTGTGATCAGACGGACGACACGCGTGATGGAATGGACGACACGCTCGGAGCCGGGCTTCCGCCTCGAGTCGTCCGTCTGATCACGTGTGTCGTCCGGCCAGTCACGAGTGTCGTCCGTCTGATCACACGAAAACACCCGGCAGTGCACCGCGCGGGCGCCACGGTCCGGGCCGGCCCCGTTCACTCCGACAGGGCACGGCGCATAGGGCCGCCACGCGGGCATACGACACAATTGGGTCGTGCCGTCCGACACCACCGAGTCCAACGAGAGTCCCGGCGACGAGAAGCGGGTAGTCGCCGGGCGATATCGGTTGCGCTCGGTCATCGGATCAGGGTCGATGGGCACGGTCTGGTCGGCCTACGACGAGTTCCTGCACCGCCCCGTCGCGGTCAAGGAAGTCCGCCTCCCGCCCGGCGTCCCGGCGTCGCAGGCCGACGAACTGCGCGAACGGACCCTGCGCGAAGCCCGCGCGATCGCCGTCCTGAGCCACCCGAACGTGATCATCCTGCACGACGTCGCCCGCGAGAACGACGAACCGTTCGTGGTCATGGAGCTGCTGCCGTCGCGCAGCCTCGCGCACATCCTGCGCGACCACGGGCCGCTGACGGTCGAGCAGACCGCGGCGGTCGGCATCGCGGTGGCGTCCGCGCTCGAAGCCGCGCACGCCGCCGGGATCACCCACCGTGACGTCAAACCGGGCAACGTCCTCGTCGCGGGTGACGGCCGGATCAAGCTCACGGACTTCGGCATCGCGCGCAACGTCTCCGAAGCCACCATGACCCGCACCGGGATGATGCTGGGCTCGCCCGCCTACATCGCGCCCGAAGTCGCCTCCGGGGGCGCCGTCGTCCCCGCCGCCGATCTGTGGGGTCTCGGCGCGACGCTGTTCGCCGCCATCGAGGGCTCGCCGCCGTACGACGCCGACGGCGACCCGCTCGAAACGGTCGGCAAGGTCGTCAACGGGAAGGTGCCGAAGCCCGGCCCCGGTCCGCTGGCCGACGTGATCGGCGCGCTCATGAAGAAGGAGCCGTCGAAGCGGATCACCCTGCGCGAGGTGCGGCGCCGCCTGTACCCCTTGCAGGCCAAGACGCTCATCGATCTGTTCCCCGCCGAGCTGTTCCACACGCCCGACGGCAAGAAGACCACCGCGCATCTGGACGCCACCGACACCCAGGTGATCAAGCCGGTCGCGCCGGAGAAGCCGGGCGAGGGCACGAGTTCCGAACTCGCCGCCGACCCCGGTCCGCTGCCGTTCCTCAACCAGCCCGCGCCGGCGCCTCCCGCCGAGCTCGCGCCGATGCCGACCGTCACGCCACAGCCGCCTCGACGGCCCGGCCGGTCGACGGTGGGCACCGTGGTGCTGGCGCTCGCGTCGGTCGTCCTGTTCCTGTTGGCCGCGGGCGGCGGTTTCGTGCTGGCCAGGGCCGTCGGCGGGCAGGATCTGCGGCCGCCGGAGAAGCTGCAGCAAGGCGACACGATCATCACCCAGCCGCCGCCGAAGCTGATCACACAGCAGGGTGACGCGAGCACGGTGAACGGCCTCAAGGGCGGCCGGTTCAGCCTCGGTGTCCCGGAGGGCTGGCAGAAGTTCGTCGCGCCGCATATCACCAGGGGTGTGCCGAGCACGGTGGTCCAGTACGTCTCGCCCGACGGCCGCCAGGTCATCCGGGTCGAGCGGCTGAGCGGTTTCCTGGCCGAGAGCCCGCCGCCCGCCTACTTCAGCTGGCTGAGGAGCCAGCATCCGGAGATCGCCCCGATCGGCGGGCCCACCACCGTCCCGGGCCGCGGCGACGACAGCCAGCGGTACACCTACCGGACGACGGAGCGCGCCACCGGCAACCGGGACGCCGTGAACGAGAGCATCACGCGGACGACGTACATGGACCTGTTCAGCGGCGGCACGGATCTGTGGATCCTGTCGGTGACCTCGACGATCGAGCAGGAGAACTCAGCGAAGACCGGGATCTTCGAGCCGGTCGCCTTGTCGTTCATCGTCGACGGCTAGCCCGGCGAAGTACGCCTTCGACGCGCGCTGCTGCGCGAGCCTTCGCAGCACCGAGAGCAGCCTGTCGCCCAGAACCGTCTCCACGACGGCGATCTCGATGATCTGCTCCAGCGACTCGATCCCCGAGATCCCTTCGAGGTCCAGGTCGGCGGTCCGGTCGGCGATCTCGGCGTAGGCGTCGAGTTTCTCGAGATACCAGCCGTGCCCGACCTCGCGGATCGTGCACAGGACGCCGACCAGGGCCTGGATGACCAGGTCGTCTTCGTCCTTGCAGGGCCAGCCGCGGCGGTCGGCGAGGTCGCGGACCGTGGCGAGCGCCCATTCGCGGGCTTCGTCGTCGACGACCCGCTTCGACGTCGTGATGCCCTGCTGGGCGATACCGAGGACGTGGTGGGGGCTGGCCTCCCCGGCGTCGACCGCGGCGAGCACTTCGCCGACCGTCGCGAGCGAAAGGCCGCCGACGTCCATCAGCGCCCTGATCAGCTTGATCCGCTGCACGTGCCCGTCGTCGTACTTCGCCTGGTTCGGGCTGGTCCGCTCGCCCGGCGGAAGGAGCCCTTCCCGCAGGTAGTACTTGATCGTGGCGACCGGGATCCCGGCTTTTTCGCTCAGTTCGGCCATCCGCACGCGTGCGCTCTCCCATCTCGGGGACGGTTCCAGGGTCATCCCTGAAGACTTCTCAGGATGGATAGTTTAGCTTCCCATAACGGAGAGCTTGACTATCCATTCTGGGAGGGACCCATGACCATCTTGACCGATCTCCGCGAGAGAACCCGCACCTGGCACCGGGGTTCGTATCGCTTCGCCCAGGCCTTCGCCGTGATCACCGTGCTGTGCGTCTTGGCCATGCTGATCGACCAGCGGACGCTGAACGGCGCCCCGCTCTGGGCGAAACCGTTCAAATTCGCCGTCTCCGCCACGCTGTACTTCTTCACCTGGAGCTGGCTCGTCTCCCTGCTGCCCAAGTTCCGGCGTACCGCGAGCTGGCTGGCGAACACGCTCGTCGTGATCTTCGGCGCCGAGTACGCGCTCGTGATCTTCCAGGCCGCCCGCGTCCGCGCGAGCCACTTCAACAACGCGACGCCGCTCGACAACACGATCTTCCAGATCATGGGCGGGATGATCGCCGTGCTCTGGGTGGTCAACCTCGTCCTGACGATCGCCGTCATGTTCACCCGGATCCCCGACCGCGCGACGGCGTGGGCGGCCCGGATCGGCGCGATCCTCGGCATGATCGGGATCTCGCTGGCGACACTGATGAGCGGCCCCACCCCGGACCAGCAGGCCCTGCTCGACGCGACCGGCCAGTCCGCGATGATCGGCGCGCATACCGTCGGCCTCCCCGACGGCGGCCCCGGCCTGCCGATCCTCGGCTGGAGCACGGTCGGCGGCGACCTGCGGATCCCGCATTTCCTCGGCCTGCACGGCCTCCAGGCGCTTCCGCTGCTCGCGCTCGTCCTCGGCGTCCTGGCCGCGCGCTACCCGCGGCTTCGCGACGACGTCCTCCGGCTGCGGCTCGTGGTGATCGCCGGCGTCGGCTACGCGGGCCTGCTCGCGCTGCTCACCTGGCAAGCCCTGCGCGGCCAGTCGATCGTCTCCCCCGACAGCCAGACCCTCACCGCCTTCGCCCTCTTGATCGCGGGCGTCGCCTTTAGCGGGCTGATCGCGATCGGGCGGCCGGCGAAGGACAGGGAGCTGGAGGCCTCGCTGCGATGAGCGTCGAGACCCTGTTCACTTGGACCTTCCCGCTGGCGACGCCGTTCTGGCTGCTGATGATCTTCCTGCCGGGCTGGTCGTGGACCCGCTGGATCATGTCCTCGCCCTGGACGCCGCTGCTGCCGCTGATCCCGTACTTCGTGCTCGCGATCGCGCATTTCGGCGAGCTCTGGACGGCGGTCAGCAGGCCGGACCTCGGCGTGCTCGCCGCGTTCACCGGATCGCCGTACGGGGCAGCCACGATCTGGGCCCATCTGATCGCCTTCGACCTGTTCATCGCGCGCTGGATGTACCTCGAATCACGCGAGCACCGGATCCACCCGCTGGTGACCGGCCCGATCCTGGCGCTCACGATCTTCCTGTCCCCGTTCGGGCTGGTGGCGTTCCTGCTCGTGCGAACCGTCCGGATACGCTCGTCGCATGAGTGAGAACGAGGTCGCGGCGGCCGCCGCCATCGCCGAACGCACCGGCGTCGAGAAGCACGACATCGCCGTCGTGCTCGGTTCGGGCTGGCGCCCGGCGGCGGACGTCATCGGGGAGCCCGAGGCGGAGATCCCGCTGGGCGAACTGCCCGGATTCGCCGCGCCGGGCGCGGTCGGGCACGGGGGAACCGTCCGGTCGGTCCGCGTCGGCGAGAAGCGCGCGCTGATCCTGCTGGGCCGCACGCATTTCTACGAGGGCAAGGGCATCGACCCGGTGGTGCACAACGTGCGCACCGCCGCGGCCGCCGGGGCCAAGACCGTGCTGCTGACCAACGCCGCGGGCGGCCTGCGTGAGGGCTTCCGCGTCGGACAGCCGGTGCTGATCTCCGACCACCTGAACCTCACCGCGCGCTCGCCGATCGTCGGCGCGAACTTCGTCGACCTGACGGATCTGTACTCGAAGCGGCTGCGCGACATCGCGCGCGAAATCGACCCTTCGCTGGAGGAGGGCGTCTACGCGGGGCTCACCGGGCCGCATTTCGAGACGCCCGCGGAAATCCGCATGCTGCGGACGCTCGGCGCCGACCTCGTCGGCATGTCGACGGTGCTGGAGGCCATCGCCGCCCGCGCCGCCGGGGTCGAGGTGTTCGGGCTTTCGCTGGTGACCAACCTGGCGGCCGGGATGACCGGGGAACCGCTGAACCACGAAGAGGTCCTCGAGGCGGGCCGCCAGTCCGCCACCCGGATGGGCACCCTGCTGAAGGAACTCGTCTCCCGCGCCTGACAAGTGTCATGAAAGGGTCGTTCAGGACGTTTTTCGTCCTGAACGACCCTTTCATGACATCCGGGGCAGTTCTCAGCCGGCGAACTCGGGAAGCCGCTGGGCGACCTCCGCGGGCGAAGGCATCGCGGCGACCTCGTCGGCGAGCCGACGCGCCGCGCCGTGGACGGCCTCGTCGGCGAGCAGCTTGCGCGCCTGCTCGAAAATGACGTCCTCGACGACTTCGGCACCGATCAGCTGCACGCCCACCCCGGCCGCGACGACGGCCTCGGCGTTCGTGAACTGATCCGCCCCCTGCGGCAGCACCAGCTGTGGCAGCCCGGCGCCGAAGGCACCCAGCGTCGTCCCGCTGCCGCCGTGGTGGACCACGAGATCGACGTGCGGCAGAAGTTCGACCTGCGGCACCCACATCTCGACCCGGACATTGCCCGGGACTTCGCCCAGTGCCGCCGGATCCACCGTCGGGCCCGCCGCGACGACGACGTCCGCGTCGAGCCGCGCCAGCCCGCCGATGGCCCGCTTCAGCACGTCTTCGTCACCGAACGCCGTTCCGAGCGTGAGGTAGACGAGCGGTCGGCTCTTGTCCCGGCCCACCACGCCCGCCGGCAGGTCACCCGGTTCGGCCCAGCCGACCGGACGCTGCGGGATCCGGTTCGCCCCGGCCAGGAATTCCGGCGATTGCACCGATTCCGGGCAGATGTCGACGACGGGATCACCGAAGGATTGCGGATCCAAATCCGGCAAACCGACTTCCGCGGTGAATTCCGCGAGGCGGCCGTAGATGACGTCCATGACGTCACCCGGCGAGAACCGGCCGAAACCGTGCCCGATCGCGGGAATCCCGGCGAGATGGGCGGCGATGGCACCACCGGCGTTGCCGCTTTCGTAAACGACGAGATCCGGCCGGTGCCGTTCCAGCACCGGTGTGAGATCGGCGACGAATCGCCGGGGCAGCACATTCCCGAACACTTCGCCGATGACGGGATGGAACGACTCGGGCGGGGCGTCGGAGGCGTTGGGTTTGGGAGCGTCGGGGCCGGCGACCAGCTCGAACGCCTCCCGCATCCCGAATCCGGCGCTTTCCACTGCCAGACCGGCCTTTTCGACCACCGTCAGCATGTCGTCCCCGGTGGCGAAGACGACCTCGTGCCCGGCGTCGCGAGCGGCGACGGCGAGCGGTAGTAGGGGATAGAGATGACCATGACTCACCAGAGAAGTGAAGATCAATCGCACCCTCTCCAACGTACCCGTAGGCTGACTCGGTGACGACTTCCTTGACCTCGGATCTCCGGGATCGGGCGTTCCGCTGGATCGCCGACGACCCGGACGACGATTCCCGCGTCGAGCTGCAGAACATCCTCGCGCGCGCGATGGGCGGCGAAGCCGGTGCGGCGGACGAACTCGCGGACCGCATGGCCGGACCGCTCGAATTCGGCACCGCCGGGCTGCGCGGCCCGGTGCGCGCGGGCCCCAATGGAATGAACGTCGCGGTCGTCACCCGGACGACGGCGGGGGTCGCGGCCTGGCTGACCGCACAAGGACATTCGGGCGGTGTCGTGGTGGTCGGCCGCGACGCGAGGCACGGTTCGGAGGCCTTCGCCAAGGCCGCCGCCGAGGTGCTGACGGCCGCCGGGTTCGCGGTGAAGACGCTGCCCGGTCCGTTGCCCACGCCGGTGCTCGCGTTCGCCGTACTGGAACTCGGCGCGGTGGCGGGTATCCAGATCACCGCGTCGCACAATCCCCCGGCCGACAACGGTTACAAGCTCTACGACGCGACGGGCGGCCAGATCGTCCCGCCTTCGGACGGCGAGATCGAGCGCGCCATCGAAGCCGCTCCCCCGGCGATCAGCGTGCCCCGCGAGCCCGGCGCCGCAGTACTGGGCGACGACCTCCGCGACGCGTACCTCGCCAAGGTCGCGCTGCTGCCACGTGGGCCGGAACGCGCGGTCAAGGTCGCCGCGACGGCGTTGCACGGCGTCGGCGCGGAGACCCTGCGCGCCGCGTTCGAGCGCGCCGGGTTCACCGAGCTGAGCCTGGTCGCCGAGCAGACCACGCCGGATCCCGACTTCCCGACGGTCGCCTTCCCGAATCCGGAGGAACCGGGCGCGACGGATCTCTTGCTGGCACTGGCCTCCGAGGTCGGCGCCGACCTGGCGATCGCGCTCGACCCGGACGCCGATCGCTGCGCGCTGGGCGTGCGCGAGCGGGACGGTTCGTGGCGGATGCTGCGCGGGGACGAAACGGGCGTCCTGCTCGGCTGGCATGTTCTGTCCACTGTAGACAGTGCCGATCCACTGGTGGCCACGACGATCGTGTCGTCGTCGATGCTCGGCGAAGTCGCGAAGGAATTCGGGGCGCGCTACGCGGAGACCTTGACCGGGTTCAAATGGCTGGTCCGTGCCGGCGAAGGGCTCGTGTTCGCTTACGAAGAGGCGCTCGGCCTCTGCGTGAACCCGGGTTTCGTGCGCGACAAGGACGGCATCTCCGCCGCCGTGCTCGCGGCGGGCTTGGCCGCCTCCCTGCGCGCGGCGGGCCGCGGGCCACTGGACGTCCTCGACGAACTGGCCGTGAAGCACGGCGTGCACGTGACGGATCAGGTCTCGCTGCGGGTCACCGACCTGTCGGTGCGGGAACGCCTGATGGCGGGTCTGCGCGCCACTCCCCCGGCGTCGCTGGGCGGCACCGATGTCACGATGGAGGATCTCCTGCCCGACGCCGACGTCCTCCGCCTGACCGGCGAGGGGCTGCGTGTCGTCATCAGGCCGTCCGGGACCGAGCCGAAACTGAAGGCGTACCTGCAGATCAAGGAGCCGGTCACCGGCGATCTCGCCGAGGCGCGTGCCGCCGCGGACGCGCGGCTCGCGGCACTCCGGGCCGACATCGAGTCCCGGCTGGCCTGACATGCCGAAGCTGCTGATCGTCCACCACACGCCGTCGCCCTCGACGCAGGCGATGTTCGAAGCCGTGCTCTCCGGCGCGAACCATCCGGACATCGAGGGCGTCGACGTCGTGCGCCGCGCGGCGCTGGGCGCGACCGTGCCCGACGTCCTGGACGCCGACGGCTACCTGCTCGGCACCCCGGCGAATCTGGGCTACATGTCCGGCGCGCTGAAGCATTTCTTCGACACCGTCTATTACCCGTGCCTGGATTCCACGCGGGGACGGCCGTTCGGGTTCTTCGTGCACGGCAACAACGACACGTCCGGCACCGTCCGCGGGATCGAGGCCATCACGACCGGCCTCGGCTGGGAAAGCGCGGCCTCGCCGGTGCTCGTCACCGGCGAACCGGGCAAAGCGGATCTCGAGGCCTGTTTCGAATTGGGCGGCACCCTGGCCGCCACGCTCATGCCCTGACCCTGCCCGCGTTTCGTCCTCTGAATGCGATAGTCCGCATCGCGAACGACCGCATTCAGAGGACGAAACGCGGGGGTGAAAGTAAAGGGGCCTGTCACCGGAAGCCCTGGGGGTCGACCTCCGGCAACAGGCCTAGGCCAAGGGTTCGCCGTGATGGCGATCAACCTTGGCTGCCTCAGCGTACTACATCCGGCACGATCTTGTGCACCCACCGGGAAAAACGGCTCTCACTCCGGCGTCCGTACACCCCCAGGGCACGGATTCCGGAGCGAGAGACCGGACACGGCACGAAACCGCTTGACAACTGTAAACCACTGCATACATGCGCTGTCAACAGCTGCGGACAGGCTGTATCGCGTTACACTCCAACTACGGAACGGGACTACGGAACGGTTGGGGGGTCATGTCGCCGTATCAGACCTTCGCCCAGAAACTGACCGCGCTGATCGATTCGGCGCGCGCGGACGAAGGCGCCCCGCACAGCTATCGCGAGCTGTCCGCGGCCATCGACCGCGCCGGCGGGCCCACCATGTCGCCCGCGTACCTCCAGCAGCTCGCCACGGGCAAACGGGTCAACCCGAAGATCCACTACGTCGAAGCGCTGGCGAAACTCTTCGGGGTGCCGATCACGTACTTCTTCGACGAGCAGGAGCCCCAACCGGCCGGAGAGGCGACGCTCATGGCCATGCGCGCACAGGAACTTTCCCCGCAGGGCCGTCGCCAGGTGATGGACCTCCTGGAGCTCGTCGAACGCTACGAACGGGCCGAGCGCGAGCAGCCGGAAGAGAACCGATGAAGGAACGGGAACTCCGCAAACGCTGCCGCAAGATGCTGAACAAGCTCGACATCGAGCCGCCGCTCGACGTCGGCGTGCTCTGCGAACGGCTCGGCGAACAGCGCGGCAGGCCGATCCGCCTGATGCCGTATCCGCTGGAGGTCCCCGGCCCGTTCGGCTGCTGGATCGCCACCGGTTCGGCGGACTACATCTTCTTCCAGCAGGAGACCACGAAATCCCACCAGGACCACATCATCCTGCACGAACTCGGGCACATGCTCGCCGATCACCATCCCGGCGGCGACGCCGAACCCGCCGACTTCCTGCGCGGCCCCGCCCCCGGCCTCGACGACGACGCGGTACACCGCGCTTTACGCCGCACCTCCTACGATGAGGCGCACGAATGGGAAGCCGAGACCGTGGCGACCATCATCCTCGAATGGGCGTCGGTCTTGAACTACACGATTCCCCGTCGCGCCGACGACGATGACGTCCGCCGCGTCCAAGGCGCGCTGGGCGACCATCAAGGGTGGCTGTGACTCCACTGTTCTCCCCCATCAACGTCGTGGCGATGGCGCTGTTCGCGACCGCGCTCGCCTGGCGGATCTACCAGACCTACCGAGCACCCCGCCTGCTGCCGAACTGGGCGATCACGATCACGATCGTCTGCGTCGCGGGCTCCTTCCTCGCCCAGCAGAAGGTCATCGTCGGCTGGCTCGACGACCTGACCGGCAAGGGCACCGGCCGCCTGGTCAACAACGTCCTGCTCGCCATCGGCGTCTGCGCGCTGTTGATCGTGTTCCTCGGCTCCGCGCTGGGCCCGCGCCGGCCGGGGCGCGTCCTGTTCGAGCTGATCCCCTTGTCCGCCGCGATCGCGCTGATGCTGGTCGCCATGGCCGTCACGCCGCCGGAGGTGCGGGGGCTGGCGCTGAGCCCGAAGCTCGTGCACGTGCCCGGGGTGGCGCTGTTCTACCTCGGCGCCGGGATCTACCTGATCTACGGCCTCGCCGCCTGCGCCTGGTGGATCTTCCGGTACATCCGCACCGCGGACCGCCATCTGAAGATCGGGCTGAAACTCAGCGCCGCCGGGCTGATCTGCCTTTCCGTCGGCAGTGTCTTCCGCGCGCTCTACATCGTGATCGCGTGGGCGTTCGGACCGTCGGTCCCGATTCTGCTCACCGTCGCCGTGCCGTTGGTGCTCCTCGGAATCGTGCTCTTCCTCGCCGGGATCACCTATCCCGGCGCCCGCGCGCGGTTCGCCGCGCTGCGACGGCGCCGTCAGCACCGGCGGCATCACGACGAGCTCACCCCGCTGTGGACCGCGCTGGCCGGGATCTACCCGAACATCGTGCTCCGGACCACCCCGCAGGGCGCGTGGGAGCGGTGGCGCCCGCGCACGGTCCACCGCCGGTACTACCGCCGGGTGATCGAGATCCGGGACGGGCTCGTGCAGCTGAGCCCCTATCTGGAAACCGATCTGACCGCACTCGCCGCGGACGATCCGCACGCGGCGGCGGAAGCGCTCAAGCGGGCGATCGCCCGGCAGACCGCGGGCGAGGAGACCGACGGGCGCGCGAAACTCGTGCTCCCCGGTGGCGCCTCCGACATCGAATCCGACGTGCGGCCGTTGCTCGCGCTCTCCGCCGCCGTCTCCAGGAGCGACGCATGACGAAACAGCTTTTGCTGACGGCGAGCCGGATCCTGCCGCGTCCGAGCACGCCGGTCGAAGACGGCGCCGTGCTCGTCGAGGGTGATCGCATCCTCGCGGCGGGCCCGCGCGCCGAGGTCACGGCACAGGCGTCGCCGGAGGCCGAAAGGCTCGACTTCCCCGGCGCGACCCTGCTGCCCGGCCTGTTCAACGCTCACGTGCACCTGGCGTTCGACGCCACCCGCGAGATGCTGCCGAACTTCCTGGCGAGCGACGACGAAGCCCTGCGCGCGGGCGCCAAGGAGCGTTTGGGGCAACTGCTGCGCAGCGGCGTCACAACGGTGCGGGATCTCGGCGATCGCGGCGCTTTGGGCGCGCGGGTCCGTGCGGAACTCGAAGGCGCGGCCGCGCCGCGTCTGCTGACCGCGGGCTCCCCTCTGACCGTCCTCAATGGACACTGCCACTTCTTCGGCGGCGAGGTCGACGGCGACGACGCGATCCGCGCCCTGATCGACGCGAACGCGGCCGCCGGCGCGGACGTGATCAAGGTGATGGCCAGCGGCGGCCAGATCACCGAGGGCGGCGCGGACATGTGGGAGTCCCAGTTCGACGTCCGGGCACTGCGCCTGATCGTCGAGCACGCGGGGCGCCACGGGCTCCCGGTCGCGGCGCACGCCCACGGCGCCGACGCGATCGAGGCGTCGGTCGAGGCGGGTGTGGCCACGATCGAGCACTGCACCTGGATGACCGGACCGCAGCGGCAGGACCGGCGCGAGGGCGTCGCCAAGCGGATGGCCGCCGAGGGCATCGCGGCCTGTTCGACCAGCAGCCGCAACTGGCGGATGCTCGCCGAGCGCATGGGCGAGGAGCTCGCGAAGACCGTCTACGGCAGGCTGTCCTGGCTGGAGGAGCTGGGTGTCCCGCTCCTCGCGGGCACGGACGCCGGATTGCCCGGTTCGGTCTTCGACGACCCCGTCGGCGCCCTCGAACTCTACGAATGGCTCGGTTTCGGCAGGCGCCGGATCCTCGAGATCGCGACCGAGGACTCCGCCGCCGGGCTCGGCCTCGGCGACGTCACCGGACGGCTCGCGCCGGGGCTGAGCGCCGATGTCCTGGCGGTCGACGGAGATCCGCTCGCCGATCTTTCCGCCCTGCGGAACCTCCGCCTGGTGCTTTCGCGCGGCGTGCGGGCCTGATTCCCGGAAGTGGGACGCCAAGTTTGGTGACAGTGTTTTAAAACAGTGTTATGGTTTGTTCATGGAAGGACCGATCAAACTCTTCACCGTCATCGCCCTCGTTTCGCTGCCGACGGTGATGTACGGCGGTTACGCCCTGATGGGTGTCCTGCGCGACAAGAAGCTGACCGAACACCAGCGCGGGATGTTCCGCGCCGGCCACGCGCACGCCGGCGTCCTGCTGGTCCTCGCGCTGGTCGCGCTGCAGATCCTCGGGCAGACCGGGCTCCCGGACACCGCGCGATGGATCGTCTGCTTCCTGCTGCTGTTCGGCGTGCTCGCCCAGTCCGGCGGCTTCTTCCTGCACCTGGCGCCGGGCAAGGGCAAGCTCGGCGGGCGGGTCACCGGCGCCGGGGCGGTCCTGCTCGGGGCGGCGATCCTGACCACCGCGTACGGCGTCGCCTTCCCCTGACAAAACCGCTGGAATCGGCTCGTTAAGCTTGTTGACGTGCCTGAATACCTGCCGACAGCCCCCGCCAAGGGGACCCGCGACTTCCTGCCCGCCGAGATGTCCGTCCGGACGCAGGTGTTCGGCCATCTCTACGACGTGCTCGAACTGCGGGGTTTCCTCCGCTACGACGGGCCGATCCTCGAACCGGCCGAGATCTACGAGCGGAAGTCCGGGCAGGAGATCGCCGACCAGCAGCTGTACACGCTGACCACCAAGGGCGGCGAGCGGCTGGCGCTGCGCCCGGAGATGACGCCGTCGGTCGCCAGGATGATCGCGGGCAACGCCAAATCGCTGCAGTTCCCGGTGCGCTGGTACAGCCACCCGAACTGCCACCGCTACGAGCGGCCGCAGCGCGGGCGGGTCCGTGAACACTGGCAGATCAACGCGGACATCTTCGGCTCGGACAGCGCGAACTGCGAGATCGAGATCTTCGAGCTGGTCCACGACATGATGAGCGCGCTCGGGGCGACCCCGGACATGTTCCAGGTGCGGGCCAACGACCGGAACCTGCTCTCCTCGGCGCTCACCGACATCGTCGGCGTGACCGCGGAGCAGTTGCCGCAGGTGTTCACCCTGGTGGACCGCTGGGAGAAGTCGGACCGCACGAAGCTGAGCGACACCGCGACCGAGATCGGGTTGACCGACAAGCAGTTCGAGAAGCTGACCGAGACCCTGTCCTCGGGCGCGGCCCTGCTCGACGAACTGCCGGAGCAGGTCAAGGAGAACTCGAACCTGGTCAAGGTGCTGAACAGCGGCGCAGCGGAGCTCATCACGTTCGATCCGATGATCGTGCGCGGGCTCGCGTACTACACGTCGACCGTGTTCGAGGTCTTCGACACCTCGCCGGAGAACCGTCGCGCCCTCTTCGGCGGTGGCCGGTACAGCGACCTGGCGTCGTTGTTCACGTCGCAGCAGATCCCCGGGATCGGCTTCGGCATGGGCGACGTCACGCTGATCGACTTCCTCGACACGCACGGCCTCACCCCGAAGCCGCGCAGCGAGGTCGACGTCGTCGTGATCCCGGTGACCGAAGAGCTCACCGACGCCTCGCGCGAGGTCGCGGGACGGCTCCGCAAGGCCGGTCTGCGCACGTCCACGCCCGTCGAACTCCGCAAGCTGGGCAAGGAGCTCACCCGGGCGGACAAGGCCGGGGCGCAGGCCGTCGTGATCGTGGGTCAGGAGGACTGGGACGCCGGGAACGTGACGGTGCGCGGTCTCGCGACCCGCGAACAGCAGACCGTGGCCCTCGACGGCGTGGTCGACGCGGTCAACTCCTCGCTTTGACAAACGAAAAAAGCCGGCGCCCTTCCGGGGCGCCGGCTTTTTTCGTGTTCAGCGGGACAACGTCCGCATGGACGCTTCGGGGTACCGCTCCCCCGCGACCGCGTCGGCCGGGACCGCCGCCTCGATCGCGGCGACGTCCTCGGCCGTCAGCTTCAGGCCGACGGACGCGACGTTCTCTTCGAGGTACTTGCGACGCTTGGTGCCCGGGATAGGCACGACGTCGTCGCCCTGCGCCTGCACCCAGGCGAGCGCGAGCTGTCCGGCGGTGACACCCTTCTGCTCGGCCAGCGCGCGCAGCGCCTCGACGATCGCCAGGTTCCGCTCCAGGTTGCCTTCGGCGAACCGCGGCTGGGTCGTCTGACGGAAGTCGCCGTCCGCGAAGTCCTCTTTGGACTTGAAGCGACCGGTGAGGAAACCACGGCCCAGCGGGGAATACGGCACCAGCCCGATGCCGAGTTCGCGGCAGACCGGGACGACCTCGTCCTCGATGTCGCGCGACCACAGCGACCATTCCGTCTGCACGGCCGTCACCGGATGCACGGCGTGCGCCCGCCGGATCGTCTCCGGACCGGCCTCGGACAACCCGATGTGCCGGATCTTCCCCTGCTCGACCAGTGAGGACAGCGCACCCGCGGTCTCCTCGATCGGCACCTCCGGGTCGACGCGGTGCTGGTAGTAGAGGTCGATGTGGTCGACGTCCAGCCTGCGCAGCGAAGCCTCGACCTGTTGGCGCACATAGAATTCGTCACCGCGGATGCCACGCTTCGAGGGGTCCGCCTCGTCGCGCACGATGCCGAACTTGGTCGCCAGCACGACCTGGTCGCGCTTGCCGGCGAGGGCGCGGCCGACCAGTTCCTCGTTGCGGCCGAAGCCGTACATGTCGGCGGTGTCGATCAGGGTGACACCCAGTTCGATCGCGCGGTGGATCGTCGCGATGGATTCGGTGTCGTCACCTTGGCCGTAGAACTCGCTCATGCCCATGCAGCCGAGCCCTTGCGCGCCGACTTCCAGCGTGCCGAGCCCGCGGGTGGGCAGGGTGGAACCCGTCATGATTTCTTCTCGCACTTCTCTCGGGTTATTTGCCGGCCGCGCGGGCGAGCCGCTCCGGGTAACGCTCACCGGCGATCGCCTCGACGGGCGCGGCCTTTTCGATGGCTTCGATGTCCACTTCGGACAGTTCCAGGTCCGCGGCGGCGGTGTTCTCTTCGAGGTACTTGCGGCGCTTGGTGCCCGGGATCGGCACGACGTCGTCGCCCTGCGCCTGCACCCAGGCGAGCGCGAGCTGTCCGGCGGTGACGCCCTTCTGCTCGGCCAGCGCGCGCAGCGCCTCGACGATGGCCATGTTGCGCTCGAAGTTGCCCTCGGCGAACCGGGGCAGTCCGCGGCGCATGTCGTCCTCCGGAAGGTCCTTCACCGACGTCACGCTGCCGGTGAGGAAACCGCGGCCGAGCGGCGAGAACGGCACGATGCCGACGCCCAGCTCACGCGCGGTCGAAAGGATCTCGCCCTCGATGCCGCGCGTCCACAGCGACCACTCGCTCTGCAGCGCGGTCACGGGGTGGACGGCGTGTGCGCGACGGATGGTCTCGGCGCTGGCCTCGGAGATCCCGGCGAAGCGGATCTTGCCTTCCTGGACCAGCTCCGCGAGCGCGCCCCAGGTCTCCTCGACCGGCGTGTCCGGGTCGACGCGGTGCTGGTAGTAGAGGTCGATGTGGTCGACGTTCAACCGGCGAAGGGACTCTTCGCAGCTCTGCTTGACGTACGCCGCGTCGCCGCGGGCGGACATCCCGCCGTCCTTGTCCCAGACGATGCCGAACTTGGTCGCCAGCACGACCTGGTCCCGTTTGCCCGCGATCGCGCGGCCGACCAGCTCCTCGTTCGCTCCCGCGCCGTAGACGTTCGCGGTGTCGAGCAGGGTCACGCCCAGTTCGAGGGCGCGGTGGACGGTGGCGATCGACTCCGTGTCGTCGTCGCGGACACCGTAGGCCTGGCTCATCCCCATGCAGCCGAGCCCCTGGGCCCCGACTTCCAGACCGCCGAGCCTCCTGGTGCTGATCACGCTGAAATTCCCTCCACGGTGGCTCCGGTGCCGAGCACCTTGCGCTCCACCTGGTCGTAGTGGTCGATCTTGTAGTCGAGGATGTCGAGGCAGGCCTGCAGTTCGGCGATCCTCTCGGCGACGGAGGCGCGCTGGTCGACGAGGATCGACTTGCGCCGCCCCGCGCTCGCCGCCCCGTGGTGACGCAGGGAGGCGTACTCCCGCATCCGCTTGATGGGCATGCCGGTCAGGCGCAGTTTGGTCAGGAACCCCAGCCATCCGAGGTCGTCGTCGGTGTAGGCGCGCCGTCCCGCGGCGTCCCGCGCCGGGGGCTCGACGAGTTTGATGCGCTCGTAGTACCGGAGAGTGTCGATGGACAGTCCGCTACGTCGCGCGGCTTCCGCTATCGAGTAGCTCATGTGAACGACACTACGACCTGGAGTGCGCTCCAGGTCAACTCCGAATCCGAGCGATTGATAACAGCGTTGCGTTACGCTGGGCTCATGCCCCGCCCCAGGACGCACGACGAGAACCTCCGGCTGAAACTGCTGGACCGCGCCGGTGAGCTCATCTCGGCCGACGGCCCGAAGGCGCTCAGCCTCCGCAAACTGGCCGCCGACGTCGGCACGTCCACCACCGCGGTCTACTCGCTCTTCGGCGGGAAGACGGATCTCGTGAGCGCGCTCTTCACCGAGGGCTTCCGCCGATTCGGACGGCGGATGGCGGGAGTCACGCTGAGCGGTGACCCGGTCGAGGACCTGGTGCGGCTGGGCGTCGCGTACCGGGAAAGCGCGCTGGCCGACCCGCACCTCTACGCGATCATGTTCACGAAATCCGTGCCGGGTTTCGAGCCGGCGGACGAAACGGCGGGCCAGGCGCGCGCCACGATGGCGCCGCTCGAGGAGACGATCCGCAAGGCCGTCGCCGACGGCGCCTTCCTCGACGTGCCGCCCGAGGTCATCGCCGTGAGCTGCTGGGGCATCGTGCACGGGCTCGTGTCGCTGGAGCTGAACGGGAACCTGCCGGACGAGTTCACCGTGAGCGCGGCTTACGAGGCCGCGCTGCGGGCGAACGCCTCGGGCTGGCTGCGTCGCGTTTAGCCGGCTAAACGCGATCCGCCGGCGGCACCCAAGTACATGAAGGCCCCCATCCTTGCGCCTAGCTCCGTGAAGGCCCCCTTCATGTACTTCCGGATCGCGTTTAGCCTGCTAAACGCGATCCGGCGGCGGGACCTGCTGCGGCATGCCGTGAAGGCCTCCTTCCCTACTTTCAGGGTAGGCAAGGAGGCCTTCACTACCTCGGCGGTCGGGTGCGAATCGCGTTTAGCCTGCTAACGCGCTCTGCCGGCGCCATCCCCAGCCGACGCGCGTGAAGGATCGCGTTTAGCGGGCTGAACGCGATCAGTAGAGCGGCAGCGTGCCCTGGTGCAGGATCGCCCCCGCCGCGTCCAGGACGGTGATCCCCACCCGCGCGTTCTCGTAGTCCCGGCTGACGCCGTCCGGCATCCAGGCCCCGAAGGTCCCGGCCCCGACCACCGCGTCGACGGTCTTGCCGGTCCCGAAGTCGAGCTTCACGGCGGCCGCGGCCTCGGGCACGACCCCCAGGTACGCATTCAGAGGCTTGTCGCCCGTCCTGCCGACCGTTTCGGTCCGCAACGCGTACACCGGTCCCGCGGGCTTCGGCTGGTCGTACATGATCCGGTAGTACTCGGTCTTCCCGTCGCCGTACCCGAGCCCTCCCTGGCATACGGTGACCATCCCACCGAGACGGGCGACGACGACCCCGACGTCCTCGCCTTCGAGGAACGCGCCCAGCTCATAGGCGTCCCTGTCGGCCAGCACCTCGGACGCCCTCTCCACGCAGACGTTGAAGAACTCACCCGCCGGTGTGGCCCGGTCGGGCACCGGGAACACCGGCTTGTCGAGCTCCGTCGCGGCCGGCTCCGGCGCGGGACGCAGAGGGTACGGCGCGTGGTACCCGGGGGGTCGGGATTGCTCTCCGGGCGTCGGTCCGACGGCGTAGGTGGTCCGTGAAGGCTTCATCGGCGCGAGGTGCACGAACAGGTTCCCCGGCCGGAAGACCGGAATGTCCCTTGTGGACAACGACGCCCCGTTCTGCCCCGTCATTTCCACCTTCGGCCATGCGGGATCGGCGATGCCCGCGACGGTCCCCGCCGGGGTCATCAGCAGGGCAGCGGTTCCCGTGCCCGGCAGGTAGAGCGGAGCGGCGTCCGGGTCGGACACGGTCGCCGTCATCAGCGTGGTCTCGCAGAAGAACGGTTTGCCGCGTGCCACCACCGCGACGACGGTGACCGACGGTGAAACGGCGGTGAACCGCGGGATCCATTCGTTCCGGCCGGGGAAGCCCGCCTTCGACTCGACGACGGCCCAGCACCGGTCCATCGCCATCACGGCCTTCGGCCAGTCGAGGGAGAAGTCAGGGTTCGCGACGACGGGCCCCTGCTCGTCCGGCTCCCGGATGACCACGGTCGCGACCAGCGCACCCGCGAGCACCAGGACGACGGCGGCGGCCGCGGCGACGATCGGCCAGCGCCGCCGCGCGGGTTTTCCCATTCCCTCCCGCAGTGTCATCCGCAGGTTGTCCAGCACTTCCGGAGGGAGTTCACGCCTGCCCGGCAGGCCGAGGTCGTCGGTCATTTCTCCTCCAGGGCGGCCCGCAGCTGGGCGCGGGCCCGCGAGATGTGGGCGCGAACGGTCACCTCGGCGACGCCGAGCAGTTCGGCGGCGTCCGGCACGGAGAGATCGCCGAGCAGGCAGAGTTCGACGGCTTGTCGTTGCGACTTCGGCAGTTTCGCGACCAAGGCGAGCACTTGCCGGAGACGGTCTTCGCCGTCGAGCTGATCGACGACGGTGTCGGCGTGGTCGGACACCGACCGCGGTTCCGGCAGCCGCCGGACGAGCCGCAGCCGCCGCCCGACGCTGCGGTGTTCAGTGCGCGCGAGGTTGCCCACGACGGTGTACAGCCAGGGCAGCGCGCTGTCGCGGATGAGCGTGATGTCCGCCCTGCGCCGCCAGGCGGTGAGAAAGGCCGCGGACGTCAGGTCTTCGGCCGACGCCCACGACCCCGTCAGCCGGTAGGCGTGGTTCCACACCGACTGGACATGCCGTTCGAACAGCTCGGTGAAGGCCTCGTGATCACCGCCCGCGGCCGTCCGCCACAGCTCCGTGTCGCTCCTGTCGGAAGGAGGTTCGCGTGAGTCCACCGGTACCCCCACCGTTCCGGTCACTGTTCTGGTCACACCTGTCAGTGACCGGCGACGGCGGAGATGTTGCGAATCGCGTTCAGCCCGCTAAACGCGATCCGGGGTCAGACGGCGCCGTACTGCCGGTCCCCCGCGTCCCCGAGGCCCGGAACGATGAACCCGGAATCGTTCAGCCGCTCGTCGATGCTCGCGGTCACCACCCGCAGCGGCAGCCCGGTCTTCTCCAGATGCTCGATGCCCTCGGGCGCCGCCAGCGCGCAGATCGCCGTGACGTCGGTGGCGCCGCGGTCGGTGAGCAGCCGGATCGTGTACTCCATCGACCCACCGGTCGCCAGCATCGGGTCGAGCACCATCACCGGCCGGTCGGCGAGCGATTCGGGCAGCGATTCGAGGTACGGCGTCGGCTTGAGCGTCTCCTCGTCGCGGGCGAGGCCGACGAAACCCATCTGGGCGTCGGGGATCAGCTTGTGCGCCTGATCCGCCATCCCGAGCCCGGCCCGCAGCACCGGCACGAGCAGCGGCGGGCTCGCCAGCGCGTAGCCGTCGGTGCGCGCCACCGGCGTGTGGATCCGCTCGATCCGCACCGGCATGTCGCGCGTGGCTTCGTAGACCAGCATGACGGTCAGTTCGTGCAGCGCCGCGCGGAAGGCGGCGCTGTCGGTGCGCGCGTCGCGCATGGTGGAGAGCCTGGCCTTGGCCAGCGGGTGATCAACGACGTGCACATCCATGCCGGTCAATTTAGCCGTTCACGCCTGCCGCGCGAACCAGCCGACCCAGCGGCGCTGCCAGGGCGTCTCCACCGAACGCTTGTCGTGGTTGGCTCGCGCCCAGGCCACGGCTTCGTCTGCGCTCAGCCCGGAAAGGGTGGCGAGGCAGGACAGCACCGTGCCGGTCCGCCCGACTCCGCCGTAGCAGGCGACCTCGACCCCTTCACCCTTCGCCGCCCGCTCGTGCAGGTCGACGATGCGCCGCCGCGCGTCCGCCCAGTCCGTCGGCAGGAGGAAGTCGGGCCAGCGGATCCACGCCCGCTCCCAGTCCATTTTGTGATCGTGTTTCCGGCGCAGCTTCGCGCCGCCCAAATACAGTCCGAAATCCGGCGAGGGCCCGTCCGGCCAGGGACGCCCCAGGCCCCGTCCGCGCACCTTGATCCCGTCCGGCAGCTCGACGGCGCCGGGTAGTGAGTTCCCCATCTCCGGAGGATGCCACTGTCGACCATAAGATGGACGCTTGGCCCTCCCGGCGGCGCTAGGCTCCTCCACGTGAGTGAAGAACCGGCCCTGCCGGGCCCCGAACAGATGCGCATCTCCGACGCCGATCGCGAGCAGGTCGCGCAGGTGCTGCACGCGGCGATGTCCGAAGGGCGCATCACCATCAACGAGCTGGAAGAGCGGCTCACCACCGTGTACGCGGCCAAGACCGTCGGCGACCTCAAGCCGGTCACCGCGGATCTGCCGCAGCAGTCACGGTCGGCGATCGAGCCGGCGACCTCGCGCGCGCTCGGCCTGCCCGACGACCGCATCGGCGGGCATCCGGGCTCCGGCGCCTCGATCGCCGTCATGTCCGGCGCGTCGCGCAAGGGCAGCTGGGTCGTCCCGCCGCAGCACAACAGTTTCGCGTTCTGGGGCGGTGCCGAACTCGATCTGCGGCACGCGCGGTTCGCCGAGAAGCATTCGACGATCACCGCGGTCGCGATCATGGGCGGGATCGACATCATCGTGCCCGACGACATCAACGTGGACGTCACCGGAATCGGCTTCATGGGCGCGTTCGAACTGGAAGACCGTGCCGGGACGCCCCCGGCACCGCCGACGGCGCCCACCGTGAAGGTCACCGGCCTGGCATTCTGGGGTGGGGTCGTCGTGAAGCGGAAGCCACGCAAGAAGGACGTGCCTGGAATCGAAGGCTGAACACAATCTGGGGGGGGATTCATCCGATGCGCCGAACCGTCGTCGCGATCGCTTGTGCCGCACTGCTTTCCGCCACCGCCTTCCCGGCGGTGGCCGCCGAGGAGGTTGATCCGCGCCAGACCGCGATGGACGCGGCGGTCGCCGCGGGCATCCCCGGCATGGTCGCCGTCTCCGACGAATTCCGCGGTGTCAGCGGCGTCGCGGACATCGAGCGTCCCGGCAAGCCCGACGCGTCGGGCCGCTGGCGGATCGCGAGTGTGTCCAAGGTGTTCGTCGCGACGCTGGTCCTGCAGCTCGTGGCGGAGAAGCGTGTCGGGCTCGACGAGCCCGTCCAGCGTTATCTGCCCGGATTGCTGCCGTATCCGGAGCCGATCACCGTCCGCCAGCTGCTGCAGCACACCAGCGGCCTCCCGCGTGACCTGGCCCCGGAGGACACCTGGGCGTCCGGTCCGGAGGTCGACACCGAACGCTTCGAGCACTTCGACAGCGACGACCAGATCCGCCTGAGCGTCACGAAGCAGCCGCTGCAGTTCAAACCCGGGACGAGCTGGGCGTACTCGAACACCGGCTACAACGTCCTCGGCCTGCTGGTCGAGAAGACCACGCGCAAACCGCTGGAACGCGCGCTCGCCGAGCGGATCACCGGGCCGCTGCACCTGCGCGACACCTCGCTGCCCCGCGACTTCCCGTTCCTGATCCGCCCGGCCGCCCGCGGCTACGAGCAGCTGTACGACGCGCCGCGCGGCCTCACCGACGTCACCACCTACAACTACTCGCGCTACTTCGGCGCGGGCGGCATGGTGTCTTCGGGCAAGGACCTCAACCGCTTCTTCGAGGCGCTGTTCGGTGGCCGCCTGCTGCCCGCGGAGCAGCTGAAGCAGATGAAGACGACGGTCCCGGCGGGCGGCATGGAGTACGGCCTCGGCCTGATGAAGCTGAACCTCAAGACCGCGGGCGCCTGCGCGGACGACCACGTCGTCTGGGGTCACGGCGGCGACCTGCCGGGCTTCAACACCCTGAGCTTCCACGACGACTCCGGCAAGGACATCTCCACGCTGGCCACCGTCGACCTCACCGCGTCGCCGGACGCCGCGCTCAAGCGCCAGCTGCCCATGATCAGCGAGTTCTGCACCCCGGTGGTGCCCTCGACCAGGGCCGTCGCCCAGGCCCCGGTGCCCAGCCTGTAGGCCGCTTACACTCACCCGTATGACAGCTACGACCAGCTCGTCAGCGGCGACGGCCACCCCGTCGCCGCTGGCGGACGCGACTCGCGACGAGGCGAGCCTGCGCCGGTTCCTGCACGGGCTGCCTGGTGTCGACCAGGTCGGCGTCGAGCAGCGGGCGGCGGGACTCGGCACGCGCAGCATCAAGAAGGCCGCCAAGCTCTGGGCGATCGACACCGCCATCTCGATGGTCGACCTGACGACCCTCGAAGGCGCCGACACCCAGGGCAAGGTCCGCGCGCTCGCCGCCAAGGCCAAGCGGCCGGACCCGGAACGGCCGGACACCCCGCAGGTCGCGGCCGTCTGCGTGTACCCAGACATGGTCGAGACGGCTGTCGAGGCACTTCGCGGCACCGGCATCCACGTCGCGAGTGTGGCCACCGGCTTCCCGGCCGGCCGCACGAGCCGCGAGATCAAGCTGGCCGACACCAAGATCGCCGTGGACGCCGGCGCCGCCGAGATCGACATGGTGATCGACCGCGGCGCGTTCCTGGAAGGCCGCTACCTGGAGGTCTTCGAGGAGATCCAGGCCATCAAGGCCGCCTGTGGCAGCGCTCACCTCAAGGTCATCCTCGAAACCGGCGAGCTCGCGACCTACGACAACGTCCGCCGCGCCTCCTGGCTCGCGCTGCTGGCGGGCGGCGACTTCATCAAGACCTCCACCGGCAAGGTCTCGCCCGCCGCGACGCTGCCGGTCACCCACGTGATGCTGCAGGCCGTCCGCGACTGGTTCGTCCAGACCGGTGAACTGCGCGGCGTCAAACCGGCCGGTGGCATCCGGACGACCAAGGACGCGATCAAGTACCTGGTCGCGGTGCACGAGGTCGCCGGCGAGCAGTGGCTGAACCCGGATCTCTTCCGGTTCGGGGCGTCCAGCCTGCTCAACGACCTCCTGCTGCAGCGCCGCACCCAGGCCGACGGCCACTACAGCGGTCCCGACTACGTGACGGTGGACTGATCCATGGGCATCTTCGAGTACGCGCCCGCGCCCGAATCGCGCGACCTCGCGAACCTCAAGTCGCATTACCGGCCGTTCGTGAACGGCGAATTCGTCGACGGCTCGGGTGAGCCGCTCAAGTCGATCAACCCGGCCACCGAAGAGGTGCTCGCCGAGGTCGGCACCGCGTCGGTGTCCGATGTGGACACCGCGGTGAAGGCCGCGCGCAAGGCGTACAACAATGTCTGGTCGAAAATGCCGGGCTCCGAACGCGCCAAGTACCTGTTCCGCATCGCGCGCCTGATCCAGGAACGGTCGCGGGAACTGGCCGTGCTGGAAAGTCTCGACAACGGCAAGCCGATCAAGGAATCGCGTGATTCCGACGTGCCGACGGCCGCCGCGCACTTCTTCTATCACGCGGGCTGGGCGGACAAGCTCGATTACGCGGGCTATGGCCCGAACCCGAAGCCGCTCGGCGTCGCGGGCCAGGTCATCCCGTGGAACTTCCCGCTGCTGATGCTGGCGTGGAAGATCGCGCCCGCGCTGGCCACCGGCAACACCGTGGTGCTCAAGCCCGCGGAGACCACACCGCTGACCGCGCTCGTGTTCGCGGAGATCTGCCAGCAGGCCGAACTCCCGCCCGGCGTGGTCAACATCCTGCCCGGCGCCGGGGACATCGGCGCCGCGCTGGTCGGCCACGGCGACGTGAACAAGGTCGCCTTCACCGGCTCGACCGAGGTCGGCAAGGCCATCCAGCGCCAGATCGCGGGTACCGCGAAGAAGCTGACGCTGGAGCTCGGCGGCAAGGCGGCGAACGTCGTCTTCGATGACGCCCCGCTGGACCAGGCCGTCGAGGGGATCGTCAACGGGATCTTCTTCAACCAGGGTCACGTCTGCTGCGCGGGCTCGCGACTGCTGGTGCAGGAGTCGATCGCCGAGGAACTGCTCGAAAAGCTGCGCTACCGCGTTTCGACGCTGCGGCTGGGCGACCCGCTAGACAAGAACACCGACATCGGCGCGATCAACTCCGCCGAGCAGCTCGCGAAGATCAAGGGGCTCGTGGAGTCCGGCGACGCCGAGGGCGCGCAGCGCTGGACCAGCCCGTGCCCGGTGCCGGAACGCGGTTTCTTCTTCGCTCCCACGGTGTTCTCCGACGTCCAGCAGTCGATGCGCATCGCCCGCGAGGAGATCTTCGGTCCGGTGCTTTCGGTGCTGACCTTCCGCACGCCGGACGAGGCCGTCACCAAGGCGAACAACACGCCGTACGGGCTCTCCGCCGGAATCTGGACCGAAAAGGGCTCGCGCATCCTCTGGATGGCGAACCAGCTCCGCGCCGGCGTCGTCTGGGCCAACACGTTCAACCGCTTCGATCCCGCCGCGCCGTTCGGCGGCTACCAGGAGTCGGGTTTCGGCCGCGAAGGCGGACGCACCGGACTGGAGGCTTACCTCGATGTCTGACCGTATTTCGGTGGCGAAAACCTACAAGCTCTACATCGGCGGCAAGTTCCCACGTTCGGAGTCGGGCCGGGTGTACCCGGTCACCGACACCAAGGGCAAATTCCTGGCGAACGCCTCGCACGCGTCGCGCAAGGACGTCCGTGACGCGGTTTCGGCCGCCCGCAAGGCTTTCGGCGGCTGGTCGGCGGCGACCGCCTACAACCGCGGCCAGGTGCTGTACCGGGTGGCGGAGATGCTGGAAGGCCGCCGCGAACAGTTCGTCGCGGAGGTCTCCGCGTCCGAAGGCGTCGCGGCGAAGAAGGCTCAGTCCATTGTGGACGCTTCGATCGACCGCTGGGTCTGGTACGCGGGCTGGACGGACAAGATCGCGACCGTGCTCGGCGCGGCCAACCCCGTCGCGGGCCCGTACTTCTCCTTCACCGTGCCCGAGCCGACCGGTGTCGTGGGCGTGCTCGCGCCGCAGCAGTCGTCGTTGCTGGGGCTGGTGAGCGTGCTCGCCCCGGTGCTGGCGACCGGCTCGACCGCGGTGGTCGTCTCCAGCGCGGACCGGCCGCTGCCCGCGATCACGCTTTCGGAGGTCCTGGCGACTTCCGACCTGCCCGGCGGCGTCGCGAACATCCTGACCGGCCGCGCGTCGGAGCTGGGCCCGTGGCTCGCGTCGCACGGCGACGTCAACGCCCTCGACCCGACCGGCGCGGAGCCGTCCGCGCGGGCGGATCTGGCGCGTGAGGCCGCGAGCACCGTGAAGCGGGTCCTGACCGTCCCGGACGCCGAGCCGGACTGGACCGCCGACGCCGACATCGCGCGGCTGCGGCGGTACCTGGAGGCGAAGACCGTCTGGCACCCGCTGGGTGTCTAAGCCGGTCCGTTTTCCACAGTTGGACACCTGACCGCGCGGGCAAATGTCAGGAAAGGGTCGTTCAGGACGTTTTATGTCCTGAACGACCCTTTCCTGACATCCGGGACTTCACAGACTCACGGATCGAGATCGGCCCCGGTCAGCACCCGGCCCGGCAACGGCTCGTTCGAGCCCACGGCCCGCAAACCGTCGATCATGATCCCGATGCACCGCCGCGTCGCCATCCGCGCGACCTCCTCGCCCTTACCGGGCATCTGCCGCAGCAGCGTCGCGAACAGGATCGCGACGTCACCGGTGGCGACGTCCGTCCGGAGCCTGCCCTCCGCCTGCGCGCCCTGGACGAACGAGTCCATCACCAGGAGCAATTCGTCGCGCAGGGCCTTGATCGCGGGGTCGCTCTTCAGGATCGCCAGCGCCCGCGGCGACACCATCGCGAGCTGAATGCTCAGCTGCAGTTCCATCGACTGGTGCAGGAGCCGGATCAGCGCCTCCCAGTCCGAGGACTCCTGGTCCTTCGCGGCCTTCGCGTCCCTGAGAACCCGGTCGAAGTTGTCGACGGCGACCGCCCGGATCAGCGCGTCCCGATCCGGGAAGCGACGGTAAAGGGTGCCGACTCCGACGCCCGCCGAGCGCGCGATCTCCTCCATCGGGACCTCGGCGCCCTGGGCGGCGAAGATGACTCTCGCGGCGGCCAGGATCTGATCCCGGTTCCGGCGCGCGTCGGCACGCAAGCGGGTCTCGGGGTCGGCTGTCATGGTCCTCGCCTCTCGAAGGTCCTTCAGGGCCGTGATTCTCGCACGTAAGGGCGTGCCCTTCACGCCTCCCGGGAAACCACCCCTTCGCGAGTGGACGACCTGTCTCCACTTGAGTACCTTGGGTGCATAAGCGGAATGAAACCATCCGCATACGTTTTGGGGCTCGCTGTCCGATATCGCCCGAACCCACCCGACATTCTGGGGAAGGACAACCCGATGACCGACGTCGAGGAAACCACCGCGACCTTGCCGCTGGCGCGTAAATGCCCGTTTTCGCCGCCTCCCGAATACGAGACGCTTCGCGAGAAAAGTCCGATTTCCCGGGTCGGTCTCCCGTCCGGGCAAACGGCTTGGGCACTCACCCGGCTCGAAGACATCCGCGAAATGCTGAGCAGCCCGCATTTCAGCTCCGACCGGCGTAACCCGTCGTTCCCGCTGATGGTGGCACGCCCGGTCCGCCCGGAGGACGACTCGTTCCGCCCGTCCCTCATCGGGATGGATCCGCCGGAGCACAGCCAGGCCCGGCGCGACGTCGTCGGCGAATTCACGGTCAAACGCATGAAGGCGTTGCAGCCGCGGATCCAGCAGATCGTCGACGACCATATCGACGCCCTCCTCGCCGGCCCCAAACCCGCCGACCTGGTCCAGGCGCTTTCCCTGCCGGTTCCGTCGCTGGTGATCTGCGAACTGCTCGGCGTTCCCTACGCGGACCACGATTTCTTCCAGTCGTGCAGTTCCCGCATGCTCAACCGGGAGGTCAGCGCCGAAGAACGGCAGACGGCGTTCGAGGGCCTTCGGAACTATCTCGACGACCTCGTCACCAAGAAGGAAGCGAACGCCACCGAGGACGACCTCCTCGGCCGTCAGATCCTGAAGCAGCGTGAATCGGGCGAGGCCGACCACGGCGAACTCGTCGGTTTGGCGTTCCTGCTGCTCATCGCCGGCCACGAGACCACGGCGAACATGATCTCGCTCGGCACGGTGACCCTGCTGGAGAACCCGGATCAGCTGGCGAAGATCAAGGCGGATCCGGACAAGACCCTCGCCGCGATCGAGGAACTCCTGCGGGTCTTCACCATCGCGGAGACGGCGACCTCACGTTTCGCCACGGCGGACGTCGAGATCGGCGGCACGCTCATCCGCGCGGGTGAAGGCGTCGTCGGCCTGAGCAACGCGGGCAACCACGATCCGGCGGGCTTCGAGAACCCGGACGCCTTCGACATCGAACGGGGCGCGCGGCATCACGTCGCCTTCGGATTCGGTGTGCACCAATGTCTCGGGCAGAACTTGGCGAGGTTGGAACTCCAGATCGTGTTCGATACGTTGTTCCGGCGAGTGCCGGGCATCCGGATCGCCGTACCGGTCGACGAACTGCCGTTCAAGCACGATTCGACGATCTACGGCCTCCACGCCCTGCCGGTCACCTGGTAGGAGGAGCCATGAAGATCATCGCGGACACCGGGAAATGCGTCGGTGCGGGCCAGTGCGTGCTCACCGATCCCGATCTGTTCGACCAGAACGAGGACGACGGGACGGTCCTGCTGCTGAACGCCGAGCCCGAGGGCGAAGAGGCGGAGGAGAACGCGCGCACCGCCGTGCACATCTGTCCGGGGCAGGCCTTGTCGCTCGCGTGAGGCGTGGGGGTCGTGAGTGATTTGGGTCGTTCTAACGACCCAAATCACTCACGACCACCTGTACCGACGCCTTACTTGACCGCGCCCATCGACAGGCCCCGCACCAGGTGGTTCTGCGCGATCCAGCCGACGATCATCACCGGCAGCGACGCGAGCAGCGCGGCGGCGGAAAGCTGCGCCCAGTACAGGCCTTCGCTGGTGATGAAGCCGACCAGGAACACCGGCACCGTCCCGGCCCGCGCGGCGGTGAGGTTGACCGAATAGAAGAACTCGGTCCACGAGAAGATCACGCAGATCAGCGCGGTCGCGGCCACCCCGGGCGCGACCACCGGCATGATGATCTTCCGCAGCAGCACCGGCAGCGTCGCCCCGTCGATCCGGCCGGCCTCGATCATCTCGTGCGGCACCTCCAGGAAGAACGACCGCATCATCCAGATGGCCAGCGGCAGGTTCATCGAGGTGTACAGGATGATCAGCGCCCACACGTTGTCCAGCAGCTGGGTGTTCTGCGAGATCACGTAAAGCGGGATGATCGCCGCCACGATCGGCAGCATCTTCGTCGACAGGAAGAAGCCGAGCGCGTTGCTCGTCCCCTTCACCGGCGCCAGCGACAGCGCGTACGCCGCCGGGATTCCCAGCAGCAGCACGAAAAGCGTCGACACCACGGTCACGAACGCCGAGTTCGACAGGTACGGCAGGAATCCGCGTTCGAGCACGCCCGCGAACTGGTCCAGCGTCGGGGTGAAGACCAGGCGTGGCGGATCGGTGTAGGCGTCGGCCTCCTGCTTGAAGGCCGTCAGGATCATCCACAGCAGCGGGAACACGAACAGGATCGCGATCACCCAGGTCGCGACCGTCAGCGCGCCGGGGCCGAAACGGCTTTTCATTTCGCGCCTCCCTGTACCGAGAACGTGCGGAACATCAGCCGCAGCGCGAAGGTCGCGACGATCATCGTCAGGATCACGACGATCACGCCCATCGCGGACGACTGCCCGATGTCGAACCCTTGGAACGCCCGCTGGTAGATGTAGAACGGCAGGTTCGTGCTGGCCGTCCCCGGGCCGCCTTGGGTCATCAGGAAGATCGCGTCGAAGCTGTTCACGATGTAGATCGCGCCCAGCAACGTCGCCAGCTGCAGGAACCGGCTCAGATGCGGCAGCGTGATCGCGGTGAACGTCCGCCAGCGGCCGGCGCCGTCGACCGACGCGGCCTCCAGCACGTCCTTCGGCTGGCTCTGCAGCCCGGCCAGGATCAGCAGCATCATGAACGGCGTCCACTGCCAGACGACCTGCGCCATCACGGCGGCCAGCGGGAACTCCGAAAGCCAGTCGACGTCGGTGCCGAACACGAAGTGCAGCAACCCGTACGTTGGGTCGAACATCGTCGTCTTCCACAGCAGCGCGCCCGCCGCGGGCAGGATGAGGAACGGCGTGATCAGCAGGGTCCGGACCACCCCGCGGCCGAGGAACTTGCGGTCCAGCAGGATCGCCAGCCCCAGGCCGAGCAGCAGCGAGAAGAACACGCACACCACCGTGAGCACGACGGTGTTCAGCAGCGCACCGAGGAACGTCGAGTCGGCGAAGACGTCGATGTAGTTCCGCAGCCCCACGAAATGCCGCGACCCCGGCCGCACCAGGTTCCACGACTGGAACGAGTAGAACACCGTCAGCACGAACGGCAACTGCGTCACGGCGACGACGAACAGCAGCGCGGGCAGCAGCGGCAGCCGTCGTTTGAACGGAGTATCGGTGCCGCGTTTCGGAGCCACCTTCTTCGCATGGGCGGGCTCTGGGCGAGCAGGGGCGGAGATCGTGGCCATCACTGCACCTCCTGATACGACTTGCCGACGGTCTGCGCGTACTCCTGCGACTGCTCGAGCGCTTCGTCCACGGTGATCTGGCCCGCGATCGCCGCCGAAAGCTGCTGGCTCACCCGCGTGCCGAGATCCTGGAACTCGGGGATGCCGACGAACTGGATGCCGGGATAGGGCACCGGATTCGCCATCGCCTTGCGCTGGTCGGCGTCCGCGATACCGTCCAGCGTCGGCTGCGCGTAGGCCTTGGCGGCCTCGCGGTACTGCGGGATGTCGTAGGTCGATTTCCGCACGCCCGGCGGGACACGGTTCCAGTCGCCGAACTCCTTCGCGACCCGCTGCACGTAAGCCTTGTCGGTCATCCAGGACATGAACTTGAAAGCGGCTTCCTTGTCCTTGGCGACCTTCGGGATCGCCAAAGCCCAGGTATAGAGCCAGCCGCTCGCCTGCGTCTTCTCCACCGGCGCCGGGGCGTAGCCGGACTTCCCGACGACCTTGCTGGCCGACGGGTCCTCGTTGGTGCCCGCCATGACCGTGGCGTCGTACCACATCGCGGCCTGGCCCTGGGTGTACCGCGTGCCGCATTCGGAGAAGCCCGCGCTCGACGCGCCGACCTCGCCGTGGTTCCGCACGAGGTTCACGTAGAACTCGGCGGCCGCCTTGAACTCGGGGCTGGTCAGCTTCGCGTTCCAGTCCTTGTCGAACCACTGCGCGCCGAAGGTGTTGGCGACCGTGGTGAACGGCGCGAGGCTCTCACCCCAGCCGGGCTTGCCGCGCAGGCAGATCCCGGCGATGCCCTTGGCCTTGTCGTCCAGTTTCGCGGCGTACTCGGCGATCTGGGTCCACGTCGGCTTGGCGGGCATGGTGATCCCGGCCTGCTCGAACAGATCCTTCCGGTAGGCCAGGAACGACGACTCGCCGTAGAACGGCACCGCGTACATGGACCCGTTGTGCGACAAAGATTCCTTGATGCTCGGGATGAAGTCGTCTGCGTCGTAGGACGGATTCGCCGCGATATGCGGGCCGAGGTCTTCGAGCCAGCCGTTCGCGGCCCATTGCGGCGCCTCGTAGTTGCTGATCATGACGACGTCGAATTCGCCGCCCTCGGTGGCCGTCGACGCGGTGATCTTCGCGCGTGCCTGGTTCTCCGGCAGCGACACGAATTTGAGGCTGACGCCGGGATTCGCCTTCTCGAACTCGCCGGAAAGCTCGATGGCGTCCTTCATCTGCGGGTTCGCGACGATCGCGACGACGAGCGTCCGGTCACCGGTGCCGAGCGCGCCCGCACCGGCGCATCCGGTGAGGGTCAGCAGGAGTACCGCGAGCAGAGCGGCCGCTTTACGCACCTTCGCCTCCCGGTACGACCTGCACCTTCAAGCCGGCGCCGCTGCGCATGAGGGCGAGGGCGTCGGGGTACTGCTCCAGCGGAAGGGTGTCGGTGAGCAGCGCGGCGGTGTCGACGGCGCCGTCGGCGACCAGGTCGAGCGCGGCGCCGAAGCTGTTCATGACGGCCATCGAGCCGACGACGGTGATCTCGTCGTTGTAGATCCGGAACGGCGAAAGCGCGACGCGTGCTTCGGCGGGCGCGACCCCGAAGACCAGCAGACGGCCTCCGCGTTGAAGCGAGTCGAAAGCGGCTTCGATGGCGGGCGCGGCGCCGGTGCAGTCCGCGGCGGCGTCGAACTTCTCGTCGTCCAGGTCTTTCACGTCACCCGCGACCGCGGCCGCGCCGAGGTCCATGGCCCGGCCGAGGCGGGCGGTGTTGCGGTCGACCACCGTGACGTGGGCGCCCGCGCGCTGCAGCAACTGCTGCATGATCAGCCCCATCGTGCCCGCGCCGACGACGAGGAACCGCTCACCCGCCTCGACCCCGATCCGGCGCACGCCGTGCACCGCGCAGGAGACCGGTTCGACGAGGGCGCCCTGTTCCCACGTCATCGTGTCCGGCATGCGGTAGCAGTTCGCGGAGGGAACGGCTACGTACTCGGCGAAAGCGCCGTCGACGGTGTCGCCGGTCGCGTTCCAGTTCTCGCAGAGGTTGCCGCGGCCGGACCGGCAAGGCTTGCAGTAGCCGCAGAACAGCGACGGATCGACGGCCACCCGGTCGCCGATCTTCCAGCCACCCGGCACGTCCGCGCCGAGTTCGACGATCTCGCCGGCGAATTCGTGGCCGGGGACGATCGGATAGGGCGTCGGCGGGAAATGCCCGTCGGCGATGTGGAGGTCGGTCCCGCAGATCCCGCAGGCACCCACCTTGACGACGACCTGGCGATCCCCCGGTTTCGGATCGGGCACCTCGCCGACCCTGATCTCCCCGGGCTTGTCCACGATCGCGGCACGCATGCCAGCTCCTCTTCTCTCCGCTCAAATGAGCGGGCAGGGCTTATGCTTCGGACTGCATGTCCAGGCATGGTGAACTTTTCCCTGGTGTTACGTCAACCTTTCGGGTTGATTTCGCGTTATAGTGCTCATATGAGCGCCAAGAAACAGGGCTTAGGCCTGGTGGAGTCGCTACGCCTGGCAGCGGTGGCCCGGCGCTTCTACGAACAGGGCGCCTCGAAACTCGAGATCGCCGAAGAGTTCGGGATCAGCCGGTTCAAGGTCGCGCGAATGCTGGACACGGCCAGGGAAAGCGGCATCGTCAAGGTCGAGTTCCACCTGCCCGCGCCGGTCGATCTCGTACTGTCCGAAGAGATCCGCGCCGCGTACCGGCTGGACCGGGTCCTCGTGCTCGAACGAGCGCCGGAACCGGAATCCCGCGAGGTGGCCCGGCGCAAGATCGGCTCGCTCGCCGCCCGCCTCCTGGCCGAAATCGTCACCCCCGGCGACGTCCTCGGCCTTTCCTGGGCACGGTCGGTGAACGCGATGACCGACGCGATCGAGTCGCTGCCGAAATGCCCGATCGTGCAACTGTGCGGCGTGCAGGCGGGCATGGACATGCGCGACCGGTCGGTGGAGACGGTCAGCCGGGTCGCCTCCGTCTCGGGCGGCACGCCGTACCCGATCTTCGGCCCGCTCGTCCTCCCCGACCGCCGCACCACCGAAACGCTGCGCAGGCAGCCGGGGATCGCGGAGACCTTCGGGCAGTTCAAGAACCTGACCAAGGCCGTCGTCAGCATCGGCGCGTGGAAACCCGAAGAGTCGACGGTGTACGACGCGCTCGACGAGGCCGAGCGGAGCGCGATCGCGAAACGCGGTGCCAAGGCCGAGGTCTCGGCGCGCCTGTTCGACGCCGACGGCAACCCGATGTCCACCGGCTTGGCCCACCACGTGCTGGCCATCAGCGCCGAGGAACTCCTCGCCGTCCCCGAAGTGATCGCCTTGGGCTACACGGAACCGAAGGCCGAAGCGATAGACGCCGTCCTGCGCTCCGGCATGGTCTCGACCCTGATCACCGACGCCGCCGCGGCCGTCCCGCTACTCCGGCTGGCCGAAGCCCGCCCACTCCCCTGACCCCGTGTCGTCCGCCCAATCACGCGAGATCGCCCTCCAATCACGCGAGTTCCGCCTTCAATCACGCGAGATCGCTGCCCGATCACGCATGATCGCGAAACCGGGCCGCCTCGTCCTGCGCCGCCATGACCTCGTCGCCGTACCGGAACGCCCACTCCCCGAAGGCCTCGATGGGCGCCAGCAACGTGGTCCCGAGATCCGTCAGCGAGTACTCGACCTTCGCCGTCCGCCCGCAGTCGCGCCGGTGGACGAGACCGTTGGCCTCCAGCCGCCGGACCGTCTCCGTGAGCACCTTCGTACTGATCCCGCCCAGCCTTCGCCGCAGTTCCGCCGGGCGCAGCGGGCCTTCGCGCAGGGCCCACAGCACGACCGGGTTCCACGTGTTCGCCATCAGGTCGAAGGCCAGCCGGGCACGGCAATCGGCGAGGAAGACGTCGTTCATCGGACCTCCGGTAACCATTCGGTACCCACGCGGCTTTCTACGGTCGGTGTCGTCACTCGATCTTAGGGAGCAGCACATGCGTATCGGTATTTTCGGGGCGGGCGGGATGGCGGAGGCGCTCGGCGGCCAGTGGTCCGGGCACGACGTGATGGTCGCGGCGCGCGATCGGGCCAAGGCCGCCAAGATCTCCGCGCGGGTCGGCACGTGGGCGGAGACCGCCCGCGCGAGCGACGTGATCCTGCTCGCCCTCCCCGCCGCTTCGGTACCGGAAGTCCTTGCCGCGGCGGGGAATCTCGACGGCAAGGTACTGATCGACTGCACGAACGCCGTCGGTCCCGGCGCCGTGCTCACGGTCCCCGACCAGGCCGCCCGGATCGCCGCCGCCGCACCCGGCGCGCACGTGGTCAAGGCGTTCAACCTCTGCGAGGTGGACGTCTGGCGGATGACGCCCCCGGTGTTCGGCGGCCGCCCGCTCGCGGTGCCGCTCTGCGGTGCGCCGGAGGCCGTCGAAGTGGTGAGTTCGCTGGTCCGCGACCTCGGCTGCACGCCGCTGAACGCCGGCGGGCTCGACCGGGCGGGGCTCATGGAGGCGACCATGGCGTTCATGGTCGGTCTCTGGTTCGACGGCCACGACGCCCAGGCCTGTTTCCCGCCCCTTCCGGCCTGATTTCAGGGTCGTCCCCGATGTGCCGGGCCTGGCGGTCGCGCGAATCTGTGCGCCATGCGGACGAAGACCTGGCGGCAGCTGACCGTGTGGCTGCACGTCGTCACCTCGATGGGCTGGATGGGGCAGGCCCTAGCCCTGTTCACCCTCCTGGCGATCGGCCGGACGAGCGCGGACGGTGAGATCCGCGTCGCGGCGACGTCGATGGCGCACGAGATCGACTCGTTCCTGCTGGCGCCGCTGGCCAACGCGTCGGCCTTCACCGGTTTCATGCTCGCGGCGGCGACGGCGTGGGGGTTCACCCGGCACTGGTGGGTGCTGGCGAAGTTCGCGATCACGCTCGTCCAGCTCTGCGCCGGGATCTTCCTGCTGTCGGGCGCTTTGCGGGATTCCGTCGACGCCGCCAGGGCCGGCGACGCGCCGCCGGTGGCGCTGGTCGCCGGGACCGCGCTGATGGCGAGCGCGTTGGCTTTCCAGGCCTGGCTTTCGGTGGCGAAACCGTGGGGCAAGGCCCGCTCCGGCGTGAAACTGCCGACCGCGCCGACGTGGGTGTTCGTCGCCGCGGTCCTCGCGCCGCTCACCGACATCACGGTGGGCCTGCTCCTCGGCTATCCGCTGCCGGCGCTTTCACTGGTGGTGCTGATCGTTCAGCTGGTCCGGCGGCGCGCCGTCACAAGTCCGTGAAGGCCTCCTTGAGGGACTCTGGGTCCCTCAAGGAGGCCTTCACGGAACGAGCTACTTCTTGTACGCCCCGCCCGCGATTCCCAGTCCCGCCGCTATGGCCACGACGACCAGCGCACGCTTGAAGACACCCATGATTCCTCCCAGCCCCTGTGACACTTACCTGACGAATGTAACACCGATCCGCTGGGTCGCACAGTCGTTTCAGCGGAATGCCGAAATCAGAGCTGGTCCACCGCCGTGATCCGGATGACCGCCGAGCCCGCCTCGTCCGAAGCGGCCAGATCGACCTCGGCGCTGATGCCCCAGTCGTGATCGCCCGCCGGATCGTCGAAGATCTGCCGCACCCGCCAGATCTCCGGCTCCTGCTCGATGATCAGCAGCTTCGGCCCGCGCGCGTCCGGCCCGATGCCGAGCGTTTCGTGCTCGTCGTAGTAGTCCTCGATGGCGTCTTCCCACGCGTCCGCGTCCCAGCCCGACGCGGCGTCCAGCTCGCCGAGCGTGTCGTAGGCACGCCGCGAAGCCAGCTCCACCCGCCGGAACAGCTCGTTGCGCACGAGCACCCGGAACGCCCGCTCGTTCCGCGTGACCGCGGGCGGCTCGGACGGCGGCCTCGTCGAAACCGGGCCCTCCTCTTCGGGATGCCGCAAGGCTTCCCACTCGTCCAGAAGACTGGAGTCGACCTGGCGCACGAGTTCGCCGAGCCATTCGATGAGGTCCTGCAACCCCTCGCTCTTGGCCTCGTCGGGCACCGTGTGCCGCAGCGAGTCGTAGGTGTCGGTGAGGTACCGCAGCACCAGCCCTTCCGAGCGGGCGAGCTGGTAGAAACCGATGTACTCCACGAAGTTCATCGCGCGCTCGTACATGTCGCGCACGACGGACTTCGGTTTGAGCTCGTAGTCCTCGACCCACGGATGCCCTTGCCGGTAGCGGGAATACGCCGCCTCCAGCAGTTCCTCCAGCGGCTTCGGGTACGTGACGTTTTCGAGCAGCTCCATCCGCTCGTCGTACTCGATGCCTTCGGCCTTCATCGCCTGCACGGCCTCGCCGCGCGCCTTGAACTGCTGCTGCGACAGCACCGGACGCGGGTTGTCCACAGTGGATTCCACAATGGACACGACGTCGAGCGGATACGACGGTGACTCGACGTCCAGGAGTTCGATCGCGGCGAGCGCGAACGGCGAAAGCGGCTGGTTCAGCGCGAAATCGAACTGCAGGTCCACGGTCAGCCGGACGATGCGGCCCTGCTCGTCGGGTTCGTCGAGCCGTTCCACGACACCGGCCGCGAGCAGCGCGCGGTAGATCGCGATCGCGCGCAGGATCAGTTTCCGCTGGGTGGGACGGTCGGAGTGGTTGTCCTCCAGCAGATGCCGCATCGAGTCGAACGCGTTGCCCGGGCGGGAGATCACGTTCAGCAGCATCGAGTGGCTGACGTGGAAGCTCGACGTCAGCGGCTCCGGCTCGGCCGCGATCAGCCGGTCGAAGGTGCTCTCCGTCCAGTTGACGAACCCCTCGGGCGCCTTCTTGCGGACGATCTTCTTTTTCTTCTTGGGATCGTCGCCCGCCTTCTCCAGCGCCTTGGCGTTTTCGACGACGTGGTCCGGTGCCTGCACGACGACGTAGCCGTCGGTGTCGTACCCCGCGCGGCCAGCGCGGCCGGCGATCTGATGGAACTCGCGCGCCTTGAGATGCCGTTGCCGCACACCGTCGTACTTCGTCAGCGCCGAAAAGACCACCGTGCGGATCGGTACGTTGATGCCGACGCCGAGCGTGTCGGTCCCGCAGATCACCTTCAGCAGCCCCGCCTGAGCGAGCTGCTCGACGAGGCGCCGGTACTTCGGCAGCATGCCGGCGTGGTGCACGCCGATCCCGTGCCGGACCAGCCTCGACAGCGTCTTCCCGAACCCGGCCGAGAAGCGGAAGTCGCCGAGCATCTCGGCGATGGCCTCCTTCTCCGCCTTCGAAGTGACGTTGATACTCATCAGCGTCTGCGCGCGCTCGATCGCCGCGGCCTGCGAGAAGTGGACGACGTAGACCGGCGACTGCCCGCCGTTGAGCAGCTCGGACATCGTCTCGTGCAACGGTGTCAGCGCGTAACGGAAGGTCAGCGGCACCGGCCGCTGCGCCGAGGTGACCACCGCGGTCGGACGGCCGGTCCGGCGGGTGAGATCTTTTTCGAAGAACGAGACGTCGCCCAGCGTGGCCGACATCAGCACGAACTGCGCCTTCGGCAGTTCGAGCAGCGGCACCTGCCAGGCCCAGCCGCGATCCGGCTCCGAATAGAAGTGGAACTCGTCCGCGACGACCTGGCCGACCGGCGCGTCGGCACCGAAGCGCAACGCCATGTTCGCCAGGATTTCCGCCGTGCAGCAGATGATCGGCGCGTCGGCGTTGACCGCCGAGTCGCCGGTCATCATGCCGACGTTGTCCGCACCGAAGATCTCGATGAGCTGGAAGAACTTCTCCGAGACGAGTGCCTTGATGGGTGCCGTGTAGTAGCTGCGGCGGCCGTGTGCGAGCGCGGTGAAGTGCGCCCCGACGGCGACCAGGCTCTTACCCGAGCCCGTCGGCGTCGAGAGGATCAGGTTCGCGCCGGAGACCACCTCGATGATGGCCTCTTCCTGCGCGGGGTACAGCTCCAACCCGCGCTCGGCCGTCCAGGTGGAGAAGGCTTCGAACAGCGAGTCGGGGTCGGGATCCGCAGGCAGGAGGTCTGTAAGTGTCATCAGAGGACCTATCGTGCCATCCGTTGGTCGCTTCTTGCCCAGGGGTGATCGCGCCCATCGGCGGAAACCCGTAGGCTTCGCGGTACCGCGCACCTTCCGGGCACCATCACCCGGCCGCGCACACAGGCGGTAATCCGAGAGGGCTAAAGGAATGGCACAGGACATCATCCCGATCGAACTCGGCCTGCCACAGGGTGACGTCGTCACCCTCTGGGCGCCGCGCTGGCGGGAAGACGGCGAGGAATGGGAAGCCTTCCTCGGCGACGAGGAAGACCTGTACGCCTTCCCGGACGCCGCGCATCTCGCCGCCTTCGTGCGGACCTCCGAGCAGCACGACCTGCTCGACCACCCCGCGTGGGAGGTCGTCCCGGCGCTGAACGTGCCCGAGCTCATCCCGGACGACGACCACACCTACGACCTGGTGGGCGTCCCCGAGCTGGTGGCCGAGAAGCCGGACCAGTGGACGCTCGGCGAGCTGGCCGAGATCATCGGCATCGTGCGTTCGCTCGCGGACGTGTGCGAGCTCGAAGAGGTCCACGAAGTCCTCGACGCGCACGAGAGCTTCTCGCTGCTGGACCAGGGCACGCTGCCCTTCTCCGGCCGCGACGGCGAGCGCCTCTGGGCGGACCTGTCGCAAGCGGTCTCGGAGAAGTGGGACACCGTCCTCGACGCGATCGACGGCCTCGTGACCGTCCCCGACGTCGACGAGAAGGTGCTGGAGCAGACCGCGGAGGAGCTCGCGACCTTCCTCGCGGAGTCCGCCGAGGCCGAAGCGGCCGCCGTCGACGCGGACCTCATCGACGACTCGGACGAGGACGACGAGGAAGACGACGAGCCCGTCGGCTTCTGGGGCGAGGTCGGCATCGACCCGATCAAGATCATCACCTCCGGTGCCGAGTACTACACGCTGCGCTGCTACCTCGACGACAAGCCGATCTTCCTCGGCAGCGAAGGCGAGATCGACGTCTTCACCTCCGAGAAGGCCCTCATCCGCGCGATCGCGGACGGCAAGGAGCTGGCGGGCAACGACCTCGCCGGAGTGTCCACTTGGGACGAGGTGACCACGAAGGCCACCGCGGGCGAGCTCGAGATCGAGGTCGACACCGAGAACACCTACGTGCTCAACGGGATCGCCGACGACATCGCCGAAGGCCCGGAGTCGATCGACCCGACGCAGCTGGAGCTGGCCGTCGAGCTGATCACCGACGCCGCCGAGTGGGCCGAAGACGACAGCGTCGAAACCGCGCTGGCCGCCAACGAAAGCCTCGGCTGGCTGGTGTCGTTCGTGCTGCGGCCGGACCCGTCGCGGCTGGAGCCGAGCGCTCCGTTCGACGCCGAGCAGTCCGAGTGGCGCAAGCTCGTCGAGACCTTCGAGAACCGCCTCACGGTTCTCTGATCCACCCGCGAAGGGGCCCCTCAGGTTCGTCCTGAGGGGCCCTTTTCGTCTCTGACGGGCACCAGGGCGACGGCCAGCGCCGGGAAGATCGCGGCCACGCAGAACGCCAGCGCGTACCGCGAATCACCGATCACGAGACCCAGCATCGGCGGCGTCAACGCGGCGGCGATGTTCTGGCCGGTGTTCTGCGTGCCCATCGCCCGCCCCGCCCACGCGAGCCCGGCCATCTCCGCCGACGCGGTGAACCCGAGCCCGTTGTCGGACACGGTGATCACCGCGGCCAGGACGAGCGCCAGCAGCACCAGCCACGGCCACGTCGCGTCGCCGAGCGCGACCAGCAGCATCACCGCGGCGCTCGCGATCGCCAGCTGCCGCATCGGCCGCAGCCTGCTGCCGACGCGGTCTGACCAGTAGCCCGACACCAGCCTGCCCAGCGCGCCGAGGACCTGGACGGCGCCGACGAACCAGCCCGCGGACGCCGCCGTCCAGTCGTGCATGGTCACCAGGTACACGGGGGTGAACGCGGAGACCGTGAACTGCGGGACGACGAGCAGCGCGCTCGCGCCGTGGACCCGCCACAACGCCGGCCTCCGGTACGGCGACGGCGGTTTCTCCCCCGCCGTCCCGGATTCCGGACGCGGCGGGTCGATCAGGAGCCAGGCGACCAGGAGCGCGACGCCGATCGCGGTCAGCGCGGGCAGCAGGAGCGAGACCTGGAAACCCCAGCGGTCCGCGAGCGGCGGGAGGCCGAAGGCGGCGACGCCCACCCCGAGCGGCTGGGCCATCTGGCGGATGCCCATCGCGAAACCGCGTTCGGCCGGGCCGAACCAGCCCAGGACGGCCCGGCCGCTCGCGGCGTTCACTGACGCGGTGCTCGCGCCGGCGAGCAGGAACACCCCAAAGAGGATCCCGAGCGAGTGGTCACCGGCGGCCGCGTACACGAGGAGTAACCCCGAGACGCCGAGCCCGATGGCCATTACCAAACGCTCTCCGTAACGGTCCGCGGCCGCGCCCCACAGGATCAAGGTGAACAGCAGGCCAAGACTCGGCGCCGCGACCACGGTTCCCGCTTCGGCGAGCGTGAGCCCCTCCGCACGCTGCATCGACGGCACCAGGAACGGGAGCCCGTAGAGGAACGAGCAACTCGCGGTCTGCGCGGCGAGACCGAGCGCGAGGATGAGCCAGCGTCGTTTGCCGCCGATCCCCACGTCCACGACCTGCGCCATCTTCGCCACCGTTCCACTATTTGGGATATCACTCCTACATAGTGAACGATAGTTGTCGCTGCTAACTAACGCAAGGCCGCGTACCCGGGCTTGATGACCGTGTTGATGATGTCGAGCCGCTGGTCGAAATCGAGGAAGGCGGATTTCATCGCATTGATCGTGAACCACTCGAGATCGGCCAGCCCGAAGCCGAACGCCTCGCTCAGGGCGGCGAATTCGCTGGTCATCGAGCAGCCGCTCATCAGCCGGTTGTCGGTGTTGACGGTGACCCGGAACCGCAGCCTGGCGAGCAGGCCGATGGGATGCTCGCCGATCGAGCGCGCCGCTCCCGTCTGGACATTGGACGTGGGGCAGATCTCGAGCGGGATCCGCCGGTCGCGGACGTAGGCGGCCAACCGTCCCAAATGGACCGTGCCGTCACTGCCGGTCTTGATGTCGTCGACGATGCGCACGCCGTGGCCCAGCCGCTCCGCGCCGCAATGCTGAATCGCCTCCCAAATGGACGCGAGCCCGAACGCCTCCCCGGCATGAATGGTGAAATGCGCATTATTCGTCCGCAGAAACTCGAATGCGTCGAGATTTCTGGTAGGCGGGAATCCGTCTTCCGGTCCGGCGATGTCGAACCCGACCACGCCGGCGTCGCGGTAGCGGACGGCCAGCCCGGCGATCTCCAGCGCCCTGGCGTGCTGGCGCATCGCGCAGAGCAACGTCCCGACGCGGATCCGGCCGCCGTCGGCCGCCACTCTCCGTTCACCTTCGGCGAACCCGGCCTGAATGGCCTCGACCACCGCATCGAGTGACAGTCCGCGTTCGACGAACAGTTCGGGGGCATAACGCACCTCGGCGTAGACGACGCCGTCGGCCGCCAGGTCTTCCACCGCCTCGGCGGCCACTCTGACCAGCGCTTCCTCGGTCTGCATGACGCCGCAGGTATGCGCGAACGTCTCAAGGTACGAGACGAGGGAGCCGGAATCGGCGGCGTCGCGGAACCAGCGGCCGAGTTCCACGGGATCAGTGGTGGGCAAGGCCTCGTAGCCGGTCTGTTCGGCGAGTTCGGCGACCGTCGCGGGACGCAATCCGCCGTCCAGGTGGTCGTGGAGGAGAACCTTGGGAGCGCGGGCCAGTACCGCCTCCGGGACGCGTGGTCTGCTGCTTTCAGAGGACATACGTAACGGTAACCAGCCTGTCATTCCCCTACATGGCTGTAAGTCTCATGCTTGACTTAACCCTCGGCTTTGTGGATCACCGGCTGAATCGGCCATCAGGGCAGAGCTCGGCATTGTCCGATACCCGGGGGCCATACGCAGAGCAATTTCGCAATGGATAAGCTTCACGTCACGTCCCTCCCATTTCCCCGCCCACGAAGGACACCGCAGTGACCACTGACAACCACATTGCAGCCCCGTCCTTCGACCGGATGCGCAACATGCTGGTGCGCGCGGCCGAAGTGCGTGAGAGCGAACAGCAGCAGATCTTCGACGCCCTCGACGACATCTACGCACGTCTGGCCCCCGTCGACTCGCTCGGCGCGGTGCGCAAGCGGCTCTCCGAGATGCCCGACCGCACCGAGACCAGCGTGCTCGCCGAGCGGCTCGACGAGACCATGTCGCGGCTCGAAGCGCAGGACACCGCGATCGCCGCGCTGACCCGCGCCGTCGAAAGCATCGTCGACAAGCTGGCCAAGCCGTTCGCTCAGCTCGACGGCCGCCTCGACGGCATGGCCGCGCGTCTGGAAGGCGTCGGGGGCCGGATGGACGGGCTCGAGGACAAGCTCCAGAACATCCACCGCCGTCTCGACGAGCTCGGCGCGCACCTCGACAAGCAGGACGTGAAGACCGACACGCTGCCGCAGTCGGTGATCGGGCCGGTGCGCGAGCGCGTCGAGCAGGCCGAGTCCACCCTGCGGGACCGCGTCGACACCGTCGACCGCGAGCTGCGCACCCGCGTCGAGAACCTCGACAAGGCCACCAAGGAAAGCCTCACCGCGAACACCGAGGCGCTCAAGACCGCGCTGACCGAGACCGGCGAGATGATCGACGCTTCGGAGCGCCTCGACGGCCTCGGCGACCGGCTCGAGAAGGTCACCTCGCGGCTCGACGACCTGGCGGAGCGGCTCGACAAGGTCGAGGACGGCTTCACCGGCCGCCTCGGCGACCTCGACGGCTCGATCCGCTCCGGTCTGTCGAAGGTCGAGAGCACGCTGCAGAAGCAGCCGGACACCGACTCGGTCGACTCGCTGGTGCGCAAGAGCAACGACGAGTCCGTGCGCCGTATCGGTGGCCAGCTGGACGAGGCCATGGCGACCTTCGCGGAGCTGATGCTCGGCGGTGGCCCGGCCGTGCAGCAGATCTCCCCGCCGCCGCCCGCCCCGCGTCAGCCGCGCCGCAGCTCGCGCAACGGCCGGGCGCCCAAGGCGGCCGACGCCAAGGCGAAGGCCGACGGCGGCGACGAGTCCTCGGACTGACGCCCTCGCTTAACGCGTGAAGGCCCCCTTCCCACGGCTTCGCCTGGGACGGGGGCCTTCACGCTTTCTCGGGCCACGACCTGCGTTTCGCGGGCTAAACGCGATCCGGCGGTCGCCCGCGTTTCGTCCTCTAAATGCGGTGCGCACCCTGGGGCCCGGCGTCGGCCGGGCCGGGCCCGACGTCCCCAATGTGGCATTGGAGGCACTCAGCGTCCCCAACGCCACATTGGGGACACCCGCCCCGCGCCGACCTGCGTTTCGCGGGCTAAACGCGATCCGGCGCCCCCGCGTTTCGTCCTCTGGATGCGGTAGTTGCACGCGCAAGTACCGCATCCAGAGGACGAAACGCGGAGGTCAGGGGCGCGGACGCGCGAAGGCCCCCTTTGGGACGTTCAACGTCTCAAAGGGGGCCTTCAGGACACAGGAGCCGCGAGCAGGGCAGGGCGACCACCGGATCGCGTTTAGCCCGCGAAACGCAGGTCAGGGGCGCACGGTTTCCAGGACGAGCGGAGCGGAGGCCGGAGCCTCCGAGGAGACGGCGTAGGCGTCTTCGAGCGCAGCGAGAGCCGAAGGAACAGCCTCAGGCGTATCGGTGTGCAGCTCCAGCAGCGGCTGCCCGGCCGACACGGTGTCTCCCGGCTTCGCCAGGCACAGGACGCCGGCCGCGGCCTGCACCGGATCCTCCTTGCGCGCCCGCCCGGCCCCCAGCCGCCAAGCGGCGACCCCGACCGAGTACGCGTCCAAAGACGTCAGGACACCATCAGCAGGCGCCGAGACGACGTGAACATGCTCAGGCCGCGGCAAAGCAGCCTCCGGATCCCCGCCCTGAGCGGCGATCATCCGGCACCACGTCTCGTAAGCCCGGCCCGAAGCCAACACCGCCGCCGGGTCCACATCGGACAGCCCGGCCAGCGCCAGCATCTCCCGCGCCAACGCCACGGTCAGCTCGACGACGTCGGAAGGACCGCCGCCACGCAGCACCTCGACCGACTCCGCGACCTCGATCGCGTTGCCGACGGCGTGCCCCAGCGGCACGTTCATGTCCGTGATCAGCGCCGTCGTCGCGACGCCGTGCGCGGTCCCGATCTCCACCAGCGTCCGCGCGAGTTCGCGGGCCTGCGGAAGCGTCTTCATGAACGCGCCCGAACCGGTCTTCACGTCGAGCACCAGCCCGGCCGAGCCCTCGGCGATCTTCTTGCTCATGATCGAGCTCGCGATCAGCGGGATCGACTCCACCGTCGACGTCACGTCGCGCAGCGCGTACAGCTTCTTGTCCGCGGGCGCCAGACCGGAAGTGGCCGCGCAGACCACCGCACCGACCTCGTCGAGCTGCCGGATGATCTCCGATGTCGACAAAGAGGCACGCCAGCCCGGAATCGACTCCAGTTTGTCCAGCGTCCCGCCGGTGTGCCCGAGCCCGCGCCCGGACAGCTGCGGCACGGCCGCGCCGCACGCCGCGACGAGCGGCGCCAGCGGGAGCGTGATCTTGTCACCGACCCCGCCGGTCGAATGCTTGTCGATCGTCGGACGGCTGACCTTCAGGTCCAGCCGCTCCCCCGACGAGATCATCGCGCCGGTCCAGCGCGCGATCTCGCCGGAGTCCATCCCCCGCAGGAAGATGGCCATCGCGAGGGCGGCCATCTGTTCCTCGGCGATGTCGCCGCGCGTGTACGCGTCGATCGTCCAGTCGATCTGCTCGTCGGACAGCCGTCCGCCGTCCCGCTTCGCGCGGATGACGTCGACGGCGGCGAAAGCGCTCACGGCAGGTCGTCCGGTCCGAACGCGTCCGGCAGCACCGCCGACATCGGCAGGATGCCGCTCGGGGTGTCCACCAGGCAGTCGGAACCGCCGTGTTCGAACAGGATCTGACGGCAGCGCCCGCACGGCATCAGCAGCGCGCCTTCACCGCTGCGGCACGCGACGGCGACGAGTTTGCCGCCGCCGGTCAGCCGCAGCTGCCCCGCCATCGTGCATTCCGCGCACATTCCCAAGCCGTACGAAGCGTTCTCGACGTTGCAGCCGACGACGATCCGGCCGTCGTCCACCACGGCCGCGACACCGACGTGCAGGCCGGAGTACGGCGCGTACGCCGACTTCGCCGCCTCGATGGCCTGAGCCCGCAAGGCTTCCCAGTCGTACTCAGCCATGTCAGTCCTCACCTCGTCGGTACAGCGCGCCGTCGGCCTTCGGCGGCCGCAGCCGCTGCGAAGCCACCGCCAGCACGATCAGCGTCACGAAGTGCGCCGTGTACGGGATGAGGTCGCTCGGCAGGTCGTCATTGGTCCAGTAGATCGCGTACAACGCGGCGGCGCCGACGACACCGAGCGCGGCGGCGATCCACTGACGGCGGAACAACTGCACCGCCACGATCACGGCCAGCAGGATCACCGCCCCGTACAGCAGCGCGAGCACCGCGGTGCCGCCACCGGCGAGCTGGAGACCGTCCGCGTAGCCGAACAGCGCCGCACCGCCGAGCAGACCGCCCGGCCGCCAGTTGCCGAAGATCATCGCCGCGAGGCCGATGTAACCGCGGTTGTTGGTCTGGTTCTCCAGGTAGTCCGCGCCACCCGCGAGCAGCACCAGCGACGCGCCACCCATGCCGGCGAGCCCACCGGAGATGATCATGGCGACGTACTTGTGCAGGTAGACGTTCACGCCGAGGGATTCCGCCGCCACCGGGTTCTCACCGCACGACCGCAGCCGCAACCCGAACCGCGTGCGCCACAGCACGAAGTAGCTGATCGGCACCAGCGCGATCGCGATCATCGTCAGCGGCGCGACCTCGGTGATCAGGCCGTTGAGGATGCCGGCGAGGTCGGAGATGAAGACCCGCTGCATCTTTTCCAGATCCGACAACCAGTCCGAGAGGAACGTCGCCGAGTACGTGTCGAACTTCGGCACCGGCGGCGACTGGCGCGGGTTACCCGAAAGCGGGGTGAACACCAGGTTCGCCAGGTACTTCGCGACACCGAGACCCAGGAGGTTGATCGCCACACCGGAGACGATGTGGTTGACGTTGAAGGTCACCGTCGCGACGGCGTGCAGCAGCCCGCCGAGCGCGCCGAACACGACCGCCGAGATCAGCCCCGCCCAGACCCCGCCGTGGTACGCGCCCCACGCGGCGCCCCAGGTGCCGAGGATCATCATGCCTTCGAGGCCGATGTTGATCACGCCCGCGCGTTCGGCCCAGAGCCCGCCGAGCGCACACAGCAGGATCGGCAGCGCCAGCCGCAACGCGGTGTGCGCGGTGTTGGTCGAGGTCAGCGTGTTGACGCCGGTGGCGTACGACGCGATCGCGAGTACGCCGACCGCCAGCAGACCCCAGATGGCGCCCTTGAGCCAGCCCGGGATACGCCGCTTCGGCGGCTTCACCGGCATGGTGGTGCCGCCCGTGTTGGGCGACAGAACGTCCGCGGTGGTCACACCGCACCTCCCTCGGACACGCTGGAACCCTTGCGGCCGTTGCCCGCCAGCGCGCGACCCACGCGGCGTTGTTCAGCGGCCAGGTCGGCGCGGCGCACGATCTCGTACGCGATGACGACCGACAGCACGATCACGCCCTGCATGATCGTGGCGATCTCTTTGGACACGTTGATCTGCTCCAGCGAAACGGCCGACCGGTCGAGGAACGCCCACAGCAGGGCGCCGAGCGCGATCCCGGCCGGGTGATTACGCCCGAGCAGGGCGACCGCGATGCCGGTGAAGCCGTACATCTGGGTCGAGGTGATGCCGTAGCTGAAGTCGCGGCCGAGCAGTTCCGGCATCGCGACCAGGCCGGCGACACCACCGGAAAGCAGCATCGCGATCAACGTCATCTTCTTGGCGTTGACGCCACCCGCCGCGGCGGCCGTCGTCGATTCGCCGGAGGCCTTGAGTTCGAAGCCGAACCGGGTCCGGTTGAGCATGAACCAGTAGGCCGCGCCGATCAGCGCCGCGATGATCACGAAGCCGAACAGCTCGCCGGACCCGATCGGGATACCGGGGATCCGGCCGGTCTCGGCGATCTCGCGGGTGGCGATGTTGTTGCCGGTCTGCACGCCGAACTGGTCCGCGTTGACCAGGAACGCCACGATGCCGCCGACGATCGCGTTCAGCATGATCGTCGAGATGACCTCGGAAACCCCGCGGGTCACCTTCAGCACGGCGGGAATCGCCGCGTAGAGCATGCCGCTGGCCACCGCGACGATCAGGATAGCGATCACGTGGATCACCGGCGGCAGCTGCAACGCCCCGCCGATGATGGCGGTGACGATGGCGGCGAACCGGTACTGGCCCTCGACACCGATGTTGAAGAGGTTCATCTGGAAGCCGATGGCCACCGCGAGCCCGGACAGGTAATAGACCGTCGCGAGGTTCACCGTGTCGACGGCCGTCGAGCCCTTGAAGAGCTGGCCGATCATCGTGCCGTAGGCCTGGAGCGGATCCGCCCCCGAGATGATCAGCGCGATGGCCGTCAGGATGACCGCGAAAACGATCGCGAGCAGAGGCGGCAGCAGCCTCGTACGCCAGGAACTCACGCCGCACCGTCCTCTTCGGAGTCTTCGGAAGCACCCGTCATCGCGGAGCCCAGTTGCTGCGGGGTCACGGTCGCGGGGTCGGCCTCGCCGACCAGCCGTCCGCGAAGCATGACCTGAATGGTGTCGGAAAGCCCGATCAGCTCGTCGAGGTCGGCCGAAACCAGCAGGACGGCCAGCCCGGCGGCACGCGCCTGGCGGATCTGTTCCCAGATCAGCGCCTGCGCGCCGACGTCGACACCGCGCGTCGGATGCGACGCGATCAGCAGGACCGGGTTGCCGGAAAGTTCGCGCCCGACGATCAGCTTCTGCTGGTTACCACCCGAAAGCGCGGCGGCGGGGACGTCGATACCCGGTGTGCGGACGTCGTACTCCTCGACGATGCGGCGGGTGTCCTCCCGCGCGCCGTCGATGTCGAGCAACTGTCCTTTCGCGACCGGCTTGCGCGTCTGGTAACCGAGGATCCGGTTGACCCACAAGGGTTGCGTGAGCAGGAGGCTGTGCCGTGTGCGGTCTTCGGCGATGTAGCCGATACCCGCCTCGCGGCGGGCGAGCGTCCCCAGTTTGTGCAGTTCGACGACCTTGCCGTCGGCCTCGGTCAGTTCGATCCGGCCGCCGCCCTTGCGCATGCCCATGATCGTCTCGACGAGTTCGGTCTGGCCGTTGCCCTCGACGCCGGCGATCCCGAGCACCTCACCCGCGTGCACGGTGAAGGAGATGTGGTCGAGCACGTTCCGCTCGGAACCCTCGACGCTCAGGCACACGTCGTCCAGGCGCAGGACGTCCCGATCGGTGACGGTGGACTCGCGGGTCTCCGGGCTGGGCAGCTCCGTGCCGACCATCATTTCCGCCAGCTGCCGTGAGGTGATCGTCTTCGGATCCGCCGTGCCGACGGTGGTGCCGCGGCGGATCACGGTGACCGTGTCGGCGATCGCGCGCACCTCGTCGAGTTTGTGCGAGATGAAGATGAAGGTGAAGCCGTCCTTCTGCATGGCGCGGACGGTCTCGAACAGCGCGTCGACCTCCTGCGGCACGAGCACCGCGGTGGGCTCGTCGAGGATGATGATCCGCGCGCCGCGGTAGAGCACCTTGACGATCTCCACGCGCTGGCGGTCGGCGACGCCGAGCTCTTCCAGCAGCGCGTCCGGGCGGGCGCGCAGGCCGACGCGTCCGGCGAGTTCCGCCAGCTTCGCCCTCGCCGCGCGGCCGATGCCGTGCAGGTTCTCCGCGCCGAGGAAGACGTTTTCCCCGACGGTCAGGTTGTCGGCCAGCATGAAGTGCTGGTGGACCATCCCGATCCCGGTCTTGATGGCGTCCTGCGGGTTGCGCAGTTTCACCGGCTGACCGTTGATCGCGATGTCGCCCTCGTCCGGCTGCTGCATGCCGTAGAGGATCTTCATCAGGGTCGATTTGCCCGCGCCGTTCTCGCCGCAGACTGCGTGCACCTCGCCCTTGGTGACGGTGAGGTTGACGTCGGAGTTGGCCACGACACCGGGGAAACGCTTCGTGATCCCGGTCAGCTGCACGGCCGGTTCACCCCGGTCGGGGGCGTCGGTGACCTCGGCCTGGGGAGCGCTCATGAAAAAGCCATCCAGTTCTGGGGGTAAACAGGTGGGGGCTCGGAAGGGGTTACCCTCCCGAGCCCCGCTGCCAGACGAACCTTACTTCTGCGGCTTGTCCGAGACGGTGATCGCCCCGGAGACGATCTGCGCCTTGTAGCCGTCGAGGACGTCCTTGATGTCGTCGACCTTGCCGCCGGAGGTGGCGTAGCCGATGCCGTCGACCTTGAGGTCGAACCGCTTCGGCAGCGACGTCAGGTCGCCCTTCGCCAGCGCGCGCAGGTAGTCGAACACCGCCACGTCGACGCGCTTGAGCATCGAGGTGATGATGACGTCCTTCGACGCCTCGACCGTCTTCTGGTTGTACTGGTCGGAGTCGACGCCGATGGCCATGGCGTTGTTGGACTTGGCCGCCTCGAAAACGCCCTTACCGGAGGCACCGGCGGCGTGGTAGACGACGTCCGCGCCCTTGGCGATCTGGGCGGCGGCCTTCACGTTGCCCTTCGCCGGGTCCTGGAACCCGGAGAAGTCACCGGCCGGGGTGAGGTACTCGTCCTCGATCTTGGCCTTGCTCGACGCGGCCTTCACACCCTGGAGGAAGCCGGCCTCGAACTTCTGGATCAGCGGCGTGTTCACGCCACCGACGAAGCCGACGTGGCACTTCTTCGACTTGTAGGCGGCGGCGACACCGGCCAGGAACGAGCCCTGCTCCTCGGCGAACACCAGCGGGGTGACGTTCGGCGCCTTGACGGAGTCGTCGTCGACGATCGCGAACTGGGTGTTCGGGTACTTCGGCGCGATGGCGCCGACGGCCTTGGCGTAGGCGAAGCCGACCGCGATGACCGGGCTGAAGCCCTGCGAAGCGAGCTGGTCGAGACGCTGCGACTTCGCGGCCTCGTCCTCGGTCGCGGCGGCGGTGCTCTCGGTCACCGAGGTGACGCCGAGTTCGCTCTTCGCCTTGTCGGTACCGGCGGCGGCGGAGTCGTTGAACGACGCGTCGCCACGGCCGCCGACGTCGAAGGCCAGCGCGACCTTGAGCTTGCTGCCGTCGACCTTCTCACCGGCCTGGCTGGAGCTGGTCGAGGCGGCCGCCGCGGCAGGCGGCTTCGGCGCCGTCACGCAGCTGGCGGACTGGTCCCCAGTGCTCGCGTTGTTGTTGTTCCCCGCACCCGAATCCTTCGCGCACCCGGCCAGTACCAGTGCACCGGCCATGGCGGCGGCGGCCAGCGCGGTTCCACGCATGCGACGCAACGTGTGTCTCCCTCCCCGCTGATCCAGCGGATGGTCCGAAGAAAGCGACCCGGCGACACTGCCGGGTTCGACCGAGGAACGGTACCTAACGGCCGCTTTGCCGCCATAGGAAAGGCACGCTACGTAACACAAACGTTTACTCATGAGTCGTAAGCGCGACGAATGGAGTACTCACGGTGATCGGAATGGAGTAATCGCAGGCAGTGCCGGGCCCCCGAGGCGCGTGACGCGCCGAAGATCGTCACGCACCGTTCAGGCCCCTCCGGCGGGTCCGCTCGCGCGTCCACAGTGGACGAACCGGGGAGTTGCCGGCCCTCGTCACCCGATCGTGCGACGGTCCCAATGTCTGGTCCATCACACAGAGGAACCCGGAGGTGAGCCCACCGTGAGGTGCGGGTCTAGCATCCTTTTCATCCACGCTCGATGACCATGATCTCGGCACCGTCGCCGGAGCCGTCCCCAGGTGGACGTCCCGGCGGCAGGCGCGGAAACCAGCGGTCAGCGGGCCCAAGCCATGACGTTGGAGGCCGTTCACCGATGTCCACCACGGCTAGCACCGCCACCGAGGCGGCCGCGAGCGATCGGGCGGGTGCCTCACGCCGGCAAGGGACGTTCTACCGGGGAGACCCCGGTATGTGGTCCTGGGTGCTGCACCGCATCACCGGCGTGCTGACATTCTTCTTCCTCTTCGTGCACGTGCTCGACACCGCGCTCGTGCGCGTGTCGCCCGACACGTACAACGAGGTCATCGAGACCTACAAGACCCCGCTGGTCAACCTCCTCGAGGTCGGCCTGGTCGGCGCGGTGCTGTTCCACGCGCTCAACGGCATCCGGGTCATGCTGGTCGACTTCTGGGAGAAGGGACCGAAGTTCCAGAAGCCGATGCTCTGGACCATCCTGGCCATCTGGGTCGTGGTGATGATTCCGGGCGCGTTCTTCATGATGAAGCGCACCGTCGAGACGCTCTTCGGGGGTAACTGACCATGGCATCCGAAGTCCTCACCCTCGACAAGCCGCGCTCGCCGAAGCGCCCCGCCGCCCGCCGCAGCAACTTCGAGCTCTACAGCTGGCTGTTCATGCGCATCTCGGGCCTCGCCCTGATCGTGCTGGTGCTCGGCCACCTGTTCATCATGAACATCCTCGACGGCGGCGTGCACCGCATCAACTGGGGTTTCGTCGCCGGCCGCTGGGCCTCGCCGTTCTGGCAGTTCTGGGACCTGTCGATGCTGTGGCTCGCCGAGATCCACGGCGGCAACGGCCTGCGGACGATCATCGACGACTACGCCCGCAAGGACAGCACCCGGTTCTGGCTGAAGATCGTGCTCTACGTCTCGATGGTGCTGATCCTCGCCGTCGGCACGATGGTGATCTTCACCTTCGATCCCGGCATCTCGGCCAACTGACGCCCCACCACACGTTCAAAGCGGAGTCCTCATGCAGTTCCACAAGTACGACGTGGTGATCGTCGGCGCCGGTGGCGCCGGCATGCGCGCGGCCATCGAATCCGGCCAGCGTGCCCGCACCGCGGTCCTCACCAAGCTCTACCCGACGCGTTCGCACACCGGCGCCGCGCAGGGCGGCATGTGCGCCGCGCTCGCGAACGTCGAAGAGGACAACTGGGAGTGGCACACCTTCGACACGATCAAGGGCGGCGACTACCTGGTCGACCAGGACGCCGCCGAGATCATGGCGAAGGAAGCCATCGACGCGGTCCTCGACCTCGAGAAGATGGGCCTGCCGTTCAACCGGACGCCCGAAGGCAAGATCGACCAGCGCCGCTTCGGCGGGCACACCCGTGACCACGGCAAGGCCGCGGTGCGCCGCGCCTGCTACGCCGCGGACCGCACCGGGCACATGATCCTGCAGACGCTGTATCAGAACTGCGTCAAGCACGGCACCGAGTTCTTCAACGAGTTCTACGTGCTCGACCTGGTGCTGACCCCGGACGAGAACGGCAACCCGGCCGCTTCCGGCGTCGTCGCCTACGAGCTGGCGACCGGCGAGCTGCACGTCTTCCAGGCGAAGTCGATCGTGTTCGCCACCGGTGGCGCGGGCAAGATCTTCAAGACGACGTCGAACGCGCACACCCTCACCGGTGACGGCCTCGGCATCATCTTCCGCAAGGGCCTGCCGCTGGAGGACATGGAGTTCTTCCAGTTCCACCCGACAGGTCTGGCCGGGCTCGGCATCCTCATCTCCGAGGCCGTGCGCGGCGAGGGCGGCATCCTCCGCAACGCCGACGGCGAGCGGTTCATGGAGCGCTACGCCCCCACCATCAAGGACCTCGCGCCGCGCGACATCGTCGCCCGGTCGATGGTGCAGGAAGTGCTGCAGGGCCGCGGTTGCGGGCCGAACAAGGACTACGTCGTCCTCGACGTCACGCACATCCCGGAAGAGACGCTGAACGCGAAACTCCCGGACATCATGGAGTTCTCGCGGACGTACCTGGGTGTCGACCCGGTCACCGAACCGGTGCCGGTGTTCCCGACCTGCCACTACGTGATGGGCGGCATCCCGACCAACGTCCACGGCGAAGCGTTGCGGGACAACGAAAACGTCATCCCCGGCCTGTACGCCGCGGGCGAGGTGGCGTGCGTGTCCGTGCACGGCTCGAACCGGCTCGGCACGAACTCGCTGCTCGACATCAACGTGTTCGGCCGTCGCGCCGGCATCGCGGCCGCCGAGTACGCGCTGGCGCACGACCACATCGAGCTGCCGGAGAACCCGACCAAGGTCGTCGAGGACCAGCTCGCGCTGCTGCTCTCGGAGCACGGTGACGAGCGCGTCGCCGACATCCGCACCGAGCTGCAGCGCACGATGGACTCGCACGCTTCGGTGTACCGCACCGAGGACACGCTGAAGCAGGCGCTGACCGACGTGCAGGCGCTGAAGGAGCGGTACAGCCGGATCACCGTGTCGGACAAGGGGAAGCGGTACAACACCGACGTCCTCGAGGCCGTCGAGCTGGGCTTCCTGCTCGAACTCGCCGAGGTCCTCGTCGTCGGCGCCCTGGCGCGCAAGGAATCCCGCGGCGGGCACGCGCGCGAGGACTACCCGAACCGCGACGACACGAACTTCATGCGGCACACCATGGCCTACAAGGAGGGCGAAGGTCTCACCGCCGACGTCCGCCTGGACTACAAGCCGGTGACCTTCACCCGCTACGAACCGATGGAGCGGAAGTACTGATGACCACGGCAACCCCCGAGAAGTCGGAGGCCGTGTCCTCCGACCACACGCCGATCACCGTCACGCTGAAGATCCTCCGGTTCAACCCCGAGATCGACAACGAGCCGCACTGGGAGTCCTACGACGTCCCGGCGCAGCGCACCGACCGGCTGCTGAACCTGCTCTTCTACGTGAAGGACTACATCGACGGGACGTTCTCGTTCCGGCGCTCGTGCGCGCACGGCGTCTGTGGTTCCGACGCGATGCAGATCAACGGCATCAACCGGCTGGCGTGCAAGGTCCTGATGAAGGACCTGCTCGAGACCAACGGCAAGAAGACGACGATCACCATCGCGCCGATCAAGGGCCTGACGACGCTCAAGGACCTTTACGTCGACATGGACCCGTTCTTCGAGGCGTACAAGGCTGTGAAGCCGTACCTGATCGCCTACGGGAACGAGCCCACGCGCGAGCGGATCCAGTCGCAGGCCGACCGCGACCGGTTCGACGACACGACCAAGTGCATCCTGTGCGCCTGCTGCACGTCCTCGTGCCCGGTGTACTGGAACGACGGTTCGTACTTCGGCCCGGCCGCGATCGTGAACGCGCACCGGTTCATCTTCGACTCGCGTGACGAAGGCGCCGAAGAGCGTCTCGACATCCTGAACGACTCCGAGGGTGTCTGGCGCTGCCGGACGACGTTCAACTGCACCGACGCCTGCCCGCGCGGTATCCAGGTGACGAAGGCGATTCAGGAGGTTAAGCGCGCTTTGCTCTTCAAGCGCGTCTAACGCTTCTGGCGGCTTCTGGACCAAGTACATGAAGGCCCCATTCCTTGCGCTAGGCGCAAGGAATGGGGCCTTCATGTACTTGTAGCTGAGTTATCCACAACGGGACACTTATCCACAGGCCGGCGAATCGGCTCTGGCGGCGCCGGCGTTCCTGCCGTCACGCTGATCACATGACCAAACGGGGGAGATGGGCCCAGCATCCCGAACTGCTGCGAGAACGAAGTCGCGACGGCGTGATCCGGGCTTCCGACCTGGAGTGCCTCGAAATGAGCAGCCGGACGATCTACACCCGATGCCTGCCCGGTGGTCCATGGCAACGCCTACTGCCGGGCATAATCCTGTTGCACAACAACGAACCCACGAGCGAGCAGCTCGTTACCGCGGGGCTACTGCACGGCGGGGCGGACGCGGTTCTCACCGGAATCGAAGCCTGCCGACTGCACGGACTGCGTCCGACCGCGATGCCACCGGACATGGGGCTGCATCTGCTGATCCCGCACGACCGGAAGATCCGTAGCACCGGCTTCGTGACGATGGAACGGACGATCCACTTGCCGACGCCGATCATCCGACACGGCTTTCCCTTGGCGCCGCTGATCCGGGCGACGACGGATACGGCGCGGCGGTTGGGGGACGTGGAGCAGGTCGAGGCGATCTTGATCGAAGCGGTCCAGAAAGGCGGATGCCACCCGAAGGCTCTGCTTCGCGAACTCGATAGCGGCTCTCTTCGTGGTAGCGCTGTACCTAGACGTCTGCTGACGAACTGGGTAGACCTTCGGTCCATGGCGGAATCGCGCGCCAGGATTCTGAGCCAACGCATGCCGGTCCCACCGAGCCACTGGAACGCGGCGATCCACGACCGGCGAGGACGCTACATCGGACGCCCCGATGCGTTGTGGGACGACGTCGGTCTCGTTTGGGAAATCGACTCTTTCGAGTTTCATTTCCGCAAGTCGGACTATGCGCGAACCGTCGAGCGCAACACACGGTATGCGGCGGCGGGCCTGGTCGTGGTGCAGACTCTGCCCTTCCGCCTGCGAGACGACCCCGATGGCGTCCTCGCCGACCTCACGGCCGCGCACGACGTAGCCTCGGCCAGGCCTCGACCCGATATCCATCTCTCAACGGCCGCCTGAAGTACATGATGGCCCCCTTCCTTGCGCCTAGGTACAGGAAGGGGGCCATCATGTACTTCCTCGGACTGACGAGCTACTCCAGGATGCGGGCAGCGGCACCTGAGTCGGCAGTGCCGGGCAGCAGGTCGAAAGCCTCCGGGTCGATGCGGTCCACAGCGCCCGTGCTCACATCCCGCAGCATGTTGTACAGCCCCGCCATCACCGCGCGCGTGAAGTGCTCCCGGTGCTGCTGCCCGAGCGTCTGCGTCTGCCCGCGCACCTCGAACAGCACCGTCCCCGTCCCGTTCAACGCGAACGAGCACCGCGCCTGCCCGGGCAGATCACGATCCGCGCCATGCGGGTACCGCGCCCCGACGAACCCACGCGACGTCATCCCGTTGAAGCCGCTGATCGCCAGCTGCCGCGATTCGTCCTTTGTGTACACGTCGCGGTACTTCGCGTATTTCTGGCCGGGCTCGAAGAACTTGTCCGGCAGCGGCGGGTAGTCGATGCCGACGTCGAGGAGCCGGTTGCTGCCTTCCTGGCGGACGCACGCGCCTTGGTGGTGCAGATCGACGTAGACGTCGGGCACCTTCCCGCGCCGGGCGGTCAGCTCCATGTACACAGACCGCAGAGCACGCGCCTCGGGCGTGATGAACCAGCCCGGCCGATCCGGCGCGCCCGGGAAGTCCTCCGCGCGCGGGACGTAGTTCAGGTCCGGATTGAAGTCGCGGTTGACGTCGAACCCGGGCCGCTTCCGGTAGTCGTCGCCCTGCAGGACGTCGCTGAGGTAGTTCCAGGCGGGCGGCCGGTCCTTCAGCTGGGGGAATTTGCGCTGCACCTCGGCCCACGACAGGTCGTTGCCGCGCCGGTCGAGTTCGGCGCCGTCCGGGTTCAGTTTCGGCACCGCGACGAAGGTGATGGTCTTCCGCAGCCGCTCGGCGTCCCGCGACTCCGAGGTGCCGAGGTAGTCCAGGATCCGGAGCAGGGCGTCGGTGCCGGTCTTCTCGTTTCCGTGGATCTCGCTGGAGACCACGAAGACCTTCGGCCCGGTGCCGACGGTCGCCTGATGGATCACCCGGCCGCGGTTGGACCGCCCGGCCTCCTTGACCGCCACGCGCCCCTTGCTCACGCGCTCGAGCCTGCCGAGTTCCCGCACCATTTCGCGGTAGTCGGTGAACTCGTCGATGGGCAGCTCCCGCGGCTCCTCGCTGCAGGGCGCCACCGGAGCCGCCGCCGCGGGCGTGCTGACCAGCGGGAGCATCGCCAGCCCCACCACCACGGGAACCAACCGACCGAACACCGACATCGTGAACTCCCCACTGTCGAAGGTGTTCACAACGTAGCGAGAACGCACCGGTCGCGAATCCGGCAAAAGTGCCGAGCCCCGGCGAACGCGTGATCGAGCTAGCCTGATAGGTCATCGGCTGGTCGATCCGAGGGGATCCCATGGAAACGACGACCGAACTGCGCAAGACCTTGTCCCGTCGGCTCCTGCCACTGCTGTCGGACCTCGAAGACCTCGTATACCGCCACGGCTACCTCCGGGTGGTCGCCGGAGCCGTCGCCATGTTGGGCACCATCGGGTTGCTCGGCCAAGTCCTCGGGCTCGCCTGGTTGCGCACGATCTTCGCGACAGCGGCCGCTCTTCTGTTCTTGATCGCCGCACTCATTTCGTTCTCCGCGCCCCGGAGGCTACGAGATCGCTTGGCTCAGACCGAGCAACTCCTTCACTCCTACTTGCCGGACTTGCCCAAGACAGACCCAGTGGGCATTCGTCGCTGGAAGCAGGAAACGTCGATCGAGGAAAACGGTGATGCCTGGATTCGTCGCGAGGTGACGATGGCTGAGGCCAAGGACCGCCACCTTCGATACCTCACTTTGACGACGACTTGTTACAGCCAAAACAAGCTCACGAATCGCGACAAGCGGAAAGTCAAGTACGACTTCGTCCACGCCACGGCTTCGACACCAGAATCCGGAGTACGGGTGCCCACGACTTCTAGGTGGTCAGAGACGGAACGGGGCCATTCGAGCTTGACGATCTACGTTCATCTCGGCCGTGCGGTGGAAGAAGGAGACGTGGTCACCGCTGAATGGCATTGGCCGAAACACTCTGCTGAACTCATGAAGGGAATCCGCCCCGAGGCGTTCGACACCTTCTTCACCACCACGGTCGCCGAGTTCGATTTCCACGTGAAATTCCGAAATCTCAAAGACGACACCGCATTGAAGGTGAAACCCCTGCCTACGACGCAAGTGGAACGTTCACGTGATGGCCAGGACACGATACTCCGGCTTTCGGGAACATCACCGCGGCGCGGCGACCGCTTCGGGTTCATCGCCGACGTACGACCGCCCGCGTGACCGGAGGCCGGCCCGAATCACCCGGGCCGGCCTCCGAAAAGCGGAAATTCTTTTACTTCACCGCGTCCAGGGCGTTGACGCGGCCGTGCCCGTAGTACGAGTTGTCCTTCGCCGGGCCTTCACAGACCGGCGCCGCGGTCCCGCAGGGAACCTCGTCCGCCTGGTGCTCCAGCAGCCAGGTCAGCAGCCGCGGCGGAGCGTGGCGGTAGCGGGAAGCCAGCAGAGCGGCGACACCGGCGGCGTGCGGGGACGCCATCGAGGTGCCGCACTTGGCGCCGTAGCCGCCGTTGAAGATCGTCGACAGCGGGCAGCCCACTCCCTGGCCGGCGGGCGGCAGCTGGGCGCGGTCGCCACCGGGGGCGGTGACCGAAACGTCGTCGCCGTAGTTGCTGTACGACGACTTCGTGCCCGCGTAGCCGATGGCCGAGACGTTGACGACGCCGTCGATGGCCTTGGGCAGGATGCCGCAGCTCTCGTCGACCGGGTGCGGGCGGTTCGGGTCGGTGGTCTGCTTGTCCGGGTCGAAACCGCTGTTGCCGGCGGCGGCGACGTTCAGCACGCCACGTCCGGTCGAGTAGGTCACCGCGCGGCGGACGGCCTCGAACGCGGCCGCGTCGCCCGGCTCCTTCGCGCAGTAGAACATGCCCGGGTCGATGTAGTAGCTGTTGTTCGTGACCGGGAAGCGGTGCTTCGCCGCCCACATGAACCCGCACACCGCGGCCTCGGGGAGGATCAGGCCGTCGTCGTTCACGACCTTCACCGACGCGAGCTTGACGCCGGGCGCCACACCCGTGAAGCCGCGCGAGGCGTCCTTGCCCGCGATCGTGCCGGCGACGTGCGTGCCGTGGTCCGACGTCGTGGGCGCCCAGGCGGCGGGCGTGGTGTCGGGCGCGCCGCTGTTGCAGCCTGCCGACACGTTCGGGTCGAGGGCCGCCTTCAGCGCGGGGTGGGTGGGCTCGATGCCCGAGTCCAGCACGCCGACGGTCACCGAGCTGCTGCCACCGGAGATCTTGTTCGCCTCGGGAGCCTGGATCGCCCGCATGTCCCACTGCTGGGCCGACAGGTCCTCTTCGACCGCGACGCTGGTGGTCTCTTCGTTCTCCTTGGTGTCGACCACGGCGGAGCGGGTCGCGCGGGCGGTGGCCGCCGGCGGGAACGCGACGTCACGGCCGCCCGAGTAGGCGCGGAAGACGCCGATCTTCGCCTGGAAGTCGGCGTTGCGCGAGGTCGCCACCGCGACCCCGATCTCCGGGTAGTACGCGACCTTCTCGCCGCACTTGGCGCGCAGCTCGCTGTCGACCTTGCGCTCCGGGGTACGCGGGTTGTAGAGCACCACGTAGTTGAACGGCGCGCTCGCGGTGTCGCACTGCGGCGCGGGCGCGGCGCTCGCCGACGGGGCCGCGAACACGCTTCCCGCCGCCGCCGCGACGAGCGCGGGGACGAGCAGGCGTCTGATCCGGGACATTCCACCTCCATGATTCGGTGGAGTGAACGTAAGCGAGCCGAAGGCGGGCCACCACCGTCAAAAGGACGACAAACCGGATCAGGCGTCAGCCTTCTCCGCGTCCCGTGACTTGGCGCCACGAAGCGTGCGCAGACCGATGACGCCGATGATGGTGCCGAGCACGAACGAGACCACCGTCAGCACCGCGTGCACGATGAAGTAGGCGGTGGGCGAGCCGTCCGCGGCCCAGGCGCGGTCACTGTCCCAGAGGTTCTTGGCGAACGTGATCCAGATGATCCACGACCACACGCCGAAACCCAGCAGGAACATCGAAGTACCTCGCGAAATGCGCATGCCCCTGAGTATGCAGCGGGCCCGGCGACGCTACATTGCTCGGGTGCACAGCGCTATCTCCCGGTCGCTCCTGGTCCTCGTTTCCGGTGTGCTCGCCCTCGCGGTGACGCCGGTGGCCACAGCCGCCCCGAAGCCACCAGCCCAGGCGCAGCCGTGCGCGAACAAGACGACGCCTCCCCCGCCCATCGACACCTCCGAGAAGCCGCGTCCCGGTGAGGCTGCGCCGGCCCCGCTGCCGGTCCCGCCGGTCCCGGTGGGCGGCGACCGGATGGCCGAATGCGGGCTCGTGCTCCCGAAGCGCGCGCTGAACCCGCCCGAGGGGAACACCTCCGCGTCGTGGGTGCTGCAGGATCTCGACAACGGCGACATCATCGCGGCGAAGGACCCGCACGCGCGCCAGCGGCCGGCGTCGCTGATCAAGGTGCTGCTCGGGCTGGTCGTGGTCACCGAACTCCCGCCGGGCAAGATCATCGTGCCGACCAAGGAGGACGCCGAGCAGGAGTGCACCTGCATGGGCATCGCCGCGGGCGGTCAGTACACAGTGGACCAGCTGCTGCACGGCCTGCTGATGCATTCGGGCAACGACGCGGCGCACGCGCTCTCCACCGTGCTCGGCGGGGTGGACGCGACCGTCGCGAAGATGAACGCGCTGGCCACCCGCATCGGCGCCACGGACACCCGGGCCGCGACGCCGTCCGGGCTCGACGGCCCCGGTATGTCGACGTCGGCCTACGACATGAGCCTGATCTTCCACTACGCGATGAAGAAGCCCGAATTCGCCAAGGTGGTCAAGACCAAGAGCTTCGAAATCCCGCCGACCGCGGGAAAGCCGCTCATCACGATCTACAACGACAACAAACTCCTCGGCACCTACCCCGGGTTCACCGGCGGGAAGACCGGTTTCACCGACGACGCGCGCCACACCTACGCGGGCAGCGCGGTCCAGAACGGTCACCGGATCGGGGTCGTGATGCTGCGCGCCGAGCAGCGCCCGACGCGGGTCGTCGAGCAGGCGGCGAAACTCCTCGACTACGGCATCGCGCTGCGCGAGGCCAAGGCCGAATCGGTGGGGCGCATCGAATACCGGTCACCGGAAGTCGTGAACGCGGACCCGGCGAACGCCACGCCGAACGGGGACGGAGCGTCGAACAGCGGCGCCGCGGCCGCGGCCGAAGATCCGTTCGGGGTGACGGGCTGGATCATCACGCTGGTCGTGTTCCTGATCATCGTGGCGTCGTTCGTCGTCGGTCACCAGCGGAAAAAGGCCATGGCGGGCGAGTAGACCGCGGAAAACGAAATCGGCGGACAACGACGGCCGCGACCGCTAACCTTCGGTCTCCACCCGCGCGCCGTTCGGGGGACGGCCGTGGGTGTCCCCGATTTCCAGTACTCGTTTCCGAGGTGTTCTTTCCATGCAGAGACTCGCGTTCTTGTTCATCCTGCTCGGTTTCGGCTCGGTCGCGCTGACCTACACCGACCGTCAGTTCATCCTGCTGATGTGGGCCGAGGACTACCAGCCGGTGCTCGGCATCGTCGTCGGCGTACTCGGTGTCGTCCTGCTCGTCGCGGGCATCGTCCGCACCAAGAAGGCCGCGCAGGCACAGCCGGCTCCGGTCACACAGGAGCCCGGCCGGTAAGTCAGGACCTCCGGCGGCCGAACCAGCCCAACAGGGCACCGGTCGCGAAAGCCCCGCCGACGGCACCGAGCCCCGGCCCCTGCTGCACGGTCACCCTCGGGTGGATCAGCACCGGGGCCGGCGGCTCGATGACCGTCTGCTGGTTCTCCTTCGCCGTCGCCGTCCACGCGGTGACGAACAACAGGAACCGCGACACGAGGTTCGCGAACACGAGCAGCCCGATCACCGGGCCGAACAGCGTGAACGCCGGTGATTTCGTGACGCTGCCGAGGTAGACGGTCGCGGCCTGCTGGAGCACGATGAACCCGACGGCGGCGAAGATCGCGCCCTTGACCGCGCTGCGCAACGCGACGTGCTCACGAGGCAGCCTCGCGATGACCCACAGGAACACCAGGGTGTTCGCGAGAAGACCGAGCAGGATCGTCGCGACCTTCAACAGGAAAACGGCCCAGCCCTGGTTCTCGAGGCCGACCAGTTCGAGCAGGAACCGTCCGACCCCGCTGCCCGCCGCGGTGAGGCCGAACGAGACCACCAGCGCGAGACCGAGCCCGACGAGGGACAGCAGGTCCTTGATGGTGGTCGAAACCAGCGGAAGCTTCTGCTTTTCCTGCCCCCATTGGGCGGTCAGCGCGTCGCGCAGGTTCGACATCCAGCCGACGCCCGAGTAGAGGGCGAGCAGCAGACCGAACACCCCGATGCCCCCACCGGATTTCAGCGCCGCGCCGATGATCTCGCCGACGAGACCCCGTAGCCCGTCCGGTACGGACTTCGTGATGCCGTCGACGAGCTGGTTCGTCACCGCGGTGTCGCCCTTGAGCACGATCCCGACGATCGCGAAGGCGACCATCAAGATCGGGATCACCGAAAGCACGCTGAAGTAGGTGATGGCGGCCGCGTAGTGGTTGCCGTAGCGCTCGGTGAAGGCGTCATTGGCCCGGATGAGGTGATCGAGCCAGGCGTACTTGCGCCTCAGGCGCGGCAGCAGCTTGTCCTCTTCCGGCTTCGCGCCGTCGTCTTTCGCCACCTTGAAACGCTAACCACACGGCCGCGGCCGCGCAGCGCGAATCAGCCTGCCGGGGGAAGGAACCCGATGTTCTCGTAGACGTTCCGCAAGGTCACCGAAGCGACCTCCCTGGCCCGTTCCGCACCGAGTGCCAAGGCCTTGTCGAGTTCGGCGACGTCGTCCAGGTAGGACCGGACGCGCTCCTGCACCGGCGTGACCCACTCGACGAACGCCTCGCCGACGCCCTTCTTCAGGTCGCCGTAGCCCTTGCCCTCGTAGGCGTTCTCGAGTTCGGCGACCGGCTGGTCGGTCAGGGCGGACAGGATCGTCAGCAGGTTCGAGACGCCCGGCTTGTTCTCGGCGTCGAAGACGATCTCGCGGCCGGTGTCGGTGACCGCCGAGCGCACCTTCTTCGCCGACTTCTTCGGGTCTTCGAGCAGCTCGATGAGGCCGTTGCCGGTCGACGAGGACTTGCTCATCTTCGCGGTCGGGTCCTGCAGGTCGTAGATCTTCGCCGTGTCCTTGACGATATGCGGCTCCGGCACGGTGAACGTCTTGCCGTAGCGGTTGTTGAACCGCTGCGCGAGGTTGCGCGTCAGCTCCAGGTGCTGCCGCTGGTCCTCGCCGACGGGCACCTCGTTCGCCTGGTACAGCAGGATGTCCGCGGCCTGCAGGACCGGGTACGTGAACAGGCCGACGCTGGCGCGATCCGTGCCCTGCTTCGCGGCCTTGTCCTTGAACTGCGTCATCCGGCTCGCCTCGCCGAACCCGGTCTGGCACTCCAGCACCCAGCTCAGCTGGGCGTGCTCGGGCACCTGGCTCTGGACGAACAGCGCGCTGCGGGCGGGGTCGACCCCGAGCGCGAGCAGCTGCGCGGCCGACCGGCGCGTGCGCTCGCGCAGCACCTTCGGGTCCTGCTCGACGGTGATCGCGTGCAGGTCGACGACCATGTAGAAGGTGTCGTGGGTGTCCTGCAGCCGCACCCACTGCCGCAGCGCACCCAGGTAGTTGCCCAGGTGGAACGAGTCGGCGGTCGGCTGGATCCCGGAGAGTACGCGCGGGCGCTTCTGTTCGTCGGACACGCCCGGATTCTGTCAGGCCACGCCGCGGCGGGTCATCCGGCCTCGGCCCGGCCGAACGGGCTAAACGGTTAAACGCCACATACTTCCGACGGTTCTGGGCGCGGTGTCCGATTCCTAGCGTTCATGGCACCGGATCTTCCGGCCACACCGAAGGAGAACCCAGATGAAGGCACGATCCCTGCTGATGGGCTTGGCCATGGCGGCTGCGGCCGTCTTCTCGCTTTCCGGCGTCGCGGCGGCGGCCGAGCCCACCGGAGGCGTCCAGCCGAACATCGTCGGCGGCGGCAACGCGACCCAGGTCTACTCGTTCATGGTGTCCCAGCAGTCGAGCTCCGGCAGCCACCAGTGTGGTGGCTCACTGATCAGCTCGACCTGGGTGGTCACCGCGGCGCACTGTGGCACGCCGTACCAGGTGCGGGTCGGCACCACGAACCGCACCAGCGGCGGTTCCGTCGCCCGCGTCGCCCAGCGCATCGCCCACCCGAGCGCCGACCTGGCGCTGCTGCGTCTCTCGACGGCGGTGTCGCAGGCGCCGGTCACGATCGCCGCTTCGTCCGGGGCCGTTGGCACCGCGACGCGGATCATCGGCTGGGGCCAGACCTGCCCCGTCCGCGGTGGTTGTGGCGCCCCGATCAACCTCCAGGAGCTGAACACCTCGATCGTCGCCGACACCCGGTGCAGCGGCATCAACGCCGCCAGCGAGATCTGCACCAACAACCCCAACGGCAACTCGGGCGCCTGCTACGGCGACTCGGGCGGCCCGCAAGTGAAGCAGGTCAGCGGTGTCTGGCAGCTGGTCGGCGCCACCAGCCGCGCCGGGAACAACAGCAGCACCTGCGCGACCGGGCCGTCGATCTACGTGGACGTCCCCTACTTCCGCAGCTGGATCCGCACCAACTCCGGCGTCTGACCCGGTCCCCGCGTCGCCCCACCGTCCCCGGGGGCGACGCGGGCCCAGCCGGTTCAGCAAGGAACCGTGCGGTAGTTCGAAGAGCCGCTCCAGCAGCGCGACCGCCTTCAGGGAGTCGCACCGCTCGGGGCGGCTTCTTCCTGTCCGCCAGTAGCTCAAGGTCGCGACACTGATCCGGACTCCCTGCTGGGCGAGCCGGTGCCGGATCCGGTCGAGCCCGAGGCCGCTTTCCGTGATCGCCCGGTCCAGGGCGCGGGGGAAGGGGTCACCGGGCCGGCTGCGACGCCGCGTCACCGTCATGGACCCGAGCGTGGCGATCAGCGCGCGGCGAAACAATCCGGGCGGGACTAGGTGTACCTACCCAAGAAATCCGCCGACCTGCGTTTCGCGGGCTAACCGCGATCCGCCGGGCCCAGGGCACCCACCTGCGTTTCGCGGGCTAAACGCGATCCGAAACGGGGAAAAGCAGGTCAGGGGCGCTGCTGGCGAGTAAGGGCGTCGTCCGCGAGCACGGCCTCGGCCATCGCGGCCACATGCGGGGCGGCGGGCTGCGGCGGGACGACGGGAGCGGGGGCGACGGCGGCCGCGCGGGCCTTCCGGCGCTGACGGAACACACCGAAGGCCATGCCGACGATGCCGAGCGCGACGGCGATCAGGCCGACCGGGCCCAGCAGGCCGAACGCCATCTCCGAACGTGACGCCGACTCCGCGGCCGACGCCGGAACGGCGCCCGCGACGAGCAACGCGACCGGGATCGCGATGACCGCCGCGGCCCGGGCCGCGGGCACGGACGATCGCATCAGGAGATGAACTGGGTTCCGCACCGGAGTGCCTCCCGTGACGTGACTTTGCCGAACCGGAACGCTAACCCGAACGAGTGAGCATTTCCAGGTTGCTGGTCAAAAAACTACCGAGCGTGTCAAGACCTGTGGGTTCTGATCAACTCGGGGCCCGAGACTAGCCCCTCACAGGGGGGATGTTTCGAGCACCCCTCGCCTCAGAGTTGCCATGCGGGGAATCGGTTTCTGACAAAACCGGACAGGGGTTAGGCCATTCGGTTGTCGCACGCGGCCGAACAGGCACGATCCGACTTTCCCCGGTTGGTTTCTTGTGCGCAATGGTCTATACCTGTTGGCCATACCCCTTAAAAGGTATAGACCAATCTCCCTGCATGGTCCCCTCGTACGAAGGAGCCACCGATGTCTCTTCGACGTATTCTCGCGGCGGTCGCCGCCACCTTCGCCGCCACCACGGTCGCCGTGGTCGTCCCGACCCAGTCCGCCTCCGCCGCGGACTGCGTGGCGCCGTGGAACGCGAGCTCGGTCTACTGGGGCGGCAACACCGCCTCCTACAACGGGCACAACTGGTCCGCGAAGTGGTGGACGCAGAACGAAACCCCAGGTACGGCGCAGGTCTGGGCCGATCAGGGCGCCTGCGGCGGCGGGACGACCAACCCGCCGAACCCGTCCGGCTTCGTGGTCAGCGAGGCGCAGTTCAACCAGATGTTCCCGAGCCGGAACCCCTTCTACACCTACAACGGCCTGGTCACCGCCCTCAGCGCGTACCCGGCCTTCGCGGGCACGGGCAGCGACACCGTGAAGAAGCAGGAAGCGGCGGCCTTCCTGGCGAACGTCAGCCACGAGACCGGCGGCCTGGTCCACATCGTCGAGCAGAACGAGGCGAACTACCCGCATTACTGCGACACGAGCCAGTCCTACGGCTGCCCCGCCGGCAACGCCGCGTACTACGGCCGCGGCCCGATCCAGCTCAGCTGGAACTTCAACTACAAGGCCGCCGGCGACGCGCTGGGCCTGCCGCTGCTGACCAACCCGTGGCTGGTGCAGAACGACGCGGCGGTCGCCTGGAAGACCGGCATCTGGTACTGGATGACCCAGAACGGTCCCGGCACGATGACCCCGCACAACGCGATGGTCAACAGCCGCGGCTTCGGCGAGACGATCCGCAGCATCAACGGGAGCATCGAGTGCAACGGCGGCAACCCCGCCCAGGTGCAGAGCCGCGTGAGCAAGTACCAGCAGTTCACCGGCATCCTCGGCGTCGACCCCGGTGGCAACCTGTACTGCTGATCCGTCCAGGGAACTGAAGGGGCCCTTCGCCGCATGTGACGCGACGAAGGGCCCCTTCAGTTTTCGTCGAGGGACGCCAGTAGCCGACGCAGCGAAGCGTCGAGGACACCGAGGTCCTCACCCAGCGGCGAGAGCAGCTTCGCGATGTTCGCCGTGTGCTCGGTCATCGCGGCGTCGACGACCTCGAAGCCGCGCTCGGTCAACGTGACCCGGAAGCTGCGCCGGTCTTCGGGATCGAGCGCCCGCTCGACCAGCCCGGCCGACTCGAGCCGGTCGATCCGGCTGGTCATCCCCGCCCTGGACATCATCAGGGTCGCGGACAGTTCGGACGGGATCAGCGTGTACGGCTTCCCGGACCGCCTCAGCGCCGCGAGCACGTCGAACTCCCCTTGCTTCAAGCCGTGCTTCGCGAAGACGGCCTCGACCATCGGCGTGGTCAGCATCGTGACGCGGCCGAGCCGGCCGGCGACCCCGATCGCGGTCAAGTCCAGCTCCGGCCGCTCGCGGTGCCAGGCGTCGACGACGGCGTCGATCGCGTCCGCGCTTCCTTGTTCACTCACGAACGCAGTCTATTCGACGGGAGATAGTTTGACAGCGAACTACCAGCAGTGGAACTATCTCGGTCATGACACAGCGCATCGAAGCCCGCGAACCCGTCCTTGTCCGCGCCGCCGAAGCCGAGACCGTCGGCGCGGCCCCCACCCTCGTCACGCTGCTCGCCGACGTCTCGACCACAGGCGGAGTCATGAGCAGCGCGAGAACACAGCTGGGCGTCGGCGCCGACGGCGCGGCGCCGCACTACCACACCGGCTCGTCCGAGATGTTCTTCATGCTCGGCGGAAAGCTGGAAGTCCTTGTGGGAGAAGAGATCGTGACCGTTTCCGAGGGCGACATGCTCGTCGTGCCGCCGCTGACCACACACGCGTTCCGGGCGGCCGTGGACTCGGCGGCGGACGTCCTGATCGTGTTCATTCCCGGCGTCGAACGGTTCGACTACTTCCGGCTACTGGAGAAGGTCGGGCACGGCGAGGCGACCGTCCAGGATCTCTTGGACAGTCAGGAAAAGTTCGACAACCACTTCGTCGAAAGTCCAGTGTGGACGGAGAGCGCGAAGCCCCGTCAGTAGCCGCGCGGCGGGTATCCCGGCGGCGGGTACTGCGGCGGGTACTGCTGTGGCGGATAGTGCTGCGGCGGGTGTCCCGGATATTGCGGCGGATACGGTGGCTGACCGTACTGCGGCGGGGGCGGGTACTGCGGCGGATACCCGGGGTTCTGCGGCGGATACTGCTGTTGCGGCGGATGGTAAGGCTGCGGCGGAGGCGGCGCGGCGGGCTGCCCACCGAGGTGGAACGGCAGCAGCGACACGAGCTGCGCGAGCCTCCCGAGCGTGGAGAGCACGTCGTCCGGTTTGGTCCGGCCGAAGGTCGGATTCTCGACGTAGACCAGTTCCGCGCCCACCAGCGACCAGGTGTGCAGCTTCGACGACCGCATCGTGGCGGCGACCTGCGGCGTCAGCACGGCGACCGCGACGTTCGGGTCGGTGTCGATCAGCTTGTACCAGCGGTTGAACTTCCGGTCCGCGGTGGCGGGCTCCGGGTACTGATCGACGTCCCAGGCGGACTCGATACTCGACACGATCTGGAAGTTCGGCATCGGCGCGGGAAGGGTGACGACCCAGACCGTGTCGATCGAGATCGTGTCGAGCTCGTTGACCTTCTTGTTGGTCCACCGCGTGTGCACGCTCGTGACCGTCGGGCGGCGGTGGTAATCGAAGACGCTGAAGCGAAGGCCGTTGTACGCGCCGCTCAGCGCGCCGAACGCCATCCGCTTGTCGCCGCGCTGGTTGAACGGCAGGACCGTCCAGCGCTCCAGCAGGTTCGGCGCGTCCGGGCTGAACTCCCACCCGTACTGGCCGGACATCGCGTAGCGCTCGGCGTTGGTCGCCTCGATACGCCTGGCTTCGTTCGTCTCCATCGCAACCCCCGGATCTCCTGCGCGCAGGTTATCCGGAGTACGTCGCGTTGTCGGATCTAGGCAGCGTCAACCCGTCGCGTAACCGTGGCTGAGGATGCCGCCAAAGGCGACGACCCGTCCGAGATCCGGCACCTGCGCCGCGAGTCCACTGTCCAATTCGGAAAGCCGAGAACTCGACGAGCAGGTCGACATCACTGGATCGCAGGTCGAACCTGTCACTCACAACCGAGCCGAACAGATCGAGGCGGTGCACTGAGTGTGCTCGGCAAGCTCCTCGATCTCACGCTTTTGACCGGATCCCGGAAGTCACGACCTCCGGGACCCAGCGCTCAGATGCCGTACGTCGCCGTCACCGGCGCGTGGTCGGACCAGCGCTGGTCGTAGGTCTCGGCGCGCTCGACCACGACGGAGGTGCACCGCTCGGCCAGGCCGGGAGTGGCGATCTGGCAGTCGATGCGCCAGCCCGTGTCGTTGTCGAACGCCTTCCCGCGGTACGACCACCACGTGTACGGGCCGGGACCTTCCGGATCGAGCTTGCGCTGCACGTCGACGTAGCCGGCCTCGCTGAACACGCGGCCGAGCCACTCCCGCTCCTCCGGCAGGAAGCCCGAGCTCTTCTGGTTCCCGCGCCAGTTCTTCAGGTCGATCTTGTCGTACGCGATGTTCCAGTCGCCCACGACGACGACCTCGCGGCCACCGGCCTCGGCCTTGGCGCGCAGGTCGACGAGGTATGGCAGGAACGCCGCCATGAAGCGCTCCTTCTCGTCCTGGCGCGGTGTCCCGACATCGCCGCTGGGCAGGTACAGGCTCGCGACGACGACGTTCGGCAGGTGGATCTCGGCGTAGCGGCCGCTGTCCTCGAATTCGGGCTCGCCGAAACCGATGCGGACCTCTTCCGGCTCCGCCCGGCTGAAGAGCATGACGCCGTTGCGCCCCTTCTGCACGGACGGCGCGTGCACCACGTGCCAGCCTTCGGGCGCGGCGGCACCGGCCGGGAGCTCCTTGAGCTCGGCCCGGACCTCCTGGCAGGCGACGACGTCCGCCTTCGTCGAGCCCAGCCACTCGACGAAGCCCTTTTTCGCGGCGGCACGGAGGCCGTTGACATTCACAGTGGAGACGGTCAGCACCCTTCGCACGCTACCTGGGGGGTCCGACAGAAACGGCACTGGGAGACTGCGCGCATGAGCGAGCTGACCGTGCTGGGCAGCTGCGGCGCCTGGCCGGAACCCGGCCGGGCCTGCGCCGGCTTCCTCCTGGTCCACGGGGGCTTCAAGGTGGTGCTCGACCTCGGCTACGGCGCCGCGTCACGGCTGTTCGAGCACTGCCCCGAAGGCCGGGTCGACGCGGTGGTGGTGACGCACGAGCATCCCGATCACTGCGCCGACGTGAGCGCGCTCGGCCGCGCCCGCGCCTACGGGCTGCCGGACGAGCCGCGGATCCCGCTGCACTGCACGCCCGGCACGGTGCGACGGCTCGAAGCGATGGAAGCGCGCCCGCATCCCACGACGATCTTCGACGTGCACGAACTCGGCCCGCCGCGCGACGTCGGGCCGTTCCGGATGACGACGTTCCTGCTGCCGCACCACGTGCCGAACTACGGGGTGCGGCTGACCGCGCCCGGCTTGACCGTCGCCTACACCGGCGACAGCGGGCCCAGTCCGATCCTCGCGGAGCTGGCGCGCGACGCCGACCTGCTCATCGCCGACGCCACGCTCCAGGGCCCCTCCCCCGACGAGACGCCACGCCTGGTGTCGACGGCGGGCGAGGCCGGGTACTGGGCCGAGCGCGGAGGTGCCCGGCGGTTGCTGCTCACCCACTTCTGGCCCGGCTCCGACCGCGGGATCTCGGTGGCCGAAGCGCGGCAGGAGTTCAGCGGCGAGGTCCTGGCGGCCGCGGAAGGCGCCCACCTGCGTTTCGCGGGCTAATCGCGAAGCCGCAGGTCAACGCCCACGTCGCCTTTCGCGGGCTAAACGCGAAGCCGCAGGTCACGGGCCACATTTCGAACCTTGGACCGGCGGCGCGAACTCGGCCGAAACCCATTTGCCCTCGGCGATCTTGCGGAAGCCGTTCTCGACCACCGGCTGCGCGTCGATCTTCGCGTCCTTGACGTACTTGCCGACGATCTTCTGCCCACCGGGGGCGTCGCGCGCGTTGAGCACGTCCGCCGTCACCACGACCTGGCAACCGGTCGGGCTCGACGCGCTCGACTCCCTGTCCTGTCCCGAGATGGCGACGACGACGATCAGCGCCAGTCCACCGCCGATGAACAAGACCGGTTTCGAGATGGCCATGATGGTCACTCCTCGAACAAGGGAATCGTTTTCTGTCCGGTCCAGAGTGGCAGAAGCCGGGGCGGCCGCCCAGATCCCGGATCGCCTACCACCCGGAGGCGCCAACCCGGCCGGACACGGGCTACCCACCGTCACAACGCGAAAAGGCCCCCTTCCGCGAGGGAAGGGGGCCTTCAAGCGGTTACGGGACTCAGGCCTGGGCGATCTTCTTGGCCAGGTTGGCGTCCAGCGTCGCGAGGAACTCCTCGGTGGTCTGGAACGGCTGGTCCTTGCTGATCAGCAGCGCGAGGTCCTTGGTCATCTTGCCGCTCTCGACGGTCTCGATGACGACCTGCTCCAGCTTGTTCGCGAAGCCGATCAGCTCCGGGTTCGAGTCCAGCTTGCCGCGGTGCTCGAGGCCACGGGTCCACGCGAAGATGGACGCGATCGGGTTCGTCGAGGTCGGCTTGCCCTGCTGGTGCTGGCGGTAGTGCCGGGTCACCGTGCCGTGCGCGGCCTCGGCCTCGACGGTCTTGCCGTCCGGGGTGCGCAGCACCGAGGTCATCAGGCCCAGCGAGCCGAAGCCCTGCGCGACCGTGTCGGACTGCACGTCACCGTCGTAGTTCTTGCAGGCCCAGACGTAGCCGCCCTCCCACTTCATCGCCGCGGCGACCATGTCGTCGATCAGGCGGTGCTCGTAGGTGATGCCCTTGGCGTCGAAGTCGGCCTTGAACTCGGCCTGGTAGATCTCCTCGAACACGTCCTTGAACATGCCGTCGTAGGCCTTCAGGATGGTGTTCTTGGTCGACATGTAGACCGGGTACTCGCGGTCGAGGCCGTACTGCAGCGAGGCACGCGCGAAGTCCTCGATGGACTTGCGGAAGTTGAACATCCCCATGGCGACGCCGCCGCCCTCGGGGTACTGCGCGACCTGGAACTCCATCGGCTCGGAACCGTCGGCCGGGGTGTAGGTCATGGTCAGCGTGCCCGGGCCGGGGACCTTGAAGTTGGTCGCCTTGTACTGGTCACCGTGCGCGTGACGGCCGATGATGATCGGCTTGGTCCAGCCCGGTACCAGGCGCGGGATGTTCTGGATGACGATCGGCTCGCGGAAGATCACGCCGCCGAGGATGTTGCGGATCGTCCCGTTGGGCGAGAGCCACATCTTCTTCAGGCCGAACTCTTCGACGCGCGCCTCGTCCGGCGTGATCGTGGCGCACTTGACGCCGACGCCGTGCTTCTTGATCGCGTTGGCGGAGTCGACGGTGATCTGGTCGTCGGTGCGGTCCCGCTCCTCGATGCCCAGGTCGTAGTACTCCAGGTTCACGTCCAGGTACGGGTGGATCAGCCTGTCCTTGATGAACTGCCAAATGATGCGGGTCATCTCATCACCGTCGAGCTCGACGACGGTGCCCTGGACCTTGATCTTGGCCATGAGCAGCGGTGCTCCTTCCGCGGATCTTCGCGTTTCTTCTTCAGTCTCCGGTAGCGGTACAAGCGTACTGCTTAACGGTCCTGGATGGTTCCAGTAGTGGTCGGTATCAAGTCTCCACGAGGCTGATGTGTCCGACGTCACCCGGTCGTACGACGGCCATCCGGCCGTCACGGGAACGTCGGCGACCGCGCCATCATCGAACCGAACCCGACAATCGGCACGTCGGCCACCGGAAAGGCGGACCTCATGACCACCGACCCCTACGCCGTGCCACCGCACGGGCAGCCGGCGACGCCGGAGCCTTACCTCCAGCCTAGGCAAAGCAGCCGGGCGGTGCCCCGGGTGATCAGCGGGCTCGGCGGTTTCCTGCTCACGCCGGTCGCGCTCGGCGTGACCATCTACGGCGGCACGCTGGTCCAGCGGGGTTTCTCGCGCTCCCTGTCCATCAGCGAGGACCCGCTCGGCATCATCCTCCTGTTCCTGGGCGGCCTGCTCCTGCTCGGTGTGGCGTTCCTCGGGGCGTTGTCCGGACTCGGTCCGGCGCTGGGCGGGCTGGTGTGGGGTGTACTGCCGGGCGTGGGGTTCCTCCTGAGCCCGCGCGACGTCATGAGCGTCATCTACGACGCCGGCGGCAGCGGCCTCGGTGTCGGCCTGGTGACCTGGCTGGTGATGGGCGCGCTGGTCGGGAGCGGTTTCCTGTTGATCGGGGCGGGTCTGGTGGGCACCCTCTCGCGCCGTCGTTCAAATCGCGTTTAGCGGGCTAAACGCGCTCCGCGGAGATCAAAGTGAACCGAAGGGGGCCGGCGTCCGTAGTCCGGGTCAGGGAGGTGACCCGCCCATGTCATCGCACCGGTACGTCGCGGAGTACGACGACGAGGACTACCAGGAGTACGGCGAGTACGAGCAACCCGAAAACCCGCGAGACCCCCGGAGGCCGTACGAAGACGTCGAGTCGTACGAACCGTACGAGCCGTTCGACGACGACCTGGGCGCCGAAGACCCGCGCGCCGGCCGAGGTGTGCGGCGCGTTCTCAGCGGGGCGGGTGGCCTGATCCTGACGCCGGTCGCCCTCGGCCTGCTGGCCTGGGGCGGGCTGCGGCAGCAGATGCTCGTCCAGGCGACGCTCAGCACCCAGCGTGACGTCTTCAGCATCGGCCTGCTCGTGGGCGGCGGGATCCTCCTGCTCGCCGTCGGGCTGCTCGGCGCGCTCTCGGCGACCGGCCCGATCCTCGGCGGCCTCGTCTGGGGCGTCGCCCCCGGCGTGGCCACCATCGCCGTGCCCGAATGGGGCTTCCGGCTGGTGAAACTGTTGCCGCAGAACGACGTCACCTACGGCGTCACGAGCTGGCTGTTCATCGGCGGCCTGCTCGCGACCGGTTTCCTCCTGATCGGCGCGGGCCTCGCGTCGAGACTCGGCCGGAGGCGCCGCTGAGCGGGCTGGGACCATCGGCGCATGGGTCTGTTCACCGTTCCCGAAGCCCGCGCCGAGCTCGCCCGGCTACGCCCGGTGCTCGACGAGCTCGTCCGTCTCCGCGCCGACGCGGCCGAGCTCGCCGCTTCCCTGCGCCCGGGCGGCCGGGAGACCTCGCTCGGCGGGATGCCGGAGTGGAAGGCCGCGCAGGCCCGGCTGGACGACCTGATGACCACCGTCCAGCGGACGGGGGCGGAGCTGAAGGGGTTCGCCCCGCTCCTGGTCGACTTCCCCGCCGAACTCGACGGCGTCGACGTCCTGCTCTGCTGGCTCGAAGGCGACCCGGAGCTGTGCTGGTATCACCGCGTCGACCTGGGTTTCGCCGGGCGGCGCCGCCTCCCGGATAGGGTCTCGGTCGTGAGCGAGGAGATCGCGGCCGGGCTGTTCGACGGCATCGCCGCGCACTACGACGAAGACACTTTCCACGGCCTCGTCGCCGACGCGCTCGTCGACGGTCTCGGCAGCACCGCGCCCGAGCGTGTTCTCGACGTCGCGACCGGGACCGGGGTGGCCGCGTTCGCCGCGCTGCGCCTGGAGCCGGGCGAAGTGCTGGCGATCGACATCTCGCCGGGCATGATCGCCCAGGCCGAGGCGAAGGCGGCGACGCACGATCCCGGCAAGCGCATCACCTGGCAGGTCGCCTCCGCGGTCCCGTCACCGGTGGAGGACGAGGGCGCGGACGCCGTGCTGTGCGCGTCCTCGCTGCATTTCCTCGGCGCGGCCGCCCTGCGCGACTGGCTGCGTGCGCTGCGCCCGGGCGGACGCGTCGGCTTCAGCCTGCCGATCGCGTCGGCGTTCCGGCCGTCGGAGGCGTTCGCCGCGATCGTCCCCGCCGACCTGAAGCTGCCGGAAACCGAGGACGACGCGGCGGAACTGGCCACCGAAGCCGGCTTCACCGAGGTGACCGTGAAGCGGCTCGACGTCGAGTCCGACGATCGGGTCCGGTCGGTGTTCGTCGTGCACGCGACCAGGCCCTGAGGCTTACAGCGGCGCGAAGAACGGCACACACCTCGGCGCGGGCGCGTTCTCCGGGTCGAGCGCCTTGAGGATCAGGCCCGTCACGTTCGGGTCGATCGCCTGGCTGAGATGCCCGGAAACGTCCACGCCGCAATGGTCCTGCAACACGATGTCGGTCGTGCCAGGCTCGCCGAGCACGCCGCTGGTGTACGGCGTGACCACTCGATCGTGCCGGCTCACGATGCTCGTGTACGTCGGCCCGGGCACGCTCACCCCACCGCGGGCGAGGTCGTCGAGAAACGCCGATGGCGCGAGGTATTCACGACACGCCCCGCAGACACCGTCGGCGAGCAGGTCGATCCCGGGCAGCGACAGCACGGCCTTCGCCAGCTCGGAGAACCCGTTGAGCGAGGTGCCCTTGAAGTTCGAGCCGAAGCCGACGAAATGCTTCACCTTCTCCGCGCCTCCCTCGAATTTGAGGTAGTACGCGGGCATCGTCGTCCCCTCGGAATGCCCGACGATGTCGACCTTGTCCGCGCCGGTGCTCGTGCGTACACGGTCGACGAACGCGCCGAGTTCGACCGCGCTCTTCCGCATCGAGGCGAGCCCGCCGAACAACTGCCCACCCAGGACGGTCGATCCGTAGGTCAGCGAATAGACGCAGTAACCGGCGTCCTTGAGCTTCGGCGCGTGGTAGAACCAGTTGGTCGTCGCGTTGCCGCCGAGGCCGTGCACCAGCACGACAGGCTCGGGATGACTCGCGCTCGGCCGGCACGACCAGTCGTTCCAACCGCTCGACGGCGCCGCGCTCGCCGCCGCCGGGACGGCGATCGTGAACGTCAAGGCCGCGACAAGCGTGGTGAGGATCCGAGCCCGCATCCCTGCCTCCGGTTACTCGTCAGTATGTGATGCGAGTCATCATGCGTCACAAATCGACGAGCGGAACCGGGAGAACGACCAGACTTACGCGGCGTCTCTTGTGACGGATCACAAGGGCAGCAACACGCGCCTTTCGATCGGGCTGGACATGACGATCGACGTCGTCGTGGCGCCGAGCGCGGACAGGTCCTCCAGCAGTTCTTCCAGGTGGCCCGTGTCCCGCACGGCGATCTTCAGGATCCAGCAGTCCTCGCCCACCACATGGTGCAGTTCGAGGATTTCGGGGCGGTCCATGATCTTCCGCGTCCGCGGATGCCGGACGGTGAACCCGCTGTGCGGCGCCATCCGCACGAACGCCCGCAGCCCGAGACCGAGCCCGGACGGCGAAACGAGTGCCGCGTAGCCGGTGATCGCGCCGTCGGCTTCGAGGCGTTTGACGCGTTCGCCGACGGCCGCGGGGCTCAGCGAGACACGGCGCCCGAGTTCACTCAGGGTGATGCGGCCTTCCTCCTGGAGGAGTTCGAGAAGTCGTCGATCGATCACGTCCAGTGAGCTTTCAGTGGATCCTCGATTCGACCGAGAATCTTTCTGCGATTCCGTCGTTTCACCCATGTTTTCCCCTTCAAGCACCAGGATCACCACCGTAACACTGGTACGCATGAAGAAAGTGCTCGTTCTCGGCGGAAGCCGGTACTTCGGCCGCGGGGTGGTCGAGCGGCTGCGCGATGCCGGGCTGGACGTCACCGTCCTCAACCGCGGCTCCACCCCCGCGCCGTCCGGCGTCGCGCAGTTGATCGCCGACCGCGACGACGAAGCCGGGCTCAAGGCCGCGGTGGGTTCCCGTTCGTTCGACGTCGTGCTCGACCAGGTCTGCTACACGCCGGTCCAGGCGGAGATCGCGCGCCGCGTCCTGCGCGCGGACCGCTACGTGATGACGTCCACGATCGAGGTCTACGACCAGGTGCGGACGGAGACCCCGATGGCCGAATCGCTGGTCACCCCGGCGACCGTCGATCTCGGGCTTTCCGAGTACGAGTACGGCGAAGGCAAACGGCAGGCCGAAGCGGTCTTCTCGACGGGAGACACACCGTTCGTCCCGGTACGCGTCGCGCACGTCCTCGGTGGCGAAGACTTCACCGGGCGGCTGCGGCATTACGTCGAACGGCTGGACGCCGGGGACGCCGTGGACATCCACGCGGATCCGCGCCCTTCGACGTTCATTCACGCGCGTGAAATCGCGGACTTCCTGACCTGGGCCACGCTCGCGGACTTCACCGGTCCGGTCAACGCCGGCTCGCACGGCGAACTGTCGGTGCTCGATCTCGCCGCCGCCATCAGCGCGGAGCCGGAGTTCCGGGTCGTCGAGCAGGACGCTTCGCCGTTCTCCTTCGACCGCTACGCCGTCTTGGACACCTCGCGCGCGACCGGCCTCGGCTTCTCCTTCTCCACCACCACCGACTGGCTCGGCGAAGCCGTCGAAGAACTCAGAAAGGCTTGACCCCCATGCGTTACCGCAGCATCGGAGACGTCGAAGTGAGCGCGATCGGCCTTGGCGCGATGCCGCTGTCGATCGAAGGCCGACCGGATCGCGACCGCGCGATCGCCACCATCCACGCCGCGCTCGACGCCGGGGTCACGCTGATCGACACGGCCGACTCCTACCACTGGCACGCGGACGAGATCGGCCACAACGAGGAGCTGATCGCCGCCGCGCTGTCCGTCCACAGTGGAGCGGACGCGGTGCTCGTCGCGACCAAGGGCGGCCGTGGCCGTCCCGGTGACGGCTCATGGACCGTCACCGGGACTCCCGCGCATCTCAAGGCGGCCTGCGAGGGCTCGCTGAAACGGCTCGGCGTCGACGCGATCGGGCTCTACCAGCTGCACAAGCCCGACGAGAACGTGCCGTGGGCGGAGTCCGTCGGCGCGATCAAGGAACTGGCCGACGAAGGCAAGATCCGGCTCGCCGGGATCTCCAACGTGTCCCGGGCACAGATCCTCGAAGCACGGGAGATCCTCGGCGAGGCACTGGTTTCGGTGCAGAACGAGCACGCGCCCGCGCAGCTGGTGCACGAACCGGAACTGGCACTGTGCACCGAACTCGGGCTCGCGTATCTGCCGTGGGGCCCGCTCCGCGGGATCGATGCGGAATTCCGTGCCGTGGCGGGGGAACGCGGCGTCAGCCCCCAGCGGGTGTGCCTGGCCTGGCTGCTCGCGAAATCGCCGTCGATGATCGCGATCCCCGGCTCGACGAGGCCCGCCACGATCCGCGATTCGGCGGCCGCGGCCGATCTCGTGCTCACCGCCGAAGAGCTGGCCCGCCTGCCGTGATCAGGCGCCGGCCACCAGCGCCACGCCCAGGCCGATCATCGTCGCGGCGACCAGGCCGTCCAGCACCCGCCACGACGACGGTTTGCGGAAGAACCCGCTGAGCAGCCGCGCGCCGAAACCGAGCGCGACGAACCAGAGCACGCTGGCCGACACGGCACCGACCCCGAACGCCCATCGGTCGCTGCCGTGCCCGGCCGCGATCGCGCCGAGCAGGAGGAGGGTGTCGAGGTAGACGTGCGGGTTCAGCCACGTGATCGCCAGCGTGGTCAGCACGATGCGGCGCAGCGATCCGCCGGTCTCCGGGCCGCCGGTCTCCAGCGCGGCCGGTTTGAACGCGCGGCGGGCCGCGAGAGCGCCGTAGCAAAGCAGGAAGGCGCCGCCGATCAGCGCGACGACGGTCAGCGCTTCGGGTGACGTCCCCACCAGCGCGCCGACCCCGCCGACGCCGAGACTGACCAGGATGGCGTCCGAGAAGATGCAGATCAGCACCACCACGAGCACCGCCTCGCGGCGGATGCCCTGGCGCAGCACGAAAGCGTTCTGGGCGCCGATCGCGACGATGAGGGCCATGGTGGCGCCGAATCCGGCACCCAGGCTGAACAGAACGTCTCCCATACGGACCAGGCTAGGAAGCCGATCGTCAACAGTACAGCTAAAGATTCTTACGTAAGATTAGCGTTCGTGATGAGAGATCTGCCCCTCGACCTGGTCCGCACGCTGCTGGTGGTCGCCGACGAAGGGACGTTCGACGCGGCGGCATCGGCACTGCACGTGACGCCGTCGGCGATCAGCCAGCGCGTCAAGGCGCTCGAACAGCGCACCGGCCTCGTCCTGCTGATCCGCACGAAACCGGTGCGGCTGACCGAATCCGGGCAGGCGGTGGTGCGGTTCGGCCGTCAGATGGCCCTGCTGGAGGCCGACACCCGGGCCGAACTCGGCCTGACCGCCGGCGACGAACCGGTCCGGCTGCCGATCGCGGTGAACGCGGATTCGCTGGCGACCTGGTTCCTGCCCGCGCTCACACGGGTGCCGCCCGAGCAGAAGATCTGCTTCGAACTGCATCGCGAGGACCAGGACCACACCACGACCCTGCTGCGGGAGGGTCTGGTGATGGCCGCCGTAACGTCGTCACCCGATCCGGTCGCGGGGTGTTCGGTGCACCGGCTCGGGCACATGCGCTACCTGGCCGTCGTGAGCCCGGAGCTCGGCACGGACCTCGACCTCGCCGAAGCACCCGTCGTCGTCTTCGACCGCCGTGACGACCTTCAGGACCGCTTCGCGCGCGAGCGCGGCACGATCGCGAGTTCGCTGCGGCACTACGTACCGTCGTCCGAAGGGTTCTTCGACGCCGTCGCGGCCGGCATGGGCTGGGGCATGGTGCCGCTCGCGCAGATCGGCGACCGCCTGCGCGACGGCACCTTCGCCTGCCTGGACCCGGATCACCCGATCGACGTACCGCTGTTCTGGCAACAGTGGAAACTCGACTCCCCCGCGCTGGCTGCGGTGTCGGACGCCGTCACCACGGCGGCCGCGGACCTGCTGGTGGACCCACACGGATGAGGACGCGCGCACCGGGCCGGTCGTGAGATCCTGGGCGCATGACGCGCGCATTGCACCTGGTCGGGGACGAGGAAGCGGACCGGCTGCTCACCGAAGACCCGTTCGCGCTGCTCGTCGGGATGCTCCTCGACCAGCAGTTCCCGATGGAACACGCGTTCCGCGGCCCGCAGAAGATCGCGGACCGGATGGACGGTTTCGACATCAAGAAGATCCACGCGATGGACACCGAGACCTTCGTCGAACTGTGCGTGGTCCCGCCCGCGATCCACCGCTACGGCGGCTCGATGGCGCGCCGGGTGAAGGATCTCGCCCAGCACGTCGTCGAGGTCTACGACGGCGACGCGGCCGGGATCTGGACCGCCGGACGGCCCAAACCGGACGGCCCCGAAGTCCTCAAGCGGCTCAAGGCGCTGCCCGGCTACGGCGACCAGAAGGCCGCGATCTTCCTCGCGCTGCTCGGCAAGCAGCTCGGCGTGCAGCCCAAGGGCTGGCGCGCCGCCGCGGGCGCGTACGGCGACCGCGGCTCACGGCGTTCGATCGCCGACGTCGTCGACGCGAAGACCCTCGGCGAGGTGCGCGCGTTCAAGAAGGCGGCGAAGGCGGCAGCCAAGGCTCCGGCGAAGTAGCTACTTCTTCCCGGCTCCCGGCCACGGCCCCGGCGTCTCGGCGGGCAGTTCGGCCTGCTCGACCTCGGTGCGGAACAGCCGGAACCCGCGTGCCTGGTAGTTCTTGAGCGCGGCCGGGCCATCGGTGGTGCAGGTGTGGACCGTGACGCGGCGCGCCGGCGTCTTGCCCGGCCAGCGCTCCGCGAGCGTCCACGCCTCCCGCAGCGCGACGGTCAGCAGATGTCCTCCGAGGCCCTTGCCGACGAAGGACGACATCAGGCCGAAGTACGCGAGTTCGACTTCGCCCTCGACAGTGCCGTCGAGCTCGAAGTAGCCGCACGGCGTCCCCTGCGCGTACGCCACCCAGGTCTCGACGCCCGGTCTGTCCAGCCACTCGATCCACTGATCCCACGACCAGCCGAGCCGGTCGATCCAGAACCAGTCGCCGCCGACCGCGGTGTAGAGGTAGCGGTTCAGCTCCGGGCTGGCCAGCTCGGCGCGGGTGACCGTCACCGGGACCGCGGGCGGCTTCGCCGCGCTCAAGTCGTCCGGCGAGGTCTGTTCGAGGTGCCAGGTCGTGATCTCCATGCGGCGATCATTTCAGCCAGACCCGCAGCGGCCCCAGCGCCGTGTAGCCGTCGCGAAGGGCGGCGTCGAGATCTTCGCCGCGTTCGTAGCCGGTGATCGGCAAGCCGGGGAAGCTCGCCGCGACGGCCGACGTCGCGCCGCGCCAAGCCTCGTCCAGGTCGCCTTGAGTGTACAAATTGGACAGTCCGGCGAAGCCGCCGTCACGATTGGCCGTCACCCCGGCGACTCCGTTCGACCACACGGCGACGGACGGATCGTCGTACTGGTCGTCGACCCGGGTCCAGCCCGGTTCGAGCGGCACGTCGGCCGTCCGCGCGATCCACGTCGCCTCGAAGAGCACCTCGAAACCTTCGCGCGCGAGATCCAGGCAGGCGAAGCTGTCCTTCACCGCGCAGCCAGGCGAAGTGTCGATCCCGTCCAGTACCTCCGCGACCGTCGCGTCGGGAGCCAGGGTCACCGCGTCGGGGTACAGCGGTGGCGTCCGGATCGGCGACTTCCAGACGCGGGCGGTGAAGGTGCCCGTCCGGCACACCACGTCGCACCAACGCGCGTTGACGCGCGCGGCGTCGGCTACACCCGCGCGAACCACAGCACGTCCGGTTCTCCTTGCGGTACTGGGATCGTCAGCTCCCGCACCTCACCGAACCGCGCCCGCAGCCGTTTCGCGAACGACGGGACCGACTCGGCGCTCCACACCGCGAGCACGCCACCCGGCCGCAACCGCGCGGTGAGCATGTCGAGACCGGCGCCGGAATACAGCTTCGCGTTGCCGTCGGTGACCGTCCACTCAGGACCGTTGTCGATGTCGAGACACAGCGCGTCGAACCGCTCTTCCGTCCGGCGCAACCATTTCACCAGATCGGCCTCGACCACGGTGACCCGTTCGTCGGACAGGGCGTCGTCGTGGACGTCCTTGAGGGGACCCTCGCGGTTCCAGCCGATCACGGCGGGCTCGCGCTCGACGACCACGACCTCGCCGACACCGGGGTGATCCAGCGCGGCGCGCAGCGAATAGCCGACCCCGAGGCCGCCGATCAGCATCCGCGCCTTGCCCGGCACCAGATCCGCGGCCACCGAGACGAGCAACCGTTCGGATTCACCGTTACGGGTGTCCATCAGGAAGACGCCGTTGGCGATGACCTCGAAATCGCCGCCCGCCCGGCGGAGCACCAGTTCGCCGCTCTTCCCGGCCACCTTGTCGAGTACGTCGGTCATCCGGGCAGCCTATCGGCGACGGTCACAGCAAGCCCGCCAATTTGTACAACACCAGACTGCCCGCGACGGCCACGTTGAGGCTGGCGCCGGTGCCCACCATCGGGATTTCGACGACGGTGTCGAGAAGGTCCAGCGCTTCCGGCGGAATCCCCTGCTGCTCATGGCCGAGCACGGCGATCGTCCGCCCTCGCGCGGGCGGGAGATCGGCGAGGCGCACGGCTTCGTCGGCGAGTTCGACGCCGACGATCGCCGTGCCCGCCACCTTCTCCCGCGCCAGCCAGCCGGGTGGATCGTGCACCCAGTGCACACAAGCCGGACGCCGCAACGTGTTCCCGCGGCGCAGCGCCTCCGGCACCCAGGGAAACCTCGGTACGGCAAGGCAAGCGCCCACGGCGTCGCAGGTCCGCAACAGGGTGCCGAGGTTCGCGCCGTGCAGCGGCCACAGCGGTGCCGCGACGAGATGCCCCCAGCAGGAATGGGATTTCCTTCTTCTGGCCGCACGCAGCTCCGAAGGCGTGCGGACCCGGATCGACGGGCTCACCGGGCGTGAGGCGTCGCGCCTCCAAGGATTTCGAGGATCATGCCGACACTGTAGCGGGATCACCTCCGACGCTCCTAACCTTGAAACGTCGGAGGTGATTCTCATGCAGGCGACCGTCGGAGACGAGATCCACGTGCACGGACGCACGGTGGGTTCGGCCGAACAACGCGGCGAGATCCTCGAGGTACGCGGCGAACACGGTGCCCCGCCGTATCTCGTCCGGTTCGCGGACGGACACGAAGGGCTGGTCTTCCCCGGCCCCGACTGCGAAGTCCAGACGCGCGCCGAGTAGCCGTCACTCGGCCATGGCGGGTTGCTTCACGCGGCTCCGCCAGCCTGCCACGACCACGGCCGCGCCGAGCGCGGTCAGCACCGCCGCGATCTCGGGCAGCAGGAGCGGCCCGCCGCCGCTGAGCACCGCTCCCCCGACCAGGCCGGAGAGGCCGACGCCGAGGTAGATCGCGGACGCGTTGAGCGAGAGCACGAGCCCGGCGTTCTGCTTGGACAGCTCGATCAGCCGGTGCTGGATCGGCGGGTTGACCGACCAGGTGGCCAGCCCCCAGAGGAAGAGGACGACGGCCGCGCCCGCGACGGTGGTCGCCACCAGCGGCAGCATCGCGAGCACCACGGTGATCCCGCCGAACACGATCAGCAGTGGTCCCCTGGCGCCCCAGCGGTCGGTGGCGCGGCCGCCGAGGACGTTGCCGAGCGCGCCGCCCGCGCCGTAGACGAACAGCAGCAGGCTGACCGTCGTGCCGTGGATACCCGCGGTGGCCGACAGGACCGGCGAGATGAAGGTGTAGACGGAGAACGCGGCGAGGCAGCCGAGCACGGTCGCGCCGAGCATGGCGAGCACGCGCGGGTCCTTGGCGACGGTGAACCGTTCGGCCAGCCGGACCGGGGGCGGCGCCGGGACGGCGGGCAGGACCAGCCGGACGGCGAAGGCGCCGAGAAGCGAGAAGGCCGCGACGAGCGCGAAGACGGCCTGGTAGCCGACGCTCTGCGAAAGGACGCTGCCGAGCGGGACGCCCAGGATCGTCGCGACGGTGAGCCCGCCGAAGACGAGCGCGACCGCGCGGCCCCGGCGTTCCGGCGCGGTGAGTTCGGCGGCGACGGCGCTCGCGGCCGGGGTGAAGACCGCCGCGCCGATCGCGGTGATGACCCGCGCGAGCAGCAGGGTCACGTAGCCGGGCGCGAGGGCGGCGAGCGCGTTGCCGATGGCCGTGACGACGAGCGCGGCGACCAGGAGCGTGCGGCGCTCCCAACGGCCGGTGACCGCGGCGAACAGTGGCGAACCGACCGCGTACGCGATGGCGAAGGCGGTGACCAACTGGGCGGCGGCCGTCTCGGAGACGGCGAGCTCGCCGGTCAGCGCCGGCAGCAGCCCGGCGACGACGTAGCCGCTGGTGCCGACCGCGAAGGTGCCGAGCGCCAGCACCGCGGTCCTGGGTGGTGCGAAAGTCATGACTCCCCAGCTCCAGACCCCGCGGATCGCGTTTTGCCCGCTAAACGCAGGTCGGCGCCGGATCGCGGTCAGCCCGCGAAAGGCGACACGGGGTCGTTGTTCGATGGTTGTCGTAGTTCGATGGCGACCGTACTACGGATACGCGGGAAGTTCGAGGGGCGTCGTACTATGGACGGATGACCGCGACGCAGCAGTACGTCTATCCCGATCGGGACGAGATCCGGATCGAGGCGGTCCTCGCCGCGCTCGCGGACCCGGTCCGGCTCGACATGGTCCGCCAGCTGGCCGACGCCGGCTCCGAGATCTCGTGCAGCGGTTTCGACGTCGCCGTGACCAAGTCCACACTCACCCATCACCTGCGCACACTGCGCGAAGCGGGCATCATCATGGGCCGCCAGCAGGGCACCGCCCGCTACAACTCCTTGCGTCGCAACGATCTCGACGAGCTCTTCCCGGGGCTGCTCCAGGGCGTGCTCGCCGCCCGCCGCTGAGGGTGGTCAGCCTCACCCGAAACCGGGATGACAAACGCCCCCTCGATCCGTTGAACTGGACGCAGGACAGCTCGTCGACGCTGGGGCCGCACGCGCTGTCTTCTTTTGTGCCCGAGACCTAAATCGATTCAGCTCCCCATCCGCGACGCTGGGCGAGTAATCGTTTACTCACGTACGACCCTCGAAGGGAGAGCCGTGCCCGTCGCGCTGCTCGCGCTCGCCATCGGTGCCTTCGGCATCGGGACCACCGAATTCGTCATGATGGGCGTGCTGCCCGAAGCCGCCGCCGATTTCGGCGTGTCGATCCCGTCCGCCGGTTACCTCATCTCCGGCTACGCCCTCGGCGTCGTGGTCGGCGCTCCGCTGCTCACCGCCGCCGCCGTCCGGCTGCCACGCAAGACGATGTTGCTGGCGATGATGGGGCTGTTCACGCTCGGCAACACCCTCTTCGCGCTCTCGCCGAACCAGGAGTTCGGTGTCGCGTTCCGCTTCCTCGCCGGCCTGCCGCACGGCGCGTTCTTCGGCGCCGGAGCGGTCGTCGCGTCCAGCCTGGCCAAGCCGGGCGAACGCGCGAAGGCCGTCTCGATGATGTTCCTGGGCCTGACCCTGGCCAACGTCGTCGGCGTGCCGCTGGGCACCTTGCTCGGCCAGAAGGTCGGCTGGCGCGCGACCTTCGGCGTCGTCGCCGTGATCGGCCTGATCGCCATGGCCGCGATCGCGAAACTGGTCCCCCACCAGGGCAAACCGGCCGAGCCGTCGCTGCGCGGCGAACTCGGCGCCTTCCGCCGTCCGCAGGTGTGGCTCGCCCTCGCGATCGTCACCTTCGGCCTCGGCGGCGTGTTCGCCTGCCTGTCCTACATCGCGCCGATGCTGACCGACGTCACCGGCTACTCGCCGTCGAACGTCACCCTGCTGCTCTCGCTGGCCGGGGTCGGCATGACGATCGGCAACATCCTCGGCGGCAGGCTCGCCGACAAGGCGCTGATGCCGAGCCTCTACGTCTCGCTGTTGGGCCTGGCCACGGTGCTGGCGATCTTCACCTTCACCGCGAACGGCAAGGTCGGCGCGGCGGTGACGATCTTCTTCGTCGGCCTCGCCGGGTTCATGATCGGCCCGATGATGCAGGCGCGGATCATGGAGAAGGCGGGCGGGACGCCGTCGCTGGTCTCCGCGGCCGTGCAGTCGGCGTTCAACATCGCGAACTCGATCGGCGCCTACCTGGGCGGTCTGGTGATCGCGGGCGGCTTCGGCCTGGTCGCGCCGAACTGGGTCGGTGCGTCGCTGGCCGTCCTGGGGCTCTCGCTGGCCGTCGTGTCCGGCGGCATGGACCGCCGCGAAGCACGCCTGGCGCCCGCGATGGCGTCCTGACCTCTTAGGACAGGGGCCCGCCGGTGATCGTGAACGCGATGAAGAGGATCAACACCGACAGCGCGCCGTAGGTCAGGACGTCGACCGGCTTGCCCCTGATCGCCAGCAACCCGGCCTTCGCTTCGGGCAGCGCCGCCCGGAGCAGGCCGGCGAGCAGCAACGCGCCGCCGATCAGCGCGGCGCCCTGCCGCCAGTGGTACTGGCCGATCCGCAGGGCGGCGACCGCCACCACCAGCATCACCAGCAGAAACGGCAGGTGATGGAGCAGTGCCCCACGGTCACGCCGCTGTCCGGCCACCGCCATCAGTCCTCGTCCTTCGGGGTCTCGCCGGCAAATCGGTTCACCCCGTCAGTATCCCGGGTGAGTGATCGGGCACCAGGTCAGGGCGTCTTCCGGGGGAGTCAATAGCGGCAAAACCCACATGCGGGGTGCACAGGAGCGCGGATACGGTCAAAATGTGACCGTGGCACAACCGACGACTCAGTTGAACGCGACCGAGCAGGACACCCTGGTCAAACAGATCGGCCTCGCCCTGCTGCGGGCCGCTCCGCGTGATTGGCGGAAGGTGACCGCCGAGTACCGAGCCGTCGGCAGGTACCACGAGATGACCGGCGAGATCATCACCGAGGACGGCACCTCGCACGAGTGGGTCGCGACGCACGACATCGCGACGCTGTTCGGCAGGCTCCGTGCCGGGATGTACCGCGACGGCCGCGGCACCTGGTTCAACGCCCGTTACCAGCTCGACCACCCGTCCAGCTACAACCTCGAGTACAACCGCGACGAGCCCCAGTGGCGCCTCGCGCCGCCTCCGCAGGCGCTCTCCGACGAACTGCGCATGTTCCCCCGCTCCGAGGAGAACGTGCCCGAATGGCTGATCCGGCGTATGTCCGGCCTCGGCCCCGAGCAGCCCGGACCGCATTTCCGCATCGCCCGCATCTTCGACACCATCGGCCCGGCCGGGCGTCCGGTGATCAACCGGCCCGACCTGGAGATCGAGGAGCAGGACCGGCTGCTCGAATACCTCGACCACGCGCCGCTGGTGGTCACCGAGCGCGGCTACGACATCGACAGGCTCGCCCAGACGCCCGAGGCCACCGTCCCGGTCGCCTTCCACAGCGACGGGCAGTGGATCTGGCCCGCCGCCGTCAACTTCTACCTGCGCGAGTACGGCGTTTCGCCGGAGCTCGACCTGATCGACCACGTCCGGCAGAACGACTTCACGCTGCCCGAGGTCGACGCGCCGACGCTGCAGGCCGCCGCGGGGTACCTCACCCGGGGGAGCCAGCCCCCGCAGCAGCGCCCCGGCCCCGGGGGACCCAACGGCGTGCCCGCGGGACCGCCTCCGCAGGGCCCGCCGCAGAATGGCCCGGCGCCTTCGCCGCAGGCAGGCCCGGGCGCTCCCGGACAGCCCGGTCCCGGTGGTCCGGGGCCGAACCAGCCGCCCGCTCAGCCGCCCGTTCCGCCGCCGCACCAGCAGGGCCCGGATCCGGCCGTGGCGGCCGCCGCGGCCGCGGCACCGGTCGCCGCGGCGGCGGCCGTCCCCGCCGCCGAGTCGGCCGTCCCGGATCAGGCCGAGCAGGCCCAGCGGTACGAAGACGACTACGACACCCGGGACTACCAGGCGCAGGACTTCCACGAGGCCGCCGCCGAGCAGCAGTACGAAGAGGGCTACGAAGACCCGTACACGTCCGAACAGGACGCCTACACCGACGAGGCCCGGCAGGACACCGAGCCCGAGCCGGAACCGCGGATCGCCGACCCGGAGGCGACCACGTACGCGCGGGCTCCGCAGGCCGATGCCTACGAGCAGCCTCCTCACGAGGAGGAGCAGGACGCGTACGCCCGGCAGGAGGAAGAGCAGCCGTACGCACCTCCGGAGGAGGAGACGACCGCCGGCTACACCCCGGTCGAGCAGGCCGACGCCGGTCCTGAGCTGCCTCTCCTGACGCACGACGCGGAGCCGAACGTGGCACCGCCGCCGTCGGATTCCGAGGTCACGCAGGTCGACGCCCCACCGCAGGAGCGGGGGACCTTTGCTACCACCCCCGTGCCGGAGCCCGAGCCGCGACGCGAGGAAGCACAGCCGCGCCGCGCCGAGCACCCCGTGCCGGTGCTGAACGAGCTGCAGGCCAGGTTCGACGAACTCGACGTGCCCGAAGACGTCTACCGCATCGGCGGCCCTGCCGAGCACGGCTGGAGCGTCGAGCAGGTCGACGGCGGCGGCTGGCGGGTCGGCTGGTACGACGGGAAGCTGACCAATCCGGCGGTGTTCGGCGACGCCGAGGACGCGGCCGCGTTCATGCTCGGCAAGGTCCTGCTGAACCCGAACGGCGCCCCGCCTCCCGAGGAGCCGCCCGCCGCCGAAGAGCCGCCTGCTGTCGAGGAGCCCGCTCCGGCGCCTCCCGTGCTGGCGACGCTGTCCCCCGAGATCGCGACCGGTTCGCATCCGGTGCCGCCGCGGGAGTCGATCCCGGCGCAGGAGCAGACCGCGTTCACGACGGCCGAGGAGCTGCTCGGGGACGATTTGGACGACGAGCCCGCCCCAGCTCCGGTCCCGCCCGCGCCCCCGTCGCGGCCGAACCCGGTGCTGGCGAGCCCGCCGCCCGCGCCGCCGCGGCGTGAGCCGCCGGTGACGCCGCCGCCTCCGCCGCCGATGCGGCGCGAGGAACCGGCCCGTCCGCCGGTCGCGGCGAACGCCGGGGCGCCCGACGCCAAGCAGAACTGGCCGATCTCGCCGCTCAACGGCGAGCCGCCGCTGACGCTGTTCCGCGGCAAGGAGCTGCGTGAGCTGCCCGCCGGCAGCGAACTGGACCGTTTCGGCGGCCCGAACGGCAACCTGACCTACGCGGCCGGGACGCCGTTCGAGGAGCGCTCGCTCGTGCCGGAGTGGGTGAACCGGCCGTACCACGTGTACCGCGTGCAGCGTCCGCTCGAAGCCCTCGCCGGTGTCGCGATCCCGTGGTTCAACCAGCCGGGTGGCGGGTCGGCGTACCTGCTGCCCGCGTCGATCGAGGAGTTGCTCGCCGAGGGCGACCTCATCGAGCTGGACCCGGGCGAACCGCCGATCGACTAGCCCCTCAAATGTCATGAAAGGGTCGTTCCTGACGTTTTTCGTCAGGAACGACCCTTTCATGACATCCAGGGGCCGGGGTCAGTGGATGACGAGGCCGTGCGCGGCGGCGTAGGCGATCGCGGTCTCGGTGTCCACGTGGACACCGGAGAGGTTCGCCTGCACCAGGCCGTTGGCGTCGAGCCGCGCGCCGCGCAGGTCCGCGCCCTCGAGTTTCGCGCCCGCCAGCCGGGCACCGGTGAGATCCGCGCCGCGCAGATCGGCACCGGTCAGGTCCGCGTCCAGCAGGTTCGCCTCGCGCAGCCGCAGGCCACCTAAGTCCACTTTGGACAAACGAGCCTTGCTGAGCGAGACCAGCGAAAGATCGCATTCGGTGAAGGCGATCTTCTGGAACCGGCAGTCCACAAAGGACGATCCGAGCATCGAGCAGGAGCTCCACCGCGTGCCGGCCAGTACGGTGCGGTCGAAGGTGCACGAGCGGAACGCCGACGCCTCGTGGCGCGAGCCCTCGAAGTCCGTCTTGGTGAAGTCGCACTGGTCGAAGGTGCAGCCTTGGGTACGCAGCCCGCGCAGGTCGGCTTCGGTGAAATCACAGCCGACGAAACTGCGTTTTTCCCACCATTGCCGGGAAAGGACGGCTTCTCGGTAGTCCTCGGCAGTCTCGATCACCCGTCCAGGATCGCATACCCGCTCACCCCCAGGTGATCCTGCCGAACATAGCGCGCAGCTTCGCGGCCCGTGCCTGCGAAGACGCGGCGATCCAGCCGATCCGTCCGAGCAGATGGGCGCGGAAGTCCGGATGCCCGCCCCGGTTCTGCGCTTCCGGGCCGGTCCGGACGCAGTTGTGGAGCAGGGCACGCAGGGCGTCGTAGTCGGCACGCGTCGCGGCGGGCGCGCTGTTGACCACCAGCCCCGCGACCCGTTGCCGCTGGTGCGCGCCGGCGATCGAGGTCTTGTCGTCCCGGAGCCGGAAACCCTCGTCGGTCACGATCCGCCGGACACCGGGCAGCAACCGGTGCAGCGGCAGGGAATTCCCCGAGAACGCCAGATCGTCGGCGTACCGCGTGTACGTCGCACCCAGCACTCGCGCGAGCCCGTCGATCCGACGGTCCAGATGGTGCGTGACCGCGTTCGCGACCGAGGGCGAGGATGGCGCGCCCTGCGGCAAATGCGTGGCCGCCAGGTTGCTCAACAGCCGCGTTCGCGCCGGATCCCGCCGCCCGCCGGGCACGGTGGCGAGGACATCGTGCGGAACGGCGGTGGTGAGCACACCCGCCAGCGCCTCCGCCACGGCGGGCGGGTAGCCGGCGAGGGCGAGCAGCGCCGAAATCCGGCGCGCGGACACCGCCGGGAAGAACCCTTCGAGGTCCATCCTGACCACGGTCTCCCGGCCCGCGTGCGGCGCGGCACACGACAGCGGCGAACGCCCGCGCCGGAACCCGTGCGCGGCCTCGTGCACCGGCAGCGCGCCGACGACGTGCCGCACGATCCGGCGCTGCAGTTCGGCGAGCCGCGGTTTCGGCCGCTCGATGAGCCGCACGCCGCCCGATGCGGTCGGGATCCAGCGATAGGTGTAGTGCCGGACCGGCCCGGCGGCGCGCCTGTTCCAGCCCTTCGCGTCGGCGAACCACGAAAGTTCGCCCGGTGTCAGGTCGAGGCCGACGGCGCACTCGTCGAACGTCGTCCAGCGGGCCACCGGGAATCGCCAGACCGGCATGGGTTCGAGGAGCGACGCGGGGGTGACTCTTTCTCCTGTCATCCGCGCGGACTCGCACGCGGAGCATGCCGCGCTCGCGCGGGGCGCCTTGTCCCACTGACTTCGTGCTCCCCGGGGTTGCCCCGGAGTGGGTGGTGATCCACCGGCTCACCTCCGCGTCGCTGCCACCACCCTACCGATTTCAGCGACTGGGGATGATCTTCGAGCTCGCCACGTAGTTCATGGCCTCGATGAACTTCGGATCGTTCATCCGTCGCTCCATCTCCGGATAGTCGAGATCGACCAGCCGGGTCTGGATCCACCACAGGTTGCCGAACGGGTCGAGGACCCGGCCGACACGGTCGCCGAAGAAGAGTTCGGTCTGCCTCGTCACTTCTTCGGCGCCCGCCTCGACGGCCCGGCGCTGCGTCTCCACGCTGTCCTCGACGTAGAGTCTCAGATAAGCCGGAGTGTCGACCCAGTCGTCCTGCGCGTCGAACAACATGACGACCGAGTCGCCGATCCGGACCTCCGCGTGCCCGATCTTCCCGCCCTCGACGTACACCGGTTCACCGATCGGCTCGGCGTCGAAGACGCGTTTGAGGAAGTCGATCACGCCCGCGGTGTCACGCGAGATGATCCACGGGGTGACCGAGTGGTAGCCGGCGGGAATCGGGTTGCTCATCTGAGTTCTCCTCAGTCGTCGTAAGCGATGAGAAGAACGCTAGAACCCGTATAGGACAGATCGTGTCCTAATGCGTCTTCAGCAGGAAAGGCGGCTGCGATTCCTGCCACTCCGGCATGTCCAGCGAGTTGAGCACCTCGACGATCCGCTTCTCTTCGTAGCGGAAATGCGTCTCCATGATCGCCGTGAGGCCGTCCAGTTCCCGTTGGACGTCGAGGATCTCGTCCTGACTCGACCCCGGGCCGACACCGGCGACCAGCTCTTCGAGCCGTTCGATGATCCCGGTCATCACCCCGTGGTCGTGCGCGAGCTCTTCGAGCGAAGGCCGCAATTCGGGGAATTTGTCCGCCAGCACAAGGAAAGCGCCACCGTCCTCGCCGGTGTGATGCCTCGTGAGCGCCGAGCAGAAGGTCAGGCAATGCGCGCGGAGATCGCGCAGCCGCTCGGCACGCCCCTCCGCGACCGACCCGAGGTCGTCGTGCAGCAGGGCCAGCTCTTTACGCAGCCAGTTGTGAACCTGAACGAGTTGATTTCCGAACGCCGTCAACCGGCCGTTCGTCCGAGAAGGGGTTTCCATGATTTCCCATGGTCCGGCGCCTCCATGCCCGCGACGGTCTCTTTGCCGGGTGCACTGCGACGCTGGCGCAACTTCAGCACACCCCCCGAGTGATCGTCAAGAGGGTTCAGCGGAAGTCACGGGACTTGGCGGTGATCCGCAACGGCAGATGCCGGATCTGTTCGGCGAGGACGTTCACCACCTCACCGGTGCGCTCGACCACGCCTCGGACCAGCAGCGCGGGACTGCCGCGGGCGACCCGGTGATAGCGCTGCCACACACCCATCGTGCAGATGACGTTGATCATCCCCGTTTCGTCTTCGAGGTTCATGAAGGTGACACCGCCCGCGGTCGCCGGCCGCTGGCGATGGGTCACGGCGCCCCCGGTCAGCACCTGGGCGCCGTGCGGGATCTCGCGCAGGCCCGCCGCGGTGACGACGCCGAGTTCGTCGAGGTGTTCCCGGATGAACTGGGTCGGGAAGCTGTCCGGTGACACCCCGGTGGCCCAGACGTCCGCGGCCGCGATGTCGATTTCGTCCATGCCCGGCAACATCGGCGCTTTGGCCCCGGTGATCAGCCCCGGCAGCTTCTCCAGGCTTTCGTCGGCGACCGCGCCCGCCGCCCAGAGCGCGCTCCGCCTGCTCTCGCCGAAACAACCGAACGCTCCGGCCGCGGCCAGCGCCTCGACCTGCGGTTTGGTCAGCCGCACCCGCCGGGCGACCTCCGCCAAATCCGCGAACGGGCCGTCCCGTTCCCGCTCCTCGACGATCTTCCGCGCCAGGTTCTCGCCGATCATCCGCACGGTGGACAGGCCGCCGCGCACGGCGAGCAGTTCTCCCCCGTCCGGCAAGGGTTCCAGCGTCGCGTGCGGGAGGCTCGCGTTGATGTCCGGGCCGAGCACGCGCACTCCGTGCCGCCGCGCGTCGGCGACCAGCGACTGCGGCGAGTAGAACCCCATCGGTTGTGCGCGCAGCAAACCCGCCAGGAACGCGTCCGGGTGGTAGTACTTGAAGTACGAACTCGCGAACACCAGCAGGGCGAAACTCAACGCATGGCTCTCCGGGAAGCCGAAATTCGCGAAAGCCTTGAGCTTGCCGAAGATCTTCTCCGCCAGCTCCCCGTCGACGTCGTTCCGCGCGGCACCTTCGAGGAAACGCCGTTTGAGCCTTTCCATCCGGTGTTCGGAACGTTTGGCACCCATGGCGTGGCGCAGCTGATCCGCCTCCGCCGGGGTGAAATCGGCGATATCGAGGACGATCTGCATCATCTGTTCCTGGAACAACGGGACGCCGAGCGTCTTCCCCAGCGCGTTGGCCAGTTTCGGATGGTCGAAATCCCATTTCTCCTGGCCGTTCTTCCGCCGGATGTAGGGATGCACCGAACCACCCTGGATCGGGCCGGGCCGGATGAGCGCGACCTCGACCGCCAGATCGTAGAACTTCTTGGGGCGCAAGCGGGGCAGTGTGGCCAGCTGCGCGCGGCTCTCCACCTGGAAGACGCCGATCGCGTCGGCACGGCAGAGCATTTCGTAGATGTTCTGATCCTTGAGATCCAATTCGGAGATGTCGACCTCTTCCCCTTTGTGGTCACGAACCAGATCGATCATATAGTGCAGGGCCGACAACATTCCGAGCCCGAGCAGGTCGAATTTGACCAGTCCGGCGGCGGCGCAGTCGTCCTTCTCCCACTGCACGACACTGCGATTCTCCATACGGGCCCATTCGATCGGGACCACCTCGCTCACCGGCTGTTCGCAGATCACCATGCCGCCGGAATGGATGCCCAGATGCCGGGGGAAGTCTTCGAGCGCGCAGGCCAGCTCCACGACCTCCTCCGGGATGTCGTGATCGTGGTCCTTCTCCGTGGCCCGCAACGCACCCCAGCGGTCGATCTGCTTGCTCCACGCGTCCTGCTGGCCGGGCGAGTACCCCAGTGCCCGCGCCGCGTCGCGGACCGCGGATCGCGCCCGGTAGGTGATCACGTTCGCCACCTGCGCGGTGTTCAGCCGCCCGTACTTCCGGTAGACGTACTGGATCGCCTCCTCGCGGCGATCGGATTCGATGTCGAGGTCGATGTCCGGGTAGCCGTCGCGTTCCGGGGCGAGGAACCGTTCGAAGAGCAGGCCATAGCGCACGGCGTCGACCTTGGTGATGCCGAGCGCGTAACAGACCGCCGAGTTCGCGGCCGAACCCCGGCCCTGGCAGAGGATGTCGTTCTTCCGGCAGAACCGCACGATGTCCCAGACGATCAGGAAGTAGCCGGGGAAACCCAGTTCTTCGATGATGTCCAGTTCGTGGTCGATCAGCTTCCGGGCCTTCTCGCGGTACTCGGCGTCTTTGTTCTTCTCGTGCTCCTTCGCGCCCTCGTAGGTGAGCTCCCTGAGGTAGGACGCTTCGGTGTGTCCCTCCGGCACCTCGAACGGCGGCAGCTTCGGTTCGATGTGGTGGAGTTCGAACGCGCACTCCCGGCCGAGCAGCGCCGCCCGCTGCACCGCGCCCGGATACCGCGCGAAGATCTCGGCCATCTCCTCCCCCGACCGCAGGAACGCCGTCCCGGCGGCGGGCAGCCAGCCCTCCATGTCCTCCAGGCCCCGCCGGGCGCGAATGGCACTGAGCGCGTCGGCGAGCGGTGCCCGCTCCGGCCGGGCGTAGTGCGCGGCCGTGGTCGCCACCGTCGGCAGGCCGAACTCGTCGGCCATCTCGCTCAGCAGGTCGTTGTGCGTGCTGTCCAAGGGAAGACTGTGGTCGATGAGTTCGACATAGACGTTTTCCCGGCCGAAGCAGTCGATGAGTTCCTTCAACCGCACCACGGCCGCGGCAGGGCCTTCGGTGACGAGCGCCTTGCGCACCGCGCCCTTGCGGCAGCCGGTGAGCACGACGCACTTCCCGCGCACCTCTTCGGCGACCGCGCGCAGGTCGTAGACCGGCCTGCCCTTCTCCGCCCTTTCCTTGGGGGACAACGACCGCCGGTCGAAGCCGTGCAGCTGGCCGGCGGTGATCGCCCGGTTCAGGCTCAGATAGCCGTCCTTCTGCTTGGCCAGCAGGAGCAGATGCTCGCCCTCGGGATCGGCGAACCCGTTCTGCGGGCCGGACAGCCCGAAACTGAGCTCCGTGCCGAAAACGGTGTGCACGCCCAGTTCCCTCGCCGCTTCGGCGAAGCGCACCACGCCGTACATGCCGTCGTGATCGGTGAGCGCGATCGCGTCCAGGCCCAGCCGCGCGGCTTCCTCCACCAGTTCCTCGGGATGGCTCGCGCCGTCGAGGAAGCTGAAGTTCGAATGGCAGTGCAGTTCGGCGTACGGCACCCGGCGCGCGGTGGCGCCGTCGTCGTCACCGATCAGCCCGGTCAGATCCGCGGGCCGCTGGTATCCCTGCCGCTTCGCACTCCACGCGGGGCTGTCACCGCCGTCGCCGGGCGGTACCTCACCCGCGAGCTCGCGGGCGAGGTCCTTCCATGGCCGCGGAGGATTGTTCCAGCCCATCGGTCACCGGTTCTCGGTCGAGCGTCTCGGCGCGGGGACGAACACTTCCGCGCGCGGGACGCACGCCGCCCAGGCCGAATCCAGCTCGGCACGTTGCACCGGGATGGCCGGCTCCTCCAGCCATCGCCGCACCAGCCGCGTGTACTCCTCGTCCATGTTCAGTCGTACTTCCCTTCCAGTGTCCACATCGGATTCTTGTGGTGCTCGAAGCGGAGCAGCACCGCTTCCTCGGCGTCCTGCCCGTCGGCCAGCAACACCTGCAACCGCATCCGCGTCCCCGACCGGGCGTGTCCCGCGCCGGCCCGGACACCGACGAACCACGGCCCCGCCCAAGCGAGGACCTCGCGCGGCTCACCGCCCTCGAAGCTCACGAGGTACGGCGCGGCGGTGACCCGGCGCCGCGCGGTGATCTCCACGACGCGCCCGTTCTCGTCCAGCACCTGGGCGGGCACCGGCCGGGCGAACACCGTCGCCGGGGAGGGCGACGGAAGCCTTCCGGCCCAGTTCGCGTCCGCTTGCGCCGTCTTCTCCCGCCTGTCGCCCCACGGCACCAGCCGGACCCGCTCGGCGGGGCCGTGGCCGCCGTCGAGCACCGCGGTGAAGACGCTCTCCGGGCCGAGCAATCCCTGCACCCGCACCAGGGCACGACCGGCGCGCTCGCCGGACAGGTCCTCGTCCTCGATGGACGGCCGCAGGACACCCGCCGCACCCGCCTGCCACAACCCGAGCTGCAGCGACCGGCCTTCGACCGTCTCCTCCGGTTCCAGCCGAAGCCGGACGACCCCGGAATGGGGACGATCCTTGGCTTTCAGCCAGCCTTCGAACTGCCAGCGCACCCTGTCCGCGACGCCGAGCGGCGTCAGCGGTTCGGCGCAACGCCACACCCGGCCGAGCTGTTCGCCGGTCTCGGTGGTGGCGTAGATGCCGAGCCGGGTGCAAGCCAGCCCGTACGCGGCGAGCCCGGCATGGAAGCGTTCGCCGAGCCCTTTCGCCACGAACGCGGCGGCGTCGACCCGGTCGATCGGCGGGTCGAACGCCTTCGCGAGCGAGAGCTCCGGTGGCGGACGGCGGCGCGACGGCGGACGTTCGGACCGTCCTCGTGCCAGCCGATGCGCGAGCACCCCCTCCATTCCGAACCGCGCGGAGACGTCACTTTCACCGAGCGCCGCGAAAGCGCCCAGCGTCTGCAGGCCGAGCTGCTTGAGCAAGGTGACCAGCTCGGCGCGGCCGGCCTCGGGCTGATCGAGTTCGCGGATGGGCAGCGGGGCCAGGAATTCCGCCGTCCCACCGGGTTCGACCAGCGTCGACCGGCGGGCGGCGAGCGTCGCGGCGAACAGGCCGTCGGCCACGCCGACCTGACTCTCCACGCCCGCCGCCACCGACACCTCGTCCACCAGTCTTTCGAGGAGGCCGTGCTCACCGCCGAAGTAACCGGCCGCGCCGTCGACCGGGACGGCGACGATCCCCGGGCGCACCACCTCGACCCCGACGGCCAGCTCTTCCACCGCCCGTGCGACGGATTCGAAGAGCCGGGCGTCGCGACCTTCGTCCTCCCCGAAGACCGCCAGCTCCGGACAGCAGGACTGGGCCTCGCGCCGCCGCATCCCGCGGCGGACGCCGTAGCCCCTGGCCACCGCGGTGCAGGCGACCACGCGGTTCGCCGAGAAGACCGCGGCCGGGCGGCCGACGGGTTCGCCCGCGACGGCCGCGGCGGCGACCGCGGGCCAGTCCGGGCACCACAGGACGAGCATGCGCACCGGCGGGTTCATGCCGTCCCCCATGCGGTCGTGGGGAACTCGGCCCGCTCGACCTCGCCCTCGCCGGGAAAGCGCAGCAAGGCCGACATCGGCCGGGCGGCCGCACCCCGGCCGCCTGCCCGCACTTCCACCTCACGGGCGCGCAGATAACCCGCGCCGCCGCCGGTGAAACCCGTCCAGCGCGAACGACGACAGCTCAGCTCGACCTCCGCGCCGGGCCAGGAACCCAGCGAAAGCAGCACCGAACCGCGGTTGCGCGCGCGGGCGGACAGCCTTCTCGCCACGTCGGGCCGGGCGAGCCCCGGACCGACGACCACGAGATCGAAACCGTCCAGCAAGGCCGCGGTCACCGCCGGGAACTCGGCACCGGGACGGGGGACCAGCGCCAGCCTGCCCACCTCGACCCCGAGTTCCGCGGCGGCGACCACCCCGAGCGCGGGCAGGCCGACCGCGACCGCCCACGCACCGCCGGCGGTCGCGGCGGCCAGCAGGGTGAGCATCAGTGACGTGGACCCCAGCACCGAAACGGTGCTCCCGCGCCGGAGCCCCGCGGCGGGCAGCAGACCGGACAACGCCGGGGACACCGGGAGCACCCTTCCCGTCGTCCTCGCGTGTTCGGCCACGGAAGCCACGCCACTGGCCGTGCTCACTCCTGGCAAGGCCGCCAGCCTCGCCAACGGCAAGGCCCGCGCCTCGACCACCTCCGCTGTCACCGGACCTCGCCTCCCCACGACACCTAGACCGTCCTTTGTGGACGGCACCGGCGTGCCACGGGGAAGGCGGCACTTCGAACGCTTGTTCGATACCTCCAGTAGACCGGGTGGCGCAGCGGTTGTCAAGCGAGCCGGAACGATCACCGGAGTCCGTCACCTGCCACCCAAGCGGTGTGGCCGAGCGCTTCCGTTGTCCCATTACTGTTCACCGACCATCACGAGTGGAAAGCCGGACAATGGGCGCATGGGGCACCGGACCGTTCGACAATGACACCGCCGCCGACTTCGCAGGCGACCTGGATGACGTAGCTGAAGCCCAACGCCCAGAGGTCATCCGGCACGCGCTTGCCAAGGCCGCGAAGGAAACCGGGTATCTCACTGCGGCGGTCGCGGAAATCGCCGTCGCCGCCGCCGCACTGGTCGCCGCTCAGTGTCCTGCCGGCGAGCCGGTCGACCCACACTACGGACCCAAGCAAGCCGTGCCTCCGCTGCCGGCCGACCTGCAAGCGCTCGCCACGCGAGCACTCGACCGAGTGCTCGCCGACGGCTCGGAAATCACAGAGCTGTGGCACGACACCGACACCCGGCAACTCTGGTCAGATCAGATCGAAAAGCTACGTCACACCATCAGCCCTGCCGGCGGTGACAGCTGTCGCGATCCGTCGCCCTAGCCGGAACGATCACCGGACCTGTCACGTCCGAGACCGGGGGTCTTCCCGTCAGGAAAGGAAAACCGCAGTGGACGACGCTTGGCCCGAGACGGTGAACGGCTGGGAACTCGCCAGGGAAGGCCATATCGAGAACTACCGCAAACGCCTGGCCAACCGGGTCACGGTCACCGCGATGTGGGAGAACGGAACCGGGCGGGGCCGGGTGGACGCCCGCACCGAGCCGCTGGGCGGCGGCCGGACACTGACCAGCAGCCGCAAGGACTTCCGGGACAAGGACGCGTTCTGGACCGCCGCGACGTGCGTGCTGGAGATGGCCGCGAACCTGCCGTCGCTGGACTGGCACACGAGCCCGGCGCCCACGGCGCTGGCCGGGACCGTGGCGGGCATGGTCGAGGCGGAGCCCGGCACCAGCGGCCACCCGGAGGCCGAACTGACGTTCACGTTGACCGAAGGGCACACCGTGACGCTGGTCATGACCGACGAACAGGCCTTCGACCTGAGCAACAGCATCTCGCGGCTCGATCACCACGTCTGGTCCGAAGAACGCGAAGACGAAGAAGAGGATGAAGACTACGAGGACTACGACGAACCCGTCGCCGTCGAAGAAGTTCCTGACGTCAGCGAAGTCCGGTCCGGACCGGACAGCGGGCACGACCTGGTCACGGTTCTGGAGGAACGGTTCGGCGTCACCGAGGACAACCTGCTGGCGCACGTCGACTGGTCCGCGCTCATCGTGGTGGGTGAACCCGAGGTGAGCTCCCTCATCGAACGGGGTGGCGAGCTGACCGACGCGGTCGCGCCGCGGTGGTATCCGGTCGTGGCGGACCGGCCCGGTGAGCGCTGGGTCGTCCTGAAGCGCACCGGCCTGCGCTACCAGGGGGAATGAACGGCGGTTTCTGTCATTCTGGACGCCATGCCCTCGCCAGCCTTGCGCCGCGCCCTGACCGATCCCGGTGAGCCACCGCTTCGCCCGTTGCCGGACGAGGTGAGCGGACTGCTGGAAGAGCTGGCCGCGCCCCCGCGGCTGGCCGCGCATCTGCGCGCGGTTCACGACGTGACGTGTGCACTGGCCGACTGGTTGGAGAAGCAACACCCGGAAGTGGTCTTCGACCGCGAAGCGACCCTCTTCGGCGCGGCCGTCCACGACATCGGCAAGACGATCCACCGTGAAGAGTTGTCCGGACCCGGCTCCGCTCACGAGCAGGCCGGTTACGAACTCCTTGTCTCCCGGGGGATCGCCGAGAACCGCGCGCGTTTCGCGCGGACACACGCCGCTTGGAGGGCGGACGTCGGTGTCGAAGATCTCCTCGTGAGCGTCGCGGACAAGGTGTGGAAAGCGAAGCGGGTCACCGACCTCGAACAGGCCCTCGTCGACCGTCTCGCCGTCGCGACCGGACAGCTGCCGTGGGAGATCTTCTTGGGGCTGGACGACGTCCTCGACCGGATCGCGGCCGACGCCGACGGTCGGCTGGCATTCCAAGCCTGCCATCCCGTCGGCGACCGGTCTCAGACGGCACGGGGAAGCGGATCCGGGTGATACCGCCGGAAAGCGGGTGCCGCAGTACCCGGCTCACCGTGCATCCAGTCGTAGAGGAAGCGGAACTCCGGGCCGAACCGGTTCGCCTCGGCGTTCAAGCGTTCCGGTGACGTCGAGGGCCAGCGACCGGTTTCGACGCGGTCCCGCAGCACGCGCAACGCCGTCAGTTCTTCCGCGGCGGTGTGCTGGCAGTGCCCGCCGCGGTTCACGAACAGCTGCCGGATCCGGCCGGGATCGACGCGGTCGCCGTAGGTCCGCTCGTGTTCGGGGGCGACGCCGTCGCCGATCGGATGCAGCGTGACGACGGGCTGACGACCGCGCCCGGCCGGGGTCCCGACGCGGCCGAGCCATCGTTCGGCGGCTTTGTCGGCCTCGACCCGTGGCGCGGTCGCGAGCCGTGCCAAGTCGGCGTCGAGGTCCAGGCCCGCGTCTCGGTAGGCCTGGTCCACGAGGCCGCGTTCACTGGACCGGGTGAGCAGGCCGCGGTAATCCACACCGGTGTTCCCGGTCGGATTCCCGCCGGCCTGCGTCTCCAGATCGGCCCGATGCGCACCCCAGGCCAGCTGGTCGTAGACCGCTTGGACGAACTTCGTCTGCTGACGGATCTGCTCGGCGACGTCGGTGGAACGGGGATGATGCGCCGTCGACCAGCCGGGGACGTCGGCGAACGCGTTGGCGAGAGCGAGCCGCGCCCGTCCATCGGGTGATTCCAGCGCGTTCGCGATCACCTGATGGGCTTTCGCGAGATTCGCTCCCGGGTCGGTGATGCGGACGATCTCCAGCTCGGGCGCCAGCAGAGTCCGGACCGTGAACCCCAGATCGAGCGCCTGGCCGAACAACGCGGCTCCGCCCGCGGCGGGACCGCACATCGCCAGCACGCCGTCGATCCGGTGCGGGAGCCGCTCGGACAGCAGGACCGCGTTGAGCCCGCCGCCGGAAGCTCCCCAGGTGAGCACCTGATCCGGGCGGCCGACGTTGCGGTCGAACCAGAACAGCAGCGCCGTCTGATCGTGAACGGCTTCACGGGCCGAGAAGCCGTTCGGCTTGCTGTAGAGCGACGCGGCCAACGCGTATCCCTCGCCGAGGAGGACGGGTTTCGCCTCCGCCCGGTTGGCGAGTTCGATCTCCTCGGGAACGTAGCCCGGCGGATAGATCCCGTGGTTGTACAGCAACAACTTGCCGTTCCAGTTCGACGGCACCTCGACCCGGTACCGGGCACCCTCGATCGTTCCGGTGTGCACGTGGACGTCGTCCGTGCCGATGGCGGGCGCACCGGTGACGATCAGCGCGGCGGCCAGGATTCCTGTCAGTGTCATGGCGGAAATGCTGGCAGCGCGGGGCGTCGCGGGAATCCGTCGAGACGCGGCTTCTCGCCTACGCTTCCCGGCGTACGAGCGCTTCCGCCAGCTCGACGACGATCCCCGCCGGGCCGCGCACGTAGCAGAGCCGGTAGCTGTCCTCGTACCGCACCAGCTCGCCGACGAGCGTGGCGCCGTGCGGCCGCAACCGTTCGAGGGTCGCGTCGATGTCCTCCACCGAGAACACGAAGTGACTGATACCGGGCGTGTTCATCGGCGCGTGCGGATCACCTTCCGGCCCTTCCGGCGTGTGGTACTTGATCAGCTCCACTCCGCCGTGGCCGTCCGGCGGCCGCAGCACGGCGATATCCGTGCGGACCCCTTTCAACCCGGTGATGCGATCGACCGCGTCGCCTTCGAGCGACGCCTCGCCTTCCAATTCGAGACCGAGCGCGAGGAAGAACGCCTTGGCCGCTTCGAGATCGTGGACGACGGCACCGATGTGTTCCAGCTTCATGATCGCCTCCGTTCAGGCGCTCTGGCGGCGGATGAGCTCTTCGACGGCGGTGGGCAGCGTTTCCTCGAAGTCGATGAGCTTGACCCAGGTCGGGGTCATCACGATGCGGACCATGCTGTCGTAGAGCGATTTCACGTTCACTTCCCACTCGGCCCGCTGCTCCGGCGTCATCTCGTAGGTGCCGTTCCACTGCATGTACTCGTCGGGGATGCCGTCGACGTAGTCCAGCTCGACGGTGCCGCGCAGGAGCAGGATCTTCGGCGGGTGCGATTCGGTGTCGATCGTCAGCGCGACGGCCGGGTTGCGGCGCAGCGACGCCAGCTTCGGCGCGTTGGTCGAAGTGCACATGACGATCTCCGTGCCGTTCCAGTGGATGCTGATCGGGATCGCCCGCGGCGTGCCGTCGAGCGCGGTGTAGGCCAGCCGGGCCATGTCGCGGGCCAGGAGTTCCTGGGCGTACGGGCGGTTCAGGATCTCGTCGATCGTGCTCTGCTGCATGTCTCTCTCCTCGGGTCGCCGTCTTCGCGGACACCCCGGGGACGCCGCTGTCCGCCGCACTTCGACATCGCGAAAATGTGACCCGCATCACTCCATCTCAAACTCGGCGAACCAACGGCCCGCCCTGGCTCCGCACCGCCCGTCCGGGGCCCGGCCCGACGGACCGGAGGTCGGTCAGAGAGACTGGGGGCCAGTGCCCGCCCTCTCGACCTGGAGCCTTTTATGCCGCAAGGGACCGTCCGCTGGTTCGACGCCGAACGGGGTTTCGGCTTCCTCGCCCCCGAGGACGGCTCGCCGGACGTGTTCGTGCACGCCTCCGAGATCGTCGGGGACGGCGGCGCGAAAGTGCTCCGCGAGGGTCAGGCCGTCGTGTTCGAGGTCGGCGAGAACGACCGCGGGCCCCAGGCGCTGCGCGTTCGCGTCACCGCCGATGCGGCCGCCGACAGCGCCGTGGGCCTGCTCGGCACCGTCAACTGGTACGAGCCGGGCAAGGGGTACGGCTTCGCGTCGCCGGACGGCGGCGGCGCCGACGTCTTCGTGCACAGCTCCGCCATCGTGACCGGCGGCGTGGTCACCGAGGGGCAGCGGGTGGCCTTCCTGATCGTCGAAGGCGAGCGCGGCCCGCAGGCCGGGCACGTGATCCCGCTGGGACCAGGGGCCGGCTCACCCGCTGCGGCTGGTATCGCGGACGGTGCCGACGGCACGGTGGCCTGGTACGACGAGGACAAGGGCTTCGGCTTCATCAACCCCGACTCCGGCGCCGGGGACGTCTTCGTTCACGCCCGGGCCCTGGCCGAGGGGCTGACGTGGCTCGCGGAGGGCGACCGCGTCGCCTACGAGGTGACCAGCGGGGACAAGGGCCCGCAGGCCCGCGACGTGCACCTGGTCCGGGGCGCCGAGCCCCAGACGGCGCCGCGGCGGTCGGCACCTGCCGCGGCGGCGCGGGACGTGCCAGTGCGAGGCGGCGAGGGCGTCGTCGCGCGCTACGACGACGACCGCGGCTTCGGCTTCATCACCCCGGACGCGGGCGGCGACGATCTCTTCGCCCACGCGTCCGTGATCATGGGGTCGGAGCCGCTGCGGAAGGGTGACCGGGTCCGGTACACGGTGCGTCAGAGCGACCGGGGCCCGCAGGCCGACCGCGTCGAACGCCTCTGAAGAGGCAGCCCCACCGAAGGCTGATCACTTCCCGGCGGTAGTCGTAGCGAGCTAAATGCGGTCCGGTTGTCGAAAGCGCCCCTAGCCAGGCGTCGCTCTCATGAAGGCACAAGAGAGAGGACAGTCATGGCGAAGGAATCCGAGGTCCGCTTCGAGGGCTTCATGCCCACCACTCCCGCCGACACCTGGGCCGCGATCACCACCGCCAGCGGCGGCTGGCTCTGGCCGATCCAGTACGAACCCCGCGACGGCGGCGCCGAGTCCGGCCTCACCCCCAACGGCGGCATGGTGACCGTCTGGAAGCCGTCGCGGCGCTTCGTCACGTACGCGGAAGACGAGACCGGCTGGTTCAACACGCTCGAATACGTCCTCGAACCGAAAGACGGAGGCACGTACCTGCGCTACGAGCACACCACCGTCCTCGACGACTGGGACGTCGAATACGACGCGTGCGAGCAGCACACGGCGTTCTATCACCACTCGCTGGGCGAGTACCTGACGCACTTCAACCGGCGTCAGGCGAAGTACTTCAAGGCCGATGCGCCCGACGCGTCGAAGGCTCCGGAGGCGTTCGGGACCGTGAAGGCGGCTCTAGGCGCGAAAGCTGTAGGCGACCGGGTGCATCTCGAAGTCGCCGACGTCGAAGGTGTCGTCGACTACCTGACGCCGGCCTTCATCGGCGTCCGGACCGAAGACGCGCTGTACCGCTTCTACGGCCGGAACGTCTGGGGCTGGCCTGTGGGCATCGGGCACCACCTGTTCGCCGAAGACGCCGACGCGGACAAGGCCGCGAAGGCGTGGACAGCCTGGCTGAACGGCCTGTACGCCTAGCGGGGCAGGTTCTTCACGAGTTCGGCGCCCACGGATTTCGCCACTTCAGCGGACTCCGCGGGCGGGATCGGCGAGTTCGTGAAGAACCCCTTGTCCCAGCCCTTGTAGGTGACGAGGACGACGTACACGCCCTGGATGACCCGCAGTTCGGCGCCGCTGAAGGCGCTGTCGGTGTCGAGAGAGACGAGGACCGCCTTCTCCCCGATGCCCTGCACCTGCTGCTGGCGCTCGGACGGCGCGGCCGATCCGGTGGACGACTCGGCCGCGCGCTTCTCGGCGTCCGGGCCCTCGTGGCGGTAAATCATGACCTGGAGGGCGCGGTCGTGGACGTTGTCGCTCTCCGGCGGCAGCCAGGAACAGCCCTGCTGCTTGGTGACGATCTCGCCCGCTTTGATCTCGTTGTCGCGGACGCCCTGGAAGCTGGTGGTGAACGTCTTGTTCAACAGCCCTGGGGAGACGGCGCACTCGGCGGGCGGCTGCTGTGAGACCGGCGCCTTGCCGACCGAGGAGTAGTACTCCGACCCGAAGATGGCGCCGGGGATGCCCAGCCCGAGAAGGACCACGACACCCACGATCACGCCGACGATCAGCCCGGTCTTTTTCTTCTTGGGCGGCTGCCCGTAGCCGGGCGGGCCATAGCCGGGCGGCGGACCGTATCCGGGACCGGCGGGCGGGCCGTAACCCGGCTGCTGTCCGTAGCCCGGCTGACCTCCCTGCCCAGGCGGCGGGCCGTAACCCGGCCCCTGGCCGTACCCCTGCGGCGGCTGGTGCACCGATCCTCCCCTGGCGACTCACGTACGTCCGCGTCGCGTTTAGCCCGCTAAAGGCGACATGCGCCCGGACCTGCGTTTCGCGGGCTAAACGCGATCCGGGGCCAGCATGGCACGAACCCCCGGACCCGGGGCACCGGGAACGCCCGCGGGCACCCCCGGATCGCGATTAGGGGGCTAAACGCAGGTCCGCGCGCGGATCGCGTTTAGCCCGCTAAACGCAGGTCGGCTCAGTGGGCGAAGTGCCGCGTGCCGGTGAGGTACAGGGTGACCCCGGCGGCCTCGGCGGCGGCGATGACCTCGGCGTCGCGGATCGAGCCGCCCGGCTGGACCACGGCGCGGACGCCGGCCTCCAGCAGGACCTCGAGCCCGTCCGGGAACGGGAAGAAGGCGTCCGAAGCGGCGACGGAGCCCTTCGCCCGATCCCCGGCCCGCGAGACCGCGAGCCGCGAGGAGTCGACCCGGTTGACCTGGCCCATGCCGACGCCGACGGTCGCGCCGTCGTTCGCCAGCAGGATCGCGTTCGACTTCACCGCGCGCAGCGAACGCCACGCGAACTCGAGGTCGGCCAGCGTCCGCTCGTCGGCGGGCGCGCCGGTCGCCAAGGTCCAGTTCGCCGGGTCGTCGCCCTCGGCGGCGATCGTGTCGACGGTCTGCACCAGCATGCCGCCCGAGATCGGCCGGAACTCGATCGGATCCGGCGACGTGATCGCGGGCAGCTTCAGCAGCCGCACGTTCTTCTTGCGCCGCAGGATCTCGAGCGCCTCGGCGTCGAAGTCCGGCGCCAGCACGACCTCGGTGAACACCTCGGAGATCTGCTCGGCGGCCTCGCGGCTCACCGGCCGGTTGGTCGCGATCACCCCGCCGTACGCCGAAACCGGGTCGCACGCGTGCGCCTTCCGGTGCGCCTCGGCGATGTCCTCGCCGACCGCGATCCCGCACGGGTTGGCGTGCTTGATGATCGCGACGGCCGGGGCATCGAAGTCGTAGGCGGCGCGGCGCGCGGCGTCGGTGTCGACGTAGTTGTTGTACGACATGGCCTTGCCGTGCAGCTGTTCCGCGTGCGCGAGGCCGGGCCGCCAGTGCTTGTACAGCGCGGCCTTCTGGTGCGGGTTCTCGCCGTAGCGCAGCACGTCGCCGCGCTCCCACGAAGCGCCGGTGAAGTCCGGGAAGCCGGAGTCGTCCGCGGGCGCGTAGACGTTGGCGAACCACGCGGCGACGGCGGTGTCGTACGCCGCCGTGTGCGCGTAGGCCTGCGCGGCGAGCCGCTTGCGGTCGGCCAGCTCGAAACCGCCCGCCGCGACGCGCTCCAGCACCCACTCGTAGCGCGACGGGTCGACCACGACGGCGACGCTGTTGTGGTTCTTCGCCGCGGCACGCACCATCGCCGGACCGCCGATGTCGATGTTCTCGACACAGTCCTGGAGGCTCGCGCCCGAGGCGACGGTCTGCGTGAACGGGTACAGGTTGACCACGAGCAGGTCGAACGGCGCGATGTCGAGCTGCTTGAGCTGCTCGACGTGCTCCGGACGGTCACGGTCGGCCAGCAGACCGGCGTGCACGCGCGGGTGCAGCGTCTTGACCCGGCCGTCGAGGGACTCGGGGAACCCGGTGACCTCCTCGACCGGCGTCACCGGCACCCCGGCGTTCGCGATGACCTTCGCCGTGCCGCCGGTCGACACGATCTCGACACCCGCCGCGTGCAGCCCGGTGGCGAGTTCGAGCAGGCCGGCCTTGTCCGAGACGCCGATCAGCGCACGCCGGACGGGACGCTGTCCCTGTGCGGTACTCACGAAAACCTCACCTTTCGTCCCTCGACCGAGCACCCGCTCCGGCCAAGTTTCTCGATCGTTTCCACCAGGAGCCTGCGTTCCACGGCCTTGATCCGCTCGTGCAGGACGTTTTCGTCGTCGTCGGGCTCCACGATCACCGGCTCCTGCGCGATGATCGGCCCGGTGTCGACCCCGGCGTCGACGAAATGGACCGTCGACCCGGTGACCTTGACGGCCATCGCCAGCGCGTCGGCCACGGCGTGCGCGCCGGGGAACGACGGCAGCAGGGCCGGATGTGTGTTGATCACGCGGCCGGGGAACCGCGCGAGGAATTCGGCGCCGAGGATCTTCATGAACCCCGCGGAGACGACCAGGTCCGGCTGGTAGGCGGCGACGGCTTCGGTGATCGCCTTGTCCCAAGCCGCGCGATCCGGATGGTCGGCCATCCGCACGGTGAACGACGGCACGCCGGCGCGTTCGGCCCTGGTCAGCGCCGCGACCCCGGTGCGGTCCGCCCCGACGGCGACCACCTTCGCCGGGAAGTTCGGCTTTTCGACGGCGTCGAGCACGGCTTGCAGCAGCGTGCCGGAACCGGACGCGAGGACGACGAGCTTCACCGGAGTGGGCAGGTCCAACCGACTAGCCAGAACGGGCTCCTTGCCACGGCGGTACGCACTCGGGCGTACGGCGCTTCACCTGGTCGCGACAACCCTAACGGTCGTCGCCGGGGGCGCTTTCGTCGCCGGACCCGTCGGTGGACTCGGTCACAGCGTCGTCCTGCTCGGGCTCGGTTTCGGGCTCCGGTTCCTCCGGGACTTCGTCGGTGTCCTCGCCCAGCTCCCCGGCGAGTTCCGCTTCGGCCTCTTCGTCGAGTGCTTCGTCTTCGAGTGCTTCGGGTTCCTCGGCCGGTTCGGCTTCTTCTTCGACTTCGGTGATCTCTTCGACGTCGGGTTCACCCGGCGGTTCGGGGGCCTCGTGCGCTCCGGCGAAGAACGCGACGAACCCGCCGGGGACGACGATCCAGCAGAACGCGATCACGGACGCGACGCCGACCGGCACGCTGACCGGGTCGAACGGCCCGTCGCCGAGCCTGCCGCCGGAGACGGTCCCGAGGATGACGCAGCCGAACGCGACCAGCGCGCCCGCGACGGCGACCGCCCGCATCCGCAGCATCGGATCCTCGTCGATCGCGCGGATCCGCCAGCCGACCAGCGCACCGACCAACGCGGGCAGGAGCAGCAACGCGGGCCACCAGACGGCGTGGTGCGACGGGATCCCCGCCAGCACCGGCACCCCGGGCACCTGTCCTTCCTGGTAGCCGAACATGCCGACGGTCAGCGAGCCGACCGAGAAACCGGGCCCGGTGGTGAACGACAGCGCGGCGACGACCGCGTTCGGCAGGTAGGCCACGGAGAGCACGAACAGGCCGAAACTCGCACCGAAGCCCGGCTCGAACAGACTGTCCACAGTGGACCACGAGAGCGCGGTGGCCGCGGTGAAGACGACGGCGCCGCAGGCGATGAGGGCGGCCAGGCCGAGTGCGCCCGCCCGCAGGCCGTGGACGGCCACCGGGTCGAACCGGTCCCGGACCACGGCCGGAAGCCCGCAGACCTTGGCGACCCCGGCGACGGCAGCGAGCCCGGCCAGGAGTCCCGGCACGCAGAAAGCGGTCAGCGGGTTCACGTCGATCGGCGATCCACCGGCCGCCAGCGCGATCAGCACGCCGAACAGCGCGTGCGCCCCGGCGATCACCGTCACCACCGGGACGGCGTCCGCGGGGGTCCGGCCGCCGACACGGCGGGCGGCGCGCGCGGCCGCCCTCGCCACGAGCCAGCCGACGGCAAGCGTCGGCAGCAGCGGCAGCACGCCGAGCGGATGTCCGCCGAGGTCGAGTTCCACCTGCCACGAGGCGAGCCAGCCGGGGCCGGCGGCGAGCAGGGCGCCGGTGGCGGAGAACCGGGTCCGGTCGGCGGCGAACGAGACCACCGCGAGCACCGCCGCGATGGCGGTATAGGAGAAGAGCAGGGGCGCGCAGGCGGCGGCGAGCAACACACGAACCCGCTTCGCCCTGGAGACCTCCAGCTCGGGGACGAGGTCACTCACCGGCTCTTCGCCCGGCGGGCGTTCGTCGCGGGTGAGCAGCTTCATGAACCGCACCATGACATCCGGACTGGGCCGTCCGGGTGAGGCACGCCGCCGCCGGTCGGGGCACGTGGCCCAACCCACCCGGTCGGGTACCCCGGGAAAGAAAAACACCCGCTGTGACACGGAGAGTCACAGCGGGTGTTTTCGCGTTCGGCAGGTCAGCTCTGCTGGCCGAAACCACCGGGCGGCGTGCCCGGGTTCTGGCCGGGCTCCGACGACGAGGACGGCGGCTGCTGGAAGAACTGGCCCTGCTGCGGCGCGTACGTCGTGGCCTGCTGGCCCGGCGGCTGCGTCACCGGCGGCTGGAACCCGCCCGGCTGCGAGAACGGACCGGACTGCTCGCCCGGCTGCTGCCCCTGCTGGCCAGCGCCGGGGAACGGCTGGACCTGCGTGGCGGCCGGGCCCTGCTGACCCTGCTGGCCGAACGGACCCTGCGGGCCCTGCTGCGGGAACTGCTGGCTGTACGGGGCCTGCGGCGCCTGCTGCTGCGGCTTCGCGGCGGGCAGCTTGATGACGTCGTGTTCGAAGAGCAGCGCGGCGACCGCGACCAGCATCTGCAGGATGCCGAGGATCAGCACCACGGTGAGGATGCCAGGGACCGAGACGTCCTCACGACCGCTTCCGTAACCGATGACCAGGTCCAGCGCGCCGAAAGCGCCGATGACGCTGAACAACGCGGCGAACGGCAGCGTCTTCGGGCCGCGCGGCAGCGCGTGCAGGGCCGCGAGCAGACCGCTGACCAGGAGGAAGACCGAGACCTGCCCGGCGGCGTCGGCCTCGTCGGAGAAACCGATGAAGAACTGCACCAGGCCGAGGACGGTGACGGCGAGCGCGAGCAGCAACGCCAGGTTCAGCGGGGCGGCCGGTGACGGCGCCTGCTGCTGAGGGAAGGCCCCCGAGGCGGGGTTGGGGTGTTGCTGGCCGCCACCCTGCTGGGGGTAGCCGGGCCCACCGCTGGGATAGGACATCCGAATGCTCTCCTGTCGTTCGACCGGCACCCCGGGGCGCGCGGGACTCCCGGGACAAACGAGGCGGCTGTGATGCTCGAACGCTAGCGCACACGCGGACACCCCACGCCTCGGGCTCTGAGACGTCTGTACACCCGATCAGGTTCCCGGCGGAACCCCTTCCCGACCGTCGGATCGCGATTAGCCCGCGAAACGCAGGTCGGCCGCGGACGTGCGTTTCGCGGGCTAAACGTGATCCGAGGTGAAAGGAGGCGGGCCGGGCACCGGTGAGGGTGCCCGGCCCGCCGGGGGAAGCTCAGTCTCCGAAGGATCAGAGGCTGTTGTACAGCTCGCGCGCCAGGACGGCGGTCTCGCTCGGGGTCTTCCCGACCTTGACGCCGGCGGCCTCGAGGGCCTCCTTCTTCGCGGCGGCCGTGCCGGAGGAGCCGGAGACGATGGCGCCGGCGTGGCCCATGGTCTTGCCCTCGGGCGCGGTGAAGCCGGCGACGTAGCCGACGACCGGCTTCGTCACGTTGTCCTTGATGTAGGCCGCGGCGCGCTCTTCGGCGTCGCCGCCGATCTCGCCGATCATCACGATGACCTTGGTCTCGGGGTCGGCCTCGAACGCCTCGAGGGCGTCGATGTGCGTCGTGCCGATGACCGGGTCGCCGCCGATGCCGACACCGGTCGAGAAACCGATGTCACGCAGCTCGTACATCATCTGGTAGGTCAGCGTGCCCGACTTCGACACGAGGCCGATCGGGCCCGCGCCGGTGATGTCGGCCGGGATGATGCCGGCGTTCGACTTGCCGGGGCTGATCACGCCGGGGCAGTTCGGCCCGATGACGCGGGTCTTGTTGCCGGTCGCGACGGCGTGCGCCCAGAAGTAGGCGGAGTCGTGCACCGGGATGCCCTCGGTGATCACCACGGCGAGCGGGATCTCGGCGTCGATCGCCTCGATGACCGCGTCCTTGGCGAACTTCGGCGGCACGAAGATGACCGAAACGTCGGCGCCGGTCTCCTTGATGGCCTCCTCGACCGTGCCGAACACGGTGAGGTCCTTGCCCTCGATGGTGACGGTCTGGCCTGCCTTGCGGGCGTTGACGCCACCCACGATGTTCGTGCCGGACTTCAGCATCTTGGTCGCGTGCTTCATGCCCTCGGAGCCGGTGAGCCCCTGGACGATGACCTTGCTGTTCTCGTTGATGAAGATCGACATCTCACGCACCTGCCGCGGCGAGCTCGGCGGCCTTGTCGGCCGCGTTGTCCATTGTGTCCACCACGGTGACCAGCGGGTGGTTCGCGTCGGCCAGGATCTGGCGACCCTCGACGACGTTGTTGCCGTCCAGCCGCACGACGAGCGGCTTGGTGGCCTCGTCGCCCAGGATCTTCAGCGCCTCGACGATGCCGTTCGCGACCGCGTCGCAAGCGGTGATGCCACCGAAGACGTTGACGAAGACGCTCTTCACGTCGGTGTCGTTGAGGATGACGTCCAGACCGGCCGCCATGACCTCGGCCGAAGCGCCGCCGCCGATGTCGAGGAAGTTGGCGGGCTTGACGCCGCCGTGCTTCTCGCCCGCGTAGGCCACGACGTCCAGCGTGGACATCACGAGGCCCGCGCCGTTGCCGATGATGCCGACCTCGCCGTCGAGCTTGACGTAGTTGAGGTCCTTGGCCTTGGCCTTCGCCTCGAGCGGGTTCTCCGCGTCCTTGTCGACCAGGGCCTCGTGGCCCGGCTGACGGAACGAGGCGTTCTCGTCGAGGGTGACCTTGCCGTCGAGGGCGATGATCTTGTCCTGCGGGTCACGGACCAGCGGGTTGACCTCGACCAGCGTGGCGTCCTCGGAGACGAAGGTCTCCCAGAGCTTCACGACGACGTCGGCGGCCTCGTCGACGACCTTCTCCGGGAACTTGCCCGCGGTCAGGATCTCGACGGCCTTCGCCTTGTCGACACCGGCGATCGCGTCGACCGGGATCTTCGCGAGCGCTTCGGGGCGCTCGACGGCCAGCTGCTCGATCTCCACGCCACCTTCGGCCGAAGCCATCGCGAGGAAGGTGCGGTTCGCACGGTCCAGCAGGAAGGAGAAGTAGTACTCCTCGGCGATGTCCGAGGCTTCGGCCACCAGCACGCGACGCGTGATGTGGCCCTTGATGTCGAGACCGAGGATCGCCTCGGCCTTCTCGGCGGCCTCATCCGGCGTCTGGGCCAGCTTGACGCCGCCGGCCTTGCCGCGGCCGCCGGTCTTGACCTGCGCCTTGATGACGACCTGGTTGCCGATCTTCTCGGCGGTGGCCTTGGCTTCTTCGGGGGTGTTTGCCACGGCACCCGGCAGAACCGGTACTCCGTGGGCGGCGAAGAGATCCCTCGCCTGGTATTCGTAGAGGTCCACTACTCCAGTCTCCTGACGACACGCCACTGTGGTGGTCCGTTGCCGGACCGCGCTGTCGGACCAGTCGAGGTTAGCGACCTGCGCAGAAGCAGGGGACTCCGCACCTGGTGAAGTCGGTCACCGTACGCGGTCAGACGGTGTTTCCACGGTGTGAGACCGCACACCGGAGACCCAGTTCGCCGCGTCTTCCTGGCTTTCGAAGGCGTTGTCGAACCCGCTCGGGCCGTTACCGACCGCGAAGAGCAGAACGCCCGGGAGGGTTTCGGCGAGCCCTTCCGGTTCGCTCGCGCCACGCAGGATCCCGAGGATGTCCGGATCCTCCTGTTCGACCGTCCGGACGAGTTGTTCGACGGTGTCGAGACATCCGGCGTAGACGACCTCGACACCTTCATCGCGTAGCAACCTGCCGAGCGCGACCGCCGAACCTTCCTCGACACCGAACTCGGCCAGCACGACCCGAAGAAGGGGCCGGGTCATCCGGCCCGCCGTGAACCCGCGACGGCCATCCCGGCCGCGACGAGGGTGACGACGGCGCCGCCCAGCGCGAGCCAGAACCCCACCCCTGCCGACGAGCCGTCGTACTCCGAGCCGACGAGCGGCAGTTCCGCCGCGCGCAGGCCGAGCACCAGCGCGGCCCCGGCCAGCGCGGACGCCGCGGCGACCGGCCGCGAACGCGGGACGAGTGCGTACAAGCCGAGAACGACGGCCAGCGCGCCGAGCAGGCCCCACGACGCCGCGCCGAAGTTCGACCACAGTCCCGGGGCGGTGTAGCCGGGCGCGCCGAACACCGGGGTGCCGAACGCGGCGATCGCCAGCACCGCGGCCGCGACGACCGGGGTGAGCACGGTCCCGCTCACGCGCGTTTCGTCGGTCTCTTCTTCGGAGTCGTCGCGTTCCACGACGCCGGTGATCACCGCGGCGAGCGCGGCCAGCGCCGCCAGCACGAGCGCGATGAACGTCCAGGTGACCCCGGCGCCCGCCGAGTAGCCGACCTTGTCCGGCAACGGCACCGGGAGGTCGACCCCGAACAATGCCGGGTCCACCGCCTTGTCCTCGGTCACGGACAAGGCCGCGCTCAGCACCGCCGCGCCCGCGAGGACGACGCCCGCCCACGTGGCCGCGACGACGCCCCTGGCGAACGCCGAGAGCCGCGGCACGAAGACGAACAGCGCCGGCACGGCGAGCACGACGGCGGCACCGAGCAGCAGCCAGCGCGCGGGCGTCTCGGGGACCGGCGTCGGACCGTTGGCCTTCAGCACCGGTGCAAGCGCACCCGCGGCCGCGGCACCGGCGGCCAGCAACGCCAGGCCTCCGGTGGCCAGCCGCCACCAGAACAGTCCGGGCAGCCTGGCTTCGCCCGCCAGGTCACCGGTGACGGCCTCGTCCTCTTCCGCGACGTCGAACCGGGTGAAGGCCAGCCCGACCAGCGCCAGACCGGCGACGGTCACCACCACCGAACCCGGCGCGACCGAAAGCCGGTCCACGACCAGCCCCGCGACCACCGGCGGGACACCGACCGCGAGCGCCGCCAGCCCCGCGCCCGCGAAGCCGCCCTTGCCGACCCCGGCCGAGGGCGAGCTCACGGCCACGAGCACCGTCAGCGGAAGCAAGGCCGCGAGCAGCAGGTACCCGGCCATCGCGACCGTCGGGCCTTCGAAGGCGTTCTTGGCCAGGAGGTACGCGTTGCCCGAACCGAACGGAGCGAGCAGCAGACCGACCCCGCCCGCCACGCCGAGCACGGGCCCGAGCAACCGCCAGCGGCGCCGTCCGTCGAGTTCACCCGCCAGTTCCGCCTCGTCGCGGGCGGTCCCGGCGGCGAAGGCCCCGGCCGCGAGGGTGAGCAGGTGCCCCGCCACCAGCGGCCACAGTCCCGGCCCGGCCTGCGGCATCGCGAGCAGCCTGTCGGCGAGGAACAACTCCGGACGCGCGGCCAGGGAACCGTCCGCGAGCAGCTGCAGATCCAGCAGCAGCCGCCCGGGCGCGAGCGCGGTGAGCCCGAGCACCAGGCCCGCCGTGAGCCCCGGACGCCCGGAGACCAGTGCGTAGAGCACGGCCGCCGCGGGCGCCAAGGCCAGCACGACCAGCAAGGGAGCGGCGGTGAACCCGGGCGAACCACCCCGGACGACGGGCATCAGCGCGCCGGCGGCCAGCGCGACCGCACCGGCCGACACCAGCCCAGCCGACAGCAGGAGCGCTCGCGGGCGAGCGCCCGGTTCGCTCCGGAGAAGTTCGGCGGACGCGGTCCCGGGGACGGCTTGCCCGGTGGTTTCGTCACCAGGGTGCCGTGAGCGCGAAGTCATCGACGGCGACGCTAGCAAGCCGGGCTCGGCCGGGCCCGGCAGCAGGGCACCAGCGTGGCCGAACGCCTTCTCGCCGTGACTGGCTTGGCCTGGCTCCGGGCAAGGAGCCTTCAACACCGTCGGGCAACCGGTTATTTCCCTCGTTCGCCCCCTTTCCGGCCGCCCGGTACCCCCGAACGGCCCTTCGAACCTGTAACACAAGTCACACGGTTGTGAGTAAACCTGGTTTAACTTTGGGTAATCCCCACTGGACAACGGCCAGATCTCCGTCGCCCGATCGGCCGAGAGCGCCGTCAGATCTTGCTGACCGGGGTGCCGCTTCGTTACTGTCCCGGGGTCCCCATTACAGTCAGATCACGAATGAGAGCACCGAACGAACCACCCCCGAGGTCGTTCACCGGGATCCCCCGCCCGGGCTCTTGATCCGACTCCCCGAACTATGGAAGGCCCCGTCTTGGCTTCACACCGCTCCCCCGGCGGCCAAGCTCCTTCCCCGGCGCTCGAGAACGCACTCGATGGTGCGGTCGTCCGCGTCCGGGGCTCGCACCGCCTGTCGCCCCCGTCCTCGGCCCTTCGTGGCCGTGTCGTGGTCGCAGCCGTCGCTGCCGGCGCCTTCGCGGCCGCCGCTGCCGGGCAGACCCTGAAGTCCGTTTCGGAATCCTCCGACGCCGCCGTCACCCCGCTGGCCAGCACCCAGGACGCGAGCGCCTCGTTCGCCCTCGGTGGCGGAGCCGGTGGTGGCGCCCCCGAACTGCTGCCGACGAGCCAGTCGACGAACGCCTCCGCCGAGGCCCAGAAGCTCTCGGACAACAACAGCATCACCCAGGCCCGCGTGAAGCGTGAGGCCGAAGCGGCCCGCAAGGCCGAAGAAGAGGCCAAGCGCCCCAAGACCTGCATGCCGACCAAGGGCACCTTCACCTCGGGCTTCGGTGCCCGGTGGGGCACGAGCCACCTCGGCATCGACCTCGCGGCCCCGATCGGCACGCCGATCGTCGCGGCCTCCGACGGCACGGTCATCGAAGCGGGCCCCGCCAGCGGTTTCGGCCTCTGGGTCAAGGTCCAGCTCGCCGACGGCACCGTCCACGTCTACGGCCACATGAACTCGTTCTCCGTCCGCGAAGGCCAGAAGGTCAAGTGCGGCGAGGAGATCGCCGAGGTCGGCAACCGCGGCCAGAGCACCGGCCCGCACCTGCACTTCGAGGTGTGGCAGAACGGCACGAAGAAGATCGACCCGCGCCCGTGGCTCGCCGCCCGTGGCGTGAACGTCGGCTGATCGAGCCCCGCCCTTCCCCGCATCACCTTTCCGCACCACACCGGTGATCCCGTCCGCGACGAGGGCGCGCCGGGCAATGACGCTCAGGCGCGCCTCCAGGACCTCCGCTTCCCCCATCGCGGGCATCACGAAGCGTCGTAGGTCCTCCGGCGCGGAGCCCGAGTGATTTTCCGGGCCCTCAGAGGCCTCAGGCGACGCCGTCCGGCAGTTTCCGGACGAAGTACCCCACGGCGATCTGCCAGACCGTGCAGAGACCGGCCGGGCGCCGTTCGATCGGCCGCCATCCGGCGAAAAGTCTCCAAGACGGAGATCGGCACCCGGCTGGCCGCGGCCCGAACAGCCATCGCCGCGCGTGCCCGCATACGACACACCGTCCGGCCCCGTCCGGTTCGTGTGTCCGCAGTAACGCGCGCCAGGCCGCGACCAGCCTGAGCACTTCCGGCGGTTCCGGACCCCGATCCGGTCCCGCCCCTTCTTCAACACCCCGCAAGTACTCGAGTACCCCACTCGAGAGAACCTGAAACAGCACCCCGTCCACACCGTGCGCCCCCTCCCCGGTTCGGGGCATACCGGCTTGTCCAGCATACCCCAGCGCATCGAACTCGTGTTCGACGACACAGGTATACGGGAAGGGTCCGACAGTTTTCGGGCGCGTGGGGAAAACCGCAGGTCAGGGCTAGAGTTTGACCATCGGGACGCTGCCGATCAGCATCAGCCGGACCTTGCCGGCGGCGCCGAAATCGATCGTCGCCGTGGCACGCGGGCCCGCGCCGTCGCAGGCGACGACCGTGCCGAGCCCGTACTTGTCGTGGCTGACCCTGTCGCCGACGTCGAGTTTGAGCGCGACGGTGTCCTTCCAGCCCTTGCCGAACGGACTCGTGCTCGCCGCCCGTGACGACGAACCGCCGCCACCGCCCCGGCTGCCCCAGGTCGTCGCGGCACGCGGCGATCCGCCCGACGAACCGAAACCACCGGAGGAAGAGGAAGGCGCGAGCCTGCGCCAATCCACCAGATCGGCGGGAAGCTCGTCGAGGAACCGCGAAGCCGGGTTCATCTGCGGCTGGCCCCAGGCCGAGCGCACCATCGAACGGGAGACGTACAGCCGCTTCCTCGCCCGCGTGATCGCCACATAGGCGAGCCGGCGCTCTTCGGCCAGCTCCGTCGGGTCACCGAGCGCGCGCATATGCGGGAAGATCCCGTCCTCCCAGCCCGTTCCGAAGACGACCGGGTACTCCAGGCCCTTCGCGGTGTGCACGGTCATCAACGTGACCACGCCCGCGTCGTGCCCGTCGCCGTCGTCGCCGCCGTCGGGCGACGGGACCGAATCCGCGTCGGCCACCAGCGAAACCCGCTCCAGGAACGCGGGCAGCGAGCCCGGCTCCGGCACACCCGGGTCCGCCTCCGGCAGCTCACCGTCCGGACCGGCGACCTCCGCGGTGAATTCGGTGAACTCCCGCGCGACGGTGACGAGTTCCGTCAGGTTCTCCACCCGCGACGCGTCCTGCGGGTCGTCGGACTCCTCGAGTTCCGCGCGGTAACCCGTGCGTTCCAGGACCGCTTCGAGGATGTCGGCGACTTCGGCGCCGCTCTCGACGACCTCGCCGAGCTCGTCCATCAACTCGACGAAACCGGTGATCGCCTTGGCGGAACGCGGGTTCAGCAGCGGCACCTCACCGCTGACGGCACCGCGCAGCGCCTGCGCGAACGAGATGCGCTCACGTTCGGCGTACGTCGCGATGACGGCTTCGGCGCGATCCCCGATGCCGCGTTTGGGGACGTTGAGGATACGGCGCAGGCTGACCGTGTCCTCCGGGTTCGCCAGCACCCTCAGGTACGCGAGCATGTCGCGGACCTCGCGCCGCTCGTAGAACCGCACCCCGCCGACGACCTTGTACGGCAGGCCGAGGCGGATGAAGATCTCTTCGAAGACACGGGACTGGTTGTTGGTGCGGTAGAAGACGGCGACGTCGGAGTAGTCCGCTTCGCCCTTGTCCGCCAGCGCGTCGATCTCGCCCGCGACGAACGCCGCCTCGTCGTGCTCGTTGTCCGCGACGTAGCCGACGATCTTCTCGCCGTCGCCCGAGTCGGTCCACAGCCGCTTCGCGCGCCTGTTCGGGTTTCGCGCGATGACCGCGTTCGCCGCGTTCAGGATCGTCTGGGTCGAGCGGTAGTTCTGTTCCAGCAACACCGTCCGCGCGTTCGGGAAGTCGCGTTCGAATTCCTCGATGTTGCGGATCGTCGCGCCGCGGAAGGCGTAGATCGACTGGTCCGCGTCACCCACGACGCACAGCTCGGCGGGCTCGATCCCGGCCTCGTTCGTCTCGGTGCCGACCAGTTCGCGGACCAGCGTGTACTGCGCGTGGTTCGTGTCCTGGTACTCGTCGACGAGCACGTGCCGGAAGCGCCGCCGGTAGTACTCGGCGACGTCCGGGAAGGTCTGCAGGAGTTCGACCGTCCGCATGATGAGGTCGTCGAAGTCGAACGCGTTGGCCTGGTTCAGCCGCCGCTGGTACTCGACGTACACCTCGGCGACGCGGCGTTCGAGGTCGTTGCCCGCGTCGGCGACCGCCGTCTCCGGATCGATCAGTTCGTTCTTGAGGTTCGAGATGTGCACGGCCAGCGTGCGCGCCGCGTACCGCTTCGGGTCGATGTCGAGATCCCGGGCGACGAGGGTGATGAGCCGCTTCGTGTCGTCCGAGTCGTAGATGGAGAAACTCGACGACATCTCCAGCGTTTTGGCCTCACGCCGCAGGATCCGCACGCACATGGAGTGGAACGTCGACACCCACATGGCGTTCGCGCGGCGGCCGACGAGGTCGCTCACCCGCTCCCGCATCTCCGCGGCCGCCTTGTTGGTGAACGTGATCGCCATGATCTGGCCGGGGTGGACGTCCCGTTCGGCCAGCAGGTACGCGATCCGGCGGGTCAGCACCCGGGTCTTGCCCGAACCCGCGCCCGCGACGACCAGCAGCGGCGAGCCCGCGTGGGTCACGGCTTCGCGCTGTGCCGGGTTCAGGTCGTCGAGCAGATCCGAGTGCCGGGGCTTGGCCGGACCGTCCGCTGGGAGATCGAAGAGGGTGTTCATCGCCGGTCCACGCTACAGCGCCGGGCGTAGGCGGTGTTGCCGCCTGCCGTCCGACGCGCGGACGGTGTTCGCGGCGGAGGATCGGATGCCATGGACACCAACGGAATTCCCTCCAGGCTCAGGGCCGCCGACGCCGACCGTGAGCGGGTCGCCACCCGCATCCAGGCCGCCGGCGGTGAAGGACGGCTCACTCTCGAAGAGGTGGAAGACCGGTTGAGCGCTGTGTATTCCGCCAAATACACGGACGACCTCGCCGCGCTCACCTCGGATCTGCCGAAACCCGCCCCGAAGCGGCGGCCGATCGTCCTCGGCCATCCGGCGGTGCGGGTCCATCTCGCGATCGCCGTCGCGCTTTCGGTGCTGTTGACCGTCCGCTGGGTCGCTTCCGGGGTGCCGTTCTTCTGGCCGGCGATGCCCATGTTCTGGCTGGCCATGAGCGTCCTCGTGCACGCGCGTGTCCGCGGAGCACGCCGTCGCTTCCGGCCGGAGGGCGGCGCCGCTGTGGCATAATGACCGGCATGCGGCACCACGCGACGCGATTTTTTTACGGGACCCGGACTCCGGCTCCCGTGATCGCATAGTGCCGCCATTGCCATCACCCGAAGCCCCGGAGTCCACGGACCCCGGGGCTTTACGCTGTTCCGGGGGCCAGCAGGGAATCCGGACCGAAGAAAGGTCCCGATGAACACCACACAGAAGCCGGACGCCGAAGAACCCACCGCCACGGCCGAAGAGATCGGCGAGCTCCGCAAGGAGATCGACTTCCTCGACGGCGAGATCCTGCGGCTGGTCAAACGCCGCGTCGAAGTCTCCAAGACGATCGGTGCGGCCAGGATGGCCGCGGGCGGCACCAGGATCGTCTACAACCGCGAGATGGACGTGCTCGCGCGCTACCGCGAACTCGGGCCGGAGGGCCGGCAGCTGGCGATGGCGCTGCTCAACCTGGGGCGGGGCAGGCTGGGGCGGTAGGTGGTAGCAAAGGTCCCTTGCTCCCCCACGACGCACCCGGATCGCGTTTAGCCCGCTAAACGCGATCCGGCCACGTCACGATCCTGCGGCGTGAGGCGGAACTCAGGGTGTTCCCCGAGCCACGACGGCGCGGGACCAGGCAAACTGGACACATGATTAACCTCATCGCCGTGATCATCGCGATCGCCGGTGTCCTCGCGGCATTGGGCCATGTCGGTTATCTCGCCATGCTGAACAACGCGGCGGGTAAGCGCGCCGGTGGCACTCCCGTCGCCCAGTACGTCAAGACGCGCTGGCCGATCGCAGCGGGTACCACCGCGGCTTCGCTTTTCGCCTGGCTGCTCACGAGTGGGGGAACGCCGCTCGACATCATCGCGATTTTGCTTGCAGCGGGTAGCGGGATCACCGCCACGAAAGCCCTGCAATCGACCCAGCAGAAGTACCGCAGCGGCAACTGAGCGACCCCACCAGCGCCGATAGCACAGCGTTACGTCACCGAGGCCCGTTCGGCCGCGCCCGACCGAGTGAAACATCTGCAACTTGCAGAGTGGGTGAAGACTTGCGGGTGTCGAACTTTTAGTGTGGACCTCGTGAGGACCCTTGCGTCTGGGTCGGGCGATGCCCGCATGGCGCGCGGGGGCGACGGCCCCGCGCGCCCCCAGTCGTATGCGCGTGCATTTGCTCACGAGACTGCCCGGGAGTCTGCAAGCGAGGGATCCCGTGAAACCGCTGCTCCGTTCGGCTTAACCGGTGTCACATCGACGTCAGGGCGGGCCTGTGAGGGGGTCGCTCGGACATGAACGGCTGGGCGGAACACCAGGGACGCAACGGCACCACACAGACAGGTCGTCACCGGGCGGGCGGCACCGAGAGCTGGACCCCACCCGTGCCGCCGAGGCGGCAGCGCCCGACCGGGCACGGGCATCACGCGCACCGCGAGTTCGCCCCGCCTTCCACCGGTTCCCTTCCCTTGCCGCCACCGCGGAACAGGAGGGCGCCGAGCCCCGGCTACGCCCCATCGAGCGGCCTGCTGCCGCTCCCCCAGCCCGCTCGCGAAGTTCCCGTAGAGCGCCCTGCCCGCGTCGAGGTCTCGTTGACCGAACCCACCATGACGCCCGTCGAGGAGCGGCGCGCGAAAGCCGCCCAGCGCACGAAGGTGACGCTGACCGCCCCCGCCCCCCGCCGTCCCGAGCCGGCGGAGATCGACGACAGTGACGTCCGTGTCTACGTCGCCCCGCCCGTCGACGGCCTGAGCACCTTCGACCTCGGCTCGGTGCCCGCCTCCGTGACCCCGCCCAAGACCTGGCGCAAGGCCGCCTGGTTCGCGGCCGCGGCGTCCGCGCTGGTCGTGGTCGGCCTGCTCTTCGCCGGTTCGTTCCTGGTCGGCAAGCCCCTCCCCGAGCAGCAGAGTCAGGGCGGCTGGCCCGGCTACCGCGGCGGCAGCCCGCTGTCCCAGGACGGTCTCGCCGGCAATCCGACCACCCCGCCGCAGGGTGGCGCGGCCGGCAACCCGTCCGAATCCGAGACCGACTCCTCCACAAAAGACGACCGGAGTTCCAGCAACTCCGGCACGTCGTCGGACAGCGACGACACCGGGACCGGCTCGTCGCGGCCCGACTCGGGCGGACCGGTCACCTCCGGGCCCGCGCCGTCGTCGAGCGGCCGGCCGCAGAAGCCGCCGGTCGTGCCCGCCGACCGGACCACGACCACGGCCCCTTGGTACAAGGAGCAGTCGGACCCGCAGGCGATGGGCGACAACACCGAGCTCTTCCTCAACTCCGTCACCACCGACCCCCAACAGGCGTCCTCGGTGACCTCGGGCAGCCTGGGCGAAGAAGGTGCTCAGGGCCTCCGAGAGCGCTATGCCGATGTCGCCTACTTCGAGGTGAAGAAGGTCAGCATCGACCAGCGCCGGGGCGTCACCGTCAACACCGTCGAAGTCACTCACAAAGACGGTACGAAGACCATGGAGCAGCGCACGTTCACCTTCGGTGACGACGACAAGATCGTCGACGACGGCATGTAGGCGACCACGCACGTGCAAGTGTCCTGTTCCTCTGCACGTGCGGTGCGTTGAGCGGTCATCCCTGGTCCGGGTGGGTGACCTAAGCTGCCGTTCGTCGTATCGCGACGGCATTCCGGCGATAGAGCCTGGCCGTGCACCGTCCGCACAGGGTTACCTGACGACTGCAGGGTCCGCACCGTTCAGAAGACGGCCGCGCGGACCAAAGGCACCGGCCGAACGGCCCAGTGCCTGCCCCGGACCAGAGCGAGGAATTTCGTGCTTGATCGACAGCGCATACGGCGTGAGGACGCCGTACGTGTCGAGGACGTCATCCCGGAAGAGATCCTGAACGACACCCGCGTCGACCGCGAGTATCTCGAGCAGGTCTTCCGCGAGCCGCAGAAGTTCGTGCCCGCGCGCACCCGTGAAGAGCCCGCACCCCGGCCCGAGCCCGAAGAGGACGAGCCGGAGAGCCGCGCCGCGCGGCGGGCCAAGCTCGCCGGACTGGTCGCCGCCGGACTGCTGGTCGCAGGCGCCGTCGTCACCGCGGGCGTGCTCGCGGGCGCCCAGCGGGAAGGCACGGTGCCGCGCGCCACCGCGCCGGAAACGATGAGCGGAGCCGCCGCGCTCGGCGGACTCGCCGTCCCGGACGCCACGGAGCCGCAGCGGAAGCAGGAGACGCCGTCGACGTCGGGCACCAGCTCGAAGGCCCAGCCCTCCTCGGGCACCGGTTCGGGCTCGCTCCCCCGGCCGAGTTCCCCGGCGGGCAGCACGAGTTCTCAGCCTGCCACCAAACCGGCCGCGGTCAGCACGGTCGAGGACAAGATCGAAGCGGTCCGGAAGTTCTACCGGACCGTCGACGCCGATCCGTACGGCGCGATGTCGCTGATCACACCGGTGCTGGCCGAGTCCGAAGCCGGCAGGCTGATCGAGGCCTGGAGCTCGATGGACGCCATCCAGATCCAGGACATCCGCGAACAGGCCGACGGCACCATCCTCGCCGTGGTGACCATGCGCAACCCGGACGGCGGCCTGCTCCGGGTCACCCAGGTACTGGAATTCGCCGACGAGACGACCGGCCTGATCACCGACGCGCGGCTGTTGTCCGCGCAGCACATGTGACGAACACCCCGCGTGTAACGGCCCTCCACCCAGGGCGATCAGAGTGTGCCGCGTGTGTGTGCGCAGAGTGAGCGCCTAGCCTTGTCACGAGTCGGTCTCGGAAAAGCCGGCACACAGACCACTACATGTGCATACGCTCCAACGCTGTGGCGTGCTGAAGGCCGCACCGCGTGCGCGGACGACTCCGCGACGTGAAGACGGAGCCCAAAGGGAGGTCGCGTGAGCGACGAGGGTCGCCTGGTCGCCGGTCGATATCGCATCGCCGGGCGGATCGGCACGGGCGCGATGGGGGCCGTGTGGCAAGCGCACGACGAGGTACTCGGCCGCACGGTGGCGATCAAGCAGTTGCTGCTGCAGCCGGGTCTTGAGGCTCACGACGCCGAAGACGCCCGCCAGCGCACGATGCGCGAAGGACGGATCGCCGCGCGACTGCACCACCCGAACGCCATCTCGGTGTTCGACGTCGTCACCGACGACAACGGCCAGCCCTGCCTGATCATGGAGTACCTGAACTCCACGAGCCTCGCCCAGGTGCTGCAGGAGGAGCGGACGCTGCCGCCGACCGAGGTCGCGCGGATCGGCGCGCAGGTCGCGGCGGCGCTGACCGAGGCGCACGCGGTCGGCATCGTGCACCGCGACATCAAACCCGGCAACATCCTGCTGGCGCCCAACGGCACCGTGAAGATCACCGACTTCGGCATCTCGCGGGCCAAGGACGACGTCACGGTCACGAAGACCGGGATGATCGCCGGAACCCCCGCCTATCTGGCGCCCGAGGTGGCCATCGGCGGCGACCCCGGCCCGGAGTCCGACGTCTTCTCGCTCGGCTCGACGCTCTACGCGGCCTGCGAGGGCCAGCCGCCGTTCGGCCTCAGCGAGAACACGCTGAGCCTCCTGCACGCCGTCGCGGCCGGGCAGATCATCCCGCCGCGCCAGTCCGGCCCGCTCGCCAGCGTGCTGGCCGTGCTGCTGCACCCGGAGGTGCGGCACCGGCCCACCGCCGAAGAGTGCGAAGAGCTCCTCGCCGCCGTCGCGCGGGGTGAAACGCCGCTGGGCGGCCCCGCCGACGACACCGTGCTCGCCGCGCCGATCGCGGGCGCGCTCGCCGGTGGCGGCGTGACCCAGGCGCTCGACAGCGAGGCCGCCGGCCACTCGGGTTCGCTCCTCGACGATCAGGCCGCGGCCGGTTCGTACTACGACGACGAGGACGACTACCACCAGCCGCCCGCGTCGGGATACCCGGAAGACGACTACGACGGGTACGACAACTACGACGAGACGGCGTTGCTGGCCGAACGCGGCCACCCGGGCGCCGGCCCCGCGCCCACGCGCGCCGTCCCGATCCCCGCGGGCGACTACGACGACGATCCGTACGACGACGACTACGACGACCCGCCCCCTCCGCCGCCGCCCACCCGCGCGCAGACCAGCCCGGTGGACGAGGACGACGACGAGAAGCCGGGCGCCTGGAAGAAACCCGCGATCATCGGCGGTGTCGTGGTCGTGGCGCTGGCCGCGCTGGGCTTCTGGCTGCTGAGCCCGAACAACCCGGAGACGCCCGCGCAGGTGGGGAACTCGTCGACGAAGCCGACTCCTTCGGCGACGTCTTCGGCTCCGGAGACGACGGAAACGCCGACGGAGACGCAGTCGGCCGAGCCGCCCAAGGAGACGCCGACCTCGTCGAAGAAGACGTCGAGCAAGGCGAGCCAGACGGATGAGCCGGAGCGGCCGACCAGTTCGAAACCGACGAAGACGTCGAGTCCGAAGCCGCCGACGTCGTCAGACGACCCACCACCGAGCACCACGCCGACTCCTCCAGCGAGTTCGACCCCGGCTGGCGCGTGATCCGAGGATTGCCTTGAGTTCTGAAGGTTCCATCATCGGCGGCCGATACCGCCTCGACCAGCCCATCGGGCGTGGCCGGGCGGGCATCGTGTGGCTGGCGTTCGACACCCGTCTGCTGCGCACGGTCGCGATGAAGCGCATGTATCTGCCCGTCGGCCTGCCGCCGGACCGGGCGGAGCAGGCCAAGGCCGTCGTCGTCCAGGAAGGCAAGGACGCGGCCAAGTTCGAGCACGCCACCGCCATCAAGGTGTACGACGTGCTGCCAGACGGGCCGGACGTGTGGCTGGTGATGGAGTACATCCCGTCCCGCGGGATGGCGACCTTCCTCGCCGAGCACGGCAGGCTCACCGCGGAGCAGGCGGCCGGGCTGGGCATCGTGCTCGGCCGCGCGCTGGCCGCGATGCACGAGGCCGGGGTGGTGCACCGGACGGTCGAGCCGGGCACGGTCCTGCTGGCCGACGACGGCGGCGTGAAGCTCACCGACATCGGCATCACCGGTGGCGGGCCGAGTCCGGCGTACCGCGCGCCCGAGGTGGCGCGCGGTGAACCGGCGACTTCGGCGTCCGACGTGTTCTCGCTGGGCGCGACGCTGTACACGGCCGTCGAGGGGGTGCCGCCGTTCGGGGAGGACGGCGAGTCCTCGGAACGGCCGCCGCAGACCGCCGGGCCACTGGCCGGCGCGCTGCGCAAGATGCTGCGGGCGGAGCCGGACGCGCGGCCGACGATGGCGGACACCGTCCGCTCGCTGAACGCGATCACCGAAGGGCGGCAGACGGCGTTCATCCCGCCGACCGCCCCGGCGATGCCGACGGTTCCGGCCTCGATGCCGATCCCGACGCATCAGCCGTCGCAGCAGCCGGTTCCGCAGTTCCCCCAGCACCAACCGCAGCAGTATCAGCCGCCGCAGCCGCAGTACGCGCCGCCGACGCGGCAGTACGCTCCCGCTCCCGCCGCGCCGGCGGCCACGAAGTCGCCGGACACCCGGAAGTGGCTGATCACGGCGGGTGCCGTGGTGGCGGCGATCCTGATCGGCGTGCTGTTCGCGGAGCTGTTCCTGATTTAGAGCCGCTCGCGGACCAGCGTCGCCAGTTCGACGGGACGGCTGAGGTACGGGCTGTGGCTCGCGCGCCAGGTCACCGTCGTGTCGCACCGGGCGGCGAAGTGGACGACCATTTCCGGGACGAGCGCCCGGTCTTCGGTGCAGGTGACGTACGTGGTCGGGGTGTCCTTCCACGCCGAGCCTTCCGGCGACTCGTCGAAGATCGTGACGGGTTCAGGGCGCAGCAGGGTCGTGGCGCGCTCGGCGACGGCGTCCGTGCAGTCGGCGTACATGGCCTCGCGGACGACGGCGAGATCGAGATGGGTCCAGCCTTCATCGTCGAAGATCAAGGGCAGCGGCTGGGGTTCGCGGCCGGTTTCCTCTCTGGTCCGCTCGATCCAGTACTGGGCGGTTTCACCCGGCTCGCTGACGATCGCGGCCAGATAGATCAGATGCGAGGTCCCCCGCAGCCCGCTGGCGGTCAGGCCGCCGAAGGAATGCGCGAGCACCACCGGCGGCTCGGCCGCCTTGTCGACGATTTCCTGGACGGTCCGGGTGGTTTCGGCGATCGGGCGCGCGCCGAGGTCGGGGACGGTGACCTCGGCGCCGTCCCGGCGGAGGCGTTCGACGACGTCGTCGAAATGGGCGGGCTGGTGCCATGAGCCGTGCAGGACGATCAGGGGACGCACGGAAGTCCTTTCGCCGGCGGGAATGTGGCTTCCCCGCCAGGTTGTCGACCGCCCGCGCGGCTGTTCAAGCTCAGCCGGTTTTCGTGCCCACTCGGCCATTCCCGCTTGTCTGTACGGCCCCTTCGCGGATCGCGCCGAGGAATCGCCGCACCGCGGGATGTTCCCTGGCGTGCGCGGCGACGGCCGCGTGGATGGACCGCACCGGATCCGGACGGCGGACCTTGCGGATGGCGACACCGGGATGCGGGGCGCCGAGACCGAGTTCCGGGATCAGCGCGACGCCGAGCCCGGCGGCCACGAACCCTTGTGCCGTCTGGTAATCCTCGGATTCGACGACGTGGTTCGGGGCGAAACCGGCCGCACCGCAGGCGTCGAGCAGGATGTCGCGGCAGGCGCCTGGGAGACCGTCGACGCCGACCCACGGGTCCTCCGCGAGTTCGGCGAGATCGAGGACGCGTTTGCGGGCGAGCCGGTGGTTCCTCGGCAGGATCGCGCGGTACGGGTCGTCGAGGAGGTGGATGTACTCGACGCCCTTGATCCGGGGAGCGCTGCTGGGGAGCACGATCATCGCGACGTCGGCCTTGCCCGACTCGATCTCGGGCATCGAATCGTCGGGCTCGACCAGTTTGAGGTCGAGGCGGACACCCGGGAAGTCCCGGCGCAGCGCGGCGACGGCCAAGGGCACCAGTGACGCGCCGGCGGTGGCGAAATAGCGGATCGCGAGCCTGCCCGTGCGGCCTTCCTTGAGTTCGGTTAGCGCGGCTTCGGCCTTGGCGAGCTGCGTGCTCAGCGTTTCCGCGTGTTCGGACAGCAGCGAACCGGCGGGCGTCGGGCGCACGCCGCGGCCGACGCGTTCGAGCAGTTCGACGCCCGCTTCCCTTTCCAGGGTGGACAATTGCTGGCTGATCGCGGATGGTGTGTAGCCGAGGTTCCGGGCGGCGGCGGTGATCGAGCCGCTGCTGATCACGGCTCGGAGGACCTGCATGCGGCGGACGTCCAGCATGCTCCGATCGTACAGTTCTTCTTAAGGCTCCCTGCAGTTATTTTCGCTTGTCCTTACGCGTCGGTCCGGCGAAGCTGGGCCAGGCATTTAAGGAGGACTGGGGTGGGCGAGACGAAGACCCTGCTGCGGATCGGCGCGCTGGCGCTCATGTGGGGATCGAGTTTCTTCTGGATCAAGCTGGGGCTCGGCGCGTTCACGCCGGTGCAGCTGGTGCTGGCGCGGGTGGCGCTCGGCGCGGCGGTGCTGATCGGGCTCTGCTATCTCGGCCGGGACAGGCTGCCGTCGGGGCGGCGGATCTGGGGGCACCTGGCCGTCGCGGCGTTCTTCCACAACGCGCTGCCGTTCCTGCTGTTCGCGTGGGGTGAGCTGACCGTCGATTCGGGGATCACCGGCGTGCTGAACTCGACGACGCCGCTGTGGGTGCTGCTGGCCGCTCCGATGATGGGCGCGCGGACGAGGATGACCGCGGTGCGGGTCACCGGGCTGGTCGTCGGGCTCGCCGGGATCCTGCTGATCTTCGCGCCGTGGGAGGCGTCCGGCCTGCTCAGCTGGGGTGCGCTGGCGTGCCTCGCGGCGGCCGCGAGCTACGGTTTCGCGTTCGTCTACGAGGGCAAGTACCTCACCGGCACCGGCGACTCGCCGATGTCGCTGGCCGGCGGGCAGATGCTGCTGGCGACCGGGTTCCTGCTGCTCGCGATGCCGATGGGCGGTTTCGAACCGGTGCGTCTGAGCGCCGGCGCGATCGTCGCGGTGGTGATCCTGGGGATCGGGTCGACCGGGATCGCGTTCGCGCTGAACTACCAGCTCCTCGCGAGCGAGGGCGCCGTGGCGGCGTCGATCGTCGGCTACCTGCTGCCGGTGGTCTCGGTGCTGCTCGGGGCGGTGTTCCTGGCCGAGCCGCTGAACCTGCGGGTGATCGCGGGGATGGTCGTCGTGCTGGGCGGGGTCGCGCTGACCCGGCTCCGCCCGAGGGAGCAAGGGACCTTTGCTACCACTCCGCAGGTCGAGCCCCCTTTGGCCGCCGTCGACAAGGTCGCGCCATGACGGACACGACGACGCTGTGGCGCCCCACCGGACCCGTCGAGCTCGACCTCGTCCGCGAGTCGGGCTGGCGCGAGTGGCCGCCGAGACTGCCGGAGCAGCCGATCTTCTACCCGGTGCTGAACGAGGACTACGCGATCAAGATCGCCCGTGACTGGAACGTGCGCCACGACGGCGCGGGCTTCGTGACGCGGTTCGAGGTCGAGACGTCGTTCGTCGAACGGTATCCCGTCCAGCAGGCGGGCGGGAAGACGATCCTGGAGCTCTGGGTCCCGGCCGAAGACCTCGCCGAGTTCAACACGCACATCGTGGGGAAGATCGAGGTCACCCACGAATTCCGCTGACCTGCGTTTCGCGGGCTGATCGCGACGCGGTGGGGCCTGGGGGCTCGCCGGATCGCGATTAGCCCGCGAAACGCAAGTCAGGGCGTCAGGGCCGCGAGGACGAGCAGGGCGGCGAGGACGATCTCGACCCAGAAGTAGAGCCAGCTCGGGTAGAACCGCTCGGGCCGTTCCGCGAACCGCGCGACCAGCCGTCCGAAGGCCATCCCGGCGAGCGCGACGGCCACCGCGATCGCGACGCCCCGCTGGATCCCGCCGACGTCGAAAGCCACGAACCCGAGCAGCACCGCGACAGCCACCCCGAAGCCGCCGTAGACGGCCCGCACCTCGGTCCGCGCCGTCGCCGACTCCAGCGAGATGCCGAACGGCCGGATCAGCCGCTTCGGCGCGGCGAGCCCGAGCAGTCCCATGCCCAGGAAGAACACGGCCACCAGGCCGAGGAGAACAGGCGCCACCTAGACGAGACGCCGGTCGGAAGCCCAGCGCGAAAGCTCGTACCGATTCGAAAGCTGCGTCTTCCGCAGGACGCTCGACACATGGGTCTCGACGGTCTTCACCGAGATGAACAGCTCCGACGCGATCTCCTTGTACGCGTACCCGCGCGCCAGCAACCGCAGCACGTCACGCTCCCGCGGGGTCAGCAGGTCGAGATCCGGGTCGCTGATCGGCGCGGAACCCGGCCGGTCGGCGAACGCGTCGAGCACGAACCCGGCCAGCCGCGGCGAGAACACCGCGTCCCCGTCCGAGACCCGCACGACGGCGCGCACGAGCTCCTTCGACGAGATCGTCTTCGTGACGTACCCCCGCGCCCCCGCGCGGATCACGGCGATCACGTCCTCCGCGGCGTCGGAGACCGACAGCGCGAGGAACACGACGTCCGGCAGTTCCGGCCGGACCCGGCGCAGCACCTCGGCGCCGCCACCGTCCGGCATGTGCACGTCGAGCAGCACGACCTGCGGTTTGGTCCGGGCGATACCCGCGACCGCCTCGGCCACCGAGCCCGCCTCACCGACCACGCGGACGTCGTCGGTGATCGAGTCCAGTTCGGTGCGCACACCCGCCCGGAAGAGCGCGTGGTCGTCGACGAGGAAGACCTTGACCGGCTCCCGCGTCTGCTGGTTCTCCGTCACGATGCTCCCTCGCTCGCCCTGTCCCGTGAGCATAGCGACCTCACGCCGCACCCTTCCCCGCCTTGACCGGCATCTCCAGCTGGACCTCGGTTCCTTCACCCGGTGCGGTACGCAGTTTCAGCTTCCCGCCGTGCCGTTCCATCCGCCCCCGGATGGAATCGGCGAGACCGTGCCGGTCGCTCGGCACGACGTCGGGGTCGAACCCCTTGCCCCGGTCGCGCACGAACACCGTGACGGCTGTCGGCTCGACCTCGGCGTACACGCTGACCTCGTCGACGCCCGCGTGCTTGGCGGCGTTCACGATCGCTTCGCGCGCCGCCTGGACCAGCGCGGTCAGCGGCTCGTTCAACGTCGCCTCCCCCACGACGACCTGCTGCACCGAGATCGCGAACGCGTCCTCGACCTCGCCGCAGGCGGCCGCGAGCACTTCGGACAGCTGACCGCTGACGGCCTCTTCCTCGGTCTTCTTGCTCTTGCCGTATCCCGACGGCCCGTACAACCAGCCGCGCAGCTCGCGTTCCTGACCGCGCGCGAGCCTGGCGACCTCGCGCGGCGATTCCGCCTGTTTCTGGATCAGCGCGAGGGTCTGGAGGACCGAGTCGTGCAGATGCGCGGCGATCTCGGCGCGTTCGTCGGTGCGGATGCGGGCGGTGCGCTCGTCGGAGAGGTCGCGGACCAGGCGCAGCCAGAACGGGACGGTCAGCACGGCGACGCCGAACAGCGTCGCGATCACCGCGACCAGCGCGAACTTGACCTGGTCGATACTGCCGCTTTCCAGGACGACGACGCCGATACCGGTCATCACCAGCGCGACACCGGCGACCAGCCGGATCGCGGCCGACCAGCCCCCGCCGCCGAGGAACGCCGTGGCGACCCCGCCCTTGGCACTGATCCGCCAGCGCCGCCGCTGTGACTCGTCGGCCTCGCGCCAGACGACGGCCGCACCGATCATCGCCAGCGCCAGCGGGATGGCGACCCAGCCACTGATCAGACCGGTCAGCGTGCCGCTGGCGACGGCGAGGCCGACACCCAGCGCGATGAGCCCGAAGGCCTGCTGCTTCTCCTTCGGCGCGGACTTCTCCGGCTCGGCCTCGCCGGATCGCTGCTGGACGAACACCCAGAGCAGGCCGTACGCGAGCAGACCCGCGCCGTTCAGGGCGGCCAGCAACGCGAACGCGATCCGGACCCAGAGCACCTTGACGCCGAGGTGGTCGGCGAGACCGCCGGCGACACCCGCGATGGCGCGGCCGGAACGGCGGCGGTACATCTTGGGCGGCTCGAACGGTGCCGGGGACAGGCTGCCGGGAACGGGCACCGGAGGGCGCTCGATGATCGTCGGCTTCACCTGTCCGGCGAGGTCGGTCGGGGCGGATTCCTGCACGTTCTCCATGGTCACACGGAGTGGGGTACTGATCCATCGGGGAAACCCCTGACTCTTCCCGCTGGGGGAAACCTCAGGGGAGTTCCCGGATGTGGCGAGGGCCCGCCGGAGCGCATTCTTTGTGGCATGAGTGGGAGTGAGACACAGGTTCCGAAGCGCGGCCCCGCGGCCGGCTTCGAGGAGACCGTCAAGGATTTCTGGCGGAGCAGGCCGGTCCGGCCGGTGCACGGCCGCAAGTTCGCCGGCGTCGCCGCGGGCATCGGCTACCGGTACGGCATCGACCCGACCGTGGTCCGGGTCGCGCTGGTCGCCGCGACGGTGTTCGGCGGGTTCGGCGTCTTCGTCTATCTGCTGGGCTGGCTGTTCCTGCCGCAGGAAGGCGACCGCGTTTCCGCGTTCGAGGGCCTGATCGGCCGGGGGCGCGCGTCGAGTTCTCCGGCGTTCGCGGTGCTGCTGCTGATCCTGCTGTTCCCCGGTCTCACCTGGACCTTGAGCGGCGGCTGGATGACCGACGGCACCGGGCTGATCGGTTTCGCGCTGATGGCCGTCGCGTTGTACCTGCTGCACCGCAACCGCGGTCAGTTCAACCGGCCGTCGATGCCCGCCCCGGCTCAGCCCGCCGCCGCGTTCTCGATGGCGTCGGCGTCGGCCGCCTCCGCTTCGACGGCGACCGAGGGCGGCTGGGACCCGCTCGCGGCCGACCCGTCCGCTTGGGATCTGCCGAACGCCTCGCCGTCCGGTGGCATGCCGCCGCAGACCCCTCCGCCGCCGCCCGCGCCGCCGATGCCCCGCCGCCGCAAGTCGAAGATCGGCGCCGCGACCTTCGGGATCGCCGTGCTGGTCGGCGGCGTCGGCACCGTCCTCGGCCTGGACGGCGAGCCGTGGTTCACCATGCAGCACGTCGTCGGGCTCACCCTGGGCGTGGTCGGTATCGGCCTGGTGGCCGGTTCGTTCGTGCGGGGCGGTCGCGGGCTGATCGGGCTCGCGGTGCCGCTGGCGATCGTCGGGATGGCGCTGACCACGGTGCCGTTCGAGAGCTTCTCCGTGAAGGGCGGCGTCGGCGACCTGACGGCGACCCCGGTCCAGGTGTCCGAGGTGCTGCCGGAATACCACCGCTCGGCGGGGAACGTCGATGTCGACCTGACCAAGCTGCCGGCGGGCGCTTCGGTGACCACGAAGGTCTCCAGCGGTGCGGGCAACTCGACGGTGCTCGTTCCGGCGGGAGCCGAGGTGAAGGTTTCCTGCGAGACGGGCGCGGGCGACGTCGACTGCCTCGGCCAGTCCCGCTCGGGGGTCGGCGAGGACAGCATCGACTTCACTTCGGCGGGTGACAACGGGCAGAAGATCACTCTGCAGGTCAAGAACGGTGTCGGGAACGTGGAGGTGCGTCGTGGCTGAGTACGACTACGACAACTACGACAGCACGCAGACCCAGGCGACTCAGCCGGCGAAGCGCGGGGTGGACGTCATCACCCTGATCGTCGGGATCGCGACGCTGCTGGTGTCGGGTTACGTCCTCTCGGACGGCTCCACGTGGCTCCCGCAGTTCGACTTCCGGTGGGTCATGGCGGGCGGGGCGATCTTCGTCGGCGTCCTGCTGCTCGCCGCTTCGCTGCGCAAGAGCCGCCGCTAGCGGCGCCGCTGACGCTCCACCCCACTCCGAAGGCCCCGGCCCCTCGCCGGGGCCTTCGCCTTGCTCCGCCCCCTCCCGCGCCGACCTGCGTTTCGCGGGCTAAACGCGATCCGACGTCGCCACGGTGCCCACCCCCGCCGACCTGCGTTTCGCCCCCTAATCGCGATCCGGGCCGCGGCGGGTGCCCCAGGCCCCAGAACGCAGTTCGCGGGCTAAACGCGATCCGGTCGCCTGGGTGCCCCCAGGACGGACAGATCGCGTTTAGCCCGCGAAACGCAGGTCGGAGCGGGAGCGGTCACTCCCACTCGATGGTGCCCGGCGGCTTGGACGTGACGTCCAGGACCACCCGGTTCACCTCGGCGACCTCGTTCGTGATGCGGGTCGAGATCCGCTCCAGGACCTCGTACGGCAGCCGCGTCCAGTCCGCGGTCATCGCGTCCTCGGACGACACCGGCCGCAGCACGATCGGGTGCCCGTAGGTCCGCCCGTCACCCTGGACGCCGACGCTGCGGACGTCGGCCAGCAGCACCACCGGGCACTGCCAGATCTCGCCGTCGAGCCCGGCCGCGGTGAGCTCCTCGCGCGCGATGGCGTCCGCCGCGCGCAGCGTCTCCAGCCGCTCGGCGTCGACGGCGCCGACGATCCGGATGCCGAGCCCCGGGCCGGGGAACGGCTGCCGCTGCACGATCGTCTCCGGCAGCCCGAGCTCCAGCCCGACGCGCCGCACCTCGTCCTTGAACAGCAGGCGCAGCGGCTCGACGAGCTCGAACTGCAGGTCGTCGGGCAGCCCGCCGACGTTGTGGTGGCTCTTGATGTTCGCCGCGCCCTCACCGCCGCCGGACTCGACGACGTCCGGGTACAGCGTGCCCTGGACCAGGAACTTGTAGTCGCCCTCGGCCTTGAGGTCGCGCTCGGCCTGCTCGAACACGCGGATGAACTCGCGGCCGATGATCTTGCGCTTCTCCTCGGGGTCGGTGACCCCGGCCAGCGCGTCGAGGAACCGGTCGCGCGCGTCGACGGTCACCAGGTTCACCCCGGTCGCGGCGACGAAATCGCGTTCGACCTGGGTGCGCTCGCCCGCGCGCAGCAGGCCGTGGTCGACGAACACACAGGTCAGCCGGTCACCGATGGCCCGCTGGACCAGCGCGGCGGCCACGGCGGAGTCGACGCCGCCGGACAGCCCGCAGATCGCCCGGCCGTCGCCGACCTGCTCGGCGATGCGCTTGACCTGGTCGTCGACGATGGACGACGTCGTCCACTGCGGCTTGATGCCCGCGATGTCGTGCAGGAACCGGCGGAGCACCTCCTGGCCGTGCGGCGAGTGGTGCACCTCGGGGTGGTACTGGACGCCGGCGAAGCGGCGCTCGACGTCTTCGAACCCGGCGACGGCTGCGCCGTCACTCGAAGCGGTCACAGTGGCGCCCTCGGGGGCCTTGGTGACGCTGTCGTTGTGACTCATCCACGCGGGCTGGTTGCTCGGGAGACCGGCGTGCAGGACGCCGCCTTCACCGGCGACGCGGACCTCGGTGCGGCCGAACTCGCGGATCCCGGTCGGCTCGACGGTGCCGCCGAGGGCCTGCGCGAGCACCTGGTGGCCGTAGCAGATGCCGAGGATCGGCACGCCCGCGTCGACCAGCCCGGGGGCGAGGGCGGGCGCGTTCTCCGCGTACACGCTGGAAGGACCACCGGAAAGGATGATCGCGGCGGGGTCCTTGGCGAGGATGTCCTCGGCGGTGGCGGTATGCGGGACGACCTCGGAGTAGACCTGCGCCTCACGCACCCGGCGCGCGATCAGTTGCGCGTACTGCGCCCCGAAGTCCACGACGAGTACCGGACCGGTGGGACTGGGCACCTGAAACCTCCAGATCAGAGCAGTACGCTTCCCCACCATCGTCCCAGGTGGGCCCGGTCACCCCGCCGCCAACCCCCTCACGATTCAGGACAGCGGATGACCGCGACGCGGCCTAGCGTCCGGGACATGGGCATCGACTGGAGCAAGGAACTCTCCGAACAGCTCGACTGGCACTGGAAGAACCACCTGCGCCCTCGGCTGGACACCCTCACCGACGACGAATACCTCTGGGAACCCGTCGAGGACTGCTGGACTGTGCGGCCGGGCGAGAACGGTGACGTCACGATCGACTGGGCGTATCCGGAGCCGTCCCCGCCGCCGGTCACGACGATCGCCTGGCGCCTCGCCCACATCATCGTCGGCGTCTTCGGGATGCGGAACGCGTCGCATTTCGACGGCCCGCCCGTCGACTATCAGACGTTCCCCTACGCGGCCTCCGCCAAGGAAGCGCTGGAGCAACTCGACGACGCCTACGCGCGCTGGCGTGACGGCGTCCGCGCCCTCACCGCCGAAGGCCTCGAACGGCCCTGCGGCGAGGCTGAGGGCCCGTACGCGGAGTACCCCTTCGCCGCCCTCGTTCTGCATATCAACCGGGAGGCCATCCACCACGGCGCCGAAATCCTCCTGCTGCGCGACCTCCACCGATCGCGTTTAGCGGGCTAAACGCGACGCGCCCATACTGGGGCCAGCCGAGGAAAGGACCCGTCTTGCGAGCGACACTCATCTACGGCGCCGGTGACGTGCGCGTCGAGACCGTCCCGGACCCGAAGCTGAGCGAACCGACCGACGCCCTCCTCCGCGTCGCCCGCTCCTGCATCTGCGGCAGCGACCTCTGGCCGTACGGCAGCATGCCCGCACGCGACCGCGGCGTCCGGATCGGGCACGAGTTCCTCGGTGTCGTCGAGGCCGTCGGCTCCGACGTCACCACGCTCAAGCCGGGGGACCTGGCCGTCGCGCCCTTCGTCTACTCCGACAACACGTGCCAGTTCTGCCGCGAAGGCCTCCACACCTCCTGTCTGCACGGCGGCAACTGGGGCGCGAAGGGCGTCGACGGCGGTCAGGGCGAGGCCGTCCGCGTCCCGCAGGCCGACGGCACGCTGGTGAAACTGCCGCACACCGAGGACGACGACCTGCTCGCCTCGTTCCTCACGCTCTCCGATGTGTTCGCGACCGGCCACCACGCGGCGGTCAAGGCGGGCGTGAACGAGCGCACCACCGTCACTGTCATCGGTGACGGCGCCGTCGGTCTCTCCGCGGTTCTCGCGGCGAAACGCCTCGGCGCCGAGCGCGTCATCCTGATGGGCCGCCACCGGACCCGCACGGACCTGGGCCGTGAGTTCGGCGCGACAGACGTCGTAGCCGAGCGCGGCGACGAAGGCATCGAGAAGGTGCGAGAGCTGACAAGCGGCGAAGGCACGCACACCGTCCTCGAATGCGTCGGCACGAAGCCCGCCTTCGAGATGGGGGTCGGCGCTGTCCGCCCCGGCGGCACGGTGAGCCGCGTCGGCGTGCCGCAGTACGCCGAGGGCCCGATCGGCCCCGCGCTCTTCCGCCGCAACATCACCGTCACCGGCGGCGTCGCCCCGGCCCGCCACTACATCCCCGAGCTGCTCGAAGACGTCGTCGAGGGCAAGTACCAGCCGGGCAAGGTCTTCGACCGGACCATCGGGCTCGAAGAGGTTCCCGACGGCTACCGTGCGATGGCCGACCGCGAGGCGCTCAAGGTGCTCGTCGAACCCTGACTGGAATACCTTGTCACCCATGGACATGATCACCCCGGAGCCGCGCCCCGCCTGGATCGCCGGACGCCCCGAGCAGGGCGCTTCGACGCTCACCGTGCATCACCCCTTCGACGGAAGCGAAGTCGCCACCGTCGCGGTGCCCGGCCACGATCAGGTCGAGCGAGCGGTGAGCGCGGCGGTGAGTGTCGCGAAGGAGTTCCGGCGGTCCTCGGCGCACAGCCGCGCCGCGGCGCTCGACCACGTTTCGCGCGTCATCGCCGGCCGGTCCGAGGAGATCGCCGAGGTCATCACCGCCGAGAACGGCAAGCCGCTCAAATGGGCCGAAGCCGAGGTGCGGCGCGCGGTGTCGGTGTTCCGGATCGCCGCCGAGGAGGCCCGCCGGTTCAGCGGCGACCTGCAGCGGCTGGACACCGACCCGGCGGGCGAAGGCAGGCTGGCGCTCACCCGTCGCGTCCCGCGCGGCCCGGTGCTGGGGATCGCGCCGTTCAACTTCCCGCTGAACCTGGTGGCGCACAAGGTCGCGCCGTCGCTCGCGGTCGGCGCGCCGATCATCGTCAAACCCGCCCCGCGGACGCCGCTCGCCGCGCTGATCCTCGGTGAGATCCTGGCCGAGACCGACCTGCCGGAGGGCGCGTTCTCGGTGCTGCCGCTCGGCAACGAGGAGACGTCGGCGCTGGTCGCGGATCCCCGGCTACCGGTCGTGTCGTTCACCGGTTCGGGTCCGGTCGGCTGGTCGATCGCGGACGCCGCGCCGCGCAAGCACGTCGTCCTCGAACTCGGCGGCAACGCGGCCGCGGTCGTGCTGCGCGACTGGCCGGATCCCGAGGGCGCGGCGGAGCGGATCGCGACCTTCGGCAACTACCAGGCCGGGCAGTCCTGTATCGCCGTGCAACGCGTCATCGTCGAACGCGAGGTCGCCGAAGAGTTCGTGCCCGCCTTGGTGGAAGCCGTGAAGTCCCAGCGCACCGGCGACCCGTACGACAAGAACACCGACGTGGGCCCGGTCGTCGACGAGGCGGCCGCGGAGCGGATCGTGGCCTGGATCGACGAGGCCGTCGCCGCGGGCGCGAAGATCCTCACCGGTGGCAAGCGTGACGGAGCCACGGTGGAGCCGACCGTGCTCACCGACGTCCCACCGTCCACAAAGGCCTGGGCGGAAGAGATCTTCGGCCCGGTCCTCGCGGTGTCCATTGTGGATGGTGTCGACGAGGCTTTCGCGTCGGTCAACGAATCCGCCTACGGCTTGCAGGCCGGCGTGTTCACCCGCGACGTCCATCTCGCCTTCTACGCGTCGACCGAACTCGAAGTCGGCGGCGTGATCATCGGCGACGTCCCGTCCTACCGCGCGGACCAGATGCCGTACGGCGGCGTCAAGGGATCGGGCGTGGGCAGGGAAGGTGTTCTCGCCGCGATGAACGACCTCACCGAGGAACGGGTCACCGTCTTCACCGGCATCGACCTCTAGTCCGGAGTGACGGCCTGCGCGAATCGGAAGACCTTGTCCGGGTCGTAGGTTTTGGCCACCTGCTTGAGGCGGGTGGCATTGCCGCCGTAGTACGCCGTCATCCAGTCGGGCAGGGCGGGGTCGATGTAGTTGACGTAGCCCCCGCCCAGCCCGAGCCCCGTCACCACTTCCGCGACGGAATCCGTTGCCGCGGAACGGTTACGCGTGTCGGCCTGGCTGTAGATCTGCACACTGCCGATCGCCTTCCGGTGCCAGAACGCGGTGGCGTCCGGCGCGACGTCGGCGACCGCACCGCCGAGACCGTCGACCAGGAGATCCATTCCGCGCCTGCCCTTGAGCACGGACGTCAGCTTCGCCGGATCGGCCGGTTCTTCAAGTATTCGCGATGAGGCCACAAAGGACTGTCGGCTTTCGCTGCCGGAGAAGTACTTCATCGCGCCGAGATAGTCGAGCTGCTTCACGGAACGCGTCGCACCGGGGAATCCGTTCAGCAGCTTGCCCAGGGAGGCGGAATCGCCTACGTAGCAACCGGCGATACGCGCGCCGACCGGCGATCCCCCGGACAGCACGACGTTCGCCCACAACTCCGGCGGCGCTTCGGGAAGCCACCGCTGCCACTCGGCGAGCACGTCGTTCGCGCTCCCGGCCGGGAATCGCAAGGAGAACACCGAAACAGCCGAAGGCGCCGGGTCGGTGCGGAACGTGAACGAGGTGACGACCCCGAAGTTGCCGCCTCCCCCACCGCGCAACGCCCAGAACAGCTCGGGCTCGGAATCCGCCGACGCCGTCCGGAGTTTCCCATCCGCCGTGACGACTCGCGCGGACACCAGGTGGTCACAGGTGAGGCCGTATTTCCGGGCGAGGACACCGATTCCGCCACCGAGCGTCAGCCCGGCGATCCCGACGCTGGGACAGGAACCCGCCGGAAGACAACGTCCCGCGCCGCCGAGCGTCGCGTAGACGTCCTTCAGTTTCGCGCCCGCGCCGATCACGACCTGTTCACCTTGGACGTCCACTGAGGACATTCCGCCGAGGTCGATCATCAAGCCACCGTCGGGAACCGAGTAACCGGCGTAACTGTGGCCACCACTACGAGCGGCGATCGGAACGCGCCGTGCCGCGGCGGAAACGGCTTCCTGCACGTCCTCGGGTTTGACGCAGTTCGCGATCGCGGCGGGCTTGAGCCCGTCGAAGGCCGGATTGAACACGCGCTTGGCGTTGTCGTAGCCGGAATCCCCCGGCAGGAGAAGGGAGATCTTGTTCCGCAGCGCGGCCCAGTCCGGCGGACCGGACGGCGGCGTGACGCCGGTGCTCGGCGGCAGCGACGTGCCGGGCGCGGAACTGGGCGCCTGCGCGGGAGGCGCGGCCGAGCACGCCGTCGCGGCCACTCCGGCCACGGTCGCACCGGCGAGTTTGAGGAACGCCCTTCTCTCCATGCCCGTTAGACGCGTAGCGGACGGGCAGGTTGCGACGCTACGCCCGAAGGTGGGCGCTCACCGGCACGACCAGCGGTGTCCCGGACACCGGATCCTCCATGACCTTCGCCGACAGGCCGAAGATCTCGTCGAGGAGCGGTTCTGTGAGCACCTCGGCGGGCGGACCCTGCGCGACGATCCGGCCGTCGCGCATCGCGACCAGCTTGTCCGCGTACCTGGCGGCGAGGTTCAGATCGTGCAGCACCATCACCACGGTGGTCCCGCGTTCCTTGTGCAGCCGGTACACCAGGTCCAGCACATCGATCTGGTGCGCGAGGTCGAGGTAGGTGATCGGCTCGTCGAGCAGGAGCAGCCCGGTCTCCTGGGCCAGCGTCATCGAGATCCACGCCCGTTGCCGCTGCCCGCCGGAAAGCTGGTCGACGACCCGCCCCGCGTACTCGTCCATCCCGGTCAGCCGCAGCGCCCGCTCGATCGCCTCGTCGTCGGAAGACGACCACTGCCGGTACCAGCTCTGGTGCGGATGCCGCCCGCGCCGGACGAGATCGGAGACGGTCAGGCCTTCGGGAGCGGACGGCGTCTGCGGCAACAGGCCGATGATCTTGGCGACCTCACGGGTCGGCAGCTTGTCGATCCGCTCGCCGTCCAGCAGGACCGCGCCCTGGCGTGGCTTGAGCAACCTCGCCAGCGCACGCAGCAAAGTGGACTTGCCGCAGCCGTTGGGGCCGATGATCGCGGTGACGGTCCCGTCGAGGACGTCGAGGTCGAGGCCGGTCACGACGGGCGTTTCGCCGTAACCGAGTTCCAGTTCCCGGGCACGCAGTCTGGCGTTCACGCGCGCTCCTCCTTACGGCTGCGGATGAACAGGAAGATCAGGTACGGCGCACCGAGGATCGCCGTCAGCACGCCGACCGGCAGCCCGGACAGGACCGGTGTCACGCGCACCACGAAGTCCGCGCCGACGGTCAGCAGCGCGCCGAGGAGCATCGATCCGAACAGTGGCGGCTGCGCCGAGCGGACCAGCCGCAAGGCGATCTGCGGGGTGGCCAGCGCGACGAAGGTGATGGGCCCGGCGGCCGCGGTGGCGACGGCGGCCAGCGCCGCGGCGAGCAGCAGCAGGGAACCCCGGGCGGCGTCGACCCGGATCCCGAGACCGCGCGCGGTGTCGTCGCCGAACTGCAGGCCGCCGATGGTGTGCCCGGCGATCAGCGTGACCGGCGCGAGCACGGCCAGAGCGAGCAGGACCGGACCGACCGATTCCCAGCCGACGTCGGCGAGGCTGCCCACGATCCACGTGGTCGCGCGCGCGGCGTTGTCGACGTCTCCGACGGTCAGCAGCCAGTACACGAGGTTGTAGCCGACGGCGGACAGCGCGATGCCGATCAGGACGAGGCGGTAGCCGTCGATCCCGCGCCGCCACGAAAGCGCGTACAGCAGGATCCCCGCGACCACACCACCCGCCAGCCCGGCGAGCGGGACGCCCAGCGTGCTCGCCAGGCCGCTGACCTGGCCGCCCGTGCCGCCGGCGACGATCACGCCGACCGCGCCGACACCCGCGCCCCAGGTGATCCCGAGGATGTCCGGGCTGGCCAGCGGATTCCGGGCGATGGTCTGGAACAGCGCACCCGAGAGGCCGAGCGCGGCGCCGACGCCGATCGCGGTCAGCGTGCGCGGCATCCGCAGGTCGAAGATGATCCCGCGTTCGCGCGCGGTGCCGCCGCCGAACAGCGTCTTCAAGACGTCGCCGAGGCCGATGTGGGAGGTGCCGATGCCGATGTTCAGCGCCGCGACCAGTACCAGCGCGATCGCCGCGAGGGTCGCGACGGCGAGTGTCCTCGGCCGGACCGTCCAGGCCGCCGGGCCGAACGAGATCACCTTGGGAGCGGTCATATCCGTGCCAGGCCCTTCTTGCGGACGAGGTGGACGAACACCGGCACGCCGAGTACCGCCAGCATGATGCCGACCTCCAGGCTGTCCGAGGCGACCACGCGACCGAGGAGGTCCGCGGCGAGCAGCAGGATCGCGCCGAGCACCGCCGAGAACGGCACCAGCCAGCGGTAATCGGGTCCGCTGATCGCCCGCGCGAAATGCGGGACGAGCAGGCCGAGGAACGCGATCGGCCCGCAGGCGGCGACGGCGGCGCCGGTCAGCAGCGTGATCGCGGCGACGCCGAGCAATCGCGTCCGGCCGACCCGCCGCCCCAGCGCGACGGCGACGTCGTCACCGAGCGCGAGGGTGTTCATCCCCGGGGTGTTGATCACCGCGAGGAGCAGGCCCGCGGCCACGAACGGGGCGATCTGGCCGATCATCGCGGGGTCCCGGCCCGCGATCGAACCCACGTGCCAGAAGCGGTACGTCTCCATCCCGCGGTCGTCGCCGAGGACGATCGCGGAGATGACGCCGTTGAGCAGGGCGCTCACCGCGGCTCCCGCCAGCGCGAGCGTCACCGGTGTGGCGCCGCGGCCGCCGACGGCGCCGAGCAGGAACACGACGGCGCTCGCGACGAGAGCGCCCGCGAAGCCGAACCAGATGAACGCGTAGAGGTCGTCGATGCCCAGCACGACGACGGCGAGCACCACCGCGAACGCCGCGCCCTGGGTGACACCGAGAAGACCGGGGTCCGCGAGCGGATTACGGGTGTGTCCCTGCATGAGCGCCCCGGCCGCGCCGAGCGCGAGTCCCGCCAGGACACCGAGCAGCGTTCGCGGCACCCGCAACGAACGGACGATCAGGTGATCCGGCACACCGGTGGGATGGAAGATCGCGTCCCAGACCACACTCAACGGAATCGAACGCGCACCAAGGGCGACGCTCGCGACGCAGATCACAGCCAGAAGGGCGAGGAGCAGGGCTCCCGCTGTCGCCTTTCCAACACGAACTTCCACTGTGGACATCCGCCATCCTATGCTCCGGTTAGGAAAGCCTAACCGCACAGAAAGAGTGACCCATGACCCCACCCCGGCGCGCAGCCGTCGCCTTCGCCGTGACCGCCTGCCTGGCACTCTCCGCATGCGGTGGCGGGGCACAGGAATCCGCCTCCACCGGCACCGGCCAAAGTGGATTCCCGCGCACCATCGAACACGTGATGGGGTCGACCACGATCGACAAGCAGCCCGCCACCGTCGCGGCGCTGGACTCCAGCTACGTCGACGCGACGCTGGCGCTCGAGACGAAGGTCGTGGCGTACACCAAATATCGCAACTACGACAAGCTGCCGGACTACCTGGGCGACGACCGCAAGTACGCCGAGGGCGCCAAGGAGATCGGCGCACTCGAAAGCCCGGACATCGAGAAGCTGTACGACATCAAGCCGGATCTGATCGTTTCGGCGAAGGTGCGCCACGAGAAGTTCTACGCCGAGTTCGGCAAGGTCGCGCCCACGGTGTTCAGCCAGACCACCGGCGCCACCTGGAAGGACAACATCCGGATGCTCGGCAAGGCGCTGGGCAAGGAAGCCTTGGCGGAGCAGAAGATCAAGGCCTACGAGGAGCGTGCCCGCAAGGTCGGCGACGCGATCAAGGCCAAGCTCGGCAAGCCCGCCGCCGTGTCGGTGGTCCGCTTCGTCGAAGGCGAGCCGACCGTGCGGCTGTACAGCAGCGCGTCGTTCCCCGGCACCGTGATGGCCGACGCCGGGCTACAGCGGCCCGCCGGGCAGCCGGACAACAAGGCGAAGATCTCCAACGACCTGAGCCAGGAAGAGATCGGGAAACTCGACGCCGAAGCGATCTTCGTCGCCACCTACGCCGACGAGACCAAGCAGGCCGAGAGCCCCAAGACGAAGTTCCAGTCGAACCCGCTTTGGGGCACCCTCAAGGGAAAGGTGATCGACGTCAACGACACCACGTGGTTCACGTCGGTCAGCCTGCAGGGCGCGCACGCGATGCTGGACGACATCGCGAAGCAGTTCGGCGTGGACTCGTTCCGCGCCTAGTCCTTTGTGGACCGCGCCGTCACAGCCAATGCGGCAGCGGCGGCGCGGTACCGTCCAAAGTGGATCCGTCGCTGCGGCCGGTGATCCACGCCAGGACGTCACCCGGGGAGCCGGTCAGCGTGACCGGCTCTCCGGCGCCCATCCGCCATTCGTGACGCGTCCCGTCTTCGCCGACGGCGACCAGCAGGACGGAGGGCAGCTCGCCGCCGTACATGCCGATGGCGTTGCCGACGACGATCTCGAACTCGTCGCCGAGCAACTCCGCGACCCGCGCGAAGTCGTAGCCGAGATCGAGATCGGCCAAGTGGATGGACGTCTCGGAAAGCCTCAGCCACAGCACGAACTCCGCCGGGATCTCACGCCCCTGCCGGGCGCGCACGCGGACCGGCCACGCGTCGTCCGGCATGCTCGACGCGACCTCGACGAACCGTGCCGCGGACGCGACGACGTCTTCGGCGATCTCCTCGGCGGACCGATACGCGCCCTTCTCGATGTCGTCGTCCCTGGCCGCCTCACCGGCGTACATCGGCGTCTCGACACCCGATTTCGCCCAGGTGAGCAGGTTGACCAGGCCGTCGGCGTTGCGCGCCAAATGGGACAACAGATGCGCGCGCGTCCAGCCGGGCAACGCGCTGGGGGCGTGCACGGCCTCCTCGTCCATCTGTCCTACTACGCGCGCCCATTCTTCATGGAGGGCGCGGACGCGGTTCAGCAGCGCGTGTGCGCGTTCGGAGGCTGTCACACCCCCCAACCTAGCGCCGAAGCGCCGCCGGCGCGGCCGCCGGAACCGCCGGATTCTTCGGCGCGATCGGTTCGAGCCGCGCGTACGGCGCGTCCTGTGCCGGCCTGCTGTCCTTTTCGCCCTTGTTGGGCCAGAACGAGAAGGCCCGCTCGGCCTGCGCGGTGATGGTCAGCGAAGGGTTCACGCCGAGGTTCGCCGTGATGGCTGATCCGTCCACAATGGACAGGCCGGGATAGTTGAAGACGCGGTGGTACGGGTCGATCACGCCGTTGTCGGGCGCCGTGCCGATCGGGGCGCCACCGATGAAATGCGCCGTCAGCGGGATGTCGAAGATCTCGCCCCAGGTGCCGCCCGCCATGCCGCCGATGCGCTCGGCGGTGCGGAGGTTGGCCTCGTGCCCGGCGGGGATGAAGCTGGGGTTCGGCTCGCCGTGGCCCTGTTTGGACGTGTACTTGCGGCGGCCGAAGAGCCCGCGTTTCGTGTACGTGGTGATGGAGTTGTCGAGGCTCTGCATCACCAGCAGGATCACCGTGCGTTCGCTCCAGCGGTAGCCGTTGAGCAGCTTCACGGTCTGGACCGGATGCTTGAACATGAAGTTCACGGCCTGTCGCCAGCGCGGGACCGCCGAGTCGCCTTCGGTGGCGATGGTCTGGAGCAGGCTCATCGCGTTGCTGCCCTTGCCGTAGCGGACGGGCTCGATATGCGTGTTCTCGTCGGGGTGGATCGACGACGTGATCGCGACGCCGCGGCTGAAGTTCCGCTCCTCGTCCACCGAGGTTCGGGCGGCGCCGATGATGGCCTCGGAGTTCGTGCGGGTCAGTTCGCCGAGACGCGGCGAGAGCTTCGGCAGCTTGGCCGTGTCGCGCATGCTGTGGAGCAGGTTCTGCGTGCCCCACGTACCGGCCGCGAGCACCACCTGCCCCGCCGTGAGCTTGTGCCGGAACTTGCGCGAGGTGGTCCCGGTCTTCTTGATGCTCACCTCGTACCCACCTGCGTTTAGCGGGCTAATCGCGCTCACGGTGGTGAGGGGGATGACCTTCGCGCCGTCCTTCTCCGCGAGGTAGAGGTAGTTCTTGACCAGCGTGTTCTTGGCGCCGACGCGGCAGCCCGTCATACAGGCGCCGCATTCGGTGCAGCCGGTGCGCGCCGGGCCCGCGCCGCCGAAGTACGGGTCCTCCGCGCGCTCCCCCGGCTTGCCGAAGTACACGCCGACGGGGGTCGGGTGGTACGACTCCGGCACGCCCATGTCCTCGGCGACGCCCTTCATGACGACGTCGGACGGCGTGACGCTGGGGTTGGTGACGACGCCCAGCATCCGGCTGGCCTGGTCGTAATGCGGGCCGAGCTCGGCCTCCCAGTCGGTGATGTGGGACCACTGCGGGTCCACGTAGAACGGCTTCAGCGGGCGGTACAGCGTGTTCGCGTAGACCAGCGAGCCGCCGCCGACGCCCGCGCCGGCGAGCACCATGACGTCTTTGAGCATGTGGATGCGCTGGATGCCGTAGCAGCCGACCTGAGGTGCCCAGACGTAGCGGCGAAGGTCCCAGGACGTCTTCGCGAACTCGTCGTCGGCGAAGCGGCGCCCCGCCTCGATGACGGCGACGCGGTAGCCCTTCTCGGTCAGGCGCAGGGCGGCGACACTGCCGCCGAACCCGGAGCCGACGACGATCACGTCGTAGTCGAAGTCGTCTTCAGTGGTGGTGTTACTCGCAGTCACACCCTCGACTGTAACCCCGGCCACCCCTTCTGACCAGAGGTAAGTTACTCGCCGGTTACCTTCCACTCGGATGGTGCATGCTCGGAGTCGTGATCGACGATTTCGCGAAGGAATACCTGCACAGTGACCTGCGAGAGATCCGCGAAGCGATGCTCCGGAAGCTCGACGGGCTCTCCGAGTACGACGTCCGGCGTCCGCTGACTTCGACGGGGACCAACCTTCTCGGCCTGGTCAAACACCTGGCGGAGGGGAGGCCCGGTACTTCGGCGAGGTCTTCGATCGGCCGTTCCCCGGGGCGATCCCTGAGCGCGGGACCGACCTGTGGGCGACCGAGCACGAAACCCGCGAGGAGATCATCGGCCGTTACCGGCGCGTCTGGGAGCACTCCGACGCGACGATCGCCGCGCTGCCCATCGACGCGCCCGGCCGCGTGCCGTGGTGGCCGAGTCCCGACGTGATGCTGTTCAACGTCCTCGTCCACATGCTCACCGAAACCAGCCGGCATGCCGGCCACGCCGACATCCTACGAGAGCAACTGGACGGCTCCGTCGACCTGGCCCCAACCAAAGACCCGGCCTTCTGGAAATCCCGCCGCACCGAAATCACCCGCGCCGCCCAGGCGGCCTCAGAGCGCCTTTAGCGGGCTAAACGCGACACTGGTGGGGCACATTGGGCAGGTGTGACTACTGGGGCACGTGAGCAAAGAACGGCCCGGATCGCGTTTAGCGGGCTAAACGCGATCCGGGCCGGGAAGCGAGCATCAGCGGCGAACGGTCAGGCCCACCCGCTGGAACTCCTTCAGGTCCGAGTAGCCCGTCTTCGCCATCGCGCGGCGAAGCGCGCCGAAGAGGTTCACGACGCCCTCAGCGTCCGAGGACGGCCCGAACAGCAGCGTCTTCAGGTCGACGGCGTAGTCCGGCCCCAGCGCCACGCGCGAACGCGGCAGCGACGGGTGCGCGGCCGCCGACGTCCAGTACAGCCCCTGCCCCGGCGCCTCGGAGGCGGCGGCCAGCGGCGCGCCCAGCATGACCGCGTCGGCACCGCAGGCGATGGCCTTGGCGATGTCGCCGGACGTGCTCATCCCACCGTCGGCGAGCACGTGGACGTACCGGCCGCCGGTCTCGTCGAGGTAGTCGCGGCGCGCGGCCGCGGCGTCGACGATCGCGGTCGCCATCGGCGTCCCGATCCCGAGCACGCTGTCGGTGCTCGTCACGCCGCGGCTGGCCCCGTGGCCGACGATGACGCCGGCCGCGCCGGTGCGCATCAGGTGCATCGCGGTGCGGTAGTCGCTCACGCCGCCCGCGATCACCGGGACGTCGAGCCGTCCGATGAAGTCCTTCAGATCCAGCGGCTCGGCGTCGCGCTGGACGTGCTCGGCCGAGATGATCGTGCCCTGCACGACGAGGATCTCGACGCCCGCCGCCAGCAGATCCGGTGTGAGCTCGGCGGCGTGCTGCGGGCTGACCCGCGCGGCCACGGTGACCCCGGACTCGCGGACGGTCTTGATCGCCTCGGTCAGCAGGTCCAGCCGGATCGGTGCGGAGTGCAGCTCCTGCAGCTCACGCACGATCGCGGTCGGATCCTCGGTGTCCTCGGCCGCCCGGACGAGGCGGAAGATCGCGTCCTCGACGTTCGGGTGCCGCGCCCAGAGCCCTTCGGCGTTGAGGACGCCCAGCCCGCCGAGCTCGCCGACGGCCACCGCGGTTCCCGGCGACACGATCGCGTCGGTGGGGTGCGTGACCAGCGGCAGCTCGAACCGGTACGCGTCGATCTGCCAGGCGGTGGACACGACCGAAGACGACCGGGTGCGCCGCGACGGCACGATCTCCACGTCATCGAGGTCATACGCCCGCCGCGCGGTGCGGCCCATGCCGATCTCGACCAGATCCCGCACGTCAAGTCCCTTCTCGCCGACGACCGTTACACCCCATTGTCGCTAGGCCGCGTGGGTGACCTGCGCACGGGGCACCCGAACCGGGCCGGAAGTCACACCAGCCCCAGGTGCCTCACCCGTTTCGCGTTTAGCCCGCTAAAGGCGCTCGGGGTCAGAAGGAGACCTTTTCGACGGAGTCGGTCCGGAGGACGGATTCCTGCGCGAAGGCCTTCTTGTAGTCGGTCCGGATCTCTTCGATCTCGCGGTTCGCGTCGCGATCGGTGAACGGGTACACGACGACGATCACCTTCGACCTCTCCCGCGAGATCACCCCGTCCGAACCGCGCCACTGCCCGCGTCCGGTCAGCTCGGTGAACCCGTCCGGGAACCTCGGCGTGACGGCCTTGTCGGTGAACGCGGTGAACTCGGCGTCGGTCAGCTCCCCGCCGCCCGGCTTCGTCGTCCCGAAGTACAGCTCGGTGCGCTTCCACAGCTCACCCGGCGACGCCTGGAGAGCGGCGGCCTCGGGTGCGGACGGCGCGGCGGAAGCGGTGGGGACGGCGGAAGCAGCCACCCCGCCGCCGAGCCCGAGGGCGGCGGCGGCGAAGACGGCGAGCGCGGTTCGGCGCGACGTGAAAGACATCGGGTTCCTCCCAGGAGACTTGATCAGCGGGCCAAGTCTCCCGGGAACGGAACCGGATGGGTAAGTGTCCTAAGGGGCGGACTAACGGGTGGTGTAGTTCGGCGCCTCGACGGTCATGGTGATGTCGTGCGGGTGGCTCTCCTTGAGCCCGGCCGCGGTGATCCGCACCAGCTGCGCCTCCTGCAGCTCGGGGATCGTCGACGCACCCGCGTAGCCCATCCCCGACCGCAGCCCGCCCACCAGCTGGTGGACGACGTTCGCGAGCGGCCCGCGGAACGGGATCCGCCCCTCGATGCCCTCGGGGACCAGCTTGTCCTCGCTCAGCACGTCGTCCTGGGCGTAGCGGTCCTTCGAGTACGACTTCGCCTCGCCGCGCGACTGCATGGCGCCCAGCGAGCCCATGCCGCGGTAGGTCTTGAACTGCTTGCCGTTGACCAGGATCAGGTCACCGGGCGATTCTGCGGTGCCCGCGAGCAGGCTGCCGAGCATCACCGTGGACGCGCCGGACGCGATCGCCTTCGCGATGTCACCCGAGTACTGGATGCCGCCGTCGCCGATGACCGGGATCCCGGCCGGGCGCGCCGCCTGGTCGGCCTCGTAGATCGCGGAGATCTGCGGCACGCCGACCCCGGCGACGATACGGGTGGTGCAGATGGAACCGGGGCCGACGCCGACCTTGATCCCGTCCGCGCCCGCGTCCACCAGCGCCTGCGCGCCGGCCCGGGTCGCGACGTTGCCGCCGACGATGTCGACGGTTTCGCCCAGTTCCTTCTTCAGCAGCGCGACGGTCTCGACGACGGCGCGGGAATGCCCGTGCGCGGTGTCGACCATCAGCACGTCCACTCCGGCGTCGGCCAGCGCCATCGCGCGCTTGTGCCCGTCCGGGCCGACCCCGACGGCGGCACCGACGATCAGGCGGCCGTTGGTGTCCTTCGAGGCGTTGGGGTACTGCTCGGTCTTGACGAAGTCCTTGACCGTGATCAGCCCGCGCAGCTTGCCCGCACCGTCGACGATGGGCAGCTTCTCGATCTTGTGGCGGCGCAGCAGCCCGAGCGCGGCCTCCGCGGTGACGCCGACCTGCGCGGTGACCAGCGGCGGCTTCGTCATCACCTCGTGCACCGCGCGGGTGTGGTCGACCTCGAACCGCATGTCGCGGTTGGTGATGATGCCCACCAGCGTCCCGGCGGCGTCCGTGACGGGCACGCCGGAGATCCGGAACCGCGCGCACAGGGCGTCGACCTCGGCGAGGGTGTCCTCGGGCGAGCACGTGACCGGGTCGGTCACCATGCCCGCTTCGGAGCGCTTGACGACCTCGACGGCGGCCGCCTGGTCGTCGATCGGCAGGTTGCGCTGCAGCACGCCCATCCCGCCCTGGCGCGCCATCGCGATGGCCATCCGGCCTTCGGTGACCGTGTCCATGGCGGCGGAGACCAGCGGGATGTTCAGGGTGACGTTGCGCGAGAGCCGGGTGCGGGTGCTGACCGCACTGGGCACCACGTCGGACTCGGCCGGCAGCAGCAGCACGTCGTCGAAGGTCAGCCCGAGCATGGCGAACTTGCTCGGGACGGGGGCGGTGACGCTGTCGCTGGTCATAGCAGGCGAAGGGCCTTCCTGGCGGTGATGGAGGGAAGCCGCCGTGGCTGGTGGCATCTTGGCGGGGGCCTGCTCCTCATGATATCCGGGCCGGGCGGCCGCCCGGCCCGGGTGGGCGCCCGGTAGCGTGCAGGCGTGCCGCAAGATGCGTTGCCCCCAGACCCGTTCGCGGATGACCCGGACGACCCGGCCCGCGCGTTCATCGACGACGCCGACCGGCTCGACGAGCCGATCAGCGACGAAGAGCGCACCGAGTTGCTGGCCGACCTCTCCGATCTCGCCGTGTACCAGGCGCTTCTCGAGCCGCGCGGAGTACGCGGGATCGTGGTCGACTGCGGTGAATGCGACGAACCCCACTATCACGACTGGCATCTGCTGCGCGCCAGTCTCGAGCAGTTGCTCGCCGACGGCCGCATGCGGCCGCACGAGCCCGCGTTCGATCCGAACCCCGGCGACTACGTGAGCTGGGACTACTGCCGCGGCTTCGCGGACGGTGTCACCGCCAACGAAAGCGCCTACTGAGCGCGTTTAGCCCGCTAAACGCGATCTGAGACGCCGAAGGGCCTGGTGAGAGAGATCTCACCAGGCCCTTTCGGCGTTCTGGGTGTTACGGCGTATCGACGGCGGCCGCGGGAGCCTGCGCTCCGGCACCCGGCGACGGTTCGTTCCGCGAGCCGCCCGGGTCGTTGCCCGAGGCCGGCGGCGTGGTCGACGTCGTGGGCGGCGGAGGCTCACTGGTCGTGGCCGGCGGAGTCGGCGAGGGAGTCGTGGTGCCCGGCAGCGACGTGCCGGGGTTGCCGCCTCCCGGCAGCGACGTCGGCGGAGCCGTCGGCTGCGGGGTGGGCTGCGGGGTGGTCGCGACCGGAGTCTGCGAAGGCGACTGCTGATCCGGGGGCAGCGGCTGCTGACCGGGGTTCTGCAGCTGAGCGCTCAACTGACGGTGCTGTTCGAGCAGCTGATCGCGGTTCTCTTCGTCGGTCACCTGGTTCAGCGCGGCCTGGGCCTCGTCGAGCGCCTTGCGTGCGTCGTCGAGGCGCCCGCCGGCGAGCGCGAGGTTGGCCTTCTCGAGATCGAGTTTGGCCGCCGCGGCGGCCTCGACCGACCGGGCGTGGTCGGCGTAAAGCACCTTGGTCAGGCCCCAGAGAGTGTCACCAGGCTGCGCGTCCTTCGCGGCGAGACCGGTACCGGCGAAGGCGATGGCCAGGACGGCCGCGGCTGCGGCCACCGGGACCAGCAGCCGGCGTCTTCCCCCGTGTTTACGGGCGAGCGCGGCGGTCTTCACGGTGACGACGGCGGTGTCGACGTCGACGAGTTCCGCCAGCGGCTCACTGTCGATGTCACGACGCCAGGCCAGCAGCAGGGCGTTGAGCTCTTGATCGCCGAGGTCGTCGGCCATCTTCGGATCCGAGCCGCCGAGAGCGTCGAGCAGCGCGTCATCGGCCTGGACGGCCGACAGATCAGCCGCGAACTCGGCTTCCGAGGGCGTCAGCCCTCTATCGAAAGCCGTCAGTTCACGATCGGTCCCAGGGGAGAACCGATGGTCGCGATCGGTCACTCAGATCACCTCCTCAGCGGCCAGAACCTTACGTAGGCGCGCGAGGGCGCGATGCTGGGCCACCCGGACGGCGCCGGGGGTGGACCCCACGGCCTCTGCCGTCTCTTCGGCGGACAATCCCACGACAACCCGCAGGACCACGATCTCACGCTGTTTGTCGGGAAGGACGCGCAGCAGCTGCGACATGCGCTCGTTCAGCTCGCCTTGGAGAGCACGCTGCTCGGGACCGACGCCGCCCTCGACCTCGTCGGGGACTTCGGCGACCGGTTCGGCGCGGTTGCGGGCCGCGGCGCGATGCGCGTCGGCCACCTTGTGCTGGGCGATCCCGTAGACGAAGGCCAGGAACGGGCGGCCCTGATCACGGTACGAAGGCAATGCCGTGAGCACCGCGAGACACACCTCCTGAGCAACGTCGTCTGCGGAAGCGAACGAACGCTCCTGCCTGCCAACCCGAGCGCGGCAGTACCGCACTACCAAAGGACGGATGGCCGCCAGCAACCGCTCGACCGCTTGAGGATCACCCTCAACAGCAGCGGCGACCGGCTCATCCAGTCCGTCCCCCACATTGGCCATCGCAGACAACAGTCCCAGTGTTACGTATAGGCGTGCAAAGAGTCCGGTGTGTGACTTCGGAGACCACTACCGGTGACAGCTACCGTACCGCCCGGGTCCGACACCTTCGCTGACGGCCGTCGTCGGCGCGCCGCCTTTTCCGGCGAGCACGCTGAACCCGGGTCTTCCTGGTTCCCTTCGCTCGTAGTCGAACTTTCAACGAGCCGGAACGCAGTGGGGTACGACGGTCCGCCCGGAGGCGGACTCGCTCGGGCAAGAGTGCCCGAGCGTCGAACATAAAAGCGCGAAGCGTGACAGGGAACACAGGTACGGGCCAGGGGTACTCCCCCGGCCCGTTCGTCACCCGTTCTGCAATCTGACCGATGAAATCAGGAAAGCGTTGTCAGGAAACAAGTCCACGGCGGAATCCGTGGGCGACCGCCTGAGCGCGGTCACGGACGCCGAGCTTGCGGAACAAGCGGCGCGCGTGGGTCTTCACGGTGTCTTCGGACAGGTACAGCTCGCGGCCGATCTGTCCGTTGCTCTTGCCCTGGCTCATCCCGCGGAGCACCTGGAGCTCGCGCTCGGTGAGCTGGACACCGGGGTCGGACGGCTGGCGCGGCGCCGGCACCGAGGTGCTGGCGAGGGTGTGCGCCAGTGCGGCGACCAGCTCGGGACGCGAGGCGTCCCAGCGCAGGTAGCCGCGCGCACCGCCGGCGATGGCGGCGGCGATGCTGCCCGCGTCGTCCGGGGCGCCGAACACGATCACGTTCGCTTGGGGGTTCGCAGAGACGAGCCGCCGGGTGGCTTCGACGCCAGTCGGGACAGCGCGCTGGGTTCCGACCAGCACGACGTCGACCGGCTGACGGGAGTACCGGGCCAGCAGCTCGTCACCGTGCGCTACGCAGTCGATGCGACTGACCCCTGGGACCGCGGACATCACTCGAGTGAGCCCTTCGCGGACACTGCGTCGGTCGTCGCAGATCAAGACCGTCGTCACGGGGTTTCCTTCCTGCAGCCGGGTGACATTCCACTTCCCCTATCGGACGCTTTAGCCCGAACCTTGACACGATCCGGTGGCTTTTTTTGAAAGTTCTTAGCCCGGTTGCCGGAATGGGCCCTCCAACAGGCTAGACGCCCTCAGAGGGGGACCCACGGAGATTCCCGGGCGAGCCACCTCCCGCAAGGATCCGCATGCCGTAACACTGCGTGCAACAGTTCGGCACTTCTGGATCGATACTCATCGGCGTGTCCTGCCCCGAAGTCCGCCTCGAGCAGGCATGCCACCCACAGAAGTGAATTGAATTCGTATTTCTCGGCGGTTTCACGCGCGCTCTCTACCAGCGCTTTCGCGCGATCCCGCTCAGCGGAACCGCCATTCGCGATCGTCACGGCGAGTACAAGGCTCGATTTGACGACATGTCGGCACGCGCCCCTGGCGCGCGCGGTTTCCCACGCCATTTCCGCCGGTGCGATGGCCGCCCCGGAAATGTTACCCGCCAGTTCGATTTCCGCGCCCACCCAACCGGCCCTGGTCCGGGTCCGCCAGTTGCCGCAGTGCACGCCCGCCCGCGCGACCAACCGCCGGGCGGCGGTCAGCCTGCCGCGCCCGAGGTTGTCCGCCGCGAGCCCCAGGAGGGCGTCCGCCCGCGCGCCCTCGGCGTCGAGCCCGTCTGGGTCGGGCTCGCCTGACGGCTCCGCGATCGCCAGCGCGAGCGCCTCGCCGTCGAGGACGAGCGCCGCCGCGTGCCCGCCCAGCTGCCGCCGATGCGACGCCAGCGTGCTCGCGGCCAGCGACGCGAACACCGGGCTGCCGTTCACGCGCAACCCGTTCAGCAGCGTCGCCGCCGCCGCGTACCGGCCGCGGGCGCCGAGCCCGATCGCGGCGAGCAACCGTCCGCGAGGCGACGCGGGCACCGCGAACGGGTCCGGCGGCGGCACGCCGTCACCGAACGCGGCGGACCGCAAGGACGATTCCATGCGTCCTTTCTATCGCCTCGCACCGACAAGAACGTGCTCGATCCGGTCGGCGGCGGTGGTCAGTTCGCCGAGCAGTTCGATCTTGTCCGGGAGGGTGGCGGGATCCCAGCCGGGACCGCACGCGAACAGCCTGCTGCGCTGACGGCCGCGGGACACCCTGGCGAACAGGCGCGGGTCCGCGGTCGCCCGCCGCCCCGACCACAGGACGACCGCCGCCGGCACACTGCGGCGGACGGTCACCGCGAGCACTTCGGCGGGCAGGGAGGCCCCGAACAGCTGGGCGCCGATCCGACGTCCCGCCAGCGCCGCGGCGAGCGCGTACATCGGCATGTTGTCGCGCTCGTCCGGGACGCAGGTCAGCAGGACCGGGCGTTGGTTACGCGGCTCGCGGAGCACCGGTGTCGCGCGGACGAGGGCGGCGTACACGCATTCGGCGAGCAGGTACTCGACCTCCGCTCCGGCGCTCACCCCGCGCCAGCGCGCGCCGAGCGCGGTCAGGACCGGCGACACGACACCGGTCCAGGCGGGCAGGACGCCGAGTTCGCGGATCGTGTCGGCGAGCATGCGCTGGACCGCGCCGAAATCCATCGCGAGCGCGGCCGTGCTCAACCGCCTGGCGAGGCGGGACGGGACGTCGTGATCTTCGGCGGCAGGCGCGGCGGCCTGCTCCGCCACTTGGACGGCGGCGGATTCCGGAGGCTCCGTCGCCATCCTGGGCATCTGCTCGAGTGCGTACTTCGCCGCTTCGGCCGTCGAGGCGCCGCGAAGGAGCGCGCGCTGCATCAGTTCGAGACGGCCGATGTCGGAGCTGCCGTAGCGGCGGTGACGGCCGTTGGTGTGGCGGCTCGGCCCTACGCCGTATCTGCGGTCCCAGGTGCGCAGGGTGGACGGTGCGACCCCGAGCCGGCGAGCGACGGAGGCCACCGGCAGGGTGGGTTCTTCACTGCTCGTCCGAGATCCCACTCGACCCAATATCCAGGCAGGCCGGGGCAGGGGCAACCGGAGCGGAAAGTACGGCTCACACATCCGGGGGATGCCTAACGGCTGAATCGTCTTGAATCTCTTGAACAAGTATTGGCGCGCTTCTAACGTTACCGCCGTTGCACCGAATGGAGTATCCGCAGCGCAGCAGAGCAGGTAAACGCTTCGACCGGATGACGGAGGCGGTCAGGATGGCGGACACACGCAGGCTCCCGGGGCCCAACGCGGATGTATGGGACTGGCAGCTCGAAGGGTCGTGCCGAGGCATGGACAGCGCGTCCTTCTTTCACCCTGACGGCGAGCGCGGGCCGGCCAGAGCCCGCCGCGAGGCGAGGGCCAAAGCCGTGTGCCTGGCCTGCCCGGTACTGGCGATGTGCCGGAACCACGCGCTCGCCGTGCACGAGCCGTACGGGATCTGGGGCGGGCTGTCGGAATCGGAACGCGAGCACATCATCAAGGCGGACAAGCGCACATTGAGCATGTCGAACGGCTGATCGGCCGGGTCGGCAACGCGGAAGGGCGGCATCCGGGTGGGGTGCCGCCCTTCCGCATGTCCGGGCACCGGATCGCGTTTAGCCCGCGAAACGCAGGTCAGCGGGGCCGGATCGCGTTTAGCCCGCGAAACGCAGGTCGGCGCGGGGATCCCGTCAGATCGCGGTTAGCCCGCGAAAGTCGCTCTGCCCGCGGTCGCGCCCTCCCCACGCCCGGATCGCGTTTCGCGGGCTAAACGCGATCCGGGCGTGGGAGGGGCGGGACAGCAAAACGGGGCGGCACTCCGAGTGGAGTGCCGCCCCGCTTCAGGGGTGGAACTAGTGCGCGTGGCCGTGACCGGCCGCGGCGGGCTCCTCCTCGACCGGCTTCTCGACGACGGAGCTCTCCGTCGTGAGCACGAGCCGGGCGATGGAAGCGGCGTTCGCCACCGCGGACCGGGTCACCTTGACCGGGTCGACGATGCCGGCGGCCAGCAGGTCGGTGAGCTCACCGGTGGCGGCGTTGAAGCCGTGCCCCCACTTCTGCTCCTGGACCTTGTTCACGATGACCGCGCCCTCGTGGCCCGCGTTGGTCGCGATCCAGAACAGCGGGGCGGACAGCGCGTCGCGGACGATGCGCACACCGGTCGCTTCGTCGCCCTCGAGGCCGAGGCCGCCGTCGAGCTCCTTGACCGCGTGCACGAGAGCCGAACCGCCGCCGGGCAGGATGCCCTCTTCGACGGCCGCCTTGGTCGAAGCCACGGCGTCCTCGATGCGGTGCTTGCGCTCGTTCAGCTCGGTTTCGGTGGCCGCGCCGACCTTGATCACCGCGACACCGCCGCCGAGCTTCGCCAGCCGCTCCTGCAGCTTTTCGCGGTCCCAGTCGGAGTCGGTGTTCTCGATCTCCTTGCGGATCTGCGCGACGCGGCCCGCGATGTCGTCCTTGGTGCCGGCACCGTCGACGAGCGTGGTGTCGTCCTTGGTGACGACGATCCGGCGGGCGTTGCCCAGCTGGGCCAGCGTGGTCTCGGACAGCTTGTGCCCGATCTCGGCCGAGATGACCTCACCACCGGTGACGACCGCGAGGTCGTCCAGGAACGCCTTGCGGCGGTCACCGAAGAACGGCGCCTTGACCGCGACGGCGGTGATCGTCTTGCGCAGCGAGTTCACCACGAGGGTGGACAGCGCTTCGCCGTCGACATCCTCGGCGATGATCAGCAGCGGCTTCTTGGCCTCGACGACCTTCTCCAGCACCGGGAGCAGGTCGGCCAGCGACGAGATCTTCTCGCGGACGAGCAGGATGTAGGCGTCCTCGAGGATCGCCTTCTGCTCCTCCGGGTTGGTCGCGAAGTGCGCCGACAGGAAACCCTTGTCGAACTGGACACCCTCGGTGATCACGAGCTCGGTCGCCAGCGTGGACGACTCCTCGATCGTGATGACGCCGTCTTCGCCGACCCGCTCGACGGCCTCGCCGAGCAGGGCGCCGATGGCCGCGTCACGCGAGGTGACGGTGCCGACCTGGGCGATGTTGTCGCGACCCTTGACCGGGGTCGCCTTCTCCTTGAGGACCGCGATGACCTTCTCCGCGGCGGCCTCGATGCCACGGCCGACGGCGGTCGGGTTGGCACCGGCGGCGACGTTGCGCAGGCCGACCTTCACCAGCGACTGCGCGAGCACGGTCGCGGTCGTGGTGCCGTCACCGGCGACGTCGTTGGTCTTGGTGGCGACGCTCTTGGCGAGCTGGGCGCCGAGGTTCTCGAACGGGTCGTCGAGCTCGATCTCGCGAGCGACGGTGACGCCGTCGAGGGTGATGGTCGGGCCACCGAACTTCTTGTCGAGCACGACGTGGCGACCGCGCGGGCCGAGGGTGACCTTGACCGCGTCGGCGAGCTTGTTCACCCCGCGCTCGAGCGCGCGACGAGCGTCCTCGTCGAAACTGATCTGCTTGGGCATGGCCTGTTCCGCTTACCTTCCAGTTCTAAAGCTCGGAAAACACGAACGCCCCGTTCCCCGGCAATGCGGGGCCCGGGGCGTCATGCGCTGAGAGCGGACGTCAGTTGATGACGGCCAGCACGTCGCGAGCGGAAAGGATCAAGTAGTCCTCACCGTTGTACTTCACTTCGGTGCCGCCGTACTTGGAGTAGATGACGACGTCGCCGACGGAAACGTCGAGCGGGACGCGGTTGCCCTTGTCGTCGATGCGGCCCGGGCCCACGGCCAGAACCTTGCCCTCCTGGGGCTTCTCCTTGGCGGTGTCGGGGATGACGAGGCCGGAAGCGGTCGTCTCCTCGGCCTCACTCGTCTGGACAACGATCTTGTCCTCGAGCGGCTTGATGTTCACGCTCACCGGGTTGACCTCCACGGTCGTCGAAAGCGTTGGCAGGATTAGTTACGGCTCCTACCACCCCCGCCGTCGCGGGTGCCGGGGCGTGTTCGGGCCGTGCAATTAGCACTCTAGCCATGTGAGTGCCAGCTTCGCAAGGAGGGTCCGCTCACCTTGTCCGCGAGCCCCTGACCGGCCGTTTTGTTCCGCCCCGGTTCCGCCGGAGCGCGTTTAGCCCGCGAAACGCAGGTCGGCGAGGTCGGTCACCAGGGCATCGGGGTCGAGGGCGGCGAGGGCCCGGCGCTTCGCCGGCGTTTTCGCGAGAGCGATCGAGGCGACACCGGCGGCACGAGCGGCCAGGATGTCCGCCGCCGAGTCGCCGACCATGACGCACTGCCCCGGCGACGTGCCGAGTGCCTTGACCGCCGCGTCGAGGAGCGCGGGTTCGGGCTTCAGCCGCGCCGGGTCGCTCGACGTCCGCGCGCTGATCCCGCGAACGAGCTCGGCGAGATCGTGCAGCCCCAGGAACGCCCTGACCGCGTCGACGGAGTTGTTGCTGACGATCGTCACCGTGAAGCCCTGCGCACGCCAGTCACGCAGCACGTCCGCGACCCCGGGCGACGGCGGGACCTGCGCGACCGCCTCCCCTTCGAGGCGGCTGAGCTGCCGCTCGACGACGTTCGCGGTGTTCGGCCCGCAAGAGACCGCGAACCGGAGTACGTCGAACGGATCGGCCGAGGCGATCACCTCGGGTTCGACGAGGCGTTTCAGCCTGTCGGACACCTCGCTCGCCGGCAGCCGGGCGAACACGTCGCACACCAGACCGTCGAAGTCGAGGAAGACGTGGTCCTTCCCCCACAGCAGCTCCCGCACCTCACCCATGCCTCCCACCTTGCCACCGACCTGCGTTTAGCCCCCTAATCGCGATCCGGAGGGGCCTTACGGACCAAGCCGGTTTCTGGTTAGGTTCCGACCATTGGGGTCGGTCCTGTTCAGCAGACCTAGTCACTGGGGGTATACGCCCATGCCGCGTCCCTTCCGTCCCGTTTCCCTCGCGCCGCCCCGGCGCCGGTCCAGACGGACCGCCGGGCTCGCGATCCTCAGCCTCACCGCCGGGCTCCTCGCCGCCGTCCCCGCTGAAGCCGCTCCGGCGGATCAACAGCGTCAGCGGGACTTCGCGGCCGCCGCGCGGGAGTTCGGCGTTCCCGAGAACGTCCTGCTCGGCGTCTCGTTCCTGGAGTCCCGCTGGGATTTCAACGCCGGCACCCCGAGCACGTCCGCCGGCTACGGCCCGATGCACCTGACCGACCTGCGCGAAGCGGGCACGGGCACGCATCACGACGACGGCGAGGAGGATCCGCGCGGAGACGACGCCCGCACGGCGAAACTCCCGGTGACGCCGGCGCCGAAGCCACCCCCGCCCGGTCTCCAGACCATCGACGAGGCGGCCACACTGATCGGCCAGGACGTCGCGACGCTGCGCACGAACACCACGCAGAACATCCGCGGTGGCGCCGCCCTGCTGGCGAAGTACCAGCGCGAAACCGGCGACTGGAGGGCCGCCGTCGCGCGCTACAGCGGCGCGAAGGACGCGGAGGGCGCGCAGTCCTTCGCCGACGAAGTCTTCGACACCATCTCCAAGGGCGTCAGCCGCAGGACCGACGACGGTCAGAACGTCACCCTCGCCGCGTCACCGGTGAGCCCGGCGCGCGCCGAGGCGGAAACCCCGAAGACGGAGTGCCCGAAGAAGGTCTCGTGCCTTTCGGTGCCGGCGCCGTACCAAGAGCTGCCGGACAACGACTACGGCAACCACGACAAGGCGGACCGGCCGAAGAGCCAAAAGGTCGAATACATCATCATCCACGACACCGAGGGCTACTGGGACACGGCGATGGACCTCGTCCGTGACCCGACCTACGTGAGCTGGCACTACACGATCCGTTCGTCGGACGGCCAGATCGCGCAGCACGTGCCGACCAAGGACGTCGCCTGGCACGCGGGCAACTGGTATGTCAACGCGAAGTCGGTCGGCATCGAGCACGAGGGCTTCGCCGCGAAGGGCACTTGGTACACGGAGGCGATGTACCGCACCTCCGCGAAGCTCGTCGGCTACCTCGCGCGGAAGTACGACATCCCGCTCGACCGCGCGCACATTCTCGGCCACGACAACGTCCCCGGCACCATCCCCTCGACCATCAAGGGCATGCACTGGGATCCGGGCCCGTACTGGGACTGGGCGCACTACTTCGACCTGATGGGCGCGCCGCTGTCCGGTTTCGGCCGCCCCGGTTCGCCGCTGGTGACCATCACGCCGGACTTCGCCACGAACCAGCCCGCGTTCACCGGCTGCGAGACCGCGGGAAAGCCTTGCCCGGCAAGGGGTTCCGGTTCGGTCGTGCTGCGCAGCGAGCCGAATGACGCGGCACCGCTGCTGAAGGACATCGGCCTGCGCCCGGACGGTTCGGCGAGCACGATGGCCGTTTCCGACATCGGCAGCCGCGCGGAGACCGGCCAGCGTTACGTCGTCGCCGAACGGCGCGACGGCTGGACGGCGATCTGGTACCTCGGCCAGAAGGGCTGGTTCCGCGACCAGCGCACGACGAGCCCGGCGTTCGGCCTGGTCGTCACGCCGAAGCCCGGCCTGGCGACCGTGCCGGTGTTCGGCCGCGCGTATCCCGAGGCGGAGGCGTACCCGGCGAACGTGCCGGTGCAGCAGGTGATCCCGCTGCCGTACACGTTCTCGGCCGGACAGCGGTACTCGCTCGGCAACGTCCTCGGTTCCGAGTACTACTCGGCGACGACGTTCGACCCGGCGAACCACGTGGTCGTCAAGGGCAAGACGAAGTACGTGCAGATCCAGTTCGGACACCGCATCGCCTTCGTGAAGGCGGACGACGTCCGGATCCTGCCCGCCGTCTGAAGCCGTCCCCGGGGTCAGGAGTCCAGCGCGACCTTGACCCCGGGGGCGTGCTCGGTGTTCCGCCGCGTCTTCGACCAGCCGTTGCGGCCGCGCACCAGCCGGAACAGCGCCCGCCACGACGTGATGTAGAACGTGTAGATGTACAGCGCGTAGGCGAAGCCCATCCCGAGTCCACGTAGGACATTGCGGCTCTTCAGGCATTTGAACTGGTAGATCGGGCCCCACACGATGAACGGCAGCAGCCCGAACGAGCCGTAGATCGCGAACAGGATCCACGCGCCGTCGTCGGCGAACCAGGTCCACACCTGCGCCGGATCCCCCGCGGTGCTGAAGAGCAGCAGGATGAACGGGATCGGGTACAGCAGCGAGCCGAGCAACTGCATCCAGGGCTGCGCGAGGTAGTACATCATCTCCGCCGCGCCCAGCGTGCTCACGTGCGGTGAATCCCAGATCCGCCGCAGATACCGCGAACACTGCATCGTGCCCTGGCCCCAGCGCGTGCGCTGCACCAGGAATCGACGCAGGCTGTACAGACCTTCCTGTTTCACATGGGAATCCGGCGTGTAGCCGGTCCGCCAGCCCGCGGTCAGCAGGTGCACGCCGAGTTCGAAATCTTCCAGCAGCGACCCACGCCACGGCTGCTCGTCCGATCCGGCGATCGAGTCCAATGCGGACAGTCGTGTGAACTGACCGTTGCCGCCCATGGAGATCGTGCCGGTGAACCCGCGCGAGGTCTGGATGGCCGCGATGGCCGTGCGGAACTCGAGATCCTGCATCTGGGCCAGTTTCAGCCCGAACGCGCGGGAGAACCAGTTCTTCCCCGGCGGACGGGTGCCCGCGTTGCCCATCCAGACGTCGAGTTGTACGGCGCCGATCGTCTCGTCGCCGAAGAGATGGTCCGCGGCGCACACCTCGAGGCAGTTCTCCGCCGGCCGTCCGTCCGCGTCGACGACCACGACGACCACGTCGTCACGGCTCGCGTCCGGCCCCATCCAGTCGTTGAGCGCCTGATAGGCCGCGTTGAGCGCGTCGCCCTTGCCCGTCCTCGCTTCCGGGCGACGGCGGGGGACGAGGTGGAGATACGGGTCGTAGCCGCCGTTGCGCCGCCAGATCGACCGGACCACCCGGGCCGTGCGGTCTTCGGAGTCGTCGTCGACGACCCAGACGTGCGCCTGCCGGAACGTCGAACGCAGGTACCGCACGGTTTCCCGGATGACGGTCTGTTCGTCCCGGCAGGGAACGAAGAAGTGCCAGGTGAAGTCGTCGGCGTCGCCGACGGGTGCGGGTTTGCGCCGCAGGTACGGCACGACGATCACGACGACGTAGACGATGAACGCCACGCTCATGGTGAGCGCGAAGGCCTGCGTGATCGCGAGAAGGATCTTGATCGAGCCGCCGCCCATCAGGCGGTCCCGCGTTCGGCGCGGGGCTTGCGGGTGCTCAGCCAGACGAACAGGACGAGGGCGACCGCGCCGCCGAGGACGCTGACCATCGAGCCGAGCAAGGTGTGACCCCAGTAATAACCCTCGTCGATACCCATCACGTTCACGAGACCGACGATGGCCAAAACCCTCATCTGATTGACAAGAATGACGACGATCGCGGAAATGAGCAACGAAGTGAAGAGCCGCTTCGCATTTTTCGGACGGAAATACAACATGACGGCGGTCACCAGGAGCAGCGGCAGCAACATGAATGCCGACGAGCATTCCGGAGTCATTCTTAACCCGAGTGGAGTATCGCCCGACAACCCAAAGTAGACAGTCTCGCGTTCACCGGCGACGAAGACACCCGATGTGGTGATGACCCGCAGTATCAGGCCCGAGAGCTGGACCTCGAACACCCGGTACAGACGTTCGGCCAGCACCAGGCCGACCGCGACGGCGATCACCGCCGGCACCGCCATACGCAGGGTAAACCGGTGGTGACTCGGCAAAGGAGCGCTCGCAACGGCCACGGTGACCCTCTCAGGAAAGACGCAGCAGACGACGGGGATCCGGCACAGCGGACAGGAACTCGCCGACGAGCGTAAGTCAGCGAGAACCGGCCCTTTCGACCGGGGTTCGCATTTCCAACGTGATCATGGGCCCTTTCGGCACGATCGTGGAAAAACTGACTAGGCCGAAAGGGTGAAGCATCCGGCGACCTGCGGGAAATGTCCGCAAGACCACCTGATCCGGTGATCCTCGCAGTTTTCTGTTCAATTTAAGAAACACTCGGCGATAGACGATCCGCGAGCCGAGTCAGGCCAGCTGAGGATTCGTCCGCGACGGTTGTGCCTTCGTGCCGACCGCAGATCCAGAGAAACTCCCCCACGAATCAATTCGGAGGACCAGTTGAAGAACACGCACCTCTTGCGACGAGGCGGAGTACTCGCCGCTGTGGTGGCGAGCGTGGCTCTCGCCGGTGCGGTGCCCGCCTCGGCGGCCCCCGGCGACGGCTCCGCGTATGGCGTCAAGGTCGATGTGAAGCTCCTCGGCCTCGACGCGGTGAAGGCCGGGCCGCTCGCCGAGGCGAAGACCTCCGGGCCGACCACCAACAGCCTCGCGAAGGCCGACCTCACCGGCGTGCTGACCGCGGGCGCGATCAACACCGAGGCCAAGCGCGACGACAACTCCGGTGCCGTGACGGCCAAGGCCAGCACCGCCGACGTCGGCTTGCCGCTGCTGAAGGGCGCCCTCGGCGACGTCGGCGTCAAGGTCGTCGAAGCGACCTGCACCGCGACCCAGAAGGGTGTGCAGGGCGCTACCAACCTGGTCGGCGCGAACTTCGGCAGCGCGGGCGCGGTCGACGCGACGCCCGCCCCGAACACGCAGATCAAGGTCGGCCTCGGCACGGTCAACGTCGCGACGATCATCCTGAACGAGCAGATCAAGAACCCCGACGGCAGCCTCACGGTCAACGCCATCCACGTGAAGCTGCTCGGTGACGCCCTCACCCCGCTCGGTTCCGGCGACGTGATCGTCTCGTCGGCGACCTGCGGTCCGGCCGGTCTGCCCGTGCCGCTCGCTTCGGGCGCGGGACTGTGGATCGGTCTCGGCCTGCTCGGTGCCGTCGCCATCCCGGTCGGCATCCGCGTGGTCCGCAACCGGCGTCCGGCGACCACCGCCTGACCAGGGTGAAGTGAGGTCGAAATGTACAAGTTGCCTGGCGCCGGTGTCGGCGTCGCCGGTGGCGGGGTGGGTGCCCTCGCCGCCACCGGGGCCGATGTCGGCTGGTGGCTGGCCGTCGGCGTGATCCTGCTGGTTCTCGGAACCATCGCGGTCATCGCGGGCTACCGCCGCACGAAACGGCTCGGCGAGATGGGGAGCTGACCCTCCCCTGGACGGAACGGCCGCCGGCGTGGGCCCCTCGCACGCCGGCGGCCGGCACCCGCGTTGTGCGGGACACTCGAAACGTGGATGAGGAGCGCGAACGCGTGGATGTGATGTTGCTGGCCGGGACGCGGCCGGAGGCGGTCAAGCTCGCGCCGCTGGCACTGGCACTGGCGGAGCACCCGCACCTACGGCCCTTCGTCGTCCACAGTGGACAGCATCCGGGCATGGTCGAACAGGCGCTGATCCCGTTCGGCCTGCCTGTCGACGCCTGGCTCGACACTCCGCCCAGGACCACCGGCACCCAGGCGGAACTGGTTTCCGGCCTGCTTCCCGCGCTCGACGAGGTGCTGCGCCGGGTCGCGCCGGCCGCGATCGTCGTCCAGGGCGACACGACGACGGGACTCGCGGGCGCGCTCGCCGCGTTCTGGCAGGGCATCCCGGTCGTGCATCTGGAAGCGGGACTGCGCACCCACGACCTCGCCGCGCCGTTCCCCGAAGAGGGGACGCGGCAGATGATCTCGCGCATCGCCGCCCTGCATCTCGCGCCGACGCCGGGCGCCGCGGCCGCGCTGCGTACGGAAGGTGTTCCGCGCCAACGGATCGCCGTCACCGGAAACACCGTCGTCGACGCCGTGATCGCGATCGCCGAACGTGATCTCCCCGCGCGGGACACCGCGCTCGCCTTGCTGGAGATGGAGATCGCCGAGGCGGGCGAGCGTCTCGTCCTCGTGACGTCGCACCGGCGCGAGTCGTGGGGCGAACCGTTGAGCCGCACGCTCGCGGCCATCGAACTGATCGTCGCGGAACACAGCGACGTCCAGGTGCTGTTCCCGGTGCATCCCAATCCGGCCGTGCGGGATCAGGTGACGGCCGCGCTCGGCGGGACGCCGAGGGTGACGATCACCGAACCGCTCGAATATCCCGATCTCGTGCGGGCGCTGCGGCTCGCCGAGCTCGTCCTGACCGATTCCGGTGGTATCCAGGAGGAAGCGCCGACGTTCGGTACACCCGTCCTCGTGCTTCGCGACGTCACGGAACGACGCGAAGCGATCGAGGCCGGCTGTGCCTGGCTGGTCGGGACGGACACCGGTCTCATCGCCGACACCGCGGCGAAGATCCTGCGTGGCGACCTGCATCCGACGCACGCCGGAAACCCTTACGGGGACGGCAATGCCGCCGCCTTGTCGGTGGCGGCGCTGGAGGAGCTGCTCAATCTCGCCCCGGCGCCGCGCACCGCCGCCGAATCCCGCTAGATCGAGACGATCTGCACCGGCAGGGCCGGGTTGGCGGAGAAGTCGAGCGAGGCTCGCGGCCGTCCGGCGGCGACCACGTGCGCGCCGAGCGCGGCGATCATCGCGCCGTTGTCCGTGCACAGCCTCGGCCGCGGGACACGCAGGGTGATCCCGGCTTCGGCGCAGCGCTCGGCGGCGAGTTCGGACAGTCGTGAATTCGCCGCCACGCCACCGGAAATCACCAGCGTGTCCACGCCGTGTTCCTTCGCCGCGCGGATCGCCTTCATGGTGAGGACGTCGGCGACGGCCTCCTGGAACGACGCGGCGACGTCGTCGACAGGGATGTCCTCGCCGCGACGTTCGGCGCCCTCGACCCAGCGCGCGACCGCGGTTTTCAAGCCGGAGAAGGAGAAGTCGAACTTGGCGTCGCGCGGCCCGGTCATCCCCCGGGGGAACGCGATGGCCGCGCCGTCGCCGTTCTTGGCGGCCTTGTCGATGGGCGGGCCGCCCGGGTACGGGAGCCCGAGGACGCGGGCGACCTTGTCGTAGGCCTCGCCCGCGGCGTCGTCCACAGTGGACCCGAGCTCGGTGATCTCGGAGGCGATGTCGTCCACCAGCAGCAATTGCGTGTGCCCGCCCGAGACGAGCAGGGCGAGGCAACGCTCGGGCAACGGGCCGTGCTGGAGCGTGTCGACGGCGATGTGCCCGGCGAGGTGGTTGACGCCGTAGAGCGGGATGTCGAGCGCGGCGGCGTACGCCTTGGCGGCGGCGACGCCGACGAGCAGCGCACCGGCGAGACCGGGGCCGGCGGTGACCGCGATGGCGTCCACATCGGACAGTTTCAGCCCGGCCTTGTCGAAGGCGCGTTCAACCGTCGGGACCATCGCCTCCAGGTGCGCGCGGCTGGCGACCTCGGGCACGACGCCGCCGAAGCGGGCGTGCTGGTCGACGCTGGAGGCGACCTCGTCGGCGAGGAGTTCGACCGTGTCGTCGTCGTGCAGGCGGACGAGACCGACACCGGTCTCGTCGCACGAACTCTCGATGCCCATGATGATGCGCGGCATCAGCCCGCCACCTCGTCTCGGACCTGGGCCCGCGGGCGGACCATCGTGTAGGCGTCGGCGCCGGAAGGCTGGTAGTAGCGCTTCCGGAGGCCGACGCGTTCGAAACCGTGTCGCTCGTAGAGCGTGATCGCCGCGTCATTGTCGGTGCGGACTTCGAGGAAGACCGGCGCGGCGAGCTCGTCCGCGCGGTCGAGGAGCGCTTTCAGCAAGCTGGTGCCGATGCCCTGGCGCTGGTGGGCAGGGTCGACGCCGATCGTGTGGATGCTCGCCTCGTAGTCGCCGCGGCGGCCGACGACGGCGAGCCCGGCGTACCCGATGACCTCGTCGGTTTCATCCGGACGGGCGACGAGATAGTGGCCGCCGGCGTCGAGCTCCGCGTGGAAGGCGTAGGCGGTCCAGGGCGAATCGCCGGGGAAGAGGATCTTCTCTATCTCGACACAGCGCGGGATGTCCTTGCGGCGTAAGGGTTCCAGCCTCACGGCGTGGTCACCTTCTTGCGCGCGGCCGGTTCGACGGCGTCGGGGCGGCGGAGGTAGAGCGGGGTGAGCGGCGCGGGCTCTTGGTCGAAGTCGGCTGCCTTGACCAACCCGAGAGGCGACGGGAAGCGCGGTTCGATCGGCTGGACGTCGAGGGCGTCCGCGTAGAGGAGGGCGCCGTCGCCCGCCGCGACCTTGATGGTGGTCTGGAGGTCGGCGGGGCGTTCGACGTGGGGGCCGTCCGTCCGGGAGCCGTCGGCGGCGTACGCGGCCCAGTAGACCTCGCGGCGCCTCGCGTCGGTGAGGACGAGGAAGGGCGCTTCGCCTGGGGCGACGTCGGCGGCGATCGCGTCGAGGCTGCAGACCGGGTAGGCGGGGATGCCGAGGGCGTGGGCGAGCGACGCGGCGGTGGCCATACCGGCGCGAAGGCCGGTGAAGGGGCCGGGGCCGACGCCGCAGACGATGGCGTCGAGGTCGCGAAGCGTGACGCCCGCGGCCTTGACGGCTTCGAGGGCGTGCGGCGTGATCAGCTCGCCGTGGGCGCGCGGGTCGACCGTGACGCGGTCGCCGCGTGACTCGAGGGCGTCGCCGTCCAGGGCGACGAGGCCCGCGGTGACCGCCGGGGTCGAGGTGTCGATGGCCAGTACCAGCACGGTTACCCAGCCTACGACCAGCGCCCCGGAGCGCGTTTAGCGGGCTAAACGCGATCGGGTGGCGCGGCCGCTCCCCTGGCACCGGAGCGCGTTTAGCCCGCTAAACGCGATGCGCACCGGGCCTGCCGCCGGACCCCGCGCCCCCGCCCACCGGATCGCGATTAGGGGGCGAAACGCGATCTGGCTCCCCCACCTTGCGGATCGCAGTTAGCCCGCGAAAGGCGAGTCGGCGGGCCTCCACCTTCAGGACCCACAGATCGCGATTAGGGGGCTAAACGCAGGTCGGGCGGGGCGTGTGAAGCAGGTCGCAGGGCGGGGGGTGGCCTGCGCGGTACGGTTCCGAAAGCGGGGTTCCTTGGCTCCAAGCGCCCCGGCCGGCGGAGTCGAGCAGGAGGTCACACGGTGCCCGATCGGTTGTTCCCCACGCTGGCGAGCGGCCCCGACAAGGAGGCGCTCCGCTTCGGCGACACCTCCCTCACCTACGCCGACGTGGCGGCCATCGCCGGCACGCTCGCCCGCGACCTGCCGGACGGCCGCGTCGCCGTCTGGGCGACGCCCTCGGTGCACACCAGCGTCGTCGTGATCGCCGCCCTGCTCGCGGGCGTCCCCGCCATCCCGCTCAACCCGAAGATCGGCGAGCGCGAACTCTCGCACATCCTCACCGACAGCGAACCCGTCCTCGTCCTCGCCGAGCCGGGCGTCGACCTGCCCGCCGGTCTCGACGGACTGCCGCGACGCGACATCGTTCTCGAAGGCGCACCGGTCGATCTCCCCGCGGAACCGGACGCCGAAACCCCGGCACTGATCGTCTACACCTCCGGCACCACCGGCCCACCCAAGGGCGTCGTCCTCCCCCGGCGCGCGATCGCGAACACCCTCGACGCGCTCGAGGACGCCTGGGAGTGGACCGCCGACGACGTCCTCGTCCACGGACTCCCGCTGTTCCACGTGCACGGCCTGATCCTCGGCATCCTCGGGCCGCTCCGGCGCGGCGGCTCGGTCCGGCATCTCGGTCGCTTCTCCACCGAAGGCGTCGCGCGCGAGCTCGCCACCGGCGCGACGATGATGTTCGGCGTCCCGACGATGTACCACCGCATCGCGGGCGAAGTCGGCGAAAACCCTTCGCTCGCCAAGGCGCTGAGCAGTGCCCGGCTGCTCGTGTCCGGATCGGCCGCGCTGCCCGTCCACGACCATCAGCGCATCACCGCGGCGACCGGCAGGCGCGTGATCGAGCGCTACGGGATGACCGAGACCCTCATGAACACCAGCATCCGCGCCGACGGCGAGCACGTTCCCGGAACCGTCGGCGTCCCGCTGCGCGGCGTCGATCTGCGCCTCGTCGACGAAGCGGGCAAGCCCGTCGAGGAGGTCGAGACCGTTGGCGAGATCCAGGTCCGCGGGCCGAACCTGTTCACCGAGTACCTCAACCGTCCCGACGCCACCGAAGCCGCTTTCGACGACGGCTGGTTCAGGACCGGCGACATGGCGACTCGCGACGCGGCCGGATACGTGAAGATCGTCGGCCGGAAGGCGACCGATCTGATCAAGAGCGGCGGCTACAAGATCGGTGCGGGCGAGATCGAGAACGCGCTCATGGAGCATCCCGGTGTCGCCGAGGTCGCCGTGACCGGCGAGCCCGACGACGATCTCGGCGAGCGCATCGTGGCCTGGGTGGTGCCCGAGGGAGAACGTCCGACGGAGTCGGAGCTCGCCGACCATGTCTCACGCCTGTTGTCGCCGCACAAACGTCCGCGGGTGGTCCGCTATCTGGAGGCGTTGCCGCGCAACGACATGGGCAAGGTCATGAAGCGGGCGCTCGGATGAGCAGGCCCTCGGCGCGGTCTGTCATCAAGGAGATCGCGACCGGTTTCGAGGATCTGGACGTTCCGCGTTCCGAGGAGCCGGACGACGGGCCGATCGGCTGGCCGGGTTATCGCTCGGCTCGTGAAGCCGCCGAGGAACGGACCGGCGAGAGCGAGTCCGTGCTCTGTGGGACCGCCATGATCGGCGACGTCGAGGCGGTGCTGATCGCTTTCGAGTTCGGCTTCCTTGGCGGATCGATCGGCAGGCGGACCGGTGATCGCGTCGAGGCGGCGTTCGCGCGGGCCGTGACTTCCCGGTTGCCGGTGGTGTCGCTGATCGCGACCGGCGGCAGCCGCATGCAGCACGGGATGCGAGCGCTTTCGCAGTTGCAGCGCATCGCGCGGGCGGCGGCCGGGGCCCGGTCGGTGCCGCAGATCTCGGTGCTGCGCGATCCGACCACAGGTGGCGGCTGGGCGACGCTCGGTGCGAGCGCCGACGTCGTCCTCGCGCTGCCCGGGGCGCAGGTCGGCTTCGCCGGTTCTCGCGTGCGGCCCGCCGGCGCGTCCCCGGAGGCGTACACGGCGGAGGCGAAGCTCGCGTGGGGCCAGGTGGACCAGATCGTGACGCCGGCCGAACTTCCTTCGGCGTTGGAACGGTGGCTGCGCCTGCTGACTTCGTCGACTGCGGAAGCCGCCGAGCCGCCCGGAGCGCTCGGATCCACGGACCTGCCCGACAGTGGATGGGATGCGGTCCAGGCGGCACGCTCCGCTGAGCGACCGAGGGCTGCGGAGTACCTCGACGCGTACTTCGACTGGCGAGAGGAGCTCTCGGGCGACAGGTGCGGCGGAGTCGACTCGGGCGTCTTGTGCGGCTTCGGCTGGCGAAGCGGCCGGGCGATCGCGTACGCGGCACAGTGCGGAACGGCGACGCTGCCCGCGGGGTTCCGGACCGCGGCGCGTTTGGTGCGGCTCGCGTCGAGGCTCGGGATCCCGGTGCTCACCCTCGTCGACACCCCCGGAGCGGCGAACGACGAGGCGGCCGAGCGGGCCGGTGCGGGCGCGGCCATCGCGGAGTTGTTCGAGGCGGTCGCGAGCGCGGCCGTGCCGATCACGACGCTGGTGATCGGGGAAGGCGGGTCCGGGGGCGCGCTCGCGTTCGCGGCGCCGGGGTCGACCTGGGTGACACCCGACGCGTACTTCTCGGTGACGTCCCCCGAGGCGGCCGCGGCGATCCTCAAGCTGCCCGCCGACGAAGTCCCCGCACTCGCCGACCGGCTGCGGCTACGCCCCCAAGACCTGGTCGACCTGGGAATCGCGCGTTCCGTCGTACGCCCCGCGGATCGCGTTTAGCCCGCGAAACGCAGGTCGTCCCGCCCAGATCGCGATTAGGGGGCGAAACGCAGGTCGGCCGGCCGGATCGCGATTAGCCCGCTAAACGCAGGTCGGGCGTGCGGGTGGCCCAGGTGCCGTGGGGCTCCAGGGTGACCAGGCGGACATCGTCTTCCCGGCGCTCCAGGCGTACGACGAGGTAGTCGTCCGACAGGCGCTCGGCGGCCCCCTCGCCCCATTCGACGACCAGCGCCGACCGCTCCAGTTCGGTGTCGAGGTCCAGGTCGTCCAGCTGCGAGAGATCCCCGCCGAGCCGGTACGCGTCGACGTGCACCAGCGCGACCCCGGCCGCGCCCGCCGGATGCACCCGGGCCAGCACGAACGTCGGCGAGCTGACCCGCCCACCGACCCCGAGACCGTCCGCGATCCCGCGGGTCAGCGTCGTCTTGCCCGCCCCGAGCGGCCCGGACAGCAGCACCAGATCGCCCGCGCGCAGCGAACGCCCGAGCTCGCGCCCGAAATCCATCGTCGATTCGGGAGTCGGGAAAGCGAAATTCATCAGCGTTGCCACCACCAGGTCCGCCGTTCGGAAGTCTCACCATCGGTGCCCGTGCATCGTTGCACCAAGTCGATCAGGTGGCTGTTCACCAGTTCGGGTTGTTCCAGCTGCACCATGTGCCCCGCGCCGCGCACGCGCACCAGCTCCGCGTCCGGCAGCTCCGCCGCGATCCGCTCGGCGTGCGCGATCGGCGTGAACCGGTCGGAATCCCCGCCGATGACCAGCACGTGCGCGTGCTTCAGCCCGGCGAGCGCGGCGTACCGGTTGTGGCTGCCGAGCGTGTCGACGAAGTTCACAAGCCCGCGCACCGGCGTCACTTCGAGCATTTCCAGCATGAAGTCGACGAGCCGCGGAGACACGTCCCGGCTGCCGAAAGCCAGCCTGCGCACGGCTTGCCGGGTCAGCTGCCCGCCCGCCGCGCGCACGAACTCGACCAGCCCAGGCTGCCAGCCGGCGAGCCCGCCGACGCCTCGTGTGAGCGGGTTGTACTTCGAAAGCAGCGAACGCGGCAGCCCCCGCGCGCCGACCTCGCCCGCGGCGGTCGCGATGAACGCGACCCCGCAGACCCGGTCGTCGAACAGTTCGGGATGCTCCGCGGCGAGCTCCATGATCACCATGCCGCCCATCGAGTGCCCCATGAGCACGATGGGCCCGTCCGGCACCACCGAGCGCAGGACCATGTCGAGGTCGCGCGCCAGCTGCTCGATGGTGCTGGTCTCGGCGGTCGCGGCGCCGGATTGCCCGTGCCCGCGATGGTCGTAGTAGATCTGACGCACCCGCGGCAGCTTCAGCGAAGCGAGGTCTCGCCGCTGAAAGTGCCAGCAGCGCTTCGACAACGCGAAACCGTGTACGCCGACGACGGTCAGCTCCGGTTCTCCCCCATCGGCCGGATCGATCTCCTCGACCGCGAGCGGCGTGCCGTCCTCCGCCGCCACTGTCGACGTCCGGTCCGGTTCCAAGTCCCCCAACGGCTCGTCCACGAACGGATCCTCACTCTGCCGCCGCTGCTGTGCGGCGACGGCGATCGCGGCGGCGGTGCCGGTGGCCACCGCACCGACGCCGCCGACGATGGCCAGCAGTCTTCGTGAAGGTGTCACGAGTCTGCCTCCAGATACGTCCGATGGACCCGCGGGCGGTACATCGAAGTCACGATCTCGTAGTCGATCGTCCCCAGCTTGTCGGCCCATTCCCGCGCCGTGGGCCCGTCCTTGCCGAACAGGATCACCTCGCTGCCGATGGACGGCTCGTCGTCTCCGCAGTCGACGATCAGCTGGTCCATGCAGACGCGGCCGACGACCGGCCGGCGCTTCCCGGCGAGCCACACGTCCATGCGGCCGGACAGCGACCGCGGCACGCCGTCGGCGTATCCGACCGGAACCAAGGCGAGGGTGGTGTCGCGCTCGGCCGTCCAGCTGTGGCCGTACGAGACCGATTCGCCGGCCGGGATCCGTTTCGTGAGCACGACCGACGATTTGAAGGTCATCGCCGGGCGCAGATCGTCTTCGGTGGGCACCGGGTTCAGCCCGTAGATCGCGATCCCGGGGCGCACGAGGTCGAAGTGCAGGTCGGGCCTGGTCAGCACGGCGGCGGAGTTCGCGATATGCCGCATCGGGTTCAGGCCGGCCGCGCGGGCGATGTCGTAGGCCTCGTCGAACCGCTTCGCCTGCGCGTCGATGGAGGGGTGCCCGGGCTCGTCTGCGCAGGCGAGGTGCGACCAGATGGCGACGACCTCGATGAGCGGTTTCGCGGCCGCCGCGGCCTTGACCAGGGCCGACCATTCCGCAGGTGGGCAGCCATTTCGGCTGAGCCCGGTGTCGATCTTGAGGTGAACCCGGCAGATCGCGTTTAGCCCGCTAAAGTCGCGTGCCCGGCGCGCGCCGTCGACCACGCGGGCCAGCTCGTCCAGGGAGCTCACGGCGACGTCGATGTCTTCGGCGACCGCGGGCGCGAAGTCGGCTTCGGGGGTGTCGAGCCAGCTGAAGAGCCGGACGCCGATCCCCGCCCGGCGCAGCGCGAGCGCCTCACCGAGGGAGCAGGTGCCCAGCCAGGTGGCGCCGCCCGCGACGGCGGCCCGGGCGACCTCGAGGGCGCCATGCCCGTAGCCGTCGGCCTTGACCACGGCCATCGTCTGGGCCGAAGGGGCGCGGGAAGCGAGCAGGGCGACGTTGTGCCGGATGGCGGACAGGTCGATGACGACCTCGGCACGCGGGAAACTGGCGGTCATAACGACCACCAGTTTCCCACGAACCGGCTCAGGACAGGCGCGCCCCGTCGGTGGCGGAGAACACGTGCAGCTCGTCGGGACGGATCCGCAGGTGCAGGGTGTCGCCCATGGCCGGCGGTGTGCGCGGGTCCACACGGGTGACGACGTTCGACTTCGCGCCCTCGGCGTCGGTCTCGGCCAGCTTGCCGTAGACGTACGCGTCCGAGCCGAGCTCCTCGACGAGGTCGACCTTGATCGGCAGGGTGCCGTCTTCGCTGGTGGTCACCTCGAGCGACTCGGGGCGGAAGCCGAGGGTGACCGTGTCGCCTTCGGCCTTGGCGAGGATTTCGCGGGTCAGCGGCACCCGGGCACCACCCAGTTCGGCGCCGTCTTCGGTGAGCTTCGCGGTGACGAGGTTCATCGCGGGCGAGCCGATGAAACCGGCGACGAAAGCGTTTGCGGGCTTGTCGTACAGGGCGCGCGGGGTGTCGCACTGCTGCAGGAGACCGTCCGAGAGGACGGCGACCCGGTCACCCATCGTCATGGCCTCGACCTGGTCGTGCGTGACGTAGACGGTGGTGACGCCGAGGCGTCGCTGCAGCGCGGCGATCTGCGTACGGGTGGAGACACGCAGCTTCGCGTCGAGGTTCGACAGCGGCTCGTCCATGAGGAAGACCTGCGGCTCGCGCACGATGGCGCGGCCCATCGCGACACGCTGGCGCTGACCACCGGAGAGCGCCTTCGGCTTGCGGTCGAGGTACTGCTCGATGTCCAGCAGCTTGGCCGCATCGAGCACCTTCTGCTTGATCTCCGAAGCCGGGCGGCCCGCAATCTTCAGCGCGAAGCCCATGTTCTGGCCAACGGTCATGTGCGGGTACAGCGCGTAGTTCTGGAACACCATCGCGATGTCGCGGGCGCGCGGCGGCAGCTGCGTGACGTCGCGGTCGCCGATCCACACGGCGCCTTCGTCGATGTCCTCGAGGCCGGCGAGCATCCGCAGGCTGGTGGACTTGCCACAGCCGGAAGGCCCGACCAGCACGAGGAACTCGCCGTCGGCGATCTCGAGGTCGAGTGCGTCCACGGCGGGCCGCTCGGAGCCCGCGTAGCGCCGGGTCGCCTTGTCGTAGGTGATCGTGGCCATCGGTTCAGTCCTCTTTCGGTTTCGCGGAAATGCCGTGCCCGAGTTCGCGGGCTTCGAGATGCCGCTGCTGGATCCGGCGCCCTTCGGCACGGTCCGCTTCGGTCGGCTCGAGTGGGGTGTAGCCGTGCTGTTCCTGCCAGCGGGGAGGTTCCGTGCTGGAAGCGAGGGCCCAGGCCGCCTGCCGCGCGACACCGACCGCTACGTATTCGGCGACTTCGGGGATGACGACGGGCACGCCGAACACGATCGGCGCGACCGCGCGGACGGCGGCCGACTGCGCGCCACCGCCGATCAGGAGGACGCGTCGGACTTCGAGCCCCTGTTCGCGCAGGGCGTCGAGCCCGGCGGCCAGACCGCACAGCATGCCTTCGACGGCCGCGCGGGCGAGGTTTTCGGGCGTCATGTTCGCGCGGGTCAGGCCGAAGAGCGTGCCGTTGGCGTCCGGGAGGTTCGGCGTCCGCTCACCGTCGAGGTACGGCAGGAAGGTGAGGCCGCCGGAACCGGGCGTGGCGGCGAGCGCCAGCTTGTCGAACTCGGCGAGCTCGACGCCGAGCATCGCGGACGTGGCCGTGAGCACGCGGGCCGCGTTGAGCGTGCAGGCCAGCGGGAGGAACCGGCCGGTGGCGTCGGCGAATCCCGCGACGATGCCGGTGGGGTCGGCGCTCGCCGTCTCGGAGACGCCGAACACGGTGCCGCTGGTGCCGAGAGAGACGACGACGTCGCCGGGTGCGAGTTCGAGACCGAGGGCGGCGGCCATGTTGTCGCCGGTTCCGGCCGAGACCAGGATCCCGTCCGCGGTGCGGCCCGCGGCATCGGCTGGGCCGATGACCTTGGGCAGTTCGGGAGTCCGGCCGCCGAAGGCGTGCGCGAGGAGGTCTTGGCGGTATTCGCCGGTGGCGGGCGAGAAGTATCCGGTGCCGGAGGCGTCGCCGCGGTCGGTGACCGGCTCGGCGCCGTCGCCCAGCAGCCGCCAGGTCAGCCAGTCGTGCGGGAGCAGGACGCGGGCGACGCGATCGGCCAGTTCGGGCTCGTGCTCCGCCATCCAGCGCAGCTTCGTGACGGTGAAGCTGGCGACCGGCAGTGAACCGACGGACTTCGCCCAGTTCTCGGCGCCGAGTTCGGCGCCGAGGTCTTCGGCCGCCTTCGCCGACCGGGTGTCGTTCCACAGCAAGGCGGGCCGGACGACCTCGCCGGCTTCGTCGAGGGCCACCATGCCGTGCTGCTGGCCACCGATGCCGATGGCGCCGACACCGTCGAGGAGGCCGTCCGTGGCCTCGCGGAACGCGTCCCACCACGCGGCGGGCGCGACTTCGGTGCCGTCCGGGTGCGAAGCGCGGCCGGTGCGGACGATCTCGCCGGTGTTCGCGTCGCAGACGACGACCTTCGTCGACTGGGTCGACGAGTCGATTCCGGCGACCAGGTCAGAACTCATATTCCGGCCCCTCCGGTGCGCATTCGACCTGCTCGATGGCGGTCCCCGCGGTCAGCGCCGCCTCGATCTCCTCGGTCGGCGTCTCTTCGTCGGTGATCAGGAGGTCGTAGTCGCCGATGTCGCCGTACGCGTAGGTGGCGGTGCGGCCGAACTTGGAGTTGTCGACGACCAGGACGTTGCGGTCGGCGGTGCGCAGCGCGGCCTTCTTGAGCTCGGCGTAGTCCTGGACCGGGTGGAACAGGCGGCCGACCGCGACCGCGGCGACCGAGACGAACGCGATGTCGGCGTGCGTACGGTCGAGGAACGCGACGACGTCCGGGCCGGCGCACGAGTCGAACTCGTGGTGGTAGCGCCCGCCCGCCAGGACGACCTCGACGCTCTTGGCGGGCCCGAGGATACGGGCGGCTTCGAGCGAGTTGGTGATGACGGTGAGGTCCTCGACCTGGCCAAGACGGCGGACGAGCGGAAAGAGCGTCGTCGAGTCGTCGACGAAGACCGTCTGCCCGGAGTGGACGTGCGCCGCGGCGGCCTCGCCGAGCGCGTCCTTGGTGGCCTGGTTGAAGGTGTCGCGGAAACGGGCGGCCGACTCCATGGTCGTCGCGGGGTAGGCATCGACCTTGCCGCGGAGTTTGCGGAGGAGACGGCGGTCGGCGAGGTCGTCGAGGTCGCGGTGCATCGTCATCAGGCTGACGCCGAAGCGGGTGGTGAGGTCGTCGATGCGGACCTCGCCGGTGGCGATGACGTGGTCGAGGATCTCCTGGCGCCGGTGCTCGACGGCGGCATCCGAGGGCCTGGTCTTAGACATGGGCGACACCGTTCACGACCCGGACCATCGCGGTCCCGGCGGGGTGGGTGTCGGCGCTCACACCTGCTTCTTACCAGATTATTCGCCCGGAGTTAACACGTAACTCGATAACTCCCGCATTTTTTCCCACTCTCGCCGCTTGCCCCGCCGACCTGCGTTTTGCGGGCTAACCGCGCTCTGATGGCGCCCGCCCGCAGAATTGGGGTATCTGAGGGCGCGCGACCGCAGAGCGCGGTTAGGGGGCAAAACGCAGGTCGGGGCCCTGGTCAGGAGGTCAGGGAACGGACGGACCGGAGGGCATCGGGGATCGCGCCGAGGATGCCGGAGGCCGAGGTGGGGGCGCCGTCGGCGGCGAACGCCCCGGCGAGCGAATGGACGTGCGCGGCCGCCCCGGCCGCCAGCCACGGATCGAGCCCGGCGGCGAGTAGCGCGCCCACCAGGCCGGACAGCACGTCCCCCGAACCCGCCGTCGCGAGCCACGACCCCCGCGGCGTGTTCACCAGCGCACGCCCGTCCGGCGCCGCGACCACCGTGCAGTGCCCCTTCAAGAGCACGACGGCGTCATACCTCCGCGCGGCCGCCCGCGCCGCCGCGACCCGGTCCGCCCCCGGCGGCGAACCCATCAGCCGCTCGAACTCCCCCGCGTGCGGAGTCAGCACGAGCGGCGTGTCCGGATCGCGCGCGTCGAGCACGTCGGGCGAACGCGCGATGATCGTCGTCGCGTCGGCGTCCGCGCACACCGGCACGCCGCGGCCGAGCACGAACCTCAGGACGTCCCGCCCCTCGTTCCCGGTGCCGATCCCCGGCCCGACGACCCACGCCTGCACCCGGCCCGCGTCGGTCACCGAACCCGTCGCGATGACCTCGGGCCACTGCCCGCGCACGACGTCCGCCGCATGACCGGCGTACCGCACGAGCCCGGACGTCGCCCGCACCGCCGCGCCCGCCGCGAGCACGGCCGCGCCCGGATACGTCGCCGACCCGGCGGCCACCCCGACCACACCCTGGCTGTACTTGTCGTCGTCCGGCCCGGGCACCGGCCACGCGGCGGCGACGTCCGCCGTATCGAGTCGCTGCAGATCCGGCTCGGTCAGCCGCAGCCCGATGTCCACCAGGGAAACCTCACCGCAGGACGCGGGTGCGAGGGCGTGCACCGGCTTGAGCGCACCGAACGTGACCGTCCGGTCCGCCACGACCGCCGGACCGTCCACGGCGCCGGTGTCCGGATCCACCCCGCTCGGCAGATCGACCGCGAGCACGGGCGCGCTCACTTGCTCCAGCAGCGCGGCGGCGTCCGGCCGCAACGGCCCGCGCGCCGAGATCCCGACGATCCCGTCGACGACGAGGTCCGCCCGCTGAATCCACTGTGGACCGTCCTCAAGGGACACGACCTTGCCACCGGATCGCTTCAACGCGGCCAACCCCGGGCCGTGCGCGCGTTCAGGCTTCAGCAGGATCGCGGAGACGGCCACATTGCGGCGACGCAGGAACGCGCCGGCCCACAGGGCGTCACCACCGTTGTTCCCCGACCCGACGAGCAGCGTCACCCGCCGCCCGGACACCGAACCCGTGTGTTCGGCCAGCATCTCGGCGGCGTGCACGGCGAGCCCGAAAGCCGCACGCCGCATGAGCTCGCCGTCGGGAGTGACGGCGAGCAACCGGTCCTCCGCCGCGCGAATCCGTTCCGTGGTCCAGATTCCCTGCACGACGCCTCCGGTCTCTATTCGACGGTGACCGACTTCGCCAGGTTACGCGGCTTGTCGACGTCGTACCCGCGCGTGCGGGCGATCTCGGCGGCCAGCACCTGCAGCGGCACCGTGGAGACCAGCGGCTGCAGCAGGGTCGGGACGGCCGGGATCTCGATCAGTTCGTCGGCGAACGGGCGGACGGTCTCGTCGCCCTCCTCCGCGATCACGATCGTGCGCGCGCCGCGTGCCTGGATCTCGCTGATGTTCGACACCAGTTTCGAGTGCAGCACCGCGCGTCCCTTGGGCGACGGCATCACCACGACGACGGGCAGGCCTTCTTCGATCAGCGCGATCGGGCCGTGCTTGAGCTCGCCGGCGGCGAAACCCTCGGCGTGCATGTACGCCAGTTCCTTGAGCTTCAGCGCGCCTTCGAGGGCGACCGGGAACCCGACGTGGCGGCCGAGGAACAGCACGGCCTTCGAGTCGGCGATCCGGCGGCCGAGGTCACGGACCTGGTCCACAGTGGACAGGACTTTCTGCACCGCGGCGGGCATCGCTTCGAGTTCGGCGAACTCGCGGGCGACCTCGTCCGGGTACTTGGTGCCGCGGGCCTGTGCGAGGGCCAGGCCGACCAGGTAGTTGGCCGCGATCTGCGCGAGGAACGCCTTGGTCGAGGCGACACCGATCTCCGGACCGGCGTGCGTGTAGAGGACGGCGTCGGACTCACGCGGGATCTGCGCGCCGTTGGTGTTGCAGACGGCCAGGACGCGGGCCTTCTGCTCGCGCGCGTGACGGACGGCTTCGAGGGTGTCCGCGGTCTCGCCCGACTGGGAGACCGCGACGACCAGCGTCGCGCGGTCCAGCACCGGGTCGCGGTAGCGGAACTCGCTGGCCAGCTCGACCTCGACCGGGAGGCGGCACCAGTGCTCGATCGCGTACTTGGCGACGAGGCCCGAGTGGTACGCGGAACCGCAGGCGACGACGAAGACCTTGTCGACGTCGCGCAGGTCCTGGTCGGAGATGCGCTGCTCGTCGAGGATGATCCGGCCGCCGTCGAAGTGGCCGCGCAGCGTGTTCGCCAGCGCCTCCGGCTGCTCCTCGATCTCCTTGAGCATGAAGTACTCGTGGCCGCCCTTTTCCGCGGCCGAGAGGTCCCAGTCGACGGTGAACGGCTTGGCCTGGGCGGCGTCGCCGTGGAAGTCGGTGACGTCGTAGCCGTCGCGGGTGATCACGACGAGCTGGTCCTGGCCGAGCTCGACCGCCTCGCGGGTGTGCTCGATGAACGCGGCGACGTCGGAGGCGACGAAGTGCTCCCCCTCGCCGACGCCGACGACCAGCGGCGACGAACGGCGGGCGGCGACGACGGTGTCCGGCTGGTCGGCGATGGTCACGACCAGGGTGAACGCGCCCTCGAGACGACGGCAGACGGCCGCGACGCTGGCCGCGAAGTCGCCCTTCGTGTCGCCCTCGGTGTACGCGCGGGCGATGAGGTGCGCGGCGGTCTCGGAGTCGGTGTCGCTCGCCATCTCGACGCCTTCGGCCTCGAGCTCGGCGCGCAGGGCGGCGAAGTTCTCGATGATGCCGTTGTGCACGACGGCGACACGCTGGGAGGCGTCGCGGTGCGGGTGCGAGTTGCGGTCGACCGGGGCGCCGTGGGTGGCCCAGCGGGTGTGGCCCATCCCGGCGGTGCCGGTGAAGGCGTCCCTGCCGACGGTGTCGAGCTGGGTCTCCAGGTTGGCCAGGCGGCCCGCCTTGCGCTCGACGTTCAGCGCGCCGGCGCCGTCGAGGACCGCGACGCCTGCCGAGTCATAGCCGCGGTACTCCATCCTGCGCAGGCCGCCGATGACGACGTCCAGGGCCGGGCGGTGTCCGACGTATCCCACGATTCCACACACGGCCACCAGCCTAACGACGGGAATCCGACCCCCTCGCCCGGGCGCCTGCGCGTCGCGTTTAGCGGGCTAAACGCGACGCGCAGGGCGGCGCGCGGGCCGGACGGGGGTGCGGGCAGTAAGGTCACGACCATGGCCAGCAAGCCCAAGCAGCTGCTCGCGGAGCTGTCCCACCCAGGTCCGCACGACGTTCTGCGCGGCAACCTCGCCCTGGTCGGACTGCCCGGTGTCGTGTTCACGCCCCGTTCCGGGCTCGGTCTGCCCGCGATCGCCTTCGGGCACGGCTGGCTGCAGCCGACCGGGAGCTACCGGCATCTGCTCCGGCACCTCGCGAGCTGGGGCATCGTCGCGGCGGCTCCGGCCACCCAGCGCGGGCCGCTGCCTTCGCACCGGCTGCTGGCCGGCGACCTGCTCACCACGCTCGAACTGATCACGACGGTCCGCCTCGGACCGGACGGCATCAGCGTCGACCCGGCGAAGCTCGGTCTGGCCGGGCACTCGACCGGCGGTGGTTCGGCGGTGCTGGCCGCCGCGCAGGCGGCCGAGAACGACGAGCGGCCCGGGATCCGCGCCGTCGCGACCATCACTCCCGCGCAGACGCTGCCGCCGGCGACGGTGTCGGCCCGGTCGGTGACCGCGCCCGGCCTGCACCTCGCGGCGAGCGAAGACCTGGTCGCGCCGCCGGTCGGCCACGCCGAGGCCATCGCGGACGCGTGGGGCGGCCCGGTGCAGCTGCGCAAGCTCGGGAAGTCTTCGCACCTCGGCGTCACCGAAGGCAGGCACTGGAGTCAGCTGTTGCTGCACGGGAAGCCGCACCGCGGCACCCAGCAGCTGGCGCGGGCACTGTTCACCGCGTTCTTCCTCACGCATCTGACGGGGACGACGAAGTACCAGCCCCTGCTGGACGCCGACGTCAAACGCGCCCCCATCGAGCTCCAAGACGAGCCCGCCGCCTGACCGCCCGGATCGCGTTTAGCGGGCTAAACGCGATCCGAGCCTGAAACAGGTCAGTCGACCATCCACGAGTTGTTCGAGAAGTCGTCGTCGTCGAAGCCCTTGTCGTCACGGGCGTGACGACCCCGACGGCGCGCGGGCGTGCCCGGCGCTTCAGGCGCCGCGGCACTCGGAGCGGGCGTCGGCGCCTGAGGCGGGACGTCCACCGTCGCCGGCATTCCGGGCACCCCGGGGGCGATCGGAGGCGGCGGCGGAGGCGCCACCGGCCGCGGCGCGTCAGGCCGCGCCCCGAACTCGGCGAACCGGGCGTCCGGCTTCTCGTCGTCCTCGATGTCGAAGCCGATGGTGTGGCTACGGTCGGCGGTCGTCTTGCCGGTCAGCCAGCCGCCCGCCTCCTTGCTCCGCTTCCCCAGCTCCTGCATGTGAGCGGCGTACTTGTCGTGGATGGCGGCGTCCTTCTGCATGGTCTCCACCGCCTGGGCCTTGGCGTCGGCGAGATGCCGCTCCCGCAGCCCGCGCTGCTCCAACTGCTCCGTGATGGCGGCGTCCTGCCTGGACATGGCGGCCGCCAGCCGGTCGACAGCGCTCATCGGTCCTCCCTCGTTCCCCGGTCAGGCGATCATCGCTCGTAGCTGATCGAACGGTCGCCACCCTCGTCGTCGAGCGATCCGCTGATCCGGCCGCCCGCACCACTGGTCTCGAAAATGCCACCCTCGACGCGATACTGGCTCGACCCGCGCTGCGTGTCACCCCCGCCACCGCCGGCCGCGCCGCCCATGGCGCCCATGCCACCCATCATGCCGCCCATTCCGGCGGGCGAGCTTCCGGCACCGGCACCGCCGGCACCCGCGGGCGCCGGATCCATTCCGCCGGGAGCCATCCCGAGACCGCCTTCGGCCCCGGCCGGCATCGCGCCGCCTCCGGACTGCACACCCGCTTCCAGCGATCCGGCTTCGTTCAGCGAGCCCGCCGAAGCACCCTCCATGGGGCTCCCGAGCGCGCCTTCGAAGCTGCCGCCGCCACCGCCGCCACTGGCGGTCGGCACGGTGCCATCGCCACCGGCACCCGAAGCGCCGCCACCGGCGGCTTCAGCTCCCGCGGACGCCCCGGCGGTCCCTTCGGCGCCGACACCGACCTCGACTCCGCCAGGAGCACTGAAGCCGCTGCCACCGCCACCGCCGGGAGCCATCCCGGCCTCGGCCGGGGCGGGCATCGTGCGGATGTCGTCGGTCTTGCCGGGCTGCGGGTTGCCGGGATTCCGGTCGTCGAGACCGTTCTTGAGGTCGTCGCCGGGCTTGAGTTCCTTCTTCTCACCCTTTTCGTCGAGGGTGTAGGTGGTCGGCTCGCCCTTGCCGTCGTCGACGGTCACCACGGTCGGGCCGTTCGGACCGTCCGGCTGCTCGGCGGTGATCTTGAGGTTGCCGTCCTGGATGTGGATCTTGCCGTCCGGGCCGGGCCGGTAGACGCCGTCGGGGCCGGGCTCGCCTTCCTTGACCGTGCCCTTCGGCCCGAACTCGCCGTCCTTGCCGTCCTTGCCCTCTTCGCCGGGCTTGCCGTCCTCGCCCTTCGGGTCGTCGAAGTCGAGCTTGTAGTCCTTCTCGTTGCCCTTGCCGTCGTCGACCTTGATGTCCATTTTGCCGTCTTTATCCGGCTCGGTCATCTCGATCTTGTTGTCGCCCTTTTGGACGGTCATGGTGTCCTGACCGTCGATGCCGTCCTTGATCGCCTCGCCAGTCGCGGGGTCGATCGGGTACGGCTTGCCGGTCTCCGGGTCGATCTCCAACGGCTTGCCGGTGACCGGGTTGGTTCCCTCGGCGGGCTTGTCCTCGGGCTTCGGCGTCTCGGGGACCTCCGCGGCAGGCGGCGTGCTGGCACCGCCACCACTGCCGCTGCCCCCCCCGCTCCCGCTGCCACTTCCGCCACCGCTGCCGCCGCCGGTGTTCCCGCCGCCGCCGGTGTCGTTGCCCTTGCCCTTGCCGTCGTCGGCGGGCGGCTTCTCGGATCCGGGCGCGGGGAACGGGTTCGTGTAGTCCTCCATGAACCGCGAAAGTTCGTGGTACTGCGTGTTGATCGTCTCGGTCGCGTTCTTGCAGAGCTTCTTGAAGTTCTCGTACCGCTCACCGAATTCGGTGGCGAAAGAACCCTTCAGCCACTGCTTCGCGGCCCCGATCGCGTAATCCTTGTTTTCGTCGTTCAGCTTGCAGTCGTCGTGACGCAGCCGTTCGGCGAGGTTGTTGCCCGGACACGCGGAGTCGAGCCAATACGCGACGTCCATGAGCTTTTCTTTGGAATCGACCTTGCCGTTCGCGATGTCGACGACCTGCTTCGCGATGTACAGGGGCGCCGTCGCGACCTTGTCGACCCGGAGCTTCAGCGTCTCGTCGACCTTCAGCTTGAGCGCGCTGTAGATCTTGTCGATGGTCGAAGGCACCAATTTGATGGCGCCGTCCATCTGCGCGATGAGTTCTTTCGCGTCGGGCTGGATCCGCTGCTCGTACTTGACCTTCGCGGCCGTCGCGCCCTGGCCCTTCCAATCGTGGAAGAGCGTGGTCAGCGCCGAAGACGCGTCCTTCTGGGTCTGCTCGACGACCTTCTTGGCGTCGGCGAGATCCTCGACCTCGTCGAACATCTTCTGGAAATTGATCTCGCGGTTCTCGTGGAACCGGTCCCAGATGTCGGTCTTGTAGCTGATTTCGCCCGACTTCTCCGGCATCTTGTTCCAGACCTGCTCGGCCCAGTCGGAGAAGAAGTCCAGTGCCGGCTTTCCGAGGTCGAGCACCTGGTCGGATTTGGTGGTCGCACCCCCGGCGGCGGGGCGGGACATGGAGTCGAGGTCCTTGTCGGCCTGTTTCGTCTCGGCCGCCTGCTTCTTGTCCCCGGCCGCGTTCGAGTCACGTTCGGCGACGGCCTTCTTGTATGCCGCTTCCCTGTTCCACGGCAGCATCAAGGCGTCTTTGGTCCCCTGTGTGACGTAGGGGTCCTTCAGCATTTCGTCGATCTGTGCCTGCGTCGGTTGACTCATTACTGGGCTCCCGCCTTGTTGGCAGCCGCGGCGTTCGCCTGGTCGGAAGAGGTGTATCGGGTCGACGCGGTGCTGACGCCGCCGGCGAGCTGGGTGAGCTGGCCCGCGTAGCCCTTCATCGCGTCGGAAATGGCGAGAATCCCGGTGGCGTAGCCCTTTTGATAGTCCTTGTGGACCCGGCCGAAGTTCTCGGGCGCGACCTGGGTCGGCCCCACCTTCCCCGCCTCGGACGTCGTTTTCTCAGCCGCGCGCTCCAACGACGTCGACGCCGTGAGCATCGCCTCTGAATCGGCTTTGTAGCCCCCGTCCGGCATGACCGGTGCCCCCTTCGTCCCGCTGTATCCGCCTCGTTGTCCTACCTACGACGCACGCCGACGGCATCAGGTGCCGTCGCATATGCACACAGAATGTACCCACCGGTCATCGAGACCGCAGGGACATTCACACCTTTGCTAACTCAAACGATTTCGGCGCAAGAAGCCTGGTAGACCGCGTTTTCGCGGTTTCGCGCCCGCTTCGACGGCCTCGGCGAGCACGGTCGCCGCGCCCCGGATGTCGACCAGGCGGTCCAGCTCGTCGAGATCGAGGTCGACACCGAACTCCACCTCGACGGTCGCCAGGAGCCGGACGCGGCGCCGGGAGTCGACCCCCATCTCGGCGAAGGGCGTGTTCTCGTCGATGGTCTCCGGATCGACGTCGAAGGTCTCGCAGACGAGGGCCTTGATCTCGTCGACGTACTCGCTCCCGTCAGCTGCCATGGGTGGATTCTGTCCCATCCGCCGTCCAGTACCGCGTTCTGGCCGCGGAACGCGCGACCTTGCCGCTGGAGGTCCGCGGCAGGCCGCCGGGTTTCACCAGGAAGAAGGCGCGGAGACGCACGTCGTGCCGCTCGGCGACGGCTCGCGTGGCGGCTCGCTCGATCTCGGATTCGTCGAAGCCGGGGGCCTTCCTGGCGCGTTCGGCGACCACGACGACGCCCTCGCCTTCGTCGCCGTCGACCGAGAACGCGGCGACGCGCTCGGGCCCGAGAAGGGGATGCGCGGCGGCGACCGTCTCCTCGATGTCGTGCGGGCTGTGGTTACGGCCGTCGATGATGATCAGGTCCTTGATGCGGCCGGTCACCGACAGCCTGCCTTCGCGGATCGTGCCGAGGTCGCCGGTGCGGAGCCAGCCGCCCTCGCCGTCGAGTTCGGCGCCGAACACCTCGGCGGTCAAGTCCGGACGCCGCCAGTACCCGGCCGCCACGTTGGGCCCCTTGACCCAGATCTCGCCCACTTCGCCTTTAGCGGGCAAAACGCGATCCGGGGTGGGGACGACGCGGACCCGCTGCCCCCTGGGCCAGCCGATCTCGACGACCTCCCGGCCGTCCACTTCGGTCACCACGGGGCCGTCGGAACCGCCGCTGGCGACGTAGACCGTGGCCTCGGCCAGACCGTAGGACGGCCGGAACGCGCCACGCGGGAAGCCGTGGGGTTCGTAAGCGGCGAGGAACTCCCGGACGGTCGCCGCCCGGACCGGTTCACTGCCGCTGAGCGCGATCGACACCGTCGAGAGGTCGTACTCGGCGCGCTTCGCCTCGGGCACGGCCTCGGTCACCAGGTCGTACGCGAAGTTCGGGGCCGCCGTGAGCGTGTTCGGATAGGACGACATCAGCAGCAGCCAGCGCTCCGGCCGCCGGATGAACTCCAGCGGCGCGATGAACACCGTCCGGCCGCCGGAGTGCATCGTCCCCGCGAGGAGTTGCGCCAGCCCCATGTCATGGAAGAACGGGATCCAGCCGACGCACGTGGTGCGCTCGTCGACGTCGTAGGCGTCGCAGATCTGCCAGCAGGCGGCCGACAACGCCCGATGCGTGACGATCACGCCGGCGGGCGATCGCGTCGTACCGGAGGTGTACTGCAGGTAGGCGGGGTCTTCGGGGGAAACGGGCGAGGGCAGCGACCGGTCCGCCGGATCCGCCGGCAGGGTGTCGACGGCGATGATCTCGCGGGGCGCCGGAACCGGCTCGGTCTCGGCGAACTCCGTCAGCCGCTCGACCAAGGCTGCCGAGGTGAGCCAGATATCGGCGTCGCAGTCGTTGAGGACGCCGACCAGCCGCTCGCGGTGCGCGCGGACGTCCGGCGCGGACAGCGGCACCGCGACGGCCCCGGCGTACAACGCGCCGAAGAACGCGACGACGTAAGAGAGGTCCTGCCGCGCCGTGATCGCGACGCGGTCTCCCGGCTGGATCACCTCACGCAGCTTCGCCGCGACCGCCCGGACGTGGACGAGCAGCTCCGCCCAGGTCAGCGTGTCCTCGACGGGTTCGTGCCGGTTCGAGCAATCGAGGTGCGTGTACGCCGGGCGCTCGACGTCGGCGCGTTCGAGCAGCCGCCGCACGAGCGGGGTCCGCAGAACTTCTTCGGGCACTTCTGAGCGCACTGGCACATCCTCCGGCCGCGGCATGGGCATCATACGAACGTGGACGACTTCTTCGTGCTGGACGATCCGGCGGATCGCGTCAAGGCCCTGCGCGACCGCGAGCTCAGCTCGAACCCGGGCGGTGCCGCGGCCGAGACGCCGAACCTCCTGCTGATGGACGGCGCGGACCACCGGCGGCTACGCGCGGTCGTCAAGGAGGTCATCGCCCTGGTGGAGCCGCTTCCGGAGACCGTGCTCACCGACCTCCGGAGCACGATTAGCCCGCTAAAGTCGCTCCGGCGGTTCGATCTGGTGGCCGATTTCGCCAGGCCCGCGGCGGCCAGGGTGACGGAGGCGGTGCTCGGCACGGTCGAGCCGCTCGGCGAGAAGCTGCTGACGAACCTTTCGGAGACCGCCGCGAACCTGGACGTCTGGTCGGGCGGACCCGCCGGAGCCGACACCGCCGCGCTCAGGGTCGCGATGTTCTTCCTGAAGGCGACTGCCGTCGAAGGCGGCGGGCTGGCGCTGCTCCGCGAAGCACACGAAGCGGGCCGGATCACCGAAGACGAGCTGATGATCACGCCGGTGATGCTCGCCCACGCGGCGTACGAGAACTCCATGAACTTCCTCGCCCTCGCCGGCCTCGAACTCCTACGCCGCCCCGACGTTCTCGACGACGTACGCGGCCTGATCCACGAAGTCGCCCCGACCCGCTTCGCCGCCCGACGCGTGACCACGCCGTTCTCCTTGGCGGGCAAGGACTTCACGACCGGGGACAAACTGGCCATCCCGCTGGGCCCCGACGCCGAGCTCGCCTTCGGCCTCGGCAGGCACACTTGTCCCGGCTCGCGGGTCGCGGTCGCCGAGGGCGAAGTCGCGCTTCGAGCCCTCGCCGAGATCCTGTCGCCCGACCACGTCGCCGAAGACGTGCGGTACAAGACGCACGCCGTCTTCCACGGCGTCGAGCGGGCCATCGTCACGCTGCGGACCTGACCGCTCAGGTCGCCAGCCAATCGGTGTTGGCGAAATCGTCGTCGTCACCCCGCGCGGCCGCCGCCCGCCGGTGCCGCCCGGCCGGACGCTCTTCCGGAACGGGCGCCGGAGGCGGCGGAGGTGTCGGCGCCTGCACCGGAGGAGCGGGCGGCCGGTACGCGACCGGCTGCTCCTCCGCCGTCCGATACCCGGCCCGGCGCTCGTTCTCGGCCTCGTCTTCCTCGAACCCGAAGTCGCCGTCGTCCTCGACCTTCTCGCTCAACGTCGACTCGGTCGCCCAGCCACCCGCGGCCTTGGCCTTGCGGTTGCGCTCCTGCAACCGGACGATGACGCCGCCCTGGATCTTCGACTGCTTGTCGAACTTCTCCTTGGCCTCGGCGAGCGCCTCTTCACGGCGTTTGTCGAGTAGGGCCATCCTGGCGGAGTTTTCACTCTCCAGATTCGCCAATTTGCTCTTCAGCGCGGCAAGCGCGTCCTCGGAACCCATGGTCAGTCCTCCCTCGCCGATGCCGGCCGCTAGCGGAACCCGATGACACCGTCGTCGTCGAGAGAACCGCTGATCCGGCTGCTCGACGTCGCCGTGTCGAAGAGGCCGCCGTCGACGCGGTAACCACTCGAGGAGCGCTGCTGGTCCTCGCCACCGCCGCCGCCCGCGCCGGCACCACCCATCATGCCGCCGCCCATCATGCCCACTCCACCGCTCATGGCGGCGGCGGCCTGGTCGCCACCACCGCCCGGCGCCGAGCCGAGCCCCGAGGTCGCGGAGGTGGACGCGCCGCCGCCGGCACCCGCCGGATCGGAGGTCTCGCCGAGTCCACCGTCGTCACCCATGGGATCGCTCAGCGACTGCGGCGACGTCGACTCCGAATCCGCGGCCGGCGTGGTCTGCTCGGTGGCGGCCGCCGGGACTTCGACCGCGCCGGAAGCCGGAACCTCGTGCGTTCGCACGGACTGGGCTTCCCCGTGCGACGCCGGCTCCGGAGCGGCCTGCGCCGTCGCGTGGTCCCTCGCCACCGCTTCCACGGGCTGACCGGAAACGTGCTCGGCGGCGTGCCTGCCGCCCGGCACCGCGGCGTCCGAACGGGCATCGGCGGCGCCGCCACCGGCTCCAGCGGCCGTCTTGGCCACGGGATTCTCTTCGCCGAGGGTGTACGTCGTCGGCTTGCCGCTGCCGTCGTCGACCGTCACCCGGGTGGGCCCGTCCGGCCCGTCCGGCCGCTCCGCGGTGATCTTGAGGGCGCCGTCCTCGATGTGGATCTTGCCGTCCGGACCGGGTTTGAACGCCTGGTCGTCCACACGCGGCGCGTCCGGTCGTTGTGCGGTGTCACGATGGATCGCGCCGCCTGCCGACGTGTCGCCGCCGGGTCCGCGGTTCGGGGTGTCGTCCGGCAACGGCCGCGAGTCGCCGAAGTCGAGCTTGTAGTCCTTCGGCTGCCCTGAACCGTCGTCGACCGAGATCCCCATCTTGCCGTCCTTGCCGGGCTCGGCCATGGAGATCTTGTGATCACCCTGCTCGACGGTGACGGATTCCGGGCCTTCCGGCTTGACCGCCTCTCCGGTGCGCGGATCGATCGGGTACGCCTCGCCGGTCTCCGGGTCGACTTCGAGCGGTTTCTCCGTGACGGGGTTGATGTTCGGGTCCGGAGGGCTCGGCGGTGCCGGCGGGGCGGGAGGTTTCGCGTCGCCGATCGGCGTGGTGTTGCCGCCACCACCGCTACCGGGCCCTGTGCCGGGACCGCCGGTGTGCCCGCCGCCGTTCTCCTGGCCGCCGCCGGTCTTGAACCCGCCGCCCGACGTTCCGGCGGCCGCGTCGAGATTGACGAACGGGTTCTCTTCGAGCTGGCTGAAGAAATCGGTCAGCCCTTGCCAGGCCCCGGCGACCGCGGTGTGCGTATTGGCGCACATGGTCCGGAAGTCGTTCAGGTACTTCGAGTAGAACGGATTGAAGGTTCCCGTCAGGTAGTTTTTGACCTGCCCGATGATGTGCTCGATCGTGTCGCCGTCGAGGTCGCAATCGTCGTCGTTGATCATGTCGCGCGACTGCTGGTCGAGGAACTTCGAGCAATGCTTGAAGTCGTCCTGGCTCGCGTTGTTGCCGAGCTCCGCGATGCGGATGATCCGGTCCAGATCCTGCGCGGTCACTTCGCCGATCCGGTCGCACGAAGCCTTGATCATCCAGTCCGCCTTGTCACGGCAGAACTTCGCGACCGACCCGGCCGCCGTCATCATCGCGACGGCCGCGTGCTCCGCGCCGTCGGCGACGACCTTCGTCTTGGCCTCGTAGTTCTGCTGATAGGTCCGCGCCTGATCGGCGGCGGCCCCCTCCCAGCCCCCGAGGTTCTTGTTCATCTCTCCGGAAACGTCCCCGGAGGACGTCGCGACCGCTTCCTTCAGCTTCGTGAACTCGTCGGCACCGGCCGCGAATTTGCCGAACGGGATCTTCCGCTGCTGGTCGTACAGCTCACGCAGCTGGTTGACGTCGGCCGGAGCGCCGGAATGCACCGCCGCGACCGAACGGTTGTAGAGCGGGACGAAGGTCTCGATGTTCTGGAACGACGCTTTGCCGAAGTCCAGGATCTGGTCCGAGGTCTCCGCGGCGGGATTGGTGGCGGTCGCCTTCGAGGCCATCTGATCGAGGCCCGCCCTGGCGTCGGCGTTGGCCTTTTGGTTCGCCTGGCGGCCTTCTTCGGCGAACTTGTCGACATAGCCCTTGGCGTTGCCGTACGCGACCTGAACGCTTTCTTCCAGGCTGTTGATCACCGGGATGTCGGACAGCATCCCGCCCCAGAAGTTGTTCCCGTTGAGATCGCCTTCGCTGATCTTCATCTGCGCCTTTACGGCGTCACGGAAACCGTTCTTGTCCTCATCGCTGGCGAAGCCGACCTCGTCGGGGTCTTCGTCTTCGATGTAGTCGATGTACTGGAGGGCGAGATCCCGACGGACGTCCCAAGGGATGCGCTCGTCGTTGATGATCTGCTCGACCTCGGCGCGGGTCGGGAGGTCGTCTTCTTCCTGGGCGGTCACCGGCCACTCGCTTTCACGGCCTGGTTCGCGTCGGCTTCGTTGGCCTCGTACTTGCCACCCGACGCGTTCAGTTTCTGCGCGAACAGGTCAGCGGCCTTGAGGTAGCTGTCGGCCATGTTCGCCAGCCGCGTGACGGCGGGCCGGTACGGGCCGTAGCTCTCCTGGTGTCCCTGTCCGAAGTCCATCGCGATCAGCTGGATGTCCTTGACCGCGGCCAAGGGCTGTTCCAAAGCGTGCTTCGGAATGTCGCTCAGTGCCTTGGCCGCCTGCGTCAACGCCTGCGGATCGACCTTGTGGCCGCCGGCCATGTCTCCCCCTCACCCTGGGCAACGATCTGCGTCGGAGATCAGACGTGGCCCAAGCCCTCCCGGTGCCGTTCCTTGCACACGGAATGTACCGGGCCGGTAACCGCAGCGCAGCGACTTGGGAAGAACGTGAGAGGGCTTACGAGGCGGAGGAGACGACTCCCGCGAGCCTGTCCGCGGCCGCCTGCGCGGTGTCGTGCGCGGGAGCCTCGACCATGACGCGGACCAGCTGCTCGGTGCCCGAGGGGCGCAGCAGGACACGGCCTTCTTCGCCGAGTTCGGCTTCGACGGCGCCGACGGCGTCGCGGACCGCGGCCGAGACGGCGACCGCCGCCTTGTCCGCCACCGGGACGTTCACCAGCACCTGCGGCAGGCGGTTCATGACGGCGGCGAGGTCGGCGAGCGACTTGCCGGTGGAGGCCATACGGCTCATCACCCGCAGCGCGGTGAGGAGGCCGTCGCCGGTGGTCGCGTAGGCGGGGAGGACGACGTGGCCCGACTGCTCGCCACCGAGCGCGAACCCGCTCGCGCGGAGCTCTTCGAGGACGTAGCGGTCGCCGACGGCGGTGGTGACGAGGTCGATGCCGTGCGCGCGCATCGCCAGGTGCAGGCCGAGGTTGCTCATCACGGTCGCGACCAGGGTGTTCTTGGTCAGCTCGCCGGTCTCGGCGAGGGCGAGCGCGAGGACGGCCATGATCTGGTCGCCGTCGATCAGTTCACCCGCGGCGTCGACCGCGACACAGCGGTCGGCGTCACCGTCGTGCGCGATCCCGAGGTCGGCGCCGTGCTCGACGACAGCCGCGCGCAACGCGTCCGGGTGATTCGACCCACAGTGTTCGTTGATGTTCACGCCGTCCGGGTCCGCGTGGATCGCGATGACCTCAGCGCCGGCCTTGCGATAGACGTCGGGGGCGGCGAAGGAGGACGCGCCGTTGGCGCAGTCGACGACGACGCGCAGGCCTTCGAGCGAGTGCGGCGTGGCCGACAGCAGGTGCTGGACGTAGCGGTCACCCGCGTCGGGGACGTCCTTCACCCGGCCGACGCCGATACCGGTCGGGCGGGTGACGGGGGCGGCGAGACCGGCTTCGATCTCGTCCTCGATCCCGTCGGGAAGTTTGTGGCCGCCCGCCGCGAAGAGCTTGATGCCGTTGTCGGGCATGGGGTTGTGGGAGGCGGAGATCATCACGCCGAGGTCGGCTTCGAGCGCGCCGACGAGATACGCGACGGCGGGCGTCGGGAGGACGCCGAGACGGAGCACGTCGGCGCCGGCGGACGTGAGGCCCGCCACGACGGCGGCTTCGAGCATCTCTCCGCTGGCGCGCGGGTCACGGCCGACGACCGCGACCGGGCGGTGCGAGCGGTCGTGGGCGGCGAGGACGCGGGCGGCGCTGGCGGCGAGCGAGAGCGCCAGCTCCGGGGTCAGCTCCTCGTTGGCGAGGCCACGTACGCCGTCGGTACCGAATAGACGAGCCATCTGTCGACCTCCTTGAAAAACCACCACGACAACCTAGCCAGTGCCCCTGCCCACCCTGCCGCACCCCCGGTTCGCCTTTAGCGGGCTAAACGCGACGCGCGCGACTTTAGCGGGCTAAACGCGACACGGGTGGGGCACATGTGGCGGGTGTGACAGGTGGGGCTGGGGGCGAGCGGGGAACCGAAGGACCCCGGAAACACGGAAGCGCCCATCCGAAAGACGGATGGGCGCTTCCGCGGGTTGCGCCAGAGGCGCGATCAGCGCTTGCTGTACTGCGGAGCCTTACGGGCCTTCTTGAGGCCGTACTTCTTCCGCTCCGTGGCGCGGGCGTCACGGGTCAGGAAGCCGGCCTTCTTCAGGGCCGGACGGTCGTCGGCGTCGACCTCGACGAGCGCACGGGCGATCGCGAGGCGCAGCGCACCGGCCTGGCCCGAGATCCCGCCACCGTGCAGGTTGGCGAAGATGTCGAACGAGTCGGGCTTGTCGACCGTCACCAGCGGCTCACGGATGAGCTGCTGGTGCACCTTGTTCGGGAAGTACTCTTCGAGCGTGCGGCCGTTGAGCTTGAACTCACCGGTACCGGGAACGACGCGGACCCGGACGACGGCTTCCTTGCGGCGGCCGACGGTCTGGGCGTTGCCACCGGCGGCACGCGACGGGCGCGGGGCGGCGGGGGTTTCGCTGGTCGCGACGGCGTCACCGACCGCGGGGGTCTCGACAGCCTCGACGGCCTCGGTCTCGGTGCTGGTCACAGACTGTTCCTCACTCACTTCGCGACCTGCGCGATCTTGGTGATCTCGCGCGCCTGCGGCTGCTGCGCGGCGTGCGGGTGCTCGGCGCCGGCGTAGACCTTGAGCTTCTTCGCCTGGGCGCGGCCGAGCTTGTTCTTCGGCAGCATGCCCTTGACGACCTTCTCGAGCAGGTGCTCGGGCTTGGTGTCGAGCAGCTCGCCGAAGGAGCGCTTCCGCAGACCACCGGGGTAACCGCTGTGCCGGTACGCGAACTTCTGCTCGCGCTTGTTACCGGTGAGCGCGACCTTCTCGGCGTTGACGATGATGACGAAGTCACCGGTGTCCACGTGCGGGGCGTAGGTCGGCTTGTGCTTGCCGCGCAGCAGCGTGGCGACCTCGGTCGCGAGCCGGCCGAGCACGACATCCTCGGCGTCGATCACGTGCCAGGCACGAGTGACGTCGCCGGGCTTGGGGCTGTACGTGGGCAAGGGTCTACCTCGTCGTCAACATTGCGTGTGGGTTCTGTGCGGGCCTAGCGCTTACGCGCCGCAGCGCACAACGACTAATGAAGATACCCCCACGCCCGACCCTACTGCGAAGCGGGGGTCGGTCCGGGGTCCCATACTAGGACCGGCGCCCGGCGGGCGCCCCGCAACTGTACCTCGCCGGTGTGGCGGAACCGCCCACGGCATCATCCTTCGCGGGAGAGGATGAGACGATCCGGACGCGCACCGCGCGCGGGGGACTCGATCAGGGGAACGGCGATGAACAAACGTCCAACGACCATCTTGTGCGTGCTGAGCGCCGTGCTGGCGCTGACCACCGCCTGCGGCCAGGGGCGCGCGGGCACCGCCGTGCCGAAGGGCGACGACGCGGCGACCTACGTCGGCACGAAGTTCGAAACCGCGATGAACAAGCTGCAGGACACCATCGGCCAGCAGCGCGACGTCACCAGCGAGTCGGGCGCCTACTTCCGGTTCGACGAGAAGTACGTCCGCAGCACGATCTCCTCGGCCCGCACCGGGTCCCCGGAAAGCCGGGTCAGCCGCCAGCGCTCGCAGAAGAACCCGGACGACAGCATCGACTGGTACACCCCGGGCGACGGGACCGTCGAGTACGTGTACCTCGGCCCCGTCTACAAGAGCCTCGCCCCGACGCCGTGGGTTTCGATGCTGAAGTCCGAAGCCGGGCTGGCCATCCCGTGCGCGTGGGTCGGGATCATCCACGCCTGCAAGATGGCCGACGCGATCGCCGTGTCCTACAACGCGGACAAGAAGATCGTGAAGGGCGCCAAGAGCCTTCCGGAGAACCGGATCGAGCTGACCGCCGACGTCCCGTTCGGCAAGTTCATCGAACGCCGGGTGGAGATCCTGCCCACGTCGATCAGCAGCGGGATCACGGACGAGATGAAGAAGGCCCCGGTGCACACCACCGTCTCCCTCAATTCGGACGGGACGCTGAACCAGATCGTGATGGAGGCGAAGATCGAGGGCAACGGGCACAAGATCGAGCTGCGCTACGACTTCCGCTTCACCGGCAAGGCGAGCCCGCAGGATCTGCCGAAGCTGCCGGACGCCTCACAGATCACCGTGCTGCCGGACAAGGCGGCCAAGGACGACTTCAACCGCCGCTTCAACGAGCTGAAAGGCGTCTGAGGCATGACCGAACAGCAGCCGCAACAGCCGCAGCAGTGGTGGCAGCCCCCGGCGAATCCCGGCAATCAGCAGCAGGGCTGGCAACAGGAGGGCCAGGCGACCGGACCGCATGCCGGGCAGTGGCAGCAGAACGACGCGGGCGCCGCGAACACCGGCTCCTACACCGGGCAATGGCAGCAGCAGCCCGGCGTCACCGGCTCTTTTTCCGGGCCCTGGCAGCAAAGCGCACCCCCGGCGCAGGGCCCGGGGTGGCAGCAACCGCAGCAACCGCAGCAGCAGCCGATGCCGCAGCAGCAGGATTGGCAGGCACAGCAACAAAGTCCGGGCACTCCCCCGCAGGGTCAGTACGGCGGAGGGTTCCAGCCCGCGCAGCAGGCACAGCCGTCTCAGTACGGCGGGCTCGGTGCCTTCGGAGCGGAGCCCGCGAAGAAGCCCAAGGCTTCCAAGAAGACCTTGCTGATCGGCGGGATCGCGGCGGCCGTCGTGGTCGCGGGCGGCGTCGGAGCCTGGCTGCTCGGCGCCTTCGCCGGTGACACGCTCGATCAGAAATCGGTCCAGGACGGTGTCGTCCGCGTGCTCAACGAAAACTACGGGGAGCCGGACGTGAAGAACGTGAGCTGCCCGTCCGGCCAGCCGGTGGAGAACGGCGCCACGTTCGACTGCTCGATCGATCTTTCGGGACAGCAGAAGAAAGTCACCGTCCGGGTGCTGAACACCACCCCGGAATTCGAGGTCGGCGCGCCGCACTGACCGGTGCGGACACGGAAAAGCCGCGACGGCGACCGTCGCGGCTTTTCCTTCGACACAAACGAAACGGCGGGCTCGGCATCCGAAGATGCCTGCCCGCCGTTGCTCGTTGGAGCCGGGAGACTCAGAACAGGCCGGTGACGCCCTGCTCCGTGGCCTGGTAGCCGTCGGCCAGCTGCGGCAGCACGCCGGCGACCTGCGCGAGCAGCTGCTTGAGCTCCTCGAACTTGTTGTCCCACTCCTGCTGAGCGGCCATGTACGCGGTCTTCGCGTCACCGTCCCAGGTGTTGACCAGCGGGGCCAGGTCGCTCTTCAGCTGCCCGAAGAGGGACTCCAGCTCGCCACCGGTGGTCTTGCAGTCGTCGGCCGCCGCGTGGATCGTGGCGTAATCGACCTTCAACTCGCCCATGGGTTCCTCCAGTGATTAAGAATGGTCTTGGTTTGTACGGGGTGAAGCAAGATCAGCCGAGGACGCCGAAGCCCTTGTTGACCGAGTTGATGAGTTCCTGCTGCTGCTGCTCGGAAGCGTTGTACTTCGAGCCGGCCTGCTCGAGCAGGTCACCGATGTTCTGGAGGGCCTGGTTGAGCCCACGGCCCGCCTCGTCGAAGCGCTTCATCACGTTGTTGAACGCGATCGAGGCGTCACCGGTCCAGCCCGCGCGGGTGGCCTCGATGTTGTCGCGAAGCTTGCTCAGGTTCTGGTCCATCGAAACGCGGACCTCGGTCACGCGCTTCTCGGACTGAGTGAACTGCTCAACTGTCCCGGTAAATCCGCCAGCCATGGGAGCTACCCCCTTCGTTCGTGGTTTATCCGTACTCGGTGAAGTTCGTTTGGTACGGACCTACGACGGAGACACTGCCACGTCTGGTTCCCTCTTGTCGCTCGTTGGTTTCAAGTAGTTGCTTGCGTTAACGCTCCCGGCGGGAACCGCCCGCGGGAATCCGGCCCGCGCCCTGCGATTCACGCGGGAAAAAGGGCTTCCACCACGCGATTTAGCGAATGCACAGAGGCCGGTCAATCGCCGCGGCTCATGATTCGCGACTGCGAAAAGTCCTCGTCGTCGTCACCCACACGTGGCCGTCTGGCCACGGGTTCCGGCCGAAGGGGAACCAAATCCGCCGCCGGGGGCAACGCGGGAACGGGAAGACCGGCGCCCGCGCGGAACCGTTTCGCGGCGTTCCGGACGACGGCGGGCGTCGGCGCGGTCTCCCCGCCCGCGAGCCGTCCCTTGCCGAATTGCTTCGCGAGTTCGGCGTTCTCGCCCCGGCGGCGTTCGTAGCGCGCCTTGGCCGTACGGGCGACCTGCCGGGCATAGGTGACCGCGTCGCGTCCTGTGCGCGCGAAGTGCTCAGCGGCGGTCTCGGGTTCGGGTGGCATGAGCCTCCCCCTTCAGTTGACGACCACCATCGTTTTGACGACCTGCTCGCAGGCCGCGCTCACCCGTTGTTCGTGCGGTGAGCCGGTGCCGTACTGGCAACCGATGTGGACGCGGATCTTTCCCTGAGCGACGACGTACCAGTCGACGCGGGCACTCGGTTTGCTTTCGCGGTAGTAGATGACGGACTTGCCGGCGTATTCCGCGGCGCCGTTGAAGCCGCTGTACTTGTCCGGCTCCAGCCGTGCCAGGCCGCCGAGTTCGTCGACGAGCTTCTGTCTGTCGGCCGTCGCGTCGTAGTCCATCACGTTCTCTTGGGCGACCACGAGGTCGTCACCGGTGAGGGAGTCGCTCGGGTGGATCACCACCTGACGTTTGGCGACGCGGTCGTCGGTCTGCGTCCAGTCCGGCGGCGCGATGAAGCGGTAGTCGTACTGGGCGAGCGTCCGGCCCTCCGGCTCGGCCTCGCCGTTGTTGACCGCGAAGAGGACGCCGCCGGCGATCGCCGCCACGACCACCACGGCCGCGGCGATGATCCAAGGCGTCTTCTTGTTCTTCCCGCCGCGCTCGGCGGGCTTGGTCTCACGAGCTTGCTCACCCGGCCGCCACTGCGGCAGGGGCGCCACCCCCTGCTGTCCCATGGGCGGCGATGGCGGCCCCTGCTGCCGCGTCGCGTTTAGCGGGCTAAACGCGCTCTGCGGGGGTGGGCCGGGAGGGAACGGGGGACGCGGGGCCTCGGGACGCCGGTCGGCGGGAGCGGGGACAGGCGCGGGGGCACCGCCGACCCGGGAGACCGCGGAGCCCGCCAGCGAACCCGTCCGGTCCGGGTCGATCAGCACGGCCCGCAGCGCGCCGCGGGCGACCACGGTCTCCGGCTGGTCCAGCGTGGTGGGGACGACCCCGGTCCGCTCGTGCACCAGCCGGGACACCATCGGGATCCGGCTCGACCCGCCCACGAGGAAGATCGCCGTCAGTTGCTTCGGGCGCAGCCCGGAATCGCCGATCGCGGCCACGGTCAGTTCGACCGCGCGCCCGAGCGGCCCCGCGATGAGCCGCTCGAGGTCCTCCCGGGTCACATGCGCGTCGGCGAACGGCGGCGGCATCGGGACGTCGGTGTACGCGTGCCGCGACAGCGTCTCCTTCGCGCCGCGCACATCCTGCCGCAGCACGCGGCGCCGTCGCCTGTCCGTGAGTTCGCGGCCCTCGACGAGCTTCCGCCATTCCGGCGGATCGACGGACGACACCAGCGAACCCACATGCTCCAGGAGCGCCTGATCGACGTCCGCTCCCCCGAAGCTCGGATCCCCCCGGGTGGCCAGCACCTGGAACCCGGCGCGTTTAGCGGGCGAACTGCGATCCGCCGGGCTGCCGGGCATGCGCTGCACCACGGAGACGTCGACGGTGCCGCCACCCAGATCCAGGACCGCCAGAGCGTCTCCCGGACGGCCGCTGAACTCGACGGTGCGCTCGGAGTTGAGGTCGGCCGGGGCGAACGTCGCGGCGTGATAGACCGCCGCGGCGACCGGCTCCGGCACGAGCGCGACCTGGCGCGCGAGCCCGCCCGCGGCCTGCCGGAGCAGCCGGGTCCGGGTCGCGCCCCAATCCGCGGGATGGGTCAGGACGAGCAGTTCGACCTCGGCGTCACCGGCGAGCCGCCGCGCCTCGGTCACCGCGCGCTTCAGCACGGCGTGGACGACGTCGGTCACGCGCAGGACGTTGTCGCCCAGCAGCAGGTCGCCTTCGTCGATCCGGCGCTTCGGATTCGGCTCGTAGCGCGACGGGTCCACCGCCGCCTGCCGTTCCGCCTCCTGGCCGACGAACAGCGTCCCGTCCGGCGCGGCGTAGACCGCCGACGACATCAAGGGCTGCCCGTCCACCACGACGACCTGCGGCTCGCGGCCGTTGATCGAAGCGACTACGCAGGTGCTCGATGTCCCGAAGTCCACCGCAACCCGCACTGTCACAAGCCACTCCCGCAGATCGTCGTCGTCACCCCACGCCCGGCCCTTCCCTCACCTGGTTCCGCGGGAGGTCAGTCCGGCTGGATCCACGAGACCTGCATGAGCTGCTTGCCGTGCTTCCTGGTGACGAGGTTTCCTCGTCCCGGCGGCATCTGGCTCGGCTTCACGTTGGCGACCAGGTTGCCCTCGTCCCGCGAGCCGTTCATGACCATACCGGGCGCCGCGATCTCCCTGAGCTTGCCGAGGATCGGGTCGAACATCGCCCGGCTAGCGCCACCACTGCGGCGCACGACGACGATGTGCAGACCGACGTCCTTCGCCTGCGCGAGGAACTCGGCGAGCGGCTTCAGCGGGTTGCTCGTCTGCGTGGCGACCAGGTCGTAGTCGTCGACGATGACGAACAGCTCCGGACCGGTCCACCAAGATCGCGTCTTCAGCTGCTCCTGCGTGACGTCCGGCCCGGGGAGTCGCCGGGTCATCGACCCGTGGACGTCCTTGACCATGCTCTCCAGCTGCGCGGCGGACACCGCGTAGCCGAGCAGCTGGTCTCCGCCGATGAAGCCGAGCATCGTGCGCCGGTAGTCGACGAGGATGATGACCGCTTCCTGCGTCGTGTACCGCTCGGTGATACCCCTGGTGATCTGGCGCAGCAGGTTCGTCTTGCCCGACTCGCCGTCCGCGAACGCGTAGAAGTGCGAATCGGCGGCGAAGTCGAGGTAGATCGGCTGGAGGTCTTCCTCGTTGACACCGATCGGCACCAGCTTCGTGTTGCGCTTGGAGTCGATGGCCAGGACCTCGTCGTAGGTGACCATCTCCGGCAGCAGGCGGACCTGCGGCGCCGGGCGGCCCTTCCACGCGGCCTTGATCTTCGCGACCGCGTCGGCGACGCCGGCGGCGACGTCGTCCGGGTTGCTCGATCCGTCGATCCGCGGCAGACCGGTCAGCAGGTGGAGCTTGTCCCTGGTGAGACCGCGGCCGGGGCGGCCTGCCGGGACGTTCACCGCGACCCGGCGGTCGATGTCCGACTCGCTCGGGTCACCGAGGCGGAGCTCGAACCGGGTACCGATCATGTCCTTGATCGCCGGGCGGATGTCCGCCCACCGGTTCGCCGCGATGATGACGTGCACGCCGTAGGAAAGACCCTGGGTGGCGAGCTTGGTGATCGAGGTCTCCAGCTCGTCGAAGTCGTCCCGCAGGGCCTTCCAGTTGTCGACGATCAGGAACGCGTCACCGAAGGCGTCTTCCTCGGGCTTGATCTCGCCCCGCCGCTTGCGGTTGCGGAACTCGTTCATCGAGTCGATGCCCATGGCACCGAACCGGCCTTCCCGCTCGGTGAGCAGGGTGGTCAGCTCGGCCACGATCCGGCGGGCCTTGTCCGGCTCGCGCCGCGCGACCGCGACGCCACCGACGTGTGGCAGGCCCTGGAGACCGGCCAACGTACCGCCACCGAGGTCGAGTGCGTAGAACTGCGCTTCCTCGGGGGTGTGGGTCAGCGCCATCGACATGATCAGCGTCCGGAGCATGGTCGACTTGCCGGACTGCGGGCCGCCGACGATCACACCGTGCCCGGCGCCACCGGAGAAGTCGGCCCACAGCAGGTCACGACGCTGCTCGTACGGGCGGTCGACGATGCCCATCGGCACCTGCAGCCGTCCGTTGCCGAAGAACCCGACCGGGGAAAGACCGCGGTCGTCGGTGGGGTTCAGGTTCGGGAGCAGGGTGTCGAGCGAGTTCGGCTCCTTGAGCGGCGGCAGCCAGACCTCGTGCGCGGGCGGGCCCTGGCCGATCAGCCGGGACACGATCACGTCGAGCTCGCTGGGCTCGACGGCCTCCTCCGACTTGGCCTCTTCCACCGGCGCGGCCTCGATCTGCTGTGGCTCCGGTTCCTTCGGCAGTTCGACGAAGTCCGGGACGAACAGCTGCGGGCGTTTGTCCGCGCGGACCACGGTCGCGACCGGGCCGGCGGCCTTGATCCCCGCGGGCCGGTACGGGCCTGAGACGTACGAGGCCTTGAAGCGGACCAGCGTCGAGGTGTCGTACTTGAGGTAACCGCCACCGGGAACGGACGGCAGCTCGAACGCGTCGGGCACGCCGATCGCGGCACGGGATTCCGCGGCGGAGAAGGTCTTCAGACCGATGCGGTAGGAAAGGTGCGAGTCGAGACCGCGCAGCTTGCCCTCTTCGAGTCGCTGCGACGCGAGGAGCATGTGCATCTGCAGCGACCGGCCCAGACGGCCGATGGCGACGAACAGGTCGATGAAGTCCGGCTTCGCGGCCAGAAGTTCGGAGAACTCATCACAGACGATGAAGAGCGCGGGCAGCGGGTCGAGGTCGGCGCCGTTCTCGCGGGCCTTCTCGTACTCCCAGACGTTCTTGAAGTTACCGCCGTTCTTCAGCGCTTCCTGGCGCCGGTTCATCTCGCCGGCCAGCGCGTCCTTCATGCGGTCGACCAGCGTGACTTCGTCCGCGAGGTTGGTGATGACCGCGGAAACGTGCGGAGCGGCGTCCAGACCGAGGAACGTCGCACCACCCTTGAAGTCGACGAGGACGAAGTTCAGCGTGCTCGACGAATGCGTGGCGAGCATGCCGAGCACCAGGGTGCGGAGGAACTCCGACTTACCGGAACCGGTCGCCCCGATGCACAGGCCGTGCGGGCCCATGCCCTCCATCGCGGCTTCCTTGATGTCCAGCTCGACCGGCTGGCCGTACTCGCCGACGCCGAACGGGACTCGGTAGCGGTCTCGCACCGGGCGCGGCCGCCAGGCCTGCTGGACGTCGAAGGTCATCGGGTCGCCGGGGATGCCCAGCAGTTCGAGCAGACCGGGGTTGGACAGCAGCGGCTCTTCCTCGGCGGCGTCCTGCGCGGCGGTGCCGACGCGGTACGGGGCGAGGAGCCGGGCCAGCGCTTCGGCCTCGACCACGCTGAGCGTGTCCGGACGGCCGAACCATTCGACGCCGCCGGCGCTGCGCGCGCCGAGCCGGTCTTCCTCGACGACCAGCCGCAGACCACGACGGGCCGCGAGGTTGCCGATGGAGTCGGAAAGGTCGATCAGGGTGACGCCGACCAGACCCTCTTCGAGGATGATCTGCTCTTCGCGGGTGACCTCGGCGTCGTCGACGATGATGACGATGTGCGGCTGATCCGGGGCGGGCGTCGCGTTGCGCGAGAACCGCTGGCGGTCACGGAGTTCTTCGTCGAGCCACTGCTCGATCTGCGCGAGGGAGCCCGCCATCATCCGCAGCTGGCCGATACCGTCGGCGAGCGCCGGGTGCTGGGCGTGCGGCAGCCACTTCGCCCACTCCCACTCCTCCTTGGCACGGCCCGCCGTCGCGACCGCGATGAGGACGTCGTCGGGGCTGTGGAAGGTGACCAGCTGGGCCAGCATCGCCCGGGTGAGGCCGCGGGTCAGACCGCGGTCGCCCTGCATGCTGACCGCGGCGAACCCGCGGAGGGTGATCTGGGTCGGCAGATCCGGGACGATCGAGTGCGCGCGGACGAAGCGGCGCAGGGCGAGCGTGGCGATCGGCTCCAGCTCGTCGACCGGGCCGGTCTGCGGCGGCACGAGCCGCGTCGCGAGGCGGTGCGAGCTGCGGCCGACGCGAAGGTGGAGGAAGTCCTGGTCGTTCTGGCGGCGTTCCCACATGCGGCGGCTCGCGGCCAGCGACCACAGGGTCTGCGGGTCGGGGTGGACCCATTCGAGCGCGGCGCGCTGGTCGACCATGGCCTCGCGGGCCCTGTCGCGCATCTGGCCGAGGTAGCGCAGGTAGTCCTTGCGGTCCTCGTCCATCTCGGCCTTTTTGGCGCCGCCGCCCTTGCCCGCGCCGCCGGCCATCATGCCGACGGTGCTGAGCACCATCATGCCGCCCATCATCATCATCATGGGATTGCGTCCACCCGTGGTGAACATGAAGACCATCATCCCGAGGGAAGCGACGATCATCACCGCGGGGAGCAGCTTCATGACGATGTTGCCCGGGATGGTGCGGGGCACCTCAGGCGGCGGTTCGAGATGCACCTCGCCGCCCGGCGGCCGCGGCGCCGCCAGGCGCGGTGACTTCTTGAACTGCAGCGTGCTCATCGAAGGACCCCTCTTCAAACTCGACGATGGCGGCCACCGTTGGTGCGCGTACGGGTGCGCGAGACAACCTATCGAACGTGGCCGGTGAAATCCGGACAACGCCGAGAACGGCCCCGACCGGGACCATACGCATTCCGGGAGTGTAGGGCTCCGGCCGCGCCGACGTGCGTTTAGCGGCCTAACTGCGATCCGGCCGCCCACCCGCCCGACGTGCGTTTAGCCCCCTAATCGCGATCCGGCCCGCCCGGACCCCCGACGTGCGTTTCGCCCCCTAAACGCGATCCGGTGGTCGGGGCTCCCAGATGCCGGGGCTCCGGCGCGTGACGTTTAGCCCGCTAAAGTCGACGCGCCGGCAGCCGGGAGCGGGCTTCGGAGGTCGCCTCTCCTACTTTTGCCGGTCTTTTTCCGACAGTCGATGATGTGGGCACCCGGGTTCGGTATAGGTTCCCCCGGGAGCAGACTCTCAGGGCAGGGGGAAGGCAGTGGCAACGGGCACGACGGTATTCAGCAGGGTGACGGTGGTCGCGCCACGCACCCGGATCGACGTGGCTTTGCCGGCTGACGTCGCGGTGGCGGACCTGCTGCCCATGCTGTTGGAGATGGCGAAGGAGGCGACGCCGGACGGCGGCGCCCGCCACGGCGGCTGGGCGCTGGCGAAGCTGGGCGACGCGCCACTCGACCCGAGCCGGACCCTCGCGTCCCTCGGCGTCGTCGACGGCGAACTGCTGCAGCTGCGCAAGCGCAACGAGAACCCGCCGCCCCCGCTCTACGACGACGTCGTCGACGCGATCGCCGAATCCTCCCCGGACAGCTTCCGTCCGTGGACCAAGGAGACGGCGCGCCGCTTCGGGCACGTCGCGGGCGGCCTGGCGCTGTTCTTCGCCGCCCTCGCGCTCTTCACCAGCGGCTCTTTCTACGGCGGCAACGCACTCGCCGCCGCGATCGCGGGCGGTGTCGGCGCGATCGCGTGCGTCGCGATCGGCGCGACACTGGCCAAGGCCTACAAGGCCGAGGCGACCGGTGTGCTGATCGCCGCGGCGGGCGGTCTGCCGCTGGCGTTCGTCAGCGGTTTCTACATCGTGCCGGGGCTGTCCCTGTGGGCGAACCTGCTGCTCGCGAGCACTCTCGTGATCATCGTGGCGGCGGTCTGCATCCTCGTCATCGGACACGGGATCACCACCTTCATCGCGGCCGCGACGACGGCCACGATCGCGGCGCTGACGTTCCTGGCCGCGACGCTCATCGACACCCCGATCGCCGGGATCGCCGCCGGCGCCACCGCGTTCTCGCTGGCCTGCATCTCGATCCTGCCGCGCGCGACGATCAAGCTCGCCGCCCTCCCGACGCCGCACGTTCCCGGCAGCGCCGAAGAGCTGAAGGAAGACTCGGGCTTCCCGGACTACCGCGCCATCGAACGCCGCACCGCGGTCGCCCACGAGTACATGACCGGTCTGCTGACCGGTTGCGGCGCGGCCACGGCACTGTTCGCGATCATCGCCTCAACCTCTCCGACGGTCTTCGGCCCGATCCTCGGCGTGGTCGCCACGCTGGTCCTGCTCCTCAGGGCGCGGGCGTACGCGAACGGCGCGCAGGCGATCGCCCTGCTGACCACCGGCATGGTGTCCGGCGCGGGCATCCTGCTCGGCTGGATGTGGTCGGCGAGCCCGCTGAACCGCGTTCTGTTCGTGTTCGGCGCGCTGCTGCTGATCGGCGCCGGCGCGCTCGTGGTCGGCGTGATCTTCCCGAACCAGCGCTTCTCGCCGCCGCTGCGGCGGACCGTGGAGATCTTCGAGGCCGTCTTCATCGCGACGGTGCTGCCGCTGGCGCTCGGTGTCATGGATCTCTACACGACGCTGCGCCACCTCAACTTCAAGTGACGACCCGATCGGATGATGCTCTGATGGCCGTAGCGCGGAAGTCAAGGGGGACGCGCGTCCGCCACCTCGGCCTCGCCGGACGTACCGGAACGGTGCTGCTGGCGGCCGGTATCGGTGTTCTCTCGCCGGCGTCGGTGGCTCTTCCCGCGTGGGCGCAGCAAAGCAGCGTCGCGCCGGACGCCGGTGGCTACTACGCGACCCCGCCGCCGGTGAACACGTCCGAGAGGCCGGCCGACACAGGCAAGCCGGACAAGACCTACGAGAAGAAGACCGAGTGCGTCCAGCGCAGCAAACTCGGCGGCGACCAGGTCGACATCAAGAATCGGCCCTGGGGCCAGCAGTACCTGCAGATCGAACGGGTGCACCAGTTGATGCGCGGTGCCGGGAAGTCGTCGGTCGGCGGGGGCATCAAGGTCGCCGTGATCGACACCGGCGTCTCCGCGCACCCGTACTTCGGAGGTCGTGTCGAATCGGGTGGTGACTACGTCGCCACTCCCGGCGGCGGCAAGGCGCCGGGGCTCGAAGACTGCGACGGTCACGGCACTGAGGTGGCGGGGATCATCGCCGCGAACCCGCCCGACGCGAGCATCGGGTTCCGGGGGGTCGCGCCGGATGCCACGATCCTGTCGATCCGGCAGTCCAGCCAGAACTACGAGGAGGCTGAGAAGAAGTCGGAGCCGCCTGCCTCGTCCAACTCTGCTCCGCCTTCATCGTCGAACAATCCGGGTTCGCAGCTTCCACCGTCCTCACAGGGGAACGGCGCCGTCGGCGGAACCGCGCCGGGCCAGGACAAAGGCGGACGACAGCAGGGACAAGGCAAGACCGCGGGCACGCTGACAACGCTCGCACAGGCCGTGGTCCGGGCCGTCGATCAAAAATCCAAAGTCATCAACATGTCGGTCGACAACTGTCGCCCGGCCACCGGAAGCATCACCCCGGGCGAGGTGGAGCTTCAGGCGGCGGTCAACTACGCCGTCGAGCAGAACGTGGTCGTCGTCGCGGCGGCAGGCAACGTCGGCGACAAGTGCCCGCAGAACGATCAGCCGGACCCCAAGTCCCCCAAGACGATCGTCACGCCGCCCTGGTTCGCCGAAGACGTGCTGTCGGTCGCGGCGATCGACGAGACCGGCGGTGTCGCGAATTTCAGTGTCAATGGGCCGTGGGTCAGTGTCGCCGCTCCGGGCACCAAGATCATTTCCTTGGACCCCGCGGAGGGCTCCAGCAGCCTGGCCAACCTGACCATCGAAGGCAACGGGCAGCCCGGTGAGATCCAGGGGACCAGCTTCGCTGCCCCGTACGTCGCAGGTGTGGCCGCACTTGTGCGCCAGAAGTTCCCGGACCTGAATGCCCGCCAAGTGATGACCCGGATCAAGGAGACGGCGCAGCACCCCGCAGCGCCGGGCGGCCGGGACAACTTCGTCGGCTTCGGCGTCATCGACCCGATCGCGGCGCTGACGGCGATCGTGCCGTCGGAGGCGGACAAGGCCAAGCCGGTTCAGCTGCCCGCGAATCTGCCGCCCGCGAACGACCGTGACCCCGCCCCGATGATCGTCGCGCTCGCCGGAACCGGCGGGGGCCTGGTGGCGCTGCTCGTCACCCTGTTCGTGGTGCACTCGGTCCGCCGCAACCGGCCTGCCGCCTCACCAGGCCGCAAAACCCCGTAGCACGTGCGTTTCGCGGGCTAACCGCGATCCGGGCTCGCCTTCGACCGGCCCAGATCGCGGTTAGCCCGCGAAAGTCGCTCTGGCCCCTGGGGCTCCTACTTGGCGGGCTTGGGCTTCGGGGCGGGCTTCGGCGGGGTCTCGTCCTCGCCGATCACGGGCGGGACGACCTGACCGGGCTCACCGACCACATCGGACGGTTTCGAAGCGGGCCGCGTCTTGGACTGGTGGGCCGTCTGGCCTCCACCGCCCATGCCGCCCATCCCCATCATGGGCGCCATCCCCATCGGCATCATCGCCGAACCGGCACCGGCCACACCCGATCCCTGCGCCGGCGCGGCCTGAACGTGCGCGACCTCCGGGATCAGCGCCTGCCCTTGCTCGATCAACGGTTCCTGCGATCCGGTCTGCCTGCCCTCGGCCGCGGACGGCGACGTCGACTGCTCATCGGACGCCGTACCGGAATCGGCCTCGACGGAGGCATTCTCCTGAACCGGCGCACCCGGCGCCTCGGAATCGTCGTGGAGCTTGAATTCGTCCTGCGGGTACCGGTGAGTGATCTCGATACTCCGCGAGCTGGCGTCAGGGTCGTCGACGCCGTCACAGAACCGCACAAAGCCCTCAAGGACGTTACGAGCGGCCTCGAAGAGCGCCTTGGCCGACTCCTGCGCCTCCTCCAACTGCGTTCGCGCCCGCCGGACACCGCCGACCGGCAGCATCGCGGTCTCGGAGGTCAGTTCGGCCGTGTCGACGAGCACCTCGACGAGGTCGGTCAGGATGCGTCGGATCGACAGCACCAGTTCGTCGAGCGAACTCGCCAGCGTCGTGAGGGCGTCTTCGACGTCAGAGCCCGCGGCGTGGATGTCCACGATGTACGCGACGAACGCGTCGGCGTCCTTGCCGGACCACCCGGCGTCGAGACGCCCGAGGTCCTCGGACAGCTCCTTCGAAACATTGCCCGCGGTCTTCGCCGCCTTTCGCAGGAGGTCGGCCTCGTTCTTCAAGTCCTCCCAGCGCCCCACCAACGGGGTCAGGTAGGTCTCGACCGGATCGATCAGCCCCAGATGGCCGGACAGCTCCGAAACGAAGGCGAGATGCGGTACCGCGGCCTCGACCAGCTCCTCCCCGCCCGAGCCCGTCGCGTTTAGCGGGCTAAACGCGCTCGGGGCCGGCTCGGGGGCAGCCGGGCGTACGGCGGCCGCCATCGGGTGCGGGATGGAATCCGTCGGGTTCTCCGATTCGGCGATCATGCGGTTCAGAGCTCCACGGCGCGGTTGATCATCTGCGCTGCCTCGTCGTCGTGCCCGGCATGCCGCGCGGTCACGGTGTGCAGGGCCTCGGACGCCGACCTCAGTGCGGCCGCGCCCTCCACCAGCTGACGCCGGATGGCCTCGGCCGCACGCCCATAGGACGCGCCGAGACCCAATTCCTCCCCCAGCGTGCCGTGGGATTCGACGGTGACGCCCTCACCGGTCACCTCCGCGGCCGCCAGGTCGAGCTCTCCGGCGGCCGCGTCCACCCGCTTCGCATAGTCACCGACGACGTTGCCGTCGATCTTCAGGCCGGCCACTGCACCCTCCACTCACCCGATACCGCTCGGGCGTTGAGACGCTCGCGCCGTCCGGCGGGTTCCCGTGATCAGTTACCGGCCGGAGCCTGCTGCGACTGCGTGGCGACCGAACCGGCCCTGTCGTCGATCGGCACCGTGTCGAACGTACGGAGCACGTCCTGCGTGTTCAACGAAGCGCCGGTGGGCAGGATCCTGACGATGGACTCAGGGGCCGGAACCCGCTTGTTGAGCCCGATCGAATCCGCGGTCACGGCGTCAGGGACGCCATAACGGATCCCGCGATCGGAGATCAGCTGGATGGGTCCCTTGTCGAAGGTCTCCTTGCCGGTCGCCGACTGGACGACGGCCGCGAAACCGGGCTCCATGTAGAAGCTGTTGATCGGCGCGCCGACCGGACCGGGGGTGCCGATCTTGACGCCGGGCGCGGATCCGTCGGCGTTCCTGCCCTTCGGCAGCTTGTCGTCGACGAACACCGCCGTGTGCCCGTCCCGGCTGCTGCCTTCGCCCGCGATGGACCAGCTCAGGCAGGAGACCCGCGAACCCTGGGTCGCGTCGAGCACCGTCGGCACGGTCTGCGGGTAGGCGTCGAGCTCGACGACCTGGGAGACACGCGTGAGGTTGCGGATCTTGCCCAGCGGCACGGACATGACCGACGTGCTGCCGTCGTTCTTCCCGGTCTGGACGATGTCGGCGACCGCCGGGGAGATGGCCTGGATTCCTTCCTTCGTGATGAGGTAGAAGTCCTTCCGCCCCTCGGCCTGCTCCGTCGAGAAGACGTCGCCGACCCTCATATCGTCGATCTCGTAGTTGGGCCGCTCGCCCTTGCCCGGGACGTCCGGGAGCTTCAGCTCCGGCACCTCGGGGATCGCGTCCAGCAGGCCCTGGGAAATACCGCGCGGCCGATCGGACAGCTTCAGCGCGGACCGGACGGCGTTCGCGTCGGGCTTGATCTCGGCCTTGACGGCGTTCGCGTTGCGGGCGTTGGGGTCCGGCGTCTGCCGGTAGATCAGGTACTCCCGGCCGTTGGCGCCCTTGGCCAGCAACGCCTCGTTCTGGCCGAGTTCACGGTTCCCGAGCTGCTTCACACCCGCGTAGACGGTCGTTTCCGTTTTCGAGAGGTCCGGCTGGGGCACCGACTCGTCGTACTTGACCTCGTCGCAGACGCCCCATTCCGGGGTGACGCGCTGCGAGTCCGTCGGCATCAGCTGAGGGCCGTTGGGAATACCCATGAGCTGGCCGCGGGGAATGTTCTTCAGCTGTTCATCCGAAACGACTGTGGGGTTCTTCACTTCGGAGGCCTGCGTGGGCCCGGAAGGCTTGCCCCCCGACTGCTGCGCCCCTTGTTTCGACTGCGCGATGATCAGCAGCCGCGCGGAGGCGAGGTTGAAGGTCGGAATCAGCTTCTTCGGGTTCCCGGCGACGACGTACACCGTTCCCGACTGTTCGCCGATGACGATGTTGCCCGCGTCCGGCACGGAGGGCTTCGGATTCAGCAGGCCCCAGATGACGAAGACCAGGACGCCCAGCGCGGCCAGCACGACACCCACGATGGTGGCCCGCGTGTGCGTGCGCATGGGGTCGTGGAGCATGACGGCGTCGCGACGGACCAGCGCGGATTGCATCCGTCGCAGAACGAACTGATAAGCCTGAACTTGAGACTTAGTAGTCGGTGTTGATGGCATTCTCGACCTACAGTCCTCCCCGTCGCGGTACGGTTCCGCAGGATAGCCGTACGGGGACCGTCTGGTGTGGGGTTTCTACCAACTCCAGCTAGTGTCAAGTTCCTCGGGACCGGCTTTCCGGGTACGCAGCAAGCACGAGGGGAAGAGAAAGCGCGGATGTCCGTCACCACTCCTCCACGTCCGCCCGGCCCTCCGGGGTCTCAACCTCCTGGTCGTCCGCCGGGGCCGCCGCCAAGGCCCAGCAGACCGGGTGGTCCGGGCGGCCCGGCCGGAGGCCCGGGAGGTCCCGGTGTTCCTCGCGGTCCCGGGGGCCCAGGCGGCCCTGGAGGTCCTGGCGGCCCGCAGGGTCCCGGCGGCCCCGGTGGGCCGGGAGGCCCCAAGGGACCCGGTGGCCCCGGCGGACCTGGTGGTCCGGGAGGCCCCGGTGGGCCAGGCGGCCCGGGCGGTCCTCCGTCCGGCGGCCCCGGCCCGCAGTCCGGTCCCCCGCCTGCTCCTGCGGTGCGGATCGCCGCGCCCGCGCGGCGCCGGACCGGTGGGATCAACCTCGGCCCGCTGCCCGTGGCGAACCTGGTCGTGCTCGAACTCGGGCTCGCGGTCGGTCTCGTCCTCCTCGCGATCGACATGAAGCTGAAGTACATCGCGATCGGCGTGCTCGGATTCGCGATCATCGTCGCGTTCCTGCGCTGGGGCGGCCGCTGGTTCACCCAATGGGCTGGACTCACGATGCGGTACATGTTCCGTTCGCACGATCGTGTGGCGAATCCGCTTCCGCCGAGCAGCATCGAATCGCTCGCCGCCGAAGAGGACGCCGTCACCGGCCCCGACGACGCCCGGGTGAACCTGCTTCGTCTCGCCGTTCCCGATCTCGTCGTCGCGCACGGCGTGGACCACGAACGCCAGCAGGTCGGCATCGCGTGGAACGACGGCACGTGGACCGCGGTCCTGCTCGTCGAACCCGCGCCCGCGCTGATCACCCAGGCGGGTGGAGCGCCGAGCCTTCCGCTGTCCGCGCTCGCGCCGTGCCTCGAAGACCGCGGCGTGGTCCTCGACTCGATCCAGATGATCTGGCACTGCTACCCGGGCAGCGCCGCGCTTCCGTCGGACTCGCCCGCCCTCAGCTCCTACATGGAGGTGCTCGGCCCGCTTCCCGCGGCCGCGCGGCGGACGACGTGGGTCGCCATCCGGCTGGACCCGCGCCGGTGCCCGGCCGCCATCCGCGAACGCGGCGGCGGCGTCGTCGGTGCGCACCGCGCGCTGATCGGCGCGCTGTCGCGAGTGCGCAACGCCTTGGAATCACAGGGCGTGCCGACCCGGCCGCTCGACCCGGACGAGTTGCTGCGGTCCAGCATTTCGGCCGCGGAACTGACCGCGGTCGCCGGTTCGCAGGGGAAGGTCGGTCTGCAGGAACGCTGGACCGGCGTCACCGCGGCAGGCATCGGGCACGCGAGCTACGCGATCACCAGCTGGCCGAAGGGCAAGATCAGCGGCAGCCTGAACGCGTTGACCAGTGTCCGCGCGCTGTCGGCGACGGTCGCGATGTCGATCTCGCCGTCCTCGGACGAGGGCAAGATCGGCCTGCGCGGAATCGTTCGCCTGAGTGCGCGCAACCCGCGTGAACTGGACGCGGCCGACCAGCGGCTGCAGGGCATCTCGGACCGGCTGGGTGTGACGCTGACGCCGCTGCGCGGCCTGCAGATCTCCGGGTTCTCCGCGACTTTGCCGATCGGAGGCACCGCATGAGCACCCGCATGCGCGACGCAGGCCAGAGCGCCGGTGTCGCCCCGGAATTCACCGTCGACCCGGCGATGCTCGACGCGATCAGCCCATCCGGTGACCGCGGCGGGATCGTCCTCGGCTCCGGTCTCAAGGGTGAGCCGCTGACGATCTCCGCGCTGCGCTCGACACCGACCCGGATCGTGCTGGTCGGTGGCCTCTACCTGGCTCGCCAGGTGGCGTTGCGGGCGATGGCGGTCGGGGCGTGGGTCGTCGTGGCGACCGGACGTCCGGCCGCGTGGCAGGTGCTCCCCCAGGCCGCGGGGAACCAGCCCAACGGCAGGCCTTCGCCGCTGGTGCAGATCCGGCGGCTGTCGCCGGTGGATCTCCCGCGTCCGTCCGAGGACGCGCCGCTGCTGGTGGTGACCGACGGCGGCCCGACGCCGCAGGATCTGTTCCCGCCGCGGTCGCCGTGGCAGACGACGGTGTACGTGCTGCCGTACCTGCACCCGCAGGCCGGGGCGACCGCGAACGCGGCCGACCTGGTCCTGATGCAGCGGCTCCCGCCGGGCCAGGCCGAACTGGCGGCCCGCATCTGGCGGCTCCCGCCCCAGATGATGAAGCAGCTCACGACGCTCAAGGACGACCAGGTGGTCGCGCTGGGCCGCAACCTGTGGCGTCCTCTTCGCCTGGTCACCACCGCGAAAGAGCAGCAGATCCTGGGCCCTGTGCGCCGAGGCGACTAACCCCGCCCCGCGTCGACTTTAGCGGGCTAATCGCGCTCCAAGGGGGCACTGTCCATTTCGGACGGTGCCCCCTTTGCGTGCCGCCACGTCGCGTTTTGCCCCCTAAACGCGATCCGAGGCGTGGGGTTTGCGAGTCAAGGGGCAATCGCGTCGACTGTGGATAAGTCGGGGCTTGTGGATAAGTCGGCCGGAAATGGCGGTGATGGCGTCGGGTTGTCGGTCTTATCGGTCACCGTGTCGACATGACCAAACCCTTCGATTCATCTCATCTCCCCGATGTCTTCCGCGGCTCGGAAGCGCGCAAGGCGGGTCTCATCACGGCCAGCCAGTTACGCGGCTCGAGCGTCCGACGGCTGTTTCAGGACGTCTACACGCGCGCCGGCGTCGAGGTCACCCACGAGCTGCGCTGCCGAGGCGCCGCGCTACTGGCACCGCCAGAAGCAGTCCTGACCGGGCGATCAGCCGCGACCGTTCACGGCGTCGAGCTGGCCAACCCCAACGACCCCGTCGAGATGATCGTGCCGGAGAAGAATCGCTTCGGCCCGATCGTCGGCATCAAAGTTCGGCGGACCGAGGTCAAACCCGAAGAATCGAGACCCTGGAACGGCATCCGCATCGCACGGAAACGCCGAATAGCGCTGGATCTCCTGCTTCGGCTTTCTCCGCGCAAATCCAGCTGGACGCGAAGACTCCGTATCGGCGTCCCGGATCTTGACCAGTTCATGAGGGCGAACAACCTGACCGATCTGCACCTCAACGGCGAGTTCTACGGTCGTCGCAATAGAGGAATTCGCTTGGCCAGGCATGCTTTACGCCTGTCCGACCCTCGCGCGGAATCGCATCCGGAATCGGAGCTCCGCATCGTGCTCGCAGCCGGTGGCATCACGGCGACACCTCAGGTCGAGGTCAAATCCCGAACCGGCCGTTTCCTCGCTCGTCTTGATCTCGCGGACGAGAAGTTCCGGGTCGCCATCGAGTACGACGGCCGATGGCACAACACCCCGAGGGAGCAATCCTATGACCGCAAACGCCGAAGACGTGTGGAAGCCGAGGGATGGCGATTCGTCATCGCCACCGCGGAGGACCTGGCGAACGACTTCAAAGGCATTGTCGACGCCGTCTGGCAGGCCCGCCGCGGCGCGTTTAGCCCGCGAAAGGCGCCGTGTCCGGATCAGGAGGGGGTGCGCATGGCGCGTGTTTGATCGGCACGCGCGGCGAGTTCGGCATCTGGTGGGTAGTCGACGGCCATCAACGTCAGGCCGTGCGCGGGAGCGACGGCGCTGTCGCGCGTCCGGCTCTCCAAGACGTCACCCGGCCAATCGAGCGGACGCCGGCCGTCACCGACCAAGAGCAGAGCCCCCACCAGACTGCGCACCATCGAGTGGCAGAACGCATCGGCGGAGACCTCGACCTCGACCGCGTGCGGCCCGGTCCGCCGCCACACGAGCCGCTGCAGCTCGCGAATGGTCGTCCCGCCTTCACGCTGCTTGCAGAACGCGGCGAAATCCTGGAGCCCCAAGAGAGCCTCCGACGCCTCATTCATCGCGTCGACGGAAAGCGGCCGCCCCCAGGCCAAAGTGTCGTGACGCCGCAACGGATCCACGCCCCACGGCGCGTCCGAAACGCGGTACAGATAATGGCGCCGCACGGCCGAGAACCGCGCGTCGAACCCGGGTGCCGCCACCCGGGCATCCAGCACCCGCACGTCTCCCGGCAGGTACCGATTCCAGCGGTGCCGCATCCGCCCCAGGTCGGGGATGCCCTGCTCGTCCAGTTCCAGACGGCCGGAGCGCGTTTTGCCCGCTAAAGGCGACGCGTCGACGTGGACCACCTGGCCGGCAGCGTGCACACCGGCATCGGTGCGGCCGGCGACGACGACGGACTTCGGGACCGAGGCCCCTGGGGGCTGCTTCGCGAGCGCCTCTTCGAGGACTCCCTGCACCGTGCGCCGTCCGGGCTGCCGCGCCCAGCCGGAGAAATCGGTGCCGTCGTAAGAGATGTCCAGACGCAGACGAACGAGCCCGCCCTCCGCAGTGGGAGTGGCGGGCTCGTCCGGGGTGTTCGGTGCCGTCAGGACGTCAGTCCTTCTTGCTGTCCGCGTCCGCGGCGGGGGCCTCAGCGGCCTCGTCGGCGGCGGGAGCCTCGGTGGCCTCCGGAGCCTCGGTGGCGGCCGTGTCGGCAGCCTCAGTGGCCTCGGTGGTCTCCTCGGCGGCCGGAGCGGCAGCCTTCGGCTCGTCCTTGGCGAACTTCGTCTTGCGCGCGGCCTCGGCCTCGGCGGTGACGGTCTTCTCGGCCACCAGCTCGATGACGGCCATGGGGGCGTTGTCGCCCTTGCGCGCCATCGTCTTGGTGATCCGGGTGTAGCCACCCGGGCGCTCCGCGAAGAACGGACCGATCTCGGCGATCAGCTTGTGCACGACGTCCTTGTCGCGCACGATGCGCTGGATCTGACGACGGTTGTGCAGGTCGCCCCGCTTCGCCTTCGTGATCAGCTTCTCGGCCAGCGGGCGCACCCGCCGGGCCTTCGCCTCGGTCGTCGTGATCTTGCCGTGCTCGAACAGCTGAGTGGCCAGGTTGGCCAGGATCAGCCGTTCGTGCGCGGGCGACCCGCCGAGACGGGGTCCCTTTGTGGGGGTGGGCATCGGTTCTCCTCGTTCAGCTCACAGCTGAAGGCCGGCGCTCCCCCACCCGACCGGTGAGGGAGCCGTAGCTGGCCTTACAGCTGCTCCGTCTCTGCGTAGTCCTGGCCATCGTCGTGGCCGTTGTCCGAAATTCCGTCCGTGATGCTGTCGACGCCCTCGGACCAGCCTTCACCGTCGTAGCTGGCCGCGGCCGCAGTCGGGTCGAACCCGGGCGGGCTGTCCTTCAGTGCGAGGCCGAGACCGACGAGCTTGAGCTTGACCTCGTCGATCGACTTCGCACCGAAGTTGCGGATGTCCAGCAGGTCGGCCTCGCTGCGCGAGACCAGTTCGCCGACGGTGTGGATGCCCTCGCGCTTGAGGCAGTTGTACGACCGGACGGTGAGGTCCAGGTCCTCGATCGGCATCGCGTAGGCGGCGATGGTGTCCGCCTCCTGCGGCGACGGGCCGATCTCGATGCCTTCGGCGTCGACGTTCAGCTCGCGCGCGAGACCGAACAGCTCCACCAGCGTCTTACCGGCCGACGCGACAGCGTCCCGCGGCGTGATCGACGGCTTCGTCTCCACGTCCAGGATCAGCTTGTCGAAGTCGGTGCGCTGCTCGACACGGGTCGCCTCGACCTTGTAGGTCACCTTCAGCACCGGGGAGTAGATGGAGTCGACCGGGATCCGGCCGATCTCCGCGCCCGCCTGCTTGTTCTGCAGGGCCGGAACGTAACCGCGGCCGCGCTCGACGACGAGCTCGATCTCGAGCTTGCCCTTGCCGTTCAGCGACGCGATGTGCAGATCCGGGTTGTGCACGGTGACACCGGCCGGGGGGACGATGTCGGCGGCGGTGACCTCACCGGGGCCCTGCTTGCGCAGGTACATGGTGACCGGCTCGTCCTCTTCCGAGGAGACCACGAGCTCCTTGAGGTTCAGGATGATGTCGGTGACGTCTTCCTTCACCCCGGGAACGGTGGTGAACTCGTGCAGCACGCCGTCGATGCGGATGCTCGTCACGGCCGCGCCCGGAATGGACGACAGCAGCGTGCGCCGCAGCGAGTTGCCGAGCGTGTAGCCGAAGCCGGGCTCCAGCGGTTCGATGGTGAACCGGGAGCGGGTCTCGTTGACCGTCTCTTCGCCGAGAGCCGGTCGCTGGGAAATCAGCATCTTTCCTAATTCCTTTCCAAACGGCGCCCGCCATATGACACCGAAAGGGATGGCGAAGCGGCGGCGCACTCCGGGCGCCGCCGCCCGTGCCCACATCGGGCCGGGGAAACCCCGGCCCGATGATGGATCACTTCGAGTAGAGCTCGACGATCAGCTGTTCCTGGACCGGAACATCGATCTGAGCGCGCTCCGGGAGCTGGTGGACCAGCACGCGGAGGTTGGACGGAACGACCTGGAGCCACGCGGGAACGGGACGCTCGCCGAACGACTCCTTGGCCGCGACGAAGGGCAGCATCGCGAACGACTTCGGCCGCACGTCGATGATGTCCCACTTCGTGACCTGGTAGGACGGGACGTTGACCTTGACGCCGTTGACCAGGAAGTGGCCGTGGCTCACCAGCTGACGCGCCTGACGGCGGGTGCGGGCGATGCCGGCGCGGTAGATCACGTTGTCCAGCCGGGACTCGAGGATCTGCAGCAGGTTCTCACCGGTCTTACCGGGACGCCGGACGGCTTCCTTGTAGTACCGGACGAACTGACGCTCGAGAACGCCGTAGGTGTAGCGAGCCTTCTGCTTCTCCTGCGACTGCAGGAGGTACTCGGACTCCTTGATGCGCCCGCGGCCGTGCTGGCCCGGCGGGTAGGGGCGACGCTCGAAAGCCTGGTCGCCGCCGATGAGGTCAACCTTGAGGCGACGCGAAATACGCGTCGCGGGGCCGGTGTAACGAGCCATTTCTTCTTACTCCTCCCCGTTCCTCAGACCCGGCGCCGCTTGGGCGGGCGGCAGCCGTTGTGAGGCTGCGGGGTCACGTCCTGGATGGTGCCGACCTCGAGGCCGGCCGCCTGCAGCGAGCGGATCGCCGTCTCGCGACCCGAACCCGGGCCCTTCACGAAGACGTCGACCTTCTTCATGCCGTGCTCGGCAGCCTTGCGGGCGGCGTTCTCGGCGGCCATCTGCGCGGCGAACGGGGTCGACTTACGCGAGCCCTTGAAGCCCACGTGACCACTCGACGCCCACGCGATCACGGCACCGGTCGGGTCCGTGATCGAGACGATGGTGTTGTTGAAGGTGCTCTTGATGTGCGCGTGACCGTGCGCGACATTCTTCTTTTCCTTACGGCGGACCTTCTTGGCCCCCGCCGCAGTACGAGACTTCGGTGGCATGTTCTGAGGGTTCTCCTGTTAGCGCGCGTTCTCTTGGTGAGCGGCGACCGCTTCGGCCTGTCCGCGCCGGATGATCGAACCGGCGTCGGTGTACAGGTTGCGGAGCGCCATCGGGCGGGCGTAAAGCGCCTTGGGCGAGACACAAGCCGAGCCGCGGCGGTGGACGCCGCCCATACGCACGACCTTCTTGCCCTGGACGCTCACTTCTTGCCAGCCTTCTTCTTGCCGGCGACCGTCTTCTTCGGACCCTTACGGGTGCGGGCGTTCGTCTTGGTGCGCTGACCACGGACGGGAAGTCCGCGACGCCAGCGAAGGCCCTCGTAGCACCCGATCTCGATCTTCCGACGGATGTCGGCGTTCACCTCACGGCGAAGGTCACCCTCGACCTTGAAGTTCTCCTCGATGTAGACCCGCAGCTTGGCGAGGTCGTCATCGCTCAGATCCTTGACGCGAGTGTCCGCGTTGAGCTCGGCAGCCGCGATGAGCTGCTTCGAGCGGGTACGGCCGATGCCGTAGATGTAGGTCAGCGCGATCTCCAACCGCTTTTCGCGGGGGAGGTCTACGCCAGCGAGTCGTGCCATTGGCGTTGATGCTCCTTCATAGAATTCATCTCCAGGTCTGCTCCCCGTCCGGTCCCGGGACCGACTCGCCTGTCGTGCCCTCTGCTTGCGCTTCGGGTGTCCCGGCCCCGGCCTGAAGTCCGGGGGTGAACCGGGCCGTTCGCACGGCCCGGCAGGTGCGGGGAGATTGTGTAGCCGTCAATCCACTCTGTACGAGTGCGAGTGATCAGCCCTGCCGCTGCTTGTGCCGCAGGTTCTCGCAGATCACCATGATCCGGCCGTGACGGCGGATCACCTTGCACTTGTCGCAGATCTTCTTGACGCTCGGCTGGACCTTCACGTCTCCTGCTCTCCTGCTTGTGCTAACTCGTCGTGATCACTTGTAGCGGTAGACGATGCGACCACGAGACAAGTCGTAGGGCGAGAGCTCCACGACAACCCTGTCCTCGGGCAGGATGCGGATGTAGTGCTGCCGCATCTTGCCGCTGATGTGTGCAAGGACCTTGTGGCCGTTCTCCAACTCGACGCGGAACATCGCGTTGGGGAGCGGCTCGACTACGCGGCCTTCGACCTCGATGGCCCCGTCTTTCTTGCCCATGTCCTCCGCATTTCCTGTCGCTACGCTGTGTTATCAGTCAGAGCTTGAGTGCTTGGCTGGGTGGTGCATCGGCACACTCCTACCCGGCTCCAATGTCCGTTCGCGAGAATTCACGAGCGCGCAGGATCCGGGCGCGATGAGTACACCGACTTGACAGTGTACGCAACCCGTGTCGTGAGCCCCAAACGGGGGGTGACTGTGTTACGTGACCCCTGAGCCCGCCGGATGCGACCACTCCATCGTACGCCCGCGCCGACCTGCGTTTAGCGGGCTAATCGCGCTCCGATGAAGGCTGGACCTGGGACGCTCGGCGGCCGAGGTGCACCCGATGGGGGTAGCGAGCGAGGACCCCAACGGCAGGCCGGAGCGTTACACCGTCCAGCGGGGCGACCTGCGTTTCGCGGGCTAATCGCGCTCCCGGACGCCCGTTCGCCTTTAGCGGGCTAAACGCGATCCCGGGGCGCACCTGCGTTTCGCGGGCTAAACGCGCTCCGACGGGCGCAGGGGCAGGTCAGGCGTCTTCGGGGGCGGTCAGCACCCACGGGCCGTCATCGGTGATGGCGACCGTGTGCTCCCAGTGCGAGGCCCGCGAGCCGTCCGCGGTAACGACGGTCCACCCGTCTTCGAGCTCGACGGTCTCCCCGCCACCACCAGTCAGCATGGGCTCGATCGCGAGCGCCATACCGGTCTTGAGCCGCGGTCCCTTGCCCGGTTTGCCCAGGTTCGGCAGGAACGGGTCCATGTGCATCTGGCGCCCGATGCCGTGACCGCCGTACTCGACGATCATCCCGTACTCGATGCCGTCTTCCCGGCCGGCCTTCTCCGCGGCGGTCTGCACCGCGTGCGAGATGTCCGTGAGCCTGCCACCGACCGCCACCGCGGCGATCCCGGCCCACATGGCCGCCTCGGTGGCGGCCGAGAGCGCGAGATCCGCCTTCGACACCTCACCGATCGCGAGAGTGACGGCGGAGTCGCCGTGCCAGCCGTCGAGGATGGCGCCGCAGTCCACCGAGATGATGTCGCCGTCGTTCAGGACCTGCGTCTTCGACGGGATGCCGTGGACGATCTGCTCGTTCACCGAAGCGCAGATCGACGCCGGGAAGCCGTGGTAACCCTTGAACGAGGGCACCGCGCCGGCGTCGCGGATCGTCTGCTCGGCGAGCTCGTCGAGATCGGCCGTGGTCACCCCCGGCTTGGCGATCTCGCGCACCGCGGTGAGGGTGCGCCAGACCACCAGACCGGCGGCCCGCATCGCCTGGAGCTCGCCAGGGGTCTTGATTTCGATCATGCGCCCACGACGAAGCCGTTGCAGTACACGCAGTCCTCCGAGATTCACGTGCGGTCGCGCAGCGCTTCCAGCACGCGGGCGGAGATCTCGTCGACCGAGCCGACGCCGTCGACCGTGACCAGGATGTCCGCGTAGTACTCGAGCAGCGGAGCCGTCTCGGACACGTAGATCTGCTGGCGGCGACGGATGACCTCTTCGGTGTCGTCCGAGCGACCGCGGGACAGCAGCCGCTCGACGACGACGTCTTCCGAGACCTGGAGCTGGATGACCGCGTTGAGCTTGGTGTCGACCTCGCCGAGGATCTCGCCGAGGACGTCGGCCTGCTTCGTGTTCCGGGGGAATCCGTCGAGCAGGAAACCGACCTTGGCGTCGGGTTCGGCGAGACGCTCACGCACCATCTCGTTCGTGACCGAGTCGGGCACGAGTTCGCCGGAGTCCAGGTAGCGCTTGGCTTCCTGGCCCAGCGGCGTCTGCTCGCCCACGTGGGCGCGGAACAGGTCGCCGGTCGAGATGTGCGGGATCCGGAGCTTCTCCGACAGTGCTACCGCCTGAGTACCTTTGCCCGCGCCAGGAGGGCCAACGAGAACCAGGCGCGTCACTTCAAGAACCCTTCGTAGTTACGTTGCATCAGCTGGCTTTCGATCTGCTTCACGGTGTCGAGACCGACACCGACCATGATCAGCACAGCCGTGCCACCGAACGGGAAGTTCTGGTTGTTCCCGCTGCCGGTGACGGACAGGAAGAAGTTCGGAAGGATCGCGATGATGCCCAGGTACAGCGAGCCCGGCAGGGTGATGCGGCCGAGGACGTAGCTGAGGTACTCCGCGGTGGGGCGGCCCGGGCGGATACCCGGGATGAAGCCACCGAACTTCTTCATTTCTTCCGCACGCTCGTCCACGTTGAACGTGATCGTGATGTAGAAGTACGTGAAGAAGATGATCAACGCGAAGTACAGCAGGACGTGCGCCCAGCTGGACTGGTTGACGATGTAGTTCTGGATGAAGACCTGCCAGCCCGCGTTGCTGTTGGCGTCGCCGACGAGGCGGCTGATCAGGTCCGGCAGGTAGAGCAGCGACGAGGCGAAGATGACCGGGATGACACCGGCCTGGTTCACCTTGATCGGCAGGTACGTCGAGGTCCCGCCGTACATGCGGCGGCCGATCATGCGCTTGGCGTACTGCACCGGGATCCGGCGCTGACCCTGCTCGACGAAGATGACGCTGGCGATGATCACCAGGCCGAACACGCAGATCAGGGCGAAGACGACGCCACCCGCGCTGCTGAGGATGTTGCCACCCTCGATCGGGATCCGGGCCGCGATGTTCAGGAAGATGAGGACGGACATGCCGTTGCCGACGCCGCGCTCGGTGATCAGCTCACCCAGCCACATCATGACGGCGGTGCCGGCGGTCATCGTGATGACGATGATGGCCAGCGTGTAGACGCTGTTGTCCGGGATGATCGCGGTGTCGCACTGCGGGAAGAGCTGCTTGCGGTCGGCGAGTGCCACCACACCGGTCGCCTGCAGGACCGCGAGGGCGATCGTCAGGTACCGGGTGTACTGGGTCAGCTTGCCCTGGCCGGCCTGGCCTTCCTTCTTCAGTTCCTCGAACCGAGGGATGACCACGGTGAGGAGCTGGACGATGATGCTCGCCGTGATGTACGGCATGATGCCGGTCGAGAACAGCGACAGCTGCAGCAGTGCACCACCACTGAACAGGTTCAGCAGCTGGTAGACGCCCTCCTGCGACCCGGTCTCCGTACATTGCTGCACGGCGGAATACGAGATGCCCGGGGCCGGAATGGTGGCACCGATTCGGTAGACCGCGACGATGGCTAGCGTGAACAGGATCTTCTTACGTAGATCCGGCGTCGCTAGAGCCGAGCGGAAGGCGCTGAGCACGCGGGGAACCTCCTCGGCGTCGTCGGCTGTCTTACCGACGATCGGCTTGGCCGGCCTGGGGCCGGCGGGAACACACAGCTTTCTGGCACAAGCCAGGAACGCTTCGGGGCACACTCGTCCCGAAGCGTGCCGCCGACTCTAACAGCTTCACAGGGCGTGTCCGCAGTGCGTGTGGGTTTTCCGAACGAAGGTTGGTCCGCGGGGTTGATCGACTTGTGCTTCTCGCCCCGGAACCTTGACAGATCGCCTTACCGTTCCCCACTTTCCTGGCGCTGCCGAATCGCGATTAGCCCGCTAAACGCACTGTGATCGGGGAGGGCGTTCAGGAGTTCGAAGTCGCCAGGGCTCCTGCCATACCGAGGAGCACGACACCGGTGCCGCGGTCGACGTTGCGGGTCGCCCGGCGAGACAGCCGAAGCGTCTTCACGAGCGCGCCCGCGCCGATGTACGTCGCGCCCGCGACGAACTCGGCGAGCAGGTAGACGGCGCCGAGGATCGCGATCTGGGCGGAAAAGGAGCCGTGAGCAGCGTCGATGAACTGGGGCACGAACGCGGTGAAGATGAGGATCGCCTTCGGGTTCGTGATCGCGACGACGAATTCCTTCCTCGCGATCTTCAGCGCGGGCACGGATTCAGCGCCTCGCGGCGTCTGGATGAGCGTGGTGTGCCCGGCGCGGAACGTCGCCCACAGCAGACGCGCGCCGATCCAGGCCAGGTAGGCGACGCCGGCCCATTTGATCACCGTGAGTGCAAGCTCGGACGCCGTGAGGAGCTGGCCGAGGCCAGCGGCGACGGCCGCGATGAGTACGGTGAATGCGGCCAATCGGCCTAACAGGCCGGCGAGCCCTTTCCAGGCCCCCTGCGTCATTCCGTGGTGCAGGCCGAGCAGATTGTTCGCCCCTGGCGTAAAAGCCACGAGCACCGCCGCTCCGAAAAAGACCACCGCCCAAGTCATCGGCCACCTCCTCCCCCACCGTATCGGCGACCGCGAGCGCGTTTAGCGGGCTAATCGCGCTCTTTCGCGCCGGGAGCCGGGGGCGGCGCGAAGGCTGAATAGCCCGGGACCTCCGGCTGCGGCTCCGGCGGGAGCACCGTGATGGAGATGCCGTCCTTCGGTGTGGGCATTTCCGCGAGCGCCGAGTCGCCGCTCATCGGGACCTCGTCGTTTTGGACGCGGTGGCTCATGACCGCCGCCCCCGCCGCGGCGACGACCGCGGCGAAGAGCGCCCACATCCCCGCTCCCACCGTCAGCGTCGTCTCGCTGTCTCCATCCACCGGGCGGCCGAACGCCAGCGTGGCCGCGGTGGCGACGACTCCGGCGAGGAACACCGACCCGATGGTGCTGAGCCATCGGTCCAAAACGGCCGGGCGGCGGAGTCCTGCGGCGCGCGCGCAGACGATCGTGGCCGCCAGGAGGATCGCCGCGGCGATCAGGAGCGGGATGCCGAGAGGCGCCTTCGATGTGGTGAAGGGCTGGTCGTTGGGCTGGATGAGCTGCGTATCCCAAGCCCCCTGGACGACCACGAGGACGACCGAGGCGCTGCGATCGAAGCTGAGGCGATGCTCGATGTTGAAGAACGGGAAGAAGCAACCCATGAGGGTCAGCACCAGAGCGAGTGCGGCCAGTCCCGCCGCGACCAGTCGGCGGGGCTCGAGCCGGCCCGACCGCCCCGACTCGCCTACGGGATCCATCGGGCCGGAAACCGATACGACCATCGGCGGGGCGTCCGGCTGCTGCTGAACGGGCTGCGGATCCTGCCCTGGAGGTATGGCCACCTCACGATCCTTCCAGCTCAGACACCCCTCCGCCACGCCCGCGGCCGCCGGGGCCGACCTGCGTTTCGCGGGCTAACCGCGATCCAGGAGGCGGGCACCTGCGCGACCGTCGGAGCGCGTTTAGCCCGCGAAACGCAGGTCGGAGGCGGGGACGGCGACCCGCAGCCCGGATCGCGATTAGGGGGCGAAACGCAGGTCGGCGGGCGCGCCGGGCGAAACGGGCCAGATCGCGGTTAGCCCGCGAAACGCAGGTCGGGGCCGCCCGAGGGAGCGCAAGCGAAAGGCCCGCCTGGCGGAGCCTGGCGGGCCTTTCGGTGAAGCGAGCGAAGAAAGCTCAGAGCGTGGTGGCGGAGCCACCGGCGGCGGAGAGCTTCTCCTTGGCGGAGCCGGAGAAAGCGTCGGCGGTGACGTCCAGCTTGACGCCGTTCACGTCGCCGTTGCCGAGCACCTTCACGAGCTTGCCCTTGCGGACCAGACCGTTCGCGACGAGCTCCTCGGCGCCGACCTTGCCACCGTCCGGGAAGACGCGGGCGATGTCGCCCACGTTCACCGGCTGGTACTCGGTGCGGAACCGGTTCTTGAAGCCGCGCAGCTTCGGCAGCCGCATGTGGATGGGCATCTGCCCACCCTCGAAACCTGCGGGCACGTTCTTCCGGGCCTTGGTGCCCTTGGTACCGCGACCGGCGGTCTTGCCCTTCGAGCCCTCACCACGGCCGACGCGGATCTTGTCGCGCTTCGCGCCCGGAGCCGGACGAAGGTGGTGGATCTTGATGGCAGTCATGCCTTGACCTCCTCGACCTCCACCAGGTGGCGGACGGTGTGGATAAGGCCGCGCACCTCGGGAGTGTCATCACGCACGACGCTCTGGCGGATCTTGCGCAGCCCGAGGGTGCGCAGCGACTCGCGGTGAGCGTGCTTCGTGCCGATCTTGCTCTTGACCTGGGTCACCTTGAGCTGAGTCATGGTCAGACCCCCTGACCCGCGCGCTGGCGCAGCATGCGAGCCGGAGCGACGTCCTCGAGCGGGAGACCGCGGCGGGCCGCGACCTCTTCGGGACGCTGCAGACCCTTCAGGGCCGCCACGGTCGCGTGCACGATGTTGATCGCGTTGTCGGAGCCGAGCGACTTCGACAGCACGTCGTGGACGCCCGCGCACTCCAGCACCGCGCGCACCGGGCCACCGGCGATGACACCGGTACCGGCCGAGGCCGGACGGAGCAGCACGACACCGGCGGCTTCCTCACCCTGGATCGGGTGGGGGATGGTGCCGGCGACGCGGGGAACGCGGAAGAAGTTCTTCTTCGCTTCCTCGACGCCCTTGGCGATGGCCGCGGGAACTTCCTTGGCCTTGCCGTAGCCGACGCCGACCTGACCGTCGCCGTCACCGACGACCACCAGGGCGGTGAAGCTGAAGCGACGACCACCCTTGACGACCTTGGCGACGCGGTTGATCGTCACGACCTTCTCGAGGTGCGGGGTCTTCTCCTGGCCGGCCCCGCCACGGCCGCTGTCGCGCCGGTCCCGGCGGTCGCGACGGTCATTGCGGTCGTTGCCGCCCTGCCCGCCGGGTCCGCCCTGGCCGCCGCCGAATTGCCGTGTACGTCCCGGCATCAGGCTTTCCTTCCATTCACGAGCATCTGCATCAGAACTCCAACCCCGCCTCGCGGGCAGCGTCGGCGAGCGCCGCGATGCGGCCGTGGTAGGCGTTGCCACCACGGTCGAACACCACGGTCGAGACACCGGCGTTCTTGGCGCGGGCGGCGACGAGCTCCCCGACCTTGGCGGCCTTGGCCTTCTTGTCGCCTTCCAGCGCGCGGACGTCCGCCTCGAGGGTGGACGCCGACGCCAGGGTCTTGCCGGCGAGGTCGTCGATCAGCTGCACGGCGATGTGCCGCGACGAACGCTTGACGACCAGGCGCGGACGCTGGTCCGTGCCGTTGATCTTCTTGCGAAGGCGGAAGTGCCGACGGGCCTTCGCGACGCGGCGGCGGGTCGAGATGTCCTTGCCGACCGGCTTGCGCTTCGTAGTCGTGTCGCTCATGATCACTTACCCGTCTTTCCGACCTTGCGGCGGATCTTCTCACCCTCGTAGCGCAGGCCCTTGCCCTTGTACGGGTCCGGGCGGCGCAGCTTGCGGATGACCGCGGCGATCTGGCCGACCTTCTGCTTGTCGATGCCCGAGACCGAGAACCGGGTGGGGGTCTCGACCTTGAAGGTGATGCCTTCCGGAGCCTCGATCTTCACCGGGTGGCTGTAGCCGAGGGCGAACTCGAGGTCCGAGCCCTTGGCCTGCACGCGGTAACCGACACCGTGGATCTCGAGCTTCTTCTCGTAGCCCTCGGTCACACCGACGACGAGGTTGTTGACCAGCGTCCGGGTGAGACCGTGCAGGGCACGGCTGGTGCGCTCCTCGTCGGGCCGCTTGACCTCGAGAGTGCCGTCTTCGGCCTTCTCGACGGTGATCGGCTCGGCGATGGTGTGCTCAAGGGTGCCCTTGGGCCCCTTGACCTTGATCTGCTGACCTTCGATGGTCACCTCGACCCCGGAGGGGACGGCGACCGGCAGCTTTCCAATGCGTGACATGTCTGTGCCCCCTTCCTTACCAGACGTAGGCGAGGACTTCGCCGCCCACGCTGTTGCGCTTGGCCTGACGGTCGGTCTGGAGGCCGGACGACGTCGAGATGATCGCGACGCCGAGGCCACCGAGAACCGACGGCAGTTCGGTCGATTTTGCGTAGACCCGCAGGCCGGGCTTGGACACGCGGCGGAGGCCGGCGATGCTGCGCTCACGGTTGGGGCCGTACTTCAGCTCCACGACGAGGTTCTTGTGCTTCTCGCCCGGCTCGTCACGGTAGCCCGAGATGTAACCCTCGCGCTTGAGGATCTCGGCGATGTTCGCCTTGATCTTCGAGTGGGGAAGCACGACCTCGTCGTGGTAAGCCGAGTTCGCGTTACGCAGACGGGTCAAGAAGTCTGCGATGGGGTCGGTCATCGTCATGGTGACCTGTCAACCTTTCTCGCCCTGGTTCCCTGCAATCACTGCGGGGCCTGTGGCGAAGTGGGAGTTAAAAAAGACTCTTACCAGCTGGACTTGCGGACGCCGGGCAGCTCGCCCGCGTGTGCCATCTCGCGAAGGCAGATCCGGCAGAGCCCGAACTTGCGGAACACCGAGTGCGGGCGACCGCACCGCTGGCAGCGCGTGTAACCGCGAACCTTGAACTTCGGCGTCTTCGCGGCCTTGTGGACCAGTGCTTTCTTGGCCATCGACTCAGTTCTCCTTGAACGGGAAGCCGAGCTTGCGAAGCAGCGCGCGGCCCTCGTCGTCGGTGTTGGCGGTGGTGACGACAGTGACGTCCATACCGCGCGGGCGGTCGATGGCGTCCGGGTCGATCTCGTGGAACATGGACTGCTCGTTGAGACCGAACGTGTAGTTGCCGTTGCCGTCGAACTGCTTCGGCGAAAGCCCGCGGAAGTCACGGATACGCGGCAGCGCGATGGTCAGCAGCCGGTCGAGGAACTCCCACATGCGGTCGTTGCGCAGCGTGACGCGCGCACCGATCGGCTGGCCCTCACGCAGCTTGAACTGCGCGATGGACTTGCGAGCCTTGCGAACCTCGGGCTTCTGCCCGGTGATCGCGGCCAGGTCGCGGATGGCGCCTTCGATCAGCTTGCTGTCACGGGCGGCGTCACCGACACCCATGTTCACGACGACCTTGACGACGCCCGGGATCTGGTGGACGTTCTCGAAGGAGAACTCCTCCTGGAGCTGTCCCTTGATCTCCTCGCGGTACCGCACCTTGAGGCGCGGGGCGATCTTCTCTGCGGTGGTCATGATCAGATGTCCTTACCGTTCCGGCGCGAGACCCGGACCTTCTTGCCGTCCTCGCCGATGCGGTAGCCCACCCGGGTCGGCTTGCCGTCGGAGTCGACGACCATCACGTTCGAGACGTGGATGGGCGCCTCCTGCGTGACGATGCCGCCGGACTGCGCGCCGCGCTGGGTCTGGGAGATCCGCGTGTGCTTCTTGATCCGGTTGACGCCCTCGACCAGCACGCGCTCGCGCTCGGGGTAGGCCTGGATGACCTTGCCCTTGGCACCCTTGTCCTTGCCGGCGATGACGACGACCGTGTCGCCCTTCTTCACCTTCATGCTCTACAACACCTCCGGCGCGAGCGAAATGATCTTCATGAACTTTCGGTCGCGCAGCTCGCGGCCGACCGGCCCGAAGATGCGGGTGCCGCGGGGCTCATTGTCGTTCTTGATGAGCACAGCAGCGTTCTCGTCGAAGCGGATGTAAGAACCGTCCGGACGACGGCGCTCCTTGCGCGTGCGAACGATGACCGCCTTGACGACGTCACCCTTCTTCACGCCGGCAGCCGGCATGGCGTCCTTCACGGTGGCGACGATGATGTCGCCGATGCCCGCGTAGCGCCGCCCCGAGCCACCGAGAACGCGGATGCAAAGGATCTCCTTCGCGCCCGTGTTGTCGGCAACCCGAAGCCGCGACTCCTGCTGGATCACGTCTACTCCTGTATGTCGCGCTGGTTCTCGCGTTGAAGCGCGAGCCTTGCGGAACTAAGGGACTCAAAAAGAGCCCTACTTACTTGGCCTTCTCCACGATCTGCACCAGACGCCAGCGCTTGGTCGCCGACAGCGGGCGGGTCTCCATCAGGGTGACCCGGTCGCCAACGCCCGCCTCGTTGTTCTCGTCGTGCACCTTGACCTTGCTGGTGCTGCGGAGAACCTTGGCGTAACGACGGTGCTTCTTGCGGTCTTCGAGCTCGACCACGATCGTCTTGTTCATCTTGTCCGAGACGACGTAACCCTCACGGACCTTGCGGTCGTTGCGGGGGGCCGCCTCAGCGTTGGGCTGCTCGCTCATGCGGCACCTTCACTCTCGGCGTCAGGGGAAACGGACAGGCCGAGTTCACGCTCGCGCATGACCGTGTAGATCCGCGCGATGTCCGTGCGGACGGTGCGCAGACGGCGGTTGTTGTCGAGCTGTCCGGTCGCCATCTGGAAGCGGAGGTTGAAAAGCTCCTCCTTGTATTCCTTCAGACGCAGAACGAGCTCTTCCGCGGTGAGCTCACGCAGCTCCGATGCCTGGGCGGCACCTGCCTTCGCCATCAGAACTCACCACCTTCACGGGTCACGATGCGGCACTTCATGGGCAGCTTGTGGATCGCGCGACGGAGCGCCTCACGGGCGGTCTCCTCGTTCGGGAACGAGATCTCGAACATCACGCGGCCCGGCTTCACGTTGGCGATCCACCACTCGGGCGAACCCTTACCGGAACCCATGCGGGTTTCCGCCGGCTTCTTGGTCAGCGGGCGGTCCGGGTAGATGGTCGTCCACACCTTGCCGCCACGCTTGATGTGACGCGTCATGGCGATACGAGCGGACTCGATCTGCCGGTTGGTCACGTAGCTGTGCTCAAGCGCCTGGATGCCGTACTCGCCGAAGTTCACCTTCGTACCGCCCTTGGCGGCACCGTGGCGCTTCGGGGAGTGCTGCTTCCGGTGCTTGACCCTGCGCGGGATGAGCACGTGTCAGCCCTCCGTCTTTTCTGCAGTCTCAGCAGCCGGGGCCTCGGTGGCCGTGTCGCCCTTGGGAGCGTCGCCGCTCTTCGCGGCGGCGGCGGCCCGGCCGGCTTCGGTCGAGGTCGGCGTCGTGCCCGACGAGCCGGAACGGCGCGGTCGGGAGGGACGGTCACCACGGTCACGGCGCGGGGCGCGCTCGGCGGCCGCGGCGGCGTCACGCGCCTCCTTGGCCTTGAGGCCGCCCACGAGCTCGCCCTTGTAGATCCACACCTTCACGCCGATGCGACCGAACGTCGTCTTGGCCTCGAAGAAGCCGTAGTCGATGTCGGCGCGCAGCGTGTGCAGCGGGACGCGGCCATCGCGGTAGTGCTCGGAGCGGGACATCTCGGCACCGCCGAGACGACCGCCGCACTGCACGCGGATGCCCTTGACCTGCGGCGAGCGCATGGAGGTCTGGATCGCCTTGCGCATCGCGCGGCGGAACGCCACACGGTTGCTCAGCTGCTCCGCGACACCCTGCGCGACGAGCTGGGCGTCGGCCTCGGGGTTCTTGACCTCGAGGATGTTCAGCTGGACCTGCTTGGCGGTCAGCTTCTCCAGCGCGCCGCGGATGCGGTCGGCCTCCGCGCCGCGGCGGCCGATGACGATGCCCGGCCGGGCGGTGTGGATGTCGACGCGGACCCGGTCACGGGTGCGCTCGATCTCGACCTTGGAGATCCCGGCGCGCTCCATGCCCGTGGACAGCAGCTTCCGGATCTTGACGTCCTCGGCCACGTACTCCGCGTACTGCTTGTCGGCGTACCAACGCGACTTCCAGTCCGTGGTGATACCCAGGCGGAAGCCGTGCGGGTTGATCTTCTGGCCCACTACCGGCCACCTGCCTTCTTCTTGCCCTGTGCCTTCTTGGCCTCGGCCTTGGGACGCGACTCCACCTCGACGGTGATGTGGCTGGTCCGCTTGCGGATCCGGTACGCGCGGCCCTGGGCCCGCGGACGGATGCGCTTGAGGGTCGGGCCCTCGTCGGCGTAGGCGTTCTTGACCCAGAGGGTGTCCGGGTCGAGATCGAGGTTGTTCTCGGCGTTGGCCACGGCGCTGGCGAGCACCTTCGCGACCGGCTCGCTTGCCGCCTGCGGGGCGAACTGGAGCACGGCCAAGGCGTCGGCGGCGCTACGTCCCTTGATCAGCTCGATCACCCGGCGCACCTTGGTAGGCGAGTCCCGGACGAAGCGAGCCCGCGCGTAAGCCGTCGGCAAAGCCTCGGCCACGTCGTTCTGGGCGTTCATCGCTAGCTTCCTTGTTCTCTCGTGCCCGCTCAGCGGCGGCGCGACTTGCGGTCGTCCTTGATGTGGCCCTTGAAGGTCCGAGTCGGCGCGAATTCGCCCAACTTGTGACCCACCATCGCCTCGGTGACGAACACCGGGACGTGCTTGCGGCCGTCGTGCACAGCGATCGTGTGACCCAGGAAATCCGGGATGATCGTGGAGCGACGCGACCACGTCTTGATCACGGTCTTCTTGCCCGACTCGTTGAGAGCGTCCACCTTCTTGAGCAGGTGGTCGTCCACGAAGGGGCCCTTTTTGAGGCTACGTGGCATGTTCTTCTACCTCCCTGCTCAGCGCTTCTTGCCGGTACGCCGGCGGCGGACGATCATGGCGTCGGAAGCCTTGCGGCGGCGGGTGCGGCCTTCGGGCTTACCGTTCGGGTTCACCGGGTGGCGACCACCGGAGGTCTTACCCTCACCACCACCGTGCGGGTGGTCGACCGGGTTCATGACGACACCACGGACGGTGGGGCGCTTGCCGCGCCAGCGGTTACGGCCCGCCTTGCCCCAGTTGATGTTCGAGTGCTCGGAGTTGCCGACCTCGCCGATGGTGGCGCGGTTGCGCACGTCGACGTTGCGGATCTCGCCCGAGGGGAGACGAAGCTGGGCGTACGGCCCGTCCTTCGCCACCAGCTGCACCTTGGCACCGGCGGACCGCGCCATCTTCGCGCCGCCACCGGGGCGGAGCTCGATCGCGTGGATCACGGTGCCGACCGGGATGTTGCGCAGCGGCAGGTTGTTACCCGGCTTGATGTCGGCGCGGGGGCCGTTCTCGACCGTGTCACCCTGCTTGAGCTTCTCCGGGGCGATGATGTAGCGCTTCTCGCCGTCGGCGTAGTGCAGCAGCGCGATGCGAGCGGACCGGTTGGGGTCGTACTCGATGTGCGCGACCTTGGCGGGAACGCCGTCCTTGTCGTTCCGGCGGAAGTCGATCAGCCGGTACGCACGCTTGTGGCCACCACCCTTGTGCCGGGTGGTGATCTTGCCGCTGGAGTTACGGCCGCCGGACTTGCTCAGCGGACGCAGCAGCGACTTCTCCGGGGTGGACCGAGTGATCTCGGCGAAGTCGGAGACGCTGGAACCGCGACGACCCGGGGTCGTCGGCTTGTACTTGCGGATGCCCATGTGTCAGCTCAGTCCTTTACGCGGTGGGTCCGCCGAAGATCTCGATCGGCTTGCTCTCAGCCGAAAGAGTCACGATGGCGCGCTTGGTGTCCTTGCGCTTGCCGAAGCCGGCGCGAGTCCGCTTACGCTTGCCCTGGCGGTTGGCCGTGTTGACGCTGACCACCTTGACGCCGAACACCTTCTCGACCGCGATCTTGATCTGGGTCTTGTTGGCGTCCGGGCGGACGATGAACGTGTACTTGTGGTCCTCGAGCAGCCCGTAGGACTTCTCGGAGATCACCGGCGCGAGCAAGATGTCGCGGGGATCGGGGATGGCGATCGCACTCACTGCTCGTCACTCCCTTCAACCTCGCTCGACCGAGCCGAAGCCTTCGCGCCCTTGCCCCGGACGGGGCCGGCGACGAACACGTCGTAAGCGGCCTTGGTGAACACCACGTCGTCGTTGACCAACACGTCGTAGGTGTTGAGCTGGTCGGGCGTGATGATGTGGACCTCGGCCAGGTTGCGCACGGAGTTCCAGCTCAGCTCGTCGTCGCGGTGCAGGACCACGAGAACGCGCTTGGCCTGGGTCACCGCGGCGATGGCGGCCTTGGCGGACTTGGTGGACGGCTTCTCGCCGGTCACCAGTTCGGTGATGACGTGCAGCTGTCCGGCACGGGCCCGGTCGGAGAGGGCGCCACGCAGAGCGGCGGCCTTCATCTTCTTCGGGGTCCGCTGGGTGTAGTCACGCGGCGTGGGGCCGTGGACGACGCCACCACCGGTGAACTGCGGCGCACGGGTCGAACCCTGGCGGGCGCGGCCGGTGCCCTTCTGGCGGTACGGCTTCTTGCCACCACCGCGGACTTCACCGCGGGTCTTGGTGTCATGCGTGCCCTGGCGCGCGGCGGCCAGCTGGGCCACCACGACCTGGTGCATGAGGGGCACGTTGGCCTGCACGTCGAAGATCTCCGAGGGGAGCTCGACCGTGCCGTCGGCTTTACCGGCCGGGGTCTTCAGCTCGACGCTGGTCATGTTCAGTTACCACCCTTCGCGGCGCTGCGAACGAACAGCAGGCCGCCCTTGGGACCGGGCACGGCGCCCTTGATCAGCAGCAGGCCGTCCTCGGCACGCACCGCGTGCACGGTCAGGTTCTGCGTGGTGACCCGGTCGTTGCCCATCCGGCCCGCCATGCGCAGGCCCTTGAAGACGCGGCCCGGGGTGGCGCAGCCACCGATCGAGCCGGGCTTGCGGTGCACGGCCTGGGCACCGTGGCTCGCGCCCTGGCCCTTGAAGCCGTGACGCTTCATGACACCGGCGTAGCCCTTGCCCTTGCTGGTACCGGTCACGTCGACCTCGATACCGGCCTCGAACACCTCGGCGGTGATCTCCTGGCCGACCTCGTAGGTCTCGGCGTCGGTGGTACGCAGCTCCGCAAGGTAACGGCGCGGGGTCACGCTCGCCTTGTCGAAGTGGCCGGTGCGCGGCTTGTTCACCCGGCGCGGGTCGACCGCGCCGAAAGCCAGCTGCACGGCCTTGTAGCCGTCGTTCTCCTGGGTCCGAACCTGGGTGACCACGTTCGGCCCGGCCTGGACGACGGTCACCGGGACGACCCGGTTGTTCTCGTCGAAGACCTGGGTCATGCCGAGCTTGGTGCCCAGGATGCCCTTCACTTGCCTGTCAGACATGAGTCTCTTACTCTCCGCCGCTCGCCAGCCGCTGCTACTGGATGTTGACGTCGACGCTCGCCGGCAGGTCGATGCGCATGAGCGCGTCGACCGTCTTCGGCGTCGGGTCGAGGATGTCGATCAGACGCTTGTGCGTGCGCATCTCGAAGTGCTCGCGCGAGTCCTTGTACTTGTGCGGCGAGCGGATGACGCAGTAAACGTTCTTCTCGGTGGGCAGCGGCACCGGCCCGACAACACGGGCGCCGGTACGCGTGACCGTCTCGACGATCTTGCGTGCCGAGGTGTCGATCGCCTCGTGGTCGTAGGCCTTGAGCCGGATGCGGATCTTCTGTCCCGCCATGGTGGCTGCTCGTTCCTTGTCGTCTCGTGCCGCTTTTGTCTTTTCAAACCTCAGCCTGGCTGAGGTTTTCCCAGTTCAACGGCCCTGTCCCCGGTCCACGCGGTCGGGCGTGTCGTGCCCGACGCACAGACGGATCCCGCGGGATCTTCGTCTTGCCTGGTCTTCCTCAACGTGAGGAGGCATCGAGCCGGCGGAAAAGCTTGGATCGCCGTCTCAAACGCCCTTGCCCGCTAGCCTCACCCGAAGGAAGTGCTCCGCGGACCGTGGCCGCTCATACCAGGGCGGCCGGAACCTGTCTTCCGAAGAAGTACGAGTTCGGCCGCCCCAGGACGAGCAACCTGAATAGTGTCGCACACGTGATTTGACGCCCCTAACCCGGGGGTGTATTACCCCCGGGCGGGGCGCCTAAATCACTTGATGATCTTGGTGACCTGGCCGGCGCCGACGGTCCGACCACCCTCGCGGATGGCGAAACGCAGGCCCTCGTCCATGGCGACCGGCTGGATCAGCACGACGCTGATGTCCGTGTTGTCGCCCGGCATGACCATCTCGACACCCTCCTTGAGGGTGACGACGCCGGTCACGTCCGTGGTACGGAAGTAGAACTGCGGGCGGTAGTTGTTGAAGAACGGGGTGTGACGGCCACCCTCGTCCTTCGACAGGATGTAGACCGAGCCCTCGAACTCCGTGTGCGGGGTGGTGGTGCCCGGCTTCACGACGACCTGGCCGCGCTCGACGTCCTCGCGCTTGATACCGCGGACCAGCAGACCGACGTTGTCGCCCGCCTCGCCGGTGTCCAGCAGCTTGCGGAACATCTCGACACCGGTGACGGTGGTCTTGGTCGACTTCTCCTTGATGCCGACGATCTCGACCTCTTCGTTCACGTTGACGCGGCCGCGCTCGATGCGACCGGTCACGACCGTGCCACGGCCGGTGATGGTGAAGACGTCCTCGATCGGCATGAGGAACGGCTTGTCGAGCTCGCGGACCGGGTCCGGCACGTTCTCGTCGACGGCTTCCATCAGCTCGAGAACGCTCTCGCCCCACTTGGCGTCGCCCTCGAGGGCCTTCAGGCCGGAGACCTTGATGACCGGAGCGTCGTCACCCGGGAAGTCCTGGGAGGACAGCAGCTCGCGGACCTCGAGCTCGACGAGCTCCAGGATCTCCTCGTCGTCGACCATGTCGGCCTTGTTCAGCGCGACCACGATGTAGGGCACGCCGACCTGCTTCGCGAGCAGCACGTGCTCACGGGTCTGCGGCATCGGACCGTCGGTCGCCGCGACCACGAGGATCGCGCCGTCCATCTGCGCCGCACCGGTGATCATGTTCTTGATGTAGTCCGCGTGACCGGGGGCGTCCACGTGGGCGTAGTGACGCTTCTCGGTCTGGTACTCGACGTGCGAGATGTTGATCGTGATACCGCGCTGCTTCTCTTCGGGCGCGTTGTCGATCTGGTCGAACGCCGAAGCGGTGTTCAGCTCGGGGTACTTGTCGTGCAGAACCTTGGTGATCGCCGCGGTCAGAGTGGTCTTACCGTGGTCGACGTGACCGATGGTCCCGATGTTGACGTGCGGCTTGGTCCGCTCGAATTTCGCCTTCGCCACTGGAATGTCCTCCTGGACTGTTTTGCTTACTCACCGGCCAACGTGGCTGTCGGACGGGGATTCGTTTCTTGACGGATGCTGCGGACGTTCAGGAGTGTTCCTTATGCCCGCGAGCGGACGGGAACTACTCCCCCGTCGCCTTCGCGATGATTTCCTTCGCGACGTTCGCGGGAACCTCGGCGTAGGAGTCGAACACCATGGAGTAGTTGGCACGTCCCTGCGTACGCGAACGCAGGTCGCCGACGTAACCGAACATCTCCGACAGCGGGACCAGTGCCTTGACGACACGGGTACCGGCGCGCTCCTCCATGGCCTGGATCTGGCCACGGCGGGAGTTGAGGTCGCCGATCACATCGCCCATGTAGTCCTCGGGCGTGGTGACCTCGACGGCCATCAGCGGCTCGAGGATGACCGGACCGGCCTTCTTCGCGGCTTCCTTCATCGCCATGGAGCCGGCGATCTTGAAGGCCATTTCCGAAGAGTCGACCTCGTGGTACGCGCCGTCCAACAAGGTGAACTTCAACCCGACGAGCGGGTAGCCGGCCAGCACGCCGTACTGCATGGCGTCCTGCGCGCCCGCGTCGACCGACGGGATGTACTCCCGCGGCACGCGGCCACCGGTGACCTTGTTGTCGAACTCGTAGAGGGCACCGTCGGTGGACTCGAGCGGCTCGAGCTTGACGATGACCTTCGCGAACTGACCGGAACCACCGGTCTGCTTCTTGTGCACGTAGTCGAGCTTCTCGACCGTCTTGCGCACCGTCTCGCGGTAGGCGACCTGCGGCTTACCGATGTTCGCCTCGACCTTGTAGTCGGACTTCATGCGGTTGACCAGCACCTCGAGGTGCAGCTCGCCCATACCGGCGATGATCGTCTGGCCGGTGTCCTCGTCCAGGTTGACCTGGAACGTCGGGTCCTCTTCGGCCAGCTTCTGGATCGCCAGGGACAGCTTCTCCTGGTCGGCCTTGGTCTTCGGCTCGATCGCGACGCGGATGACCGGCGCCGGGAACGTCATCGACTCGAGGACGACCGGGTTCTGCGGGTCGGCCAGGGTGTCACCGGTGGTGGTGTCCTTCAGGCCGATGACCGCGTAGATGTGGCCGGCCTGGGCCTCGTCGACCGGGTTCTCCTTGTTGGAGTGCATCTGGAAGAGCTTCCCGATGCGCTCCTTGCGCTCCTTGGTGGCGTTGATCAGCTGCGCGCCGGAGGCGACCTTGCCCGAGTACACCCGGATGTAGGTCAGCTTGCCGAAGAACGGGTGCGCGGCGATCTTGAACGCCAGAGCGGAGAACGGCTCGTCGACGGACGGCTTCCGGGTGACCGGGGTCTCGCCGTCGGGCAGCGTGCCCTCGACGGCCGGGACGTCCAGCGGCGACGGAAGGTAGTCGATGACCGCGTCGAGCATGGGCTGGACGCCCTTGTTCTTGAACGCGGAACCGGTGAGCACCGGGTACGCCTCGCGGGCGACGGTGAGCTTCCGGATGCCGGCCTTGATCTCGGCCTCGGTGAGCTCCTCGCCTTCGAGGAACTTCTCCATCAGCGCGTCGTCGGTCTCGGCGACGGTCTCGACGAGCTTCTCGCGGTACTCGGCGGCCTTGTCGGCCAGCTCCGCGGGGATGTCCTCGACCGAGTAGTCCTCGCCCTTCTGGACCTCGCCGCGCCAGGTCAGCGCCTTCATGCGGACCAGGTCGATGACGCCTTCGAACTCGTTCTCGGCGCCGATCGGCAGCTGGATGACCAGCGGGCGGGCGCCGAGGCGCTCCTCGATGGTGCGGACGGTGAAGTAGAAGTCCGCGCCGAGCTTGTCCATCTTGTTGACGAAGCAGATACGAGGAACCTCGTACTTGTCCGCCTGACGCCAGACCTGCTCGGACTGCGGCTCGACACCTTCCTTGCCGTCGAAGACGGCGACGGCACCGTCGAGCACCCGCAGCGAACGCTCCACCTCGACGGTGAAGTCGACGTGGCCCGGGGTGTCGATGATGTTGATCTGGTGGTCGGCCCAGAAGGTGGTGGTGGCAGCCGAGGTGATGGTGATACCCCGCTTCTGCTCCTCCTCCATCCAGTCCATCGTCGCGGCGCCGTCGTGCACCTCGCCGATCTTGTAGTTGATCCCGGTGTAGAACAGGATCCGCTCGGTGGTGGTGGTCTTACCGGCGTCGATGTGGGCCATGATGCCGATGTTGCGGACCTTGTTCAGGTCGGTCAGCACTTCACGTGCCACGAGAGTGTTCCCCTGTCTCAAAATTGGGGCCCGGCAAGGCTTTGATCGGCAGCCGGGCGGATATCACCAGCGGTAGTGCGCGAAGGCCTTGTTGGACTCGGCCATCTTGTGGGTGTCCTCACGCCGCTTCACGCTGGCGCCGAGGCCGTTGCTCGCGTCGAGGAGCTCGTTCTGCAGACGCTCGATCATGGTCTTCTCACGGCGAGCCTGCGAGAAGGAGACCAGCCAGCGGAGCGCGAGCGTGGTGGAGCGGCCCGGCTTGACCTCGATCGGCACCTGGTAGGTGGCACCACCGACGCGGCGGCTCTTCACCTCGATGGTGGGCTTCACGTTGTCGAGGGCGCGCTTCAGCGTGACGACCGGGTCGGTGCCGGTCTTCTCGCGAGCGCCTTCGAGGGCGCCGTAGACGATGCGCTCGGCCAGGGACCGCTTGCCGTCCTTCAGCACCTTGTTCACCAGCTGGGTGACCAGCGGGGATGCGTAGACGGGGTCAGAGATCAGCGGCCGCTTCGGGGCCGGACCCTTGCGGGGCATTAGCTCTTCTCCTTCTTCGCGCCGTACCGGCTGCGCGCCTGCTTACGGTTCTTGACACCCTGGGTGTCGAGCGAACCGCGGATGATCTTGTAGCGGACACCCGGCAGGTCCTTCACACGACCACCGCGCACGAGCACCATCGAGTGCTCCTGCAGGTTGTGGCCTTCACCGGGAATGTAGGCGGTGACCTCGATGCCGCTGGTCAGCTTCACACGAGCGACCTTGCGAAGCGCCGAGTTCGGCTTCTTGGGGGTTGTGGTGTACACGCGAGTGCACACGCCACGCCGCTGCGGGCTCCCCTTGAGGGCCGCGGTCTTCTGCTTGGCAGCCTTGTCCTGGCGGCCCTTACGGACCAGCTGCTGGATCGTGGGCAATGGACCAGCTTTCTGTTCGCGATCTTGCTACTACGTGTTGTCTCCGGCCCCCGCGGTCGGGCGTGTCGGCCCGCGTCACGGTCTTGCGACCGGTAACTTCCCGTAGGGATTTTCCGTCGGATCCCGCGTGGGCGAAGCCTTCGGACCGGATGCCTGAGCACCCCGTCCGTGCCGCACGGCACACGGGACGGCCCGACGCCTGCCGGGCACGGTCTCCAAAGATACCCGGCCACTTCCGGACCGGCCAAATCGGGGGGTCGATAACTATATCGTGCCGGGCGCGACGCCGCGGCCACCCTGATGGAACGGCGTTTCGGCCGCTTTCATTCCTCTTCGGGCTTGGCGTGATCCGCCCGGCCCGGGTGCGGGTCACGGGAAAGATCGATCAGCGGATGCACGGGAGCCCCCTCCGGCGCCGCGTGACTCCCCCGCCTGGGCTCCTCGGTGCTTTCCTGCTTCTCGGCGTCCATGACGCCTCCCCTCGTTAGTACTGATACCGCCCTGCTCGGCGGACCACGCTACCTATTCCCCTATCGGGTGAGCCGGATGGATCCGATAACCACCCCGTCGCGTCGAACCGGTGAATGAGTCACGATGAGACTGGTCACAGCGTCGGTTCGCCCGGCGTACCGCAAGTATGGGGAGGCTCCATGTCCGCCGAGTTCGAGCAGCTGGTCGCGCAATTCGACCAGTTCCAGTCGCAGCTCCGGAACGTCGACGATCGGCTCGCGAGCATCGGCGGGATGCAGGACGAACTCAGCAGGATCGAGGCGACGGCGTCCTCTTCGGACCGTTCGGTGACGGTGGTCGCGGGGCCCGGCGGCGCGATCATGGACGTCAAGTTCACCGAAGACGCCCTTCGCCAGCGTCCGGACGCGCTTTCCGCGGCGCTGATGTCGACCATCCAGCAGGCCGTGGCCGAAGCGGCCCGCAAACAGGCCACGATCGTCGAAGAACACATGGGCGACGACCTCAATCTGGTGGACCAGGTGCTGGAGACCCAGGCGGACCTGTTCGGCACCACCGTCGAGGAGATGCGGGCGCGGATGGAAGAGGAGTCGCCTTCGCAGCCGGCCGCCGAGCAGCAGGCCGACGACTACTCCGAGCGTTCCGTCCTCAAATCCGCCGACGAACCGCAGCGGCCACAGACCCCGCCGCCCCCGGCGTCGAGCGGCTCGGACGGCGACCGTTTCCTGAAGAACCTCTTCGACGACGACCACTGATCCCGGGCCGGATCGCGTTTCGCGGGCTAAACGCGATCCGGGGCGCTGGGAACCGCGGGCGGGGCAGCCGGGTCCAAGGCGCCGATCACGACGAGCCGCATCGGAAGGTGCGCGAAGGGAGGGACCGCCGATGGCCGGAGGGCATGAGGTGGTGATCAGCGCTCTGCGCACCTACTCGGGCAAGCTCGGGCAGGACGTCCAGATCCCGAACGAGGTCGGACGGCTGACGCAGCAGTCCGACGTCGGCGATGAGTCATGGGGAGTCGTCGGCCTGTTCGTGAAGCACGAGTACACGTCGATGCTCACCGATCTGCAGGATCTGCTGATCGAGATGTCCGCGGGGCTGACCGCGGCTTCGGAGAAGCTCGGCAACGCCGCCACCGCCTACGAGCGGAACGAAGACGACAACGTCAAGGCGCTCAACGAAATCCTCAAGCTGCTGGAGCAGCCGGCGCAGTCGAGGACACCGAAGATGGGGCCGGCCAAGTAGCGAGGGGGACTGATCGTGGCCGATCAGAAGATCACCGGCGAACACACCAAGATCGAGATCAACGACTACAACCCGGACACCATCCGCACGGACAAGATGCTGACCTCTCTGCCCGGGCCGATCGGCAGTGGTTTCAGCACTTTCGACACCGTCAAGAAGGCGACCGCGGACGGGTTCCAGGCGAGCGACATCGGGACCATCGCGGCCAGCGGCGCCGGCTTCGTCAGCTCGTGCATGGGCGTGGCGGACATCGCCAGCGACCCGATCGGCTGGCTGGTCGGCCAGGGGCTCAGCTTCCTGATGAACGTGTGCCAGCCGATCCAGGACGCCATCCACATGGTGAGCGGCGACGGTCCGGCGTTGTCGAACGCGGCGGGCAACTTCAACAACATCGGCGTCTACCTGCAGAACTACAGCAAGAAGTTCGGCGAGGACGCGAAGACGTCGCTGTCCCAGTGGACCGGTGACGCGGCGAACGCGGCGGGCGAGAAGCTGGCGAAGTTCGCGCAGGGCATCGACGGGATCGCCGCGCAGGCCGGGGACATCGCCCAGCTGCTGCAGATCTCCAGCATGGTGATGACGGTGATCGAGGAGTTCATCAAGGCGATCCTCACCGAGTTCATCACCTGGCTGATCATGATCTGGATCCCGGCGCTGGCCGCGGCCGTCCCGACCTGCGGTGGTTCGACGGCGACCGCGGGCGGGCTGACGGCCACGCGCGCGGTCTCGACGACGTCGAAGGTGCAGAAGTTCCTGAACAAGCTCCGCCAGCTGCTCGACAAGATCAAGCAGTTCCTCGGCAAGCTCAAGGAGTTCTTCGGCAAGTGGAAGGGCAACTACAAGGAGCTGATGGCCCACAACAAGTCCACCGCGCAGCTCGCGGCCGGGCCGGGCGCGTCCGCGTGGGGCAAGTTCGCCTCGAAGGACGGCGCCATGGGCGGCAGGCTCGCGGACGGTTTCGGCGAGCGGATGACGTCGGCCACGAAGAAGGCCGCGCTGAACACCGTCGGGCTCGGCAAGGCCACGAATTCGGACGGCAGCTGGAAGACGCCGGAGACGGGCCGCGAGAAGGGCGAGGTCGCGGCGGGTGTCGCCGGGAAGGCCGGCACGTACACGTCGGGCGGGATCAAGGCGGGCCAGTACGGTTCGGTGGGTGACGACGAACAGACACCCGAGGAAGCCTCCGACAATCTGGACTTCTGAGCCGTGACCGCGTGGATCATCGCCATCGCCGCGGTGGCGTTGCCGATCGTGCTCGCCGTCTGGTGGATCCTCGCCGGGGCGGCGAAGAAACGCGGGCTGGCCACGTTGGCGCGGGAACGGGGCTGGGACTTCTACAGCGGTGCCAGGCTCGGTGCCACGGGCGGGCGGCACGAGCAGCCCGCGACGGGCCGGGCGCCCGCCCCGTTGCGGCGGGCGGGCGAGTCGATCGACCAGGCGGTGGTGGGCACGCACCGGGGGAAGCCGTTCGGTGTCTACCGGTATCACCGGCCGGGCGCCGGGTTCCGGCAGGACGGCACCCGGGAGTCCGGTTCGCTGCGGACGGTCGTGCACGTCGAGACGGGCGCGGCCATGCCGGACTGCACGCTCTCGATCAGCGGATCCGAAGTGGACTGTTCGAATCCCGCGTTCGTCCTGCGTCCCGAGGTCCGTGACTGGCTGACGGGGAACGCGGGCCGGTGCCGCGAGTTCCATACGTCCGGGCGGACGGTGGCGGTGGTCCCGAAGGTGCTGCCGAGCGGGAAACAGCTCCTGCGCACTTTGGACTACCTGGCCGACGTCGCCGACCGGGCCCCGCTCACCGCCACCCCACCGGATCGCGTTTAGGGGGCTAAACGCAGGTCAGGCCGCCCGCGCCGCCGGATCGCCTTTCGCGGGCTAAACGCGATCCGGGACTTCCAGGGACTTCGCGAAGAAGTGGTGGGCGAAGGGTTCGTTGTTGAAGGGCTCGACCTCGTCGTAGCCGAGGCGCGCGTACAGGGCCCTCGCCTCGACCAGGTCGCGCCTGGTGTCGAGACGGATCAATGTGGCGCCGAGGCCGCGGGCGACGTCTTCGGCGGCGGCCACGAGCAGCGCGGCGCCGCCCTTGCCGCGTTCGGACTTCCGCAGGAAGACGCGGGTGAGCTCGGTGATGTCGGGCGAGACGACCCGCAGCCCGGCGCATCCGGCGAGCACCCCGTCGCGCCAGGCGAGGAGGAAGGTGCCGGTCGGCGGGACCAGATCACGGCTGTGGTGCTCCAGGAGCAAGCCGTCGAGCTCCTCTTCGGTGACCTGGCGCTCGTAGAAGCGGGACGCGATTTCGTCCAGGTACTCGCGCAGCAGCTGGGCGGCGTCCGGGTGATCGACGGGGGTGACTTCGAAGCTCCAGGTCATGCCTACATTCTGCCGACCCTGGCCACCGGTTTTCCCCCTGCCGCCAGATCGCGATTAGGGGGCTAAACGCAGGTCAGGAGGGGGCGAGGCGGCCGGCGCAGGTGGCGACCTCCCCGGGGGCGGCCTTCTCCGACGTGACGACGGCGCCGCCCACGACCACCCGGCATTCGACGGCACCCTCGCCCTGCCCCATCAGCTGGACGGTCGGCGGGGTGCCGGTGTTCTTCCACGTGAGCTCCTTGCGCCACGGCAGCGTCACCTGCAGCTCCTGGTGCACGAGCCCCAGCCCGTTCGAGTCGTAGACCACGGTCGCGGTCCCCGTCCCGGCGAGCTCGTACGCGATCCGCCAGTCGTTCGACACCGGCTGCGGCTGCGCCTGGCTGAGCGTCCGCGTGATCGTGCGGTCCGGGCCCCGCGACGGCGCGGCCTCGGTCGGTTCGCCGACCACGGCCACGGTCTCGGCCTGCGGCTCCTCGCCGCCGTTGAGCAGCACCACACAGGTCGCGAGCGCGGCCACCACGATCCCCGCGATGGCGATCCGCCCGATCAGTTGTCTGTCGGCCATCGGTCTCCTCACCGAAAGCGGCGGCGCGGCCCGTGAGCCGCGCCGCCACGGGAAGTCAGGACGGCAGCAGCCGGCCGGGGACGCCGTTGAGCGACTGGATCAGCCCCAGCACCGGGACGCCGAGCGGCGCGAACGTCCAGATGTTGTTGAGGTCGCTCGTGTCCGGTTCGTCGACGACCACGACATCGTTCGGGGCGTCCTGTGCGGCGAGTGCCGGAGCGGCCGAGCCGAGCACGACGAGACCGGCGAGCACCGCGCCGGTGACCGCGCGGACGAAGCTCTTCTTCATGAGATTCTCCTTTGCTGGTAACGGTTTTACGAAATGGGCGTGATGATCCCGTAGATCGGGGCGAGGACGTCGGTCGGCACGGGGACGGTCGGTCCGAGCAGGCCACCGAGGTCCAGCCCCGGGATCAGCCAGACCGCGGGATTTCCGCCACCGGTGGGCAGACCCGGCAGCGGGTCGGCCGAGGCGACGCCGCCGGCGAGTCCGGACAGCGCGCCCGCGACGGCGAGTGGCAGCAGCACACGGGCCGCGATTCGCTTCATTTCTTCTCCCATTCTTTTGGTGAAATCACCGCAGTACCGAACTGATCGGCACGATCGTTCCGTCGGGGATCCATTGCCCCGCGTAGTTCCGGTCGGCGATCATCCCGACGGCGTGCGGTTCGCCCGGGTACATCGGCATAGCGTTGACCTGCGCCGCCGCGAAGATCTGGACGTCGCCGTTGATCGACCGCCACTGGTCGCCCAGCCAGCTCCGGAACCCGCCGAGGGTGGGACTTTCGCCACCGAAGGCGTTGCCCGCGGCGACGGCGAAGCTGACGGCGACCTGCTCGCGCGGGTCGAACCTCAGCGGTATCGAGGAGCTCGCGACGGAGTTGACGATCGGCCCGTTCAGCAGCCAGGGCGCCAGGTACAGGCCGTACTGGTGGGTCGGCTTGAGCCGTTGGGACTCGGCCGCGCGGGTCATCGCCGTGTAGCCGCCCGCCCAGCCGGACACGACGAGCAGTGCGGTGTTCGGTCCCGCCTCGGTCTGCACCGGCAGCCCGGTCTTCGCGGCGGTCTCGCGGACCAGCTTCGCGGCGGCCACACTGCGCGGCGAAGTGTCCTCGACGAGGGTGAGCGCGGAAGGCTTACGTCCGGCGAGGAATTCGACGAGTTTGACCAGAGAACCGCTGTCCTCACTGGAAAGCGCGTCCGCGGGGCAGGACGTGAGGACTTCGCGGCGGTCGGCGATCAAGCCGCCCAAGGCGGCCGAAGCGCATTCGGGCGCGTCCGCGTCTTCGATGGCGAGGCCCGGCTCCTCCCCCGCGTCGACCTCGATCGTCGTCTTCTCCCCGCCCCGGCTGATGATGAGGTCGCTGCGGCCCTTCGGTAGGTCGACCTCGGCCCAGGTGCCTTCGGCGCCGGGGCGCACGATGGCCTTGCCGATCAGGCCACCTTCGATTCCGGCGGACAGGTCTTCTCCCGCGCTCGCGGGGAAATGGACGAGGTTCTTGCCTGGCCGCTGCGGGCTCACCAGTACGGGGAACCGCTGCTCGCCCAGGGCGGCGTCGGCGAGCAGCGCGACGCCGGGAGTCGGCAGCTTGGGCGGTTCGGGAATGGCGGCGAGGGCGCTCCAGGCCACGAAACCGACTGCCACGGCGGCCGCGCCGAACCGATAGGCACGCGTGGATTCCTTGTCCGAGAAGAAGAAACCCGCGAGGACGGTGGCGACAACCGGCAGCAGAGCGATCACCAGCAACGTCAGACCGAAGAGCGTGCCGTAGATCCGGCGGTCGAACCCCAGACCGGAGGAGAACAGCTGGACCGCCCCCGCCACGACGAGAAGTCCGCCCAGCGTCAGGGAAAGCGGCCCGAGCCGGAAGTTCGTCTGGCGCCATTGCCCGGCAGGCACCCAGATGGAGAGAACGGTGACGCCGAACCACAAGGCCGCGGCCGCGACGTAGACGGTGTCGATGGCGAATTCGACGCCTGTCCGTCCGAGCGACGTTTCGAGCACGACCAACGCGGCGAGCGCGAGCGAGGCCCAGCGGCCTGCCGACGGCCAGCGGATCAGCACGGGAATCGCCAGCGCCAGCACGAGATGCACGATCAGCGCGATGACGTTGACGTCGGTCGCGAAGGCGGAAATCGCGGCGAGCACGGCGGAAATCCCGCCGAGGGCGGCGATGGTGAGGCGAAGACGGCTGGGCAGTTCACCCACCAGCGGGCGCAGGATCCCTGTGCCCGCGAGGAAAGCGGTCGCCAGCAGAAGTCCGAGCCGGAGCAGGACGAGGGCGATGTCGGCTCCGGCCGAACCCGAGCTCGCCGGGATGACGTGGTGATCCATGGGGACCTTCTCCGAGCAGATCGGCGGAGCCGTGGGTGGCGGAGTGTGCCCGCCACCCACGACCTTCCGCGCCGAACAGGGTTACTTGAGATCCGCGTCCGCCACGACGAACAGTTCGGAGTGCGGCTTGGCGTTGCCGAAGGACCCGTGCGGCCAGGTCTTCCGGTTGAAGTTGATCCCGACCTGCCCGGTGAACTCGTCACGGAAGTTCTGGTCGACCGCGACCTTCCCGTCCTCGCCGAGGTTGAGCAGGTTCACCTTGTGGTCACCGTCCAAACCGGACCGTGCGACGAAGTAGTTCGACACCGCGAGGTGCTGCGGCTTGTCGGTTTCGTGGTAGTACCCGTCGTCACCGAGCACGAAGTTGTCGTACGCGCCCCAGTGCGGGCCGCCGCCGGAGGTACCCGGGTTGATCGGCGCCGCGCCGACGACGGTCGGCAGGTCGCCGCCACCGCCCTGCTGGGACTTCTCCTTCGTGTCGATCCGGCCCTTGATGTTCTCGACCTTGTCGCCGGCGGCGAGCAGCTTCTGGATGTCGAGGACGTACACGCCACCGGTGGTGCCGGGGTCGTCCGGGCCGAGCGCGCCCTTGGACCGGCCGGTGATCGCGCGGTAGAGGTACTTGTCGTCGGGACTGGTCTGGATCCAGCCGCCGTTCGACCCGCCACCATTGGAATCGTTGTTCGGGTGGATCGCTTTGTTCGCCGCGCCGTCGTCGAACACCTGGATCCAGTGCGGCTCCTTGGCGGTGATGTCCGGCGTGTAGAACACCGCGCCGCCCTGCATGGTCTGGGCGAACGCGCCCTTGTGCCCCGGCAGGTTGGTCACCGTGGTCTCCATGACCGCGCGGCTTTCCGCGTGCAGCGGGTCCGCGGGATCGGCCCTCGGGCCGTCCGGCAGGTACGAGACCGCCTTGAGCTTCGGCTTGTTGCGGTCGGAGATGTCCCACGTGCGGACGGTCGGCCGTCGCAGATACGGCGACGGCTGCTTCACCGGGTCGAGGATGATGTTCCGCGGCTCGGCGTAGTCGCTGGTGACCAGGGTGTTGAGGTCCTCGCGTGCCTGGATGCCGTGCGGGTTGGCGCAGGTCGGCTTGTCCAGCTGCGGGAGGTTGTCGCACAGCTTCTTGTTGTCGCCCTGCGGTGTGGCGGCCGGGGACTCGGAAAGCACCTGCGCGTTCTGGTCGAAGCGGACGACCTCACCGGGGCTGCCGGCGAAACCGTTGCCCACCACGGTGGAACCGTTGGCGTAGGTGTGCGGGCCGGGCACGACCGGCCCGCCCATGTACGTGCCGTAGGCGGTGCCGTCCTTGAGCACCCAGTACGCGTCCGGCACGGAACCGCCGAGGGTCTGGGTCGGGAGGCTGACGCCCTTGAGTTTCAGCTGCGGCAACGCGGAGACGTCGAAGGCGTACGTCGCGGCGGCGAACAGCGCGCCGGCGTAGATCGTGTCGCCCTTGTGCCACACGTACTGCATGTGGTGCGGCTCGTTCTCGACGAGCGGGCCGACTGTGGCGGTGTTGACGACCTTGCCGTAGGTCGGCGAACCCTGCGTCGCGTCGATCACGGCGAGGAAGTCCGGACCGGGCAACGCGTTCTTGATCTTGTTCAGGCCGCCGCCGAGCGAGCCCGGCAGGTTCTTGATGTCCTTGACCAGGGTGTCGGCGATGTTCTCGTCACCGGCCCAGACCAGCAGCCATTTCTTGCGCTTGCCGTCCGCGCTCCGGGACGCCGCGACGTCCTTGGACACCAGATGGTTCTGGACCCAGTACTCCTTGCCGTCGGCCGCCTTCTTCGCGTCCTTGACGACCTGGACGTCGGCGTAGGCACTCGTCGAGGAGCCGGTATAGGTCACCGTGCCCGCGGCGAGTGCCGCCGCCAAGGCGCCTATCACCACTTTTCGCCACTTGGGCGAGTTGGATAGCATTCTTTCTCCCTGTTTTCGCTACCGAAGCGCCAGACAATCGGCACACCTCTCCCCTATTCCGCGCAGGCGTCACCGCACGGACCGAAGGGGAAAGCAATCAACCGCCGGTTCGCACAGGGAACCGTTGCGGCACAGTGGAAAACGTCAGCGCACGGGAACCGGCGCATCCGTTTCGGATACGCGAATCAGCCTGCGTCGCGACAAACCCGGAATAGGTCAGGAATCCATACACAGCGCGCTTGCTTGCTGCCGCAAGTCAACGTGCCGGCGCCACACCAAGGCGACTGGGGATTGCATGGGCGAAATACTCGTGTGAACCCGCCGGAGTGTCAATCTCGTGATCAAAGAATGAGACATGCCACGGCCGGGTGATTTTCCCACGATGCGGATGGGCCATTGGGCCGAACGGGTGGCGGTTTTCCGAGCAGTGGGAATTAGACCACTTGGCGGCACTACGGCAGGTCACAACGGACCAGTAACCTTGCTCGCGACCCTCATCGCGGCGTTATGATTTCGTTACTCAATCCCGGGAACTCAGGTGCCGAGAAGCCTTCAGGGACGAAGTTGCCATCGGAGCTTTTCGCGCCGCTCCTCGCGCTACGCCCCGGCCCCGACCTGCGCCCGCCCGCTCCGGATCGCGTTTAGGGGGCGAAACGCAGGTCGGCGCCGGATCGCGATTAGGGGGCTAAACGCAGGTCGGAGGTGGGGCCGCAGAGGGCCTGGTGCTTGAGGGTCGCCAGGGCGTCGTCGATGGGGTGCGGGGTTCCTTCGGGGTCCGGCTTGCGCCACCGCACGAGGTTCATCGCGGCGGAGAACTGCCGTCCACCGTCGGCGCCGGCCCAGGCCATCGTCAATGCTCCCCAGACCGTGCCGTCGTGACCCCAGAAGACGCCGTGCCCCGGGATCTCGGTCTTGTACAGGCCGAGCCCGTAGTCGATCAGCCGCCCGTCCTGCGCGATGACCGGCACCAGACGCTGCATCTCCGCCAGCGAAGACGGACTGACGATCTCTCCGTCCAGCAGTTTGCGGTAGAAGCGGTTGAGATCGTCGACGGTCGAGACCAGTCCGGCGCCGGCCATCACCCAGGACATGTTGTAAACGCTGTAGTCGCGCGGCGGATCGATCACGCCGAACAGCGCTTCGTACATCCGCGAGTGCGGCTCCTCGATACGCGGACCGGCGGGAAAGCCGGTGTTCGCGAGACCCGCGGGTTCGATGATGGCGCGGGAGATGTGCTCCTCCATCGGGACACCGGTCAGGTGCTCCAGCAGTTCGCCCAGCAGCAGGTAGTTCGTGTTGGAGTAGACGCCGGGAGTGCTGCCCGGCTCGCCGGTGGCGGGCGCGCCGACACCGAGCGCGATCAGCTCGGCCGGACGGAACTCCTGGAACCGATTGTCGTCGAGGCTCTCGGGAGCGAGCTTCTGAAGCGACGGGAACGCGTAGGGGAGGTACTCGGCGAGGCCGCTGGTGTGGTTGAGCAGCATGCGGATCGTGATCTCCCGGCCGCGTTCGCCAGGGACCAACAGCGGCAGGAAGTCGCCGATCGGCGCGTCGAGGTCGAGCCGCCCCGCCTCGACCTGACGCAGAACCGCGGCGGAAACGAAGGTCTTGGTGATACTGCCGACGCGCTGCCGCATCCCGGTCCCGACGGGGCGCCCGGTTTCGAGGTCGGCGACCCCGGCGGCACCGCGCCAGATCCGCCCATCCGCCCGCACCTCGGCGAACACCCCCGGTACTCCCGCCCGGTGGACGTCGTCCAGGGCGGACCGCAGGTTCTTCGTGGCCGAGTTCTCTTCTGTCACAAGGGATTCCATATCGACCATCCTTTAGACCGGCGGCCCCGGGATCGCCCGCCATCCGTCGCGCATCCAGGCGGATACCGCGCCGATCGTCGGCCGGATCGCGATTAGGGGGCTAAACGCAGGTCGGGGCGGGCAAAGGGAAAGCCCCCGGGTTGGGAGGACCGGGGGCTTTCTCGGGGTGATGGCCGCTATTCGGCAGGCTGACGACGGCGGCGGGAGCCGAAGACCAGAACCGCTCCGAGGCCCAGCGCGGCGAGCGCGAGCGCGCCGAGCCAGATCACGTCGGCACCGGTGCTGGCCAGCCCCGAACCACCTTGACCGCCGCCACTGCCCTGCCCTGCGGGCGTGGTCGTCGGCGCCGGGGTTTCGGATTTGCCGCAGTCCACGGGCTGCGTGGGCACGGTGGGCGCGGACGCCTCGCCGGTCTCGGCCAAGATCCGGTGCGGGAAGGGCTTGTCCTCCGGCCCGACAACCTGGATCTGCATCGGGTTCTCACCCCGGATCCGCCAACCCTGCGGCGTCAGGAAGTACAGCTTGTACTCGGGCCCTGGCGCCACCTTGCGGAACTCGAAGCGACCGTCAGCGTCGGTCGTACGCTCGCCGATGACGGGGCATTTTCCATCGGAGACGAGCACGACTTTGATTCCGCTGACGCCCTTCGGCTCACCCTGACCGGCGATTTGAACCACGTCACCGACGACGGTGGCCAACCCGCCCGGAACCGCTGCCTGGTCATGGGCCAGAGCGTGACCGTCGACATCGACCTCGCGATAGCCGAAGTCACAGCTCACCGTGACCACGCCGCGGTTGAGCGCGGCGTCCGGCACCTTTTCGGACACGTCGATCCTGCGCGTCTCACCGGGCGCGATCGTCACACCTGCCCCGAAATAACCGAGATCTCCCCAGCTGTCTCGGCCCTTCAGGGCATAGTCGGCTCCATAGCGGTCGCAAGCCGCGACGATGCCCGTGAGCGGAATCGAGCCGGAGTTGGTCAGGGTCACGGAGACATGCGCGAGCTCGCCGGGTTTGTAGCTGTCCTGAGTGAAGGCCATCGATGCCTTCAACGCACCGTTCAGCGGTGGCGCCCCCCGGATGAGCAACTCCTTCGGTTCGGTTCCGATCTGCACGAACTCGAACGGGAAGTGCCAGCCCTTGAGTTCCGCGCCGCCGAGGCGGTACCTGGCGACCGGGACTTCGCCGAAGTCGATCTTCCCCGCGTCGTTGCTCGTGGCCTCGTATTTGACGGCCCCGGAGTACTCCAGGATCAGGGTGATGCCGGACAGCTGTTCGCCGTCGTCGGCGCGGCCGTTGCCGTTCTTGTCACCGAACACGAATCCCGTCGCGTGCCCGGTGACCTTGGCTACGGTGACGTCGCCGTAGAAGCCGCCGACGCCGAACCCGGTCACATCGAAGAGATTGCCGCGGACGACGGCCTTGTCCTTGTCGATGCCCTGGATATGCCCGGTGGCAGCCACCTCGACTGTCGCGCCTGGCGCGATATCCACGCCCTCTTTACCCCAGCCCAGATCGCCCCAACTCGACACCGACAGATCGGCCGGGTCGGTGATGGATTGTGACACCTTCACATCGACCGCTGGGATCTCGCTGATGTTCTTGATTTTCAAGGTGAATCGGACGTTCTCGTCGGTCCGATACTCCTGCTTTTCGAAGACAACGGACGCTTCGAGCTTCGTCCGCTCTGCCTGCGGCTTCGGCGCCGCCGGAGGCACGCTTTCCGCAGCCGACGAACTAGGCGGCGCGCTGGAACTCGCCGGTGCTTCGGATGTCGCCGGCGCACTCGACGGCGGTGAAGAAGGTGCCGGATCCGCTCCGGCGGGCGCGGCGAATACGCCGGTCAATGCCGCTGCCGCGGCGAAGGTCGCGAGATAGATCGCCCCAGTACGTGAGCGGGATCTACCACTTGGCGATTTGTTCACGCAGAGTCACCCCTGATTACCAGATGGAAATGCGCATAGCCCCCGAATCGCGTAGAACCGGATCACCTTAACCGGATTCGTCAGAGGTCTGTACTCATTTCGGGTACTCCGGAAACGGGAAGGGCCCCCGCCGGATCGGCGAGGGCCCTTCTCGTGGATTTTCGCTTCGGTCAGCGGAAGTCGCGGCCGAAGTCGTAGTCGTCCAGCGGCACCGCGGCGCCCGGCGTGGAGCCGAACACGTCCGGGGTGTAGTAGCCGTCGTCGTAGGACGGGATCGCGTAAGCGGCGACCCGCGCCTCCTCGGTCGGCTGCACCTGGATGTTGCGATACTTGTTGATCCCGGTACCGGCCGGGATCAGCTTACCGATGATCACGTTCTCCTTGAGGCCCACGAGCTTGTCCGAGCGGCCGTTGATGGCCGCGTCGGTCAGGACACGCGTGGTCTCCTGGAACGAGGCCGCCGACAGCCACGAGTCCGTGGTCAGCGAGGCCTTCGTGATCCCCATCAGCACCGGGCGACCCGAGGCCGGCTCGCCGCCTTCGGCGACCGACGCGCGGTTCTTCGCCTCGAACTTGGTCCGCTCGGGCAGCTCGCCCGGCAGGAAGTCCGTGGCACCGGAGTCGATGATCGTCACGCGGCGCAGCATCTGCCGCACGATGACCTCGATGTGCTTGTCGTGGATCGACACACCCTGCGCCCGGTACACCTTCTGGACCTCGTCCACCAGGTGCATCTGCGCCTCGCGCGGCCCCATGACCCGCAGGACCTCGTGCGGGTCCGGCGTGCCTTCGAGCAGCTGCTGGCCGACCGCGACACGGTCACCGTCGCCCAGCGGGCCGTTCGGGGTGTTCGCGAGCCGCTGACGCTTGGACAGCTTGTCGAAGACGATCTCTTCGCTGCCGTCGTCCGGGATCAGCGTGATCTTCCAGAACCGCTCGCTCTCCTCGATGCGCACGCGGCCATCGACGTCGGCGATCGGCGCCTTGCCCTTCGGGACCCGGGCTTCGAACAGCTCCTGGACACGGGGCAGACCGGTCGTGATGTCGTCACCGGCGACACCACCCTGGTGGAACGTACGCATCGTCAGCTGCGTACCCGGCTCACCGATCGACTGGGCCGCGACGATACCCACGGCCTCGCCGACGTCGACGAGCTGACCGGTCGCCATGGACCGGCCGTAGCAGGTGGCGCAGATACCGACGGCCGACTCGCAGGTCAGCACCGAACGCACCTTGACCTTGGAGATCCCGCTCGAGATGAGCTTGTCGATCGCCGGGTCACCGATGTCGTCACCGGCGTTGAGCACGACGTTGCCCTTGGCGTCGACCGCGTCGGTCGCCAGGTTCCGCGCGTACACGCTGGTCTCGACGTGCTGGTCGCGCAGGACCTTGCCGTCGCCGATGTCCTCGCCGATCGGCATGTTGATACCGCGGGTGGTGCCACAGTCGATCTCGCGGACGATGACGTCCTGCGACACGTCCACCAGACGACGGGTCAGGTAACCCGAGTCGGCGGTACGGAGCGCCGTGTCCGCCAGGCCCTTACGGGCACCGTGCGTCGCGATGAAGTACTCCGCCACCGACAGGCCTTCACGGAAGTTGGCCTTGATCGGACGCGGGATGTACTCACCCTTCGGGTTCGACACCAGACCACGCATACCGGCCAGCGACCGGACCTGCGTCATGTTGCCCGCCGCGCCCGACTTCACGATCATCGCGATCGGGTTGTCGTCCGGCAGCGCCGTCTCCATGATCTTGTGGACCTCTTCGGTGGCCTGCGTCCACACCTTGACGAGCTCGTTGTTGCGCTCGGCGTGCGACAGCTGACCACGCTGGTACCGCTTCTCGACCTGGTCGGCCTTGCCTTCGTACTCGTCCAGAATGGCCTTCTTGCCAGCCGGGACGAGCACGTCGGAGATCGCGACCGTGACACCCGAACGGGTCGCCCAGTAGAAACCGGCGTCCTTCAGGCGGTCCAGGGTCTGCGCGACCTGGGTCATCGAGTAGCGCTCGGCGAGGTCGTTCACGATCGCGGCCTGACGCTTCTTCGGCATCGGCTCGTTGATGAACGGGTAGTCCGCCGGCAGCAGCTCGTTGAACAGCACGCGGCCCAGGGTGGTCTCGGCCAGCCACGCCTTGCCCGGCTCCCAGCCGTTCTCCGCGAGCCTCGCCTCGTCGGCCTTGGCGGGCTGACGGTCGGTGACGCGGATCTTGATCGGGGCGTGCAGGCTCAGCGCCTTGCGGTCGTACGCCATGATCGCCTCGGCGGGCGACGAGTAAGCGTTGCCCGCACCCTCGGCGTTCTCGTTCAACCGGGTCAGGTGGAACAGACCGGTCACCATGTCCAGACGCGGCATGGCGAGCGGGCGGCCCGACGCCGGCGAAAGGATGTTGTTCGCCGACAGCATCAGGATGCGGGCCTCGGCCTGCGCCTCCGCGGAAAGCGGGAGGTGCACGGCCATCTGGTCACCGTCGAAGTCCGCGTTGAACGCTTCACAGACCAGCGGGTGCAGCTGGATGGCCTTGCCTTCGACCAGCTGCGGCTCGAAGGCCTGGATACCGAGGCGGTGCAGGGTCGGCGCACGGTTCAGCATCACCGGGTGGCCGGTGATGACCTCTTCGAGCACGTCCCACACCTGCGGCCGCGACCGCTCCACCATCCGCTTGGCGGACTTGATGTTCTGCGCGTGGTTCAGGTCGACCAGCCGCTTCATGACGAACGGCTTGAACAGCTCGAGCGCCATGTCCTTCGGCAGACCGCACTGGTGCAGCTTCAGCTGCGGACCGACGATGATGACCGAACGGCCCGAGTAGTCGACACGCTTGCCGAGCAGGTTCTGACGGAACCGGCCCTGCTTGCCCTTGAGCAGGTCGGACAGCGACTTCAGCGGGCGGTTACCGGGACCGGTGACCGGGCGGCCGCGGCGGCCGTTGTCGAACAGCGCGTCGACGGCCTCCTGCAGCATCCGCTTCTCGTTGTTCACGATGATCTCGGGCGCGCCGAGGTCGATCAGCCGCTTCAACCGGTTGTTCCGGTTGATGACCCGGCGGTAGAGGTCGTTCAGGTCGGAGGTGGCGAAGCGGCCACCGTCGAGCTGGACCATCGGGCGCAGGTCCGGCGGGATCACCGGGACGGCGTCGAGCACCATGCCGCGCGGGTCGTTGCCGGTGGCCTGGAAGGCCGCGACGACCTTGAGCCGCTTCAGCGCGCGGAGCTTCTTCTGCCCCTTGCCGTTGCGGATGGTGTCGCGCAGGCTCTCGGCCTCCGCGGCGACGTCGAACTCGGTGGCCAGCTTCTGGATGGCCTCCGCGCCCATGCCGCCGGTGAAGTACTCGCCGTAGCGGTCGACGAGCTCGCGGTAGAGCAGCTCGTCGGCGATCAGCTGACGGGTGTCGAGCTTGGTGAAGGTCGTCCAGACCTCCTCGAGACGGTCCAGCTCGCGACCGGCGCGGTCACGCAGCTGACGCATCTCGCGCTCGCCGCCTTCCTTGACCTTGCGGCGGACGTCGGACTTCGCGCCCTCCGCCTCCAGCTCGGCCAGGTCGGCTTCCAGCTTCTGCGCCCGTGCCTCGATGTCCGCGTCGCGCTTGGTCTCGAGGTTCTTGCGCTCGACGCCGATCTCGTTCTCCAGCGTCGGCAGGTCGTTGTGCCGCAGCTCGGTGTTCACACCGGTGATCACGTAGGCCGCGAAGTAGATGATCTTCTCGAGGTCCTTCGGCGCCAGGTCGAGCAGGTAGCCCAGGCGGGAAGGAACACCCTTGAAGTACCAGATGTGGGTGACGGGAGCGGCCAGCTCGATGTGGCCCATCCGCTCACGGCGCACCTTGGCGCGGGTGACCTCGACGCCACAGCGCTCGCAGATGATGCCCTTGAAGCGGACCCGCTTGTACTTACCGCAGTAGCACTCCCAGTCCCGGGTCGGGCCGAAGATCTTCTCGCAGAAGAGGCCGTCCTTCTCGGGCTTGAGCGTCCGGTAGTTGATGGTCTCCGGCTTCTTCACCTCGCCGAAGGACCACTGACGGATGTCGTCGGCGGTGGCGAGGCCGATGCGGAGCTCATCGAAGAAGTTGACGTCCAGCACGTCTTTACATCCCCTTGGGGTTGATGCGACTAGAGGAGTTGGCGAGCGGAGGCGGGAGCCCACGGGAGGCAGGCTCCCGCCTCATCGCGGGTCAGTGCACGACGTCGTCCACCGAGGGCGACTCGTTGCGGGACAGGTTGATGCCGAGGTTGGCCGCGGCACGCTCGAGGTCCTCGTCGTCGGAGTCGCGCATCTCGATCGCGGCGCCGTCGCTGGACAGCACCTCGACGTTGAGGCAGAGCGACTGGAGCTCCTTCAGGAGCACCTTGAACGACTCGGGGATACCCGGCTCGGGGATGTTCTCCCCCTTGACGATGGCCTCGTACACCTTGACGCGGCCGACCACGTCGTCCGACTTGATCGTCAGGAGCTCCTGCAGGGTGTATGCGGCGCCGTACGCCTGCATCGCCCAGCACTCCATCTCGCCGAACCGCTGGCCACCGAACTGCGCCTTACCACCCAGCGGCTGCTGCGTGATCATCGAGTACGGGCCGGTGGACCGGGCGTGGATCTTGTCGTCGACCAGGTGGTGCAGCTTCAGGATGTACATGTAGCCGACCGAGACCGGGTACGGGTACGGCTCGCCGGAGCGGCCGTCGAGCAGCGTGGCCTTGCCGTTCTGCTTGACCATGCGCTCGCCGTCGCGGTTCGGCTTGGTCGCGCCGAGCAGCCCGGTGAGCTCCTCTTCCTTGGCGCCGTCGAACACCGGGGTCGCGGTGTTCGTGCCGGGGTCGACGTCGTAGAGCTCCTCGTTGAGGTTCTTCGCCCACTCCGGGTTGCCCTCGATCTTCCACCCCTGCGACGCCAGCCAGCCCAGGTGAAGCTCCAGGACCTGGCCGATGTTCATACGACGCGGGACACCGTGGGTGTTCAGGATGATGTCGACGGGCGTGCCGTCCTCCATGAACGGCATGTCCTCGGCGGGGAGGATCTTGCCGATGACACCCTTGTTCCCGTGGCGGCCGGCGAGCTTGTCGCCCGGCTGGATCTTCCGCTTCTGGGCCACGTAGACGCGGACCAGTTCGTTGACGCCCGGGGGCAGCTCGTCGTCGTCCTCACGCGAGAACACGCGGATGCCGATGACCTTGCCGGTCTCGCCGTGCGGCACCTTCAGCGAGGTGTCGCGGACCTCGCGGGCCTTCTCACCGAAGATCGCGCGGAGCAGGCGCTCTTCCGGGGTCAGCTCGGTCTCGCCCTTGGGCGTGACCTTGCCGACCAGGATGTCGCCGTCGCGGACCTCGGCACCGATGCGGATGATGCCGCGCTCGTCGAGGTCGGCGAGGACCTCCTCGGAGACGTTCGGGATGTCCCGGGTGATCTCCTCGGCGCCCAGCTTGGTGTCGCGGGCGTCGATCTCGTGCTCCTCGATGTGGATCGACGTGAGCACGTCGTCCTGCACCAGGCGCTCGGAGAGGATGATCGCGTCCTCGTAGTTGTGGCCCTCCCACGGCATGACCGCGACGAGCAGGTTCTTGCCGAGCGCCATCTCACCGTTCTCGGTGGACGGGCCGTCGGCGATGACCTGACCCTGCTCGACCCGGTCGCCCTCGTTGACGATCGGGCGGTGGTTGAAGCAGGTGCCGTGGTTCGAGCGACGGAACTTGTACAGTCCGTAGCTCTTCCGCGTGCCGTCGTCGTGCATGATCGTGATCAGGTCGGCCGAGAGCTCCTCGACCACACCGGCCTGCTCGGCGACGAGCACGTCACCGGCGTCCACCGCGGCACGCAGCTCCACGCCGGTACCGACCAGCGGGGCCGAGTTGCGCAGCAGCGGAACGGCCTGACGCTGCATGTTCGCGCCCATGAGCGCGCGGTTCGCGTCGTCGTGCTCGAGGAACGGGATCATCGCGGTCGCGACCGAGACCATCTGCCGCGGCGAGACGTCCATGTAGTCCACGTCCAGCGGGTCGATCAGCTCGACCTCGCCGCCCTTCTTACGGACCAGGACGCGGTCTTCGACGAAGGTGCCGTCGTCGTGGATCGGCGCGTTCGCCTGCGCCTTCACGTAACGGTCTTCCTCGTCCGCGGTGAGGTAGTCGACCTGGTCGGTGACGCGGCCCTCGACGACCTTGCGGTACGGGGTCTCGATGAAACCGAACGGGTTGACCCGCGCGTACGAGCAGAGCGAACCGATCAGGCCGATGTTCGGGCCTTCCGGCGTCTCGATCGGGCACATGCGGCCGTAGTGCGACGGGTGGACGTCACGGACCTCCATGCCGGCGCGCTCACGCGACAGACCACCCGGGCCGAGGGCGGACAGACGACGCTTGTGCGTCAGCCCCGACAGCGGGTTGTTCTGGTCCATGAACTGCGACAGCTGCGACGTGCCGAAGAACTCCTTGATCGCCGCCACGACGGGGCGGATGTTGATCAGGGTCTGCGGCGTGATCGCCTCGACGTCCTGGGTGGTCATCCGCTCGCGGACGACGCGCTCCATCCGGGACAGACCCACGCGGATCTGGTTCTGGATGAGCTCGCCGACGGTGCGGAGACGACGGTTGCCGAAGTGGTCGATGTCGTCGGTCTCGACCGGGATGACCTGGTCGCCGACGGTCGCCTTGTCCTCGCCCGCGTGCAGGCGGACCAGGTACTCGATCGTCGAGACGATGTCCTCTTCGGTGAGCGTCCCGGTGTCGTACGGCGTGGTCAGGCCGAGCTTCTTGTTCAGCTTGTACCGGCCGACCTTGGCCAGGTCGTAGCGCTTCGGCTTGAAGAACAGGTTCTCCAGCAGCGTCTGCGCGCTCTCCTTGGTGGGCGGTTCGCCCGGGCGCAGCTTGCGGTAGATGTCGAGCAGCGCCTCGTCGGTGCCGGCGGTGTGGTCCTTCTCGAGGGTGGCGAGCAGCGTCTCGGAGAAGGAGAAACGCTCGCGGATCGCCTCGGTGGTCCAGCCGAGCGCCTTCAGCAGCACGGTGACCGGCTGGCGGCGCTTGCGGTCGATGCGGACGCCGACGGTGTCGCGCTTGTCGACGTCGAACTCGAGCCAGGCACCCCGGCTCGGGATGACGCGGACGTTGAAGACGTCCTTGTCGGTGGTCTTGTCGACGCTGGTGTCGAAGTACACACCCGGCGAACGGACCAGCTGGGACACGACGACACGCTCGGTGCCGTTGATGACGAAGGTGCCCTTGTCGGTCATCACCGGGAAGTCGCCCATGAAGACCGTCTGGCTCTTGATCTCGCCGGTGTTGTTGTTCACGAACTCGGCGGTCACGAACAGCGGGGCCGCGTACGTCATGTCCTTGTCCTTGCACTCCTCGACGGAGGCCTTGACCTCGTCGAAGCGCGGGTCGGAGAAGGACAGCGACATGGATCCGGAGAAGTCTTCGATCGGCGAGATCTCGTTGAGGACCTCTTCCAGGCCGCCGACCGGGTTTTCTTCACCTTCTTCGACGCGGCGTTCGAACCACGCCTCGTCGCCGGTGAACCATTCAAAGGACCTGATCTGCACGTCGAGCAGGTTCGGGGTGCTGAGCGGCTCGCGAATCTTTGCGAAGGAGACCCGCTTGGGGGCTCCCGGGATTCCCGTGGACTCCGAGCGAGATACAGCCGAGGTGGTCGCAGCAGTGGCCTGGTTCGCGGGAGAGACTGCCAAGATGCGTCCTTCCGGGGACAATGAGCGGTGAGCAGCCGCGTCAGCAACAGCTGATGCGAACTGTCAAGGGTGCCGTGTGCCCACTATCCTAACTACCGGCTCCGGGCAGCCTGAAAGAGGGCGGCGCAAAGAAGCAGTCTAGCCCGAACGTCGCGGTCTGTCCAGGGGGCGCTCCCGATGGGGCCCAGCCTGCTTCGCAACGTCTTCAGGTATGCCTCTCCTCGGCCTCCCCGGGCCGTCCCTCCCGCAAGGGCACCGCCGGTTCTCACCGTTGCCAGTAAGCGTGACCCCACAGGGGCTCTGAGTCAAGATGCCGCGCGGTGGTCCCGCCGGTTGGCGCAGCGTGGAAGTAGCTCCGCGCCGGGCGCTTCACAGGACGATCATCCTGGTTACCGCCCGGTACCCGCAGGTGGCGGCCCCGGCGCGCCGACCTGCGTTTAGCGGGCTAAACGCGATCCGGCCGTCGGGGCTTCCCGGACGGTCACCGGGTCGGGCCAGGCGCTCGGCGGGGCGCCCAGGGCGGACCCGGGCCGTGTGACCGTTGTGACCGGTGGGCCGTCTGGTGCGGCGCACAGGCGACGCGGCGCACCTGCGTTTCGCGGGCTAATCGCGACGCGCACCGGGCGGGCGCTGCCAGACTGGGCGGCGTGAGCGAAACGTGGGAGCAGGACGCCAGTGCCGAGATGCCCCCGGTCTCCATGCGGCCGGAAGCCGAGTTGCGGCAGGCCGCGGAGCGGAGCCCCCTTCTCGGCGAGGTCCGCGGATACGTCGCCGGGTCAGCCGGCGACGACCCGCTGATTGCCCGGTGGGCGGAGGTGGCCGGGCTGGTCCGCGTCGTCGACGGCAGGCATGTGCCCGTCGAGGAGAACGCGACGCTCGTCGACGACGCCCTCCGGCTCTGGGAGCGGCTGTATTCGACGATCGGCGAGGCCGAGCCTCTGCCCTTCGGACTGGTCGCGACGATCACACTCACGCTCTACCGGTCGGGTCCGGTCGCCATGCCGGTCGAGCTCCTTCTCGAAGCCATCGAGCTCGCGCAGGCGCCGGGCGAATCGACGCGGTACGCGACGAGCGTCGCGCTGGATCTGCTGGAACGGCTCGGCGCGATCGAGAAGGGCACCGCGGACCCGGCCGGGCTCGCGCTGATCGCCGAGATCGCCGGAAAACCCGATCCCTCCCCGCACGTACTCAGCCTCACCCCGATCGCCGTCTGGGCGATCAACAGGGCGCTCCGCGAGGCCGGAATGGACGCACCGGTCATCGGTGAGGCGGCGGAGCAGAGTCTCGGCGAGCTGAGCACACGCCTCGCCGCGTCCGGGCCGGGGGTCATCGACGCGGAGCTGAAGGCCTGGGTCCGGCATCGGTCCCCCTCCGACGCGGCGGCCGAGGCGAGCGCGTTCCTCCGCACGGCGCGGCTCCCCGTAGAACGGCTGTTCGCCTTGATCGCGCTCGGAGAGACCGGTGAGATCGGTCTGGAGACCGCTGCGGGGGTCCGGGCCGAAGGCGGTCTGGTCGGCGCGGCCGCCGCGATGTGGCTGTCCGAACGTGGCGCGGTCGACCGGGAAACGATCACCCGCGACGAGGTCGTCCTCGGGATGGCCGACCATTACGCGGCGATGCACGCGCTCGGCGCGTTCGTCCATCAACTCGCCGACATGGACGACCGCTTCGACATCGTGGACCTGCTGACGTCCTCCGGCCATCCGGACCGGCTCCAACTCCTGAACGTCGTCGGCACGGACCACCCGGACCCGAAGATGGCCAAGAAGGCACGCACGGCGAGCTACAAGCTCCGGTCGAGTGGTGGCGCCTGAGCCCCCTGGTCCACGCGCCGACGCGTGACGTTTAGCCCGCGAAACGCAGGTCAGCGGGGTCGGGCGGCCGGAAAGCCGTGAAGGCCTCCTTGAGGGACTCTGGGTCCCTTAAGGAGGCCTTCACGGAACGACGGGGCGTCGCGGAGGCGGATCGCGTTTAGCCGGCTAAACGCGATCCGGGTGGGTCACTTCGAGGGGGCCGGGGAGGCCGGGGGTGAAGCGGGGGCCGACGAAGCGGTGGGGTTCGGCGGAGCGGCGTAGGTGTTCATCGCCGTGATCTTCCACTTGTCGCCCTGCAGCTCCGCGTTCAAATGCAGCTGCGCGCTCCCCGCGGTGGTCTTGTTCGTGTCGGCCCGCGTCGAGCTCTGGTCGACGAACACCATCACATCGGCCCGGTCGCCTTCCAGCCGGATGACGGCGCTGCGGGTGACCTTGCAGGTCACGACCATCTTCTGCTGCGGGGCCAGCCGCTTGACCTCGCCCATCAGCAGGTTGTACTTCGCCCGCACGTCGTCGTTGACCAGTAGATCGGCCGCCGCCGTCTCGGTCTTCGCGATGTTGTTGTAGTCGTACGAGAACAGCGCCTCGGTCGCCTTCGCGACCTGGTCCTTGACCTGCGCGGTCTTCGCGACGTCCAGCAGCGCCGTGTTGTTCGTCGAGCTCGACACGTCGTCGGCCTGGATCTTGAAGAGCACCGCGGTCGCGGCCAGCAGCAACCCGACGACGACCAGCGCGCCCGCCAGGATCAGCTGCTTCGAGCCCGGCTTCTTCTCGTCCTTCGAGGATTCGTCGACCTCGGCTTCGGCCTCTTCGAGGTCGTCCGGCTTCTCCTCGGCGACCGCGCGGGCCTTCGCACGCGGGGTCGGCTTCGCGACGACCTCTTCTTCGGGAGCTTCAGGCTCTTCAGCGACCTCGGTGTCCTCAGCGGCCTCGACGGACTCAGCGGACTCGACCTCAGGCTCCGGCTCAGGCGTGGGCTCCGGCTCAGGAACCGGAGCCGGCCGCGGCGACGGGCGGCGGACCGGCGCCGGCTTCGCCACCGGCGTCTCCTCGACCTCGACCTCCGAGGCAGGCACCTCCGAAACAGGCGCGTCCGAAACCGGAGAAACAGGAGCGGAAGCAGGAGACGCACCGGGCCGTCGCAGGCCGGCCACCCGGGGGCGGCGCACCGGCGGAGTGCTGCGAGGGGGCTGGCGACGGGAGGGGGGCACTACGTGGCTCCATTCTAGGTGACGCTCTTACTGACCGGCCGCGACGAGGGGCACGTTGTCGATGCCGGACAGCTTCCACTCATCGCCGACCCGGGTCATCGAGACCTCCAGGCGCAACGCCTTCGAGCTCGCCTTGTCGCCCTGGGTGACCTGGGTGGAGATGGCGGCGAGGAAGCTCGCCTTGCCCTCGTGGTCGTCGAGTTCCTCGACCGCGATGTCCTGGATCGTGGTCACGACCTTGGTCTTCGCGTCGCCGAGCGCCTTGCGGTAGGTCGGCTCCAGCTGGGCCAGCTGCTGGCTCATCTTCTCGTCGGAGACGGCCTTCTGCTTGTTGAAGAACTCGTCGAGGTTCTCGAAGTCGACCTCGGTGTACGCCTTGATCGCGGTGCCGCCCGCCTTGACCACGTCGTCCCGCGAGCGCGCCAGGTCGGCGTTGTCGTCCGACGCGGCCACGGCCCACATGACACCGAAGATCGCCGCGGCGAGGAAGGCGGCCAGCGCGAACGCCGCCGCCCCCAGTACCAGGGTCCGCGATCGAGAAGAACTCATGACACTCCAGGGTAGGTATACGGTCTCGGGCTCAGCCGGGCAGGCCCAGCAGCGTGCCGAGGGTGGGCAGGCTGACCCCGGGGCTCTGCAGGACGCTCGGCATGCCCTGCGCCGCGCGCAGGCTGGCCAGCTCCTCGGCCGAACGGCCCGCGTTCGCCGCGACGTCGCCTTCCGACGGGATCTGCGGAACCCCGTTGTACGGCACGTTCTGCGAACCGCGCACGTTGATCGGGCTGCCCTTCGGCTCGGCGCAGTACGCGTCGTCCTTCGGCGCGCGAGGCGTCGTGTCGGTGCCTTCGCGGTACTTGTCGAGGCCGATGTAGCCCTTGGTGCACGAGGGCGGGTTGAACAGGTTGAGCGCGAGGCCCAGGTGCGCGGTGCCGTCGTTGGCGACGCTGTTCGCGCCCGCGGCCAGCATCGGGTACGTCACCAGACCCTGTTCGAGCCCGTCGAGCCGGGTCACCAGCAGGTTCGACGTCGTGAGCAGGTTCGCCGTCAGCGCGCCCAGCCCCGGTCCGGATTCGGCGAGCACCTCGCTGATCTGGTTCGCCACCTGCGGGGTGATCCCGATCAGCTTCCGGATGTCGGCGTCGGAGTTCTTCAGCGTGCCCGAGAGCTTGTTGAGGTCCGCGCTGAACGACTTCATGGAGCTCGACATCTCGTTCTGCGTTTCGAGGACCTGCCCGCCCTTTTCCAGCAGCTGGATCGTCTGCGGCAGGTACTCCTGCGCGGTCGTGGTGAAGCTCCGCGCGGTGTCGAGCAGCCGCTGCAGGTCCGGGCCGGTGCCGTTGAAGGCGTTGTACGACTCGTCGACGACCTTGCGCAGCGAGTCGGTCGGCACCGAGGCCGCGAGGCTGTCGAGGTCGCCGATGAGCTGCTCGGTCGGCACAGGCGTCTTGACCTTGTCGGCCGGAATGACCGAACCCGCGTTCAGGAACGGTCCCTTGTCGCTCTTGGGCTTCAGGTCGACGAACTGCTCGCCGACCGCCGACCGGTTCGCGACGACGGCGTCGAGATCGGCGGGCACCTGCGGGGCGTCCGGCGAGATGTTGAGATCGGCTTCCAGCCCGGTCTTGGTCAGGCGCAGCTCGCCGACCCGGCCGATGTTGAAACCGCGGTACGTGACCTCGGCGTTGGTGAAGATGCCGCCGGATTGCTTGAGCTGCAGCTTCACCGTGTAGCCCTCGTCGCCGAAGACCTGGCCGAGCCCGGCGAACCGGATCAGCGCGTACACGATGGCGACCACGGAGATGATCGCGAACGCGACCAGCTGGATCTTCGTCCTACGGACCAGCATCAGCCGGCACCTCCCGAAAGCACGCCGAAGATACCGGCGGGTCCGGTCTGTTGCGGCTGCCCGCCACCCTGCGGCGCGCTCGCCTGGCCACCGGCGACACCGCCGACGCTGTCCGGGATCGGCAGCGGCGGATTCGCCCCCGGTCCCTCCGTCCCGCCGGTGAGACCCGGCACCGGGACGACGTCCTGGAGCGGGTTCTGACGGCTGCGGCCGAGGTTCTTGAGGATCTCGTTCAGGTTCAGGTCGATCTTCGCGAAGAGGTTGAAGTAGTCGCCCTTGACGCCGTCATAGGCGGCGTCGCTGAACGGGAAGGTCAACAGGATCTCCAGCGCCTTCGGCAGATCCGCGCCCGCTTCGCCGAGCTTCTGCAGCGTCGGCTGCAGTGCCTTGAGGTCGGCGACGAGGTCTTCCTTGCTCTTGTTCACCGTGTCGACAGCGACACCGGAGAGGTGGTTGAGCGCGTTCAGCATGGTCACCAGCTGACCGCGCTGCTGCTCCAGCACACCGAGCCCGGGGCCGAGGTTGTCGACCGCGCCGACCAGCTTGTCCTTCTGGCCGTTCAGCGTGAGCGAGAGCCGGTTCAGCCCGTCGAGCGCCCGCGTGATGTTCGCGGACTGCTTGTCGAGGTTCGTGACCAGCTCGTTGGTGTTGTTCAGCAGCGCCTTGAGCTCCGGCGAGCGGCCGGTGGTGGCGTTGTTGAGCTCCTTGGTGATGGTGTTGAGCTGTTCCACCCCACCACCGTTGAGCAGCAGCGAAAGCGCGCCGAGCAGTTCCTCGACCTCGACGCTGCGGTTCGTGCGGGCCAGCGGGATCACCGCGTTGTCGGCGAGCTTGCCCTGTCCGTCGGCGGGTGCGGCCAGCTCGACGTACTTCTCGCCGAGGAGACTCGACTGCTTGACGTTGGCGAGCGCGTTCGCCGGCAGTTTCACGTCGCCGTTGACCCGGAGGGTGACTTCGGCGTTCCAGCCGTCCTGGGTCAGGCCGATCGCTTCGACCCGGCCGATGGCGACCTCGTTGACCTTCACCCCGGCCTGCGGGGTCAGGTCGAGGACGTCCCGGAACTGCACTTTGACGGTGTACGGGTGGTCGCCGAGTTCGGCGCCGCCCGGCAGCGGGACGTCGTAGATCCCGCTGAACGCGCAGCCGCTCAACGTCAGCGCCGCGACGGTCCCGACGGCAGCGAAAGCAAGTTTCCTGTTCATCACTTGGCCGCCGTTCCGTAGAGCTGACCCGCGATCGGGAGCGGCAGCGGCGGCAGCTGGCCCGCCTGCGACGACTGGATCACCTGGGCGATGGACGGCAACGGCACCAGCCCGTCGACCAGCCCGGCGACACCCTTGCACGCGTCGCCCAGCGCGTCGAGCGCGTCCGGGGTCTGCTTGAGCAGGTTGCACACCATCACCAGCGGCGGCTGGGTGAGCTCGTTGAGGTTGGCCCGCGCGTCGAGCGTGCCCGACGAGGCGTTGTAGGTGTTGACCAGGTTCCCGAGGCCGACCGGGGCGACGTCGAGGATCTCGGCGAGCGCGCCGCGCTGGTCCACGAGCACCTTGGTCACACTGGCCAGCTTGTCCACATTGGACTTGAGCCGGTCGCGGTTCTTCTCGATGAACGCCTGCACCGCGGTGAGCGTGTCGGACAGCTGCTTCACCGTCGCCGAGAGGTTCTCCCGCTCCCCTGCGAGGAATCCGCTGACGTCGGCGAGCTGTCGTTCGAAGTCGCGGACCTGCTTGTCGCTGTTCACCAGCGTCTTCGAGAAGGAGCCGAGGTTCTCGACGGTCTTGAACAGGTCGTCCTTGTTACCCGACAACGTGCCCGCGGCCTGGCCGAGCTTCGTGATCGTGTCGTGCAGCGCCTGCCCGTTGCCGTCGAAGTTCTTCGCGGCGGTGTCGAGCAGGTTCGACAGCGAACCGTTCTTGTTGGCGCCGTTGGGCCCGAGCGACTTGCTGACCCGGGACAGGCTGGCGGCGAGCTCGTCGACCTCCAGCGGCACCTCGGTGCGGTCGAGGCCGATGACGGCGCCGTCGGCGATCCGCGGGCCGCCCTTGTACGCGGGGGCGAGTTGCACGTAGCGGTCGCTGACCAGCGACGGCGACACGATGATCGCCTTCGCGTCCGCGGGCACCGCCACCGAACGGTCGTATTCGAGGTCGACGCGGACCTGGTTGCCCATCGGCTGGATCCTGGTGACCGTGCCCATGTCCACGCCGAGCATGCGGACACTGTTGCCTTCGTAGAGGCCGACGGTGCCCGCGAAGTACGCGGTCACGTGGTTGCGGCCCGCGTCCTTGAGCGTCCACCACAGCGCGCCGGCGACGACCAGCGCGAGCACGATCGCGATGGTGAAGCCGCGCGCGAGGCTGGAACCGAGACGGGTACTCATTTCTCGTAGCACCCCTTGTCGTTGATCGGCCCGAACGACGGCAGGACCAGTCCGCAGATGTAGTTGTCGAACCAGCGGCCGTTGCCGATCGTGTTCGTGAACACCCGGATGAACGGCGCGAACCGCGCGATGCCCTGGCCCAGGGCGTCCTGGTTGCGCTGCAGCATCGAGGTCAGCTGGTCGAGCTGGGCGAGCACCGGGTCGAGCTGCGCGTCGTTGTCGTCGACCAGGCCCTTGAGCTGGGTCGCGAGGTTGCGCGAGCCGTCCAGCAGCGCGGAGATCGCCTCCTTGCGCTTGGCCACCTCGCCGAGCAGTTTGTTGCCGTCGGCCAGCAGCTTCTGGAACTCGGCGTCCCGGTCGACGAGCGTCTGCGACACCTGCCGCGTGTTCGCGAGCAGGCTCGACAGCTGCGAGTCGCGTTTGGCGATGGTGTCCGAGAGGCGGGAAAGGCCGGTCAGGGCGCCCTTCACGTCGGCCGGGGTGTCGGCGAAGGTCTCCGTGATGACGTCGAAGCTCTTCGCCAGCTGCGTCGTGTCGATGTCGTCGACGGTCTGCGAAAGGCCGCGGAAGGCGTCGAGGACGTCGAACGGCGACATCGTGCGCTCACGCGGGATGGTCGCGCTCGGGTCGAGCGTGCGCTGCCCCTGCGGGTCGAGCGCCAGGTACTTCTGGCCGAGGACGGTCTTGATCTTGATCGCCGCGCTGGTCTTGTCGCCCAGCCAGGCGTCCTTGACCTTGAACGAGATCCGGACCTTGTCGCCGTCGAGCTTGATCTCGGAGATCTTCCCGACCTTCACGCCGGCGACCCGGACGTCGTTGTCCTCCTGCAGGCCCGAAGCCTCGCTGAAGTCCGCGGTGTAGGTCGTCCCGCCACCGATGACCGGCAGGTCCTCGGAGTTCAGCGCGGCGATGAAACCGAGCAGCAGCACCGAGACGCCGACGAGCGCGATCGGGATCGGATTGCGTTTCCGGAACGACTTCATGCCGTGCACCTCGCCCGGTTCACCGGCAGCAGCGGCAGGTTGATCGGCTCGTTGATCAGCGGAGGCAGGGCGACGGCTCCCGTCATCTCACAGGCGAAGAAGTTGAACCAGGAGCCATAGTCGGCGGTGCGGGTCAGCGCCGTCACCTTCTGCGGCAGGAACTGGATGAAGTGCTCGACGATCGGCTGGCTGTCGTTGAGGTTCTTCGACAGCGTGCCGAGCGCGGCGATGTCCTGCTTGAGCGGCTCGCGGGCTTCACCGAGCAGACCGGAGGTCGTCTTGGCGAGGGTGCCGAGCGAGTCGATGGCGTCGCCGATCGGCTCGCGGTCCGCGGCCAGCCCGGAGACCAGCTGCTGCAGCTTGACGATCAGGTCGTTCAGCTGCGGCGTGTGCGCGTTGACCGTGTCTAGCACCGAGTTCAGGTTGTCGATGACCTGGCCGATCACCTTGTCCTTGTCGGAGATCGTGGTGGCCAGCGACGCGGTGTGCTTCAACAGGCTCTCGACGGTGCCGCCCTCGCCCTGCAGGACCTGGATGACCTCGTAGGACAGCTTGTTGATGTCGTCCGGGTTGAGCGCGGTGAAGAGCGGCTTGAACCCGTTGAACAGCTGCGTCAGGTCGAGCGCGGGCGTGGTCCGCTCCAGCGGGATGTTCCCGCCCGGCTCCAGGGTCTTGCCGGAGGAGTCGGTGCCCTGCCCGAGCGAGACGTAACGCTGGCCGACCAGGTTCCGGAACTTGATCTGCGCGGTGACCCCGGCGGGCAGTTTGCGTCCGGCGTCCACTTCGAACTCGACCTCGGCCTGGCGGCGGTCGACGATGCGGACGTCCTTGACCTGCCCGACCCGGACGCCGGCGATGCGGACGTCGTCGTTGGGCAGCAACAGAGTGGCATCGCTGAACCGCGCCTTGTAGGCGTTGGTGCTGGTGGTGTTCACGTTGGCGATGCTGATCCCGAGGATGGTCGTGAACAGCACGGTGACCACGATGAAGGCGCAGAGCTTGATCAGCGGAGCGAGCAATCCCCTCATGCCTTCCCCCCGTTCGCGCGCGATCGCGATCGCGTAGCCAGGCCGCGGCTACCGCCCATGACCGGCGGTCGCGCGGTGAAGGCGGCCTGCCTCCGCGATAGCGAGGCCTTCGGCCGGGGCGCGCGCGTGTCGATCACCTTTTCGCAGCGGGGCGCGAGAACCAATCCCCTCACTGGACGTGCACCTCCGCCCCGCGATAGAGCGGACCGACGAGCAGCGATCCCCAGCCGGGCACGTCCGAGGCGGACATGCCGACCTGCGGGGCGATCAGCTGCGCGAGGAAGTCCGATTCGGACGCGCTGTAGGACGGGCTACCGCCGGGCGCTCCCCCGCCGTTGTAACCGCCGACGTTCGCGAAGCCGTTCGACGGCGAAAGGCCGTCGTTCGCCGAACGTGCCGGCTGCTTGACCGTGCTGCCGTCCTTGATCGGACCGTCCGGCGGGTACTGCGGGAACGGGTCCGGGAACTGCTTGAGGTCGTAGCAGCGCGGACCGCGTTTGTCCTCGAACCGCGGCTCGTCCTTGCCCGGCAGGTACGGCCCGCGGTTGACAGTGACCTCGATGGTCGCGTGCAGACCGGGCCGGTCGGTGCCCTTGCCGAGCGCCTTGTCGATCTTCGGCAGGTTGGCCGCCATCTGCCCGATCACGCAGGGGTACTCCGGCGCGTATTTCGCGAGCAGCTCCGCCGTCGGGCGGGCCGTGTCGGCGAGCCGGATCAGGTTGTCGGCGTTGTTCTGCAGGAACGTCTGCAGATCGACCGAAGCCTGGGTGACGCTGCCGTAGAGGTTCGCCAGGTTCATCTTCTGGTCCACCACGGTGCGGGTGGTGGTGCTCAGGTTGTCCAAGGTCTGCACCAGGTCCGGGGCGACGGCGTTGAGGTTGTCCGAGAACTTCGCGAGCTCTTTGAGGTTCTGCTGGAGCTTCGGCTCGTGCGGGTTCAGCTGCCCGACGTAGTCACCGAGCTGCGCGAGGGTGTCGCCGAGCTGGTCACCGCGGCCGTTGAGGGCGGTGGAAATCGCCGAGAGCGTGCTCGACAGCTTCTGCGGCTGGACGGCCTGCAAGACCGGCATCAGATGAGCGAAGGCCTGCTCCAGCTCGACCGCGCCGGACGTACGGTCCTGAGTGATCACGTCGCCTTCGGCGATCGTCTTCTCCGACGGCGCGTCCGGGATCTCCAGCGAGACGAAACGCTCACCGAACAACGTCTTCGGCAGGAATCGCGCCGAAACGTTCTGCGGGATCAGTTTCGCCGACTCGGGATTCAGCGCGAGCGTGAGCTCGGCGCCGTCCGGGGTCGCGGTGATGTCCTTGACCGAACCGACGATGAGGCCGCGGACCTTCACGTCGGACTGCTTCAGCAACTGGTTCCCGATGTTGCCCGACTGGAGCTTCACGCTGACGACGGGCGTGAACGCCTTTTGGTACAGCGCGATGCTCAGCGCCACTCCGCCGATGAGCACGGCGACCAGGAGCAGACCCAGTAGCCTGCGCCGGACTGTCGCGATCATCCTGCGATCCTCACCGTGACGTCGGTTCCCCAGATCGCGAAACCGATGAAGAAGTTCATGATGGACACCGTGACGATGCTCAGCCGGACCGCTTTACCGACCGCCACGCCGACACCGGCGGGGCCACCGGAGGCCCGGTATCCGAAATAGCAATGGGACAGGATGATCAAGACGCTGAACAACAGCACCTTGATGAACGAATACAACACATCCTGTGGTGGTAGGAACAGGTCGAAATAATGGTCGTAGGTACCCGCTGACTGGTTGTAGATGTAGATAACGACCAACCGCGACGCGAGATACGAACTCAGCAGGCCGATGACGTACAGCGGGATGACCGCGACGAAACCGGCGATGATCCGCGTCGTCACCAGGTACGGCAGGCTCGGCACGCCCATGACCTCGAGCGCGTCGATCTCCTCCGAGATCCGCATGGCGCCCAGCTGGGCGGTGAAGCCCGCGCCCACGGTCGCCGAAAGCGCGAGACCGGCGACCAGCGGGGCGATCTCGCGGGTGTTGAAGAACGCGGTCAGGAAGCCGGTGAAGGCCGAGGTGCCGATCGAGTTCAGCGCCGAGTAACCCTGGAGACCGACGAGGACACCGGTGAACAGGGTCAGGCCGACCATCACGCCGACCGTGCCGCCGATGACGGCGAGCGAGCCGGAACCGAAGCTCACTTCGGCCAGCAGCCGCAGGACTTCTTTCATGTAGCGGCGAAGCGTCCTCGGCGTCCACAGCAACGCGCGGCCGTAGAACGACATCTGGTCACCGAGGTTGTCCAGAGTCTGCAAAGGACGGTTGGCGACCCGCTTGGCGCCCTGGAGGAAGGTCATGCGTCAGTCCAGCTTTCCGGGCACGATCTGCAGGTAGATCAGCGTGATCACGAAGTTCACCACGAACAGCATGAGGAACGTGATGACGACCGACTGGTTCACCGCGTCGCCGACGCCCTTCGGGCCGCCGGACGGGTTCAGTCCCCGGTAGGAGGCGACGACCGCGGCGATGAAGCCGAAGATCAGCGCCTTCAGCTCGCCGACCCAGAGGTCCGGCAGCTGGGCCAGCGCGGAGAAGCTCGCCAGGTACGCGCCCGGCGTCCCGCCCTGGAGGACGACGTTGAAGAAGTACCCGCCGAGCACGCCGATGACGCTGACCATGCCGTTCAGCAGGAGCGCCACCAGCATCATCGCGAGTACACGCGGCACGATCAGCCGCTGCACCGCGGAGACGCCGAGCACCTCCATGGCGTCGATCTCCTCGCGGATGGTCCGCGCGCCGATGTCCGCGCAGACCGCGCTACCGCCGGCGCCCGCGACCAGCAGCGCCGTGACCAGCGGACTGGCCTGCTGCACGGTGGCGAGCACCGACCCGGCGCCCGTGTAGGACTGGGCGCCGAGCTGGCGGGCGAGTGACCCGAACTGCAGCGAGATGACCGCGCCGAACGGGATCGCGACGAGCGCCGTCGGCAGGATCGTGACGCTCGCGATGAACCAGGCCTGCTGGATGAACTCCCGCAGCTGGAACGGGCGCTGGAAGATGCCACGAACGATGTCGAGGCCGAGAGCGAACAGGTTCCCGGTCTCGCGCACCATGCCGATTCCGGGGATCTTCGCCGATGAAGCGGGAGAGCTCACGCGCCACCTGACCCCGGATCTTGTGGCCGCAAGCGGTGGTTGCCCGCTCTCCCGGGATGCGGGATGTGGGCGACCTGGTCGTCGGGCAGCTGGCCCTGGTGGTGGTTCGGGATCGAGCTGTCGACCGGCGCCGACCGGTGGCCGGCGGTGGCGAGACGCTGCGGGCGGACGCCGTAGCGCTGCTGCTCCTCCGGGGAAAGCGACTCGATGATGCTCTGCTGCGCCTCGGGCGGCAGGCCGTGCAGGATCTGCATGACGCGGTCCTTGCGGCGGACCGCGCCCATCCGGGTGGGCACGCCGGGCGTCGGCTGCATCTGCGGCGGCACCCCGCTGACGTCCTCGACACCGCCCGCGTGGTGACCGGCCTCGAACATCGCGCGCTCCGCGGCGAGCTGAGCCGAGTCCTTCTCCTCGCTCATGCCGATGGGGCCGTCCATCTTGCCGTTGAGGAACTGCTTGACGACCGGCTCCTCGCTGGTCAGCAGCACCTCGCGCGGACCGAACATGACCAGTTCCTTGCGGAAGAGCATGCCCAGGTTGTCCGGGACGGTGCGGGCGAGGTTGATGTTGTGCGTGACGATCAGGAACGTCGCGTCGATCTGCGCGTTGACGTCGAGGAAGAGCTGGGAGATGTACGTGGTGCGGACCGGGTCGAGACCGGAGTCCGGCTCGTCGACCAGGATGATCTGCGGGTCCAGCACCAGCGCGCGGGCGAGACCGGCGCGTTTGCGCATACCGCCGGAGATCTCGCCGGGCAGCTTCTTGTCGGCGCCGTTGAGACCGGTCATCTCGAGTTTCTCGAGCACGATCCGGCGGACCTCGGTCTCCGACTTCTTCGTGTGCTCCCGCAGGGGGAAGGCCACGTTGTCGTAGAGGTTCATCGAGCCGAAGAGCGCGCCGTCCTGGAAGAGGACGCCGAAGAGCTTGCGCACCTCGTAGAGCTGGTGTTCGGAGCACGTCACGATGTCGACGCCGTTGATCATGCACCGGCCGCGGTCCGGCTTGAGCAGACCGATCATCGACTTCAAGAAGACGGACTTACCGGTTCCGGACGGACCGAGCATCGCCGAGACCTCGCCCGGAGGCAGGGTCAGCGTGACGTCCCGCCAGATGGCCTGCTTACCGAAGGACTTGGAAAGACCTTCGATGACCACCTCGGCACCCATCGCACCTCCAGGAGCTGTTCCGCGTCGTCGCGCACTGCCTTCCCGTGCCACTGGCCCGAGAGGACGCATGCGTTCGCGCAGCGATACCCGCGTCAACCAGGTGCAACGAGCTGAGTGCGAACAGGTTACTCACCAGTTTTCTTTTCTGGCCAGACCCGCGGGTAACTTTTCGCACAGCCCGCCGCCTGCCCGTGCACCGCTTGCAGCACCGTAGTGCACGTCACTCCCGTGCGCAGATCCACGACCTGCCCCGGCCCAGGCCGGATCGCGTTTAGCCCGCGAAACGCAGGTCAGGCCGCCCGTCGCCCTCCGCGCCGCACAGATCGCGTTTCGCGGGCTAAACGCGATCTGACACCCTGGGCGCGCCCAAATGCTTAGCCTTGCTACGCGTCACGATTAGGGGGCTAAACGCAGGTCGGCGGGGACAGCGAAGGGGCGGGCACCCGTGTGGATGCCCGCCCCTTCGACGGTGCTGCGGTAGGCGCTGACGCGCCCGAGATCACTTGATGGCGATCTTGGCGCCCGCGGCCTCGAGCTTCTCCTTGGCGGCCTCGGCGGCCTCCTTGTCGACCTTCTCCAGGAGGGCCTTGGGAGCGGCCTCGACCAGCTCCTTGGCCTCCTTCAGGCCCAGACCCGAGACGACCTCACGGACGACCTTGATGACCTGGATCTTCTTGTCACCGGCGGACTCGAGGACGACGTCGAACTCGTCCTGCTCGGCGCCCGCGTCGGCGGCAGCGCCACCGGCGGTCGGGGCCGCGGCGACGACGGCGGCCGGGGCGGCGGCGGTGACGTCGAAGGTCTCCTCGAATTCCTTCACGAACTCGGACAGCTCAAGAAGGGTGAGCTCCTTGAAGGCGTCGATCAGCTCGGCGGTGCTCAGCTTCGCCATGGTGGCTTTCCTCTCTGAAACGAACTAAAAGTTCGGGGTGGGGGGTGTTCAGCTCTCGGCGGGTGCTTCGGCTGCTTCGGTACCGGCGTTGCGCTGCTTCTCCTCCAGCGCGGCAGCCAGGCGGGCGACCTGGGACGCCGGCGCCTGGAACAGCGCGGCGGCCTGGGACAGCTTCGCCTTGAACGCGCCCGCCGCCTTGGCGAGCAGGACCTCACGGCTGTCGAGATCGGCGATCTTGGAGATCTCGTCCACGGACAGCGACTTGCCGTCCATGTAGCCGCCCTTGATCACAAGCGCGTTGTTGTCCTTCGCGAAATCGCGAAGCGCCTTCGCGGCGTCAACCGGCTCACCTTCGACGAAGGCGATCGCGGTCGGGCCGACGAACAGGTCCTCGAGACCCTCGATGCCGGCGTCCGTGGCGGCACGCTTGACGAGGGTGTTCTTCGCGACCCGGTACTTGGCATTGGTGCCGAGAGCGCGGCGCAGCTGGGACAGCTGGGACACGGAGAGGCCGGTGTACTGGGTAACGACTGTGGCCGAGCTGCTGCGGAAGCTCTCCGCGATCTCGGCGACGGCCGCCTCCTTGTCGGGCTTCGCCATGGTCGCCTCCTCTCTTGGCTAGTGGTCCACTGGCCTTGAGAGCCCTGAAACGACGAAACGCCCCAGCGCAGACAGGCGCGGGGCGTCAGGGCACACGACGACATGCGTCGTGGGCGAGCCTCGTTCCTCCTGCGCGGGTCGCCCGCCCTAGCGGGGCCTTCGTTCTCCAGGCCGTATGACCAGGAGAAGACCAGCGGTCTTCGGTAGAACCTTGACAAGAGTACGTGACCCTCTTTCACCCTCCGCAGCACCCCCCTCTCAAATCGCGTTTAGCGGGCTAAACGCGACCGGCGGAGTGCGCGGGAGGCCTCGCGAGGCATCATGGTGACGTGGCGGAGCAGCGTGATGACGGAAAGCCGGGCAGCGAGCCCGGCACGGACATCGAGCCCAAGGCGGGAGGTCAGCCCGCGCCCCGGCTGGATGAGGAGCAACTGCGCCAGTTCCAGCAGTTTCAGCAGTTCCAGGACTATCTGAAGTTCACCGAGGCACAGCAGCAGGGGCTCGTGCCGTCGCAGACCACGCAGCCCGCGACCCAGTACTACGGAGGACAGCCACCGGCGCCTCCGGGGCCGCCGCCCGGCGAACTCGTGCACGCCCCTCGCCCGCGCATGCCGCGCTGGCTGCGACGTCTGGGCGGGAAGCTCCTCGCCTGGATCATCGTGATCGTGCTGCTCTGCGTCGGCGCCACCATCGTCTACCGGCAGATCTTCCCGAGCGACGCCGGGCAGGACACGGCGACGTTCGTCCAGGGCGGCGGCGGCAAGCACCACACCAACCAGGTGCTTTCGACCAATCCGTGGGAAGCCGTTCGAGCCATCTACGACACGATCGGCAAGCCGTACCCGCCCGCCACCCGCGTCGAAAAGGTCTGCCTGTCGATGAGCGAACAGGCGCAGGCCCAGTTCGCCCGCGACCTCGGTTATCCGGACTGCGCGACCGCCGTTCCGGCGCTGAACGCCAAGGTCACCGACATCACGCCGTACATTTACGCGGTGCGCCCGATCTCGAGCGTGGTCCCGCGACAGAACCTGACGATCCACTCGTGCTGGTACAACATCCGCGGCGGCCCTCTGCTGGGCAGCTTCACCCTGCAGGAAGTCGAGATGGGCCAGTGGCTGATCACCGGGCACGCGAACTCTCCCGAGCCCTGCCCCGCCCCGCCCACCAGCAACTGACCTGAACGTCTTCACCCACAGATCGCGTTTAGCCCGCGAAAGGCGACGCGCCCGCCAGATCGCGTTTAGCCCGCGAAACGCAGGTCCGCACCCCGGATCGCGATTAGCCCGCGAAACGCAGGTGCGGGCGCCGGATCGCGATTAGGGGGCTAAACGCAGGTCGCGTCAGAGGTCGTGCGAAGTCAGGAAGCCGGCAAGGGCGGAGCCGAAGGCGGGGTGCATGACGGCGGCCATGTGGTCGCCGGGCACGCGGACGAGGCGGGCGCCGGCGATGGCGGCGGCCAGGCGTTCGGGTTCCGCGGCCAGCGGGTCGGTGTCCCCGGCGAGGATCAGGGTCGGCACGGCGATCGCCGTCAGGTCCAGTTTCGGATTCGCCGTCCCGCGCGCGACGGCCGCCAGCGCGATCCGGTCCGCCCGCAACGCGTCGGCCAGCGCCCGGAAAGGCGCCGAGGACGGCGGAAGCGTCGAGGGATCCGAAGCGAGCAACGCCTCGCTGATCGCCTCAGGCGTGACGACACGGGTGTCGACGCCGCCGAAGTCGACGATCCCCGACCCGACCCCGCCGATCGCGAGACACCGGATCCGCGGGTCCGCGGCCACCGCGCCGAGCGCGATCATCGCGCCCATCGAGTAGCCGACCATCGACACCTCGTCCAGCCCCAGGGAGTCGAGCAGCGCCGACACGTCACGCACCATCGCGTCGTCGCCGTAACTCGCCTCGTCGTGCGGTTTCGCCGACCGCCCGTGGCCGCGCGCGTCCAGGCTGATCACGGTCAGCCCCGCGTCCTGGAGGGTGTCGACGACGCCGGGAGCGATCCAGTTGGCGTTCGTGTCCGCGGCGAAACCGTGCTGCAGCAGTACCGGGCGCCCACGGCCTTCCCACACGGTGTAGCTCAGCTGAAGCCCGTCGAAGGACGCGAAGGTAGGCATGCCCTCCAGCAAACACGAAAAAGGGGCGGCCCCGCCGTAGCGGGACCGCCCCCTTCTCAGTGATGTCTAACTCAGACTCACGCGTCCTCGGAGAGGAGGTTGCGGGTGCGGGCCGGGTCGACCGGGACACCCGGGCCCATCGTCGTGGAGATCGTGACCTTCTTCAGGTAGCGACCCTTCGCCGACGAGGGCTTGGCACGCAGGATCTCGTCCAGCGCGGCCGCGTAGTTCTCCACCAGCTTGTCGGTGTCGAACGAGGCCTTGCCGATGACGAAGTGCAGGTTGGCCTGCTTGTCCACGCGGAAGTTGATCTTACCGCCCTTGATGTCCGAGACGGCCTTCGCGACCGCGGGGGTCACGGTGCCGGTCTTCGGGTTCGGCATCAGGCCACGCGGGCCGAGGATGCGGGCGATACGGCCGACCTTGGCCATCTGGTCCGGCGTCGCGATCGCGGCGTCGAACTCGAGCCAGCCACCCTGGATGCGCTCGATCAGTTCGTCCGTGCCGACCACGTCCGCGCCGGCGGCCTCGGCCTCGGCGGCCTTGTCACCAACGGCGAAAACGATGACGCGGGCGGTCTTACCGGTGCCGTGCGGCAGGTTCACGGTGCCGCGGACCATCTGGTCGGCCTTGCGAGGGTCGACACCGAGGCGCATGGCGACCTCGACGGTGGCGTCCATCTTCTTGGAGGAGGTCTCCTTGGCCAGCTTGGCGGCCTCGAGCGGGGCGTAGAGCCGCTCGCGGTCCACCAGCTCAAGAGCCTGACGGTAGGCCTTGCTGTGCTTGGGCATTGCTTCTGTCCTTAACTCTTCAACGGATCAGTGTGGTGTTGGAGCCAGCACTTGGCTCTCCCACGGTGGTGCCGGGTGGAACTCAGTCGACGACCGTGATGCCCATCGAACGGGCGGTGCCGGCGATGATCTTCGCGGCCTGGTCGATGTCGTGCGCGTTCAGGTCGGATTCCTTGGTCTTCGCGATGTCGCGGACCTGGTCCCAGGTGACCTTGGCGACCTTGGTCTTGTGCGGTTCGCCGGAACCCTTCTCCACGCCCGCGGCCTTCAGCAGCAGCTTCGCGGCCGGCGGCGTCTTGAGCTTGAAGTCGAACGTGCGGTCTTCGTACACGGAGATCTCGACCGGGACGACGTCCCCGCGCTGCGACTCGGTCGCGGCGTTGTAGGCCTTGCAGAACTCCATGATGTTGACGCCGTGCTGACCCAGCGCGGGGCCGACCGGCGGCGCGGGGTTGGCCGCACCCGCCTTGATCTGCAGCTTGATGATCGCCGCAAGCTTCTTCTTCTTGGGTGGCATTTCGTTTGTTCCTTCTTACTGACTTGAGTCCCCCGCACACCTGCCAGTACGCGGGGACTGCCGGCCGTCTGGCGGCCGTCAGATCTTGGAGACCTGGTTGAACGACAGCTCGACCGGGGTCTCCCGGCCGAAGATCGACACCAGGACCTTCAGCTTCTGTCCGTCCACGTTGACCTCGGAGATCGTCGCGGGCAGCGTCGCGAACGGGCCGTCCATGACGGTGACCGACTCGCCGACCTCGAAGTCCACCTCGACCGCGGGGGCACCCAGCTGCGACTCGGCGGAAGCGGCCTCGCCCTTGCCGGGCTTGGCGGGGGCGGCCGTCTCGACCTTGGGCGCGAGGAACTTGAGCACCTCGTCCACGGTCAGCGGCGACGGACGCGACGTGGCGCCGACGAACCCGGTGACACCCGGCGTGTTGCGCACCGCGCTCCACGAGGCGTCGTTCAGGTCCATGCGGACCAGGATGTAGCCGGGCAGCACCTTGCGCTGCACCTGCTTGCGCTGGCCGTTCTTGATCTCGGTGACCTCTTCGGTCGGGACCTCGATCTGGAAGATGTAGTCCTCGACGTCCAGCGTCTGGGTCCGGGTCTCGAGGTTGGTCTTCACCTTGTTCTCGTAACCCGCGTACGAGTGCACGACGTACCACTCACCGGGAGCGGCGTTGAGTTCCGCGCGCAGTTTGGCGACCGGGTCGACGTTCTCGTCGGCCTCGGGCTCGGCGGCGGTGTCGTCGTCCTCGGTGTCGTCGGTCCCGGCGGACGCCTCGTCGGCCTCCGCGACATCTCCGGCTTCGTCGACCTCGTCGCCTGCGGCGGGCACCTCGACGGAGTCCAGGTGCTCGGACTGCTCGTCGCCGAGTGCCGCGTGCACCTGCTCGTCGGAAAGCTCGGTCAGCTCATGACCGGCTGCTGTGCCGTTCTCGGAGGTCACGTTCCGTCCTCTCAGTTGATCGGTTGCCGTGGCGCAGGCCACCGTGCGATGCCCTCAGGCACCGCGAACGGCTGCCTCAGCTGCCGAAGACGGCACCGACGACCTCTTTGAAGGCCAGGTCGAGGCCGCTCACCAGCGCCACCATGAACACCACGAAGACCAGCACCACCGCGGTGTAGGTGACCATCTGCTTGCGGTTCGGCCAGATGACCTTGCGCAGCTCGGCCCAGACCTCACGGATGAAGCGCATGAGCCGGGCGAAGATCGACGCCTGCTTCGGCTTGCGGTCGCGCTTCGGGGTCGCCGTGCCTTTGGCGTCCTTGGACTTCTCGGTCTTGTCCCCGGCCTTCGCCTTGCCGGCGGGGCGGGTCTTGTCGTCCGACTTGGCGTCGGCCTTACCGGACGGGCGCGCGGACGCACGGCGCTCACGCCGGGCAGCGGCGGTCACCGGGCGGGACTGCTCGTCGGGCTTCTGCCCGGCGTCGTCCTGCGCCTTCTCACCGCTGGCGTCGCTGTCGCTCACGACCACTCCTCCGCCTTCACCAGTTCGCTTACGCAGGGGTGACAGGACTTGAACCTGCAACCTGCGGTTTTGGAGACCGCTGCTCTGCCAATTGAGCTACACCCCTTTGGAACCCCGATGCTCTGGAGCTCCCGAGGACGCATTCCATCGTCCCCACCGCCGTGGCGGGGATGACCGTAGTGCGTTCCGAGACCAGAAGTCTACGGCAACCCCCGAACAGCTTCGCAACCGCGCCCCTCAAAGCGGCGCGGAGCAGCCTTCCGCGGGGAAAACTCCCCCACGGCCGACCCCATGATCGTGCCACGATGTCGCCATGAGCGCTCCCGCACCCTCGTCTTCGCCCGCCGCCCGCGTTTCGGCCCGCATCGGCGGCATCACGCCGTCGGCCACGCTGGCCGTCGACGCGAAGGCCCGGGAGCTCAAGGCGCAGGGTCGTCCGGTGATCGGGTTCGGCGCGGGGCAGCCGGACTTCCCCACCCCGGCCAACGTGCTCGAAGCCGCCGAAGCGGCGGTCCGCGACAAGGTCAATCACGGCTACACCGCCGCGGGCGGGCTGCCTGAGCTGCGCGAGGCGATCGCGGCGAAGACCGTCCGCGACTCCGGGTTCGAGGTCGACCCCGGCCGCGTCCTGGTGACCAACGGCGGCAAGCAGGCGGTCTACTCGGCGTTCGCGACGCTGCTCGACCCCGGCGACGAGGTGCTGCTGCCCGCGCCGTACTGGACGACGTACCCGGAGTCGATCGCCCTCGCCGGCGGCGTCGGAGTGCAGGTCACGGCGGACGAGACGACGGGCTACCTGGTCACCGTCGAGCAGCTCGAAGCCGCCAGGACGCCGCGCACGAAGGTGCTGCTGTTCGTCTCGCCGTCGAACCCGACCGGCGCGGTGTACCCGCGCGAGCAGGTCGAGGCGATCGGGCGCTGGGCGCACGAGAACGGCCTCTGGGTGATCACCGACGAAATCTACGAGCACCTGGTCTACGACGGCGCCGAAGCGCCTTCGATGCCGGTCTTGGTCCCGGAGCTCGCCGACCGGACGATCGTCCTCAACGGGGTCGCGAAGACGTACTCGATGACCGGCTGGCGGGTGGGCTGGCTGCTCGGTCCGCAGGACGTGGTCAAGGCGGCGACCGCGTACCAATCCCACATGTGCGGCAACGTTTCCAACGTCGCGCAGCGCGCGGCACTGGCCGCGGTGAGCGGACCGCTCGACGCCGTTTTCGCCATGCGCGAAGCGTTCGACGCCCGGCGAAAGAAGGCGCTGTCCCTGCTTTCCGAGATCCCGGGAGTCGAGACTCCGGTGCCACTCGGCGCTTTCTACGTTTATCCGTCGGTGAAAGCGTTGCTGGGCAAGGAGATTCGCGGCGAGCGTCCGGCCGACACGGTGGCGCTGGCTGATTTGATCCTGCGTGAGGCCGAGGTCGCCGTCGTACCCGGAGAGGCGTTCGGAACGCCGGGCTACTTCCGGATTTCCTATGCCCTGGACGAAAACGATCTCGCCGAGGGGATCGCCAGGATGGGCCGTCTGCTCGCGGAAGCACGGTGACCGTGGTGCGCCTGGGAATCGCTCTTCCGCAGTACGGTCCCCTCGCGTCGATGGACGCCGTCACCGGTTTCGCCGCGGCGGCCGAGGAGCTCGGCTACGAGTCCTTGTGGGTCGGGGATCGGGTGCTGGCGCCGGTCTCGCCATCGGATTTCTACCCCGGCGGCACACCGGAACGGCCGTACCCGCCCGAATTCGTCACGTTCGCCGATCCGCTGATCCTGCTGACCGTCGCCGCGAGCGTCACGAACAAGGTCCGGCTGGGAACCAGCACGCTCACCGGGACGGTGTACCCGGCCGTGGTGCTCGCCAGGATGCTCACCTCACTGGATCAGGTGAGCGGTGGCCGTCTGGACGTCGGGCTGGGCATCGGCTGGCTTCGCGACGAGTACACGGCGACAGGCACACCCTGGAAGGGGCGTGGCGGACAGCTGGAAGAGCTTCTCGACGTCCTCCGGAAGTTCTGGACCGGCGACCCCGTCGAGCATGAAGGCGAACGCTGGCGGATCCCGGCGTCGAAGGTGGGGCTGCGCCCGGCTCAGCGCCCTCATCCGCCGGTGTTGCTCGGCGGGCTGTCCCCGGTGGCGCTGGATCGCGTCGGCCGTCGCGCGGACGGCTGGCTCCCGGCGGGACTGCCCGCGCCGTATCTGGCGAAGCTCTGGGACACCGTGGTGACCGCGGCCGAGAGGGCCGGCCGCGACCCCGGCACGCTGCGCCGGGTGCTGCGGATCAACCCGAAGCCGGGGACGGACCTCAAGGACGTCGCGGCCCAGCTGGAAGCGGCCGCCGAGACCGGGATCGCCGAAGCCTTCATCGACCCGCACTACCTCGCGCGGGACGTCACGCACGCCCTCGATCTCGCCGCCGAACTGCGCGACCTCGTCCCGAACGGCTGAAGGCCCTCCCCGTTCGCCGGGAAGGGCCTTCAGAAGGTCAGGATTCGCCGTCGGCGAGCTGGACGAGCGCGTGGGCCTTCGCGGCGTACTTCCAGTTGCCGAGATCCCGGATGGTCTTGATCTTGAGCTCGGCGAGGAGTTCGTCGTGCTTCTTGGTCAGGCCTTCGAGCGCGGACGGCGGCGCGTCCAGCAGCTCACCGATGCCCTTGTCCTCCCATGCCTTGTCCACCAGCTTGTTCAAGTTCAGGCTCACGGTTTTCCGCCTTTCCTCGGGGCAGGTACGCGCACCACCCTGAACGTGATCCACGTCTCAGGCAACCGGAGATCACCCGTTCACGCTGAGTTCACCGACGGTCGGACCGATGACAAACGTGACCCAGGTCGCGTACAACGAACGGGTGACGCAGCGGAGAACGGGCGGCGGCTGCCTCTTCCTGGTGATCGTGCTGTCCGTCCTGGGGATCGCTTACCACCTTTGGGAGCGTGGAACGGCGGTGACTCCGCCGGGGGTCACTACTTCGGACGGCGCGGGCCGGTACGTGGCGCTGGGCGACTCCTACACGGCTTCGCCGGGCACCGGACGGCCCGTGGGCGCGCCGGCGGGCTGCGATCGCTCGGACAACAACTACCCGAGCCTGCTCGCCGCGAAGCTGCGTCCGGCCGAGTTCGTCGACGTCAGCTGCGGCGGCGCCACGACCGAGCACCTCACCGGCGAGCAGAAGACCCGTGACGGCACGAACGCTCCCCAGCTCGATGCCGTCGACGGTGACACGACGCTGGTGACCGTCGGGATCGGCGGCAACGACGTGGGCTTCGCCGGCTTCGCGAGCCAGTGCGCGACGCAGGTGCAGACCGCTTCGCCCTGCAAGACCCAGCTGACCGCGGGCGGACGCGACCAGCTCGCCGAACGGATCACCGCCGCGGCGGACCGGCTCGGCGGGATCCTGGACCAGATCCGCGCGAAGGCCGCTTCGGCGCGCATCGTGGTCGTGGGGTACCCGACAGTGCTTCCGGACGACGACGCCGGTTGCTGGCCCGTCCTGCCGGTCGGCGCGGGGGACGTGGCCTACTTCCGCGACTCGCTCGAACGGCTCAACACGGCGTTGCAGGACACCGCGAAGGCGCACGAAGCCGGCTTCGCCGACATGTCGACCGCGAGCAAGGGGCGGGACATGTGCAGCGCCGCGAACCGGCGCTGGGTCGAAGGCCCCGCGCCGTCGGTGCCCGCGGCGCCGCTGCACCCGAACGCGCGAGGCGCGGCGGGGATGGCGGAGGTCCTCGAGAAGCTGCTCAAGCTCGCGTAGAGCAAGGGACCTTTGCTATCACTTACTTAGGCACGCTAAGCGAGTGGTAGCAAAGGTCCCTTGCTCCCCCGGGCGTCAGATGCGGACGACCGCCTGCGCCTTGCCCAGGACGGCCTTGCCCTCGAACTTGGCGGTGATGTCGACGCGGGCGGTGCCGTCGTCGTTGACCACGGCGACCTTGCCGGTGAACTCGATCGTCGCGGCGCCCTCGTTCGGCACGACCACAGGGCGCGTGAAGCGCGCGAAGTAGTCGACGAGGCGGCCGGGGTCGCCGAGCCAGTCGGTGACGAGCCGCGCGCCGAGCGCCATGGTCAGCATCCCGTGCGCGATGACGTCGGGAAGGCCGACCTCCTTGGCGAAGGCCTCGTTCCAGTGGATGGGGTTGAAGTCGAGCGACGCGCCGGCGTAGCGCACCAGCTGGTCACGGGTGACGTCGATGGTCAGCGGCGTCAGTTCTTCCCCGACGGTGAACGTGCTCACGCGTCCTCCCCTCGGACCACGAGCTGGGCGTTCGTGGTGGCGATCAGGCCGCCGTCGGCGCCGGAGATCTCGGCGCGCAGGTTGATGAAGTCGTTCCCGGCGCGGGCCATGATGTTGTCGATATGCGTCGTGAGCGACAGGACGTCGCCCGCGTGCACCGGCCGCGTGTAGGTGAACCGCTGATCGCCGTGGACCATCCGCGAGTAGTCGAGACCCAGCTCGGGGTCCGAGACGATCGCGTTGATCGAGGCGAGGTTGATGATCGTCAGGAACGTCGGCGGCGCGATGACGTCGGGGTAGCCGGCCGCCTTCGCCGCTTCGGGGTCGCGGTAGAGCGGGTTCGCGTCGCCGAGCGCGTCGGCGAACTCCCGGATCTTCTCGCGACTCACTTCATAGGTACTGGTCGGCGGGTACACCCGCCCGGTGAACGACTGGTCCAAGGCCACCCGAGCAGGCTACCGAACCCGAAAAATACCCGAAGCCGCCCTGGTGACCAGGGCGGCTTCGGGTAAGACAGGTAGAACCGCTAGACGCTCAGCGGGTCTCTTTGTGAGTCCGGTGCGTACCGCAGTTCGGGCAGAACTTCTTCATCTCCAGGCGATCCGGGTTGTTGCGCCGGTTCTTCTTGGTGATGTAGTTGCGGTGCTTGCACTCCTCACACGCGAGCGTGATCTTCGGTCGCACGTCAGTGGCAGCCACAGCATTTCCTTCTCTACTAGGCCTGGGATACCCAGGATTACCGCGTAGCGGTGGCCGGACTTGAACCGGCGACACAGCGATTATGAGCCGCTTGCTCTGCCAGCTGAGCTACACCGCCTTACATGAACCTGGCCGCGACACGCTTGCGTGACGCGGCTGAGGTTCTGAGCCCCTTTACGGAATCGAACCGTAGACCTTTTCCTTACCATGGAAACGCTCTGCCGACTGAGCTAAAGGGGCCTTGCCTCTCGCGAGGACTTGGAAAGATTAGCAAGTCCCCGCGAGGGGGTGGAACAGGGGGGTCCGTTACCGCGAAACCTCAGGTCAGCAGGGTGAGGACGGTCTCGGAGTGGCGTCCGGGCGAACGCGCCGTGCGGGCCTGCAGCCACGCCTCGAGGCGGTCCTCCGGCAGCGGCCGCGAGATGAGGTAGCCCTGCGCGACGTCACAGCCCATCGCTTCGAGCTGATCCCGCGCGACGTCCTCCTCGACACCCTCCGCCACGACCGTGAGGCCGAGCGAGTGGCCCAGCTCGACGATGGAGCGCACGACCGCGAGGTCGCCGAGGTCGGTGCCCATGCCGAGGACGAAGCTCTTGTCGATCTTGACCTGGTCGACCGGGAGCTGCCGCAGGTACGCCAGCGACGAGTAGCCGGTGCCGAAGTCGTCGACGGCGAGCACGATGCCCAGCGAGTGCAGCTCCCGCAGGATCGGCAGCGCCTTCTGCGGGTCGGACATCACACCGGATTCGGTCAGCTCGAAGGTGAGCAGCTCGGGCGGGATGCCGAAGCGGTCGAGTTCGCGCGCGACCTTCGTCGGGAAGTCCTCGTCGGCCAGGTTCCGCACGGACAGGTTCACCGCGGCGGAGATGCGCAGGCCCTCGTCCAGCCACTTGCGCACGCGCTTCAACGACTCTTCGAGCACGAACGACGTCAGGACGCCGATGAGGCCGGCGGCTTCGATCGCCGGGACGAACTCGTCGGGGCCGAGCCTGCCGAACTCCGGGTGCACCCAGCGCACGAGCGCCTCGACGCCCTGGATCTGCCGGTTCGGCAAGGTGATCTTCGGCTGGTAGTGGACGCTCAGCTGGCCTTCTTCGAGCGACTGCCGGAACTGCGTGACCATCTGGAACCGGCGCATGAAGATCTGGCCCATGCTGGCCATGTAGCCGCGGACCTCTTCGCCGCCCTTGGTCGCGCGGACGGCGACGTCGGCGCGCTGCAGGAGCCCGTCGACGTCGACCTGCTCGTCGTCTTCCGCCGACGAGGTGGCGTAGCCGATCATCGCGTTGGCTTCGACGGAGAGCCGGTCGACCGGGTACGGGGCGACGAGTTCCGCGCGGAGCAGTTCCGCGGCGGCCTGTGCGCGTTCCGGCGCGCAGCCGACGAGGAGTGCCGCGAACGACGCGCCTTCGAGCCTGGCGAGCGGGACGTCGGGGCCGAGCGCGTCGCGGATCCGGCGGCCCGCGGCGATGACCATCCGATCGGCCCAGACGTAACCGAGGGCGTCGCTGACGGTGGAGAAGACGTCCAGGTCGACCCGGAGCACGACCGCGTCGACCTGTTCCCGCAACGGTTCCTTGGCGACCTGGCGGAAGCCCGGCCGGTTGAGCAGACCGGTCAGCGGGTCGTGGTAGGCGTCGTGGCGCAGGGTCGCGAGCAGGCGCCGGTTGTCCAGCGACGTCGCGAGGTGGCTGGCCATCGTGCCGAGCAGCTGGACGTCGTACTTGCCGAAGCCACGCCAGCGGCTCAGCCTGTCGTGCGCTTCGACGACGCCGAGGAGCTGGTTCGCACTGCGCAGCGGGACGACCAGCGCCTCCTGCGCGCCGCGGTCGAGCAGCGCGGAGCGGACGTCGGGATTGGCTTCGGTGATCCGGAAGTGGCGGACGTGCGCGCCGGGCAGGCGCAGCAGCGGATCGTCGGCGGCCGGGTCGACGGGGGGCAGTTCGTCGCCCGCGACGACCATCCGCATGGTGTCCTTCGGCTCCAGTCGAAGCCTCAGCACGACGCGACCGGCGGCGAGCTGGTCCTTGATGCGTTCGGCGATGGTCGCCCACTCGCGGACATCGACGCCGCCGACGAGTTCGTCCGCGCGCCCGGCGGGCCGTGCGGCGGCCTGCTGACCGGACCGCGCGACCATCAGGCTGACGTCGGACAGCGCTTCCATGTCGCGTTGCTCGCGCAGCAGATCCGAGTACGCCCAGTACAACGCGGTGAGGCCGAGGAAGACGGCGAGCACGAGCGGCCAGGCCTTCGGCGTCCCAGAAATGACCAAATAACCGGAAAGACCGACCGAAGCGTTGACGAAGCCGACGACGAGGATGCGGCCGGTCAGCCGGATCGCGGTGCTGACGCGCATACGGCGGCGCAGCACGCGGACAGCGGCGAGCGCGAGCAGCGTACTGACCAGCGGCGCGGTCAAAGTCCCGGCCAGCGCGGCGATCCAGGTCATGTCGTGGGCGCCGGAGGCCTGTTTCACCAGTCCTGCCACGGCGAACGCGCCGGTGATCTCCAGCAGGAAGGCGCCGGCGTTGTAGAGCACGCGGCCCGCGACCTTGCGGGCCAGCAAGGTCCCGATCCCCGCCGCGAGATGCGCGGCGAGCACGACTTCGAAGGGAGCGACGAAGAAACCGATCACCAGCGGGATCTCGGTGAACGAGATCGTCCACGAGATGCCGCTGCGGACGTCGACGTTGATGCCGAGCTGTTCGGCGAGCAGGAACGCGAGGGCGAGGATCGGCCCGATCCACAGCAGATCGTCCGAAGCCTCGAAGTCCAGCCAGAGGCTGACCGCGGCCGCGGCGGCGATGCCCATGGTGAGTACCGCGAAGGTGTAGACGCGGAACCGTCGCTCGTCGGTACGAGCCTCCGTAACGGCGCCTCCCTTGCCCGCTGCCGCCTGTGCGGCGCTCCCGGGCCTGCCGTTCGTGTCCGGCATCCGACCTTCCTTCCCGGCTGCCCAACCGGTCTTGTCCTACCGCGACCTCGGGGACGAGGGCAATACAGTACCCCGGAGGGCGTACCCAAGTCCCATTCGAGACAGTATGAGATCACCCCAGGGTTAACAATGGGCGCGTCGCGCTGACCTGCGTGGACCAAGGGGTGAAATGGGAGCGTTATTCGCGTTCCTTCCGACTACCGGAAGTCACCTGGCGCCACGCTCCGGCCAATCTCGTGAAGTTCCCGGCGGACCCGTCAGTAGGGGCTTGAATAGCCCTATGAATAGCCACGCCATCGCCGCCGGGCACGCCGAGCGGCTCGCCACCGTGGACGCCCTGCTCCCCGAAATGCCTGCACTGGAGCCTGTCGAGGGCTCCGTGTCACTCTCCGCGACGGCCGGCGACTCGGCCGCCGCCGGATTGTCGGTACGGACCGAGGCGGGTCCCGATTCCGTTGACTCTCCGTGGCGGGCCCTCGTCGAGCATCGCCTCGAAGCCCGCCTCACCGGCCCCCGCCCGGAAGCCGCTCTCGACGCATTACTCACCCGATGGGATGAACATCTGAAGACCGTGGCCCCACCTGGGGATGTCGAGACGGCGGCGACCGTCGTACGGCCCAGCCGGGACTCCCCCGGCTCGGCCGAATTGCTGCGCCGCGGCTTCGCACCGGTGCTGGTGATCGCGGTCCGCCCGGCCGACCGGCTCGCCGTGACCGGACCGCCCGCCACTCCCGGGGTGCACATCCGGCCCGCCGAAGCGGATGATCTCGAAACCGCCGTCGCACTCGAACTGGAATTGCAGCGTTATGACGCGCAGTTCGGTTCTGTCACTTTGCGCGAGGGTGCGGAGGAAACGATCACGGCGGATCTGTCGAAACAGTTGGGCCGGGAAAATCCGACGTTGTGGATCGCCGAGCTGTACGGCCGTCCGCTGGGCATGGTGCGGGTGCAGTTCCCCGGCGACACGGCGTGGATCCGCGGCCGGGTCGCGGCCGAGAAGGTCGGCTACCTGTCGTCGCTGGCGGTGGCCGAGCAGGCACGGTCGAGCGGGGTGGGGACGGCGCTCGCCGCGCACGCGCACCAGGTCTTCGACGAATGCGGCACCGACGCCGTGCTGCTGCACCACGCGCTGGCCAATCCGCGCTCGACGCCGTTCTGGTACGCGCAGGGCTACCGGCCGCTCTGGACGTACTGGCGGCGGCGCCCCGCGGTGCCTTGATCCGGATAGGCTCGTTTTCGTGAAGAGGGACGATGACGCGGCCCCGGTGGCGCCGACCGGGGTCGACACCGAAAAGCCGTCCGCGGCGAGGATCTACGACTGGTTCCTCGGCGGGACCCACAACTGGGCGGTCGACCGCGAGTTCGCCCGCGCGCTGGAAAAGCAGTGGCGCTGGGTCAAACCGGGCGCGCGGCACAACCGCGAGTTCATGAACCGCGTCGTGCGCGCGGCGCTGGACGCGGGGATCCGGCAGTTCATCGATCTGGGGTCCGGCGTCCCGACAGCCGGGAACGTGCACGAGATCGTGCAGGAAGAACTGGAGCCGGGCGACACGGCGAAGGTCGTGTACGTCGACTACGAGCCGGTGGCGGTGGCGCACGCGGAGCTGATCCTCGAACGTCACGAGGCGACCGACTGGGCGGGGATCGTCCAGGCGGACATGCGGCGGCCGAAGGACGTCCTGCGGCATCCGGAGACGCTGCGGCTAATCGATTTCGACCAGCCGGTGTGCCTGATGATGATGGCCGTCCTGCATTTCGCCGGCCCGCACGACGATCCGCCCGCGCTGGTCGCGACGTACCGGAACGCGCTCGCGCCGGGCAGCTGGCTGGGGCTTTCGCACATGAGCTTCGGCGGCCAGACCGGCGAGGACGCCGACGGGCTGCACTGGATGGTCGAGCAGTACCGGAAGACGAGCAACCCGGTGTGGATGCGGGACCGCGAAGAGATCGAGCCGCTCTTCGGGGACTGGCCGCTGCTGGAGCCCGGCGTCGTCCATCTGCCCGACTGGCGACCCGTGCGAGAGCTGCGCCGCGATGAGGAAGGTGCCCGGCCGTTCGCCTGGTGCGGTGTCTCGGTGCACCCCTGACCTCCGACCTCTCGCCGGTTCGCGTCGCGTTTAGGGGGCTAAAGGCGACGCGAACCGAGCAGAGGTCGGATGAAAGAGTGATCGCTGACGGCGAACGCGGGAAGGAAACAAACGGGTCGATCGGAGAGTTGAGCTAGGCAGACTCAACTAACCGAGGAGTGCACAGATGACCGACAACCGCCTCCTGCCCGTCCTCCCGCTCGATGACGACGTCGTGCTGCCGGGCATGATCGTCCCGCTCGACCTCGCCGACACGGAGACGCGCGCCGCGGTGGAGTCCGCCCAGGCCAACACGCCTGCCCAGGCTTCCTTCCCGGGGATCCGGTCCAGCGCCGCCACCAAGGCCGAGGTGCTGATCGTCCCCCGCGTCCACGGCGAATACGCCGAACTCGGCACCATCGCGACCGTCGAACGCATCGGGCGCGTGCCCGGCGGCAAGACCGCGGTGCTGTTGCGCGGCACCCGCCGCGCCGTCGTCGGCCGCATCGCCGACGGCCCCGGCGCCGCCCGCTGGGTCCACGCCGAGGTCGCCACCGAGACCACCGACGACAACTCCGCGAAACTCGCGTCCGAGTACAAGAGCGTCGTCCTCGCGATCCTCCAGCAGCGTGGCGGCTGGCAGATGATCGACGCGGTCCAGGAGGTCGAGGACCCGTCCGCGGTCGCCGACCTGGCGGGCAACTCGTCGTACCTCAAGACCGAGCAGAAACTCGAACTGCTCTCCGCCCTCGACGTCTCGGCGCGGCTCGAGAAGGCCCTCGAATGGAGCCGCGAGCAGCTGGCCGAGCTCGAAGTCACCGACACCATTCGCAAGGACGTCCAGGAGGGCATGGAGAAGCAGCAGAAGGAGTTCCTGCTGCGCCGTCAGCTCGAAGCGATCCGCAAGGAGCTGGGCGAGCTCGACGGCACGGCCAACGACGACGACTACCGCGCCCGCGTCGAGGCCGCCGAGCTGCCGGACGCGGTCAAGAAGGCCGCACTGTCCGAAGTGGACAAACTGGAGCGCACCTCCGACCAGTCCCCCGAGGGCGGCTGGATCCGCACCTGGCTGGACACGGTCCTCGAACTGCCGTGGAACGAGCGCACCACCGACGTCCACGACATCGCCGCGGCGCGGGACATCCTCGACGCCGATCACGCCGGCCTCGACGACGTGAAGGAACGCATCATCGAGTACCTGGCCGTGCGCAAGCGCCGTGCGGAGTCGGGCCTCGGCCCGGTCGGCGGACGGCGTTCGGGCGCGGTGCTCGCGCTCGCCGGCCCTCCCGGGGTCGGCAAGACCTCGCTCGGCGAGTCCGTGGCGAAGGCGATGGGCCGCAAGTTCGTCCGCGTCGCGCTCGGCGGCATCCGTGACGAGGCGGAGATCCGCGGCCACCGTCGCACCTACGTCGGCGCGCTGCCCGGCCGGATCGTCCGCGCCATCAAGGAAGCGGGTTCGATGAACCCGGTCGTGCTGCTCGACGAGATCGACAAGGTCGGCGCCGACTACCGGGGCGACCCGACAGCGGCGTTGCTGGAGGTGCTGGACCCGGAGCAGAACCACACGTTCCGCGACCACTACCTCGAGGTCGAACTGGACCTGTCCGACGTCGTGTTCCTGGCGACGGCGAACGCGCTCGAGACCATCCCCGGCCCGCTGCTGGACCGGATGGAGCTGGTCACCCTCGACGGCTACACCGAGCACGAGAAGGTCACCATCGCCCGTGACCACCTGCTCCCCCGTGAGCTGGAGCGCGCCGGTCTCGGCAAGGACGACGTCACGCTGACCGACGGCGCGTTCAGCCGCATCGCCGCCGAGTACACGCGGGAGGCCGGGGTGCGCAACGCGAACCGGACCATCGCGAAGGTGCTGCGCAAGGTGGCGACCAAGGTCGCGCTGGACGAGGTCGCGTTGCCGCTGACGATCGACGCCGACGGGCTGGAGACCTACCTCGGCCGTCCGCGGCACCTGCCGGAGTCCTCGCTGCCCGCGTCGACCCAGCGCACGTCGACCCCCGGGGTGGCCACCGGGCTGGCGGTGACCGGAGCCGGCGGTGACGTCCTCTACATCGAGGCGTCGCTGGCGGATCCGGAGTCCGGCTCCACCGGGCTTCAGCTGACCGGCCAGCTGGGCGAAGTGATGAAGGAATCGGTGCAGATCGCGTTGTCGTACCTGCGTTCGCGCGGCGCTGAGCTGGAACTCCCGGTGGGCGACCTGAAGGACCGCGGCATCCACGTGCACGTCCCCGCGGGCGCGGTGCCCAAGGACGGGCCGAGCGCCGGCATCACGATGACGACCGCGCTGGCGTCCCTGCTTTCGGGCCGCGTAGTGAAGTCGGACGTCGCGATGACCGGTGAGGTGTCGCTGACCGGCCGCGTGCTGCCGATCGGCGGGGTCAAGCAGAAGCTGCTGGCCGCGCACCGGGCCGGGATGAAGACGGTGATCATCCCGCAGCGCAACGAGCCCGATCTGGACGACGTCCCGGCCGAAGTGCTGGCCCAGCTGGACGTCCACGCCGTGGCGAACGTCCGCGACGTGCTGGACATCGCGCTGGCCCCGGCGACGGCTCCGGTCGCCCAAGCGGCGTAACGGCGCGAGGCCGAAGCCCCGGATCCCCTCGTGGGTCCGGGGCTTTCGGCTTGCCGAAATCCGGACGAACCCGGACATTGACTCGCCTTAAACTCCCTATCACGTTTTGATAACGTACATTGCGTGCCACCCAGCCGGGGTGCGTGATCCTTGAGAGGGCAAGGTCATGAGTCAAGGAATTCTTTCCCCGTTGCGGCCGAGGCGCAGGTGCGTTTCGGCCGGTCAGATCGTCTGTCTGAGCATTCTCACTGGATTCACCGCGGCGCTGACCTTCGCCGGCACCAGCGCCACTATCGCCGCGGGGATCGCCATCACCCTGTTCGGCGCCGTTCTCCGTCACCCCGCGCCCGCCAAGGCACCCCGATGAACACGGAAACGGAGTTCATGGCGCGGCTGCGCGAACTCCGTGACCGAAGCGGCCTCAGCATCCGCGCACTGGCCGCCGCGACCGGCTGGTCCCGCAGCACCTTGGCCGACCTGTTGGCCCGGAACACCTTGCCGGGCAACGAAAACCAGATGCGAGTCCTGTTGCGCGCCCTGCTCCGGACGGTCCCCGACGAGCGCGGGGTCGACGAGTATCTCGCCGACTGGCGTCACCTGATCGGACGTCGGCACCACCGCAATGGCGGATGCGCGCCGCTCGACCGGATACTCGTCGCACTGGAAATCGCGGCACAGCGCGGTGGCTCCGAAGCACCGGGCCTGCGCAAAGCGAAAGAAATAGTGCTGCACGAAGGTTCCCTACGAAAGTTCCCTCCTCGCGGTGAATACGCCGCGAATTCACCTGGATGTCCCGTTCCGCCCGTACTCTCCGACCCGCTCCATCCCGCACCACCACATCAGCGGATGTCTCGGAGGCACGAGTGAAGCGACGGAATTTCCTGCGCGCGGCCGTGGTCGGCGCCGGTGTCACGGCGTTCGGAAACAGGCTCTCGGGAGCGGCTCTCGCCGCGCCCGCCCAGAACGGACCCAGCCCGTACGGCGCGCTCCAGGCCGCCGACGCGAACGGGATCCAGCTGCCGGCGGGATTCACCAGCCGTGTCATCGCCAGGTCCGGCCAGAAGGTCGCGAGCACCGGGTACACCTGGCACAGCGCCCCGGACGGCGGCGCGGTGTTCGCCGACGGCAGCGGCTGGATCTACGTGTCGAACTCGGAGATCACCCCCGGCGGGGGCGCGAGCGCGGTCAAGTTCGACGCGAGCGGGAACATCACCGGCGCCCACCGCATCCTGGCGAACACCCGCCAGAACTGTGCGGGCGGCAAGACTCCTTGGAACACCTGGCTTTCCTGCGAGGAGATCGACCTCGGGTTCGTCTACGAATGCCAGCCGAACGGCCCGGCCACGGCCGCCGTCCAGCGGCCCGCGATGGGGAAGTTCAAGCACGAGGCCGCAGCGGCCGACCCGGTGCGCAAGGTCGTCTACCTGACCGAAGACACCTCCGACGGCTGCTTCTACCGCTTCGTCCCGACGACCTGGGGCGATCTCTCCGCCGGGACGTTGCAGGTGCTCAAGGCGGGCACGGCGACCTCGGGCAGCTTCACCTGGGCGAACGTCCCCGACCCCGACGGCTCCCCCACCGCCACCCGTAACCAGGTGTCCGGTGCGAAGCGGTTCAACGGCGGCGAAGGACTGCACTACGCCAACGACACCGCGTGGTTCACCACCAAGGGCGACAACCGCGTCTGGCAGCTCAACCTGACGAACAGCACCTACGAGCTGGCCTACGACGACTCGCTGGTCAGCCCTGGCTCGGCCCCGCTGACGGGTGTCGACAACGTCACCGGGACCTCGTCGGGTGACCTCTACGTCGCCGAAGACGGCGGCAACATGGAGATCTGCATCATCACCCCGAACGACATCGTGGCCCCCTTCCTGCGGATCAACGGCCAGAGCTCGTCGGAGATCTGCGGCCCCGCGTTCACTCCGGCGGGGAACCGGCTGTACTTCTCCTCGCAACGCGGTACCTCCGGTTCGTCCTCGGGCGGGATCACCTACGAGGTGACCGGCCCCTTCCGTTCCTGAAACCGGCGTGCGGGGGCGTCGACGGCCCGGCGCCCCCGCACGGCTCAGGCGTTGGTGCGGTTCTTCTCCCGCAGCCGGTTCACCACGAAGAGGGTCAGGGCGATCGCGACGGCGGCGATCACGAAGTACTGGAAGAACCCGGCGTATTCCTCGACCAGATGCCAGCTCTCTCCGAGGGCGTAGCCCGCCAGGACGAACACCGTGTTCCAGATCAGGCTGCCCAGCGTGGTCAGGGCCAGGAACCGCCAGAACGGCATGCGTTCGATTCCGGCGGGCAGGGAGATGAGGCTGCGGAAGATCGGCACCATCCTGCCGAAGAACACCGCCTTGGTGCCGTGTTTCCGGAACCAGGCTTCGGTCTTGTCGAAGTCGGACGCCTTGACCAGCGGGATCTTCGCCATCCAGCGCCGTGTTCGGTCACGGCCCAGCAGCAGGCCGAGGTAGTACACGATGATCGCGCCCGCGACCGAGCCGAACGTCGTCCACACCAGTGCCTCGATCAGCGTGAACGTGCCCTGACTGGCGGAGAACCCGGCCAGCGGGAGCACCAGTTCGCTGGGGATCGGCGGGAAGAGGTTGTCCAGGCCGACGATGATCGCCGCTCCCGGACCGCCCAGCGCGTCCATCAGTGACACCGCCCAGCCGGCGAGTCCTCCCATCGGTTCACTGGCGGTTTGGGCGAGGAGGAGGTTCATGGCGGCCTTTCGTGGTCGTCTGCGGATGTCAACGAACGTACGAATCGCCCGGGTTCCGCACACTGGGGTGAAGCGGCACGAATCACTGCGGTAAACCGCAGTACCGATCTCCGGCTACCCCGCTAACCTCGCGTTATGCCCATTCCGCCGTCGATGCGCCGCTACCTGCGCAGAGCACTCCGCGGCACACTCGGTCTGGCGATCGGCGCCATGACCGCGGTCGCGGAGTTCTTCTATGTGCTCTTCGGCGGCCTCGCGCTCACAGTTCCCGCGCTGCGGCAGCCCGTCCTGGCCGGTGCGCGTGCGCTGTCCGAAGTGGAACGGCGGCGGCTGGAGAAGTACTTCGGCGAAGAGAACGCCACGAACTACACCGATCACCGTGCGATGGCCTATCTCATCCCGCGATGCGTCATCGGGCTGCTCTGCGCCGCGATCTTCGTCCTGATCCTGCTGGGCGCCGGATCCGGGGTGATCATCGCCGCTCAGCTCTTCGAGGGTCAGTCGCCCGGAGGAGGAGCACCGGCCGACTGGTACGACCCGGTCACCACGGTCCTCTTCGGCGGGTTGCTCGTTTTCCTTGCCTTGCAAGGACTTATCGGAGCCGCGACGCTGGACGCCAGGCTGGCGAAGCGCTTTTTCGGCCCCAGCAGAAGCGAACAGTTGCGCCGGCGGCTCTCCGAACTCACGACCAGCCGGGCGGAAGTGGTCGAGGCGGTCAACGGCGAGCGTCGCCGGATCGAACGGGACCTGCACGACGGCGTCCAGCAGCGGCTCGTCGCGCTCGGAATGCTGCTCGGCCGGGCGCGTCGCGCGACCGACCCGGAACACGCGTCGGATCTGCTCCGGCAAGCGCACGAGGAATCCCAGCGCGCCCTGGTGGACCTGCGAGAGGTCTCGTGGCGGGTGTATCCGATCGCACTGGATTCGGACGGACTGCATCCCGCGCTGGAGGCGCTGGCGGAACGCTCGGGCATCCCGGTCCACCTGCGGGTCGACCTGCCGGAACGGCCACCGGCGGCCATCGAGACCGTCGTCTACTTCGTCGCTTCGGAGGCGGTCACCAATACGATCAAGCACGCCGCGGCGACGCGGATCGACATCGAAGTGGAGCGGGACGGGGGCAGGGTGCGGGTACGGATCACCGATGACGGCACGGGCGGGGCGAGGAAGTCGGGCGGCGGGCTTTCCGGCCTCGCGATGCGCGTCGCGGCGGCGGACGGACGGTTCACAGTGGACAGTCCGCTCGGCGGCCCGACCGTGGTGACCGCGGTGCTGCCGTGCGAGTGATCCTCGCGGAGGACTCGACCCTCCTGCGCGAAGGGCTGGTCCGGCTGCTGGTCGAAGAGGGGCACGAGGTCGTGGCGTCGGTCGGCGACGGCGACGCGCTCCTCTCGGCGACGGCCGCCTACCGGCCGGACGTGATCGTCACCGACGTCCGGATGCCGCCGACCCACACCGACGAGGGCCTTCGCGCGGCGCTCGAGATCCGGAAACGCTGGCCGGAGATCGGGGTACTGGTGCTCTCTCAGTACGTCGAGAAGCGCTACGCGGCCGAGCTGATCACCGGCGACGGTGAACGCGTCGGCTATCTCCTGAAGGACAGGGTCGCCCAGGTGGGCGAATTCCTGGACGCGCTCGAACGGGTGGCCGCGGGCGGTGCCGCGTTCGATCCGGAAGTGGTGCGACGGCTGCTCGCGCGCACCACGCACACCGATCCGCTCGCGAAACTGACCGTCCGCGAACGTGAAGTGCTGGAGAAAATGGCGCAGGGGCACACGAATCCCGGAATCGCCGAATCGTTGTTCATCTCGCTGAGCGCTGTCGAGAAGCACGTGAACGCCCTCTTCGACAAGCTCGAACTGGCCAGCACCGCCGGCTACAGCCGTCGCGTCCTGGCCATCCTGCGCTACCTCGGGTCCTGACCCCGAGTTGACAGGCAAGTGACGACTTGCCTATAACTGAGTCGTGGACGGCGACCTGTTCAAGGCGATCGGCGACGCGACGCGACGCACCATCCTGGACGAGCTGACCGAAAAGGACGGTCAGACCCTGTTCGAGATCTGCGGCAGGCTGACCATGAAGCATGGCTTGTCCTCGTCACGTCAGGCCATCTCGCAGCATCTCGCGATGCTCGAACAGGCGGGCCTGGTGCGCACCCGGCGACAGGGCCGCTACAAGTTCCACCACATCGACACGAGCCCACTGCGGTCGATCGTCGAGCGGTGGCCCATCGACCGAGAGGAACCGAACCCGTGATCCGGATCAACATCACCAGCGTCTTCGTCGACGACCAGGCGAAGGCCCTCGACTTCTACACCGAAAAACTGGGATTCATCAAGAAAAACGACGTACCCGCCGGGGACGCCCGCTGGCTCACCGTGGTCTCCCCGGCCAATCCCGACGGCGTCGAACTGCTACTGGAACCGGACGGGCACCCCGCGGCGAAGCCGTTCAAGAAGGCACTGGCCGACGACGGCATCCCGTTCACCCAGTTCGCCGTCGACGACGTGTACGCCGAAGTCGAGCGACTCAAGGGGCTCGGCGTCGAGTTCACCCAGGACGCCGTGGACATGGGCCCCGTGGTCACCGCCGTCTTCGACGACACCTGCGGCAACCTGATCCAGCTCGCCACGATGAAGTAGACCCGGCGAGGCAAAGCGGGGCTCGACCCACTGTGGGCCAAGCCCCGCTTTGACGTTTCCCTACTGCTGCACCCACTCCACGAGCTCCACGGGCACGCCGTTCGGGTCGGTGACCATGAAGAGACGCTCTCCCCACGGCTCTTCCCGCAGCGGCAACGTGATCTCGACACCTTCGTCGCGCAGGCGCTTCTCCTCGGCCTCGAGGTTCTCGACCGTGAAGGCCACGATCACGCCGGACGCGCGCTGCTGCCGCAGGTTCTCCGGCAAGACCTCGATCCCCGCCTGAAGCAGGACGATGCTCACCTTCGCGGTTTCGTGCCCGAGGGAGACGAAACCCTCCGCGGCCATCTGCTCGGTGAAGCCGAAGTGCTCGGTGAAGAAACGGCTGGACGCGGTGACGTCGTCGACGGTCAACGAGATGGTGGAGGCAAGGACGTTCATGGGCTATCCCCTTCGGTCGGCGTTGAGTTTTCGGATGAGCTGAGCGGTCAGTACGACCGGCGGCGCGGGACGCCGATCGAGCGGCGCACCGGCATCGAGCGGCCGGGGAACGGCTGCTGATGACGGCGGTCGTTCCGACGGGCCTGGGCGCGGTTGGTGCCTTCGTCGCCTTGGGGGATTCGAGCGGTCAAGGAGCCTCTTCTCTCGTGGTCGGTAGCACGGACGTAAGTTTACACCCAACCTATCGGAAGTCAAGGATATTTTTACGACGGTGGTAAACTTCGCTCATGACCAGCGCGGATGTGGGCCTTCGGGAGCTCAAGAAGCAGGAGACACGGCAGCTGATCTCCGACCAGGCGACGCTTCTCTTCATCGAGAAGGGCTTCGAGGAGACGACGATCGCCGAGATCGCCGCCGCGGCGAGAGTCGCGAAGAAGACCGTCACCAACTACTTCGCGCGCAAAGAAGACCTGGCGCTCGACCAGCACGAGGAGTTCACGAACGGGCTGGCGAACGCCGTCCGCGACCGGAAGCCGGGTGAGTCGGCGCTGGCCGCGCTACGGCGTACCTTCCTGGACGCGGTGGCGGAGCACTCTCCCGTGATCGGCTTCACCGGGCCGGTCTTCGCGAAAATGGTGCTGGAGAGCCCGACCCTGACCGCACGGCTGCGTGAACTGCACGAACTGCGCGAAGCCGCGCTCGCCGAACTGCTCGCGACCGAGACCGGAGCCGACGCGGACGACGTCACCCCCGTCATGGCCGCCGCCGAGCTCAACGCGATCGACCGCGTCCTCTTTCGCGAGGTCCTCCGGCGTTCCCACGCCGGCGAGAGCAACGACGAGATCGCCGAAGCGCTGGCGAAGGCGACCAAGCGGGCTTTCGAGCTGCTGGAGCCCGCTTTCGGCGACTACGCGATCCGCGAATAGCCCCTGGGTTTTGTCGGGGGTAACCGCTAGGTTTCGCTCCATGTCTGAGGGGACCTTGCTCGACGTCGTCTACTGCGAAGGCTGGGACCCGGCCGCCCGCGCGCTGATCGGAAGGTTCTCCCCCGGCATCGCGCGGGAACGTGACGCCGCCGGGGAGCAGTACGCCGTCGCGCTGGTGCGTCCCGACTCGGGAGTTCCGTTGGTACTGGTCGAAGTCGCTTGGAAGCACCACTTCGCCCGCTCCGCGCACTTCGACGAGCGGAGCAGGCGCCGTGGATTGTTTGAGTTCCGAGTGCTCGAAGACGGCTCGCTGTTCCTCGTGAAGGTCGAACAGTGGACCTACCATTTCGATGACCAGGAGGAATTCGACGAGCAGAACGCCGGCCGTGTCGAGCTGTCCTTCGGCCCCGACGGCGACGGCTGGATGCACAAGGCTCCTCGTGGCTACGGCGGCGGTTCCAGCAGCGGCCGCGTGCGAAAGGCGTTGTCCGAGCTGAGGATGCCGAAGCCCGCCTTCGGCGACTGGGAACCCTTCACGAATTCGAAGGAGCTGACCCTGCGGACGCCGGACGCCCCGGTCACCGATCCACCGGTTCCGGTCGAGGAACGCCCTTGGCGGCCCTCCGTTCCCTTGCGCCCCTTCGGTATCGACGAAATGTTCACGGCGGGTACGCGTTTCTCCCTGAGCGGTGGCCACGGCGTCGTCGAGACCGGCCTTCGGGACGCCGGGAAGCTCCGCATGACCAGCGGCAGGCTCGTCGCGGCGGATCCGGCCTTCCTGGATTCGGACGCCGCGCACTTCACGGTCACCGTGCCTCCCGGCGAGTACCGGGTGGTGGTCTCGGTGATCCGGTTCGTCGACGAGCCGTCCCACGAACGGGTCGTGGCCGCGAAACTCGTCGTCGCCGACGTCCCCGTCACCACCTGGGAAGCGGCGCTGTGGCCCGGGCAGAACGCGCTTTTCCTCGGTGACGGGGAGTTCTACGGCTATGGCGTGGACAGCGGCACTGGCTGCTTCACCGACGCCGACGCCCTTCCCGAGGAGATGGACGACGAGCTGCTCGAGAAGTTCGAGGAAGTGGATCCGCATATCGACGTCACGCCGGACGGCGCCGACGGCAACATCATCGCGTTCACCACCGGCTGGGGAGACGGCAGCTATCCGACCTGGATCGGCCGGGCGGCCGACGGCACGCCGGTCTGCTTCGTCACCGACATGCTGATCCTGAACCGCGCCCGGATTCTCACGGCCTGAGCGGGGATCATGGCGCCATGACCTTCACCGGAGAAGAGATCGCGTACCTGCGCTCGCAACCGTTGGCCCGCTTCGCGACCCTGTCGGAGGACGGTGAACAGCCCGACGTCGTCCCCTTGGCGTTCGAGTTCGACGGAACGGATTTCTGGGTGGGCGGCGCGGGCGCATCGGTCCTGGCGACCCGGAAGTTCCGCAATATCCAAGCGGGACAACGTAAAGTCGCCTTGCTCGTCGACGACCTCGTCTCACTCGACCCGTTCATCGCGCGCGGTGTCCGGATCTACGGAGAGGCCGCCGACCCGATCGAACGGATGGGAATCGTCGGCCCGGGCATCTACTCGCGCGTGACGCCGAAGGTTTCGTGGAGCTGGAACATGGCTGGCGAACCCGCGGGGGAGGCTTGGTATCCGTCGAGGCGGGCGGTTCACGGCGACACGTAGAGGAGCATGTCCTTCAGGACGCCGCCGATCTCGTGATGGGCGGGCAGGAGTCCTTCGCAGCGATAGCCCGCCTTCTCGGCCGCACGCAGGGAACCGCTGTTCCACGGCTCGATGTACAGCTCGATCCGTTCGACACCGGACACGGTCCAGGCGAACTCGGTGATCGCCTTGAGCGCGTCGGTCGCGTAGCCGCGCCGCCGGCGCTCGGGCGAGATCGAATAGCCCAAAATCCCGATACCTTCGGACAGCTTTCGCAACCAGAGTCCGATCGTGCCGACGGCGGTTCCGTCCACGACGATCACGAAGGGAAAGCCCCGCCCCTCTGCCCGGCCGCTTCGCTGCCGCCGCACCCATTCCTCGGCTTGTTGCAGGGTCGGATGCGCGGGAAGGCTACCGATGAGCGGGATGTAGGGATCTTCGCCGAGTTCCAGGGCGAGCCTGACATCGGCGTCGGTGAACTCGCGAAGGACGACGGATCCGTGGGCGGGCGGCTCGGTCATCGGTCCATTCTTGTCGGTGGGTGGCGGTACCTTCGAATCCATGCGGGAGCTGATCGTCACCGAGAACTGCACGATCGACGGCGTGATCGAACTGGCGGGCGACTGGTTCAGCCCGGGCGACACCGATCCGGACGTGGACCAGTCCGACGTTCTGGCCACGCTCCGGGAACAACGTGAGAACGCCGACGCGTTCCTGCTCGGACGCGTCACCTTCGAAGACATGCGCGGGTATTGGCCGCACCTAACCGAAGACACGACAGGCATTTCCGCTTACCTCGACACCGTGAACAAGTACGTCGTCTCCAGCACGCTCACGGAGCCGGAGTGGGAGAACACCACCGTGCTCTCCGGCGAGCTGCGCTCGGAGATCGAGAATCTGAAGGCCGCCGAAGGCAAGGACATCGTGACCACCGGCAGCGTCTCGCTGGTGCGATCGCTCATCGCCGAGGGGCTCGTCGACGAGTACCGGTTGTTCGTCTACCCCGTCGTGGTCGGCGAAGGCCGTCGACTGTTCGAGGGCGCCACCGGTGTCCCGAAGCTTCGGCTGGTGGAGGAGAGGTCGTTCGCTTCGGGAATCGTGCTGCTGCGCTACCGCGCGGCGTCGAACTGACGGCTTCACCGGGTCGTGCGGCGGGAATTCCCTGCACACCAGCCGCTCGGTAGGGTCGTGCTCCGGTTCGGCGGCGGGAGAACGACGGAGGTGGCGCGCATGGCCGACGCGTCGAAGTTCACGGCCGAGGTGTTCCGTCGCGCGTCGGAACGGCCTCAGGTCCCACCGCGGCTGGCCCGGGCGGCGACCTGCGTCCGGGAAGGCAAGTTCACTTGGGAGGAGGTCGCTACCGGGAATTGCGAGCACCCGCTCGCACAGGCGCTGTTCGCGCCCAGAGCCCAGGAGAAGCTGTGGCCGTTGCTGGCCGAGGTCGCCGCGGAGCTCGAGTCGGAGCCTCCGCCCGCCGAACCCCGGCGCGCGCGACGAGCGCCGACGACGGACGACGACTTCAGTGAGTACACCTACCTCGAAGACCTGGCCGAACCGAACACGCGTCCCGCATGGCCGCAAAGGCGGGGACGCGGCCGGTGAGCGGCCCCCGTGAGAAAACAGGGTGAGGAGCGCACGGTCCCGCGCGTAGCGCCGGCGACCGTGATCGGTGAGACGGGCACAGGAGACGACCCTTCGGACGGCTGGTACCCCGAGAGCGTGGCCGCTGACTACAACGAGCCGGGCGGAGCGAACGCGCCCGACGTGGTGGCACCCGCGGTGGACGTCCTCGAAACCTGGCCGACGGCCCAGTGCCCGAGTTCGCCGTCGGAACCGGACGGATCGCGGGCAAGCCGGGTGGCGGCGCGGCCCGTTCGCGATGGAGCCGGGCTATGTCGGTTTCGACGTATCGCCGGGATGCGACTGAAGCACCGTCGGGCGGACTGGGACCGCTCGGAGTTCACTGCCGAGAGCACGAAGCACGTGTCGGTCTGGGAGCGCGGTTCGTGAGGATGATGGCCGCGCTGACGGCGAGCAGGGGCAGCGCCCACAGCGCCGTCGTGAGATAGCCGGTCCGGGCGGGAAGCAACGCGCTGTCCGGGGTGGCGGCGGCGAGCAGGAGACCGGCGAGAGCGCTGCCCACGGCCATCCCGATACTGCGGGCGATCTGGTTGATCGAGAGCACGCTCGCCGTTTCCCCTTGGGGCACACCGGCCAGAACGAGTTTGGGCATCACCGCGAAGACACCTCCGACGGCGAAACCGAGCAGGGCGATCGCGACGAGGACGAGAAGAAGCGACCGGTTGCCGGCGGCGAACAGCAGGGCGCTCGCCACGGCGATCAGGACCGCGAACGCGTACGTCCACCGTTCGGTGAGGCGTGCGATGAGCCGCGGGATCGCTTTTCCCGCAACGAATCCGAGCAGTGAGAAAGGGATCAGCGCCGCACCGGCGGCGACTCCAGGAAGCGCGAAGCCGTAATGGGCGCCGGCTGGCGTCTGCACGTAACGGGTGAACAAGCTGAACAGCAGGTACAAGCCCGCACCGGCCACGAGAATCGCCAGGTTCGCGCGAAGGATGCCGCCTTGGCCTAGCAACCGGAGGTTCACCAGCGGCGCCGTCGTGCGCAGTTCGGTGAACGCCCACACGACCAGGACCGCGACGGCCCCGGCGAGAACACCGATGCCCAGCCACGCGGTCGTCCAGATCGAGGGCTCGGCGATGACCAGGAGGATCCCGAGCGTGCCGAGGGCGAGAAGCAGCGTGCCGGGAACGTCGATCCGAGGAAGCTCGCCGGGTGCTTCGGCGGGCAGGAACCGCCAGGCGATGACGAACGCGGCAGCGGAAAGGAGGAAGCCGAAACCGTACGCGACACGTAGTCCCGCGAGCTGGTCGAGAAGGCTGACCACCGGGTAGCCGACGCCGATGCCGACCGTCGACGCGACCGAAAGGGCGGCGATCGTCGATGTCGCGCGCTCAGGTGGCAGGTGTGCGCGGGCGACGCTCATCAGCAGCGCCCCGGCCGCGACCCCGAGCCCTTGCATGCCGCGTCCGATCAACAGCGCCGCGTACGGGAGCGGGAGCACCGTCAGCAACCCACCCGTCATGACCAGGGCCAGGGTGCCCAGGATCGTGGCGCGCCGGTACGGGCCGCTGCCGAGCCTGCCCAGTACCGGGCCCGCGATCGCGCCGCTGAACAGCGTCACCGTCAGGGTCCACTGTGCGGCGTCCAGCGAGACGTGCATGCCCGTGGCGACCGGAGTGATCAGGGGCGCCCCGACGCTGCCGATCACCGCGCCCGCCAACGCCGTGCACACCAGCGCCGGGCTCAGCCGCCCGTCGTGCCGGACGGGGACACTCATCGGTTCGTCTCGGTGGTGATGTGGGTGAACAGCCCGGGCTGGATCCGCGTGCGGACGCCTTCGGCCCAGGCGTCGCCGACCTGCTCGACGTCCATCGCGGCGCCGGTGTTGAGCAACATCCCGAAGGCGAGGAACGTTTTCACGGTCACCGGGTCGAGCCCGGTGCCGTCCTCGGCCGTGCCCCACATCCGCGCGAAACACGACCGCACCGCGTCCCGCACCTCCGGGTCGCCACACGCGGCGAAGCCCTGAAGCTGCAATAACAACCCGGTCCGATCGGCCAGCAGGTCGTAGTACTGCGCGCCCATCGCCGAGAGCGCGTCCAGTCCGGTCTTCCCGTCGCCCGCGTCCCGCATCGCGTCGCTGAGCCGCTCGAACGCGGCCTGGACCAGCTCCAGGAACAGGGCCTTCTTCGTCCCGAACATCCGGAAGACGTACGCCTGCGTGATCCCCGCCGTCTTCGCGATCGCTTCCGTCGACGCCCCGTGCAGCCCGTGTTCCGCGAACTCCTTCGCGGCGATGGCCAGCACCTGGGCACGTCGTTCGGGTCCGCTCATCCGTCCAGCCATGCCTCTAAAGTTACTGGTTACTAACCACTAACTAAAGGTAGCCTGCGCAACAAAACAGAGCGGCCCCGTGACTGGGTCACGGGGCCGCTCTGGTGTGGCGAGTGAGGGATTCGAACCCCCGAAGGCAGTGCCGTCTGATTTACAGTCAGATCCCTTTGGCCGCTCGGGCAACTCGCCGTGGCCGGGTGTCCCCGGCCGAGACGAAAGAATACCCAATGCCGTGGCGGGCCGGTCAACCGGGTTCCGCAGGGCTAGGGTGGAAGCTCCTGACAAGCGAGTACGAGGTGTGAGAACACGTGGCGGATCCCTCTTTCGACGTGGTGAGCAAGGTCGATCGCCAGGAGGTGGACAACGCCCTGAACCAGGCCAGCAAGGAACTCGGTACGCGGTTCGACTTCCGGGGTACCGGGACCAAGATCGACTGGTCCGGCGAGGAGGCGATCGCGATCGAGTCCGAGACCGAGGAGCGGGCGCTGGCGGCGGTCGAGGTGTTCAAGGAGAAGCTGATCAAACGCGGCATCTCCCTGAAGGCCTTCGAGGCGGGCGAGCCGGCGTTGTCCGGCAAGATCTACAAGATCGGCGGCAAGATCCTGCAGGGGATCGCGTCGGACAAGGCGAAGCAGATCGCCAAGTTCATCCGCGACGAAGGCCCCAAGGGCGTCCAGGCGCAGATCCAGGGCGACCAGCTGCGGGTGTCCGGCAAGAAGAAGGACCAGCTGCAGGACGTGATCGCCTTGCTGAAGGGCAAGGACTTCGAGATCGCGCTGCAGTTCACGAACTACCGCTGAGCACGGCGACGACGAGGCCACCTTCGCCGGAAGGTGGCCTTCGTCATGTCTACGACGCGGTGACCGTCCAGGTCCCGTCGCCTTCCACCGACACGAAGGCCGGTCCGGACACGGGAACGCTGCCCTTGTAGTCGCCGAGCTGGTTCACGGGGAGCTCCGAGTAGTCGCCGCTGTGCACCCACACCGCCGTGCGACCGCTGTTCTTGGTGGTGACGGCGACCGCCGAGACGCCATCAGGCGCGGCGAAGACAGCTTCGCTCTTACCGGACAGGGGCTTGCCCGGCGTGAGTACGGGCAGGCCGCTTTCGTCGGTGATGGTCAGCGTCCAGGCGGCGTTGGCCTTGACGGTGAACGTCTTCGCCTGACGGCCGGGCATGTCGTTGATCCACTGCGTGCCCTTGTACGGGCCGACGTCGTTGACGATCAGCTCGTTCTCGGTGTTGACCGCGACGTGCCCGGAACACTTCGGACACTCGAAGGTCACGAAGCCGATGCGCGACGGCCAGGCCATGGGGACCGACGCGTTCCCCTTCCCCGAATGCTTCTCCTCCGGCTGCGGGCCGGGCTTCGGGGTGGTGGTCGGCGTGGGGGTCGTCGATGGCGCGTGCAGCCCTTCCGGGGCGGCCGCGTGCGGGACGACACGGCCCAGAGCCGGCGGCGAGCAGGCCATCAGGCCCGCGGTCAGCAGCACGGCACTCGCGGCCGCGCACAAGCGCCTGATCACGTGTTTCCCCCTAGTCGAACCCGTCATCCGATCTTCGCCGCCCGATAGCCCAGCGTTACCGGATCACTCGCCCGAGCGATTCAGGCCACTCGGACGTGGGTTTCCGCCGCAACGCCTCCGCGAGAGTCCGAAAGGGACAAAAGCCCGTGTTGTAATCCGGCGATCGCGTTCGAGGAAGGTCACGATGAGACGCCGTTTCAGCTCCGCACTCGCCTTCGCGCTGTCACTCACGGTGATCGCGTCCCTGTTCACGTCCGCGCAGGCCGCGGAGCGCCAGCAGCTCGTGCCCGGCTACGGCTCGTACCCGCGGCTGATTCGCCTTGAGCATTCCCCGATCGGCCGTGGCCGCATCCTCGCGTCGCTGACCAGCGAAGACGCGAGCGGCAAGTTCACGCCGATCATGGAGAGCACCGACGAGGGCCAGACCTTCCACAAGATCGGCGAGGTCCGCGACCGCGACGGTCGCCGCGGCATGTGCTGCGGAACGCTGTACGAACTGCCGCAGCGGGTCGGCAGGCTGCGCGCCGGCACCCTGCTGTGGGCCGCGAGCTACCGGCAGGACGCCGGTCCGCAGCGGCGGATCGGCATCAGGATCTGGTACAGCCGCGACGCCGGCCGTTCGTGGGCCTTCCTGTCCGAGGCCGCGCGCTCGCACAACCACGACGGCATCTGGGAGCCGGAATTCGTCGTCGACGCGGGCGGCACGCTCTGGCTGCACTACGCCGACGAGACCGAGGCGCCGCAGTTCGCGCAGGTGATGAACCGGGTCGCTTCCACCGACGGGGTGAACTGGGGCACCAAGCAGCGCACGATGGCCATCCCGCCGCATCGGGTGCGGCCCGGGATGCCGATCATCCGCCGCCTCCCCGACGGCCGGTACTACCTGGCCTACGAGATCTGCAATTACCGCGACCGCTACTGCGACCCGTACTTCAAGATCTCCCCCGACGGCGCCAACTGGGGCGATCCCCTCGACCCCGGCACCCGCGTCACCACCGCCAGCGGCAACTACTTCCAGCACGCGCAGACGATCACGCTGTTCCCCGGCGGACCGAACGGGGTGCGACTGGTGATGGTCGGGCAGATCTACACCAACGCCGCCGGGGTCCCGCAGGCCAAAAACGGCCAGGTCCTGCTGGCCAACGACAACTTCGGCGCCGGGCACTGGTACGAACTGCCCGCGCCGGTGCATGTGGTCGGGATCCACAACAACTTCTGCCCCAACTACAGCTCGACGCTGCTGCCGGTCGACGGCGGCAAGAACGTGTTGCAGATCTCCACCGAGTACAACCTCGGCTGCAAGGCGTATTTCGCGAAGGGCCCGGCGTTCTGAGCCACCCGGTAGTGTGAGGTCCCGAGCGATCGGCTACGAAGCGGGGGCATCGCATGAAGGGCATCGTGCTGGCCGGGGGCAGTGGGACGCGTCTGCATCCCATCACCCAGGCGATCTCGAAACAGCTGCTACCGGTCTACGACAAACCGATGATCTACTACCCGATCTCGGTGCTGATGTTCGCCGGGATCCGCGAGATCCTGATCATCTCGACCCCCGTCGACCTGCCGCATTTCCGGCGCCTGCTCGGCGACGGCAGCCAGTTCGGGCTCAGCTTCAGCTACGCCGAGCAGGCCGCACCGAACGGGCTGGCCGAGGCGTTCGTCATCGGCGCGGACTTCGTCGGCGACGACGACGTCGCGCTCGTGCTCGGCGACAACATCTTCTACGGCCAGGGGTTCTCCAGCAGGCTGCAGGCCGCGGCGACCGCGCTCGACGGTTGCGTGCTGTTCGGCTACCCGGTCAAGGACCCGCAGCGGTACGGCGTCGGCGAGATCGACGCCGACGGCAAGCTCCTCTCCATCGAGGAGAAGCCCGAGAAGCCGAAGTCGAACAAGGCCATCACCGGTCTGTACTTCTACGACAACCAGGTCGTCGAGATCGCCCGTGACCTCAAGCCCTCCCCGCGCGGCGAGCTGGAGATCACGGACGTCAACCTCACCTACCTGCGGCAGGACCGCGCGACCCTGATCGACCTCGGCCGCGGATTCGCCTGGCTCGACACCGGAACGCACGACTCGCTGCTGGAGGCGGGCCAGTTCGTGCAGGTCCTCGAGCACCGGACGGGTGTCCGGATCGCCTGTCTCGAAGAAGTCGCGCTGCGCATGGGCTTCATCGACGCGGAGCAGTGCTTCGCGCTCGGGGCGAAGCTGGCGAAGTCCGGTTACGGCGAATATCTGATGAACGTCGCGCGCACCCAGGGTGCTACCGGCTGAACAGGTGTTCCCGCAGGGTGTCGCCGGTGTAATCGGTCCGGAAGACACCCCGTTCCTGAAGCCGCGGGACGACTTCGTCGACGAACGCGTCCAGCCCGCCCGGGGTCAGATGCGGCACCAGCACGAAGCCGTCGGCGGCGTCGCTCTGGACGTACTCGTCGATCGATTCCGCGATCTGCCGGGCGGTGCCGACGAACTGCTGGCGCGCGGTCACCTCGATGACCAGTTCGCGGATGGAGAGCTTCTTCTCCTCCGCGATCGCCCGCCATTTCGCGGCCACTGCCAGCGGCTCCTTCTCGTGCCGGACCCGGCCCCAGGTCAGCGGTTCGGCGTCGGGATCCGGGTCGATCTCAGGGAGCGGGCCGTCGGCGTCGTAGGCGGAGAGGTCGCGGCTCCAGACCTGTTCGAGGAACTGGATCGCGGTCGCCGGCCGCACCTGCTGATAGCGGATCTCGCGGGCCTGCTCGTGCGCGTCCTCCTCGGTGTCGCCGAGGACGAAGGTGGCGGCGGGCATGATCAGCAGCTCGCCGGGCTCGCGGCCGTAGGCGGGCAGCCGTCGCTTGACGTCGGCGAAGAACTCCTTGCCGCTCTCGAGTGAACCGTGTCGGCTGAAGATGACGTCGGCGGTCTTGGCGGCGAACTCCCTGCCCTCGTCGGAGTCCCCTGCCTGGATGACGATCGGCTGGCCTTGCGGGGTCCTCGGGACGGTGAACTCGCCGCGGATGTCGAACTGCGGTCCACTGTGGACAAAGCGCTCGATGCCGCGGGCGAAGACGCCGTTCTCCTTGTCCCCCACCACCGCGTCGGGCGCCCAGCTGTCCCAGAGTTCGCGCACGGTGGCGAGGAACTCCTCGGCGCGACGGTAGCGGTCCTCGCGTTTCAGGAAGCCGCCGCGGCGGAAATTCTGGCCCGTCCACGCGTCCGGCGAGGTCACGACGTTCCACGCGGCGCGGCCGCCGGAGAGGTGGTCGATGCTCGCGACCTGCCGCGCGACCTCGTACGGCTCGTTGAAGGTGGACGACAGCGTGCCCGCGAGGCCGAGCCGGGTGGTGACCGCGGAGAGCGCCGCCAGCACGGTGGTGGTGTTCGGCCGCCCGACGACGTCCGAATCGAGGATCTTGCCCGCGTGCTCGCGCAGACGCAGGCCCTCGGCGAGGAACAGGAAGTCGAACTTGCCCCGTTCGGCCGTGCGCGCGAGATGTTCGAAGGACGAAAAGTCGATTTGACTACCCGAACGCGGGTCGCTCCACACGGTGGTGTTGTTGACGCCGGGGAAGTGCGCGGCGAGTTTGACCTGTTTGGGCATTTGTCACGCCTCCGCGTACTGGTTGGCGGCGACCCCGAGGCCGAGATGGTCGCGCAGGGTGGCGCCGGTGTAGGCCTGCCGGAACGCGCCCGCGGCCTGGAGCGCGGGCACGGTCTCGGCGGTGAAGAGCGTCAGGTCGTCGGGCAGGACCGCGGGCCGGAGGTGGAAACCGTCGAGACTGTTGGACGCCGCGAGGCGGGGCAGCTCGGTGGCGAGGTCGGCGGGAGTGCCGGTGAAGCTCGGGCCCGGCGGGAAGGGCGCGTAGGCCTCCAGCGCGCGGCGGCGGTCGATGGCCGCCTGCTCGGTTTCGGCGAGCACGATCGACAGGCCGGCGAGGAGTTTCGCGTCCGGGAAACGCTCGCGGGCGCCGCGGATCTCGTCGACCAGGACGACGTCGGCACCGTGTGCGTACGGCGAGTCGCCGTACACCGCGACGACGGGGTGGCCCTGCGGCGGGCGCGGTGTGATCGAAGGTCCCTTGATGCTGAAGAAGCGGCCTTCGAAGTCGACGTAGTGCAGCTTCTCGCGGTCGATGAAGCGGCCGGTCGGCTCGTCGCGGATGATCGCGCCGTCCTCCCAGCTGTCCCAGAGTCGGGCGATGACGTCGACGACCTCGGCGTTCTCCGCTTCGGCGTCCACCTCGGACGGCAGGGTGCGCCTGCCGAAGTGCGCGACCTCGGCCTCGGTGCGCGAAGGCACCGCGAGGACGCCTGCGCGGCCGCGGCTCGCGAAGTCGAGCGAAGCGACGGCCGTCGAGATGTGGAACGGCTCGGTGTGCGTGGTGGTGACCGTGGGTACGAGGCCGATTCCGCTGGTCACGGGGGCGATCGCGGCGAAGGTGAGGAGCGCGTCGAGCCTGCCTCGGACGACTTCCTCGCCTCCAGGTTGGAGCGCGAGTGTGTCGTCGAGGGTGACGAAGTCGAGCGAAGCCGCTTCGGCGAGCTTCGCGTGGGCGAGGTAGTGGGCGGCGGTGAACAACGCGGACGGGCGGACGTCGGAGACCCGCCAGGCGGCCGGATGCTGCCCGGCCCCGTCGAGCGCGACCCCGAGGTGCAACTGCTGTGCGGAACCCATGCCCCGGGGAACTCGCGTACCCGGCCCTCGATTCCCGCTCCCACGAGGTGAGATCCCCGGCGGGACCTGCGTTTCGCGGGCTAAACGCGATCCGGGAGGTCAGTGGGGGTGGCGGGCCATGTCTTCCAGGCGCCGGATGCGTTCGGCCATGGGCGGATGGGTCGAGAAGAGCTTCGAGAGGCCTTCGCCCGGACGGAACGGGTTCGCGATCATCAGGTGCGACTGCGAGACCAGCTTCGGCTCCGGCACGAGCGGCGCCGCGCGCGTCCCTCGATCGAGTTTCCGCAGGGCGGACGCCAGCCCGAGCGGGTCGCCGGTGAGTTCCGCGCCCGACGCGTCGGCCTGGAACTCCCGCGAGCGGCTCACCCCGAGTTTCACGACGGCGGCCGCGATCGGCCCGATCAGCACCAGCAGCAGCCCGACCAGCGGACTGTCGCCGTCCTCCCGGTCGCCGCCGCCGAAGACGCTGGTGAACATCGCGATGTTGGCGATCACGCTGATGACGCTCGCCAGCGCGCCCGCGACGCACGAGATCAGGATGTCGCGGTTGTAGACATGGGACAGTTCGTGCCCGAGCACCGCTCGCAGTTCGCGTTCGTCGAGCAGGTCGAGGATGCCGGTGGTGCAGCACACCGCCGCGTGCCGGGGGCTGCGGCCGGTGGCGAAGGCGTTCGGGGCGACGGTGGGGCTGATGTAGAGCCGCGGCATCGGCTGCCGCGCCGTGGTCGCCAGCTCCCGCACGATCCGGTACATCGCCGGCTGCTCGGCCTCGGACACCGCCCGCGCGCGCATGGCCCGCAGCGCCAGCTTGTCGGAGTTGAAGTAGGCGTACGCGTTGACGCCGAGCGCCACCACCAGGCCGATGACCAGCGCACCCCGCCCGAAGAAACCGCTGATCCCGACGATCAGCGCGGACAGCAGGCCGAGCAGGACGACGGTCTTCAGTCCGTTCTGGTGCTTGTGCACGGCGTCCTGCTCCTTTCTTTCTCAGGGTGGGGGTTACTCATCGGAAACAACGCGATCGGGGGACGCGAAGTTCCTTCGCGTGCTCGGATCGCGGGTTATCGTCGAAGCCCGGAACGATCATCGGGAGGCGCCTGTGCGAGGACCCGAACTGAGCCGCCGAGCCCTGCTCACGCTGGCCGCGGCCGGTGCCTCCGCGGTCGCCTTCGCACCGGCGGCCAGAGCCGAGAAAGTCCTTCTCGTCGAGGTCGGGGGCGCCCCGGAAGCGGTCGCGGTGAATTCCGTCACCGGCTTCGCGTACGTTTCGGACCCGTCCACCGGCACGATCGTCGTCCTCGACTCGCGGTCCGGCACGGTCGGTGACGTGATCCCGGTCGGCGGCGAACCCGCCGGACTCGCCGTGGACGCGGTGACCAACCGGGTTTTCGTGGCGAATCCGCCCGCCGGAACGGTCCTCGTCTTGGACGGGCGGACCAACGACGTCGTCAGCGTGGTGCCCGCCGGTCCCGGCGCGTCCAGTGTCGACGTCGACGAGCAGGCGAACCGCATCTACGCGGTCAGTGATCTCACCGGGACACTCGCCGTCATCGACGGCGTGAGCTGCCGCCTGCTGGACCTGGTCCCCGGCCCGCCTCGAGGGCTTTCCTCCATAGCGGTCGACAGCGGGCGCAAGCTCGCCTACTGCACCAGCACGGCCACCGACTCGCTGGAGGTCTTCGACATCGGCGCGGGCGAGTTCACCGGCGGCATCCCGGTCGGCAAGGCGCCGACCGGCGTGGCCGTGCACGGCGCCACCGGCACGGTGTTCGTCGCGAATTCGGCCATCCACCATCTGTCCATCGTGGACACGGGCACCCGCAAGGAAAAGGCGACCGTGCTGCTGCGTTCGGAGTCTTCCGCGCTCGCGGTCCACGAAGGATCGAACACCGTTTACACCAACGGCGGCCCCAACGGCATCGCCAGGATCGACGGCAGGACGAGCCTGCTCACCGGCGACCTGTCACTCGGCGTGAACCCCGGCGCGGTCGCGATCGACCAGCGCACCAGGACGGTGTACGTGACGGATCCCTTACGCGGCAGGGTTTCCCTCATCAGGGACTTCTGACGCCGGAACGGGCATGATGGCGGGGTGAGCGAGTACGCATTGCGTGGCGGGCTGCAACCCGACGTCTCGGCGGTCACCGCCGTATTGACCCATCACGGTGTCGAAGGGCCGGACGGTCAGGCGCCCGGCGAGGCGCTGGTCTTCGCCGCGTCCGGCGGGATCGGGGCCGGCTACATCCTGTGGGATTTCGCGCACGAGACGACGTCGACGATCGTGTTCGGATTCCGCGCGCGCTGGCAGTACCCGCGGGAATGGCTCAAGTCCACAGTGGACTGTCTTGGGCTCGCCATCGACATCCACACCACCGGAAGCAAACGTGCCGCCGCGAAACGGCTTTCCGCGAATCTCGAAGCGAGACGGCCGTCGATCGTCCTCCCCGACCGCGAATCGCTCGGCTACTGGCGGCTGCCGCCGGAGATGTCCGGCGGTGGCGGCCACTTCGTCGTCGCGTACGGCGAAGAGGACGGCCGGGTGCTGGTCGACGACCGGAACCTCGCCCCGCTGACGGTCGACCGGAAGACGTTCGACTCCGCACGGGGCCGGGTCGGCTCGTACAAGAACCTGCTCGCCACGATCGAGCCCGGCGAGGTCCCCGACTGGCGGGCTGCCGTGCGCGGCGGGCTGACGGACTGCGCGCGGAACCTCTCGGAGCCGTCGAAGTCGTTCTCGCTCCCCGCCTGGGAGCGCTGGGCGAAGGCGATGACCGACGAACGCGACCCCAAGGGCTGGCCACGCGCGTTCGGTGAGCGGCGCGGGCTCGTCGGGGCGCTGTTCACCGTGTGGGAGAGCGTCACTCCGGCGGGGATGGAGGGCGGGCATCTGCGCGGGCTGTTCGCCGACGCGCTCACCGAGGCCGCCGTCCTGCTCGAACTCCCGGCGCTGGCCGAACAGGCGTCGACCTGGCGCGGGATCGCCGAGCGCTGGGCGGAACTGGCCGAGACGGCCGTTCCGGCGTCGAACGCCGAATTCGCCTGGATGCGCGGGCTCGTCAGCGCGGTTTCCGCGGGTGTTCGCGAGGGCGACGCGGGGCAGGAAGCCGCCTCGGCCGCGGCCGAGGAGATGTGGAAACTGCGCACGCACTACAACGACGAAACCCCGTTCACCGACGTCGAAGCCCGTGAGCTTTTCAGCGCGATGGGCACCCGGCTCCGGGACATCCACACCGCCGAGACCGCCGCGATCCGCGAACTCTCCGAAGCCCTGATGGAGTGAACCGCGCCGGTGTCCGTTGCGCCGCGCGGCCGGAACACCACGCGATCGTTCAAGATCCACTTCGTGCACGCACATCCGCTGGGGACGACCAGTGCGCGTCCCGCTCCTGAGATCCACCTCCACCGCCATCGCCTGCGTGTCGCCGACCTGGACCATCTCGGCCACGTCGGGAATGTGCGGTTGCTCGACTACTTCCAGGAAGCCCAGGTCGCGATGCTCGACCCGCGGCGTGAGCACCTCTTCCAGGCCAAGGGACCGGCGTATCTCATCGCGAAGCACAACGTCAGCTACCTGCGCAGGCTGACCTTCCGCGACAGCCCGGTCGAGGTGGAGACCGTGGTCGGCCGGATCGGGACCTGCGACGTCGTGGTGAACAGCAGGCTGCGCGACGAGCGGGCCGTTTACGCGCGCTGCCGCACCATCTGGGTCGCGTGCGTCCTACCCGAAGGCAGCACGCGAAGACTCTGCGACGAGGAACGCGAGCGGTTGACGCGGTTCAGCGGGGCGATCGACGAGCTTTCCTGAATCGCTTTTTAACCGTTTATGCTCCATTTCCCGCAACACCGGAAAACGGCTGGTCCGTTCAGCGGCTGATCATCCCGCTTTTCGGCCGGTACCTTCGGAAGACCTCTCCCCTGCAGAGCTCCCCGGAGGTATTTCATGCCACGGTCGAAGTCTGTCCGCTTTCTCGCGCCCTTGGTCGGCGCGATGCTACTGACGAGCGGGGTGGCCGTCGCCGCCCCGGCCGCCGAAGACCCCCAGTTCATCCGCCTGGCCAGCAGGACCTTCGATCCGCTGAGCCAGCGAACGGCCGCGAGCCAGGACTGGAAGGGCGCCTACCTGCTCCAGGTCCGGAGCGCGCTGACCGACGAACAGCGCGGGCGATTGCGTTCACTCGGCGTGCGGATCGGGACCTACATTCCCGATTTCGCCTATGTGGTCCGGCTGAAGCAGGAGAACCGTGAATCGGTCGCGAAATTGAATTTCGTCCGCTGGCTCGGCGAATACCGGGCGGACGACAAGGTGGAGATCTCACTGGCCGCGACGGGCGGTTACCTGGTGACGCTCGTCGAATCGGACGCGCGGGATCAGCGCGTGGTCGCCGAGCGGATCCTGCGGCTCGGCGGGAGCATCGAGGCGATCTCGCAGAGCGGCCAGCACATCGTGGCGAAGCTCGGCCCCGGTCAAGCCGCCACCGTGGCGCAAGGGGCCGAGGTGCTCGCGGTCGGCGCGATCACCGCGCCCGAGACCGACATGGCCAACGCCAGGGAGAGCAGCGGCGCGAACTACATCGAGAGTGTCGGCGGGTACCGCGGCCAGGGCGTGCGCGGCGAGGTGATGGACGGCGGACTGCGCGTCACGCACCAGGAATTCAAGGCCCGGCCGACGGTGCTGCACGGGTCGAACTCCACCAGCACCAGCCACGGGACGTCCACGTACGGCCAGATCTTCGCGTCGGGGGTGAGCGCGCCGCAACGGGGGCTGCTGCCCGAGGCGCAAGGGATCTTCGCCACCTACGACAAGCCGGACCGCTACGCCCACACCAAGGAACTGGTCGACCCAGCGGGCAAGTACCGCGCCGTGTTCCAGAGCAACAGTTGGGGTGGCGGGCTGACCACGGCCTACAACTCGGTCTCCGCCGAGCTCGACAAGATCGTCTTCGATCACGACCTGCTGATCTGCCAGTCGCAGAGCAACGCGGGCACCCAGCAGTCGCGGCCGCAGGCCTGGTCGAAGAACGTGCTTTCGGTCGGCGGGCAGTACCACTACAACACGCTGGGCCGCACCGACGACAAGTGGAACGGCGGTGCGAGCATCGGCCCGGCCGCCGACGGCCGGATCAAACCGGAACTGTCGAACTACTACGACCGGATCGACACCACGTCGTCCGGCAGTGACACCTCGTACACGACGTCGTTCGGCGGCACGAGCGGCGCGACGCCGATCACCTGCGGAAACGCCGGGCTGCTGTTCCAGATGTGGGCCGACGGCGTATTCGACGGCGGCCCCGGCAAGGGCCGCGACGTCTTCGCGAGCCGCCCGCACGCCGCGACCGCGAAGGCGCTGCTGATCAACGGGGCCGACCAGTTCGCGTTCAGCGGCACTTCGCACGACATGACCCGGACGCATCAGGGCTGGGGCACCGCGAACGTGCGGTACCTGCACGAACAGGCCAAGGCGAACGGGTGGAAGCTGCCGGTGCTGGTGAACGAGACCGACCTGCTGGGCACCGGGCAGTCGAAGAAGTACACAGTCGCGGTGAACGGGACCAAGCAGTTCAAGGCCACGCTGGCCTACACCGACCCGGCGGGCTCGCCGAGCGCGTCGGTCACCAGGGTCAACGACCTGACGCTGAAGGTCACCGCGCCGAACGGGACCGTCTACTACGGCAACAACGGGCTGAAGGCGGGCAACTTCTCGACCGCGGGCGGGTCGCCGAACACCGTCGACACGGTGGAGAACGTCATCCTCGAGAAGCCGGCCGCCGGCACGTGGACGGTGGAGGTCGTGGCGACCCAGGTGAACGCCGACGGGCACCCGGAGACGTCGGCGACCGATGCGGACTACGCGTTGGTGGTTTCTTGACGGTATGACCGCCCGGATCGCGTTTAGCCCGCTAAACGCGAAGTGACCGGTGATGGCGCGTGAAGGCCTCCTTCCCTCGGCTCAGTCGAGGGAAGGAGGCCTTCACGCGCGATCGGGCCTGGGTCTGGCGGATCGCGATTAGCCCGCGGAACGCGATCCGTGCGCCGGGGGGGGGCGGTGAAGGGATGTCGCGAAAGCCACTTTCGGGACATCAGACGTCGCGAAAGTGGCTTTCGCGACGTCCGTGGGGGCCTGGCGGATCGCGTTTAGTCGGCTAAACGCGATCGAGGTCGGGAGGCTGGGGCAGGGCGCGTTTAGTCGGCTGAACGCGATCGGGTGGGGTTGCCCGCGCCCGGATGGCGGAGGCGTCTGCGCCGATGGCCGAGACGTCAGGTTTCGGTTGTGAGACGGAAGCGTGAGACCCCTGGAAGGCATGTAACGAGGCGACCCGAGGTGCCGACGTCTGGGATACGTGACGCGAGCCAAGGAGCCTCTCGATGACCACCTGCCGTCTCTGCGGCTCGGCCCATCTCGCCAGTGTCGTCGACCTCGGGGCGACGCCGCCGTGCGAACGATTCCTGACCGCGGAGCAGCTGCAGGAGCCGGAGCCGACCTACCCCCTGCACCTGCGGGTCTGCACCGAATGCTGGCTGGCCCAGATCCCGCCGCTGATCACCCCGGAAGAGACTTTCACCGAATACGCGTACTTCTCGTCGTATTCCGCCTCTTGGGTCGACCACGCCAAAACGTTCGTCGACGGCGCCGTCGAGCGGCTGGGGCTCGACGGGTCCTCGTTCGTCGTCGAGGTCGCCAGCAACGACGGCTATCTCCTCAAACACGTTGTGGCGCAGAAGATCCGTTGCCTCGGCGTGGAACCTTCGGTGAACGTGGGCCAAGCCGCGCGTGACGCCGGGGTGCCGACGAAGACCGCCTTCCTCGGTGCCGAAAGCGGACGTGCCGTCCGCGAGGAGCACGGTCCCGCCGACCTCGTCGTGGCGAACAACGTTTACGCGCACATCCCGGACATCATCGGTTTCACGCACGGGCTCCGCGCCCTGGTCGCCGATGACGGCTGGGTCAGCATCGAGGTCCAGCACCTGCTGACGCTGATCCAGGAGAACCAGTACGACACGATCTATCACGAGCACTTCCAGTACTACACGGTGGAATCCGCGCGCCGGGCCCTCGCGCGCGGCGGATTGTCCGTTGTGGACGTCGAACTCCTGCCCACGCACGGCGGTTCGATCCGGCTGTGGGCACGCCCCGACGCCGTCGCCGGTGAGCCGAGCGAGCGGATGATGCAGGTCCTCGACGCCGAAAAGGCGGCCGGACTGCACGAAATGTCCGGCTACACCGAATTCTCCGAGCGGGTCACCAAGGTCCGGCTCGAGCTGAACAAGTTCCTCACCGACGCCGCGCTCGAAGGCAAGACCGTCGTCGGTTACGGCGCCCCCGGCAAGGGCAACACGCTGCTGAACCACTGCGGTATCCGCCCGGACGTGCTGCGGTACACCGTCGACCGCAACCCGTACAAGCACGGCCGGTTCACCCCCGGCACCCGGATCCCGATCCTGCCGCCGGAGCGCATCGAAGCGGACCGGCCCGATTACGTGCTCGTCCTTCCGTGGAACCTCCGGAAGGAGCTGACCGCCCAATTGTCCTATGTGGACGAATGGGGCGGGAAACTGGTCTTCCCCATCCCGCACCTGGAAATCGTCGAGGTGAAGTCGTGAAGGTAGTCCTCTTCTGCGGCGGCTACGGCATGCGGATGCGCAACGGTGACGCGTCCGACGTGCCCAAGCCGATGGCCATGGTCGGCCCCAGACCCCTGATCTGGCACGTGATGCGGTACTACGCGCATTTCGGCCACACCGAGTTCATCCTCTGTCTCGGCTACGGCGCGCACCACATCAAGGAGTTCTTCCTCAATTACCAGGAGACCACCTCCAACGATTTCGTCCTGCGCCGCGGCAAGGCCGAACTGCTGTCGACCGACATCGCGGACTGGTCGATCACCTTCGTGCAGACCGGTCTCGAATCGGCCATCGGCGAACGGCTGCGCCGGGTGCGCCCGTATCTCGAGGGCGACGAGATGTTCCTCGCCAACTACGCCGACGTCCTCACCGACGCCCCGTTGCCGGAGATGATCGAGCGGTTCTCGGCATCCGACGCCGGCGCCTCGATGATGGTCGTGCCGCCGCAGTCGTCGTTCCACTGCGTCGAAATGGGCGAGGACGGCCGCATCGGCGCGCTGACCCCGGTCAGCGAGATGCCGCTGTGGGAGAACGGCGGGTACTTCGTGCTGCGCCAGGAGATCTTCGACCACATCCCCGAGGGCGGCGACCTGGTCGCCGACGGCTGCGGCGAGCTCGCCAAACAGGGCAAGCTGCTCGCGTACCCGTACCGCGGGTTCTGGAAGCCGACCGACACCGTCAAGGAGCGCGTCCAGCTGGACGACGCGTACGCGCACGGAGACCGTCCCTGGGCACGCTGGGAACGCGAAGCGGCGAGCACGGCGTGATCGAGCTCGGCACCGGCGGCGTCCAGCGGATCGTCGCCCTCGGCGCGCACTGTGACGACATCGCCATCGGGGCGGGCGGCACGCTGCTGACCGTCTGCGCCGCCAACCCGGGTGTCCGGGTGGACGCCCTCGTCCTTTCCGGCGGCGGCACCGAGCGGGAGACCGAGGAGCGCGCGGCGCTCGCGGCCTTCTGCCCGGGCGCCGACGTCGAGGTCACCGTGCTCAAACTGCCCGACGGCCGGCTCCCCGCGCACTGGGAAGAGGCCAAGAACGGGCTGGAGGAGCTGCGCCGCCGCACCGATCCGGACCTCGTCCTCTCCCCGCGCACGGCGGACGCGCACCAGGACCACCGCGGCCTGGCGAAGCTGGTGCCGACGGTGTTCCGCACCCATCTCCAGCTGGAGTACGAGATCGTGAAATGGGACGGCGACCTCGGGAAACCCACCGCGTACGTGCCGCTTTCCCCCAAGCTCGCCGAAGAAAAGGTCCGGCTGCTGCAGGAGCATTACGCCTCCCAGCGGCACCGGCCCTGGTACGACCGGGAAGCCTTCCTCGGCCTCGCCCGCATTCGCGGCATCGAATGCGGGCAGCGCTATGCCGAGGCCTTCGACCTCAAGAAACTGACGCTCGACCTCACTCCGAAAGGCTGAAAGCCATGCGTGTGCTGCTGACCGGGCACAAGGGTTACCTGGGCACGGTGATGGCCCCGGTGCTGGCCGCCGCCGGTCACGAGGTCGTCGGCCTCGACTCCGGTCTCTTCGAGGCCTGTGTGCTGGGCCCGCAACCCGAAGACCCCAAGGGCCACGAAGTCGACCTTCGCGACGTCACCGCCGAGCACGTGACCGGCGTGGACGCGGTGATCCACCTCGCGGCGCTGTCCAACGACCCGCTCGGTTCGCTGGCGCCGGAGCTGACCTACGACATCAATCACCACGCTTCGGTGAAGCTCGCGAAGCTGGCGAAGGACGCCGGAGTGAAGCGGTTCCTCTACGCGTCGACGTGCTCGGTGTACGGCGCTTCGGGCGGCGACGACCTGGTCGACGAGGACGCGCCGCTGCGCCCGGTGACGCCGTACGCCGAGTCGAAGGTGCGGGTGGAGGACGACCTGAACGAACTCGCCGACGACGATTTCACCCCGGTGTACATGCGCAACGCGACCGCGTTCGGCTTCTCGCCGCGGCTGCGGTCGGACATCGTGCTCAACAACCTCACCGCGCACGCCCACGTCTCTGGCGAGATCCTGGTGATGTCGGACGGGACGCCGTGGCGTCCGCTGGTGCACGCGAAGGACATCGCGCGGGCCTTTTCCGAAGTGTTGGTAGCACCCAGGGCCGCCGTGCACGGCAAGGCGTTCAACATCGGCACCGAACGCAACAACGTGACCGTGGCCGAGATCGCGCAGCAGGTCGTCGAGGCCGCGCCCAGCGCGACGTTGCGGATCACCGGCGAGTCCGCGGGCGACCCGCGCTCGTACCGCGTCGACTTCTCCCGGTTCCGCGAGGCCATCCCCGGTTTCGAATGCGACTGGTCGGTCAAGGACGGCGCGCTGGAGCTGATCTACGCCTACCGCACGCACGGTCTGACCGCGCACGACTTCAAGAACCGCTTCACCCGGCTGGCCACGCTCAACTCGCGGACCGCCGCGGGCGAGATCGACGAGACCTTGCGGCGACGGTGATGACGGACAAGCCCCTGGACACGGGCGCCGACCTGCGAAAGCTGGTCGAGCGCCTGTATCCGCTCTGCCGCAGCATCACCGGCGACGGCGTCCGCGCCACGCTGGAGATCCTCGGCGAGTACATCCCGCTCGACGTCCACGAGGTGCCGACCGGGACCCAGGTGCTCGACTGGACCGTTCCGCGGGAGTGGAACATCCGCGACGCCTACGTGAAGGATCCGTCCGGCCGGAAGGTCGTCGACTTCCAGACGTCGAACCTGCACGTCGTCGGCTACAGCGTGCCCGTCGACGAGAAGATGCCGCTGGCGAAACTGCGCGAGCACCTCCACACCCTGCCGGACCGGCCTTCGTGGGTGCCGTACCGGACGAGCTACTACGCGCCGGCGTGGGGTTTCTGCCTGGCGCAGGACACGCTCGACGCGTTGCCGGACGGCGAGTACGAGGTCCGGATCGATTCCACTTTGGACGACGGGCACCTGACCTACGCCGAGCACGTGGTGCCCGGCGAGGTCACCGACGAGGTGCTGGTGTCGTGCCACACCTGCCATCCGTCGCTGGCGAACGACAACGTCGCCGGTATCGCCGTCGCCGCCGCGCTCGCCCAACGGCTGGCCCAGGGGAAACCGCATCACACGTACCGGTTCCTGTTCATGCCGGGCACGATCGGCGCGATCACCTGGCTCGCGCGCAACACCGAACGGCTCGGCAAGGTCGAGGCCGGGATCGTGCTCGCCTGCGCGGGCGATCCGGGATCGTTGCACTACAAGCGAAGCCGCCGCGGGGACGCCGAGATCGACAAGGTGCTCGAATACGTCCTCGCCGGGAAGCCGCACGAGATCCTCGACTTCTCGCCGTACGGCTACGACGAGCGGCAGTTCTGCTCGCCGGGGTTCAACCTCGGCGTCGGCTCGCTGACCAGGACGCCGTACGCCGGCTATCCCGAGTACCACACGTCGGCGGACGACCTGGATTTCGTGTCCACCGAGGCGATGGAGGACACCCTCGCGACCTTGCGCGAGGCGTTCTCGGTGCTGGACCGGAACCGCCGCTACGTCAACCTGAGCCCCTACGGCGAGCCGCAGCTCGGCAAGCGCGGGCTCTACGACTCCCTCGGCGGCCGCAGTGACGCCAAGGCGGCCCAGATGGCGATGCTCTGGGTGCTCAACCTCTCGGACGGCGAGCACAGCCTGCTCGACGTCGCACAGCGATCCGGTCTCCCCTTCGATTCCGTCGTCGCCGCCGCTCACGCGCTGCAGGGCGCCGGATTGCTGAAGGAGTGACGCGGGTGACGAGCGGGAAACATCGGGCGACACTGGCCTCCGGGGCCGTGCGGGCCATGGCGGGCAGGCTCAGCTGGGGCCTCGGCGACCAGGCGGTTTCGAGTCTGACCAATTTCGCGGTCGGGCTGTTCGTCGCGCGTTCCCTCGGCACCTTCGCCTTCGGCATGTTCAGCCTGGCGTGGGTGACCTACGGCGTGGTGCTCAACATCTCGCGCGGCATGGCCACCGACCCGATGATGGTGCGCTTCTCCGCGGTGCCGGAGGAATCCTGGCGCCGCGCGGTGTCGAGCGCGGCGGGGACGGCCATCGGGGTCGGCCTGGTGACCGGGCTGATCAGCGTGCTCGCCGGCTCCCTCGCGGTACAGCCGCTGGGCGGGGTGTTCATCGCGCTCGGCGCCGTGCTCCCCGGCCTGATGCTGCAGGACGCCTGGCGGTTCGCGCTGTTCGCGAAGGGCGACGGGAAGAAGGCGTTCGTCAACGACACGGTCTGGGGCGTGGCCCTGATCCCGGCGCTGGCGATCGCCTCGCATTTCGGCACCGTGGTCGCCTTCGTGCTCGCCTGGGGGCTGGCGGGCGCGGTCGCGGCGGTCTACGGGCTGTTCCAGACCGGCATCGTGCCGAGGCTCTCGGAGATGAAGGGCTGGCTCAAGGACCAGCGCGACCTGAGCGTGCGCTACCTGATCGAGAACGTCAGCAACGCCGGATCGTCCCAGCTGCGGGCCTACGGGCTCGGCGCGATCGCGGGGATCACCGCGGTCGGCGCGGTCCGCGGCGCCGAACAGCTGCTCGGGCCGTTCCTCGCGCTCCTGATGGGGCTTTCGCTCACGACGGTGGCCGAGGGCGCCCGTGTCCTGCGGCACGCCCCGCACCGGCTGAAGCATTTCTGCGTGGTACTCGGCGGCGGCCAGGCCGGCGCGGCCCTGCTGTGGGGGCTCGGCCTGTTGCTCCTGGTCCCCCACGACGTCGGCCGCTGGATCATGGGCTCGGTCTGGGACGCGGCGGAACCGCTGATCCTCCCGGTGACCCTGTCCGTCACCGCCGCGGGCTTCACCGCGGGCGCCGCCGCCGGGCTGCGGGCCCTCGGCGCCGCCAAACGCAGTCTCCGTGCCCAGCTGGTCGCGTCGGCGGGCTATGTGGTCTTCGGGATCTTCGGCGCCTACCTCGACGGCGCCGAAGGTGCCGCCTGGGGCTCGATGCTCTCGGTCTGGCTGGGCGCCGCGCTGTGGTGGTACCAGCTCCGTGTCGCGTATCGCGAGTACCGGCCGCCCGCGCCGGAACCGGCCGCGCTGCGCACGAACGACGAAGAGGTGGGAACGGTATGACCCAGGTTCCACGGCTCAGCATCGGTTTGCCCGTCTACAACGGCGAGGAGTTCCTGTCCGAATCACTCGACGCCCTGCTCGGCCAGAGCCACGAGGACTTCGAGCTGATCATCTCGGACAACGCTTCGACCGACGGCACCGAAGAGATCTGCCGCGACTACGCGAGCCGGGACACCCGGATCCGGTACCTGCGGCTGCCGAAGAACGTCGGCGCCTCCCCGAACCACAACCGTGTCCTCGACGAGGCACGTGGCGAGCTGTTCAAATGGGCTTCCCATGACGACCTCTACGGCCGCGACCTGCTGAAACTGTGTATCGAGGCGCTCGACGAGCGGCCGGAGGTGATCGTCGCCCACAGCTGGCAGGCCATCATCGACGACCACGGCTCGGTGACCCACAAACTCGACTATCCGCTGGCCACGGACTCCCCGCACGCACCGGCGCGGTTCCGCAGCCTGCTGTTCGAAACGGGCGGCGACGACTTCTACGGCGTGATGCGCACGAACGTGCTTCGCCGGGTCAAGCCGCTCGACAGCTATCACCACGCCGACCGCACCTTCGTGGCCGAATTGAGCCTTCACGGTCCGTTCCACCAGGTCCCCGAGGTGCAGTACTTCCGCCGCGACCACCCCGGCCGCGCGGAACGGGCGAACCCCGGCATCCGCAAACGCTGTTCGAACCTCGATCCGCGGCGCGCCGACCCGGTGCGGAACCCGATGCCGCGGCTGATCGGCGAGTACGTCGGCGGTTTCGTCGGCGGAATCCGCCGGGCGCCGCTCTCCTCCGCGGACCGGCGCGAGTGTTACCGGCACCTCGCCTCCTGGCTCGCCGACCGCTCCCGCGGCCGCAACGAGGACCGGGCCGAGGACGGCGTCCCCGAACTCGAAATCGACCGGATGAACATCGACGCCGTCGTCCCTGGGCGGCAGAGGAGGACGTCGTGAGCTCTCGCCCCGGAGCGAGAACGCGAAGACACCCCAGAGTCGGCTTCTTCGGCCTTCTGGGGGCAGGGAACATCGGCAACGACGGATCACTCGAAGTCGTGCTCGCGTACGTGCGGGAACGACATCCGGACGCGGAGCTCAGCTGCCTCTGCTCCGGGCCGGAACAGGTGGAGACACGCTACGGCGTCAAAGCGGAATCCCTGCTCTGGTACTACTCGCGCAACCGCGACGCGGGAGGGCTTCGCGCGGCGCTGCTGAAAGCCGTCGGCAAGGTCGCCGACACACTCAAGATCCTCTTCTGGACCCGGCGCTGCGACGTCGTGATCGTCCCCGGCGCCGGCGTCCTCGAAACCACGCTTCCCTTGCGCCCCTGGGGTTTCCCGTACGCGATGGCGTTGCTGGGGGTGTCGGGCAGGCTGTGGGGCACCAGGGTCGCGCTGCTGAACGTCGGGTCGAACGTCATCCGGCAGCGGACCACGCGACGGCTGTACCGGATCGCCGCCCGCTCCGCGCATTACCGCTCCTTCCGCGACGAACTGTCCCGCGACGCCTGGGCCGAGATGGGGCTCGACACCGCGAAGGACGACGTCTACCCGGACCTGGCCTTCGCCCTGCCGATCCCCGCCGGACGGCCGTCGGACGTCGTCGGCGTCGGTGTCATGGAGTTCCACGGCGGCAACGACGACCGGCGTCACGGCGACGAGATCCATTCGTCCTATGTGGACGCGATGAAACGGTTCGTGCGCAGGCTGGTCGACGACGGACGCGAGGTCCGGCTGCTCACCGGGGACGAGATCGACGATCCGGTGGTCGAGCGGATCTTCGCCGACCTGCGCGAACACCGGCCCGGCCTCGACCCGAACCGGGTGACCGCGGCGAAACTGCCCACGCTGGGCGACCTCCTCACCGAGATCGCCTCCCTCGGCGCCGTCGTCGGGACCCGCTACCACAACGTCCTGTGTTCGCTGAAACTCGCGAAACCGACGATCTCGATCAGTTATTCACAGAAGATGGACAGCATCATGGCGAACATGGGACTGGCGGAGTACTGCCAGTCCGCCCGCGCCGTCGACGTCGACCTGCTCGTCCGGCAACTCGCCGAACTCGAGGCCGAACCCGAAGAGTTCTGGCAGCGGCTGCGCGATCGCAGCGCCGCCAAGCGGAAACTGCTGGAAAAGCAGTACGACGTCCTCGACGAGATCCTGTTCCGCACGGCCAAGGAGGTCCGATGAAGGCCGAGCCGGTCCCCGAAATCGAAGGCGCCTACCTCTTCACGCCGACCCCGTTCGCCGACGAGCGCGGATTCTTCAGCCGCACCTTCGACAGCGAGGTCGTCGCGTCGGTGGGCATCGACCCGGGCGGCTTCGCCCAGGACAGCATTTCGCGTTCACGCAAGGGTGTCGTCCGGGGGATGCACCTGCGCGGCGGACGCGGCGAGGCCAAACTGGTCCGGTGCTCCTCCGGCGCGATCTTCGACGTCATCGTGGACCTGCGGCCGGACTCCCCCACCTTCCGGACCGTGAAAGGGTTCGAGCTCACCGGGGAGACCCAGGTCTCCCTGTACATCCCGGCGGGTTGCGCGCACGGTTTCCAGGCGCTCACCGACCCGGCGGACATCTCCTACCGCATCGACCGGCCGCACGATCCGGCCGAGGACATCGCGATCTCGTACGCCGATCCCGAACTGGCCATCCCGTGGCCGCTCCCGATCAGCGCGGTGTCCGAACGTGACGCACACGCTCCTCCTCTAGCCGCCGCACTGACGACCACGAGGTGATCACGTGAACCGCCCCTTGCCGCGCTCCGACCAGGCGAACGAACGACTGCACCGGGCGATCCCCGGTGGCGCGCACACCTACGCCAAGGGCAACGACCAGTACCCCGACGACCTCTCACCGGTCATCGCGCGTGGCCTCGCCGGCCATGTGTGGGACGTCGACGGGAACGAATACATCGAATACGGCTCGGGACTTCGCGCGGTCAGTCTCGGCCACGCGCACCCGCGGGTCCTCGAAGCCGTCCGGACGGAGATCGCGAAAGGCGCCAACTTCGTCCGGCCGTCGATCATCGAAGCCGAAGCCGCGGAACGGTTCCTCGCCGCCGTGCCGACCGCCGAAATGGTCAAGTTCGCGAAGAACGGCTCCGACGCGACCACCGCCGCCGTCCGGCTGGCGCGGGCGGCGACCGGACGGCGGCTCGTGGCGATCTGCCGCGATCACGCGTTCTTCTCCACCGACGACTGGTTCATCGGCACGACGCCGATGCCCGCCGGTATCCCGGACGAGACCACCGCGCTGACGGTTTCCTTCCCCTACGGCGATCTCGCGGCCACCGAAGAGGTGTTGCGGACCGATGAGGTCGCCTGTCTCGTCCTGGAAGCCGCGACGCAGCAGGAGCCGCCGGACGGGTATCTCGCCGGGCTGCGCGAGCTGTGCGACCGGTACGGCACCCTGCTGGTCTTCGACGAGATGATCACCGGGTTCCGCTGGTCGGCGTCCGGCGCCCAAGGGCTGTACGGAGTCACGCCGGATCTCTCGACGTTCGGCAAGGCGCTGGGCAACGGTTTCGGTGTCTCGGCGCTGGCGGGCAAACGGGAGTACATGGAGCTGGGCGGTACGCACGACCACCGCGAGCGGGTCTTCCTGCTTTCGACCACGCACGGCGCCGAAACGCATTGCCTGGCCGCTTCGATCGCCGTCTTCGACACCTACGCCGAAGAAGGCATCACCGCGCGCCTGCACGAACTGGGCGACCGGCTCGCCGCCGGGGTCCGCGAAGTCGCCGCGAGCGCCGAAGTCGGCGAGCACGTGCTCGTGCGCGGTAGGGCGAGCAACCTGGTGTTCGCGACGCTCGACGAAGCGCGTGAGCCGTCACAGGCGTATCGGACGCTGTTCATGCGGGAGCTGATCAGCGGCGGTGTGCTCGGACCGTCCTTCGTGGTCAGTGCCGGGCTGACCGAGGACGACATCGACAAGACGATCGACGTCGTCGCGCGGGCCTGCACCACCTACCGGAAGGCGCTCGATCTCGGAGACCCGTCGCAATGGATGGGTGGCAGGCCGGTGAAACCGGTGTTCCGTAAGTATTCCTGAGGACCACTCGTTCGTGTCCCTCCTCTGCGCTGCGCGGTGATTTACCTTGATTCGTATGACTTGGGCAAGAACGACGGCGTTCGCGCTGTCGGTGGTCTTGACGGCCGGCTCCTTCACCGCCGTGGCAGCGGCGGCCGAGGCGCCGGCCGTCTGCGCGTCCGGACCGGCGAGTTTCCCCAAACCGGAGGACGCCGTCGTCGTCGAACCCGGCGAACATCTTTCGATCGAGACCGCGGCGCATCCGCCGGGGACGACGTTCTGGCTCGCCGCCGGCACGCACATCCTCGCCGACGACCCGTACAGCCAGGTGATCCCGAAGGACGGCAACGTCTACCTCGGCGCGCCCGGCGCGGTCCTGGACGGCCGCGGCGTCAACCGGGCGGCGTTCACCCAGCAGGCGAAGGACGTCGTCATCCGTGGGCTGACCATCCGCGGCTTCGCCGCCCCGCAGGACCAGGGCGTGGTGAACCACGATTCCGGCGAGCACTGGGTGATCGAGGGCAACGTCATCGAGGACAACCGCGGCGCGGCGATGATGGCCGGGCCCCGGCAGCAGGTGCTCGGGAACTGCCTGCGGAACAACGGGCAGTACGGCATCAACGCCTATCGCGCGGGCAACGGCATCAGCGGGCTCGTCATCGAGGGCAACGAGATCGCCGGGAACAACACCGAGAACTGGGAAAAGAAGGTGCCCGGCTGCGGTTGCAGTGGCGGGGCGAAGTTCTGGGCGGTCGACGGCGCGGACATCCGGGGGAACTGGGTGCACCACAACCACGGCGCCGGGCTCTGGGCGGACACGAACAACAACGATTTCGTCATCGAAGACAACGTGATCGAGGACAACGAAGCCGAGGCGCTGTTCTACGAGATCAGCTACAACCTGATCATCCGCAGCAACACCTTCCGTCGCAACACCCTGGTGATGGGCCGCGATTTCGCCGCGCGGGGCAACAACTTCCCGGTCGCCGCGGTGTATCTGAGCGAATCCGGCGGCGAGCCGCGGCTCCCGGCGCGGACCGACATGATCGAGATCGCGGAGAACGAGTTCGAGGACAACTGGGGCGGGCTGACCCTGTGGGAGAACGCGGACCGGTTCTGCAACAGCCCGTCGAACACTTCGACCGGAACCTGCACCCGGGTCGTCTCCTCGCCGTCGGAATGCGCGCCCGAGTCGATCGCGCGACCACCGGCGTACGACGATTGCCGCTGGAAGACGCAGCGGGTCAACGTGCACGACAACGTTTTCCGCAGTGCTCCCGACTGCACGGGGCTGTGCGGCCGGATGGCGGTGCTCGCGAATTACGGCACCTATCCGTCCTGGTCGCCGTACCGCGGCAACGTCGTGTCCGACGCGGTGACCTTCGGGCAGGACAACGAGTGGTTCTCGAACACCTACCTCGGGCATTGGTCGTTCGTGGCGCATGACGCGTCACGGTCCCTCGATGTGCCGGCTTGGCAGGCGGCTCCGTATCGGCAGGACCCCTGCAGCACCTTCGACGGCGCCGGCGGCTGCTGACGCTTCACGTGACTCGCGTGATCGGAGACCGATCACGCGAGTCACGTCTTTCCGGCGGCGGTCAGTCCTTCTGCAGGAAGAAGTACGCGTACCGTTCGTCCAGCTCGTTCTTCGGCACCAGCTGGATCGCCTTGGGCGTGAACCCGCACCGCTCCGCCAGCTGCCAGAAGGCGTCGACGCGGTAGGTCGTCATCGCCGCCAGCCCCGAGCGGTACGAGCGACGGCGCGACCGCGTCCGCCAGGTGCCGGGGTCGTACTTGATCTGGATCAGCGCGAGCCCGCCGGGGACGAGCAGTTCCCGCGCGATGCGGAGCAGACGCTCGCCGTACTCCGGCGTCGGAATGAGCTCGAAAACGTAGAAGCTCACGTACACATCGCACGGTTCCTTCACCACCGAGAGCGCGGCTTCGGGATTCGCGACGTCGATGTCGACGGCCTGGAAGGGGGTGTCGCAGACGTTCGCGACCTGTTTCCCGCATTCGGCCAGTGTCTCGGCGGAGATGTCGACGCCGATGAATTCCTGGGCGCGCGGGGCGAAGTGGACGGCGTTCGCACCACCGCCGCAACCCCATTCGATGACGCGGTTCCACGGCCGGTCGAACCCCGCCAGCCGGGCACCGCCTTCGAACATCTCCAGATGCCGTGCGCCGATTTCCGACCAGAGGTCGTTGCCGTCGAACGTGCCGGAATCACGCCAATGGGAATTGTCCTTCCATCTTTTCCCGTCCGGCGCGTTCCAATATCCCTGCGAATCGGCCGAGATGGCGGATTCCGATTGTTTGGCACCGACCGTGGCCAGCGCGCGCTGGCCGAGATCCTCCGCCCGTGCGGCGACCCGCTTGGCGGTATCGAGGAGAGACATGGGATGGCCTTCCTTTCGCTGCGCGGTTTTCGGGGAAATAGCGTTCACGGCGTTCGCCGGGCCGACACCCTGTCCGTGAGCGACGCGACCGCCGGGACCACCGCGAGTGCCACACCGAGGCCGCCCAGCGTGTCAGTCGGGTAGTGCGCGCCCATCGTTACCTGGGCCCAGCCCATCGCCGTTCCGGCGGCGAAGACCACGACGACCAGCAGCGCCGTGGCCGGCCCGCGCCGAAGACCGCCGAAGGCACCGAGCGCGGCGGTGAAGGCCAGCGCGGCGACGAACCCGGTGTGCCCGCTCGGATACGACAGGAATTCGCCGTGGATGTACCGGCCGGTCAGCGGTTTCAGCCCGCTCGTCAGGCCCACGGTGACCAATACCGCCACCACACCGGTGACGGCGGTGCGTGGCCGCCGCGAATACAGGCACAGCCCGGAGAACAGGATCAGCGTGAGGGCCGCGCCGACGGGTTCGCCGACGAAATCGATCACGGTCGCGATGGTCCACCAGGGATCGCCGGACCAGGCGAGCGCGTCCACGAGTGTCGCGTCCGGTCCGGTCGGTGCCGAAGTGCCCGCGTAACCGAGTCCCAGTACCGACGCGGTGAGCACGCCGATGACGGCGAGGACGAACGCGGCCGGGCGGAGCACCGGCGGCAGGGCCCGTGGTGCCGCCAGTACGCCCTCTTTCACTCCGCGACCACCCGCTCGGCCGCCTCGATCGCGTCCTCGTAGCCGCCGATCAGCCGCTCCAGCCCCACCTCGGGGGTGAATTCCTGTTCGTAGACCAGCCTCGCGGCCTTGCCGAGTTCGCGGTTCCGTTCGACGTCTCCGACGATCTCCCGCAGCCGCCGCGCCAGTGATTCTTCGTCGCCGGGCTCGTGCAGCGCCCCGGTCACGCCGTCCTCGACGAGTTCGCGGAACGCGCCGTGCGCGGCGGCGAGGGTCGGGACACCGGCGGCCATCGCCTCGACGACCACCAGCCCGAACGTCTCCAGCCATTCCGACGGCGCCACCGCGACCGCGGCCCGGGTGAGGAGTTCGGCGCATTCCGCCTTGGTGCGCAGTCCTTCGTAGCGGACGTCTTCACGGCCCTCGGCCCAGCGGGCGACCTCGTCCTGCATCGGCCCGGTACCCGCGATCACCAGCGGCATACCGAGCCCACCCGCCGCCGCGAGCCGGTCCCAGGCCGCCATGAGCAGGCCGATGCCCTTCTCCGCGGTGATCCGGCCGAGGAACAGCACATGCTCGCCGGTGCCCGTGCGCCTGATCCCGGGATCGGTGACGAAGTTGTACTTCACCGCCAGCCGTCCGGCGGGCATGCCCGCGGCGATCAGGGTTTCGCGCTGCGCCCGTGAGATGCAGAAGAACCGGGACACGCCGGACCACCAGCGACGCCGGTTGAGCAGCAGGCTCGCCGCCATCGGCACGGTCGCGAGCGCCGAACCGCGGTAGCAGCCGTGCCGGACCGCGGGCGCCGGCGTCCGGCCGACGCAGTCCGTGCACACCCGCCCGTCGCGGTACAGCGTGCCGGGCGGGCAGATCAGCGTGTAGTTGTGCACCGTCGCGACGACGGGCACGCCGACGTCCGCGCACGCCGCCAGCACCGACGGCGACAGCAGCGGGAAGGTGTTGTGGACGTGGACGACGTCCGGCCGGTCTTCGGTCAGCCGCCGGCCGAGGTCGGCGCGCACTGCCCGGTTCCACGGCACCTGGAGCGGGACGACGGCCTTGCGCGGCAACGACATCGCGGAGATGTCGTCACTGCGCCGTTCGAAGAGGCCGACGTCGTGCCCGGCGGCCGCGAGCAGCGCGACCTCCTGGTCGACGACGTTGTTCTCCCCGCTCGGCTGTTCGGACCGGTAGCGGTTGTGGACCACGAGGACCTTCACGCAGGCTCCTTGGCCGGAATGAACTTCTTCTCGACGACGGGTTCGGACGGCACCCGCACCAGCAGCGACGCCGCCAGCGCCAGATGCAGCAGGTACGGCGACGCGTCACCGAGTCCCGCCTCGGTGTAGGACGCCGAAACGCAGTAGGTGATCAGGAAGATCGCGCACGCCCTGGCCAGCGAAGGCGGCCGCAGCGCGGCGACCACGATCAGCACGAGCATGAAGGCCGCGACGATCGCGATCCCGACGTAGCCCTGTTCGTGATAGACCGCGAGCCAGCTGTTGTCGATGGGCAGGCCGATGTAGGACTTGTTCGTCAGCCCGACACCGAAGATGTACTCGCCGATCGTGCGCGGGTCGGACAGCAGCGCGTCCCACACCTTCGCCCGGCCGGTGAGGCTGGAGAAGTTCTCCGAACTCTGGCCGCGCAGGAACCACGCCTGCAGCAGGGAACCGAGGACGACGGTGGAGACGGCTCCGATCAGCGCGGCCCCGGCGAACACCTTCCTGGCCCGCGCGCTGGACATCCAGAGCGACAGCAACGCGATCAGGACCCCGGCGATCAGCCCGAGCGTGGCGGTGCGGGTGTGGGTCAGCAGCAGGATGCCGATCGACGGGACGATGACGATCAACGCGTTCAGGCGGTCGAGTTCGCCACCGAGCCACAGCAGCAGCGTGAGCCCGATGACCACCGCCGAGTACTGCCCGACCTGCGGCGGGGTCAGCGGCCAGATCGTGCCGGTCAGCCGTCCGCCGTACTCCTCCGCCAGCGCGATCCCCGGTGACGCCGCCAGCCCGGCGACGACCGTCACCAGCACCACCGAATAGGTCCGGATGTGCTGGCGGACGAGCCGGATCCCGCCGTCCCACCACCGCGTCAGCAGCCACAGCGTGCTGACGAACAGGCCGAACCGGAAGCAGCGGAACAGCGCGCCGAGACCGACTTCGAGGTTCAAGCTCGCCAGAAGGCTCAGCACCACGAGGATGCTGAGCAGCAGCAGGTACGCGCTCGGCCGGATCCGGAGCCGGAGGTTCAGCGCCAGCGCGATACAGAACGCCAGGACGAGCGAGCCCATGGTGACCAGCTGGATCACCGAACGCGGGATCGGGATGACCGTCGTCGCTCCGGTGGAGCCGAGGGTGTTCAGGATCAGCAGCGCCCAGACGAAGGCGACCGCCTTCGGCATGCCCGGCGACTGCGAGGGACGTTCGCCCCGGGGCAGATGCGGGAAACGGGTTCTCGGCCGCATGTCAGCCACCCCCTTGCCGGGTGTAGGTCGATCCGGCGTCCTGGTGGTACGGGCCGCCCTGCCATTCGCCGATGCTCAGGTTCCGGCTCGGTTCGAAGGCGATGAAGTTCCACGGGCCGACGTAGGTGTTGTCGTGCCATTTGTTGCCCTGGTCGAAGGTGATCGCCTGCTGCACGACCTCACCCTTGTACGGCGACCAGTCCGGGTACGTGCCGAAGTTCGCGAGCACGGCCATCCGCGCGCAGGTGTTCTCACAACCGGTCACGGCCGGGTCGAGGACGAACCGGTTGTGATGGATCTCGACGCGCTGGGTCTTCCAGCGGCAGTCGCCGAACAGCGCGCCCGACGCGATCGCGGGCCGGGCGCACGTCGCGTGGTCCGGCACCAGCCGCGTGCAGGCCCCGGACGAGGTGTTGGCGGGGCTGTTGCAGAACCGGTCCGAGTTCTCCCACAGCGTGATGCCGTTCCAGTTGTTCTCGAGGACGTTCCCGGCGATTTCGATCTTGTCGGTCCGCGCCTTCACCCTCGGCTCGCCGCCGGATTCGGAGATGTACACCGCCGCCACCGGGAAGCTGTCGCCGCGGTCGATGTAGGACTTGCCGTCCACCGCGTTGTTGCGGCGGACGGTGTTGCCGCGGATGACGGCGTTGTAGCCGGTCTCGTACATGATCCCGGTGCTGTCGTTGCCCTCGACGAGATTGCCCTCGATCAGGAAGTCGTTGTTGTTCGTGTCCGCCCACAGCCCGACGCCGCGGTTGCCGTGCACCCAGTTGCCGCGGACGTCGGCGCCGTCGACGGCCCAGAACTTCACGCCGCCGGTGCAGCCGCAGCTTTCGACCTTCTTCTCCCAGTCGCCGGTGTTGTTGCCGGTGATCTCGTTGCCTTCGACGAGCAACCCGGTGATCCGGTTCTGCCCCTCGTAGGCGTTCATCCCGTACTGCCCGTTGTTCCGCAGGCAGTTGCCCCGCACCTGCTGCCGCGCGCCGGCCATCAGGCCCGCGCCGTCGTTGTCCTCCACCGTGTTGTGCTCGATGATCCAGCCGGGGGCGGAATCGTGGTTGACCACGCCCTCGTCGCGCGGGGCGAGGAAACCGCGCACGGTGAGGTACTGGATCTTGACGTCGGCGGCGTTGCCGGAGAAGGCGTACTGGTTGATCTTGCGACCATCGAGGATCGCCTTCGGCGCGCCGACGTAGACGTTCTCGGCCTTCGGCTGCACCTGGTCGAACCGGTCGTCCCCGAGCCGGTGCGTTCCCGGCGCCAGCCAGAACGTCGTCCCCGGGCCACTCGCCCTGGTCTTCGCCGCGAGATCGCCGGGGATCGCCGGATCGACCGTCACCGCTCCCGGCGGGGCCACCGACGGCCCCGGCGGCAGCTTGCCGCAGACCTGCGCCACCCCGCCGGACGGCGCCCGCGCCGGGTCCGGCGGTTTCCCCGCCTCGTCGGCGGGTTCGGCGGTGCAGGAGGCCAGCACCGCCGCGGCCAGCAGGGCGGGCAGGACGACGCGGCGGAAGCGGTGCGGTCGAACCGTCACAACGGAGGTCCCTCGGGCTCGAAGGTGAGCAGTGTGGTCATCCCGGTCGAGGCGGTTCCGGTGCCGATCAGCGTCCACGCGGGCTCACGGCGGCCGAATCCCGCCGAGTACCAACCGAGCGGCGGGCTGGTCTCCCCGCGGTGCGCGGACCACCTGAGCCGTGCCGGAAGCTCCATCGACGCGCCGCGCACCCGGCCGTCGACCGTCCAGGACAGCTTCGCCGTCGACCCGGTGAGCACGACCTCGACGGCCGGGCCGAAGTGGAACGCGAGACGGCAGGGCTGTGCCTCGCCGCCGCGGACCTCGTCGAGGATCCTCAGCTCGGTGCCGTCCAGTTCCACCGAACGCTGGTGCACCGACGGCGCGTAGCCGTCGTGTTCCGCGCTCCAGCGCGACGGCGTCCCCGCCGCGATCACCGTGGTGACCGCGTGTTTCGTCCACAGGAACGGCCCGCCGGAGACGGACTGGTCGGTGCGGGAGAGTTCGAGCGTGTTGTGCCCGGCCGTGGACCGGAAGTACGACCGCCACTTCGGTTCGCCGTGGTAGCAGTACGTTCCCGGGTCGGCGAGGATGTCGACGCCGTCGTGCCGGACCTCCACCGAGAGCGCGTCCGCGTGCGCGTGGGCGGCGATGGACAGGAAGCCGTGCGGTCCGCCGTCGCACCGGCACCAGATCGCGCCGTCGCGCAGGATGGTCATCCCGGCGTCGGCGAAGTCGTCCCGCCGCCGCGCCGGACGCCGCCCGGCGACCTGGATGTCCTTGGCCAGCGCGGAGAACAGCTGGGTGCGGACGTCCCCGCCCGGCGTCTCCGGCCACCAGTCCAACCGTCCGAAAAGGACGGATCCGGTGTCGATCAGCGAGGCCCAGCGGCTGGTCTCGTCACCGTCGACGATGAGGCCGAAGCCATCGTCCGCGTCACCTTGCCTCGGCGGCCGCAGCTTGTTGTCCACAATGGACGCCAGCGCGTCGGTCATCCGGAGCAGCACGAGCCAGGTCGACTCGGGCACCGTGACCCCGGCGGCCTTCGCCTCCAGCGCCCCGGCGAGCCCCAGCTCCAGGACGAGCCCGTGGTACTCGGTGGCGAGTTCGCGGTTGAGACCGGAGTCGAAGGTGTTGTGCCGCAACATCTTGTCCAGCGACGCGAGCGCCGAATCCCGCCACCGGCCGGATTCGGGGAACCAGGCGAACGCGCAGGCCGCGGCGAGCTGCCCGGCGTCCTCCGCGATCACGTGGTTGTTCGCCGACGAACCCCGGCTGGGGAACGCCGCCAGCCAGCGCTGGTGGTGCCAGATCTGGTTGAGCGCCACCGGGTTGTCCTCGAACAGCGCCGAAACCCGCGCCCAGCCATCGAGCAGCCGCCGGACCCACACCCACGACAGCAGCCGGATGCCGAGTTCGATCCCGCTGACCCAGTGCACCCCGCGCATCGGCGGGTTGGCCGCCCACCACGACGCGAGGTGCGCGGCCACGCGTTCGGCGTACCGGGCCTCCCCGGTCAGGGCGTACGCGGCGGCCAGCACGGTGAGGTGCTGATGCCGCGACGGCTCCCAGATCTGCTTGATGTCGCCGACGGTCTCCTCGCTCCGGTACGGGATGTCGAAGGAGTACACATCGGACGGTGCGCGGCGGCCGGTCTTCGGGTCGTACGACCAGTCCGGATCGACGAGGTCGTCGCGCTCGACGCCGAAGTACTCGGCGCGCCCGTCCATCAGCCGGTCGGCGGTGACGAGCAGATCCTTCACCGCTTCGCCCGAGACGGCGGCGAGGACGTCCTCACCGGGCACCGTCGCGAACCGGCGGTCCGGCAGCCAGGCCGCCTTCTCCCCCGCGACCCCGCGCCACTGGCGTTTGCGCACGACGTCGGTGACCCGGCCCGCGACCTCGGCGGGCCCCATCCTCGACAGTCTTCGCAGGTACCAGGACGGATCCATCAGCCGAGACCTTCCTTGGCGTTGATCCGGACCGGCATCCCGGTTTCGAGACTGCGGTTGACCGCGAGCGTGGCCAAAGTCGTCGAAACGAGCGACTCGACGGAAACCGGCATCGAGACACCGGTCGTCAGCGCGTTGACGAACGCTTCGAGCTCGGCGGCCTGCCCCTTGTCCCGGCCCTTGGGGATACGGGAGCTCGCCCACTTCTTGCGGCCGAACACCGACGCGCGCGCGAAGTCGTCGAACTTCAGCACCTTGCCGTCGGCGGTGACGTCGATCGTCTCCTTGGGGAACGCCGGCGAACCGCTGGTGGTGTACGCGATCGACGCGGTCGAGCCGTCCGGGTAGCGCAGCAGGATCTGCAGGTCCTGGTGGCCGGGGGTCGCGGTCGCGTACACCGACACCGGGTCGGAGCCGAGCAGCCAGCTGACCGTGTCGATGAAGTGGCCGCCCTCGCCCGCGAACCGCGAACCCTCGCTGTCGGCCTGGTTGTACCAGCTGTTCGCGTCGAGATGACCGGCGTTGACCAGGTACCGCACGGAGGCCGGACCGATCCGCGGTCCGAAGTGGAGCATCGACTCGTTCAGCAGCGGCGCGAACCGGCGGTTGAAGCCGACCTGCAGCCGGTCGTTGCCGGATTCCTCGATCGCGCCGAGCACGATCTCCAGTTCCTTCTCCGACAACGCCAGCGGCTTCTCCACGAAGACCGCCTTGCCCGCGAGCAGCGCGCGCCTGGTCAGCTCGGCGTGCGAGCTGTGCCTGGTCACGATGAACACGGCGTGGATCGAGTCGTCTTCGAGCATCGCGTCGACGTCGGTGGAGGCGCGGGCGAAGCCGAACTTGCGTTTGGCGTTCGCGCCGGAGAGCGCGGACGTGGTGACGACTTCGAAGAGGTCGAGGTACTCCATCTCCACGAGATGCGGGAGAAGCATCGAGGACGCGTAGTTGCCGGCGCCGATGAAGCCGACCCGCAGAGTGTCGATCTTCGGCACCGCGCGGGTGGTCACCGGTGCCGGGAGCGTGACCGCGGAGACCTGTTCGGTGGCCGCGACGGCGCGCTTCTCGTACTCGAACAGCACCGCGACGGCCTTGAGTTCGCCCTCGTTCAGCTTCCGGTACGTCTCGACGGCGTCGGAGAATTCCGAGACGTGCGAGATCAGCGGCTCGACGTCGAGACGGCCGCTGCCCATCAGGTCGACGACGCATTCGAGGTTTCGGCGCTCGGTCCAGCGGACCTGGCCGATCGGGTAGTCGCGGCCCTCGAGTTCGTACTCCGGGTCGTACCGGCCGGGACCGTACGAGCGGGAGAACCGGACGTCGAGTTCCTTTTCGTAGTAGGCGTTCCACGGCAGGTTCAGCGAGCACTTGCCGATGTCGATCACGCGGCCGCGGTCGCGGGCCAGCTTCGCGGCCAGCTCCACCGGCTCGTTCGTGCTACCGCCCGCGGCGAGGTACACCTGGTCGACGCCGTGTCCGGAGCTGATCTCCGCGACCGCGGTGTCGACGACGCCGGACCCCGGGTCACCGCATTTCAGAGCGCCGAGCTGTTCGGCGAGCGCGCATCGCGACGGGTCCGGGTCGACACCGACCACGCGGACCCCGGACGCGACCAGCAGCTGGACGACCAGCTGGCCGATCAGGCCGAGCCCGATGACCAGCGCGATGTCGCCGATCTGCGGTTCGCCCTGCCGGACACCCTGCATCGCGATCGAGCCGACCGTGCCGAACGCGGCGTGCCGCGGGTCGACGCCGTCGGGCACCTTGGTGTAGAGGTTCTTGGGCACCCAGTTCAGTTCCGCGTGCAGCGCGTGCTCGTTCCCCGCGCACGCCACGTAGTCCCCGACGGCGACGTCGTCGATGCCCGCGCCGACCTCCTCGACCACGCCGCACAGCGAGTACCCCAGCGGCGTGTACGAGTCGAGTTTGTTCATCGCCTTGCGATAGGTGGCGCCCAGCCCGTTCGTGGCGACGCTCTGCATCACCTTCGCGACCTGATCCGGCCGGGCCTTCGCCTTGCCCACCAGCGAAAGGCTCGCCTCGGACACCTTCATCATCTCGGTGCCGGTGGAGATCAGCGAATAGGCGGTGCGGACCAGCACACCCCCCGGTTTGCACGCGGGCACTTCGACGTCGAGGAGCGCCAGCTCCCCGCTCTTGTAGTTCTGCACTACCTGCTTCACGTCGCTCCTCAGCGATCAGGTGGTCCGGGCCGACACGGCGCCGCGATACCAGTACTCGAGGGTCAAGATGTGCCAGAGGTGCTTGGACCGGTCCTGCTGCCCGGACGCGTCTTCGTCCACGAGCTTCCGCAGGGCCTCCCGACGGAGGAACCCGGCCTTCACCAATTCACCTTCGTTCGTCACCTCGCGCACCAGCGGCGCGAGGTCGCGGCTCATCCAAGCCCGCAGCGGTGCGCTGAACAGCCCCTTCGGCCGATGCACGATCTCGGCGGGGAGGATGGACAGCGCCGCTTCCTTGAGCGCCATCTTCCCTTGGCGCTTCACGATCTTCTTGTCCCCGGGGATCCGGAACGCGGCCTTCACGACCTCGATGTCGACGAACGGCGTCCGCACCTCGGTGGAGGCGGCCATACTGGACCGGTCGGTGTAGGCGAGGTTGAGCCCGGGCAGGAAGAGCCGGGAATCGGCGAGGCACATGCGGTTCACGAAATCCGACAACGTGTTGTCGTGATAGGTGTCCGCATGTTCGGTGATCACGTCGTCGACGGCGCCCGCGAGGTCCGGGTTCAGCAGACCGGCGAGTTCGGCCTGGTCGTACATCGTGTAGCTGCGCCGGAACGCGGTCTCTTCGGGCAGCTCCGCGAACGAGAGGAACCGCTTGGCGAACCGGACCGACCGGAACCCGCGCTTCGAGGTCGCCACCGGCAGTCTGTCCACAAGGGACTCGACGGGCCGCCGCACGAGACCGGGGACCCGTTGGTACTGAACGGCGATCTTGTTCGCGAGATGCTTGCGGTATCCGGCGAACAGCTCGTCGGCGCCCATCCCCGAGAGCATCACCTTGACCCCGGCCTCGCGGGCGGCGGTGCAGATCAGGTAGCTGTTGATCGCCGCCGGATCGCCGATCGGCTCGTCGAGGTGATAGGTCATCCGGGGCAGCAGGTCGAGCACCTGCGGCGCGATCTCGATCTCGTGCAGGTCGACGCCGAACTTCGCGGCGACCTTCTTCGCGTACCTGAGGTCGTCCGGCATGGCCTCGAACTTCGCGTCCTCGGCCCGGAAACCGATGGTGTACGCGGAGATCCCCGGCCGCTCGCGCGCGGCGAGCGCGGTCAGGTAGCTGGAGTCGAGCCCGCCGGAAAGGAACGTCGCGACCGGCACGTCGGCGATCAGGTGCTTGCGCGTGGAGTCTTCGATGACGGCGTTGAGGTCGAACTCGCCTTCATACGCGGCGCCCTCTTCGGCGACCTGGCGCAGGGACCAGAAGGTACCGCGTTCGACGTCGCCGTTCGGCCGGAACCGCGCCCAGCTGCCCGGCGGCAGCTTCTCGGCCTCGCGGAACGCGCAACGGCCGTCCGGGACCCAGTAGTAGAGCAGGGAAGCGACGAGCGCGGTGTCGTCGATGGTCAGCGAGCCGCCCAGCTCGGCGGCCAGCGCCTTCAGCTCGGACGCGAACGCGACCCCCTTGCCGCGGCGCACCAGGAAGAGCGGTTTGATCCCCAGCTGATCGCGGACCAGTACCAGCTCACCGGAACGTTCGTCGAAGACACCGAACGCGAACATGCCGCGGAGCCGGTGCAGACCCTCGGTGCCCCATTTCCGCCAGGCTTCCAGCAGAACCTCGGTGTCGGACGTGCCACGGAAGCGCACGCCGGCGGCTTCGAGTTCCTTCCGCAGTTCCGGCGCGTTGTACAGCTCGCCGTTGTAGGTGAGCGCGAGCCCGTCCTTGACCATCGGCTGCGCGCCGGTCTCGGTCAGGTCGACGATCGACAGACGCCGATGTCCTAAATGGACTTCTCCGTGGTCGTACCGCCCGGAACCGTCGGGGCCCCGGTGGGCGAGTGTCTTCGTGAGCCGATCGGTGAGCGGTCCCCCGTCCGGCCAGAAGTAGGCCCCTGCGATGCCGCACATCTGCTTTTACTCCCCCTACAAGGCTTCGGCATTATCCGGTGACACAGGCGAGAATCGTTTGGTCGGCTGATCGGCGTTGTCGAGCTCTTCCGGCCGCTTGTACGGCGTCGGCGGACGACGACGGACGGGCTTCTTGTCCTTCGCCGGTTCGAGTACGCGGTCGACCGGCTTCGCGGGCTCGGGCGGCGCCACCGCGAGCCGCCGCACGGTGGGCTCGTCGTCCGGGAACATCTCGACCGGTTTCGACTGCGGGGCACGGTCGAACCGCGGCCGCGGGCGGCGGACGGGCGGCGGCTCAGGTGCCTTCACCGGTTCCGGCGACTCGACCGGCTCCGGTCCGGGCAGAGCGGCCCGCGTCTCCGCGCCCCGGCCGCGCAACGCCGTGTGCAGGCCGTCCCACAGGGTTCCGTCGGTGTGGTCACGCGGATCCGGGTCCACCACGACGATCCCGATGATCGGGATCCGCCGTTCGGCCAGCTGACGCGCGACGGTGTGCAGCCACTCCGTGTTCGCCCGCCCGGCGCGCACGACGAGGATCGTTTCCGCGCCCAGGTGTTCGAGGTCCGTCCAGGCCGTCCCCGGCTCGATCGACCCGACACCGACACGGCACTCACCGGGCGCCTTCGGCTCATCGCGGTCCAGCACGTGGACCTTGCCTTCGCCGGCGAGAGCGCGCAGATCCGCCTTCGGCAGCTCGTCGACGAGCGTGACCGGCCTCTTCTCCGCGAGCCCGTTGGCGATGTCGACGGCCAACGCGGCCGTCGTGGCGCGGGCGCCGAGGTCGAGCAGCGACACCGTCCCGTGCTCGCCGATCGTGCGGAGCAACGTCGCCGCGACCCGCTCGCGTTCCGCCACCGCACGGGACCTCCGCCACCAGCGCCGCGGTTTCGGCAGCTGGGCGAGCACCGAAGCGCCGAGATGCCACGAAAGTTCGCGCCGCAGCACCGGCCGGTCCTTCACCACACTGCTGATGGCGGCCAGCACGAGCCCCAGCAGCAGGCCGAGTACCGCACCGATCCCGGCGGCGGCACCGGTGGACTTGAGGAACGACTTCGGCACGATCCTCGGCGCGTCCACGATCTGCGTCCCCGCGCCCACCTTCGGCGTGCCGATCCCCGCTTCCTGCGCGCGGCCGTCGTAGTCGGAGATCTTGGACGTCAGCTCCGCGCGGCGGGAGTACATCCGCTCCAGCTGGGCCGGATTGGGATTCCTCTTCGCCTCTTCGGTGACTATGTCGTTCTGGACGGTGGCGAGTTCCGTCTGCGCCTGGTTGCGCTGATCGATCAGGGCCTTCTGCTCGGCGGCGGCGGCCGCCTGGTTGCGCGCGACGTACTCGGTGATGAACGCGTCCGACAACGCCTGCGCGCGGGCGACCGCGTCGGCGTTGTCCTTGCCCTTGACCGTCACCTGGAGGACGTTGTTCGTGACGCCGAGCCCGGTGTAGTCCTTGAGGAACTCTTCCGCGGGCTGGGTGCTGTTCAGTTTCTTGAGCGCTTCGCCCGCGATCTTCGTCGTCTGCAGCACGGCGACGTCGGTTTCCATCAGCGTGCCGCTGTCACTGGGCGAATCGTCGGCGTGGATGACGAGGATCTTCGCCACCGCCGTCGGCGGGGACGGCAGGAGCAACGCCACGAGCGCGCCCGCGATCAGCCCGAACAGCGCGGTGGCCAGCCACAGGCGACGACGTCGCCGGACCGAGACCACGAGCCGCTGGAGATCGATGAGCGGCTCGGATTTCTCTTTTTCGGCGGTCGTCACGGGGTACCTGCCAGTGCTTCTCGATCTGTTTCGGCCTTCTTCTCGGCCTTCGAGGCCCGGGTGGGCCGGACGGGGCGGACCAGGGCCGCCCCCACCACGGCCAAACCCGCGTCGGCGCACGCCTCGGCGAAACCGACCAGTTCCCACGCGGTGCGGGTGCCGACACCGAGCACGACCAGGACGCCTTCGGCGGAGGTGTCCTCCACCACCGGCCGTCCGGGAGCCACTTCGACCACGGTGAACCAGCGGTCGGAGAGCGCGGCGATCCGGTCGGCCGCGGTCCGCGCGGCGTGGTCGCCGTCCGCCACCAGCACCAGCAACCGGCGCTGGGGCAACCGGGCGACGAGACGGCGGAAGTGGACCTCGCCGTCGATCTCCTCGGGGGTGACGTCCACGCGCCGGATGTTCCACGGCCGGTCGTCGCCGAGCAGTTTCGCCCGCAGGCTCCGCCCGGCTTCGGGAACCGCCTCCTCGGCGACGTCCACAGTGGCCAGTACGGGGCCGCCGAGCGCGGCGCCGACCTCCTCCTCGTCCCGCAGCCGCCGGTCGGTGCGGGCGGCGAAGAGGTGACCGAGCAGGCCGAACACGAAGAACAGGAGCGCGCCGCCGAGCGCGAGCTGCGGCAACGTCGGCGCCGCCGCCGAAGTCGGCCGTTCGGCCGCGCCCATCACGACCATGCTGCCGAGACCGCCGCTCGTGGTGTCGGTGGCGTTGAGCGTGGACATCGCCTGCTCGATCGACGAACGCAACGCGGCGAGTTCGGTGCGCAACTGGACGGTCTCCACCGACGTCGTCCCGTCGGAGACCTTCTCCGTCAGCTCGGAGATCCGCTGGTTCGCCTGCGCGACCTGCTGACGCAAGGTCTCGCGGCGTTCCTGCGCCACCTTGACCGCGGCGTCCCCGGTGCTGGCGAGGACCTGCGTCGAGTACTTCACGAATTCCTGGGCGACCTGGTCCGCGACCTGCTGCGCGTGCTCGGCGGAGTCGTCCGTCGCGGCGATGGTGATGACGTTGCCCTGCGCGACCGTGGTGGTCACGCGGTCGCGCAGATCGGCGCCGCTGCCGCGGCCGAGGACGGCGGCGGCCCGGTCGAGTACGACCGAACTGGTCGCGACCTCGGCCTGGGTGAGCAGTTCGCTCGCCTCGCGCGGGCCCTGGAGCAGGACGTTGGACGTGGTCCGGTATCCGGGGGAAAGGATCATCGACGATCCCGCGCCGACCAGTGCGCCGAGGAGGGCGAGGACCACCAGGGTCCGCCACCTCCCGCGCAGGACCTGCCCGATCATGGACAGGCGCACCGTGTCGTCAGTCAAAGCCGGGATCTCCGTCCGGTGCGTGTGGGTGTGGCATGAATCCCGTCGGAGCGACCGCGATGTTGGTTACAGGTTTGCCCGAGTCTTGTTCAAAACGCGATCGGGAAGTCGATCAGCGGACCGCGGCCGCGTAGGCCGCGAGCAGGGCTTTCTGGGAGTTCTCCCACGAGAGCGGACCGGCGACGCGTGCCCGCCCCAGCTCACCCATCTCCGCCCGCTGCTCCGGCGAATCGAGCAGATGCGCGATCAGTTTCGCGAACTCCGGCTCGTCGTTCGCCGGCGCGTACAGCGCGGCTTCCCCGGCCGAAACGCGGGCCTCCCGCAGTTCGAAGGAGACGATCGGACGGCTCATCGCCATGTACTCCATGATCTTGTTCATGGTCGACACGTCGTTGAGCGGGTTCAGCGGATCCGGCGAAAGGCAGACGTCGGCCGAGGACAGGTAGCGCAGCAGGTCCTCGTCGGAGATCCGGCCGGTGAACTCGACCTGATCGTCGAGCTTCAGTTCCTTGGACAACGCCACCATGGCGTCGAAGGCGTCCCCGGAACCGATGAACACGGCGTGCCAGTCGGTGCGACCGACCTCGTCACGCAGCGAAGCGAGCGCGCGCAACGCGTAGTCGACGCCGTCCTGCGGGCCCATCACGCCGAGGTACGCCAGCAGATGCGGCTTGCCCTTCTTGAGTTCGGGCTCGGCGGGCACCATGTGGAACCGCTCGACCACGGGCGCGCTGCGTACGACGAAGACGTCGTCCGGCGACTTGCCGCCGCGTTTCACGGCGACGTCCTTGTAGCTCTCGTTGGTCGCGATGACGACGTCGGCCGTCTTGTAGGTGCGGCGCTCCAGCGCGCACACCGCGCGGTACAGGAAGTCCTCACCGCGGTCGAAGCGCGAGAGGTACAGCTCGGGACAGAGGTCGTGCTGGTCGAAGATGAACTTCGCGCCCTGGCGCTTGAGGTATAGCGCGACCAGGAACAGCAGATCCGGCGGGTTGCAGGCGTGCACCACGTCGACCCGGCCGACCTTGCGGGCGAGCCGGAGCGTGTGCCACAGCGCGGATCCGTACTCCTGGACGTATCCGGCCGGACCACCGGTGGCGGCCTTGAGCGGGTACCGCAGGATGTGGACGCCGTCGATGGTGACTTCGGCTTCGGTGTCCCGTTTCGTCCCTTGTGGACAGATGACGTGGACTTCCCAGCCGGCGTCGCGAAGGGTCTGGCACTCCTGCCAGACACGGCGATCGAAGGGGACGGAAAGGTTCTCGACGAGGATGAGAGCTTTACCAGGCAAGACCGACATATCCCTCTTCAGCCCGGCGCTCGGCGGCGTCGGGTACGCGGACGAGATCGATGATGGTGTGGCCGCCACCGGCCGGGAGCGCCGCGAGGACCTCCGGATCGGAGGAGCCGATGAGGCAGACCTCGGCGTGGTCGACGACCTCGTCGATGGAGCCGGCCAGCAGCTGGCCGAGATGCGGCAGCCTGCCCTCGATGTACTCGCGGTTCGCGCCCATCAGCCGCGAAAGGCTGACGTTGGCGTCGTAGATGCGGAGGTCGTAACCCTTGCCGAGCAGCCGCTCCGCGAGCTCGACGAGCGGGCTCTCGCGGAGGTCGTCGGTGCCGGGTTTGAACGACAGGCCGAACAGGCCGATCTTGCGTTTTCCGGTGCGCGCGACGAGATCGAAGGCACGCTGGAGGTGTTCGTCGTTGGAGGGCAGCACGTGCGAGAGGATCGGGACGGCGACGTCCGCGCGGTGCGCGGCGTAGACCAGGCCGCGCAGATCCTTGGGGAGGCACGAGCCGCCGAAGGCGAACCCGGGGCGGAGGTAGGCGGGGCTGATGTTGAGCTTGCGGTCGGCGAGGAAGACGTCGATCACCTGATGCGAGTCGAGCCCCAGCGCGCGGCAGATGGCGCCGAGTTCGTTCGCGAAGCCGATCTTGAGCCCGTGGAAGGAGTTGTCGGCGTACTTCGTCATCTCGGCGACCGGGATCGCGACGCGGAAGACCTCGCCGGGAAGGCCTTCGTACAGGGCCGCGACGACATCGCCGCTGGCCGGGTCGAGCTCGCCGATGACGGTTTTGGGCGGATCGAAGAAGTCCTTGACGCTGCTCCCCTCGCGCAGGAACTCGGGGTTCACCGCGACCCCGAAGTCCACACCGGCGGTGCGGCCGGACGACTTCTCGAGGATGGGGACGAGCAGATCAAGGCAGGTGCCGGGGAGCATGGTGCTGCGGAAGACGACCGTGTGGCGCTCGGTCTTGTTTCGGAGCGCTTCGCCGATTTCCTCGGCGACACGCTCCAGGAACGCCGTCGACAGGCTGCCGTTCGGCGCGGACGGGGTACCGACACAGATCAGGGAGACTTCGCTGTCCGCGATCGCCTGTCTGACGTCGGTGGTCGCTCTCAGCTTGCCCTCGGCGACCACCTGCGCGGTCAGTTCCCCGATCCGCTCCTCGACCACCGGCGCCTTGCCGCTGGAGACGAGTTCGATCTTCACCGGGTTCACGTCGACCCCGACGACCTCGTGCCCGCGTCCGGCCAGGCACGCCGCCGACACGCAACCGACGTAACCGAGCCCGAAGACACTGATCTTCATGACGAATTCCTCCAGCCGCGTTCCGCTGCCCGTTGGTCGGCGGTGGGACCGGGTTCGTTACCGGTGTCCGTCGTTCGCCTGCTTTTGGCGGAATGCCTGTGCGGCAAGGGAATCACTCATCGTCCGAGAGGCGCGAAACGCTACAGGGCGCGCGTAACGATCTCGTGAGTGATTCAGGCGGCGGTGAGGCATGGGTCGGGTTGGTCGTGAGTGGTAAGTGACGTTAGAACGTCACTTACCACTCACGACCACCCTGACCCAGTTATCCACAGCCAGCGCCCTCCCCCGCTGCTTGTCCACAGATCCGCTTCGAGCCACCCACAACGACCCTCCACCGGCGATCGTCAGAGGGTGCCCACCAACAGACGCTGGTCGGAAGACTCCGTCCCGGCCGGACAACGCCCGAGCTGGCCGATCCTCCTGGCGGAGCAACAGGGAATCGTCTCGAGGGGGCAATTGCGCGCCTACGGTCAAACCATGTCGGACATCAGGGCGAATCTCGCGGCCGGACGCTGGCAGCGGGTTCTCCCACGGGTTTACTCGACGTTCACCGGCGACTTGTCACGCTCGGCCAAGATCCAAGCCGCGCTGCTCTACGGAGGCGGGTACGCGATTTTGAGCCATCGAACGGCCGCCGAAGAATGGGAAATCCTCCCGGTCATCGAAGGGCCTGTCGAAATCACGGTTCCGTACACCTTCTCCGCGATCTCGCAGACTCCCTTTGTCATCGTGCACAGGTCTCGCGCGCTGCCGCACATCGCCGCGGGAACGCATCCCCCACGAAGCAAGGTGACGGACACGATCCTCGATCTGGCCGCCGCCCAGCGGACCCCGCACCAGGCGACGAACACCATCGTCGACTTGCTCGGCCGGACCAGGACGTCCGTGGCCGCCATGGAGGCGTGCGTGCTGGTCCGGCCGCCGTTCCGCTATCGGCCCGCCATTCGATACGGCCTCGCCCTCGTCGGCGGGGGATTGATGTCGGCTCTCGAAGTGGCCTACTTGGAAAAGGTCGAGGACGAGCACTGATTACCGCGTGGAAACCGGCAAACGCCGATCGAGGTGGACGGCAAAACGCTCTGGGAGGACGTCACCTACGACGATCACGGCGCCGCGATGACGGTCCGGCTCGACGGTCGGGCGACCCATGCGATGGCAGGCATCGCTTTCCGGGATCGCCGACGGGACAACGCGGCCGAACTGGCGGGACGGGCAAGACTCGTCTACGGCTGGCAAGACGTCCAGGACTCGCCGTGCGAGGTGGCCGCCGAGGTCCGCACCATTCTGGTTCGCGAAGGTTGGGACCCGGCAGGGGCCCGCACGACGACTTGTTCGCGGTGCGGCGAGCGGCAGAACGGTCCGGGTGGTCGTGAGTGGTAAGTGACGTTAGAACGTCACTTACCACTCACGACGGCTTTTACCCGACCCACTTCGCAGCGAGCCCCTCCCCGACGGAAGTCGCCTTCCCGTGGTTCTCGATGGGCGAGACCTTCGAGTTCTTGAAGCAGATGTACGTGACGCCCGAGTCGACGCCGCCGTTCTTCGGGTCCGGGTTGATGCCCAGCGCCTTCGCGGTCGCGTAGGACGCTTCGCCGATGATGTCCTTCGGGCCGGTGTCACCGATGACGGTGTAGAGCACCTTGTTGTTGTAGATCACCGCGCACGATCCGGCGCCCTTGAGGCCGGCCTTCTCGAAGTTCCACGTGCTGCTGATGCTCGGCACGACGATGTAGGGCGTCTCGTCGGCGACCAGCGCCTTGCCGTCGGAGCGCGGGTACGCGGTGCCGTCCTGGAACCACGGGTCGGTGTTCTTGTTGCACCGCGCGGTCGGCTGCCCGTCGCAGTCGACGTCCATGTCGGCCTTCCAGAACACGGCGCTCCCCGCGTCGCAGACCGCGATGGTCCGGCCGGTCTCCTCGTCGGTCTTGTACTTGCCGTTCGAGACCTGCTTGCAGCTGGTGGTCTTCGCCAGCAGCTGCTGCGCGGTCGGCCCGGCCTGGATCGAAGGGGCGGCCGCGGCCGTCGCCGCGGGGGCCAGTCCGGCGGCCACCACCATCGCCGAGAACAGGAGCAGTTTCCGCATACCGAGCACCCCTTAGTTAATAAAGCTTCTTTATCGAGGGTCCTCAGGATGCCTTCGCCGCAGTTTCAGCTCAAGGGTTATTTTCCCACCACACAAAGAAAACCGGTCAAAAGCGGGCAAGCCTGGCGACCCGCGACATGACCCGTCCCGCTCGGCGGTACAGGCCTTCCCGGTTACCGAGCACGCCGTCGATCCAGTCCTGATCGATGTCGTGCCGGACCTCCGTGCGCGGCCGCAGCCAGCTGTCGCGCGACACGGCTCCGCCTTCGTGCGTGTAGACCCGCGTCGCGCCGGAACGCCGGAGCCTGCTGAGCACCCGCCGGTCGTAGGCGCCGAACGGCGGCGCGTACGCGCGTACGGGTTCGCCGCTCAGGTCCTCGAGCAGTTTCGGCGCGATTTCGAGTTCGCGCCGGGCGTGCCTGCCGTCGAGGCGCCGCCAGTCGCGGTGCTCCCAGCCGTGCGAACCGATCGACATCCCCGCCTCGACCAGTTCGCGAAGACCGTCGGCGTCGACGAAACCCCGCTGCCCGATCCGGCCGGCCAGCGGGAAGAACTCGGCCGTGAGATCGCGCTCCACCAGTCTGGGGAGCGCGATCTCGACGTCCGAGACGTTGCCGTCGTCGAAGGTGAGCCCGACGTCTTCGCGTCCGGCCATCGAGTCGAGCACCCGCTCGAACTGCTCGACGGTCACCCATGTTTCGTCTTCGCCTGGATCCAGCGCGCGCACGGGTTTGCCCACGCCGCCAATCGCCAGGATCACCATCCGCGCCTCATTCGGGACCGAGTGTGTTTCCCGATTAATCGCGTTGGCGAATGGAGTAGTTACATGATCCCGCAAGGTGTCCACTAATGGATTACTTGCGGATCTCCAGGGTGCAGCACTTCGGGCCGCCGCCGGCCTTCCGCAGCTCGGAGATGTCCAGGAAGACGACCTCGTAGCCGCGTTCGGTCAGCCGCGCCGCCAATCCGGTCGCCTCGACCGGCAGGACGACGTTGCGGCCGTCGGACACCCCGTTGAGGCCGAAACACTCCGCGTCGGCGCGGTCCGCGATTACCGCGTCGGGGAACATCCGCTCCAGCACCTTCCGCGACCCGGCCGAGAAGGCCTCCGGGTAGTAGGCGATCTGGGCGGACGTGGTGTCGGTCGCCTCGGCGAGCACGAACAGCGCGGTGTCGAGGTGGTAGTAGCTCGGGTCGATCAGCCGCAGCGAGACGACCGGGACGCCGAGGACCTCCTGCGCTTCGGCGTGCGCCGCCGGGTCGGTGCGGAAGCCGGTGCCGGCGAGCAGGATCTTGCCTGTCCAGGCGAAGTCGCCTTCGGCCTCGTTGATCTTCTCGGGCATGGTGATGTCGCGGTAGCCGTGCTCGACGAACCAGCGGCGGAAGTGCTCGGCCTCGGCGGTGCGCTGCGGGGCGCGGAACCGCGAGCCGAGGACCCGCCCGTCGACGACGGTGCCGGAGTTCGCGGCGAACACCATGTCGGGCAGACCGGGCTGGGCGTCGATCTCCTCGACGGTGTGGCCGAGGCGTCGGTAGGTGTCGCGGAGTTCGGTCCACTGCGCCATCGCGGCGTCGACGCTGACCGGGACCGACGGGTCCATCCACGGGTTGATGACGTAATCCACCGCGAAGTACCGCGGCGGGCACATGAGGTAGCGGCGCGTCGTGGGTACACGGGGCTGCTGCTCCAGTTCCGGCATACCCGAAGGGTAAGGCTCACCTAATTCCGCAATCAATCGCTGTTCGCTGCGCATATACCTGCTAAACATTGCGTGTGAACACCATCGACCAGCGAATCGTTTCATGCCTGATGGCCAATGCGAGGTCCAGCTACGCCGACATCGGCAAAGTCGTCGGCCTGTCCGCGCCCGCGGTGAAACGACGGGTCGACAGACTGCTCGAAACGGGGGTCCTGCGCGGATTCACCGCGGTCGTGGACCCCGAGGCGCTGGGCTGGGGCACCGAGGCCTTCGTCGAGATGACCTGCAACGGCAACATCACCCCGGCCCGGATCCGGGCCCGGCTGGAACCGCTGCCCGAGGTCGTCGCGGCCTACACGGTCTCCGGCGCGGCCGACGCGATCGTCCATCTGCGCGCTTCGGACATCCACCACCTCGAGACCGCGCTGGAACGGCTGCGCGGACTGGAGATCGTCGACCGCACGGTGTCCACCGTCGTCCTGTCTCGGCTACTGGAACGCCCGCCGACGCCCGAAGCGTGACACCCTCGACCGCGTGACCGATCAGATCCGCTCCAGCCATGACGGCGGCGTCGCCGTGCTCACCATCGACGCGCCCGCGACCCGCAACGCCCTGACCCTCGACCTGTCCGCGCAGCTGGCCGAGGCCGTCTCGCGCGCCGAAGCCGACGAAAGTGTCCACGCCTTGGTCGTCACGGGCGCGCCACCGGCGTTCTGCGCGGGCGCCGACCTGAACACGCTCGCCGGCGCCCGGGAGGACGGACTCCGCGCGATCTATGACGGTTTTCTCTCGGTGGCGCGGTGTTCCCTGCCGACGATCGCCGCGGTCGGCGGGGCCGCCGTGGGCGCCGGACTGAACCTCGCGCTCGCCGCGGACGTCCGCATCGTGGGACCGAAGGCGAAGTTCGTGGCCAGATTTCTCGATCTCGGCATCCATCCCGGCGGCGGGATGACGTGGATGATCCAGCGGCTCGTCGGCCCGCAGAAGGCCGCGGCGATGACACTCTTCGGTGAGGTCGTCGGCGCCGAAGCCGCTGTCGAATGCGGGCTCGCGCTCCGGCTGGTCGAAGGAGATCTGGTCGAGGCCGCCCGTGAACTGGCCAAACCCGCCGTCAACGCTCCGCGAGACGTCCTCCTGGCGACGAAGCGCACGCTTCGGCACACCGCCACGCTGACCGACCATTCGGCCGCCGTCGACGCCGAGATCGAGCCCCAGGTGGCGTCACTCACCGCACCCGCGTTCACCGAACGGCTGGCCAGGTTGAGGGCTTCACTGTCCAACTGATGATTGGTCCTCGACCGGACTTCACTACGCTGGAAGGAGATACGGCTCACAATCGGGCCGCATCGCCGACCGTTACCATCAGTAACAGATAAACCGGATAATCCCCGCTCAGCGACGAGCTCAGGACACTCGAGAAGTAGGTCCGGCCCGTTTTTACGGCAACCTGGGAAGTGTGCCGAGGACTAGCCTCGGGACATGGCACCTGTGACCTGTCCGACATCGCCGGGCGAGGCACGCCGATCTCCGGCACGGCCGGGGACGACGCACGTCGGGAGAGAGGGAATCCCTGACCTATGAGCACGAGTGCGAACGGCAACGGCTCCTTGTCGGCCGTCAGGCCCACCGAGGTCGCCAAGCTGGACCGGGTGGTCATCCGGTTCGCCGGCGACTCCGGTGACGGCATGCAGCTGACGGGCGACAGGTTCACCTCGGAAGCGGCCGCTTTCGGCAACGACCTGTCGACCATGCCGAACTTCCCCGCCGAGATCCGCGCGCCCCAGGGCACCATTCCGGGCGTCTCGAGCTTCCAGGTGCACTTCGCCGACTACGACATCCTGACCCCGGGCGACCGGCCGGACGTCCTCGTCGCGATGAACCCCGCCGCTCTGAAGGCGAACCTCGCCGACGTCCCGGCCGGTGGGACGATCATCCTCAACACCGACGAGTTCTCGAAGCGGAACCTGGTCAAGGTCGGCTTCGAGAACGACCCCCTCGACGACGACACCCTTTCGGCCTATCAAGTCCACCGGGTCGCCATGTCGACGTTGACCAGGGGCGCGCTCGAAGAGACCGGACTGTCCAAAAAGGACGCCGAACGCGCGAAGAACATGTTCGCGCTCGGTCTGCTCTCCTGGATGTACCACCGGCCGACCGAAGGCACGGAACGCTTCCTGCGCGAGAAGTTCGCGAAGAAGGCCGACATCGCCGAGGCCAACATCCTGGCCTTCCGCGCCGGCTGGAACTACGGCGAGACGACGGAGTCGTTCGCGACGACGTACGAGGTCGCGCCCGCGAAGCTGAACCAGGGCACGTACCGCCAGATCACCGGGAACACCGCGCTGGCGTACGGGCTGGTCGCCGCCGGGCAGCAGTCGGGCCTGCAGATCCTGCTGGGGACGTACCCGATCACCCCGGCCTCGGACATCCTCCACGAGCTGTCCAAGCACAAGAACTACGGAATCCTCACCTTCCAGGCCGAGGACGAGATCGCCGGTATCGGCGCGGCGCTCGGCGCCTCCTACGGCGGCGCGCTGGGCGTCACCTCGACGTCCGGGCCCGGTGTCGCGCTGAAGTCCGAGGCCATCGGGCTCGCGGTGATGACCGAACTGCCGCTGGTCGTCGTCGACGTCCAGCGCGGCGGCCCGTCGACCGGTCTGCCGACCAAGACCGAGCAGGCCGATCTGCTGCAGGCGATGTTCGGCCGCAACGGCGAATCGCCGGTGCCGATCGTCGCGCCGCTGTCCCCCGCGGACTGCTTCGACGCGGCGCTGGAGGCCACCCGGATCGCGCTCAAGTACCGCACGCCGGTGTTCCTGCTGTCGGACGGCGCGATCGCGAACGGCTCCGAACCGTGGCTGATCCCGAACGTCGAGGACCTGCCGGATCTGCGCGTGGAATTCGCCACCGAGCCGAATGCCGAGGACGGTTCCGGGGAATTCTGGCCGTATGTACGCGACCCCGAGACCCTCGCCCGCGAGTGGGCGCTGCCGGGCACCGCCGGGCTGCAGCATCGCATCGGCGGGCTGGAGAAGGCCGACAAGACCGGCCACATCTCCTACGACCCGGACAACCACGACAAGATGGTCCGGCTGCGCCAGGCCAAGATCGACGGCATCGACGTCCCCGACCTCGTCGTCGACGATCCGAGCGGCGGCAAGGCACGGGTGCTGGCACTCGGCTGGGGCTCGTCCTACGGACCGATCGGCGCCGCGTGCCGCCGCGTCCGCAAGGACGGCATGCCGATCGCGCAGGCGCATCTGCGCCATCTCAACCCGTTCCCCGGCAACCTCGGCGACGTACTCCGTTCGTACGACACCGTCGTCGTCCCGGAAATGAACCTCGGCCAGCTTTCGATGCTCTTGAGGGCCAAGTATCTCGTCGACGTGAAGTCGTACACGAAGGTCGCCGGGCTGCCCTTCAAGGCCGAAGAGCTGCAAGGCGTCTTCACGGAGATCATCACCAGTACGGAGGGGGCGAAGTGACCGCGATCGACCTGGGGATCCCCACCCTCGGCGGCTTGGACCTTGTGCCGACCGAGACCGAACCGCAGAAGGCCAAGGACTACAAGTCGGACCAGGAGGTCCGCTGGTGCCCAGGCTGCGGTGACTACGTCGTGCTCAACGCCGTGCAGTCGTTCCTGCCGACGCTCGGCCTCAAGCGCGAGAACATCGTGTTCATCTCGGGTATCGGGTGCTCGTCGCGATTCCCGTACTACCTGAACACCTATGGCATGCACTCGATCCACGGCCGGGCGCCGTCGATCGCGACCGGGCTCGCGACCGCGCGGCCGGATCTGTCGGTGTGGGTGGTCACCGGTGACGGCGACGCGCTGTCCATCGGCGGCAACCACCTGATCCACGCGTTGCGGCGCAACGTGAACATCAAGATCCTGCTGTTCAACAACCGGATCTACGGCCTCACCAAGGGCCAGTACTCGCCGACGTCCGGGCCGGGCATGGTCACGAAGTCCACCCCGATGGGCTCGGTCGACACCCCGTTCAACCCGCTTTCGCTGGCGATCGGCGCCGAGGCGTCGTTCGTGGGCCGTGCGCTCGACTCGGACCGCAAGGGCCTGACCGAGGTGCTGGAAGCCGCCGCGAAACACCGCGGGTCGGCGCTGGTGGAGATCTACCAGAACTGCCCGATCTTCAACGACGGCGCCTTCGACGTCCTCAAGGACAAGGACGAGGCCGCCACCCGGCTCATCCCGCTGAAGGCGGGCGAGCCGATCAAGTTCGGCCCGCAGGGCGAATACGGCGTCACGCGCGGCGGCTGGGCCGGGCTGGAGGTCGGGAAGGTCGCGAACATCGGCGAGGAGAACCTCGTCGTGCACGACCCCACGATCGAGGACACGGCGTACGCGTTCGCGCTTTCGCGGATCGGCGACCAGAACCTGAACCACGTGCCGACCGGCATCCTGCGGCAGGTCGAGCGGCCCACCTACGACGACCAGGCGCGTGCCCAGGTCGCGGAGGCGCAGGCCGCCCGCAAGCCGGATCTGCAGGGGCTGCTGCGCGGCAAGGACACCTGGACAGTGGTTTAGGTCGCGCGCTGACGGAAAAACGCCGAAGGGGCGCCCGTTCCACATTCACCTCACGGTGAGTGCGGAGGGCGCCCCTTCATCGTGTTTCCGTGGGCCTTCGGCCCAAAAGAGGGCGCGCGACGTGAAGTCTCCGTCGGGCGCAGGGCGCCCTTGGGGAGACCCTTCTGGTCGCGTTTCTCAAACCAACGGACGGAAGCCCACGCGTTCCGCGTCGGCGGCGGTCCGGAACCAGACCTCCGCGACCATCTTCGGGAACTGCTGCGAATCCTCCGTGCAGTACCGCAGAGCCGTCACGCTGGCCTTGACCGCGAAGTCGTCGGCCGGACGGCCACCACCCGGCCGCGGCATCGCCGAGCCGGGTCCGAACGGGCCCGGCGGAACAGACTCGGCCACCGGAGCGGAGACCTGCCGCGCGGGCGGGGGCTCCGGCGCCGGCATCGCGTCGCCCGGCTGGACGGCGGGCTCGAACAGCGAACCGCTCTGCCCACCGGACAGCTCCGGCTCACGGCGCTCGATCGCCCGCATCGACGGCTGGATCGGCTGAGGCGGCTCGAAACCGCCGCGGACCGCGCCCCGCGGCGTGCGCTTGGGCAGCACCTGGGTGGCTTCGGCGGGAGTCTCGGGTTCCGAGTCGAGGTGCCCGGCCTTCGCTTCTTCGTCCGACCCGAAGGCGTACGCGGGCGGATCGTGGAGCTCCTCTTCCCGCTCGAACCAGTTGGTCTCGACGGGTGCCTGCTCCGTCTCCACGCGCGACGCGGGGCTGAACAGCGACACCGGCTCCGGCTGCGTCTCGGCGCCTTCGGGATCCAGCTGCATCTCGAGACGGGACCGGTACGGCCCCTCACCCGGCAACGGCGGCTGGGGCTCGGGTTCCGGCTCAGGTTCGAGGTCCAGCTTCGAAGCGGGCTGGAGATAATCGGTCGCCGCGGCGACGTACGGGTTCTCCGGCTCGGGCGCGGGCTCGGGTTCCGGCTCCGCCAAGGCCGCCGGGATGTACTGCGTCCGCTCGGCCGCGGGCTCCGGCTCCGGGTCGGGTTCGGGCTCCGTCTGCTCCGCCGTGCGGTACTCGGCCTCGTACTCTTCTTCGGGCTCGAAGGTCTGCGTCGCGGCCGGGGTGTGCTCCGGCTCCTCGACAACGTCCTGAACAGGCTCCTCAGCGGGTTCGGTCCACTGCTGCGCGGGCTCCTGCTCGGTGAGCGTCTCGGGGTACGCGGGCTTCGGCTCCTCGACCGCCGCGAACTCCTCGTCCAGATCGTCGTGCAACGGCTTCGTGAGGTACGCGGTCCCGCCGGCGACGGCCGCGGCACCCGCGCCGAGGCTCACCCCGGCGGGCAGCCGGGACTTCTCGGCGTGCGCGGTGGTCAGCGAGCTTTCGAGCTCACGGATGCGCTTGCGCGCCGGGATCACCAGCACCAGCCAGGTGAGCAGCGCGCCGACGACGAACGCCAGCAGACTCCACAGCCAAACCTGTCCGAAAATGGACATCTAACCTGCCCTTTGTCAATGCGTTCGCGCGACCAGGTAGTCGGCGACCGATTCGCAGGCGTCCCGGGCGGGCGACGCGGGCAGCGCCGCGAGCTCGGCACGCGCCCGACGAGCGTAGTCGGAAAGAGTTTCGCGTGCGCGTTCGAGTCCGGACGAGGCCCGCAGCAGGCCGAGGGCCTCGGCGACGAGCTTGTCGTCGGAGATCGGGCCGGACAGCAGCTCGACCAGGCGCGGGTCGGTGGCCGGGTCGGCGAGCGCGTACAGCATCGGAAGCGTGCGGACACCTTCGCGCAGGTCCGTGCCCTGCGCCTTGCCGAGCTCGTCGGAAGCGGACGCGATGTCGATGACGTCGTCGGAGATCTGGAACGCCGTCCCGATGATGTCGCCGAAGCGGCGAAGCGCGTCGATGTACTCGTCGGGCGCGCCGGACATCATCCCGCCGAACCGGCCGGAGGTGGCGATCAGCGAACCGGTCTTCTGCGCGATGACCGTGAGGTAGTGCTCGACGGCGTCGTCGCCGTCAGCCGGGCCGACCGTCTCGCGCATCTGGCCGGTGACCAGCTCGCCGAAGGTCTCGGCGATGATCCGGGCCGCGTCGGTGCCGAGGTCGGCGACCAGCCGCGAGGCGTGCGCGAACAGGAAATCGCCGGTCAGGATGGCGATGGTGTTGTCCCAGCGGGCGTTGACGCTCTCCGCGCCGCGACGCATCGTCGCCTCGTCCATCACGTCGTCGTGGTACAGCGTCGCGAGGTGCACCAGCTCGACGGCCGCGGCGGCGGTGACCACCTGGTCGCCCTGCTTCGGCCCGAACTGCGAGGCCAGCAGCGTGAACAGCGGACGGAAACGTTTGCCCCCCGCCTCGACCAGGTGCGAAGCGGCGTCCTCGACGGCCTTGACGTCACTGCGGACGACCTCGCGGAGCAGGGTCTCGACGTCGGCGAGACCGGTCGCGAGGGTGCGCAGGAGCTGCTCGTCGGCGATCTGGAGCCCCACGGACGCGCGCAGGTCCTCGATGGCACCACCTGGGGCAGGTGAAGACACAGACACGTCGGCTCCGCTCTCTTTGACACCGTTCGGGGTTGGTCCCAGCGTAGTGGCTACCCGCTGAGGCCTGTTGACGTGCTGTCCTGCGGAAACGGTGACGAAGATGACACCCCCGCCGAGTATCCCGCGCCGTCGGGCGCGAACGGGTCAGCGGCGGCGGATCTTGATGTCGTCCATGCAGGTCGCCTTGCCCGCGACGTCGCGATACGGATAGCCCTTGGCGTCCAGCAGTTCCATGACCTTCAGCTCGGCCTCGTCGAGCACGTCACGTTCTTCTTCGCCTTGAAGCGTGATCCGGAAGGTGAACGCGCCGAGGTGCGCGCTGTAGGTGAGCAGGCCGTCCTCGGTGAACCCGATCGCCTGATGGTCGCTCAATTCCGCGAGGAGCCGGGCACGGGTGTCGGCGTCGGGGTGGTCGAACTTGCCGTTGACGAGGACGCGGTAGGTCGGCATACGCCCGAATATACAGACCTGTATCCGGATACGAACCCGAATATCCAATGGGTGTCCATGATCCACTGTCGAGTGAAACGACCGTCACGCGCGCAACGGGCGAATCCGACACGCAGATAGTGATGACAAAGGAAGAACGGCCAACCGGCTCGCTCTCCGTCACGTGAGGAGGACGTGGAAATGCGCATCACCATCGCAAGCCGGGCAGGCCTCGTCGGCGCACTGCTGCTGGCAGGTCTCGGCGCCGGGGTGTCCCCGGCCGCCGCTTCGAACCCGGCCGGGGTGGCTTCACTCGGCTCCGCCGCCTTCACCAAGGGCACCTCGGCGCCGATCTCGATCGCCTCGCTCGCCGACTGCGCGGTCGAGGGACCGACCAGCAACTCTTCCGGGGTCGTGACCAGGACCGGGATCACGTTCGGTGGCGGCACGACGACGTGCACGACCACCGTCGTCGACCCCGAAAACGACGTGACCACGACGAAGTCGGAAGCCAAGGGACAGAACTTCGAGCTGTCGGCGCTGGTGTCGTCGAGCGGGCCGCGGATCAAGATCAGGTCCTACTCGGTCAGCTGCACGGCGACCCAGACCAGCACGAACGCCAGCTGGACCTACGGCGGCGCGACCGGGCTCGGCACCCTGCCGTCGCCGGTGCCGGTCGGCTACGTCAAGCCGATCACCAAGTCCAACGGCACGCTGCTCGCCGAGGCGATCTTCAACGAGCAGACCTTGCCGGGCGACGGCAGCATCGGGCTGACCATGCTGCGGATCAAGTTCGCCCCGGCCTCGAACATCACCGGCGAAGTGGTCATCGGGCGCACGGCCTGCTCCCCCACTCCGTAAGCCGGCCCGCCGGGAAAGGGGCGTCCGGAACCTGCCGGGCGCCCCTTTTCCATTCTGGCTTATATAAGCCTCTGCTGATACCTTGGCGGCAGCCGAGCAGAGGAGGGCACCGATGGTCGACGTGACCAGCCAGATCGACTCCGTCCAGCGCAAACTGGGCAAACGCGTGATCGAAGCGGGCGAGGCGGTGACGGCGACCGTCAGCCAGGTCTACGACACCGGCCTCGACGACCTTTGGGACGCCTGCACCAATCCCGAACGCATCCCGCGCTGGTTCCTTCCGGTGAGCGGCGAACTGCGCGTCGGCGGCAAGTACCAGCTCGAAGGCAACGCGGGTGGGACGATCGAACGCTGTGACCCGCCCATGAGCTTCGCCGCGACCTGGGAGTACGGCGGCGATGTCAGCTGGATCGAACTCCGGCTGAGCCCCGAAGCCGATGGCCGCACCCGGTTCGAGCTCGACCACACCGCCGTTCCCAACGAGCACTGGAACCAGTTCGGGCCCGGCGCGGTGGGCATCGGCTGGGACATGATGCTGAACGGGCTCGCGCTCCACCTCGCGTCCGGCGAAGCCGCCGATCCCGAAGCGGCCATGGCCTGGATGACCAGCGAAGAAGGCGTGCGGTTCATGACGCTGAGCAACGAGGCCTGGTACGAGGCCGACGTCGCCAACGGGACGGACCCCGCCATCGCCCGCACCCGCGCCGACGCCACCTTGGCCGCTTACACCGCGCCGCCGGAGAGCTGAAGGTCTTCGGCGAGTTCCGGGGCGCGAAGCAGGTCGATGAGCTCGTCGTCCGCCCGGAACACGGCGCGGGCGCCCGGCATCCCCGCCTGACGGAGCATCGCGTGGAGGACGTCGGCGTGCGGCTGGTCGAGCAGGGTCCAGACCATCGCGCGCCGTTTCACCTCGTCCCCCAGTTCGCGCGCGGTCCACCAGGCGAAGACGAGCGCGGTCACCTGGTTGACCGCGGTTTCCCGCCCCCGCGCCAATTGCGCGCGGTTCAGCCCGCACACCTTGATGGTCTGTTCGCCCTTTTCGGTCAGTGCGCGGTAGGTCCCGATAGAGAGCACCAGGAACAGATGCTCCAGCGGATCTTCGGCGGTCGGATCGACGAGCAGGCTGTTGCCGTCTTCGTCCACCGGGAACAGGTCGCGTTTGTGGTGGCTGTTGCAGTATTCGCAGGCGAGCACATGATTGAGCCAGTCGAAGGCGCGTCCCGGATTCCTCGCGATCGGCTCGAAATGGTCCACAGTGGACCCGAGGCCGTCGCCGCAGTACATGCAGTACCCGCGGCCGGCGGCCATGACGTCCAGCCCGGCCCGCAAGGAACGCCGCACGGCACGGGAAACCCGCCAGAGTCGCCGGGCTTCTTTCGTGTCACCGGGAGGGATGCGCGCCGTCAGCTCTTCGAGATCGGCCACCACCTGCCCCGGCAGCGCGATCCGGCGGATCCCGATCACCGATCGTCGGCCTCGAACCGCCTGGCCACCTCGTCGACCCGGCTCGGCGGCGAACTGCTCAGCATGCCGCGCAGGCGTTCCCATTCCCGGACGCCGTTCGCGTCCGCCCGGCCGGACGCCACCTGGAATTCGAGTTCGGCGAGATGCTCCCGCAGTTCGACCGCCTGCGGCGAATAGGGCGTGTCCAAGCCGAAAAGGTCGGACAGCACCGCGTCGTCCCCGGACCCGAACACGACCCGCTCGTACAGCTCCTCGGAGACCACGCGCGGCGGAACCTCTTCGTCGGGCCCGGAAAGCCGGATGAGCCCGCCCGGGTCGGCGGCCTGGCAGACGTAGGGGCTGTGCGTGGTGACGATGAACTGGATACGCGGGAAATGCGCCTTGAACCACGGCCCCATGCGTTTCTGCCACGACACGTGGAGATGCGCGTCCACCTCGTCGATGATCACGACGCCGGGACTCTCGTGATCGAGGCCGGCGCCGTCGAGTTGCTTGAGCAGGTCGACGACGAGCGCGGTCACCGTGCGGTAGCCGTCGCTCATCTCGCGCAGCGGGAACCGGTCGCCCCGGTACTCGACCCAGAGCCCGTCCGAATCGACGTCCCGGATCCGGTAGCCGCCCGGCAGGAGACCGTCCCCGAGGATCTCCAACGCCTTGTCCTTCAGCTCACGCGCGCCCGCTTTTCCTTCCAGGGCACGGAGATGCTGATTGATCAGCCACGTGACCCCCTCGGCTAGCGAGGCGTCTTCGTGGAACAGGCTGGCCATCCGCGCCAGCGATCCCGCGCCGCGCATCCACGATTCGGCCTCGCCGCTGCCGCCCGCGAGCCGTCGAAAGGGCCCGTATGCGGCGCAGAACGGCTGGCCAGGGGGAAGCCCGGAGATCGGCAGGAGACCGGAGTCGAGCCAGCGGACCTCGACCGGCGCCGGGCCCTCCTCGCGCATCACCGAAAGCTCGATCGACCCGGACGTCTGGTCCGTCGAGATCCAGCTGCCGGCGTCCGACAACAGGCCCCACGCGACGTCCGGCGCCGCCGCGACCGCGATGGCGCGCAGCAACGAGGTCTTGCCCGAGCCGTTGCGCCCGGCGAGGACCACCCAGCCGGGGCCGGGCAGCCGGAGGTCGACGGCGCGGGCGCCGCTGAAGCCGCGGATGTTCTCCAGCCGGACCCGCTCGATGTACATGGAGGAAGCTTACGACGGCGTCGGCGTCACCTGGGCCCCCGAAAGTGGGTCGCCATCACGAAATCCATCACAGCGAGCGCCTTGCCGACGTCCAGGTCCGAAACGACCTTCTGGCGGTCCGCAGCCGGACATGCCCGCGGACGTCGATGTTCCCGAGCGGTGAGGCGTAAAGGGCGAATTCGCGGTCGTCCTGCGTACGGAACGTGACCCCAGGGCTCGCGCCGAACGTGATCAACTGGTGGTCTTTGTAGGTCTTGTTCGGGTCAGCGTGCCGTGATCCCGCAACCATCGAGACCGCCCATGCGCCGGGTTTCGGTCTGATTGCCCTTCACCCCGCCCAAGTCGATGACGGCGTCGTCGACCCGGTCGAGAACGACGTGACTCGGGTCCATATCGCGGACCGAGACGAGGTCGTAGCCCCGCGGAACAGCGAGCACTGCTTCCTGCCGTGCTTGGCCTCGCTTTCCGCTCGACAGGCCGGGTTACGTCTCCCTTTCTGCGGTCGTAAACGGCGAGGTCGATCAACTCGCAGAGATCCAGCGTCGCATCGACGGCCTTCTCGTCGTCGCGATCCGCGGGACGCGGATGTTTCGGCTGCCATTTCGGAAACTGCGGTGGCGGAGGGGGCGTCTCCACGGATTCCGCACAAGCCGTCAGCAGGCCCAGGAGTACTGCGCCGAGAATCACCCTTCGAAACTTCATTACGCAGAGTATGCGAATTTCGCTAGCCACCTACCAGGTAGAACCCCGTTTCCCAGGGCGCATTCACACGATCGGTTTTCACGGATAGTCACCGAGTTCGCTTCGGCTATTCAGCAGGGAACGGGGCATCATGCAGACGGGTTCACCGGCCGGGGAACCCTGGTAATCTTCCCGGCGTCGGATTACGCAGGGTGCATCGGGGAGACGCGCCTTGTAGCCACGGGAGGGGCACATGACGACGGTGACTTCGGGGCGGCTTCGGCCATTCAGCGGGGAACGGTGCAGCGCTGCGGGGGTGCATGGCCGTGCCTGAGGGGACACCTGTCTACGAGCCGGGCTTGCGCTGGAGTGAGGTCGACCGCTTCCGCCCTGCCGGAGGTTCTTACGGAACGCCTGTCGCCGAAGGGGCGGGGTTCAAGTACGACGAGGCGACGCTGCATGAGCTGGCGAATGAGTGGTCTGACCTGGCCAAAGAGTACAAGGCTGATCTGAATCAGGCGGACTTCCTCGTCAAGACGAAGCCGCCTGGAGCGGAGTACGCGAGCGGGAACAACGCCGACGTCACTCAACAATCCGGCGCCGCCCTCAGGGATGCACTGAACCAGCGCATCGTCTACTGCGAGAACATGGCGCGCAAGTACTTGACCGCACTCGGCAAGTACACCGCTGCGGACGAGCACGCCGCCACGGTCATCAATCACCAGCCGAAGGGCATCTTGTGATGCAACGCTCCGTCCTTCTCGTCGGTATTGCCGCGCTTGCGCTTGCCGGGTGCTCGCCAACGACGACCGATGGCACTCCCACTCCTACGAATGGTGGCACGAGTGCAGGTCCTTCAAGCTCCTCTCAGGTGCCTGGCCCTGATGTTCCCAAAGTCGCGAATCCGCTCACCCTGACACAGGTCAAGCAAGCACCTTGCAATGCTCTATCCGAAATACAGGCTAGTGAGCTCCTCGGCCCCGGCGCCGCACCCAAAGAACGTCTAGATGGCACAGCGGGTCCTTCCTGCATGTGGTCCATTCCCTCCACCTCCCGCCCGCTGATTGACGTGATCTTCGGCCGGTCTCCCGACGGAGGTACTGCAAGTGTTTACAAAGCCAAAGGTGCTACCTACAAGCTCGTCGAACCGCTCTCGCCGGTAGACGGCTACCCGCTGACCGTCTACGGCGTGACGGACGAACGCCCCTCAGGCAAGTGCTCGGTGGCGCTTGGAGCCAGCGATACCGAAACCGTCGGAATCGTGGTGGAGCAGTCCGAAGCCAACATCAGCAAGAAGGACCCCTGCGACGCTGCCCGTGAAGCCGCGATCAGGGTCCTGACCACCATCCGAGGGAGCAACTGATGGTCGCCGAAGGACCGCTCACCGCGCCCCAGATCTACGAGCAGATCACGAAGGGCGAGGGCACTGGCTCGCTCTCCGATGCCCAGCGGGCAGCCCATGAGCTGACCCGGCGACACCATGAACGGGCACAGCGTCTCGCCGCCCTCACCCAGAAGACTCTGGCGGGTTGGCAGGGTGGGGCCAGCATGGCCGCGGTCGACGCGACGATGCCGGTCGTCGAAGCGGCGGCGGACGACGTGGCGCATCTGACGCGGGCCCAGACCGCCATCAGCTCCCAGATGGACGCGTTCGGCACGGCCAAGAACTCGGTCAAACCGGTGCCGCCCGAGCAGCCCGCGCCGACGGCCGACGACGTCAAGGCCGTCATGAGTGGCAGCCTGATCGGCTACTGGAGCAGGGTTCAGGGATACCAGGCCGACAGCCAGCACAACATCGACACCTTCGCGTCCTACCACTCCGCCAGCACCGCCAACGGCGACGAGCTGCCTGCTCAGTACGCGCAGCTCACCGACCCCGGCGGCAGCGTCACTCTGGACGAGGGCGGCGCCGGGAAGCCCGCGGTGAGGGGATTCGGCGACGGCTCCGACGGACGCGAGCACGGTACTGGCGAGCCCTACCGAGGACCGAGCGGCCCCAGTGGACCGAGCGGACCCAGTGCACCCCACGGCCCCAGCACGCCGAGTGGACCCAGCGGGCCGAACACCCCTGCGCCCGACAGCGGTCCCCAGCCTGGGCAAGGCCCCCAGCCGGGTCAGTACCCGGGTCCGCATCAGCCCGGCGCGCAGCAGCCGGACGACGGGACCCGCGCGAATTCGTACACGCCGCCCCAGACCACGCCGGTCGTACCGCCGGCGGCGAACCTCGACTTCGGGCCGACCGGCAAGCCGAGCCCCACGTACAACACGCCCGGCGCGTTCCCGCCCGGGTACGGACCCGGGACGAGCGGGCCCGGCATCTACGGTCCTGGCGGCAGGCCGCCAGGCGTGACGGGCGGCCCCGGCGCGACCGGCCGACCTGGCGGGGCAGGTCAGCAGCCTGGCATGGGTGGCCGTAGCGGCGCCGGGATGCCCGGCGAGGGCATGGCCGGCCGCGGCACGACGGGGGCGGCGGGTGCCGCCGGTCGTGGTGGGGCGAACGGCATGCCGATGGGAGCGGGCGCTGGGCGCGGCGGGAAGGGCGAGGAGGACAAGGAGAAGAAGGCTCCGGCGTACCTCCAGAACCCGGATCCCGATGAGACCTTCGGCGGCTACATCGAAAAACCGACGCCGCCGGTGATCGGCGAGAAGAAGAAGTAGCACCACAGTCCCAGGGGAGGGAGGCACGTGGTGCTCGCGCGCCCGGTCGAGATCACGCTCGACACACTGTTGACCGCGTTCCGTCACGCCGGTTGCGGAGATCCGCATCTGATCTTCGCGGGCGGGCTGCGATACATTCCGCCGTCGTCGCGAAACGGCGAAGACCGGGCAGCGTTCGAGGAGCTCGGCGGGCTCGGGTTCACCGAAGGCAAGCGGCTGACCAGCGACTTCGAGGACGTCCTGCACATACTCGACCGGCCGAACACCGAGTATTACGCGACGGTCCGCACCGAGGCGGAGCAGTACAGCGTGCTCGTCGCCGTGCGCGGGCGCGCCGCGGTGACGGCGATCTGCGAAGGAAACCGGGTGTGGCTGAAAGGCGTGCGGACCTCCGACCGCGCGGCCGCGCTCGTGATGAACCTGCCCGAGTACCCGCCGGCCCGATTTTCCCCGTTTTCCTTGCCCCAGGACGATTTCAACGGCGACGGCAGCAACGACCTCTACGACGAGCCCGCGTCTCGAAGCAGAGAGGCCCGGCAACTGGACGAAGTGTTCGAGCAGCCCTATTTCGGTGTCGGGTTCTTCGCCGCGGCCATGCGTCCTGACGGGGGCAGACGCACGGAGGCCACGGATGACCTGACGTATCTCGACCTCGACGCCGGCCGGGTGGCCATGCACGTGAGCGGTTCTCCTCGGAACCGGTACATCACCGTCCTCCCCGGCGAACCCGCGCTACTGGCGCAGAAGGTCGCCGCGCTGCGAGCGAGTCTCGACCACTGACTCGATCAGGCGCACCGACCGGGCGGCGCAGCACCGCTTCGTCGAGGTGAGCGGCAGGTCTCTTCTGGCCCAGCACCGCGAAAGAGCACCCTGCCCGGTGCGCCCCGGCAAGTCATTCCCCGAGCCGGGCGACCTCGCGAACAGCCCCCGAAATAGCCGTGAAGTCCTTCTTCAGCAGCGCCCCATGGTTGCTCTCGACCTTCGCGCTCACCTTGATGTTCGGGTTGCGGGCGGTCACCGCGTCGAGCCCGGCGCGGATCTGTTCCTGCTCGTCCCCCTTGCTGCCGAAGGAGGTTCCCGACGCGACCACGTACCGCATCGGCACCTTCACCCGGTCGAGCACCGGTCCCAATTCCGACTCCCGCGAGAGCTTGCCGAGTTCGATGTTGCTCTCCGCCTGCTGGGCGGCGCTCATCCGCGGCGTCAGGCCGGTCGGGCGCAGCAACGGCATGATCAGGTTGAGCCGCTTGAACATCTTCCTGATCCGCTGTTCCATGGCGTCGTCCAGCCAGTCGTACGGGAACGCGCCGTCGACGAGCACCGCGCCGATGGTCCGCTCCGGGTTCCGGGCGGCCCAGTGAGCGGCGACGACCGCTCCGTAGGACCAGCCCACCACGATGGCCCGCTCCACGCCGCGGGCCGCGAGGACGGCGTCGACGTCGCGGACGGCGGCCTCGAAGGAGTAGTCGGCCGAACGCCGCGACTTGCCGCGGGCGCGCTCGTCGTAGGTGATGTGGCGGAAGTCCGTGCCCAGGTCGGCGAGAATCCGCCGCCAGTAGCCCTGGGTCGCGAACTGGCCGTTGAGATAAACGATGGGGATGCCGGGGCCGCCGGTGTCCGTGACGGCCAGCGCGGTGTCTTCGACGGAGACCATTCCGGTCCAGGTAGAGGAAGTCATGAGGGAACTATCGAGGTCCGGCCTGACACCGCTCTGACGTCGCCCTGACACGAAAAAGCCCCCTCACGACAGCGAGGGGGCCTTTCGCGAAGCGAGGACTACTTGAGGGCGAAACCGCCGGAGCCCGCCCAGTCGAGGGCGAACGCCGGGAGCAGCCCCAGCACCAGCGTGACGATGACGCCGAGCGTGATCGCCGTGGTGGTGAACGCGCCGGGCACGGTGACGGTCGGGCCGTCGGGCGCCGGCTCGGAGAAGTACATCAGCACGATCACCCGCAGGTAGAAGAACGCGGCGACGGCGCTGAAGATCAGGGCGACGACGACCAGCGGCGCCATCCCGTCGGACAGGGCCGCCGAGAACACCACGAACTTGCCGACGAAACCACTGGTCAGCGGGATACCGGCCAGCGCGAGCAGCAGGAAGGTGAACACGCCCGCCAGCACCGGAGACCGCTTCGCCAGGCCTGCCCAGGCGGACAGGTGCGTCGCCTCGCCGTTCGAGTCGCGCACCAGCGAGACGACACCGAACGCGGCGAGCGTGGTGAAGCCGTACGCCAGCAGGTAGAACAGCGTGCTCGACAGGCCTTCCTCGGTCATCGCGATGGCACCGACGAGCAGGAAGCCGGCGTGCGCGATGGACGAGTAGGCGATCATGCGCTTCACGTCGGTCTGCGTCAGGCCCAGCACCGCGCCGATCAGCATCGAGATGATCGCGACGGCCCAGAGCACGCCGCGCCATTCCCAGCTGGTCGACTCGAACGCCACCTGGAACACCCGCAGGATCCCGCCGAACGCGGCGACCTTGGTGCAGGCGCCCATGAACGCGGTGACCGGCGTCGGCGCGCCCTGGTAGACGTCCGGGGTCCAGGTGTGGAACGGACCGACCGAACCCTTGAACAGCAGGCCGACCGCGAGCAGCCCGAGCCCGGCGAACAGCAGGGTGTCCGACCGGTCCGAACCGGCGGCGGCGTTGGCGATGTCCGACAGCTTCACGGAGTTCGCGTAGCCGTAGAGCAGCGCGAGCCCGTAGAGGAAGAACGCCGACGAGAACGCGCCGAGCAGGAAGTACTTGACCGCGGATTCCTGCGAGAGCAGGCGACGGCGACGGGCCAGACCGCACATGAGGTACAGCGGCAGGCTCAGCACTTCGAGCGCGATGAACATGGTGAGCAGGTCGTTGGCCGCGACGAACGCCATCATGCCGCCGAGCGCGAACAGCGTCAGCGGGAAGACCTCGGTCTGCATACCGGTGGTGCCGACCTGCGCGCGGTCCTGGACCGTGCCCGGACGAATACCGGCTTGCGCGACGAACGCGCCACCCGGCTCGACCGAGCGGTCCGCGATCAGCAGCAGCGCGCCCAGCGCCAGCGCCAGCAGCGTGCCCCAGAGGAACAGCGACGGCCGGTCGACGGCGATGGCGCCGCTGAAGGTCGTGACGCCGCCCTTCGGCGCGGAAGTGCTGGCGTACCAGGCGAGGAAGACGCCCGCCGCCCCGATCCCGACCAGGGACAGGAAGACCTGCGACGGCCACCGCATGTGCTTGGGCAAGAAGGCTTCGAGCAGCACGCTGACACACGCGGCCCCGAGGATGATCAGGATCGGCGTGACGGCGAAGTAGTCGATCGACGGCACCTGCACCGGTGGCGCCTGAGTCAAGAAGAGCACGGTTTACTTGCCTCCCTGCACGGACGACATCGTCGCCTGCACCGACGGGGTGATCGTGTCGAGCACCGGCTTGGGATAGAACCCGAGCGCGATGATCAGCACGACCATCGGCGCCAGGATCGCGATCTCCCGGCCGCCGAGGTCCTTGATGGCTTTGGTGGCACCGAGTTCCGGAGCCATGGCCGTGCCGGGCCCGCCACCGGCGCCGATCAGGGCGTCACCGCGGACGGGGCCCTGCATGACGCGCTGGTAGAGCCAGAGCACGTAAGCCGCGGCCAGCACCATGCCGACCGTCGCGATGATCGTGTACACCGGGTAGTCCACAAAGGACCCCAGCAGCACCAGGAACTCACTGATGAAGGAGTTCGTGCCGGGCAGGGACAAAGTGGACAGACCGGCGATGAGCAGCATCCCGCCGAGCAGCGGGGTCACCTTCGCCATGCCGCCGTAGTCGGAGATCCTGGTGGATCCGCCGCGCATCACGATCAGGCCGACGACCACGATCAGCATGCCGGTGGCGAGGCTGTGGTTCAGCATGTACGACACCGAGCCGACCATCGCCTGCTCGTTGAAGGTGAAGATGCCCAGTGCGATGAAGCCGAAGTGGGCGATCGACACGTACGCGATGAAGCGCTTCATGTCGCGTTGCCCGGCCGCGAGGATCGATCCATAAAGGACACCCGCGACGGCGAGCACCAGCACCCACGGCGCGAGTTCCTTGCTGGCGTCGGGGAACATCGGGAGGCAGTAGCGCAGGAACCCGAACGTGCCGACCTTGTCCAGCACACCGACCAGCAGGACCGCGACGCCGATCGGCGCCTGGCCCGCGGCGTCCGGCAGCCAGGTGTGGAACGGCACCAGCGGGGCCTTGATCGCGAACGCGAGGAAGAACCCGAGGAACAGCCAGATCTGCGTGCCCAGCGGGGCGTCGCGGACGACCGTGACGAGGGTTTCCCAGTCGAAGCTGCCCTTGCCGAGCTTGTCCGACGCGAGCGAGTACGCCCCGATCGCCGAGGCCAGCATGATCAGGCCGCCGAGGAACGAGTACAGGAAGAACTTGACCGCCGCGTACTGCCGGTTCGCGCCGCCGTAGCCGCCGATCAGGAAGTACATCGGGATCAGCATGATCTCGAACAGCACGTAGAACAGGAAGACGTCGGTCGCGGCGAACACCGCGATGGTCAGCGCCTCCTGCACCAGGATCAGCGACAGGAACCCGCCCGCCGAGCGCCCGGCCGGGAGCTTGTCGGTCAGGCCCAGCGCGCCGACCACGATCGGCACCAGCAGGCCGATGACCGCGATCATCACCAGCGCGATGCCGTCGATGCCGAACGAGATGTGGATGCCGAAGTTCGGGATCCAGTCCATCGAGGACTTCTGCTGGATGCGGTCCCCCGAAGGCGTGTAGCTCGCCCACATCGGGATCACCAGCAGGAACGTCAGGAGCGACACCACCAGCGCGGTGAGCGTCGCCAGCCTGTCGTTCTTCTTCATCCCCGCGACGACCGCGGCGCCGACGAGCGGCAGCAGGATGGTTGCGAGTACCCAGGTCATGCGAACCTCACCAGCAGAAGTGCCGCCAGAAGCAGGAATGTGCCGCCCAGCATGGACAGTGCGTACGAGCGGACGAAGCCGGTCTGCAGGCGGCGCAGGCGCCCGGATCCGCCGCCGAGCGCGGCGGCGAGGCCGTTGACGGCGCCGTCGACGCCGCGGTTGTCCACGTAGACCAGCGCCCTGGCGAGCCAGGTGCCCGGACGGGCGACCAGCGTCTCGTTCAGGGTGTTGCCGTAGAGGTCGTTGCGCGCGGCCTTGACCACGGCCGAGACCCGCTCGGGGCGTTCCACCGGAACGTCCTTACGGCCGACGAAGAGCCACGCCGCCGCCGCGCCGAGCACCGACAGCGCCACGGTGAGGATCGGCACCAGCGCGTGCGGGATGACACTGTGGCCACCCTCCTCGAGCGGCCCGACCACCGGCGAAAGCCATTCGGCGAACCGGTCGCCGAGGGCGAAGAACGCACCGGCGCCGACCGAACCGACGGCCAGGATGATCATCGGCCACTTCATCACCGCGGGCGATTCGTGCGGGTGGAAGTCGCGGCCGTCGCTGGACTTGATCTCCTTCCAGCGTTCCTTGCCGAAGAAGGTCATCACCATCAGGCGGGTCATGTAGAACGCGGTGAGCCCGGCGCCGAGCAGTGCCGCGCCGCCCATCACCCAGCCGCGCCAGCCGCCCTGCGACAGCGCCGCTTCGATGATCGCGTCCTTGGTGAAGAAGCCCGAGAGCGGCGGGATGCCGATCAGCGCCAGGTAGCCGAGGGCGAAGGTCCAGAAGGTGACCGGCAGGTGCTTGCGCAGCCCGCCGAACTTCCGCATGTCGACCTCGTCGTTCATGGCGTGCATGACCGAACCGGCCCCGAGGAACAGCCCGGCCTTGAAGAAACCGTGCGCCACCAGGTGCATGATGCCGAGCGCGTAGGCGATCGGCCCGAGGCCGACGGCGAGCATCATGTACCCGATCTGGCTGACCGTGGAGTACGCCAGGACCTTCTTGATGTCGTCGTAGGCGCAACCGATGACGCACCCGATCAGCAGTGTGACCGTGCCGACGAGGGTGACGATCAGGCGGCCGTCCGCGGTGGCGTTGAAGATCTCGTGCGCGCGGGCGACCAGGTAGACGCCGGCGGTGACCATCGTCGCCGCGTGGATGAGGGCCGAGACCGGGGTCGGGCCCTCCATCGCGTCGGGAAGCCAGGCCTGCAGCGGGAACTGGCCGGACTTACCGCAGGCGCCCAGCAGCAGGAGGATCGCGATCGCGGTGACCGCACCGGTGGGGATCTGGCCGACGGCGCCGAAGACCTCGGCGTAGCCGGTGCTCCCGACGTACTTGAACATCAGGAAGATCGCCAGCGCGAGCCCGACGTCACCGACGCGGTTCATCAGGAACGCCTTCTTCGCCGCGGTGGCCGCGGACGGGCGGTCCTGGTACCAGCCGATGAGCAGGTACGACGCGAGACCCACGCCTTCCCAGCCGAGGTACAGCGTCACGAAGCTGTTGCCCAGCACCAGAATCAGCATCGAGGCGACGAACAGGTTGAGGTACGCGAAGAACCTCGACCGGTCGCGGTCCTCGGCCATGTAGCCGATCGAGTAGAAGTGGATCAGCATGCCGACGCCGGTGATGAGCAGCACGAACGTCAGCGACAACGCGTCGATCCGCAGCCCGAAGTCGACCTGCAGCGCCGAAACCGGGATCCACGAGAACAGCTTGACGTCGGCGGTGGCCTTCGTGTCGGCCGTGAAGAACAGGATCAGGCCGTACACGAAGGACAGTGAGACGGTCGCGCTGCCGAGGAGGTGTCCCCAGCCCCTGGCCCGCTTACCCGCCAGCAAAAGAATGAGGGCGCCGAGAGCCGGGAAGGCCACCAGCAGCCACGATGATGCGGTCACTCTCGGTGCTCCCTAGTACTTCAGCAGGTTGGTGTCGTCGACCGAGGCCGAGCGCCGGGTGCGGAAGATCGCCATGATGATCGCGAGCCCCACCACGACCTCGGCGGCGGCGACGACCATCACGAAGAACGCCATCACCTGGCCGTCCAGCGACCCGTTGATCCGGGCGAACGTGACCAGGGACAGGTTCGCCGCGTTCAGCATCAGCTCGATGCACATGAACACGACGATCGCGTTGCGGCGCACCAGCACCCCGACCGCGCCGATGGCGAACAGCAGCGCGGACAGGAGCAGGTAGTACGTCGGGGTCATTCCTTCTCCCCTTCAGACTTGCCGACCAGAGCGTGGGCGTCCGGACCTTCCTCGGTCCCGGCGACCTGCTTCCGTTCGGTTTCCAGCTGTGCGGCCGAAGTCGACTCGATGATCTCCGAGAGCGACTCCCTGGCGATCGAGCCGTCGGGCAGCAGCGCCGGGGTGGCGACCGAGTTGGCCGTGGCGAACACACCCGGGCCGGGCAGCGGCGAAGGCCGGTCGTGCTTGCCGGTGAACCGGTCGACGACGAGTTCCTTCTGGTTCTTCTTGCCGCCCTTGGCGTGCCGGTCGGTGAACGCGAGCACCATCGCGCCGAGCGCGGCGGTGATCAGCAGCGCCGAGGTGAGCTCGAACGGGAACAGGTACTTGGTGAAGATCAGCCGTCCCAGCCCGCCGGGGCCGCCGCCGTCGAGGTTCGCCGGGTCGCGCGGCAGCGCCGGGGTGACGTTGGCCAGCGCGCGGGCGAGACCCGCGGCGAGCAGGCCGCCGACGCCGATGCCGAGCAGGGTCGCCATGACCCGCTGCCCGCGCAGCACTTCGACGACCGAGTCGGAACTCTCGCGGCCGACCAGCATCAGCACGAACAGGAACAGCATCATGATCGCGCCGGTGTAGACGATGATCTGCGTGAAGCCGAGGAACGGCGCCTGCTGGATCATGTACAGCGCGCCGAGGCACAGCATCGTGAGGACCAGCCACAGCGCCGAGTGCACGGCGTTGCGGGAGAAGATCATGCCGAGTCCGCCGAGCAGCGCGAGCGGGCCGAGCACCCAGAACGCGATGGTCTCGCCGGTGGTGATCCCGGCCGAAACGTCCGGCGCCTGCGCGAGGAGAGCCGTGATCACTTGACGGCCTCCGTGCTCTCAGCGGGCTGCTTGCGCGCCAGCTCGGGGCCGTTGACGTAGTAGTCCTGCTCGTTGTCGCCCAGCCGCATCGGGTGCGGCGGCTGCTCCATGCCGGGCAGCAGCGGCGCGAGGAGGTCTTCCTTGGTGTAGATCAACCGCTGCCGGTCGTCGTCGGCCAGCTCGTAGAAGTTGATCATCGTCAGGGACCGGGTCGGGCAGGCTTCGACGCACAACCCGCAGCCGATGCAGCGCAGGTAGTTGATCTGGTAGTCGGCGCCGTACCGCTCACCGGGCGAGTACCGCGCCTCTTCGGTGTTGTCGCCGCCTTCGACGAAGATCGCGTCCGCCGGGCAGGCCCACGCGCACAGCTCGCAGCCGACGCATTTCTCCAGCCCGTCCGGATGCCGGTTGAGCTGGTGCCTGCCGTGATACCGCGGAGCCGCGGGGGCACCCGCCTCCGGGTACTCCTCGGTGGCGACCTTCTTGAACATCATGCCGAAGGTGACACCGAAACCCTTGATGGGATCAAACATCCCCATCGCCGGCCTCCCTTCCACTGGAAACCGCCGCGGGCTTGCGCTTGGCAGCCCGGGCTTCGGCCTTCGCGAGGGCCTTCTGACGCGGGGTCTTCTCCGGGACCTGCAGGTCGAGCGGCGGCACGGGGAATCCGCCGCCGGTCACCGGGACGTAGTCGTCTTCCGGGACCTTCTTGTCCGGCAGCAGCAGGCTCAGGATGACGACGACGAGGATGAGCGCGCCGCCGCCGATGAGGATCTGCGGGGTGGACAGGCCACCCGAGTTCTTGATCGCGCGGACCGTGACGATCACGACGATCCAGACCAGGTTGACCGGCACCAGGACCTTCCAGCCCAGCCGCATGAACTGGTCGTACCGCAGCCGCGGCAGCGTGCCGCGCAGCCAGATGAACCCGAACAGCAGGATGAACAGCTTGGCGGAGAACCAGATCAGCGGGAGCCAGCCCTGGTTCAGCGCGTGGTCCGCGCCGACGAACGGGAACTTCCAGCCACCGAGGAACAACGTGGTCGCGAACGCCGAGACGATCACCATGTTGACGTATTCGGCGAGGAAGAACATCGCGAACTTCATCGAGCTGTACTCGGTGTGGAAACCGCCGACCAGCTCGGATTCGGCCTCGGGGAGGTCGAACGGCGCGCGGTTGGTCTCACCGACCATGGAGATCAGGTAGATCACGAAACTCGGCAGCAGCAGGTAGAAGTACCAGCCGGTCTGCTGGGAGTCGACGATCGCCGAGGTGGACATCGAACCCGAGTAGAGGATGACGCCGACGATCGACAGACCCATCGCGATCTCGTAGGAGATCACCTGGGCCGCGCTGCGGAGGCCGCCGAGCAGCGGGTACGGCGAGCCGGAGGACCAGCCCGCCAGCACCAGGCCGTACACCCCGATCGAGGAGCAGGCCAGGATCACCAGCACGCCGACCGGCAGGTCGACCAGCTGGAGCACGGTCCGCTCACCGAAGATCGAGACGACCGGCCCGAACGGGATCGCCGCCAGCGCGATCAGCGCCGGCACCGCGGAGATCACCGGCGCGAGGAAGTACACCTTGCGGTCGGCGGTGTCCGGGATGATCTGTTCCTTGAACGGCAGCTTGATCGCGTCCGCGAGGGACTGCAGGTAGCCGCCGGGCCCGACCCGGTTGGGCCCGGGACGGTTCTGCATCCGGCCGACGGCCTTGCGCTCCCAGACGATCAGGAAGATCGTCAGGATCGGGCCGATCAGCAGGATGACGACCGTCTTGAGCAGGACCAGCCACAACGGGTCGTCCGCCAGCAGCGCCGCCCGCTCGGCGGCGTCCGGCATCTGGCTGAGCAACGGAGTCACTTCTCACCTCCGGTGAGGGTGACGGCCGAACCGTGACCGGCCGCGAGAGCGGCGCGGACGGCCGAGCCGTCGGAGTTGCCCGGGAGCCACACGACGCCGTCCGGCAGGTCGGCGACCTCGATCGGCAACGTGATGGAACCGCGTTCGGTGGAGACCTTGACGCTGCCGCCCAGGCCTTCGGCGGTCTTCGCCGAGAGCTTGGCGACGACCTCGCGCTGCGTGCCCTTGAGGTGCGGCTCGCCGTCCTGCAGCGAACCGTTGTCGATCAGCTGGCGCCAGGTGGCGAGGAGGGCCTTGCCGTTCCCCGCGCTCGCGGCGACGGCCGCCACCGGCTCGAAGACCGCGGGCTCGGTCTTGCCGGGCAGCTTGGCCAGATCGGCGGCGGAAGCGGCCGGGGTCTGGGTGAACAGGTCCGCGTCCATCTCGACGGCGAGGGTGTCGAGCACCCGGCAGTCCGGCAGGGCGCCGGTGCCTTCGAGGGTGACGGCGAACTCGCGGCGGCGGCCTTCCCAGTTCAGGTAGCTGCCCGCCTTCTCGACCGCCGGGGCGATCGGGAGGACGACGTTCGCGTGCTCGGTGACCGCGCTGTGCCGCAGTTCCAGGCTCACCACGAACTTCGCGTTCTCGAGCGCGCGGCGGGCCAGGTCCGGATCCGGCAGGTCGTCCGGGTCGACGCCGCCGACCAGCAGGCCGTCGATGTCCTGACCCGAAGCGGCCTTGAGGATGGCGGTGGTGTCACGGCCCTCCGTGGCGGGAAGCGTGACGCCCCAAGCCTTTTCGACCTCGGCGCGAGCCTCGGCGTCGGCGACCGGACGGCCACCCGGCAGCAGCGTCGGCGCCGCGCCCGCCTCCAGGGCGCCGCGTTCACCCGCACGACGCGGGATCCACGCGAGCCGGGCGCCGGTGCGCTCGACCAGCCGGTGCAGGGCCGAGAAGAGACCCGGGACCTCGGCGGCACGTTCGCCGACCAGGATCACCGCTCCTTCCGAGGCCAATGCCTGGTCGACGTCCTGCGCGTGCTGCGCGATGCCGTCGATCGCGGCGGCCTCGGCACCCGGCGCGCAGGCCAGCAGTTCACCGAAGGTCTTGCGGACCGACGAAGTGGTCCACTGTCCCAAGTGGACGACGCGCGTGCGGTTCTTGCGGGCCGCCTTGCGCAGCCGCAGGAACACGATCGGCGCTTCGTCCTCCGGCTCGAACGCGACGCACAGCACCGTGCGCGCCCGCTCGATCTCGCCGAAGGTGACTCCGCTTTCCGGCGTCGTCCCGACCACGTGCGACGCGAGGAAGCCCAGCTCCTCGGCCGAGTGCGGACGGGCGCGGAAGTCGATGTCGTTGGTGCCCAAGGCGATCCGCGCGAACTTCGAGTACGCGTAGGCGTCCTCGACGGTCAACCGGCCACCGGTCAGCACCGCGGCGCCCTTGCCGTCGCGTGCCTTGGCCAGCCCTTCGGCGGCCGCGCGCAGCGCGTCGGTCCAGGAAGCCTCTTCGAGCACGCCGTCGGCGTTGCGGACCAGCGGGCGCCGGATGCGGTCGTCCGCGGTCGAGTAACGGAACGCGAAGCGGCCCTTGTCGCAAAGCCACTCTTCGTTGACCTCGGGGTCGTCGCCCGCGAGCTTCCGCATGACCTTGCCGCGGCGGAAGTCGGTCCGCTCGGCGCAGCCGGACGAGCAGTGCTCGCACACGCTCGGCGAGGACACCAGGTCGAACGGCCGCGAACGGAACCGGTACGCGGCCGACGTCAGCGCGCCGACCGGGCAGATCTGGATGACGTTGCCGGAGAAGTACGACTGGAACGGCTGACCGGAGGTGGTCCGGGAGGCCAGGTCCAGCACGTCCGCGGTCTCGGCGGTGCCGATCTGCTGGTGGGCGCCGCGTTCGAGGAGCTCGATGAACGGGTCGCCGGCGATCTCGCGGGAGAACCGGGTGCAGCGCTGGCAGAGCACGCAACGCTCCCGGTCCAGCAGCACCTGCGAGGAGATCGGCAGCGGCTTCGCGAAGGTCCGCTTCTGGTCGACGAAGCGGGAGTCCGCACGGCCGTGCGCGAGCGCCTGGTTCTGCAGCGGGCATTCGCCGCCCTTGTCGCAGATCGGGCAGTCCAGCGGGTGGTTGATGAGCAGCAGCTCCATCACACCCTGCTGGGCCTTGTCCGCGACGGCCGAGGTCAGCTGGGTCTTCACGACCATGCCGTCGGCGACCGTCATGGTGCACGAGGCCTGCGGCTTCGGCATCGGGCGGCCGCCCATTTCGACCTCGACCAGACACTGGCGGCAGGCGCCCGCCGGGTCGAGCAGCGGGTGGTCGCAGAAGCGCGGGATGACCGTGCCGAGCCGCTCGGCGGTGCGGATCAGCAGCTCGCCCTTGGGCGCGATGACCTCTTCACCGTCGATGACCAGCTTGACGTGGCCCTCGGGGACCGGAGTGTCCTCTGTGGACGTCCCGGGCTTGTCGGGTGCGATCGTCATGCCTGCGCCCCCACCAATTCGCGCTTGTTTGCTTGACACAAAGCCAGGAATTCATCCCGGAAGTACTTGATACCGCTCTGGATCGGCGAGACCGCGCCGTCGCCGAGCGCGCAGAACGAGCGGCCGAGGATGTTGTCGCAGACGTCGAGCAGGGTGTCGATGTCCTCCTCGGTGCCCTTGCCCTCGACCATGCGCTCCAGGATCTGCGCCAGCCAGTACGTGCCCTCGCGGCACGGCGTGCACTTGCCGCAGGACTCGTGCTCGTAGAACTGCGTCCACTTCATCACGGCCCACGGCACGGAAACGGTCTCGTTGAAGACCTGCACGGCCGTCGTGCCCAGCATCGACCCGGCTTCCGCCGCGCCTTCGAAGTCCAGCGGAACATCGAGGTGCTCGGCGGTGAACATCGGCGTGGACGAACCACCCGGCGTCCAGAACTTCAGCGGGATGCCGTCCTTCATGCCGCCCGCCATGTCCAGGAGCTCGCGCAGCGTGGTGCCGAGCGGGCATTCGTACTGGCCGGGCTTCTCGACGTGGCCGGAGATCGAGTAGATCTTCGGGCCGGGCGACTTCTCGCGGCCCATCTCGCGGAACCAGCTCGAACCGCCGTTGACGATGTACGGCGCGCTAGCGATGGTCTCGACGTTGTTCACCGTGGTCGGCGCGGCGTAAAGACCGGCGGCGGCCGGGAACGGCGGCTTGAGCCGCGGCTGGCCGCGACGGCCTTCCAGCGAGTCCAGCAGCGCTGTCTCCTCGCCGCAGATGTACGCCCCGGCGCCCGCGTGCACGGTGATGTCGAGGTCGAATCCGGAGTCGAGGATGTTCTTGCCCAGGTAGCCCGCTTCGTACGCCTCGCGCACGGCCGCGTTCAGGCGGCGGATGCAGTGCAGCGCCTCGCCGCGGACGTAGATGAAGCAGTGGTGCGAACGCATCGCGTACGAGGCGATGATGCAGCCCTCGATCAGCGAGTGCGGGTCCGCCATCATCAGCGGGATGTCCTTGCAGGTGCCCGGCTCGCCCTCGTCGGCGTTGATGACGAGGTAGTGCGGCTTGTCCTCGTTCGGCGGCATGAAGGACCACTTGATGCCGGCCGGGAAGCCCGCGCCGCCACGGCCGCGGAGGCCGGAGTCCTTGACCAGCTGGACGATCTGCTCGGGAGTGGCCTTGAGCGCCTTGCGGATCGCGGTGTAGCCCTCGAGGGCTTCGTAGGACTGGATCGTCCAGGAGTTGGGCGAAAGCCAGCGCTTCGTGAGGACCGGAGTGATGGGATCGGCCATTACTTCTTCTCCACTTCGGGCAGTGGGACGTCCTTCATCGCGGGCGCGGTCCAGCCGCGGTCCTGCGCGACCTGCGCGCCCCGCAGCGTTTCGACGGCCTGCGAAGGACCGTCGACATCCGTGCGGTACTGCTGCGCGTCCTCCGGGAAGAACCCGGCGAGCTGCAGTTCGGCGCCCTTGAAGTTCGTCAGCGGCGCACCGCGCGTCGGGGCCGGCTTCTTGCCCGCCTGCAACGCGTCGACCAGCGCGACGGCCTTTTCCTCGGTCTGGTTGTCGAAGTACTCGTAGTTGACCTGGATGACCGGGGCGAGGTCACAGGCCGCGAGACATTCGGCGTGCTCCAGCGTGATCGAGCCGGGCTCGTTCGGCGTGCCCGCGGTCTCGTTGTGCCCCAACGGCTTCTCTTCGGAGCCGAGGTGCGTCTGGAGCTTCTTGTAGATCGCGTCGCCGCCCATGGCCGCGCACAGCGTGTTGGTGCAGACGCTCACCAGGTGCTCGCCGCACGGGCGGCGCTTGTACATGGTGTAGAACGTCGCGACCGCGCTGACCTCGGCGTCGGAGAGGTCCAGGTTCTGTGCGCAGAAGGCGATGCCCTCCTGGCTCACGTAACCCTGCACCGACTGCACGAGGTGCAGCATCGGCAGCAGCGCCGACCGCGACTGCGGGTACCGCGCGATCAGGTTCTGTGCCTTGGCGTACGTGTCGGCGTCGAAGATGTCTTCGAGCTTCGCGTTCTCCAGGATCCCTTCCGCCTCGGCGGGATCCGGCGCGATCGCGATCACGTCGACGTCGCCACCGGCGGCGATGTGGGTCTGCTCGGCCAGGCTGGTGCCGGGCTCGGGCGTGGGTGTCGTTCCGGGCTGGGTGCTCAACGGTCCACTCCCCCCATGACGGGGTCGATCGAGGCGATGGCGGCGATGACGTCCGCCACGAGGCCGCCTTCGGCCATCGCGGGCATCGACTGCAGGTTCACGAAACTCGGTTCGCGCACGTGGACCCGCAGCGGCCTGGTGCCGCCGTCGGAGACCAGGTGCACGCCGAGTTCGCCGCGCGGCGACTCCACGGAGGTGTAGGTCTGGCCCGGCGGGACCTTGAAACCCTCGGTGACCAGCTTGAAGTGATGGATCAGCGATTCCATCGACTGGCCCATGATCTTGCGGACGTGCTCGAGCGAGTTGCCCATGCCGTCGCTGCCGATCGAGAGCTGCGCCGGCCAGGCGACCTTCTTGTCCTCGACCATGACCGGGCCCGGCTCGAGCTTCTTCAGGCACTGCTTGATGATCCGCAGGCTCTGGTGCATCTCCTCGACACGCAGCAGGTAGCGCGCCCAGCAGTCCGCCTCGGTGGAGGTCGGGATGTCGAACTCGAACTCCTCGTAGCGGGAGTACGGCTCGGTCTTGCGCATGTCCCACGGGAGACCGGCGCTGCGCAGCACCGGGCCGGTGACACCGAGCGCGAGGCACGCGTCGACCGGCAGGTACCCGACACCCTTGAGCCGGTTGCGCCAGATCGGCTGACCGGTGAAGAGCTTGTCGTACAAGGGAAGCCGCTCGTCCATCGTCTTGACGAACTGGCTGACCACCTCGTGGTAGTCGGCGGGCATGTCCTGCGCGAGCCCGCCGGGGCGGATGAACGCGTGGTTCATCCGGAGACCGGTGAGGTGCTCCAGCAGGTGCAGGACCTCTTCGCGCTCACGGAAACCGAGCGTCATCGCCGTGGTGGCACCGAGTTCCATCCCGCCGGTGGCGATGTAGACCAGGTGCGAACCGATGCGGTTGATCTCCAGCAGCATCACGCGCAGCAGCTCGGCGCGGCGCGGGGCCTGGATGCCGAGCAGCTTCTCGACGCCGAGGCAGTACGCCATCTCGGTCGAGAGCGGGGCGAGGTAGTCCATGCGCGTCACGAAGGTGACGCCCTGGGTCCACGTGCGGTACTCGCAGTTCTTCTCGATCCCGGTGTGCAGGTAGCCGATGACCGAGCGGAGCTGGGTGACGGTCTCGCCCTCCATCTCCAGCACGAGCCGGAGCACGCCGTGCGTCGACGGGTGCTGCGGGCCCATGTTGATGACCATGCGCTCGTCGTGGCGGGAGTCCTCGATGAGGTCTTCCCAGTCACCGCCGGAAACGGTGTAGACGCGGCCTTCGGTGGTCTCGCGGGAGTCGGCGTAGTTGACGTCGTCGGTGCTGTCGGCGCCTCGGGGTCCGGTGGCGGTGCCTGTCGTGACGTCGGAGAGGTTTTCGGTGCTCACGAGTACGACCTCCGCTGGTCCGGCGGCGGGATCTCCGCGCCCTTGTATTCGACCGGGATCCCGCCGAGCGGGTAGTCCTTGCGCTGGGGGTGACCGTCCCAGTCGTCCGGCATGAGGATGCGGGTCAGCGCCGGGTGGCCGTCGTAGACGATGCCGAACATGTCCCAGGCCTCCCGCTCCTGCCAGTCGGCCGTCGGGTAGACCCCGACCAGCGACGGGACGTGCGGGTCTTCGATGTCGAGGGTGACCTCGAGCCGGATGCGGCGGCGGTAGGTCATCGACGTGAAGTGGTAGACCGAGTGCAGCCGCTGCGGGACGTCGACGCCGTAGTCGACGCCGGACACCGAACTGAGCAGTTCGAAGCGGAGACCGGCGTCGTCGCGCAGGACCTTGGCGATCTCGACGAGGTGCTCGCGGGAGACGTAGAAGGTGATCTCGCCGCGGTCGACCGTCGTCTGCTGGATCGCGTTCGCCGGGATCTTGTTGTCCGCCAAGGCCGCGTAGAACTCGTCGGCGAACTCGTCGAACCAGCCGCCGTACGGGCGCTCCGCCGGGGGCGGGCTGTACGCGGGGAGGCGGACGCCGCCGTAACCGGAGGTGTCGCCGGTGCCGCGGACACCGAACATGCCCTGGCGCTCTTTACCGGTGACGACCGGCTCGGCCGGGCGGGCGCCCTGCGGCTCGAGGCCGCCTGCGGGCCGGTCGGCGCTGGACTGCTCGCCGCCGGTTTCCGGGGTTTCGGGGGAGTTTTCTTCGGGCACGTCGCTCACTTCTTCGCGTACTTGATCGAGGAGGCGATCAGCTCGGTGCGCTCACCGCTGGCGGCGCGGATCGCGGCCCGGCGGGCGTTGATCGGCTCGTCCTGGATCTTGGCGTGCAGCTTCAAAATCGCGTCGAGCAGCATCTCGGGGCGCGGCGGGCAGCCGGGGAGGTACATGTCGACCGGGACGATGTGGTCGACGCCCTGCACCACGGCGTAGTTGTTGAACATGCCGCCGGACGAGGCGCAGACGCCCATCGCCAGCACCCACTTGGGCTCGGCCATCTGGTCGTAGATCTGGCGGAGCACCGGCGCCATCTTCTGCGTGACGCGGCCGGCGACGATCATCAGATCGGCCTGGCGCGGCGTCGCGCTGAAGCGCTCCATGCCGAAGCGGGCGATGTCGTAGCGGGAACCGCCGACGGTCATCATCTCGATCGCGCAGCAGGCGAGACCGAAGGTGGCGGGCCACATGGAGTTCTTGCGGGCCCAGTTCACCAGGCCTTCGAGACTGGCCAGGAGGATGCCGTTGGGGAGTTTTTCTTCGAGGCCCATGCTTCTCTAGTTCCAATCCAGGCCGCCGCGACGCCACACGTAGGCGTACGCGAAACCGACCGTCGCGATGAACAGCACGATCTCCACCAGGCCGAACATGCCCAGCGCGTCCGCGGAGACCGCGAACGGGTAGAGGAAGACCATCTCGATGTCGAACAGGATGAACAGCATCGCGGTGATGTAGTACGCGACCGGCATCCGGCCGCCGCCGACGACCGGCTGCGGCGACGGTTCGATACCGCATTCGTAGGCCGCGAGCTTCGCCTTGTTGGCCCGGCTCGGGCCGACGAGCGGGCCGAGCAGCACCGAAAGCACCGCGAACGCGAGAGCGAGGACGAACAGGAGGACCAAGGGGAGGTACATGTCCAGGTTGGGCACCTTCGAGGTGTCCGCCTGGGCCAGCACGGGCAACATCAGCACGGGGTTTTCGCCATCCTTTCCGCGCCGCTGCGGTATTCGAGTCGGGGTTCACCGCTTCCCTCGGTCGGCACCCTAAGTCACCTGGGTCACACCGCCGAGGGTTAGGCAACCCTTACGGGCCGTGCATGACGGCCCCCTTGCTTGTGAAATAGTTCACAAGCCTCCCGTCGAGGATGTGAAGCGATTCACAAAGCATGGGGCGAGTGTAGGACGTGACTCACATTCTTGTCCCTAGGCCCCGTGCTATAAGGCTGCCCTAACTTGACCGCACGGCCAGTACGGTTTCTTCGCGCGTGCGGTGCCGGTGACCTGCGACGTCGTTCTCAAGATCGGCTTCGGGGGTCCGTTTGACCGCGTTTGTCCTGTGACCGATACCACTGCGCAGAGTTCCCGTGACTGGTCCAGACGTGTGGAACCAGCGCAATTAGTCGACTGCCTGCGGCCGCTTCCGAAGCGCGCGGTGGGGTTGGTCGTGAGTGTTTTGGGTCGTTAGAACGACCCAAAACACTCACGACCCCTGGAGCGACGCGCCCGCCGCCGTCCCCTCGGACGGGACGTTGTGAAAGCCACTTTCGCAACGCTGAAGGTTGTGAAAGTGGCTTTCACAACCCTCTGAGCAGGGCCGGGTTGCCCATGAGCGGTCCAGACGTGTGGTGGCGGGCCGTGGCGTACAGCATTTCGTCCTCTGAATGCGGTGGTTCGGAGGGCGAACTACCGCATTCAGAGGACGAAATGCGTGGCGTCAGCGCGGGGTCAGCGCGGGGAGGGGGTGGCGCGGGCCAGAGCGGCGATGAGGCGGTCGACGCCGTCCCCGCCCTTGGCGTCGTAGCAACCCGAAAGTCCCTTGTAGACCAACGGAAGGATCGAGTTGATCCGCAGGCCGTACTTCGTCGCGGCGTGCATGACCTTCGGCTTCCCGATCAGCTTCGCGAACACGTTGCCGAGCCGGTAGTAGCCGCCCATCAGCTCCCCGACGGCGCGCGGGTAGCCCTCCAGCGCCCGCTCGCGCGAAGGTCCTTCGCGCCGCGCCAGCGCCTGCACGACGAACTCCGACGCCAGCTGCGCGGATTCCATCGCGGCCGAGATGCCCTCGCCGTTGAACGGGCTGACCATGCCGCCAGCGTCGCCGAGCAGCAGCAGGCCGTCTCGGTAGTGCGGAGTGCGGTTGAAGCCCATCGGGAGACCGGCGCCGCCGACCTTGCCGATGGCGTTCTCCTCGCGGTAGCCCCATTCCTCGGGCGTCCCGTCGAGCCACTGGCGCAGCAGCGCGCGGTAATCCGTGCTGCGGAACGCGGCCGACGTCGACAGCATGCCGAGCCCGACGTTCACCGTGCCGTCGCCCAGCGGGAACGCCCAGCCGTAGCCGGGCAGCAGCTTCGGGTCGCGCGGGTCCGAGCGGTCCCACAGCTCCAGGTGGCCCTCGATGAACGGGTCGTCGTGACGCGGGCTCTTGTAGTACTGCCGCACCGCGACACCCATCGGGCGCTTCTCGTTCTTCTGGATGCCGACGCTCAGCGCGAGCCGCGCGGAGACGCCGTCGCAGGCCAGCACCAGCGGAGCGCGGTAGCTCACCGGCGTCTTCTCCGGGCCGACCTTCGCCTCGACGCCGATCACGCGACCGGTCGGGCTGGTGATGGCACCGGTGACGGTGGTGCGCTCGTAGAGCCGCGCGCCCGCCTTCACCGCGGTCTTCGCGAGCAGGTCGTCGAAGTCCTGGCGGGTCCGCGAAACGCCGTACGGCGGGTAGCTCGTCAGGTCCGGCCAGTCCAGTTCCAGCGTGAGCTCGCCGGTGAGGATCCGCAGGCCGCGGCTGTGTACCCAGCCCGCGTCCTCGCTGGTGTCGATCCCCAGGTCGATGAGCTGCTTGACGCCGCGCGGGGTCAGGCCGTCGCCGCACACCTTCTCGCGCGGGAACTCGGTCTTCTCCAGCAGCAGCACGTCGACGCCCGCGCGGGCGAGGTACGTGGCGGCGGTGGAGCCGGCCGGTCCGGCACCGACGACGATGACCTCGGCGTCGTGGTCTGCGTTGCGACGTGTCATGGCCGCGAGTTTACGGAGGGCTTTTTGGCGCGGTGGATGGCGACGACGCCGAACGTGAGGTTCAGCCACTCCACCTCGGTCCATCCGGCGCTCGCGATGATCTCGCCCAGCGCCCGCTGATCCGGCCACGCCAGCATGGATTCGGCCAGGTAGGAGTAGGCCTCGGGGTTCGACGAGGTCCTGGCGCCGACCCAGGTGAGCAGCTTCGCGATGAACTTCCGGTGCAGGAACCGGATCGGCGGGAATGTGGGCGTCGACACCTCGCAGATCACCAGACGGCCGCCCGGTTTGACCACCCGCGCGATCTCGGTGAGCGCGGCCTTGGTGTCGACGAAGTTCCGCAGCGCGAGCGAGATGGTCACCGCGTCGAAGCTGTCGTCGGCGAACGGCAGCTTCATCGCGTCGGCGGCCACCATGGGGACGCCGCGATGCTTGCCCGCCTTGAGCATGCCGACCGAGAAGTCCGCCGCGAGGCACCACGCGCCGTTGCGCGCGTACTCGACGGTGGACACGCCGGTGCCCGCCGCGAGGTCCAGCACCTTCTCCCCGCGTTTGGCGTCCAGCACCCGGCCGGTGATGGTGCGCCAGCGGCGGTCGAAGCCGAAGGTCATGAACGAATTCGCGCGGTCGTAGCCGTCCGCGACGTCGTCGAACATGGCGGCGACTTCGTGCGGATCCTTGTCAAGACTCGCTCGGGACATACCCGAACACTAACCCCGAGCCCCTGAGACAGGTCACCCAAGCGGGAGCAAAGCGACAGCCCGTAGGTTCACCTGGCCCGGTGAAGCAACGCCGGGGCACGGTGCGCACCGGCCCCCGCGACCTCGCCGGCGAGGATCCTCCGCTCCAGCAACCGCAGTTCCGGCCCCGGTTCGAGGCCGAGCTGATCGACCGAGATCCGGCGCGCACGCCGGTACGCCGCCAGCGCGTCGGATGTGCGCCCGGCTCGCCACAGAGCGTCCATCAGGAGGTACTGGGCACGCTGCCGCAAGGGGTGCCGCCGGACCAGATCGGCCAGTTCGACGGCCGCGCTCGCGTGCCGCCCGAGGTCGAGTTCGGCCTGGTAGAGCTCTTCGAGCAGGACCAGGCGGTGCTCCGAGAGCCGCATCGTCTCGTCCGAGAGCAAGGGGACGTCCAGGCCCTCGTAGGGCGCGCCGTGCCAATGCGTGAGGGCCTGCCGGATCAGCGACGCGCGCTGCGCGGGGTCCGCGGTCTTCAGCGCCTGGCCCGCCAGCGTCTCGAAGGTCTCGACGTCCAGTTCGCCGGGGTGGACCTCCAGCCGGTAGCCGCCGTTGTCGAAGGCGAGCCGGTCGCCCTCGGGCAGGGCCTGCCGCAGCTTGTGGACGTGCCAGTGCAGCTTCGGCACCGCCCGCGGCTCCCATTTGCTGTCCCACAGCGCCTCGGTGAGCACGTTCACCGGGACGAAGGTGTTGGCCCGGACCAGCAGCACGCCGAGGAGCGTTCTCCGCATCCGGCCGTGCAGGGGGACCGACCCCGAACCGGAAGAGATGCTGAACGTTCCCAGTACTTCGAACCTCACGTGCCGTCCTCTCGCTCGATGGCGTGAGGGGACGATGAATGCCGGTTGTACAAAAGAGATACAAAGTGATCAAGTGTGCGCGGAGAGCATTCCCCGCACCGCCCGTGGCCAGGCGAATTCCTCCGCGCGAGCCCGCGCCGCCGCGCGCCGCGCGTCCTCCGGGCTCTCCAGTAGTCCGGTGACCGCACCCGCGAACGCGGGGGCGCGATCGTCGACGGCCTCACCGCAGCCGGGCCGCACGATCTCCCGCAGCGCCGACGACGCCGAGACCACCACCGGCGTACCCGAAGCGAGCGCCTCCAGCGCCGCGAGCCCGAACGTCTCGTGTGGACCGGGCGCGAGGGAGACGTCGGCGCTGGCCAGCAGCCGTGCGACGTCGCCGCGTCCGGAGAGGAAGCCGAGGAAGGTCACCGGGAGCCCGCGTGCCCGCCGTTCCAGCGCCCGGCGCCGGGGCCCGTCGCCCGCGATGACGAGCCGTACGCGGTGCCCCGCCTCGGTCAGCTCGGCGACGGTGTCCACACTGCGCTCGACGTGTTTCTCCGGCGATAGGCGTCCACAGTGGACGATCAGCGCGTCGGCGTTCCCGGTCAACGCGTGCCGCCAGCCGTCGTCTCGCCGGGCCGGGGTGAAGGTCGTGAGGTCGACGCCGAGCGGGACGCGCCGCACGTTCGGCGCGGCGATGCGGTCGAACTCCGCGCGGGCGAACGCCGTCGTGCAGACCACCGTGTCGTAATGCCGCGCCATCCGCCGGTTCGCGACGTCCGCGACGCGCCGCGCGACGGGTTCGGGCATCAGGAACTGCTCCAGCAGCCGGTCGAGGCGTTCGTGCGAGATCACCATGCTGGGCACGCCGTTGCGCCGCGCCCACACCCCCATGCCGCGCAGGGTGAGCCTGTCGGACACTTCCAGCCTGTCCGGCTCCAGGCGTTTGAGCACCGCGCGCACGCGATGCGGATCGACCGCGCGGTAGCCGCCGGTGCCGGGGATCTGTGGCGCGGGAAGGGAAAACCGGCGTACGCCCGAGGGCAGTGTCTCGTCCGCGTGGCGCTGCCCGGGCACCACGAGGGTGACCTGATGGCCGCTGGCCACGTAACCGGCGCCGAGGTGGTGCAGTGCCGTCCGCAGCCCGCCCGAGCGTGGTCCGTAGAAGTTGGCCAGCTGGACTATATGCATTCCAGTCCACCTCGTGCCCGGTCTCTTCCCGGCCGGTGCATTTCGTCAGGCCGCGCGAGCGACTTTGCCCTGAACGGCCTCGTAGTGGCCGACCAGTTCGTGGCAGACCGCGGGCCAGGTCCGGCCGAGCACGACCTTGCGCGCCTTCTCCCCCAGCCTGGCCCGGAGCGCTTCGTCACGCAGATCGTTCACCTTGTCCACCAGCGCCGTCGCGAATCCGGCGCGGTCGGCGGGTAGCAGATAGCCGGTGCGACCGGGCAGGACCAGATCCTTCGGCCCGCCCGCGTCCGGCGCGAGCACGGGGAGACCGGACGCCATCGCCTCTTGGATGGCCTGACAGAACGTCTCGTGCGGTCCTGTGTGGACGAAGACGTCGAGGCTCGCGTACGCGGCGGAGAGTTCCTCGCCGTAGCGGGCGCCGAGGAACGCCGCGCCCGGGATGCGTTCGCGCAGCATCGGCAGCTCCGGCCCGTCACCGACGACGACCACGCGGATCCCGTCGACCCCGGCGAGCGCGGTCAGCCGCTCGACCTCCTTCTCGGGTGCGAGCCTGCCGACGAAACCGACCAGCAGTTCGCCGTTCGGCGCCAGTTCGGCACGCAACGCCGGATCGGCGTGGACCGGCGAGAACCGCTCGATGTCGACGCCTCGCGCCCAGCGGTGCACCCGCGGGATCCCGTGCAGTTTCAGCTGTTCCACCGAATCCGTCGACGGCGCGAGCGTGCGGTCGGCCCGCGAGTGCAGGCGGCGCACCCAGCGCCAGGCGGCGCGGGCGGCGATGCCGAAGCCATACGCGGCGGCGAATCCGGCGATGTCGGTCTGGTACACCGCGACACACGGCACGCGCAGCCGCCTGGCCGCGGCGAGCCCTCGCGCGCCGACCACGAACGGCGACGCCAGATGCACCACGTCGGGCCCGAAATCGGCCAGTGCGGTGAGCACCGTCCTGGTCGGCACGCCGACCGGGAGGGAGTTCACGCCGGGGAAATCGAGGGCGGGAATGCGCACGACCGGGGCGCCGAGGTACTCGACGGGACCCGGCCCGGGGGCGATGATCAGCACGTCGTGCGCGCGGTCGCGGAGGTGTTCCACGACGCGGAGCACGGAGTTGGTCACGCCGTTCACCTGGGGCAGGAAACTTTCGGTGACTATCGCGACTCGCACGCGGATCACTGTCGCATCCGGTTGTGACGGCCACGCCAACAAAAACGGAACAGACGACATGTCATCTCAAGGTCGTGTTCCGTAAACCAGGCTCGGCCACACTAGGCAGGCATGACCCTCCTGTCGTCTAGGCCGCCTCAGCCCGTCGAGCCCGGGCTGGTGTCGAGGGCCCTCGAAGTGGCCGGGCGGCTGGCCAACGACGCGACCGACGTGATCACCGCGACCGCCGGCCGGGGCGCCCAGCCCGATCCGAAGGACTCGCCCTTCGACTGGGTGACCGACACGGACCGGATCCTCGAACGCCACACCCGCCGCGTGCTGACCGCGGAGTTCCCCGGCATTCCCGTCGTCGGCGGTGAATTCGGCGCCGACCACGGTGCCGACGTCGCGGAGTACCGCTGGGTGGTCGACCCGGTCGACGGCACCGCGAACTACGTCGCCGGGGTGCCGTGGTGCGCGTACAGCCTCGCCCTGATCGACGCTTCGGGCCCGGTGGTGGGCGTGGTCGCGGATCCGTACCGCGCCCAGATCTACGCCGCCGCGCGCGGCCGCGGCGCCCGGGCGAACGGCAAACCGATCAAGCTGACCGACCGGTGCGGTACCGCCGGGGCGATCGTCTGCACCGAGCTGACGCGCAAGGGTGTCTGGCCGGGGATGGGCCAGTTCATCGAACGGGCCGCCGCCGCGCACGCCGGGGTCCGGGTGCTCGGCTCGGCGGCGCTCGCGATCGCGCAGGTCGCGCTGGGGCACGCGGCCGCGGCCGTGCTGCACAGCTACCGCGAATGGGACGTCGCCGGCTCGGTCGCGCTGGCCATCGAGGCCGGGGCCGTGGTGCTGGACCGGCACGGCGAGGACACCGCCCTGCCCGTCGACGCGCTCCTGGTGGCTGCCCCCGGGGTGGCGGACGAGGTCCTGGGCTGGTGGCGGGACTCGGTCGGCTGAGTTCCGCCTCTAATCACGCAAGTCCCGCCCCTGATCACGCGAGTTCGCCGTCTGATCACCCGAGTCGTCCGTCTGATCACGCGAGTTCGCCGTTTCCGCACGCCGAGCCCGCGTGCCGCATTGGACGACACTCGTGATCAGACGGCGAACTCACGTGATTGGGCGCGCGACTCGCGTGATTGAAGACGGAACTCGCGTGATTGGGCGCGCGACTCGCGTGATCAGGCGGCGGACTCGGCGAGCGAGCGCCGGTAGGCCAGCCGCTGCCGCCGGATCCACCACAGCAGCGGACCGGCGATCAGCCAGGTGAAGAAGATCATGCTGCCCAGCGGCAGCAGCGTGTTCGCCGCCGAGCGCCCGGCCACCCGCGCGAGTTCCGGGTCGCCGACGTCGTACTCGATGTTCACCAGCTGACCGGCGGCCAGCCCCGACGGGTAGAGCACGCCGTTGGCCGGGCTGTGGATGATGCCGTCGGGGGTGGCGTAGTTGATGATCGTGCGGTCGAACGTCACCGACTCGACCTGGGCCGTGGCCTGCCCGAGTTCCGCTTCGATCGCGTTGTCGTTGCGGATGGCGGCGAACAGCAGCGAGACACCGAGCACGGTGACGAGTGAGGCGACAACGAGGGCGGCATACCACCCGATGCGCCTCACCCGCTCCGTTTTGGCCGTCACGCCGCGAGCGTATCGCTACCCGTCAGTGGGCGTGTCGTTCGGCGAGGAATTCGTGCGTCGCCTTGATCTGCGGGTAGGACTTCGGTGCGACCGGGGCCACAGCGGCCCGCAAAGCAGCGGCCTGCGCGCCGTTCGGGCCCACCGCGGGCTTGCCCTTGGTGTACAGCCACGTCTGGAACAGGTCGTACAGCGGCTTGCCCGAGATCTTCTCCGCCAGCGCGATGAACTCCGGGATCACCGCCGGCTTGGCCTTCTTCACCTGCTGCCAGGTCTGCAGGATCCGGAAGAACTTGTCGTCGCCCACGGCCTTGCGCAACGCGTGCACGGCGAGCGCGCCACGGTCGTAGACGGCCGCGTCGAACTGGTTCTCCGCACCGGGGTCGGCGGGCAGGACCTGCCAGAACGGGTCCTCGGCCGGCACCGAGTCGTAGATGTACTGCGCGAGTTCGTCGGCCGTGCCCTCGCCGGTCTCCTCCGACCACAGGAATTCGCCGTAGGACGCGAAACCCTCGTTCAGCCAGATGTCGCTCCACTTGCCGAGCGTGACGCTGTCACCGAACCACTGGTGCGCCTGCTCGTGCGCGACGACCGAGGTGTTGGAACCGGACCGGAACGCCCGGGCGCCGTAGACCGGCCGCGTCTGGTTCTCCAGCGCGAAGGTGATGCCGGTGGTGACGACACCGCCCTGCGCCTCGAACGGGTAAGGCCCGAACTTCGAGGCGAGGAATTCGGTGATCTCCGGCGTCCGTTCGACGCTGGCCTTGGCCGCGCCGAGCGATTCGCCGAGGTCGGCACCGTACGCGGTGATGAACGGCTGACCGTCCGGGGTGGTCTGCTGGTTCACTTCGAACTTGCCGACCTCCAGCGACGTGAGGTACGTCGCCTGCGGTTTGGTGCTGCGCCAGTTCCAGCGCGTCCAGCCGGGCCGCTGCACCGTCTTGCGCACGAGCGTGCCGTTCGACAGCGCCGCGACGTCGTTCGGGACCTCGACCGAGATGTCGTAGGTGGCCAGGTCGGTCGGGTGGTCGTTGGACGGGAACCACCAGGCCGCGCTCTGCGGCTCGTCGACGGCCAGCGCGCCGTCCGGGGTCTTCTTCCACGCGGTGAAGCCGTCGATCTTCACCTTCGACGGCGTGTCCGCGTAGGCCACGACGACGGTCGCCGTCTGGCCCTTCTTCAGCGGCGCCGACGGCGTGACGGTCAGCTCGCCGGTGCCGTCGGTCGACGTCGCGAACTTCGCGGGCCGGTTGTTCACTCGGACGCTCGACACCTTCAGGCCGAAGTCCAGGTTGAACGCCGAGAGGTCCTGCGTCGCGGTGAGCAGGATCGTCGTGGCGCCGGACAGCAGGTCGGTGGACGGCTGGTAGGTCAGCCGCAGGTCGTAGTGACCGACGTCGTAGCCGCCGTTACCGGCGTGCGGGTAGTACGGGTCGCCGATGCCGATCGAGCCGGGCGCGGGTGCGGCGGCCGCACTGCCGGCGAGCAGTACCGAGACGACGCCCGCGGTCAATCCGGCGAAGCCGGCGCGAGTCTTCAAGCGCATTGCGAATCCTCCCAGGATTTGTCAGCGCGCTCGAACGTAGCCAGCCGATCATGCTCCAGACACGTCCAAAGGAGGGGTTCCTAACCCCTGGACTGAGAGCAAAATCGGCTAGACAGCCCGCACCGCGGAGGAAACCGCCGTACGGAGGCGCGCGTGCAGCTCGCGGTGACGCGTTCGGTCCACCCGGACCTCCACCACCCGCAGCCCCGGCGCGGGCTTGAGCGCCTCGCGGAACTCGGTCAGCGTCTCGGCGACGACGTGCGGCACGCGGTAACCGGCGCACAGCGCGCCCAGATCGGCTCCGTGCGGCGTCCCGAAGACGCGCTCAAAGCTGGCGTTGTGCTCCGGCGCACCCTGCTCCAGAAGGGAGAAGATGCCGCCGCCGTCGTCGTTGAGCACCACGATCGTCAGGTCGGGACGCTGTTCGGCGGGCCCGGTCAGCAGACCGCTCGCGTCGTGCAGGAACGTCAGATCGCCGAGCAGGGCGTACGAATGTCCCCTGTGGACGGTCGCGGCGCCGATCGCGGTCGAGACCATGCCGTCGATCCCGGCGACACCGCGGTTGCGGTGCACGAGGACGTCGGGCCGCAAGCGTCCGGCGAGCGCGACGTCCCGCGTTGGGTTGGACGAGCCGACGACCAGCAGCGACCCTTCCGGGACCGCGTCGACGAGTTCGGTCGCCAGCCGCAGCCCGCTCGGCCACGGCTCCGCGGCGAGCGCCTCGGCCACCGCGGCCGACGCCGCCCGGTCCGCGCGCTGCCAGCTCGCGAGCCATTCCGGGTCGGCCGGTTTGGACGGCTCGTCGAACCACTGCCCGACCTGGCGGACGTTGTGCGCGGGCGCGGGCCAGTCCGAATCCGGCCGGACCAGCAGCACCTCGACGTCGGGATCGGACAGCACCCGCTGGACCTGCCGGAACACCGTCGGACGCCCGATGCACAGGACCTGTTCGGGTTTGTGCCGCGAGATGAACTCCTCGACCCCGAGCAGCCACGCGCCGGACGAGATCGCCGTCGCGCCCGCCATCCCGATGCCGCCGGTCTCGGAGACGACCGGCCAGCCGTGCAGTTCGGCCCATTCGCTGGCCGCCTGCACACCGGTGTCGCAGGCGATGACCAGGCCGGACCGGGCCGAGGGCACCACGAACGAGGGAAGCGCGCCGAAGTCGGGGAGCTCGGTCCAGCGAGCACCGTCGGGACGCCCTTCGAGTGACTCGTACCACTCGCCGTCATCGTCGATGTCCGGCACCAGCGGCTCGCGGAACGGGATGTTCAGGTGCACGGGGCCGCAGCGCCATTCGCCGTACGCGGCGTTCCAGGCGCGGCAGATCTGGCCGCGCCAGTACGAGTTCTGCCCGGCACGGCGTTCGGCGACGGCGAGCTCGTCGAAGTAGCGGATGGCGTTGCCGTAGAGCTGGTGCTGGTCGATGACCTGGCTCGCGCCGGCGGCCCGCATCTCGGGCGGCCGGTCGGCGGTCAGCACGATCAGCGGGACCCCCGCGCGATCGGCCTCCAGCACGGCGGGGTGGAAGTTCGCGGCCGCGGTGCCCGAAGTGCACAGCACGGCGACCGGGCGGCCGGTGCGCGCGGCGATGCCGAGGGCGAGGAAGGCTGCGCCGCGTTCGTCGATGCGGACGTGCAACTGGAGGCGTCCGGCGGCCGCCGCGTCGTACAGCGCGATCGACAGCGGGGCGTTGCGTGAGCCCGGGCACAGGACGACGTGGGACACGGTGTTGCGGACGAGTTCGTCGACGATGACCCTGGCCTGCGCGGTGGAAGGATTCACCGGCAGACCTCGGGTTTCACACTACGACTCACGGCCACACGTCCTATTCTCCCAAACGTGGATGACGCCCAGGTTTCCGAGCTGTTCGACCCCGCCTTGTGGACCGAGGTCGAAGGGTTCGACTTCACCGACATCACCTATCACCGCTCCTCTGAGAGCCGCTCAGGCAAACGTGTCGTACGTGTCGCGTTCGACCGTCCCGAGGTCCGCAACGCCTTCCGCCCGCACACCGTCGACGAGCTGTACCGCGCGCTCGACCACGCGCGGATGAGCTCGGACGTCGGCTGCGTCCTGCTCACCGGCAACGGCCCGTCGCCGAAGGACGGCGGCTGGGCGTTCTGCTCCGGCGGTGACCAGCGTATTCGCGGACGCTCCGGGTATCAGTACGCGGACGGGGAGACCTCCGACACGATCGATCCGGCCAGGGCAGGCCGTCTGCACATTCTCGAGGTCCAGCGGCTGATCAGGTTCATGCCGAAGGTGGTCATCGCCGTGGTCCCTGGCTGGGCGGCGGGCGGCGGGCATTCGCTGCACGTGGTGTGCGACCTCACGCTGGCCTCGGCCGAACACGCGCGGTTCAAGCAGACCGACGCCGACGTCGGCTCCTTCGACGGCGGCTACGGCTCGGCGTACCTGGCCAAGCAGGTCGGGCAGAAGTTCGCGCGGGAGATCTTCTTCCTCGGACGCGAGTACACGGCCGAGCAGATGCAGGCGATGGGCGCGGTCAACTCCGCCGTCCCGCACGCGGAACTCGAGGCCGAGGCGCTGGACTGGGCGTGGGCGATCAACGGCAAGTCGCCGACGGCGCAGCGGATGCTCAAGTACGCGTTCAACCTCACCGACGACGGCCTGGTCGGCCAGCAGCTCTTCGCCGGCGAGACGACGCGGCTCGCATACATGCAGGACGAGGCCGTCGAAGGCCGCGACTCCTTCCTGGAGAAGCGCTCCCCCGACTGGTCGGCGTTCCCGTACTACTACTGACCTCCCGCATTTCGTCCTCTGAATGCGGTAGTTGCGTGCGCAACGATCGCATTCAGAGGACGAAACGCGGACGTAGGGTGGCGGGATGCGTGCGGTGGAGGTGGACGGGAGTCCGGAGTCGATCGTCGAGCTGACCACGGCACTGGCCGGGGCGCTCGACGGCGGCTCGCCCGTCCTCCCCTACTCGTCCGAGGCCCTGCGGGACGCGATGGAACCGGCCCGGCCGGCCGAGCCCGGGACGGCGGTGATCATCGCCACCTCCGGGTCGACCGGCGAACCCAAGGGTGTGCTGCTGTCGGCGGCGGCGCTGACCGCGTCGGCTCACGCCACGCACAAGAGGCTCGGCGGGCCGGGGCACTGGTTGCTCGCGACCCCGGCGCAGTACGTCGGCGGGCTGCAGGTGCTGGTCCGCTCGCTGCTGGCCGGGACGACACCGGCCGTCCTGCACGCCGCCGGTTTCCGGCCGGACGACTTCGCCGAAGCCGCCGCGCCGCTGCTGTCGCTGGGCGGCCCGCGCTACACCGCACTCGTGCCGACTCAGCTCGGGCGGCTGCTCGACGCGGGCGGCCCGGGTCTCGCGGCGGCCCGCGCTTTCGACGCGATCGTCGTCGGCGCCGCGGCGACCACCGCCGAGCTCCGCGAGCGCGCGGCCGAAGCGGGCGTGAAGATCGTGCCCGCGTACGGCATGAGCGAGACCGCGAGCGGCTGCGTCTACGACGGCGTACCGCTGGACGGAGTACACGTCGAACTCGAAGACGAGCGGGTCTGTATCACGGGTGACGTCCTCGCGCACGGCTACCGGCTGCGACCCGACCTGACCGCGGAGGCCTTCGAGGGCGGGCGGTTCCGTACCTCTGACCGCGGCCAGTGGACGGCCGACGGCCGGTTGGAGATCCTCGGGCGGATCGACGACATGATCAACACCGGAGGGGTGAAGGTGGCCGCCGCGGCCGTCGAGCGGATCTTGACCGCACAGCCCGGAATCCGGGACGCGTGCGTGGTCGGAGTACCCGACCCCGAGTGGGGCGAGGCCGTCGTCGCGCTCGTCGTCGGCGCTGGTCGCGACGTCGAATCGCTGCGTGCCGCGTGCCGTGAAGAAGCCGGTGCGGCGGCCGCTCCGAAGCGGGTCGAATTCGCCGAACAACTCCCTCTGCGGGGTCCAGGGAAGGTCGACAGGGCGGCCGTCAGGAATCTCCTACGAAGGTCGTGAATTCCCCACCGATTACCGGGACGTTGTTGACACGATCATTACCGGCGGGTTTACGTCTACATATGACGCGCTGGACACGCACAGTATTGGCCTGCACCGCCGTCACGATGGGACTGGTCGCTTTGGCCGGGCCCGCGCTGGCGGACGAACCGGAGACCGCCGTTCCGAACAGCGGCACGCTCACCTGGACCCTGGAAGACACGATCGACGACCTGAAGTAGGGCGGTTCGTCACCTGCTCGCGATGGCCGGGCAGGTGACGAGCCCCGCATACCGGCCGGTAGTCGCCAGGGCCAGAATGGCGGCATGGCGACTGCTGGTGAATGGATCGAAGGGGCGCGCCCGCGGACGCTGCCCAACGCGGTGGCGCCGGTGGTCGCCGGAGTCGGCGCGGCGATCGCGCTCGACGGCTTCTCCTGGCCTCGCTCGATTCTCGCGTTGCTGGTCTCGCTTTCGCTGATCGTCGGCGTCAACTACGCCAACGACTACTCCGACGGAATCCGCGGCACCGACGAGAACCGCGTCGGCCCGCTGCGGCTGGTCGGCTCCGGGGTCGCGAAGCCGAAGGCCGTCCTCGCGGCCGCTCTCGTCGCACTCGGGCTCGCCGGAGTGCTGGGGCTCGTGCTTGTCGCGATCAGCGGATTGTGGTGGCTGTTGGCGATGGGCGCGGTCTGCATCCTGGGTGCCTGGTTCTATACCGGCGGCAAGAAGCCTTACGGCTATTACGGTTTCGGCGAGATCGCGGTCTTCGTCTTCTTCGGGCTGGCCGGCGTGCTGGGCACCGTGTACGTCCAAGCCGGACAGTTGAGCTGGACCGCGCTCGGCTGCGCGGTGGCCGTCGGCTCGTTCTCGACCGGTGTGCTGACCGCCAACAACCTCCGCGACATCCCGACCGACATCGAGTCCGGCAAGCGCACCCTCGCCACCCGGCTCGGTGATGGCGGCACGCGGCGGCTTTACCTGGTGCTGGTCGCCGTCCCGTACGTCGTGAGCGTGCTGCTCGCCTTCGTGACGCCGTGGGCGCTGCTCGGTCTGCTGACCGCGCCGTTGCTGCTGAAGTCGGTCAAGGCCGTCGGCGGCGGCGCGCAGGGTCGGGCGCTGATCCCGGCGTTGCGGGACACCGGGTTCGCGATGCTGGGGTGGGCGGTGCTGACCGCGGTCGCGCTGGCGCTGTGATCGCTGAGGCGTCACCGGACCTTTGATGCGCGACTGTGTGGATTTCGGGTCGTTGGATGACCCGAAATCCACACAGTGGGCGTGAACGGACCGTTCATACCTTGGGTTTTTCGCATTGGGGCACTAGCTGTTGTGCTTCGGGAGCGGCGCGGTCACCACATGTAGCCCAAGTGGTAGCAAAGGTCCCTTGCTCCCTTTGGTGATCCGGCGCCACCTGAGGTAGAAGACCTTCAGGCCTCCGGAGCGAGCTTCCCGCTCACCAGGAACTCCCGGTACTTGTCCAGATAAGGCGCGATGTCGATGTTCTTCTGCGCCAGCCAAGCGTCGTCGTAGTACGTGTTCGCGTACCGCTCGCCGCCGTCGCACAGCAGCGTGACGACACTGCCCGCCTGCCCCTCCGACACCATCCGCGAGATCAGCGTGAACGCGCCGAACAGGTTCGTCCCGGTCGAGCCGCCCGCCCAGTGCCCGGTCCGCTCGCGCAGCACGCGGATGGCCGCCAGCGAAGCGGCGTCCGGCACCTGGAGCATCTCGTCGATCACGCCGGGAACGAACGAAGGCTCGACACGCGGCCGCCCGATGCCCTCGATCCGCGACGGCATGCCGGTGCTGTAGTCGAGTGCCCCGGTCTGCCAAGCGCCGAAGAACGACGAGTTCTCCGGGTCGACGACGGCGATCTTCGTGGTGTGCCGCTTGTAGCGCACGTAGCGGCCGAAGGTGGCGCTCGTGCCGCCGGTCCCGGCGCCGACGACGATCCACGTCGGCACGGGGTGCCGCTCGGACTGCATCTGCGCGTACACGGATTCGGCGATGTTGTTGTTCCCGCGCCAGTCCGTCGCGCGCTCGGCGTAGGTGAACTGGTCGAGGTAGTGGCCGTTGCACTCCGCGGCGAGCCGCTCGGCCTCCGGGTACATGTCCGGCGCGCGGTCGACGTAGTGGCATTCGCCGCCGTAGAACTCGATGAGCGCGATCTTCTCCGGCGACGTGCTGCGCGGCACCACGGTGATGAACCGCAGCCCCAGCATCCGCGCGAAGTACGCCTCCGAAACCGCCGTCGACCCGCTGGACGCCTCGACGAGCACGGTGTCCTGCCCGATCTGGCCGTTCACCAGGCCGTACAGGAACAGCGAACGCGCGAGCCGGTGCTTGAGCGAGCCGGTCGGGTGGACGGACTCGTCCTTCAGGTAAAGATCGATGCCCCATTCGGCGGGGAGCGGGAAGACGTGCAGGTGCGTGTCGGCGCTGCGGTTCGCGTCGGCCTCGATGATGCGGACGGCTTCGCGGACCCAGCTCCGGCTGTGCAGACGGCTCACGCTGCGCCGTCCGCTCGGTCGCCGCGCAGCTGGGAACGCAGTTCGGCACGGGCGCGAGCGCGCTTTTCGTTGCGGCGGGCGAGTCCGGCGGTCACGCGCGCGTTCAGCGGGCGGAACAGTAGCAGACCCAGCGGCAGCCCCACGACCAGGCCGATCAGCAACGCGACCAGCAGCGGGACGTTGACCAGCAGCAAGCCCCCCGCGATGACCCCGACCAGGACGAACCTGGCCAGCACGTACAGCGTCAGGTCACGGGGCAGGTGATTATCGCTCACATCAACGCAGGCTACGCGTTGCCGTTGCGGCCCTCGTCCAGGCCCGCGTTGTTGGGCCGCCCTTCGAAGCGGGTGGAGAGCACGACGGTGGTGTTCGTCCGGCCGACGCCGGGGATCCGCCGCAGCCTGCCGAGGGTCTTCTCCAGATCGTCGACGGTCGCCACCCGCACCTTGACGACGAAGGCCTCGTCACCCGCGACGGCGTAGCAGCTTTCGACCTCGTCGAGTGCCCCGAGCGCCTCCGCGACGTCGTCCTCGGTCGCAGTGTCGGTGGGGTGGATGCCGACCAGCGCCGTCACCCCGAGTCCGACCGTGTTGGGGTCGACCATGGCGTGGTAGCCGGTGATCACGCCGGCGGCCTCGAGTTTGCCGACCCGCTCGTGCACTGATGAAGCCGAGAGCCCGACAGACCGGCCGAGGTCGGCGTAGGTAGCCCGCCCGTTCTCCCGCAATGCCGCGATGATCTTCCGATCCACCTGGTCCACCGCTACACCTTAGGTGCCACGGCCCGATTCGCGGGATCAGGGCGCGTTTTCATACATCCGTGACAAGACCGGGGCACCGAGCCGCGCATGTCGTGGTTGTCGGTTTTGACCTTTAAGGGCTCTTTACCTATGGACAACCGTTCGAGTACCTGACGGGTGAGATGCAACGATTGCCGTGTTGGCTACCCGGCACGACGGGCATCGGACCCGCCTCCGGTTTAGCACCGAAACCGTGAAGGAGGCGGAAAATGACCGCGACCATGGGCGGAAGGTTGCTCACCCCCGGTGAAGTGGCGGCCCTGTTCCGGGTCGACCCCAAGACCGTGACCCGCTGGGCGACCGCGGGCCGGATCGGCTCGATCCGCACTCCCGGCGGGCACCGCCGGTTCCGCGAGGCCGAGGTGAACGAGCTCCTCGCCGAGCTGACCACCGACGCCAGCGAGCCCGCTCGCAAGGTCTGACCAGGCATTTCCCCTAAAAAGGACTCCAGTGACGAAGGGCTCGTAACCGCCCTTCGTCACATTGGGGTATCCATGAGTCCCCCCGCGCGCGGCAAAGAGGCTAGCCTCGTGGGACTGAGCAACGTCCTCCACGCGGAAAGGGACCGAGCATGATCTATCTGCTCGCGGCCATCGGAGCGCTCACCGTCGCCGTGGTGTTGTGGCGCGCGTTCGGGATCGAGCGTGTCGGGGTGCCCTCGTCGCGACCGACCTTGGCCCCGGACGACGACCCCGACTTCCTGCGCAAGCTCGGTGAGCAGCAGCGCAAAGGTAAAGACGAAGACAAAGATTAGGGCTGGATCGGCTGGTACTGCTGGCCGCCGAAGCCGTCCGCGACGGTGGCCGCCAGTTCCAATAGCGCCAGCCGCGTGTCCTCGTCGAGCCGGTCCAGTTCGATCTCGGCGCCCTCTTCCAGGTGCGGGTCGAACGGGATGCGGCATACCGAACGGACACGCGCGCCGAAGTGCGCCGACAGCTTGTCCAGATCGACCGAGCCGCCCTTCGGCCGCACCGAGTTGATCACCGCGACAGACCGTTTGACCAGGTCGCCGTAGCCGTGCGCCTCCAGCCAGTCGAGGGTGGCCGACGCACTGCGCGCCCCGTCGACGGAGCCTGACGACACCACCACCAGCGCGTCCGCGACGTCCAGGACGCCCTTCATCGCCGAGTGCATCAAACCGGTCCCGCAGTCGGTGAGCACGATGTTGTAGAAGTGCTCCAGCAGGTTGACCGTGCGCCGGTAGTCGTCCTCGGAGAACGCTTCCGAGACCGCCGGATCCTGCTCGCTGGCGAGGATCTCCAGCCGGCTCCCGCCCTGTGAGGTGTACGAACGGACGTCGCTGTACCTGGTGATCTTGTCCGCGTCCCGCAGCAGATGCCGCACGGTCGCGGTGGTCTCGATCGGGATCTTCTGCGACAGCGTGCCGCGGTCCGGGTTCGCGTCGACGGCGACCACCCGGTCACCGCGCAGCGACGCGAACGTCGAGCCCAGCGTGGTCGTCGTGGTGGTCTTGCCGACGCCACCCTTGAGGCTCAGCATCGCGATCTTGTAGCACCCGCGCAGCGGCTGGTTGATCTGCGCGATCAGTTCGCGTTTACGCCTGTCCTTGGGGCTCTCCCCCGGATTGACGAGCTTGCCGGTGCCGACGTAAAGCGCCTTGCGCCAGCCCGACTGCGGCTTGCGCTTCTGCGGCTTCACCAGGCTCGCGGTGGCGAGTTCGTCCGGGAGCGCGTGCCTGCCCTGCGGCTGCGGAAGCCCCGGCACCGCCTGCTGCTGCGGCGGCTGCGCGTACTGCTGCTGCGGCGGGTACTGGGCGGCCTGCTGCGGCGGCGCCTGCTGAGGCTGCAGCGGGGGCAGGTTCTGGTCGTAGGGCTGCTGGTACTGCTGCCCGTGCGACGGCTGCGGCAGCGGAGGAGCGGGCTGCTGCTGCTGATACTGACCCTGCTGCGGGTACTGGGGCTGGACGACCTGGGTCGGCTCGGCCTCGAAACCACTCGCGGTCGGATGCGGCGCCGAGTCCGTCCTGTCCTCGGAGAACAGCTCCGAGGGTTGGGCGCTCTCGGTCGGTTCGGGGTGGCCAGGAGCCGATTCTTCGCTGGGTCCGGTCACCGCTGAATTCCTCCTCCGCGCACGTCTTCCCCCATTACCTCAGTATTGACGGTAGCCGGGTCGCGCGCAGCGGCGACGGTCAGCCCCCGGCGTAGGAGTGCAGGCCCGACGTCACCAGGTTCACGAAGAACATGTTGAAGATCGTCGCGGAGAAACCGACGATGTTGATGATCGCGGCCCGCTTCCCGCGCCAGCCCGCGGTGGCCCGGGAGTGGAGGTACGCCGCGTAGACGACCCACGCCACGAAGGCGACGGTCTCCTTGGGGTCCCAGCCCCAGAACCGGCCCCACGCCGCCTCGGCCCACACCGCGCCGCAGAGCACACCGAAGGTGAAGATCGGGAACGCGAAGATGGTGGTGCGGTAGGCGATGCGGTCGAGCACGTCCGCGGAGGGCAGCTTCGGGGCGAACTTGGCGAACTTCGCCGGGTTGTCGTCGTGCGCGGCGCGGAAAAGGTAAAGGACGCTCGCGACACCGGGCACCAGGAAGACGCCCGAGCCGATGATCGCCGCGGAGACGTGGATGACCAGCCAGTACGACTGGAGCGCGGGCTGCACCGGCGCGGCCGTCGTGTACAGCATCGTGCCGTTGACGAACATCAGGATCACGACCGGCAGCAGCAGGAAGCCGGTGAGGTGGCGGACCGGGAACTTCCGCATGATGACGAGCCAGGTCACGACGGCGATGAAGGTCGTGGCCATGCCGTATTCGTAGAGGTTGCCCCACGGCGCGCGGTGCACGGCGAACCCGCGCAGCACGATCGCGGCCAGGTGCAGCAGCGCGGCCAGCACCAGCAGCGCGGCACCCATGCGGCCGATGCGCTCGGGGCGGCCGACCTCGCGCGGCGTCTCGACGGGCGTCCCGTAAGCAGGAGGCGGACCGCCGGCACCGACCAGCTCGCGGGCCTTCTGCTTGCTGCGTTCCGCCGCCAGACGACCCTTCGCGCCGAAGCCCTGCTCGACGAGGGCGAACATCAGCGCGAGGACGTAGATCGCCGCCGCGGTGGTGTAGGAGTAGTCGCTGTACTGGGACAGCGTCTCGTTGATCGGCATGACCTCTAGTTGCCTCTCTGCCCCTGGACCAGCTTGTCGCTGATCCGCTGGAACTCTTCGCCGTAGCCCGCCTGATCGGTGCGCGCCAGCCCGGCGACCTCGATCACGGTACCCGTCCCACCTTCACGCGCCGGGGTCACCCGCACCCACACCCGGCGCCGTTTGACCAGCAGCGATCCCGCCAGCCCGATCAGCATCGCGACCGCGCAGACCAGCACCCAGCCCTGCACGGGGTCGTGCGAGACCTGGATGGCGACCCATTCCTGGACGCCGTCGAAGCGGACCTTCGTGCCGTCGTCCAGCACGGTCTCCTGGCCCTGGTCCAGGTTCTGCCGGGTGAGCTTCTTGAGCCTGCCGTCCTCGACGAGCGACTGGTCGATCTGGAAGATCGACTGCCCGCGACCGGCGTCGAGGCCGAGGTCGCCGCGGTAGATGTCGACGGCCACCGCCGGCTTGTTCGCCTCGGGCCGCGACGACGTCAGCACGTTGCCGTGCAGGAACGCGGTCGGGGCGAGCAGACCGGTGATCGCGAGCTGACGGGTGCGGCGTTCGACCGGGTCGGCGATGCCCGGCTGGTCGATCTTCGTCGCGCCTTCGGAGAGCTTCGTCGGCTCGTCGGCGGGACGCCACGGCGTGATGTTGGTGCGCACGGTGCCGTCGGGGAAGGTCACCGTGAACTTCGGGGAGTAGCCGAAGTTCAGCAGGTAGACGCGGTCGCCCGCGGTGCGCAGCGGCGAGTTGACCTCGAGTCCGTACGGCTTCCACGCGCCCGTCCGCAGATCCTCGCCGGACTGGTACTCCATGTTGGAGTGGTAGTAGTTCGCCTGCCCGTTCTCGGTGTAGCGCGCCTCGAAGTCCTTCAGGCGGATGCAGAACGCGTTGAGGTCGGTGCCGTCGACGCGCAGCCCGGCGTTGAAGGTGTCGTAGCCGAGGATGCCGGAGTTGCACCACGGGCTGCCGTCGGCCTGGACGATGACCTGGCCTTCGTAGCCGAACATCTTGCCCAGCGCGAAGAAGATGATCAGGCCGAGCATGCCGAAGTGGAAGACGAGGTTGCCGGTCTCGCGGAGGTACCCGCGTTCGGCGGAGATGCTTCGGCTCCCGTCGGCCTCTTCACGTTCGACGCGGCGCCAGCCTTTGAGCAGCGTGTGCGTGTCCGACATGACCGTCTCGGGGGTCCGGTCGGTCGTGGTGGACACGTGATGCGGCATCCGCGAGAGCTTGCGCGGCGTGAGCACGGGCTTCGCGCGCATCGCCTTCGCGTACTCGAAGCTGCGCGGCGCGAGGCAGCCGATGAGCGAGACCATCAGCAGGATGTAGATCGCCGAGAACCAGACGCTCCCGTAGACCTCGAAGAACTGGGTGCGGTCGAGCAGTTCGCCCCACCAGCCGTGCGCGGCGATGTACTCGTCGGTCTTGGCGACGTTGAGGTTCCGTTGCGGCAGCAGGGCGCCGGGCATCGCGGCGAGCGCGAGCAGGAACAGCAGCACCAGCGCGGTGCGCATCGACGTCAGACCGCGCCAGGTGTTGCGCAGGAAACCGAGGACACGCTTGAGCGGGGTCTGACGGTATTCGGTGGTGGTCACAAGGGCAGCCTGATGTCGGTCACGAGGGTGTTCCTGATCCAGCCGGTCATGTCGCCCCACAGTCCGGTCACCAGCAGAAGGCCGACGATCAGCAGCAGGACGCCGCCGAAGACCTGCACCTGACGGCCGTGGCGGCGCAGCCAGTCGGTGGCGCGGACGGCCCAGCGGGTGCCGAACGCGATGAGGAGGAACGGCAGGCCGAGACCGAGGCAGTAGACCAGGGTCAGCACGTACCCGCGCGCCGCCGCGCCGCCGGTGGCGCTGGCCATGGACATGACCGCGGACAGCGTGGGCCCGATGCACGGCGTCCAGCCGAGCCCGAACACGGCGCCGAGCACCGGCGCGCCCCACAGTCCGCCGCGCGGTACGTGGTGGGAGCGGAACTCGCGCTGGAGCCCCGGGATCCAGCCGATGAAGACCAGCGCCATCGCGATCGTCAGCACGCCGCCGAGGCGCTGGAGGAGGTCCACGTTGAGCGCGACGACGTCGGCGATCCACACCAGCGTCCCCAGCGTCACCACGAAGACGACGGTGAACCCGAGCACGAACAGCGCCGCCGCGCCGACGACGGCGTAACGGCCCTTCTTGCGCTCCTCGTCGGGGCTGACGGCGGGGGCGTCCGCGCCGACCAGCGCCGCCAGGTACGCGAGATACCCGGGCACCAGCGGCACGACGCACGGCGACGCGAAGGAGATCGTCCCGGCCAGCAGCGCCACACCCGCCGCGAGCAGCAGCGGCCCGGACAGGGCCAGCTCGGTAACGGAGTTCACTCGGCTGAGCGTAGGCAGTGTGGTCGGCGTGAAAACGCCGGGGCTGGCCCAACGGGACCTACGTCGCACCCGGTCAGGACCTTGGTCCCGCCCCCCTCACGCGCGTTTCGTCCTCTGAATGCGGTCGTTGCACGCGCAAGGACCGCGTTCAGAGGACGAAATGCGGGAGGGGGTCAGGGGATGGTCGGGAAGGCGGGCGCGGTGACCTCGGGCTTGGGACGGCGGTCCCGGAACACCCAGCCGCCGATCAGGCCACCGAGGAACCCGAACAGGTGCGCCTGCCAGCTGACCCCCGCGTCCTGCGGGAACAGGCCCGCGAACTGGTAGGCGAAGCACAGGGCCATCACCAGCCCGATGACGATGTCGATCTTGTGCCGATCGAAGATCCCGCGCACCAGCACGTACCCGAAGTAGCCCATGACCAGGCCGCTGGCTCCGACGCCGACCGTGCCGGAGTCGTGCAGGGTCCAGGCGCCGAGCCCGCTCAGCACCGCGATCAGCACCGTGACGCTGAGGAACTTCTTCACCCCGCGATACGCCGCGAGGAACCCGAAGATGAACAGCGGCCCCGAGTTGAACTCGATATGTCCCCAGCTGGCGTGCAGGAGCGGCGCGGTGAGCACGGTCGGCAGCGAGCTGATCTCGCGTGCCCGCGTCCCGTATTCGAACACGAGACCGTAGCCGTCCACCGCGTTGTAGATCTGGATCAGCCAGAGCACCACCAGCGCGCCGACCATGACCCAGAAGGCCTTCTTGGCCTCCGCGATCATGGCCTCGGCGTCACGCTGACCGGATCTGGGCACGTCCGAAGCGGTCGTCATTTCCTTCTCCCCAGTAGTTCAGAGCCGTCGCGCGGCTGAGACGAGGAGGATAGCCGCCCCGGCCGACAGACCAGCGCGTTTCGTCCTCTGAATGCAGTCGTTGCACGCGCAAGGAACGCATTCAGAGGACGAAACGCGGGAGGGGGTCAGGCGGGTTCGGCGGCCAGGCGCTGGACGACGGGCAGCAGGTCCGAGGCCAGCAGGTCCCGCAGGAAGACGGCCGCGACGCGGTGCTGTTTGTCCAGCACGATCGTCGACGGGATGATGTTGCGCGGATAACCCGAGAGCTGCAGCAACGTCCGCCCCGACGGGTCGTAGATCGACGGGTACGTCAGCTTCCGGTCCCGCATGAAGTCCTGCGCGGGCGCCCGGTCGTTGTCCCGCAGGTCGATGCCGACCACCTGAACGCCGGACGCCTTGGTCTGGTCGTAGACCTTCTGCATCTCCGGCGCCTCGACCCGGCACGGCCCGCACCACTGGCCCCACAGGTTCAGCACGATGACCTTGCCGGGGAAATCCGCGATCGAAAGCTGTTTGCCCTCGTTCATCAGGTCGTCGCCGGACAGCGTCGGCGACGGCTGGCGCTCCGCGACGTCGTAGGTGATGTCGACCTTCCCGCCCGGCGACACGAAGTTGAACGAGCCGCCGGTGACGACGGCGTCCTTGCCGGTGGTGCAGCCGGTGACGACGAGCATCAGCACCGCCATGGCGGCCAGCGCACGCTTCATGCCCCGGTCACCTTCGGATCGGTCGTCCCGGCGGGCTCGCTGTAGACGATCCGCACGAGTTCCTCGCCCTCGAAGACCAAGCTGGTCAGCGAAGCGAGCGAACACTGCCGGTTGCGCGGGTCGTGCCAGAGCCGCTTCGCCTCCAGGAACCGCCGCACGGTCCAGATCGGCAGCTGATGCGAGACGCACAGCGCCTCGTGGCCCTCGGCCGCCTGCCGCGCGCGGTGGATCGCGCCGAGCATGCGGTGCGCGATCTCGACGTACGGCTCGCCCCAGGACGGCCGGAACGGGTTGACCAGCTTCGGCCAGTGCTTGGGCTCGCGAAGCGCGCCATCGCCGACGGCGACCCGCTCGCCCTCGAACTGGTTGTCCGCCTCGATGAGCCGCTCGTCGGTCTCGACGTCGAGCCGGTGCGCGGCGGCGATCGGCGCGGCGGTCTCCTGCGCGCGCTGAAGCGGCGAAGCGACGACATGCGTGATGTCGTGCGTCGCGACCGCTTCGGCGACCGTCAGCGCCTGACGCTGTCCGCGGTCGGAGAGTTTGAAGCCGGGCAGGCGGCCGTACAGGATCTTGTCCGGGTTGTGCACCTCGCCGTGGCGAAGCAGGTGCACGATCGTCGTCGCGCTCACGCCTGGACCGCCTCGGCGGCGGCGCGGGCGGCCACGCGAAGCGCGGACTCGATGATCTCGAACTCGGCGTCGCCCATGGCGGCGTTGACGAACCAAGCCTCGTACGCGCTCGGCGGCGCGTACACGCCGTTGTCCAGCAGCGCGTGGAAGAACGCCGGGAACCGCCAGGTCTCCGAAGCCTGCGCGCCCGGGTAGTTCGTCACCGGGTTCTCGCTGAAGAACACGCTGACGAGGTTGCCCGCGTACTGCACGGTGTGCGTGACCCCCGCCTCGGTCAGCGACCGGTCGAACAGGTCACCGAGCCGCTTCGCGTTGGCGTCGAGGGCCGCGTACACGGCGTCGTCGGCCGCACGCAACGTCGCGAGGCCGGTCGCGACGGCGACGGGGTTCCCGGACAACGTCCCCGCCTGGTACACCGGCCCGCCCGGGGCCAGCTTCGCCATCACGTCGGCGCGACCGCCGAAGGCCGCGGCGGGCAATCCGCCGGACATCACCTTGCCGAAGGTGTACAGGTCGCCGGCGACCCCGTCGAGGCCGAACCAGCCCGCCTTGGAAACGCGGAACCCGGTCATCACCTCGTCCATGATCAGCAGCGCGCCGTGCTCGTGCGCGATCTCCTTGAGCCCGGCGTTGAAGCCGTCGACCGGCGCGACGGCGCCCATGTTGCCCGCGGCGGCTTCGGTGATGATCGCGGCGATCGAGTCCGGGTTGTCCACAAAGGACTTACGGACCGCGTCGAGATCGTTGTAGGGCAAGACGATCGTGTCGGCCGCCTGCGCGCCGGTGACACCGGGCGAGGTCGGGAGGCCGAGGGTCGCGACGCCGGAGCCCGCTTCGGCGAGCAGCGCGTCGACGTGACCGTGGTAGCAGCCCGCGAACTTGATGATCTTCGGCCTGCCGGTGAAGCCCCTGGCCAGCCGGATCGCGCTCATCGTCGCCTCGGTGCCGGAGTTGACCAGGCGCACCCGCTCCACCGGCTCGACCCTGGCGATGATCTCCTCGGCGAGCTCGACCTCGCCGCGCGTCGGGGTGCCGAACGACAGCCCGTCGACAGCGGCTTCGCGCGCGGCGGCGACGACGTCCGGATGCGCGTGCCCGAGGATCATCGGCCCCCACGAGGAGACGAGATCGACATAGCGGGCGCCGTCCGCGTCCCAGAGATACGGTCCCTCGCCGCGCACCATGAACCGCGGGGTGCCGCCGACGGAGTTGAAGGCCCGCACCGGGGAATTCACCCCGCCCGGGATCGCGGCCTTCGCTCGTTCGAACCATGCCTTGGACTGATCGACTCCGGTAGTCACTTCCCCAGTCTCGCAAATCCCCGATGACACCCGCCGCCAGGTCGTGTCTGTTCCGGGCATGGCGTGACCAGGCCCACTAGGGTGGAAGTACTCGGCGTCGAAACCCTCGCGGAGGAATCCACGTGTCCACGGTGCCGTCACCACCGACCCACCACCGTCGCCTGCGCTGGCAGGCCTTGGCCGGATTCATCGCGCTGTCGGCGATCGTCGGCGTCGTGGCCGCGCTCGCCGTGGCCACCCGCTCCGAAACGCACAACACGCTGATCCGCCCGTCGTGGGCGCCGCCGGGCTGGCTCTACGGTCCGACGTGGACGGCCCTGCTCCTCGTGGTCGCCGTCGCGGGCTGGTGCTACTGGCGGACCGACGGCGAGACACGCGGCTTCGCCTTCTACGGCGTCTGCCTGCTGCTGACCCTGCTGTGGACGCCGTTGTTCTTCGCCGGCGGAGCGCACGCCCTGGCCCTGGCCGACGTCGTCGTCCTGGACTTCATGGTGCCCGTCACGATGATGGAGTTCGGGCGCCGGTCGAAACTCGCCGCCTGGCTGCTGGTGCCGTATCTGCTGTGGTTGCTGTACTCGACCGCGGTCAACGCCGCCGTCGTCTGGCTCAACTAGTCCTTGGGCTTGCGGCCCTTGGCGCGCACCGCGAGCAGGAACTGGCGGATCGCGTCCACCACGAGGATCGCGGCCAGAACGCCCAATCCGATGGCGCCGGCGAGCGGGCCGCCGAAATACCGCTGCGATTCCAGCGTCGTCGTCTCGCCGTAGGTGATCACGACCGGGACGACACCGGCCTTCCAGCACGCGAAGGCACCCCACACCGCGAGCGCGGCGAGGATCAGCTCGACCGCCCCCACCACGGCGCGCAGGGGTTTGTGCAGCCGGGCCGCGGGCCGGGAGTCCTCCGGTGGCCACAGATCGGCGCCGGTCGGCTGGGGAAGGTCGATCACGGTGAGCAGTTTCTCATGACTCTGTGGTGCGAGCACGCACCAAATCCCCGAGAGCCTCGCGAAGAGCGTCCGGATCCTTCGCCCAAGCGCGCACGAACACGCCGTCTTCGAGCTTCAACCCGACTTCGCCGAACTTCTTGGGGATCGTCCAGCCGCCGCCGAGGACGCGCGAGCCGACCGGCGCCTCGTCTTCCAGCACCTCGGCGATCCTGGCCGCCTCCAGCGTTTCCTTGCCCTGCCGGTAGCCGTCCGGCGTGACTTCGAGCGAGAGGTACCGGCGGCGCGCGTAGACCCAGGGAACGGTGATCGCCACCAGCCCCACCGCGACCAGGATCCAGGCGAGCCAATGGACCGGGCCGCCGGTCGCCAGTTCGGCGAGCAGCCCGGCGAGGGCGAACAGCGGCGCCCACAGCAAAGCCGTCCAGCCGACGCCGGGTTCGTCGTAGCGGGGCGGCTCGGCGGTCATGGCAGCGTGCGCCCGACCTTCGGGAAATGATCGGAGACGCTCGGCAGGTACATGAGGACCAGCGCGATCGCCACCAGCAACGTGGACACCAGCAGGAACACGTTGAGCGAACCGCGGAGGATCAGCAGTTCCACCAGGACCAGGAAGACCGCCCCCACGGTGAGCACCGTCCTGGCCGACCGTGTTCCCTCGCGGGCCTTGTACGCGAACAACGCGAACAGGACGGCGAAGGTGAGCGCACCGCCGAACAGCATCCACAGCAGGGTGTTCACGCCGGACGCGACCTGCGCCGGATCGGCGGGCTGGCCGGGGACCGGGTTCTCCCTGATCTGCTTGAGGATCCCCTCGGTCAGTTCGTCTTTCAGCACCAGCAGGGCGATCTGGCCGGCCACCAGGACGACACCGGCGACGATCCACAGCCAGAACGAGATCGCGACCGGCTTCGGCACCACGATCTTCGGCGGCTTCTGGCCCGGCAGGATCGGATCCGGGGACATCCCGCGCTTACGGCGCTCGTCGTCCGTTTCGTCGGCTTTGCTGTCGCTCACGCTGGGCAGCTTAATCCAGCCAAGCTGCGGCTTCGGCGGCCCAGTAGGTCAGGATCATGTCCGCGCCCGCGCGGCGGATCGAGGTCAGCACCTCGAGGATCGTGCGCTCGCGGTCGAGCCAGCCGTTCGCCGCGGCGGCCTCGACCATCGCGTACTCGCCCGAGATGTTGTACGCCGCGACGGGAACCGGCGACGCCTCGGCGGCGGCCCTGATGACGTCCAGATAGGACAGGGCGGGCTTGACCATGACCATGTCGGCGCCCTCGGCGATGTCCAGCTCGATCTCGCGCAGCGCCTCACGCACGTTGCCCGGATCCTGCTGGTACGTCTTCCGGTCGCCCTTCAGCTGCGAGTCGACGGCTTCGCGGAAGGGACCGTAGAACGCGCTGGCGAACTTGGCCGAGTACGCGAGGATCCCGGCGTCGGTGTGCCCGGCGCGGTCCAGCGCACCGCGGATGACGCCGACCTGGCCGTCCATCATGCCGCTCGGGCCGAGCAGGTGAGCGCCCGCTTCCACCTGCGCCAGCGCCATTTCCGCGTACACGCGGAGGGTGGCGTCGTTGTCGACACCGCCGTCGGCGTCGAGGACACCGCAGTGGCCGTGGTCGGTGAACTCGTCGAGGCACGTGTCCGCCATCAGGACCGTCGCGTCACCGAGCTCGGACCTCAGGTCGCGCAGGGCGACGTTGAGGATGCCGTTCGGGTCGATCGCGCCGGAGCCCTCCGCGTCCCGGGTCTTCGGGATGCCGAACAGCATCAGGCCGCCGACACCGGCGTTGACCGCCTCGACGGCGGCCTTGCGCAGCGTGTCGCGGGTGTGCTGGACGACCCCGGGCATGCTGGAGATCGGGCGGGGCGCGTCGGCGCCCTCGGCCACGAACATCGGGAGGATCAGCTGACGTGGGCGCAGCGTCGTCTCACCGACCAGCCTGCGCATCGCCGGAGTGGTACGGAGCCTGCGGGGACGATGTTCGGGAAACACCCTCACGACGGTACTCCCGCCCGCTTGAGAGGCGGTGAACGGCCGAACCTTTCCTAAGGAACGGTAAAGAGTCACCTTTGTCCGATTCCTCCGCCGTGTGACTTGGGTTACCTTCCACGGCATGTCGAGTTCAACGGTGACCGACCAACTGGAAGAACCGCCCGTCGGCTGGCGCGCACGGCTGCGCCAGGTCGGGCCGGGGATCATGGCCGCGGCGACCGGGGTCGGCGCGGGCGACCTCGTCGCGACGATGGTGGCCGGATCGCGCTTCGGGTACACGCTGCTGTGGGCGGTGCTCGTCGGCACGATCTTCAAACTCGCGCTGGCAGAAGCCGTGGGCCGCTGGCATCTGACCTCGGGCCGGACGATCCTTTCCGGCTGGCGGACGCTCGGGATCTGGGCGCTGATCTATTTCGGGATCTACGCGGTGATCTGGGGCTTCGTCTACGGCGCGACGGCCATGTCCGCGTCGGGGCTGCCGCTGAACGCGCTCTTCCCCGCGATTTCGGTGCGGTACTGGGCGATGATCTGCGGCCTGCTCGGCTTCGCGCTGGTGTGGTTCGGGCGCTACGCGATCATCGAGAAGCTGATGACGGTGCTCACCGGCGTCATGTTCGTGACCGTGGTCGGCACCGCGATCCTCGTCGTGCCGGATTTCGCCGAACTGTTCAAGGGCGCCGTCCCGACCCTGCCCGACGGCTCGCTCGTCTACGTCCTCGGCCTGGTCGGCGGCGTCGGCGGCACGATCACCATGGCGGCCTACGGCTATTGGACTCTCGCGAAGGGCTGGCGTTCGTCGAAGTGGCTGCCGATGATGCGCACCGACAACGCCGTCGGGTACGTGATGACCGGCATCTTCGTGATCGCGATGCTGATCGTCGGCGCGGAACTGTTGCTGGGCCAGAAGATCATCTCGGGCGACAAGGGCCTGCTGTTCCTCGGCGACACCCTCGCCGCGGATTACGGGCAGTGGGCGCGGATCCCGTTCCTCATCGGCTTCTTCGCCGTTTCGTTCACGTCGGTGATCGGTGTCTGGCACGGCGTGAGCCTGCTGTTCGCCGACTGGTGGCGCATCCTTCGGCTGCCCGCGAACACCACGGAAAGCGTTGAGGCGTATGAGAAGAAGGCCGGTGAACGCAGTGTCGCGTACCGCGGATACGTGCTGTGGCTGACCTTCCCGCCGATGGCGTTGCTGTTCCTGGACCAGCCGTTCCAGCTCACCGTGATCTACGGCGTGCTGGGCGCGTTGTTCATGCCGTTCCTGGCGGCGACGTTGCTGATGCTGCTGAACACTTCGCGGGTGCCGCGGGAAGGGCGTTCGCGGTGGCTGTCGAACGGGCTTTTGGGGATCTGCCTGGCGATGTTCGCTTACCTGGCGTACACGGAGGTCGTGAAGTTCTTCAGCTGAGGCCGCACGCGACGGCCCAAGTACGTGAAGGCCCCCTTCACCGCGTCTAGCGCAATGAAGGGGGCCTTCACGTACTAACCGATCGTCAGGAGCGGCGAGCCCGCTTCGCCTTGCGAGGCGGCGGAAGCGCTCCTTCGGCACGGAGCCGGGCGGCGTGCTCGGCGAGCGCGTCGACCAGGTGCGGGACGTCGGCCTTCTCGGGCTGGACGTCGACCCGCAGCCCGAACTCCACGGCGGTCTCCGCGGTCTTCGGGCCGATGCACGCGACCAGCGTGCGGGTGTGCGGCTTGCCGGCGATGCCGACGAGGTTCCGCACGGTCGAGGACGAGGTGAAGCAGACCGCGTCGAAACCGCCGGTCTTGATCATCTCGCGGGTCTCGGCGGGCGGCGGCGCGGCCCGCACGGTGCGGTACGCGGTCACGTCGTCGATCTCCCAGCCGCGTTCGCGCAGACCGGCCGAAAGGGTCTCGGTGGCGATGTCGGCCCGCGGCAGCAGCACGCGGTCGACCGGGTCGAGGACGTCGTCGTACGGCGGGAACTCGGCGAGGAGACCCTCCGAGGACTGCTCGCCCTCCGGGATCAGCTCGGGGATGATGCCGAACGAGCGCACCTTCGCGGCGGTCGATTCGCCGACGCAGGCGATCTTCACGCCGGAGAAGGCGCGGGCGTCGAGGCCGAACTCCTCGAACTTCTCCCACACCGCGCGGACGGCGTTGGTCGAGGTGAAGACGATCCACTGGTACCGGCCGTCGACGAGCCCCTTGACCGAACGCTCCATCTGGGCGGGGCTGCGCGGCGGCTCGACCGAGATGGTCGGGACCTCGTGCGAGGTGGCGCCGTGGCCGCGAAGCCGCTCCGCCATCTCACCGGCCTGCTCCTTGGTGCGCGGCACCAGGACCTTCCAGCCGTACAGCGCGCGCGACTCCCACCACGACAGCTTCGAACGCTGGCCGACGGCCTGGCCGATGGTCACGATGAGCGGGCCGACGAGCTCGCCCGCCTCGTTCGCGACCGTGGCCAGCGTGGTGTCCAGGGTGCGCTGGGTGTTGATGGTGCCGTTCGACGTGACCGCGACCGGGGTGGTCGGCGCCAGTCCGTGCTCGGTCAGCGCGGACGCGGCCTCGGCCAGGTGCGCCGACGTCGCGTGCAGCACGATCGGGCCGGGGGTGGCGGCCAGCGCGGCCCACTCGACGTCGCCGCGGACGTCGACCTCGGTGTGCGTGCCACCGAGCGCGACACCGGCGTACGCCGGGACGGCCGCGCCGGGCGAGACGCCCGGGATGATGTCGAACACGGCGCTGGTCCGGGAAACGGCCTGCACCTCGGCGACGACGGCGGGCTGGGTCAGCGGGTCACCGGCGATGAGCCGGAGCACCAGTCGTCCGGCCTTGGCCTCGTTCACCAGGTCCTTGGCGACCTCGGTGGCCTCGCCGACGGCGGGGCGCACTTCGGCGCCCTCGGCGGCGAAGGCCAAGACGCCCGAAGGGACGTCCGGGTCGGTCACCACGACCTCGGCCTTGGCGAGCAGCTCCTGAGCGCGGACGGTCAGCAGACCGGCGTCACCGGGGCCCGAGCCCACGAAGGCGACACGCCCGGTGGTCTTACGCGCGGGGGTCATCTGTGCGTTCTCCTCTTGAGCGGCCGCAGTCGAGCGCGGCCCTACCTTCAACGTTCTGACTCACTGGGCGGGGCCGGACAGCGCACCGGCCCCCAGGTCGAGCAGCTCGGCGGCCAGTGTCCGGCCGAGCTGATCGGCTTCGTGCTTGTCGGCGAGCGCGGAAGCGCGCACCATGTCGACCGCGTCCCCGTCCCCTTCGACGGCGGCGGTGCCCCGCAACGAGATCCGCTCGACGACCCGCCCTTCGGCGTCCAGGTCCTCGACGATCTCCGCCAGCGCTCCGACCGGTGCGCTGCACCCGGCTTCCAGCGCCGCGAGCAACGCGCGCTCGGCGGTCGCCACGGCACGGGTGCCTTCATCGTCCACTGTGGACCCGAGCAGGTGCTCGATGTCCACGTCGCCGGTCCGGCACTCCACCGCCAGCGCGCCCTGTGCGGGTGCGGGCAGCATCTGGATCGGGTCGAGGGTCTCGGTGATCTCCTCCGCCCGGCCGATCCTGGCCAGTCCGGCACGCGCCAGGATGACGGCGTCGAGCTCTCCGTCGCTCACCTTGCGCATGCGGGTGTCGATATTGCCTCGGATCGGCACGATTTCCAAACCGAGACCGAGCGCGCGCAGCTGCGCGGTCCGCCGCGGCGAGCCGGTGCCGACGGTCGAGCCGGGCGGAAGCTCGCCCAGCGTCAGCCCGTCACGGGCGATCAGCGCGTCACGCGGGTCCTCGCGGCGCGGCACGGCGGCGAGCGTGATGCCCGGCTCCGGCTTCGTCGGGAGGTCTTTGTACGAGTGCACGATGACGTCGACTTCCTCGCGCAGCAAGGCTTCGCGCAGCGCGGAAGTGAAGACGCCGACCCCGATCGTGGGAATCGGCGCGGACGACTTGTCGCCGGGGGTCGTCACGGTGACGAGCTCGACCTCGGCCCCGGTGGCCCGCAGGGCGTCGGCGATGGTGCCGGTCTGCGCGAGGGCGAGTTTGCTGCCGCGCGTCCCGATGCGGATGACTCTGCTCACTGGATGATCACTCGTCTTTCGGCGTAGCGGTGGGACTCGCCACGGCTGCGGGCGCCTGCGGGTCGAGGCAGAACAGCTCGCGCAGCGCGTTGGCGTAGTCGGTGTCGGCCGTCTCGGCGGCCAGCTGCTTGACCCGCACCGTCGGCGCGTGCAGCAGCTTGTCGACCACGCGGCGGACCGTGCGGCCGACCTCCTCGCGGACCCCGGCGTCGAGGTCCGGCAGGCGGTTGTCCAGCCGCAGCAGTTCGGCGTCGACCACCTCGGCCGCCCGGCGCCGCAGCGCCGTCACCGTCGGGGTGACCTCGGCGCTGCGCTGACCGGCGAGGTACTCGCGCACCTCGTCGAGCACGATGCCGGTGGCCTTCGCGGTCTGCCGTTCGGTGGTCGGGGTGCCCGCTTCCCGCATGCGGCGCTGGATGGTTTCGAGGTCGACCACGGTGACGTCGGCCAGCGCGGCGACGTCGTGGTCGACGTCACGCGGGAGGCCGAGGTCGCAGACGACCAGCGGGCGCCCGGCACGGGCCGGGACGTGTGCGGCGGTGAAGACCGCGGCCTGCGCGCCGGTGCAGCAGACGACGACGTCCGCCTCGGCGACCGCGTCCGCGATCCCGCTCATCTGGACGGCCTTCGCGGGCACTCCCTGCTCGACGCTCGCGGCGGCGAGGCGGGCGGCCCTGGCCTCGGTGCGGTTGGCGATGGTGATCTCGCCGATGCCGGACTTGCGCAGCTGGGACGCGGTCAGCGCGCCCATCGAACCGGCACCGATGATCAGCGCGTGCTTGCCCGCGATGTCGCCGGCCGCGGCGAGCGCCTCGGAGACCACCGACGCGCCGAGCTGGTCGAGCCCGGTCTCGGTGTGGACGCGTTTGCCGACGCGCAGCGTCGTCTGGATCAGCTCGTGCAGCGTGCGGCCGACCGTGCCCGCCTCGCGCGCGGTGGCGTAGGAGGAGCGGATCTGGCCGAGGATCTGCGTCTCGCCGACGACCATCGAGTCCAGCCCCGACGTGACCGAGAACAGGTGCTCGATCGCGGCGCCGGCGTAGTGCACGTACAGCGAGTCGTAGAGGTCCGCGGGCTGCATCCCGGCCTGGCGGGCGAGCACGTCGGAAACGTCGTTGAGGCCACCGTGGAAGGTCTCGACGACGGCGTAGACCTCGATGCGGTTGCAGGTCGAGACGAGGATCGCCTCGCTGACGTGCTCGGCCTGCTGCAGCTCGTGGAGCACCTTGGTCACGTCGGTCGCGGGGACCGCGACGCGCTCCAGGGTGTTCAGCTCGGCGCTGCGGTGCGAGAGCCCGACCGCCAACACGCTCATTTCAGCGCACCACCATTCCGTTGCCGTGGCCGTTCACGCTGCCATTCTCGGCGCCCCCGGAGCCAGCGTCTCCTCCGCCGTTGCCGTTAGCGGCCAGATCGGCGCGACGAGCGACGTGGAACGACAGGATCTGCAGCTCGACCGCGAGATCGACCTTGCGAACCTCGATATGTGCCGGAACCTGCAGCACCACCGGGGCGAAATTGAGGATGCACTGCACCCCACCTGCGACGAGCCGGTCGCAGACCGACTGCGCGGCGGTGGGCGGGGTGGCGATGACGCCGATGGAGATCTGCCGTTCGGCGCAGACTTTGGGGATCTCGTCGAGATGGGAGACCGGGAGACCGCCGACCGGGACGCCGACCAGATCCGGGTCGAGGTCGAACAGCGCCTCGACCGGGAAACCGCGGCCGGGGAACCCGCCGTAGTTGGCCAGCGCGTGCCCGAGGTTACCGATCCCGACCACGGCGACCTTGTGCTTGCGGGTCAGGCCGAGGATGCGCTCGATCTGGCTGACCAGCACCTGGACGTCGTAGCCGACGCCGCGGGTGCCGTACGAGCCGAGGTAGGACAGGTCCTTGCGCAGTTTCGCGGAGTTGACGCCCGCGGCCTGCGAGAGCTCTTCGCTGGAGATCGTCGTCGCGCCCTGCTCGGCCAGCCCGGAGAGGACACGGAGGTAGACGGCGAGGCGGGCGACGGCGGCTTCGGGGATCGACTTCGCGCGGACCGCTTCGGGTTCGGCGGTGGCCTCGACGGCCGGCATCTCCGCGGTGGGCGCGTTGTCGGCGTCCGGTGTCACCCGGGTGCGCCGGCCTCGTTGCGACACCACGCTTGTCCGCTCCCTCTGGTCCCTGCTGACGACATGAATCGCCCGAACCTGGAAAACGGCTCTTGACCCGCCGCGCTGAGTCCGGTTCGATGCCGGGCGCTTTCGGAGGCGACGTATCTACGGTAGCCACTTGTGAACGCAGGCACAAAGTCACAGGTAGAGGGGATGACGCACCCCACAGTGCCCGGGCGCGTGGGTCGTGAGCGGTAAGTGTCGTTCTAACGACATTTACCACTCACGACCACGGTGACCGAGGCGTCAGCGCGCGTTGACCGTCACCGTGTGCCAGCCCGTGGCGCCGTCCGGGACCGTTCCCGCGCGCTCCTGCGTCTGCGTGTAGCCGGACTGGTCCGTGGCCCGCACGGCGATCTCGTGCTGACCAGCGGCGACGTCGACCTCGGTCCACCACATCCGCCAGGTGTCCTTCGACGTCTCCGCCGACAGGACGGCCTCCTTCCACGGCCCCTGGTCGACGCGGACCTCGACCTTCGCGACGCCGGTGTGCTGCGCCCACGCGGTCCCGGACACCACGACCTTGCCCGCGTTCACCGCCGAACCCGGCGCGTCGATCCGCGACTGCGTCTTCACCGGCGCTTCCTTGGCCCAGCCGCGGTCGAGCCAGTACGCCTTGCGCTCCGCCCAGGTGGTGATCTCCAGCTCGGTCACCCATTTCGTGGCGGACACGTAGCCGTAGAGCCCGGGGATCACGATCCGCGCCGGGAAACCGTGCTCGATCGGGAGCGGTTCGCCGTCCATGCCGAGGGCGAGCATCGCGCCGCGTCGCGGATCCAGGGCGGCTTCGACCGGGGTTCCGCAGGTCCAGCCGTCGACGCTGGTCGCGAACATCTGCTCGGCGCCGGGTTTCACACCCGCCTCGTTCAGCAGGTCCCGCAGGTCGATGCCGATCCAGCGCGCGTTGGAGATGTACGGGCCGCCGACCTCGTTGGAGACACAGCACAGGGTGACGTCTCGTTCGATCAACGGCCGCGAGCGGAGATCTTCATACCGATAGGTGACTTCGCGCTCGACCATCCCGCGGATCTGCAGGCTCCAGTCCTCGGTGCGGACCTGCGGGACCACCAGCGCCGTGTCGATCCGATAGAAATCCTTCGAAGGAGTGATGTACGGCGGGGTGCCGAGCTTCGCGAAATCCGCGTCGGGTGGGATCGGCGGCGCGGTCCTCGCCGCGACGAGCCTGCCGACGGCGGCTCGCGACTCCTCCGCGTTCTTCCTGGTCCCGACGATCTGGCCGGTCAGCGCGGCGACGCCGGCACCCGCCGCGACGGACGCGCCGGTGATCAGCACCCTGCGCCGGTCCGGTCCTTCGCCTTCACGGTCGTCGAAGAACACCTTCGGGCGGAAGAACGAATGCAGCCGCGTGAACACGATCAGCGCGACGACGGTGGCGATCACCGGCGCCAGCAGCGCGATCTGCCCGAGGTCGGTGCGCACGAAGACCGCGGCGACGCCTGCCGCGCCGAGGACGCCGACGATCACCTGTCCCGGCAACGGCGTACGGCGCGAGAGCTGCCCGGCGAGCAACGCGAACAGCACCAGCACGACGGCAAGGCCGATCTTGAGGACGGGTTTGTCCCAGGTCTCCAGCGTCCGCTCGGCCCAGGCGACGACCGCGTGCGGGCTGTGGTCGATGACGAAGTTCGCGACGGCGACGAACGGCGAGGCCGTGTACCCGACGAACCCCGCGACGAGATGTCCCACGCCGAGGGCCGCCACCAGGGACAGGAGCCCGGTCAGCGCGGCTTGCGGGAAGGTGAGCCTGCGTTCGTCGTCCACGACTCCATCTTCGGAGCGAATCGGCCTTCGGGGTGGCCGATCGCCCCTTACGAGTGTGTTACGCCAAGGCTTTCCGAAGCCTGTCCTCTTCGACACGCCAGTAACCGTGCTCGGCGTCGTCGACGAGGATCACCGGCACGCGGTCGCCGTATTCGGCCCGCCATTCGGGATCGCTGTCGACGTCCTGGGCCGACCAGGCGACGCCCAGCTCGCCGCAGATCCGCTCGATGTCCTGTTCCGCGACCTCGCACAGGTGGCAGCCCGTGCGGGTCATGACGGTCACGTGGTGCGCCATGGCTCCATCCTTACCTGAGGCGCATCCTGCGCAGCTTCCCGGTGGCCGAATGCGGCAGCGACTCCGCGAATTCGACGGTGTGCGGCACCTTGTACCCGGCCAGATGCTCGGCGCAGTGCTCGACGACCTGCTGTTCCGACAGCGAAGCGCCCGGCGCGGGCACGACGACGGCCTTCACCGCCTCACCGGTCCGCTCGTCGACGACGCCGACGACGCCCGCCTCGACGACTTCGTCCAGCATCGAGATCACGTTCTCGACCTCGTGCGGGAAGACGTTGAAACCGTTGACGATGATCAGGTCGTTGGCCCGGTCCACCAGGTGCAGGTCGCCGTCGGTGTCGAGGTAGCCGACGTCGCCGGTGCGGAACCAGCCGTCCTCGTCGGGTCCGTGCGAGCCGTCGGGCCAGTAGCCGGAAAACAGGTTCGCGCCGCGGATCGACACCAGGCCGGTGCCGCCGTCCTCGTCGAAGGCGTCGCCGAGGTCGTCCGGGTCCAGCGGGACGGGATCGGCATCGCCGTCGCTGTCGACGAGCCGGAGCTCGACGCCGGGCAGCGGCCGCCCCACCGAACCGGGCTTCGGGTAGCCGGTGACCAGGGTCGTGGTGACCACGGGTGCGCATTCGGTGAGGCCGTAGCCCTCGTAGACGTCGAGTCCGGTGGCGCCGCGGAGGGCGGTGAGGATCTTGGGGTGCAGCGGCGCCGCACCCGAGGTCATCCGCCGGACGGTGGACAGGCCCCGCCCGAGTTCCTCGGGGTCCATCGCGGCGAATTCGGCGTACATCGCGGGCACGCCGGCGATCGACGTCACCCGGTACTCGGTGCAGTCGGCCAGGGTGCGCTCGGCGAGGAAACGCTCGGACAGGATCGCCGTCGCGCCGACCGCCGTGGTCTGCAGCAGGCCGGGGCCGAGGCCGTAGACGTGGAACAGCGGGATGGTGATGAGCACGCGGTCGCCGTGGACGAGCGGCGCCGGGGTGATCCGGCTCAGCTGGTCGAGGTTCGCCAGCAGCGCCCGGTGCGACAGCATCACGCCGCGCGGCGGGCCGGTCGTGCCGGAGGTGTACGAGATGACCGCTATGTTCTCACCGGCGCCGGACGCGTCGACCGGTTCGGCTGCTCCATCCGAGGTAACAGCCGGTGAGAGGCTTGTCACCCCGTCGGGGAGTTCCTCGGTGGGTTCGCGTTCGAGGACGAGCCGTGCGCCGCTGTGCTCCAGCAGCCCGTTCAGCTCCGCGGCAGGCCCCTGCGGCGAGATCGGGACGACCACCGCGCCCGCCCGGAGCGCCCCGAACAGCGAGACGGCGAACGCGGCCGACGTCGGCAGCCGCAACGCCACCCGGTCGCCGCGCTCGATTCCCGCGTCGAGCAGGGCGCGGGCCAGCGTGTGGGCGGCGTTGTCGAGTTCCGCCCAGGTCAGCGCGACGCCTCCGCCGGTCTCCTGGACGGCCGCCTTGCCCGGCCACTGACGGGCGGCCTCGGAGAGCAAAGTGGGCACACTTGCATCGGCAACCTGCTCCGCGCTCAACTGCGAACCTCTTCCCTGGAGTGAACGGCGTTGCCAGTTTGTCATCCCGGCCACCGTCATGGGGGTCACTCGCTTTCGTCGCAGTTCCGTAACCCCGGCACCGCTACCTACTTCGCGGTAACTACACGTATGCTGCCGTGCGTCGTCGAGTGGTGTTGATCACTCGATGGTGAGAAAGGGAGTCCGGACGTGCAGATCTTGCAGGCCCACGCGGCGGTGGGACATGCGGGCCGGTGCTCCCTGTCCGGAACGGGAGGTGGACCGTGACTCTTCCCGCACCCAATCCCGTCTCGATGCTGGCGGGCCACATCCTCCGCCGGAGCGGTTTCCCGGCGGCGCCTTCGGCCAGGCCCAAGGTCGAAGAAGGCACAGATGCCGCCGAAGCCGCGAAGGCCGAAGCCTGGGAGCTGGTCAGCGCCGCGCAGGACGGCGACACCTCCGCGTTCGGACGGCTCTACGACCGCTATGTAGACGTCGTCTACAGGTACGTCCTGTTCCGCCTCGGCGACCGGGACCTGGCCGAAGACGTCACCAGCGAGACGTTCCTCCGCGCACTGCGCCGCATCACCTCGGTGAGCTACCAAGGGCGTGACGTCGGCGCCTGGTTCGTCACCATCGCGCGCAACATCATCCTCGACCACGTGAAGTCGAGCCGGTTCCGCCTCGAAGTCGTCACCGACGAGGTCGCCGAGCCCAACGGGGCGCCGATCGGGAACGTCGGCGTGCAGGCCGTCGCGGGCCCGGAACAGCAGGCCATCAGCCGTGCCACCCGCGCCGAACTGCTGCGGTGCGTCGCCGAACTCGGCGAGGATCAGCGCGAGTGCATCGTGCTGCGGTTCATGCAGGGGCTTTCGGTCGCCGAGACCGCCGCGATCATGAAGCGCAACGAGGGCGCCATCAAGGCCCTTCAGCACCGCGCGGTACGCCGTTTGGCACAACTTCTGCCCACAGGACTGCGTTAAGGTTCCATATTTGTCCCTCACCGGGCCTTGCCGTAACCCTTGGGCGTCCCCGCTCGTTTTCTCAGCCAGACCGGTGTCAGGACCGGGCTGAGCAGATGGAGACTTCGCCGTGGGCGTGCCGGGATGGTTCGCGCGGGAGCGGGCGGACGGTGACCGCTTCGCCGACCTTGTCGACGGCACCGAATCCCCGGACGACGACGAGTTCGCGCACGAACTCGCGCTCGTCGGCGGCTTGCGCGAACTCGGCGCCGGCGGCGCCCCCGACGCGGAGACCCGGCAGCGGATCCGCGACGAGATCGCCGGACGTCTCGCCGAAGCCGAAGCCGAAGCCGCGCCGAAGCGACGTGGTCACGCCGTCGCCAATCTCGCCGCGGCCGCCGTCGCGCTCGTGCTGGCGCTCGGCGGGATCACCCTGTTGCTGTCCAAGGACGCGTTGCCGGGCGATCCGCTCTACGGCATCAAACGAGCGGGTGAATCGGCCTCGCTCGGGCTCACCTTCGACGAGCAGGACAAGGCGAAGAAGCATCTGGAGTTCGCCGCCAACCGCGTCGGCGAACTGGACGAGCTGACCCGCCAGGGCGCGCCCACCGCCGCGTATTTCACCGGACTCGCCGATTTCGAGACCGATCTCCGCGCCGGCGTCTCGCAGCTGACGGCGCTCGTCACCGACCAGGGCGGCCAGTCCCGGCTGGCCGAGCTCCGCTCGTGGGCACGGCAGCAATCCGACCGGCTCGGCCTCCAGATCGACCTCGCCCCCACCGAGGCGCGCGACAAGTTCTCCGCGGCCCGCGCCCTGCTCGACAAGGTCCAGGAACGCACGACGGATCTCGGCTCGCGCCTGGTCTGCTACACGATCACCACGGGCTCTTCCGACGAGCTGGGCGCGGTCCCGGCCGCCGGTGACTGCGTCCGCAATCCCGACTCCCCCGACGCGGTCCTTCCGCCGGTGACGTCTTCCCCGCCGTCGTCCGCTCCGTCCGTGACGCCGACACCGACCTCGGTGCCGCCTTCGTCCGGTGTGGACACCGCGGCCCCGACCGGACCGCTCGCCCCGCCGTCGGGAGGCACGCCACCGCCCGTCGTGGCCACGCCCGGCCCGACGACGAGGACGTTGCCGCCGACGACCACCACGCCACCGCCGCCGCTGGTTTCGATTCCGCCGCTCATTCCGGGGTTACCGCCGATAATCATCGGCTGACTCGGTGTCACGTGAGGCAGGCGCCACACCCGGGACAGCGTGGTCGGCCGCTCGCTACGCTGTGCACAGGCACCTGGGATTCCGGAGGCGGTGTGCGTGTCAGTTTGGCGGGGCAGGGATAAGAGTCAAGAGCTCGAACGGCTGGCCGAGCTCGCGGGCGAGGCGTCGGCCGAGGCCGCCATGGCGACCGCGTCCGCCGAAGCCCTCGAACCGCCCGCGCCGCCCGCTCCGCCGGACCTGACGGCGGCCGCGTTCTTCGACGTCGACAACACCATGATGATGGGCGCGTCGATCTTCTACTTCGCCCGCGGGCTCGCGGCGCGCAAGTTCTTCACGTCCGCCGATCTGGCCGGATTCGTCTGGCAGCAGGTGAAATTCCGGCTCGGCGGCCGGGAGAACAAGGAGGACATCAAAACCCACCGCGAGCGCGCACTGTCCTTTGTGGCCGGTCGCACCGTGCAGGAACTGACCGACATCAGCGAAGAGATCTACGACGAGCTGATGGCGGACAAGATCTGGTCCGGCACGAGGGCGCTCGCGCAGATGCACCTCGACGCCGGACAACGGGTCTGGCTGGTCACCGCGACCCCGATCGAACTCGCGGCCATCATCTCGCGGCGCCTCGGCCTCACCGGCGCGCTGGGCACCGTCGCGGAGACCAAGGACGGCGTCTACACCGGCCGTCTCGTCGGCGACCTGCTGCACGGCCGCGCGAAAGCCCACGCGGTGCGCGCGCTGGCTTCACGCGAAGGGCTGAACCTCAAGCGCTGCACGGCGTATTCGGACTCGCAGAACGACGTCCCGATGCTGTCGGTCGTCGGGACCGCGGTCGCGGTGAACCCCGACGGCGGACTTCGCGACGTCGCGCGGGCACGTGGCTGGGAGATCCGCGACTTCCGGACCGGGCGGAAGGCCGCGAAGATCGGCGTGCCCTCGGTGCTGGGCGTCGGTGCCGTGGCCGGTGCCGTCGCCGCGGGCATGGCCTACCGCAAGCGCTGACCGCATTTAGTCCTCTGAATGCGGTCCTTGCGCGTGCAACTACCGCATCCAGAGGACTAAACGCGTGTGGGTGGGCTAGCCCTTGAAGACGCTCTTCCGCTGCGAGAGGCGTTTGTACAGCGACTGCTGGATCGACTCCCGCACCTGGTCGGTCAGCGTGAACACCAGCATCGGGTCGTCCACGGCGTCCGCGTCGTAGGTGTCCGTGCGGATGGGCTCGCCGAACTCGATGCTCCACTTCGTCGGCAGCGGGATCGCGCCGAGCGGGCCGAGCAGCGGGAAGAGCGGCGTCACCGGGAAGTACGGCAGGCCGAGCACCCGCGCGAGCAGCTTGATGTCCCCGATCTTCGGGTAGATCTCCTCCGCGCCGATGACGGACACGGGGATGATCGGCGCCCCGGTCCGCAGCGCGGCGGAGACGAAACCGCCACGGCCGAACCGCTGCAGCTTGTACCGCGACGAGAACGGCTTCCCGATCCCCTTGAACCCTTCCGGCCAGACGCCGACGAGTTCTCCCTTGCGCAGCAGGCGTTCCGCGTCGGCGTTGCAGGCGAGCGTCTGCCCGGACTTACGGGCGAAGGAGCCGATCAGCGGCAGCTGGAACACCAGATCCGCGCCGAGGCCGCGCAGATGCCTGCCGCCGGGGACGTGGTCGTGCACGGCCACGGCGGTCATCAACGCGTCGAGCGGCACCGTGCCGGAGTGGTTCGACACCAGCAGCGCGCCGCCGTCGGCGGGCAGGTTCTCGACGCCCAAGGTGTCGACGCGGAACCACTTCTCGTACAGCGCGCGCAGCGGCGGCAACAGCAGCGTCTCGGTGAGCTCGGCGTCGAAGCCGAACTCGTCGACGGTGTAGTCACCGGTCAGCCGGTCACGCACGAACGCCAACGCCGTCCTGAGCGAGTCCGGGAGGAGGTCCGCGTCGGCGGGCCTCGTCCGGGCGGGCGAGACCCGCGCCGCCCCGGGGAACTCGACGACGGGCGCGTCGGCCCGGCGTTCCGAGTCCAGATGTTCTTGAGCTTCTTCCGACTCGCGAAGATCCCGTTCCGCCTGAGCGGCCGGGTCCGGCTTCTCTCGGCCGGGGCCGTGCAACGGGATGACCTGCGCTTCAGCGCCGCTCACGTTTTCCGCCTCGCCTTCGTGAGAGTTCTCGTGTGGCCTGCTCATCGGTGGGCCGCCTGTCCGGTCGCCGCGGCCACCAGCACCTTGCCCGCGAATCCGGCGAGCTTGCCGCCGTCCACCACGGGCCGGAGCCCGCGGCCGGTGATGTAGTCGTCGAACGCTTCCCGCGTCGTCCACCGCGGGGTGTAGCCGAAGTCCTTCTTGAGCTTCGTGATGTCCACGACGCGGCCGAAGTTCAGCAGCCGGACCTGGTCGGCGGAGAAGTCGACCACCCGCGCTCCGCGCAGCACCTTGCCGACCGACGGCACGACGCCGCTGGGCATCGGCAGCTCGACCCGCCCGGCTCGCCGGATCGCCTGGGAGAGGGTGAGCACCCCCTCCGAGCCGACGTTGAACACGCCGGGTTTGTCGTTCAGCGTCGCCTGTTCGAAGACGGTCAGCGCGTCCGAGGCGTGGAGCAACTGGATGCGCGCGTCGTAGCCGAAGACGGTCGGGACGACAGGCAGCGCGAAGTAGCGCGAGAGCACCGTGTCGATCTCCGGGCTGATGATGTTGGCGAACCGGAGCAGTGTCGTCGTGATGTCGGGACGGCGGCGCATGAGCCCGCGGACGTACCCCTCCATCTCGACGGCGTCCTTCGCGTAGCCGCTGGCCGAGGTGGGGATGAGCTCCGAATCCTCGGTGAAGACGGCCTGCGAACGCGCGCCGGCGCCGTAGACGGCGGCCGTCGACTTCACCACGAGCTTGCGCACGAGCGGCGAGCGCTGGCAGGCCGCCAGCAGCCGCATCGTGCCGATGACGTTGACCTCTTTGATCGCCGTCCGGCGAGCCGGGCCCGCCGGATGCGCGGTGCACGAGGCGTGCACCACGGTGTCGACCTTGGCCGTGCTGATCACCTTGGCGATCAGCGGATTGCGGATGTCGGCGCGGACGTACTCGGCGTGCCCCATGCGCTGCAGTACCGACTTCTGCGGGGGCGTGGTGTCCACGCCGATCACCCGCTCGAACCCCGGATTGTTGCCGAGTCTGGCGAGCAGTTTCCCGCCAAGGTCTCCCCCGACCCCGGTCACGAGCACGATGTTCGACGGCATAGGACTCCCTGCGGCTTTTGGGCGGTTCTCGGACTTTCGATCACGGGGTCCTGATGACCTTGAGCGCTGGTCCATCGACCGTGTGTGCGCGAACCTGCACTCATGGGAAGCATCGCGCGGCTGCCCTTGAGATGTTACCGCTCATTAGGGGTAGTCGAGTCAGCGCTTACATGCTATTAACCCGCTGCTCGCAGAGGGGATCCACGTCTCACTCGAATGGGCGGAAACCGCCCACGAAATGGGAATGGCCCGTCCAGAAACTGGACGGGCCACTCACCGGCTGTGTCTTACTTGCCGGCCTTCCTACGCTGAACGCGCGTCCGGCGCAGCAACTTGCGGTGCTTCTTCTTCGACATGCGCTTACGGCGCTTCTTGATCACAGAGCCCATCGTGAGCGCTCCTTCCTTCGTCGTCGGTCACGCTGCCCGGCGCAGCGTCCAACGGGTGGAGCGCACAGGCACGAGCGGTCTTCCAGGGTACTCGCGCCCCGGAAGACGCCCTCGGGCGGGCACGTTGTGCTCCGTGGACCGAGCCTCAGCCCACGTCGAAGTACGCGCCCTGCAGATACTCGTGTACGGCCTTTTCGGGCACTCTGAACGACTTCCCGACGCGCACCGCGGGCAGCTCGCCCGAGTGAACGAGGCGGTAGACGGTCATCTTGGAGACCCGCATCAGCGTGGCCACCTCGGCGACCGTCAGGAACTGGACCTGGCCGACTGAGGGCAGATCATCCTTCTTGTTCGGCGGCATGATTCACCGTGTCCTTCGACACGTGTCGCGCCACGAGGCTTCCCCACCTGTGGTATCGACACGCACGTGCTCTCCTGAGAGTAGCGGGACACGTGTGGCTAAAGCGACGCGAGTCACCGGGATGGGCCCGTCCGACTACGCATTTCGTCCTCTGGATGCGGTGGTTCGACGTCGAACCACCGCATCCAGAGGACTAAACGCGGGGTTCGTGGGCGCGGCCCAGCTCGGTCGAGCGGTCCTTCGCGGCCTCGATGGCGGCCAGCAGCGCCGCGCGGACGCCGTGCTTCTCCAGCTCGCGGATGGCATTGATGGTGGTCCCGGCGGGCGAGGTGACGGCTTCACGCAACAGCACCGGGTGCTCGTCGGACTCGGCGAGCATCTTCGCCGCCCCGACCGCCGACTGGATGATCAGCTGCCCGGCGAGCGCCCGCGGCAGGCCGAGCAGGATCCCGGCGTCGATCATGGCCTCGACCAGGTAGAAGAAGTACGCGGGCCCGGAGCCGGACAACGCCGTGACGGCGTCCTGCTGCGACTCGGGCACCTCGACGACCTGCCCGACGTGTGAGAGCAGGTCCTTCACCACCGCGATGTGCTCGGCGGTCGCGTGCGCGCCCGCGGAGACCGCGCTCATCGCCTCTCCGACGAGCATCGGGGTGTTCGGCATGACCCGCACCACCGGGACGCCGTCGGCCAGCCTGCGCTCGTACAGGGCGGTCGGCAGGCCCGCGCACAGCGAGACCACCAGCGACTCCTCGCCGAGCAGCGGCGCGAGTTCGTCCAGCACCGGCTCGATGTCCTGCGGTTTGACCGCGACGACCAGCACGTCGGCCCTGCGGGCGGCGTCGGCGACGCCGACCCCGTGCACGCCGTAGCGCTCGGTCAGCTCGGCCGCGCGCGCCGGATACCGCTCGGTGAACAGGAGGTCGTCCGGGCTGTGCCCGCCCTGCAGCAGGCCCGAGAGCAGGGCCTCCCCGATCTTCCCGGCACCCAGAACCGCGATCACGCTCATGCCGTTCAGCGTGCCAAACGGCCGTCAGGCTCCAGGCGCCGGGGCAAGCGCCAGCTGCCGCGCCTGGCAGACCAGCCTGCCCTGCGAGTCGACCACGAGGGCGTCCGAGTCGAACCAGGCTTCGTGCACCGATTGGCTCTGGACGATCACCCGCAGCCAGCCCGGCGCCGGCCGGGTGCGCAGCAACGCGGTCAGCTGCACGGTGGGCGCCCAGCCGACCCGGCCGAGGTTGTAGACCACCGGCGGGTTCACGTCGCTCGCGAGCAGGGCGAAGTACGGGTCCGCGAGACCGTGCCGCGGCCGGACCCACAGCCGCATCCTCGGCGGATCGCCGATCCGGCCGTGCAGGTAGCCGACACTCGCCGGGTCGAGCCGGACTTCGCAGCCCTTCGCGAGGTTGAAGAGGCCTTCGGAGGTCTCGCCGGTCACGGGCACCGCGCCGGGCGGCGGCTCCGCGGCCATGGCCGGGACGTCGGTCCACTCCGGCCGCCGCATCGGCAGCCGTCCGGTGGTCACCCTGGCCTCGACGCAGCTGCGGCCCCGCTGCTCCAGCAGGACCCCGACGACCGAGGCGCGCCTGCCGACCTTCCGGACGTCCATGCGCAGCAGCACCGGTCCCACCGCGGGCGGATGCAGAAACTCCGCGCTGATCGCGAGCGGCTCGGACGGCGGCTCTCCGCGTTCGTGGAGGAACGACAGGGCGGCCCGTGCCATCAGGGCCATCAGGAAGCCGCCGTGGGGGTGTCCACCGATCGACCATTCGGTACGGAGTACCGCCGTGAACGTGCCGTCACCCAGTGATCTCGTCGCGCATGCCTCGTCGAAGGAGGTGCTCGTTTCGTCGGTCGCGCTCACCGAGCACTGACCCAGGCCACGAGCCGATCCATCGGGGTGCGGGAGATCAACAAGCGCAGCTGGTTCACGGTCGGAACTTTACGTGTACCAGCGCCTCGGGCGCAGGGAGGAATGAATCTCCGCACCTGGAGACGATCTTTGTCACTGACCTAGGTGCAGCCTCGCGAACAAGAGTGACTCCGCGAGGTCCCGCGACCGCTGCGCCGCGCTCGGCGACCGCCGGGTGTTGATCTCCAGCACGACCTGTCCGGAGAAATCGCTGCTCACGAGCTTTTCCAGCAGTTCGGCGCAGGGTTCGATACCGCGTCCGGGCACCAGGTGCTCGTCCTTCGGGAGCCCCGTGCCGTCCGCCAGATGGACGTGCGCGAGCCCGGGACCCATCCGATCGGCGAGCGCGAGGGCGTCCATCCCGGCTGCCGCTGTATGGGACAGGTCGAGCGTGTAGTGGCGAAACCCTACGTCCGTAGGGTCGATCGACGGCCGGAACGCCGACACCCGCGACGTCCGCGAGCCACCGGGCGGGCGGACCTTGAACATGTTCTCGACCGCGATCTCGATACCGCTGGCTTCTTCGAGCTCGTCGACGAGGTCTCCGAACGCGTCGCCGTAGCGGCGCTGCCACCGGAACGGCGGATGCACCACGACCGTGCGCGCGCCCAGTTCCTGCGCGGCTTCCACCGACATCCGCAGGCGCACCACGGGATCCGGCGACCACACGCGCTGGGTGATCAGCAACGAGGGCGAGTGGATCGACAGCACCGGCACCCCGGTGCGCCGCGACCACCGGCGCAACGCGGAGACGTCCTGGCTGACCGGGTCGGCCCAGACCATCACCTCGACCCCGTCGTAGCCGAGGTCGGCGGCCAGCTCGAACGCCACTCCCGCCCGCAACGGCCAGACGGACGCCGTCGAGAGGCCTACCGGAACCTGCTGAACCATTCCGGCATTCTTCCCGAGGCCGCTAACGGGCGACCAGCAGGAGTGCGGCCGGTGAGACCGTCACCACCAGTCCGACCAGCACCGCGAGCACCAGGGTCTGCAGATCCTCCGCCTTGCGGATCTTCCGGACGATCCACACCAGCGCGACGATCACCAGCAACGCGGCGACCAGCGCGGCGGCGGGAAGGTTCACCCACAGCCAGTTGAAGCCCAGCCACACCGCGGCACCACCGACGACGCCGAGGGCGAGCTGACCGGCCAGCGCCAGCCACTGCTTCCCCGGCGAGACCTTTTCGGCGGGCGCCGCGGGCTCGTCGACGACCTCCTCGGCCTGGTCGTCGTCGTAGTCGTCCTCGTACTCGTCGGCGCGGTAGCCGTAGTCGTCACGCTCGAAGTCCGGGCCGCCGTCCGGATACGCCGGGTCGGCGAACTCGCGCTCGTACTCGTCGAGGTTGTCCTGACGGTCACGGTCGTCGAGGGAATGCGGCGGCACGAACGGCATCGGCGCGGGGTGGGGCGGGTGGGAAGAACCCATGGTGGGCGGGCCTGCGTCGAACGGGTCCGGTTCGGGCTCGGGGTCCGGCTCGACGGGCGCGACCGGGGGCGGCACCGGCGGGATGCCGCCGATCTCGGTGTCCTCGGACTGCACCTTCTGCCTGCGTTTGCGCCATCCGGCGAGCCCCGCGGGCGGCGCCGCCGGTTCCACGGGGGCCTCGGGTTCGGGCACGGCCTCTTCGCCGACCGCGGCGAACTGCTCGGTGCTCGGCTCGGCCTTCGGCTGCGGCGGGCGGGCCGCCGGACGACGGCGCCGCGCCGGCTGGGCGGGCGGCGTCGCGAACGCGCCGCTGGCCATCGGGCCGGGCGGATCCTGGACGTCTTCGGCCGGGGCGTCGAGGCCACCGTCGAGTCTCGCCGAAAGCCCCGACGACGGGGGCCCGGCGGGCGGTTCGGGACGGCGGCGGACCGGCGGCACCGCGCCGCGGGTCTCCTCCGGACCGGGCGGACGCGGACGGCCGCGCGGGGGCAGCCCCTCGGAATCCGGCGGACGCTGCTGGTAGCCGGACTGCTCCTGCGGCGGTGTCGGCCGCACGAACTGACCCGACTGCTGCGGCGGACGCTGCTGGTAACCGCTCTGCTCCTGCGGCGGCGGTGTCGGCCGCACGAATTGCCCGGATTGCTGCGGCGGACGCTGCTGATAGCCGCTCTGCTCCTGCGGCGGGCGCACCGGCGGCGTCTGCCGGGTCGGGGTCGACGCGACGTTCGGCGGCACCGGCAGCGGCGCGGAATCCTGCTGCGGCTGCGGGAGCGGACGCGCTCCGGAGTCTTGCGGGCGCGCGCGGCGCGGGGGACGGTTGGCGGGCGGCGGGGTGTCACCCGACACGCGGTCGATGATCGCCTGCGGCGCGGTGTCGCTCACCGACGGCGCGCGCCGTCCGCGAGTGGGCTCGGGAGCCTCGTCCTCGTCGTCGGCCGCGCGGCGTCGCCTGCGGCGCCCGCCTTCGGGCTGGGCTCCGTGCTGCGCCAGCAGCTCCGCCACGGTCTTCTGTGGCTGGCCGCTCTCTGTCTCGTCCGTCATACCGTGCTGTCCAATGCGCGCTCCAGCCGTTGTGAACCGGCACGCGACGGGGCATCGGCGGCGTCGCGCGCGCTATCCACCGTCATCCGCATTTCCGTCACCTCTTCACCGTGCCCGTTCTCCGTCGACTAAGTCCAGTCGGGCGCTGCCGCCCACAGTCTCGTCCGCACCGTTCGAATGGTCCAGCCGTCGAAGGATGACACCTTCTCGCAGCGCCCACGGACAGATCTCCAGTTCTTCCAGGGAAAGCGCCCGCATGGTGGCTTGTGCGACGAGCGCGCCGGCCACCAGCTGATGCGACCTGCTCGCGCTGACCCCCTCGAGTTGGGCCAGGTCCTGGGCGGTCATCCGGGAGATGAACGCGATGAGCTGGCGCAACGCGGTGTCGGTCAGGGTACGGCGCACATGCGGCCCGCTGGCCGACGGCGCCGCTCCGGTCAGCCGGGCGAGTGACCGGAACGTCTTCGAGGTCGCCACGACACGATCGGGTTCACCCAATTTGGCGACCTTCTTCGCGAGCGGGGCGAGTTGTTCTTCGAGCCACACCGAAGTCGCGATGAGCTCCGAACGGGACGGCGGGTCGTGCTGGAACCGCGTCCGCGTGGTCCGGCCCGCGCCCAGGGGCAGCGATTCGGCCAGGTCCGGTTCCTCGTCGCGGCCCATCGCGATCTCGAGCGAGCCGCCGCCGATGTCGAGCACGAGCAGTTTGCCCGCCGACCAGCCGAACCAGCGGCGGACGGCGAGGAAGGTGAGCCGGGACTCGTCGATCCCGGAGAGCACCTTCAGTTCGACGCCGGTCTGCTCCTGGACCTTCGCCAGCACCTTCGGGGCGTTCTTGGCTTCACGGACCGCAGAGGTGGCGAACGCCATGACCTCTTCGCAGCCCAGCCTGGCCGCGGCCGCCTTCGCCGACTCGACAGCGCGTACGAGGCTGTCCGCGCCCGCGCGGCTCAGGTCGCCGTTGCGGGTGATCTGCTCGGCGAGGCGGAGGACGGCCTTTTCGGAATGCATCGGGGTCGGGTGGGCGCCACGGTGGGCGTCGACCACGAGCAGGTGGACGGTGTTGGAACCGACGTCGAGTACCCCTAGGCGCACGAGCGTCTACGGTACCCGCCCCCACGTCAGGTCACGAAACCGTAACCGTGATCTGTATCGCACGGCCGCGCGTGAAGGCCTCCGTGCCTGGTCGACCCATCGGCGGAGGCAGTCGTGATCTCGCAGCGCTCGGTCCCGAGTACATGAAGGCTTGACTTGGTCGGATGATGTCCACAAAGGACGCCAACCCACAGACAAATGTCCGTTTGATACCTATTCGCACGGTTTTCGATTAGGGTCGTGAGTGTTTTTGGTCGTTAGAACGACCAAAAAACACTCACGACCCCTTCGCAAAATGCCTGAATCGGGCACTTCACCTCGAAGGTGTCCTCTGGCGACTTTGCCGGCCCCCTTCCTCGCGCTAGACGCAAGGAAAGGGGCCTTCACCGCCTCTTATGCCGGGAAAGTCCCCTTCAGCTCACGTCTCGAACTTGTAGCCCAGACCGCGCACGGTGACCAGGTGCCGGGGCGAGCCCGGGTCCGGCTCGATCTTCGACCGCAGCCGCTTCACGTGGACGTCGAGCGTCTTGGTGTCGCCGACGTAGTCCGCGCCCCACACCCGGTCGATCAGCTGCCCGCGGGTGAGCACGCGGCCCACGTTGCGCAGCAGGTACTCGAGCAGGTCGAACTCCTTGAGCGGCAAGGAGACCTCCTGGCCGTCGACGGTCACCACGTGCCGCTCGACGTCCATCCGCACCGGCCCGGCGGTCAGCACGAGCGGGGCGAGGTCGCCTTCGGAGCCCGGCTCGCCGCCGCGGCGCAGCACCGCCCGCACCCGCGCGATGAGCTCACGGGCCGAGTACGGCTTGGTGACGTAGTCGTCGGCGCCGAGTTCCAGCCCGACGACCTTGTCGATCTCGCTGTCACGCGCGGTCACCATGATCACCGGTACCGCGGAACGCTGCCTGAGCTGCTTGCAGACGTCGGTGCCGCTCATACCGGGGAGCATGAGATCGAGCAGGACGATGTCGGCGCCGTTGCGGTCGAACTCCTCGAGCGCCTGCTGCCCCGTCACGGCGACGGCGGCGGTGAAGCCCTCCTTGCGGAGCAAGAACGCGAGCGGGTCGGCGAACGACTCTTCGTCCTCGACGATGAGAACCCTCGTCACAGGTTTCCTCCATGGTCGGGGCTTTCTTGCCCTGTTGCCACGAGACGGGGTGTCCGCTCGGGGGTCTTCTCCGGCCGGGACGCCGGCGGAGCCTGTTTCACGGGCGCGGCCGGTTCGGCGGGGATGTGCGCGGGGATCCGCAGGGTGAAGGTCGACCCGGTGCCGGGACGGCTCCACAGGCCGACCGAACCGCCGTGGTTGGCGGCCACGTGTTTGACGATCGCCAGCCCCAGCCCGGTGCCGCCGGTCGCCCGCGACCGCGCCTTGTCCGCGCGATAGAAGCGCTCGAAGACGCGCTGCTGCTCGTCCTCGGCGATCCCGATGCCGCGGTCGGTCACCGCGATCTCGACCTTGCCGTCGACCAGCCGTCTGCTGATCGACACCGGGCTGCCCGCCGGCGAGTACGCGACGGCGTTCTCCAGCAGGTTCGACAGCGCGGTGACCATCAGCGTCCGGTCGCCCTCGATGAGCAGGCCGCTGGCCGCGTCGGTGGTGATGGTGATTTCGGCGGATTCCGCCGAAAGCGTCGTCCGGCCGAGCGCCTCGCGGACCACGGCGTCGACCTCGACGACGTTGAGGTCGGGCAGCCGCTCGGCGCCCTGCAGCCGCGACAGCGCGATCAGCTCGGTGACGAGCTGGCCGAGCCGGGTCGACTCGCGGAGGATCTTGCCGCCGAAGCGGCGGACCTCCTCGGTGTCCTCCGCGGCGTCGAGGACGGCCTCGGTGAGCAGCGCGATCGCGCCCACCGGCGTCTTCAGCTCGTGGCTCACGTTCGCGACGAAGTCACGCCGGACGGCTTCGAGCCGGATCGCCTCGGAGTGGTCGACGGCCTCGACCACAGTGAACCCGTCGCCGAGCGGGCGGACCTCGCCGAGGACGGCCTCGGGCTGACGGCCCCTCGCCTCCAGCGGGGAAAGGTCGATCTCCATCGGCTCGTCGGTCTCGACCACCTGCTCGGCGGCCTTGCGGGCCCGCGGATCGGCCTGGTTGACCTTCACCAGGCCGAGTTCGTAGGCACGCGGGTTGTGCAGGACCATGTCGCCGAACTTGTTGAGGACGACGACGCCGTTGTTGCTGGACCGCACGAGGCGTTCGAGCAGTTCGGCCACGGTGGGACCGGTCGGTCGCCGCTCCTCGCGGCGGGCGCGGCCCCTCGCGATCAGGAAGCCGAAAACCACACCGACGATCAGTCCGCCGACGGCCAGGGCGAGTGCAACAGGCGTGGTCACAGGGGAATCGTAAGCGCGTGGGTAGTCTTTTGGCCTAGTCCCGGCCGCGTACTCGTGATGCCTATGACACCTGGGGACACCCTGTTCGCCTGCAGGTCAGCCGCCGTTCACGTGGCCGATCCCTCGCCGAGATCTCCTGGGTGAGGCGGGTCACCCGAACCGGGGACATGGTCGCCACGTGATGCCCGGATCCCGACTTTCGTCGTGATCGTTCACCGGGAATAGCGACGTTCCCGTCACGGCTCCCGGGGATTGTTGGAAGACTGTCGCCGTGGAACTCGTCAGTGACATCTCCCTGATTCGCGGAGAAGAAGAGCTGTTCGACCGGACGGCTCATCTGTTCGTCGCGGCGACCGACATCGCGTGCGCGGCCGACGACCTCTACACCTGGGCGCTTTCGCGGCCGTCGCTCACGCGGCAGGGCGAACGGCTGGTGCGCGACAAGCGGATCCGCAAGCTGTACCGCCCCGGCGTCCTGCTGAACGAGCAGACCGCGCAGCATCTGCACCGGCTGTCCGGTCTCGGCGCGCAGATCCGGATCGGCACCGAGGAGATCAACGAGACGATCCTGCTGGACGAGCGGGTCGCGATCATGGCGGGCGACGAGGGCAAGGCGGTGCGCTCGTACAGCGTCATCTCGCGCCCGGAGCTGGTGCAGGGCATCCTGTCGCTGTTCGAAACCGCCTGGCTCGCGTCCACCACCCTGGAGACGTTCGACGCGCGGTTCGCCGACATCCGGATGGAGGCACCGCAGATCCTCGAGTTCCTGACCACCGGCTGCAAGGACGAGAAGGCCGCGAAGAGCCTCGGGATGGGCGTGCGCACCTATCAGCGTCGCGTCTCGGAGCTGCTGGTCGCGCTCGGCGTGACGTCGCGTCTGCAGGTCGACGCCCGGGCACGGGAACTCGGCCTGCTGTGAAGCGCTGGGCGGGATTGGCCGTGCTGCTCGCGCTCGCGGGCTGCACCACCACGATCTCCGGCACCGCCCGGCCCGAACCGGAGACCCCGCCCGCGAACCTCGCGCTGGTCGATCCGGCGAAGACGGCGTCCGTGCTGACTGCGGTGAAGACGGCCGCCGAAGCCGTGTTCTCCTACGACAGCACGGCCGTGCCCGCCTACGAGAAGGCACTCGCCGACAACGTGACGCCGGGCGCGCGCGACGAGCTGGCGAAACTGTTCGCCGAGGTCCGGAAATCGGCCGAGCCGGTCAAGCTCGTGACCAAGGTGATCGTGTCGGCGGCGGTCGAGCAGACGCCGGACAAGGCGCGGGTGCTGACCGTCCTGGACCAGAGCAGCACCAGGGCCGGTGCCACCAGCAAGGGCATCGCGTCGGTGCTGCTCGCGACCGTCCGCGAGGGTGACCGCTGGCGGATCGGCGAGGTCAAGGTGAACCCGACGGACTCCCCGCTCGCGGCGGAGAAGCCGGGCGCGGGTGACCGGGTGTTCGCGAGGGTGCGGGATTCCGCGCGGGACGGTGCCCTGCGCGCCGCGGAAGCCCTGCTGAACGTGAATCCGGCCGACCCCGAAGGCACGTACGCCCGCTACGAGTCCGTGTCGACCGGGCAGTTGCTGACCCAGTTCCAGCAGGACAAAGCGGCTCGGCTGAACCAGATCCGGTCCGGCGGCACGAAGGCGTCGCCGGCGCCGAACCCGGCCGCGGCGGTCATGGAGGTCGTGGACGACAAGGCGAGCGTGCTGCTCTTCGCGACGTCGGACGTCACGGACGCGGCCGGGCAGGCGTCGAAGCGGTACCTGCCGCTCGTCCTGCGCCTCCAGCACCTGCCCGAGGGGTGGAAGGCGGCCGGCATCGAGTCGGTCCAAGCCCTCCCCTGACGCATTTCGTCCTCTGAACGCGGTGGTTCGAGATCGAACTACCGCATCCAGAGGACGAAATGCGTGGGTCTAGCGGCCTTGGTTCGCCACGGCGGCCGCGGCTTCCTTGGCGGCCTCCGGGTCCAGGTAGGTGCCGCCGACGGTGACCGGCTTGAGGTCTTCGGTGAGGTCGTAACGCAGCGGGATGCCGGTCGGGATGTTGAGCCCGGCGATCGCGTCGTCGGAGATGCCGTCGAGGTGCTTCACCAGCGCCCGCAGCGAGTTCCCGTGCGCGGCGACCAGCACGGTCTTGCCCGCGCGCAGATCCGGCACGATCTCGGACTCCCAGTACGGCAGCAGCCGCGCGACGACGTCCTTGAGGCATTCGGTCAGCGGGGCGGCGTCGCCGAGGTCGGCGTAGCGCGCGTCGCCCACCTGGCTGAACTCGTCGGCCGGGTCGATCGGCGGCGGCGGGGTGTCGTAGGAACGGCGCCAGAGCATGAACTGCTCCTCGCCGAACTCGTCGAGCGTCTGCTTCTTGTTCTTGCCCTGCAGCGCGCCGTAGTGGCGCTCGTTGAGGCGCCAGTCGCGCTTCACCGGGATCCAGTGCCGGTCGGCGGCGTCGAGCGCCAGGTTGGCGGTCGAGATCGCGCGGCGCATCAGCGAGGTGTGCACGACGTCCGGCAGCAGGCCGGACTCCGCGAGCAGCTGCCCGCCCTTGCGCGCCTCCTGCTCGCCCTGCTCCGACAGCGGCACGTCCACCCAGCCGGTGAACAGGTTTTCGGCGTTCCACGTGCTCTGCCCGTGACGCAGCAGCACCAGAGTCCCAAGCTCAGCCATGGGGTTCAGCCTGCCAGAGGGAGCGGAAGCGCCGGTCAGAGGGCTGCGCTTGGCTTTATTTCTACAGAGAGTGCGTTACCCGCAAGTAACACCTTCACCCGTCCAGAAGACGGGTTGCCAACAAGTCCCGTTCCCTGGAAATCAGGCTGCACTCCGTTATCCCGGTTTTCGAAGTTCACTCGAACGGAGTAACCGGTAGTCTTGTGATTACAGGTGGAGATCTGACAGGTTGACTACGTCCCGCGCGGCCGGATTCCACGCACTCCCCGGCTCGACGCGGGTGACGACCGCGACTCGTCTCCCCCCTGCCGAGTCGCGGCGCCCGCCGGCCCCGTTGGCATCCCCCTCGTCACCGGGTCCACCTTGGCGGGAACTTCAGCGGGGCGGCTCGAGATCGCGACTCCCCCCTCCCTCGAGCCGTCCCGCCTGTTCTCTTCAGTCGAGCGGGGGCGCGGACGGCAGATCCGAAGCGGTCGCCATCGCGGGTTCCGCCGGACGGCGCCGCTTGCGCAGCCACCACACCAGCGCGGCCACGGGAACACCGAAGACCAGCAGGAACGGCGCCATCGCGCCGATCGCGGTCAGCAGGCCGCCGCCGAAGGTCAGGAAGGCGTCCCAGCCGCCGGCCAGCCCGCCGAGGAAACCGCTGCGGGATTCCTCCGACGCCGCGACCGTCTCCGCCTTCACCTGCAACGAAATCGTCGACATGGCGACACTGCCCGCCAGGCTTTCGCGCCGCTTCTGGAGCGACTCGAGCTCGGCCTCCCGGCTCGTCAGCTCGCTCTCCACCGAGGCGATCTCCGAAACCGACGTCGCCCTCGCGAGCAGCGCGCGGATGCGCTCGACGCTCGCGCGCTGGGTGGCCAGCCGCGATTCGACGTCGACCATCTGCTCGGTCACGTCCGTCGCGGTGACCTCGCGCCGGACCTGCTTCCCCAGCTTCCCGAGCTGGTCCAGCACGCCGTCGAGGCGCTCGGAGGGCACGATGACGTTGACCGACGCCCGCTTCTCCTGGGTGCTTTCCTGCCCGGTGTAGCCCGCGGCGCCCTGGGTGATGACGCGTACCTGCGAGATCACGTCGGCGACGTTCGGGGCGGTGAGTTCCAGGTTCGCCGTGCGCACCAGCTTGCGGTCCGCGACCCCGGGCTGCCCCGCGGGCGCCGGTGCCTTGTCCGAACCGGCCTTGCCTTCGGTGGCTTCCTTGTTCGGCACCCCTTCTTTGGGTGCCGCTTGCTTGGTGTCCGCCGACATCGGCATCGCGGCCGACTCACCGCCGGAATCGTTCGCCGAACAGCCCGCCAGCGCCAGCACGATGCCGGCGGCCGCGACCCATCTCACTCGCTTGTGCATCAAAACCGTCTCCCTCCAGTGCTGCGGAAAGAGACGGAACGGACGACGGTGCCGTTGCACCGTCCGGGTCACGAGTCGGTCAAGGCTCCGGGTTCGTGCCCGTTCGAAGGCTCGACGAGATGTTTGAACGCCTGCAGGTTCGCCAGCGACTCGCCGCGCGACACGCGCCAGTCCCATTCGCGTTTGATCGATTCGGCGAATCCGAGTTCCAGCAGCGTGTTGAAGTCGCCGTCGGCGGCCTCCAGCACCTGCCCGAGGATCTTGTCCAATTCGGCTTCGGTGACCGTGTCCAAACCGAACCGGCCGACCAGGTAGATGTCGCCGATCGCGTCGACCGTGTAGTGCACGCCGTACAGTTTCGCGTTGCGGCGCAACAGAAAGCGGTAAACGTCCTCATGGGACTCGTCAGGGCGGCGGCAAACGAAGGCTTCGACGGCGAAAGCGTGGTCACCGGCGACCAGCCAGCAGTTGGTCTGCAGTTTCTTGGTGCCGGGCAACGTGACGAAGTACCTTCCCTCGCCACGCCTTTGATATTCCAGGCCCGCATTGTCCAAAGAGGACCGCAAGGTCTCGTCGAGCGTCAAACCGCCACCTCCGCGCGCTGTTCGAGGGCACGCCGGAACGCGCCGGTCGCTTGAGCGTACGTGTCCAGCAGGCGGTCCGTCGTCCGGCGCCAGGAGAAGCGTCGCGCGTGGACGACGGCGTTGGCCGAAAGCTCGGCACGCCAATCGGGCCGCAACGCGACGTTCGCGAGCGCGCCCGCCCAGTCCTTCGCGTCGTGCGACGGCACGAGCAGCCCGGAGACGCCGTGCGGGACGGCGACCGGCAGCCCGCCGACCTCCGCCGCGATCACCGGTGTCCCGCACGCCTGCGCTTCGAGCGCGACCAGCCCGAACGACTCGTTGTAGCTCGGCACGGCGACGAGGTCGGCCGCCCGGTAGACATTGACCAGCGACTGGCCCGGCTGCGGCGGCATGAACCGGGTCTGCGCCTCGATCCCGAGGGAAACGGCCAGTTCGCGCAGGGCCTGCGGCTGCTCCAGCCCGGTCCCGGACGGGCCGCCGACGATCAGCACCACCAGCCGCGACGCCAGCTCCGGCCGCTCGCGCAGCATTTCGGCCGCGGCCAGCAGGAGGACGTCCGGCGCCTTCAACGGCTGGATCCGGCCCGCGAAGGCCAGCACGATCGCGTCGGCCGGGAGGCCCAGCGCCCGGCGCGCGGCGGCCTGGGAGCCGGGGGTGAAGCGGTCGAGGTCGACGCCGGGCGGGATGGCGTGCACGGCGTGCGGGTCGGCGTCGTACAGCTCGATCAGCTCGCGGGCCTCGACACGGGTGTTCGCGACCAGGCAGTCCGCCTCCTCGACGACCTGCTCCTCGCCGATCACGCGGGTGCGCGGCTCGGGGGTGTCGCCCTCGGCCAGCGCGGCGTTCTTGACCTTGGCGAGGGTGTGCGCGGTGTGCACCAGCGGCACGCCCCAGCGGTCGCGGGCGAGCCAGCCCGCCTGGCCGGAGAGCCAGTAATGCGAATGGATGAGGTCGTAGTAGCCCGGTTCGTGGAACGCCTCGGCCCGCAACACCCCTGCCGTGAAGGCGCACAGCTGCGCGGGCAGCTCGTCACGCCCCAGCGGCTCGAACGGCCCGGCCGGGATGTGCCGGACCAGCACGCCGGGCGCCAGTTCGGCGACCGGGGGCTGATCCGAGGACGTGGCCCGCGTGAACACCTCGACCTCGACGCCCCGGCGGGCCATCTCGGTGGCCGTCTGGCTCACGTAGACGTTCATGCCGCCGGCGTCGCCGGTACCCGGCTGCTCCAGCGGAGAAGTGTGCAACGACAGCACCGCGACGCGCCTGGGCGCGGCGTCGAACCCGTGCAGAGGGATCGTCACCTGGTCAACACTCCCGAAGTCCTACTGATCGGCGAACCCGCGCAGCAGTTCACCGAACTCGTCCGCCGCTTCGGCGAACGGCAGATGCCCCACCTCAGGTAGCCAACGCACGACGGCCCCCTGAATCTTCCCCGCCGCGTATTCCGCGGACGTCGGATCGATCACAGCGTCCGCGAGACCATGGACGATAAGTGCCGGTTTGTCCAGATCACGAAGCACGTCCTCGCTCCCGACGTCACGCCGGAACAGCGCGGAGCGCACCGCGGGCGGCGTGGAAAGGCAGGCGCCGAGCAGCGCTTGGGTGAGCGTGCCGGACACCGGGGCGGCCGTCATCCGCGCGCTGAACTGCACCAACGCGGGAATCGCGACCGCCGGATCGTCCGAAAGGACCGCCGGGATGGCGTCGCGCATCGCGGGCCCGACCTTGCCGCCGGGGCGGTTCTTGCCGATTTCTGTGATAGCGCCCACAAAAACGACGCCGCTGAGCCTCGAAGACCCGTGCACCCGGAGGTAGTCGGTGATGACCAGCCCGCCGTAAGACCAGCCGACGACGATCGCGTCGTCGCCCGCGAAGTCGAGAACGGAGGCGAGATCCTCCGCCCAGACCCGGGGATCGTCGTAGCCGGCGGAGGGCACTTCGGAGTCCCCGTGTCCGCGCAGATCCATCGCGACCAGGCGAAACCGCTCGCTGAGCGCGGGGTCCGCCAGCTGCGGCGCCCACGCCCGGCTCGACTGGGCCCAGCCGTGCACGAACACGATCGGACGGGTGTTCTCGGCGCCCTCGACCCACAAACCGATGCGGGTCCCGCCGTAGCCGACTACCTCGGTCTTCATGGCCGCCAGCCTATGAGGTCGATCCCACGGTGACCCAAGGCGCTTTCGTCTTTTGAAGTCGCGCGTCTTGGCCGCGAGGCCCCGCGAACGTGGCTGCGGGCCGCCCTCTGCGGAACCGCCGCACTCAGTGCCAGGCCACGGCCCGTAGACACGTTCGCGGTCGCGCGATTATTTGACAGCAGAGAGGGCCTTCCAGGACTTCCAGTCGTAGAACCAGTTCTTGACGTCCGATTTGGTCGGGCTGCCCAGTTTCGAACCGGTGATCTCGACCGGGTCGCCGATCATCGCCGAGTCGAAGTACTTCTTGGCGTCCGCTTCGAGCAGGTTCACGCAGCCGTGCGAGGTGTTGGCCTTGCCGATGTTCGCCGCGTTGTCCTGGTTCTCGTGGATGTACTCGCCGTTGTTCGAGATCCGGCAGGACCACTTCTTGTTGACGTTGGTGTAGCCGTAGCGCGCGTTGTCGAACCGCGCCATCGGCTCCTTCGTCATCACGATGAACGTGCCGTTGGGGGTGTTCCGCTGGACGTCGCCGTCGAGCCCGTTCGAGCACGGGTAGCTCGCCGATTCCGCCCCGCCCCGGTAGACCTTCATCACGTGGTCCGGGGTGTGGATCTTGACCACCTGGTTGCGGCCGATCTTGAACTCGGTGGTCACGTCGGCCTTGCCGTACGCGCCGCCGCCGAGCGCGACGCCGTAGAGCTTCGCCTCGACGTTGACCTTGATGTTCGCGGGCCAGTACTCCTTCGGCCGCCAGTCGACCTGGGTGTCCGACAGCCAGCCCCAGGAGCCCTCGACGTCCTTGTCGGTCTTCACCTTGAGCGCCTTCTCGGCGGCCGCCTTGTCCTTGACCGGGGACGCGAACTTCACGCTGATCGGCATCGCGACGCCGACCTCGGCGTCGTCGGTCGGGTTCAGCGTGGCGCGAACCTCCTTGGCGGGCTTGACCGTGCTGAACGAGCCCTTGAACTCGGCGGGCTTGTTGTCGCTGCCGGTGGCCTTCGCGGCGTACGTGTACGTCTTGCCGTAGCCGAGGACCTCGGTGCTGGTCCAGGTGAGCCCGTCGGCGGACAGTTCGCCCTTGACGTCCTTGCCGCCGTCCCCGGTGACCTTGACCTCGGTGAGCTTGCCGTCGGCGACCTTCACCACGACCGGCGTCACCACGGACGCGTCCTTGGCGTCGGCGGCGGGTTCGGCGGTGATCTTCGCGACCGGGGCGGCACCCTGTTCCCCGCCGCCACTGCCTTCCGGCTTGGCGTTGCCGCCTTCTTCGCTGGAGCAGGCGGCGGCCAGCATGGCCGCGCCCGCGGCGAGCGCGGCCTTGAACACCGTGCGCCGTTCGATCACCGTGTACCTCCCATGAAGATCCCCGCGAGCTTCTACCCGCTCAGCGCCGGGAACCCCTCCGACGTTACCCGCGGCGACGGAACTCACCCTCGCCCCTCAGAGCGATAGACGCACGAGGGTGGCGTCGGGTTGTTCACCCGCCCGCATTTAGTCCTCTGAATGCGGTCTTTGGCTCAAAGCGCGCAGTTGATGAGCAGGGGTTCAGGGTGCAGCGAAACGCCGAAGCGAGCCTGGACGCCGTCGCGCACTTCGCGCGCCAGATCGAGAAGGTCCTCGGTCGACGCCTTGCCCCGGTTCGTGAGCGCCAGCGTGTGCTTCGTCGACAGCGAGACCCGGCCGCCAGGCCCTTCGTGCCCCTTCGCGAATCCGGCACGCTCGATCAGCCAGGCCGCGGACAGCTTCGTGCCACCGGGCGCCGGGTACTGCGGCACTCGCACGTCCTCGCCGACGACATCCACGATGCCCGCCAACACCTTCGCCAGCCGCGCCTCGCCGATGATCGGGTTGGTGAAGAACGAGCCCGCGCTCCAGGTGTCGTGGTCGTCGGCGTCCAGGACCATGCCCTTGCCGCGACGCAGCCCGAGGACCGCTTCGCGTGCTTCGGCGGCCGGGACCCGGTCACCGATCTCGACGCCGAGCGTGCGGGCGAGTTCGGCGTAGCGGATCGGGGCGGAGAGGCCGTCTTCGCTGACCTTGAAACGCACTGTGAGCACGACGCCCGCGTCGGTCCCCTTCAGGATCGACGTGCGATACCCGAAGCCGAGCTCTTCGGCGGTCAGCGTGCGGATCTCGCGGGTGGCGCGGTCGTAGAGATCGACCGAGACCAGGGATTCGGCCACCTCGCAGCCGTACGCGCCGACGTTCTGGATCGGCGTCGCGCCGACCGAACCGGGGATCCCGGAGAGGCATTCGAGCCCGCCGATGCCCTCGCCGACCAGGCCCGCGACGAAACCGTCCCAGTTCTCGCCCGCCGCGACCTCGACGAGATCTCCGTCACGTGTCCAGCCGGTGTTGCCGACCTTCAGCACCGTGCCCTCGAAACCAGTGTCGGCGACGACGAGGTTCGAACCGCCGCCGAGCAGCAAGACCGGCTCGCCCGCTTCGTCGGCCTCGCGGACCGCGTCGACCAGGGCCCGCACGGTCTTCGCCTCGGCATAACGCCGGGCCGGACCGCCGAGGCGCAACGTGGTGTGGTCGGCGAGGGTGGGAGTTTCGGCAGTGCTCACGCCCGTGAACGGTACTGTCTGGCGCCATGGCCTCCCGTATCGAGCACCGCTCAGCGTTCTCCGCAGACCTCGCGACCACGTTCGACGCGGTCGCCGGCGAGGCGGCGCTGCGGGCGCGGCTGGAGCAGATCGGCGGCGACGACGCGGAACTGCTGGAGTACGTCCCGGCCGAGGACGGAGTGCGCTACAAGCTGCGTCAGGGCATCAGCTCGGACAAGCTCCCGTCGGCCGTGCGGACGCTGCACCGGGGCGACCTGATCGTCGAGCGCGAGCAGAGCTGGAAGGCGGCCGGGAACGGCTACACCGGCACCGCGACGGCTGCGGTCTCGGGCGTGCCGGGCGAGATCACCGCGAAGACGTCGCTGACCGCCGAAGGCGAGCGGACGACGCTGGTCAACAGCGGCCAGGTCAAGGTGCGGATCCCGTTCGTCGGCGGAAAGCTGGAGGGCGTGATCGCCGAACAGGTCACCAAGCTGCTGGAGCGCGAGGCGGAATTCGTCGCGAAATGGCTGGCCGAGCGCTGAAACCGGTCGGCGCGCCGACACGGGGCACGACCAACCCCAACCGGCTCCGGCGGGTGGACCGGTGGCTCGCGAGCGATCCGGGCGTGACGCGGCTGCTGCACCGCGCGGACGAACCGCTCGTCGTGGACCTCGGCTACGGCGCCTCACCGGTGACCACGGTCGAGATGGCGCGCTGGCTGCGCACGGTCCGCCGTGACGTCCGCGTGCTGGGCCTGGAGCTGGACGCCGAACGGGTCGCCGTCGCGCAGTCCGCCGTCGACAAGCCGTGGCTGGACTTCCGGCGCGGCGGCTTCGAGCTGGGCGGGGCGCGGCCGGTGCTGGTGCGCGCGTTCAACGTCCTGCGGCAGTACGACGAAGCCGAGGTCCCTGGCGCGTGGTCGCTCATGCTGGACGCGATGGCACCGGGCGGGCTCCTCGTCGAAGGCACCTGCGACGAGATCGGGCGACTGAGCACCTGGGTCGCCGTCGGACACGACGGACCGCGCACCCTGACCCTGTCGGTACATCTCGCCAGCCTGGAACGTCCGTCCACAGTGGCCGAACGACTGCCCAAGATCCTGATCCACCGCAACGTTCCCGGCGAACGCGTCCACGAACTACTGTCCACTTTGGACATCTGCTGGGCGACGGCGGCGCCGCATCAGAACTTCGGTGTCCGTGCCCGCTGGGCGCACACCGTCCATCTGCTCACCGCCCGGGGCTGGCCGGTGCTGAACCGGCCGTCGCGGTGGCGGCTGGGTGAACTCACGGTGCCGTGGTCCTCGGTGGCCCCGGCCTAGGAATTCACCGGTCGAACCCCGCTCCGTCACCCCAAAGCGACCTGCGGTGATCACCATGGAACCGTGGAACTGCTGGAGTACGTCACCGGGCTGCTCGAGGGCACGCTCGGATCGCCCTGGCTGTGGGTGATCGTGTTCCTCGTGTCCGGGTTGGACGCGCTCCTGCCGTTCATGCCGAGCGAGACCACCGTCATCACCGTCGCCGTTCTGATCGGCACGGACTTCGCCCAGCTGGCGCTGCTCGCGCTGATCGCCGCGCTCGGGGCCTGGCTGGGCGACTGCCTCGGCTACACCGTCGGCGCCGCCGCGGGCCCGCGGGCGCTCGCCCGCCTGCAGCGCGGTCCGGACGGGATCCGGCGCTACGAATGGGCGAAGATCCAGGTGCGGCGCAACGCCGTCCTGCTGATCCTCGCCGCCCGCTACCTGCCCGGCGGCCGCGTCGCGAGCGGGCTCGCCAACGGCAGCCTCGGCTACCCGCCACGCAAATTCGTCCCCCTCGACGCCCTCGGCGCGGGCATCTGGGCGGTGTACAGCGTCCTGATCGGACTGGTCGGCGGAGCGGCCTTCGCGGACGAACCGGAGAAGGGCCTTCTGCTGTCCTTCGCACTCGGCTTGCTGCTGGTCGCGGCGATCGAGATCGGGCGGCGGGTCCGCGTCCGGATACTGACCCGGCGCCGCGCGGCGGCCGGGACCAGCGACAATGGTGTGCGTGTCGAACCCTGAACGTCGCTATGTGATCTCCTTCGGCTGCCCGGACCGCACGGGCATCATCGCCCGTATCTCGGGTTTCCTCGCCGAGCACGGCGGGTGGATCGTCGAAGCGGCGTATCACACCGACCCGGACACCGGCTGGTTCTTCACCCGCCAGGTCGTCCGCGCCGATTCACTCCCGTTCGACGCCGCCGAACTGCGTACGCGCTTCGCCGAGGTCGCGGAGTCGCTTTCGAGCGAGTCGAGCTGGCAGGTCAGCGACACCGGCGAGCGCCGCCGCGCGGTGATCCTCGTCTCCAAGGCCGGGCACTGCCTCTACGACCTGCTCGGCCGGGTCGCGTCCGGGGAACTGGACGTCGACGTCGCCGCCGTCATCGGCAACCACGCGTCGCTGGGCGACATCACCCGCGCCCACGGCATCCCGTTCCACCACGTCCCGTTCCCCGCCGGCGACCCGGCCGCCAAGGCGCCGGCGTTCGCCGAAGTACGGAAACTCGTCGACGAGCACGACCCGCACGCCGTGGTCCTCGCCCGGTTCATGCAGGTCCTGCCGCCGGAACTGTGCGAGGCGTGGGCTGGGCGGGCGCTCAACATCCACCACAGCTTCCTGCCGTCGTTCGTCGGCGCGCGGCCGTACCACCAGGCCCACGCGCGCGGGGTGAAGCTCATCGGCGCGACCTGCCACTACGTCACCGCCGACCTCGACGCGGGCCCGATCGTCGACCAGGACGTCATCCGCGTCGACCACGGGGACTCGGTCGAGGACATGGTCCGCAAGGGCCGCGACATCGAGAAGGTGACGCTGGCGCGCGGGCTCCGGTGGCATCTGGAGGGCCGCGTGCTGGTGCACGGGAACCGGACTGTCGTGTTCTAGTGGTTCACTGTGGTCATGGGGACCTCAGAGATCAAGGCGATCGAGACGCTCGAAGCGCTGCGTGAACACCTCGGCCACCCGGCCGAGCGGACCAAGGGGAAGATCATCCCGTTCCTCGATCCGCACGCGCGCACGCTGATCGAGCACTCGCCGTTCTACCTGCTGGCGACGGCGTCCGCCGACGGGACCTGTGACGTCTCGCCGCGCGGCGACCCCGCCGGTTCCGTGAAGGTGCTCGACGACAAGACGCTGGTGCTGGCGGACCGGCCGGGCAACAAACTGCTCGACAGCCAGACCAACATCCTCGAAAACCCGCACGCCGGCCTGCTGTTCCTGATCCCGGGGATGAACGAGACCCTGCGGATCAACGGCCGCGCGAAACTGGTCGCGGACGCGCCGTTCTTCGACGACCTCGTGGTCAAGGGGAAGCGGCCGGCGCTGGCGATCCTGGTCGAGGTCGAAGAGCTGTACATGCACTGCGCCAAGGCTTTCCTGCGGTCGTCGCTGTGGAAGCCGGAGACGTGGCCGGAGCGGTCGAGCCTGCCGACCGCGGGCCAGATCTTCCGTGACCAGATGAAGCTGGACGTGTCGGCGGAGGCGCTCGATGCGGCGCTGACCGAAGGCGCGCTCACGACGCAGTACTGAGCCCCAAATGTCATGAAAGGGTCGTTCAGGACAAAAAATGTCCTGAACGACCCTTTCATGACATCCGGCGAGAGGCGGGTCAGACGCGGACCAGCATCTTGCCGGTGTTCGCCCCGCCCAACAGGTCCAGGAACGCCTGCGGCGCGTTGCGGATACCGTCCACAATGGTCTCCGAGTACTTCAGCTGCCCCGAGGCCACCAGCGGAGCGACCTCCTGCACGAACTGCGGCTGCAGCGCGTAGTGGTCGCCGACCAGCATGCCGCGCATGGTGAACCGCTTCGCGATGATCGACGCGAGATTGCGCGGCGCCGCGGCCGGTTCGGTGTTGTTGTAGACCGAGATCATCCCGCAGATCGCCATGCGGCCGTGCAGGTTGATGGAGTCGATGGCCGCTTCGAGGTGCTCGCCGCCGACGTTGTCGAAGTACACGTCGATACCTTCGGGCGCCGCCGCGCGCAGCTGCTCGATCACCGGGGCGTCCTTGTAGTTGAACGCCGCGTCGAAGCCCAGCTCGTCGGTCAGCCATTTGACCTTGTCGTCCGTGCCCGCGCTGCCGATGACCCGCTTCGCGCCCTTCAGCTTCGCCAGCTGGCCGACGACGGACCCGACGGCGCCCGCCGCACCGGACACGAAGACGGTGTCGCCCTTCTTGAACTCGGCGACCTCCAGCAGCCCGGCGTACGCGGTGAGCCCGGTCATGCCGAGTACGCCGAGGTACGCCGTGATCGGGGCGGCCTCCGGGTCGACCTTCACCGCGTGCTTCGCGGCGACGACGGCGTGCGAGCGCCAGCCGAGGCCGTGCAGCACGATGTCACCGGGCTTGAAATCGTCCACGGTGGACTCGAGCACCTCGCCGACGGCGCCGCCGTGCATCACCTTGCCGACCTCGTACGGCTCGGCGTAGGACTTCGCGCTGCTCATCCGGCCGCGCATGTACGGATCCACGCTCAGCACCTGGTTCCGGACCAGGATCTGCCCCTCGCCCGGCACCGGGATCTCGACGTCGGCGATCTCGAAATTCTCCAGCGTCGGAACACCGTGCGGACGGGAGGCGAGCCGGATCTCGGTTGCGTTCACGAGGTAACTCCAAGTCTGTTGCCGAAGCGGGGCGGTCGCCCCGTATTCACGACGGATACAACGAGCCAACCGGGGCGCCCATTCCGATTGTGGCGAGGGCTACACGACCTCGGCGAGCTTGCCGAGCACGCCCTCGTAGATCCGCTTGAGCCCACCGGGCGCGAAGGTCTTCTCGAAGAAGCCGCCGATACCGCCCGCGCCGTCCCAGGTGGTCTCGATGCGGACGAGGCTGCCGCCCGGCACCTCGCGGACGGTCCAGGTGGTGACCATGCTGGAGTTCGCGTCGGTCTCGACGAGGGTGCCTTCGGACGGCTCGGTCACCGTCGCGGCGACGTCACGCACGCGCTTCGACGTGGCCTGCAGCTTCCAGCGCGCCCTCGTGCCCGCGCCGACGCCGCCTTCCGTGACCTCGTAGTCGCGGTAGTGCTCCGTCAGCAGCTTCGGCCGGGTTTCGGCGTAGTCCGCGACGAGCGCCCTGACCTTGTCCGCCGGCGCCTCGATGGTGCGCTCCGCGACGGCCGTGACCTTTCCCATCCCACTCCCTTTCACCCGTATGGCAAGACAGCGTCCACGATTCCACCGCTGCTCGCAGGAGGAACGCGCACCCCCTGCCCGGATGCAAGGAAAGGTCCTTTCCTCGCAAATTTCGCAAGGAAAGGACCTTTCATGGCACGCGAAGGGGGCTAGATGAGCGACTTCTCCTTCAGCCAGTCCTTCGCGACATCGCCCGGCTTCTCGCCGTCCGAGTCGACGCGCTTGTTCAGCTCACGCAGCTGCACGGTGTCGAGGGCCTTGCTCACGGCGTTGACGGCGGCCGCGAAGTCGGCGCCGCGCTCGTCGAGCACCTTCTTGTTCACCGCGGGCACGACGTTCTCGGTCGGCACGATGGCGAGATCGTCCTCCAGCGCGACGAACTGCGGGTCGCCGACGAGCGGGCTCACCGAGTCGACCGGGATGACGGTGACCTTGCCGGACCGCAGCTGTTCGACGCGCGGGCCCGCCTCCTGCACGGTCTGGAACGTGGCCTTCAGCTTGTAGACGTCGGTGAAGCCCTTGAAGCAAGGAAGCCGCTCCGCGCACTCCGGAGCCCCGGCGACGACGACGTTGTCGACCTTGGACAGGTCGCTGATCTTCGCCAGCCCCTTCTCCTTGGCGAGGTCGGCCTTCACGATGTAGGTGTTCTTGTTCTCCGCCGGCGAGTAGTCCAGCAGGCCGATGCCGTCCGGCTCGAACAACTTCTTGAGCTGCTCGTGCTCGCCCGCCGCGTCCTTCGGGGCTTCCTTGCCGTATCCGGTGGTGATGGCGGCGCCCTGGTACTCCGGGATGAACTGGAGTTCGCCGGATTTCAGCGCCGGGTAGATCAGCTCGCGCGACGCGACGTTGAGTTTGCGGGTGATCGGGTATCCCTTGGCCTCCAACGCGTTCGCGTACAGCTCGGCGAGGATCACGCTGTCGGTGAAGTTGAAGGAGGCGACCACGATCGGCGTCCCGCCCTTGCTCTGCGCGGCCGGGGCCGCCGCGTCGTCTCCGCCCCCACAGGCGGTCATACCGAGGATGGCGGCGGCGAGCACCGCGCCCACTCGAACATTCCGTGTCCAGCGCACGTGCACACTCCTATGACTCGTTCAGAGGAATGGACAGTATCTCCGGGTCACGACAGAATCCACATTTTGAGAGTTCCACCCCTTGCGCTCCCAGAGAACGGAATCCGGCGCCCCGAACGGGGTAAGGTCGGCCGGTGCGAGCCTCCTCCGTGTTCCCCGTACCCGCCCAGGGCGGGCGGCCGCTCTTCGAGTGGCGCTGGGTGGACCGCCATCTCGACGAGATCTTCGAACGGCTCGGTGAGCACATCGTCCTGACCGCGGCGGCGCTCGCCATCGGACTGGTGGTGTCGATCGGTGTTTCCGCGATTTCGCTGCGTCGCCGGTGGTTCTACGTCGTCGCGTTGAGCACGGCCGGTTCGCTGTACGTCATTCCGAGTCTCGGCGCCTTCGCCGTCCTGGTTCCCTTCACCGGCCTGACGTCCTTCACCACAGCGGTGATCCCGTTGGCGACGTACACGTTGCTCATCCTGATCCGCAACATCGTCACCGGCGTGGAACAGGTCCCCAAGGAAGTCCGCGAAGCCGCGATAGGCATGGGTTTCACCCGTTCGCGGTTGCTGTGGCAGGTCGAACTCCCGCTCGCGCTGCCGGTGGTGATCGCGGGCCTGCGGGTCGCGGCGGTGACCACGATCGGGCTCGTGACGGTGACCTCCATGCTCGGCAAGGGCGGCTTGGGGTACTTCATCCGCAACGGGATCCAGACCGCGACACCGAATCCGACGTCGATCATCGTCGGCGTCGGGCTTTCCGTGGTACTGGCCGTGGTGGTGGATCTGCTGCTGTGGCTCGGTGGGCGCGCGCTCGCGCCGTGGTCGCGGAAGGCGGCGTCGCGATGAGCATCATCGACCAGACCATCGCATGGTTCGGCGAACCGAACCGCTGGAGCTGGACCGATCCGGCGGGCGTGCCGTACCGGACGGTCGAACATCTCCAGTTCTCCTTGCTGGCACTGGCGATCTCGGCCGTGTTGACGATCCCGCCCGCGTTGTGGCTGGCGCACTACCGCCGCGCGCAGTTCCTCGCGACCAGCGCGGTGAACATCGGCCGCGCGATCCCCAGCTTCGGGCTGGTGATCCTGTTCTGGTTCCTGGCTTCCCGGCTCGAAGTCGACACTAGCTTCTGGCCGTTGATGCTCGCGCTGGTGGCGTTGGCACTGCCGCCGTTGTTCACCAACACCTACGCGGGCGTCATCCAGCTGGAGCAGGAAACCGTCGACGCCGCGCGCGGAACCGGCTACCGCGAGTGGCAGATCATGCTGCGCCTGGAGTTGCCGCTCGCCTCACCGGTCATCCTCGCGGGTGCCCGCGTCGCGTTCCTGCAACTGGTGGCGACGGTCGCGATCGGCGCGATCGTCAACGACGGCGGCGGACTCGGACGGTACATTGTGGACGGTTTCGCGCTCGGCGAGCCCGGCCACGGCGAGATCCTGGCGGGCGGTATCGCGGTCGTCGTATTGGCTTTGGTGTGCGAAGGGGTTTTCGCGCTCGTCACGCGTTGGGTGACCCCTCGCGGGCTGGCGATCCAGTCCCGCGCGGAAACCCGTTCCTGAGCGCCGAAACCACCGTCGTGACCGCCGGGCCCAGCGCCCGGTCCTCCTCGACGGGCGGCACCAGCTCCCGCAGCAGTTCGTAGGTCGCGCGCAGCGCCGGTGCCCCGTCCCCGGATGCCAGCCACCGCGCCTGCGAACCCGTGATCAGCTCGCAGGCGGTGATGGCGAACATCCGCGCACAGGCGTCACGGAGCTGGTTCCCCGCCGCCCAGGCGAACGCCTGCACGTCCTCCTGCCCACCCGACGTGTCGACGGAACCCAAGGTCGCGGGCGTGGCCAACCGCCGCAGCGCGTGCAGCTCCCCCACCGCGCGTTTGTGCAGCGGGACGAGCCCAACCTGTGGCCCCGGTTCCACCGCGAGCTGCGCGGGAAGACCGCTGAACCGCTCGTCGAGCAACCGGTGCGTCCGCTGCACGCTCACTTCGCCTAGGTGCACCAGCGCCGCCGTCACCGCGTCCATCCGCAGCCCGAGTTCGACGGCGTGGAACCCGGTCGTGGACACGAATTCGCCGTCGAGGAAGACGGGCGAATCGGTCGGCATGGAGCGCCCGAGCACCTCGTCCAGCTCGGCGGCGACCCGCGTCAGATGAGCGAGCGCGCGCGGAGCCACCCGCACGGAAACCGGCGCCTGCACGACCGGTCGTTCGACGGCACCTCGGATCAGATCGCTCACTTCGCACAGGACCGAACGCAGCACCTGGTCGTCTCCGGCCAGCGCGGGACGATAGATCCCTTGCGGCGCACCGAGAACGTCGACCGCGATCGCGGCGGCGAGTGTCTGGAGATCCACCACCCGCCGGACCTCGGCCCGCCCGAAGGCGGCGAACGTCTCCGCCAGCGGCGAACCCTGGATGAGGGTCGCGGCCTCCTTGAGACCTGGCTCGTACGGCTCCGCCAGCACCTCCGACGCGGGCGTCTCGACGCCGTCCACCAGCACGGTCCCGACGCCGAGAAAGGTCTGGAAGGCATGCGCCAGCGGGATGATCTCGCCGGCGCTGCCCAGCCCCGTCCGCGGCACGGCGGGCGTGAACCCCTCGTTCAGCCGGTCGACGAGAAACGTCACGAGCTCCGGACCGGCGCCCGCTTCTGGGGCGAGCAGATCCCGCAGGCGCACCAGCAGCAGCCAGCGCACTTCCTCGGCCGAGAGCCACGGCGGGCCGCCGACGGCACGGCCGATCAGCAGGTTTCGCTGGTGCGCGTTCGACGCGGGCGTGGCGACCCCCGCGAGCCGCCCCATACCGGTGTTCACGCCGTAGACGGGGCGCTCGTCCAGCGCGGCGAGGACTCGGGCGCGGTTTTCGCCGAGCCTCGCCAGCAACGCCGGGTCGAGCTCGAGGACCTCTGCCTCGAAGGCGGCGGCCAGCGGGAAGTCCTTTGTGGACAGCCTCACTCGACGGGGCGCGCGAGCCCGTCGATCACCTCGGCACCGGGCAGGGACGCGAGGACGGAGCCCGGGATCAGCAGCTTGCCGCCGCGGATACCGCTGCCGATGACCAGTTCGGGTTCGTCCGCGACGCGCTGGTCGACCAGGATCGGCCACTCCGCGGGCAGGCCGACCGGCGTGATGCCGCCGTACTCCATTCCGGTGAGCGAGACGGCCTCGTCCATCGGGGCGAAGGAGGCCTTGCGCACGTCGAGACGGCGTTTGATCACGCCGTTCACGTCGGCGCGGGTGGTGGCGAGGATCATCGCGGCGGCGAAACGGACCTCACCGGCGCGTTTGCCGGCGACGACGACGCAGTTCGCGGACGCGGAAAGCGGTGAGCCGTACGCCTCGCAGAAGGCGGCGGTGTCGGCCAGCTCGGCGTCGATCTCGACGACGCCGACGGCGTCCGGATCGGGCAGGGCGGCGAGTGCCTTCGCGACGGGCTCGGCGAGCAGATCCGTGCGGGTGAGGGCGGGGACGACGGTGAGGCTTCCGGCGATGGTCCAGTCAGTCACACCGCCCACCCTAATCACCAGTTGCGGCCGCCGCGCTGGACCTCGATGAGCTTGGGGCGGACGTCCACGAGGTAGACCAGGACCGCGACCAGCGCGGGCAGCCACAGGATCATGCCGCCGCCGTAGAACTGGAAGAACGTCAACACCACGGTGGCCCCACCGGTGATGAGCATCCAGATGGGTTTGGTCTTCCGATCGGCGGCCGAATACGCGTCCGCGCGCTGCAACAGCGCGTGCACGAACGCGAACAGCCCCGTCAGCGCGCCGCCCCAATGGATGGCGATGAGGATCCAGTTGGCAACGAACACGGACTCAGCTTACGTCAAACCGGGCGAATGACCCGGGCCCCCGGCACCGAAGCGGGTGCCGGGGGCCCTGGAATTCACGCGGACCTTACTTCTCGGTGGTCTTCGGCGCGGTGGCCGGCTTCTTGGCGGCCGGGCCGGCGGTGGTGCGGCGCGCGGTGGTCGTGGTCTTCGGCGCGGTCTTGTTGGCGACCTTGCGCGAAGCCGAGCGGGTCTCGTGCGCGAGGTCGTCGCCGATCTCCTCGACCTCGTCGGCGATCTCGCCGGCGACCTCGGTCACCTTGCGGGCGGTCTTCTCACCGACGGAGCGGGTGCCCTTGGTGACCTTGCCGAGCACGGTGTCGATGCGCTCGCGGGCGTCGGTGGTCGCACCCTCGACGCGGTCCTGCGCGGTGCTGATCGCGTCCTCGAGCTGCTCGATGGCCTTCTTGACCTGCGGCTGCGCGGCGATCTTGTCCCACGCCTGCTCACCGGACTCGGCCAGCTTGTTGTACAGCTTCAGCGCGGCCTCGGTGTAGTCGTCGATGACCTTGCGCAGCTCGGCCGGGTCCAGCTTCTCGCGGAGACCCTCGACGTCGTGCGGGAGCTCTTCGATGTTCTTGCGGGCGGTCTCGCTGCCCTCGACGACCTTCTCCTTGGCCTTCGACACGGCGTCGACGACGGCCTGTCCGGCCAGGTTGCCGGCACCCAGGGCGGCCAGCAGCGGCGTGCGGACCTGGTCGAGGGCGGTGTGCTTGCGTTCGGTCTTGGTGGCCGTGGTCATGCTGACTCCTTGGTTTCTTCGACTTGGTCTTCGGTTTTCGCCTGGGCCGCCTGCTCGGGTTTCGCGGCGGCGTTCTCGCGGCGGAACGATTCGTAGACGTCGAGCAGGACCTGCTTCTGCCGTTCGGTCAGCTCGGTATCGGCGCGGATCGCGTCGCCGACCGGGCCGCCCATCGGCAGATCGAGGATTCCCGCTTGCACGTAGAGCGCCTCGGCCGAAATACGCAGGCCCTTGGCGATCTGCTGCAGGATCTCCGCGCTGGGTTTGCGGACCCCGCGCTCGATCTGGCTCAGGTACGGATTGGACACGCCGGCGAGTTTCGACAGCTGCCGCAAGGAGATCTTCGCGTTGCTGCGCTGCTGGCGGATGTACTCGCCGATGTCGGAAGCGATGTCCGCGACCTTCTCCATCGGTCCGCCCGATGTGGGCTGATCCCGGTCGGTGTCTGACATCGGTCACCTCCTCGCGACGTCGTCAACGCTACGCCCGAGTGCTAGCAATTGCAAGCACTCTGCTTGCAACCATCGGGTGTGTTGGTGCTCACCCGGCTACCGTGGAGGGATGTCGAACGCCACGCGGCTGCGGCGGCGCCTCGTCGAGCATCTGCTCGCCGAGGGCGTGCTGCATGACGCGCGCTGGATGACCGCGTTCCGCGCCGTGCCGAGACACGTCTTCCTGCCGCGGTTCTTCGTCCCGGCGGCGAACGGCTGGGCCGCGGTCGAACACGGCGACGACGAGTGGCTCAACCGCGTCTACTCCCCCGACGTGCTGGTCGTGCAGCTGGACGACGATTCGGGGCTTTGGGAACGGGCGCGGTATCTCGGCGCGCAGCCGGGAACGCCGACGAGTTCGTCCAGCCAGCCGTCGATCATGGCGATCATGCTCGAAGAGCTCCGGGTCGCCGACGGGAATCGCGTGCTGGAGATCGGCACGGGCACCGGATACAACACAGCGTTGCTGTGCCACCGGCTCGGTGCCGGGCTCGTGTACACAGTGGACATCGATCCGGAACTCGTCGACGCCGCGCGCAAACGGCTCGCGGAAATCGGATACGTGCCTTCGTGCGCGGCGGCCGACGGCGCCGAGGGCTTCCCGGCGGGAGTGCTCTACGACCGGGTGATCTGCACCTGTTCGGTGTCGTCGATCCCGCCCGCGTGGCTGGCGCAGACGATGCCCGGCGGGCTGATCGTCACCACGCTGAACCGGCCGATCGGCGGCGGGCTCGTCCGGATCGTCGCGGGCGAAGGCGCGACGGGACACGGGCGGGTGCTCGCGCGCGACGGGCGCTTCATGCCGCTTCGCGCGCACCGGTTCAAGCAGTCGAGGATGCCGGACGGCGACGTCACCTGGCGGCCGACCCGGCTGCCGATGAGGGTGCTCACCGAGGTTCGCAGCCGTTTCGAGTTCTTCGCCGGGCTCTGTCTTCCGGGCGTGACGGCCTCGCGGGACGGCCAGAGCACCGCCTTGGTTCATCCGGACGGCTCATGGATGCGCCATCGGCAGGCGGGCGACGGGTTCGAGGTGGCCGAAGGCGGCCCGCGAAGGCTCTGGGAGGTCGTCGAAGCCGCGTACGAGGAATGGCTCGACCTCGGCGAGCCCGGGCGGGACCGGTTCGGGCTCAGCCTCGACGGGGAGGAACAGGTGATCTGGCTGGACTCACCCGATGGCCGCACTTGGCCGCTGGGCTCCTGAAAGCAGACCTCGCACCCACTTCTCGACGCGGTCGACGGCGTCTTCGACCGGGACGTGAGTGGTGTCGAACAGCTCGACCGGCGGCTCCATCGCGGATGCTTCCGCTTGCAGCCATGCGTTGAACTCCAGCATCTCCTCGACGCGCTCCTCGTCCCACTCGCGCCAGGCCGGCCGCGCGAGCAAACGCTTGCGCAACGCGTCGGGCTCGCTGACGAGCGCCAGGTAGTGGATGTCGGAGAAGAAGACGCGCTCGGGCAACCGCTCGAACTCGGGCGGCGCGACCGTGCCGCACAGGACGACCGGCCGCCCGTTCTGGTGCAGCATCGCCGCCATCCGCAGCCAGGTCGAGCGGAACGCGGGATGGCCGGGGACGTCGTCCCGCAACGCCCCGGTCCACAGCACGTCCTGTTCGACCACGAGCGCGAGATCGCCGAGCCGTCGCGCCAGGAGCGGGCCGACCGTCGACTTGCCCGCGCCGCTCGGCCCGGTCAGCGCGAACAGCGGGAGCCGCCGGAACGGCCACCGGTGCGCGCACACCGCGCACACCAGCAGCCCGCTCTCGACTCGTGGCCGTTCGGCGCGATCACCGCAGGCCGGGCAGATCTTGAGATCGAGGACCACGGTCAGTCGAAGAGGCCCTCGAGGAAGCCACCCTTACGACGCTTGTGGCCGTAGCCGTGCGGAGAGTCCGCGTATCCGCCGCGGTACCCCTTGGGCGAGTCCGAGTACCCACCCCGGTAGCCCTTCGGCGAGTCGGCGTAACCCCCACGGTGCGGGCGGGGCGAGTCCGGACGGCCGTAATGCGGCGCCGGCGCGTGCCCGCCTCCCTGATACGGCGGGGGCTGGTGCCCGCCGTAGTACGAGGTCTCGGCGTTGGTGATGGCTTCCAGCTCACCCCGGTCCAGGAAGATGCCGCGGCATCCCTGGCACTGGTCGATGTGGATGCCGTTCTTGTCGACGGTCTTCATGGCGTTCTGGCACTTCGGACAAATCACGTATCAGAGATTACGCATTTTTCGCCCGCGAGGTCAGCAGGCGCACAGACAAAACGGGTGCCCGACCGGATCCGCGTAGACCCGGAAGGTCTCCGGCGAGTCGTCGAGCAGCTTCGCGCCGATGGCCAGCGCGCGCTCGTGGGCGGCCTCCATGTCGGTGACGTCGAGGTCGATATGGGCCTGCTGCGGGTTCTCGGCGGACGGCCACGCGGGCGGCCGGTAGTCCGGCACGCGCTGGAACGAGAACCGCGCGCCGCCCTCCGGGTTCCGCAGGGTCACCCAATGGCCGTCTTCGGCGACTTCGGCCGCTTTCCAGTCGAGCAGCTCGCGGTAGAACTCCGCCAGCGCGACCGGATCCGGGCAGTCGAGCGCCACCGCGCCGAAGGTCGGTACCGCACCCATGGTTCAGCCTCCAGAAAGATCGAGTAACCAGTGAACCGAGTATGAGGGTTATCAAAGCCGATGACAACCGGTCTCGCCCGTACACTGGGCGGGGTGAACACCGACGCGTCCCTGGTGGTCGAGTTTCTGAACACGGTGAACGTCGAACGCGGCACCGACCTCCTGGACGAGCTGGAGTCCTGGCAACGTTGGGCCCGCGATCACCGGCTGCGGGCGGATACCCCCGCGGCCGCGCGCGAAACGCGGGACGCGCTGCGCGCCGCGATCGGCGATCCGCGACTCCCCCGGCTCGGCCTGCGCGCCCCGGCGGAGATCGTCCTCGGCACCGAAGGCCCGCTCCTGGTCTCGGAAACGGTCTGCGAGGCGGTGCTGGCGGCGTCGACCCGGCTGACCGTGCTCGGCGAATGGATCCGGCTCAAGATCTGCCCGGCGGACGACTGCCTGTGGGCGTTCTACGACGAATCCCGGAACCGGTCGAGGACGTGGTGCTCGATGCGGGCCTGCGGGAACCGGGAGAAGGCGCGGGCCTGGCGGGCCCGGACGGCGGACGTCTCGACCTGAGCGTCACGACCCGAACGACCACAACTTCTGGTGTCACCCACCCCCGAGTTACCCCCAGGGGTTGTGCACACCGTTAGGCCAAAAACGTGAAAAGCTGTGGATAACCCTGGGGATGACTCCACTTCCTGTGGACAACTCCCGGTGCGACCTCCGGAGTGTGGTATACGCGCGGCGCTCAGAAGAGCAGCTGCGCGACCGTGTAGATGACCAGGCCGGCGAGCGCGCCGACCACCGTGCCGTTGATCCGGATGAACTGCAGATCCCGGCCCACCTGGAGCTCGATCTTGCGCGACGTCTCCTCGGCGTCCCAGCGCTCCACCGTGTCCGTGATGATCGTGGTGATCTCCTTGGAGTAGTGGGTGACGACGTAGGCCGCCGCGCCCTCCACCCAAGTGTCCACTTTGGACCGGATGTGGTCGTCGGAGACCAGCCGCTCCCCGAGCGTCTCGAGGCCCGTGCGCACGCGGCGCCGCAGCTCGCTCGACGGGTCTTCGGCGGCGTTGAGCAGCATCTCCTTCGCCGTCGCCCACGCCGAACCGATCAGCTTCTGCACCTCGTCGTGCCCCAGCATCTGGGATTTGACCTGCTCGGCGCGCGCCATCACCTCGGGGTCGGTCTGCAGATCCTGGGCGAACTCGCCGAGGAACTTGTCCAGCGCCAGCCGCATGGGGTGGTTGACGTCGGTCTTCACCGCCCAGACGAACGACAGCACCTCGCCGTAGACCTTGTCCGCGAGCATCTCGTCGACGAATTTCGGCGACCAGCTCGGCGCCCGGTCCGAGACCACGCGCAGCATCGTCGAGTGGTTGTCCCGCACCCACTCGTAGCCGCGGTCGCACATCAGATCCACCAGCTTGTGGTGCGCCCCGTCGGCGAACACGCCCTCCAGGATCTTGCCGAGCGGCGGACCCCACGGCTTGTCCACGATCCGCTTGACCACGGCCTGTTCCATGATCGCCTGGACGTCCTCGTCGCGGAGCACCTTGACCGCCGCCCGCACGACGGTGGCCAGCTCGGACGTCACGCGTTCGGCGTTGGCGGGCTGCGAGAGCCAGCCGCCGAGCCGCTTCGAGACCTCGACCCGGCTCAGCTTCTCGCGGACCACGGCCTCGGACAGGAAGTTCGAGCCGACGAAGTCACCGAGACTGCTGCCCAGCGCGTCCTTCTTGTTCGGGATGATCGCGGTGTGCGGGATCTTGATCCCCAGCGGATGCCGGAACAGCGCCGTCACCGCGAACCAGTCGGCGAGCGCGCCGACCATCCCGGCCTCGGCGGCCGCGCGGACGTAGCCGACCCACGCGGGCCAGCCGGCGGCCTCGGCCCAGCTGGTCAGCAGGAAGATCACCGTCGCGCCGAGCAGGAACGACAGCGCGACCGTCTTCATCTTGCGCAGGCCGCGGCGCTTCTCCTCCTCGGCGGCGGTTCCACCGGGCGGATCGGCTGGGGTCACCTTGGCGGGCGTCAGTTGCTCCACACCGCCATTGTCCGTGAGGATGGCTGATCGTGCGCGAACCTGTCCTCGTACCCCGCCTCCAGCCCTTCACGTCGACCATCTTCGCGGAGATGACGGCACTCGCCGTCCGCCACGAAGCCGTCAACCTCGGCCAGGGTTTCCCCGACACCGACGGCCCCGCCGGAATGCTCGACGCCGCCAAGAACGCGCTGTTCGGGGGTGCGAACCAGTATCCGCCGGGTCCCGGTCGGCCCGAACTGCGCGCGGCGATCGCGCGGCACCGGCTCCGCTACGGCGTCGAGTACGACCGCGACACCGAGATCCTGGTCACCGCCGGTGCCACCGAGGCCATCGCGGCGTCGCTGATCGCGCTCACGCAGGCGGGTGACGAGGTGATCGTCATCGAGCCGTACTACGACTCGTACGCGGCCGCGGTCGCCATGGCTGGCGCCGAGCGGCGCGTCGTCGGGCTGGTGGAACGCGACGGCCGGTTCGCGCTGGACGTCGAGGGCCTGCACGCCGCGGTGACCGGCCGGACCAGGGCGATCCTGATCAACTCGCCGCACAACCCGACCGGCACGGTGTTCACGCGCGCCGAACTGGAAGCCGTCGCCGCGCTCTGCGTGGAGCACGACCTGATCGCGATCACCGACGAGGTGTACGAGCATCTGGTGTTCGACGACGCCGAGCATCTCCCGCTGGCGACCTTCCCCGGTATGCGCGATCGCACCGTGTCGATCTCCAGCGCGGGCAAGACGTTCAACTGCACCGGCTGGAAGATCGGCTGGGTCTGCGCGAGCCCCGAACTGGTCGCGGCGGTGAAGGCGGCGAAGCAGTTCATCACCTTCGTCTCGGGCGGCCCGTTCCAGCCCGCCGTCGCCCACGCGCTGGACCACGAACTGCCGTGGGCCGAGGAGTTGCGCACGAGCCTCCAGGACAAACGGGACCGGCTCGCGGCCGGCCTCGCGGAGGCGGGGTTCGCGGTCCGGCCGACCGCCGGGACGTACTTCGTCTGCGTCGACGTCCGCCCGCTCGGCTTCGACGACGCGGCGGAACTGGCCTGGGAGCTCCCCGAACGGGTGGGCGTGGCCGCCGTGCCCGTAAAGGTGTTCACCGATCACCCGGAAGAGTGGAAACACCTTCTGCGCTTCGCGTTCTGCAAACGCAACGAGGTCATCGACGAAGCCGTCACCCGGTTGCGCAAACTGCGCTGACCCGTCCGATGTTCACGCCCAGCCGCCTTTTTCGAGTGCCCGTCTGAGCCGGTCCAAACACCGTCTTCGAAGCCTGCCGACACTGGCCGGACTGATGCCCAGCTCCCCCGCGATCTGGGCGTAGGACAGCTCCGGCCGGTGCGCGAGGAGCCGCACGAGCCGTCGATGCGAATCCGGCAGGCGATCGACCGCCGCCCAGAGCGCGCGGTCCCGTTCGGCGCGGACGACCTCGGCCTCCGGGGTCGTCTCCGCGCCGGGCAGCGGACGCGGCGTTTCGCGTCTGTTCCTGGTGATCATCCGGAGTGCGCGACGCCGCGCCGTGGTCGTCAGCCAAGCCCCAAGCTTCGCTTCGTCGCGTAGCGCGCCGGGCACGCGAAGCAGTTCCAGCCAAGCCTCCTGACAGATGTCCTTGGCGTCGGCTTCGCTCAGCCGGTAGGCCTTCAGCGCCTTGAGCACCGCCGCCGACACGGCGTTCACGTCCCACATCCCGGACCCTTCCCTCCCGGCGGCTTGCGTCCGCCGCACCGATCACCGAACGCGACTTCGACGGCACACACCGCATCCGGGATCCGGAAAAGGTCAGGTCACCGAGGATTTGAGTAGTTCCACCCGTCCCCGGATGGCCGCCGGGCACATACCGAGAGTGATCAACTTCGGTACTCCAGGCACCGGAGCCGGTTGCGTCGTTCCGCCTAACGGGCTGGATCGACGGCGGCTGAGGTGAAACACTCCCCTCCGGTGCTAAAACTGGTGCAGCCCCGGGGGAACTGCGACCTGACCGGAAGAGACCCCAAGAAAGATCGAACTCACGCGGAAAACGTGGGTTTCAGGCGCGGACGGTGGTGATTGCTGTGAGTGGTGCGGCAGTCGTGCGCCGTCACGACCTCACCTTCCGCAAGACCGGCATGCGAATTCTTTTCGCGGGCGGGCTCGCGCTCACCGGCTGGCTTCTCGGCGCCGTTTTGAGCACCCCGGCTTCGGCCGACGAACAGCTTCCCGTGACGCCGGAGACCTCCGTGGTCCAGCCCGCGGCCGAAGCGGGATCCGGGAAATCGACTACTCCGAACGAGTCCACTTCGGACTCCGCCGCGACCGAAACCACGAAACCCGCTGAACCCACCGAAACCTCGAAGGAGCCCGCTCCCGTTGTGAGCGAGGAGCCCGAGGCCACTGTGGAGGAAGAGACCGTTTCGAGTACGAGTTCCGTCGAGAAGACTTCTTCTCCGGAGCCGGAAACGAAGACCGCGAAGCCCCAGGCGTCCAACGGTTTGCTGGGCGGTCTCATCGGCGGCGTGCTGAACGTCGTCACGACCACGGTCGGCGGCGTCGTCGAAACCGTCGGCGGGGTCGTCGGTGTCGTTGACGGAATCGGCGACCAGGTCGTCGCGCCGATCGTCACGCCGAATCCGTGCTGCGCCGGGGGCGCCCCGTCGATCCTGCCGGGCACCGGCGACATGCTCGACCCCGTCTTCGGCGGCGGCTCGGGTGAATCGGCGAGCGGCTCGGTCACCATCGCCGTCCCGGCGAAGGCCGTCACGCCGGAAGCGCCCGCCACGCCGGAGCCGCGTCCGCTCGTCCCCGCCGAGACGCCCGTTCCGGTCGCGGCGAGCCAGAACCACCGCGTCACGCTGCCCGTCCAGGTCCAGTACGACGCCAAGCCCGCTCCGGCCGCGCCCGCCGAGTCCGACACGCACGCGTCCCGGGACGGCGGCGGCTCGGGCGGCGGCGGTGGCCTGCCGAGCGCCCCGGTGGCGCCGGTCGCGCCCACGACGACCGCCCAGCCCGGACACGACAACACCGGCGGCGGCCGCGGGCCGCTCGCCGTGCTCGACTCCGGAATCCCCGCCACGCAGCTGAAGCTCCTCGGAACCGGCTGCGATCACGAAGGCGAGCGCACCGGCCGGGAAGCCGCGCTTCCCGCCACCTCCCCCGACTGACCTGACCGGGTCGCCGGGGAGAACCACGTCCAAACCAAGATCAACTTCTGGTTTCGACGGCTGCTGAATCCTCTGGCATAAGCCATTTTCGCCTGCCCCTTTTTCAGGCAACCCCAAAGTCTTTCCGAACGGCCGACCGCGCCCGGCCGGTTCGGATCCCGGCCCCGGCGCCGCGCTGCCCCTGCGGCGCCGGGACCAGCACCGGGTGGACTCCGGGGGCTTCTGCTCACCGCGCCGAGCAGGAGCCGGCCAAGCTCGAAGTCCGCCTGAACCGCGGGCGGTTCCCGGCACGTCGAGGGGCTGTGCCGGGTAACCGCCGCGGTGCCCGCCTGCGAGGTTTCGGCCTCGGGGCGGGCCGGATAGCCGGTGCGCTGGTCGTGCGGCGCCGATGCCCTCCCTGGAGCATCGGCCGCCCCGCCGGCGCACCGGCTATTTCCGTTTCCGGCCCGCGTTTCGTCCTCTGAATGCGGTAGTTGCACGCGCAAGGACCGCATTCAGAGGACGAAATGCGGGGAGTCAGGTGACCTGGACGGCGACCGGGGCGACGACGGCGGGGGTCGCGGCGACCGAAGCGGCCGCCGCGCCGAGACGGCGTACGGCCTCGAAGAGGGTCTCGGCCGGAAGCGCGTACGGCAGCCGCAGCCAGCGCTCCAGTCCACCGTGGACACCGAACCGCGAGCCCGGCGCCACCTGCACCCCGTGTCCCGCCGCCGCGACGGCCAGCCGCGTGCTCATCGGCTCCGGCAGACGGCACCACAGCGAGAGCCCGCCGGGCGGGACGGTGAACGTCCACTCCGGGCAGTACCAGTTGAGCGCGCCGGTCAGCGCGTCGCGTAGGGCCAGCGTCTCCTGACGACGATGCGCCAGCGCGGCCCCGCCGTCGTCGAGCAGTTCCGCGAGGACGAGCTGCTCGAACACCGGCGACCCCAGGTCGACGGCGAACCGGGCGGCGACCAGCCGCCCGATGATGTCCTCGGAGGCGCGGATCCAGCCGAGCCGCAGGCCCGCCCAGTGCGATTTGGCCGCCGAGCCGATCGTGATGCCGAGATCGCCCATGAACGCGCCCAGCGGCGGCGGCCCGTCCACCGGATCGCCTTCGAGGTCCAGCTCGACCAGCGTCTCGTCGATGATCGCCGGGGTCCGAGCGCGGTTCAGCGCGGCCGCGAGCCGCTCCCGGCCGGCGGCGTCCATACGCAGACCGGTCGGGTTCTGGAAGTCCGCGACGAAGTACGCGAGCCTCGGCGCGGACTGCCGCAGCGCGGCTTCGATCCCGACGACGTCCCATCCGGTGACGGGATCCAACGGCACCGGTACCCCGATCGCGTGGGCCGCGCCGATGGCTTCCAGCGAGTTCGGGTACGTCGGCTGCTCGACGAGCACCCGGTCGCCGGGACCCGCCAGCATGCGCAGGACCTGCACGAACGCGTGATGCGCGCCGTTGGTGATCATCACCTGGTCGGCGTTGGTCGGCAGGCCGCGTTCGGTGTAGCGGCGGGCGATCCGCTCACGCAGGATCCGCAGGCCGCGCACCTGATAGCCGTTCTCGCCGAGGTGGTCCACCAGCGCCTTCCGCGCGGCATCGACGGCCGGGACCAGGCCCGCGACGGCGGGCGGGCAGGCCTGGGCGAGGTCGATGAGGTCCTCGCCGGTCGGCAGGATCGCGCTCCGGCCGCGGCCGCCGGGGGCCGCGATCCACGAACCCGCCCCGCGACGGCTCGCGACCAGGCCGTCGGCGCGCAGTTTGTCCAGTGCGGCCCCGATCAGGGTGCGGCTGACGTCCAGCGCTTCGGCGAGCTCCCGTTCGGCGGGCAGTTTCGTGCCGAGCGGCAGCCTGCCGTCGAGGACCAGCAGCTCGACGGCGGCCGCCAGATCCGCGGCACCGTGTCGAGAACCACTCTGCCGCCAACTTCCCAGCAAGATGGCCAATTTCGGGCCCGAAACGCGTCCAGTCAGCGGGATCAGCGGTTCCATAAGGCCAATTGTTCCAGATTGGCCATGGTCAAGGTAGCCACTTACCCCTGATGGTGCACTCGTGGCACTCAAACTCGACCTCAAACCTGTCGGCATCTCCCAGGACACCACCCGCCGTTCGCTCCAGCTCGTCGGCGGGCTCGCCCTCTACGGCGGCAGCATGGCCATGCTGACCAGGTCGGGACTCGGCCTCGACCCGTGGGACGTGCTCCACGAAGGCCTGATGAAGATCACCGGTCTCTCGTTCGGCACGGTCACCGCGATCGCGTCGGTCCTTGTTCTCCTGCTGTGGATCCCGCTGCGGCAGCGGCCCGGGATCGGGACCGCGGCCAACGTCGTGGTCATTTCGCTCACCGTCGACCTCGTGCGGGTCTTCCTGCCGGATCAGGACGTGCTCGGCTGGCAGATCTTCAACCTGGTCGCCGGAGTCGTGCTCAACGGCCTCGCCGCCGCGATCTACGTCGGCGCGCGGCTCGGCCCCGGCCCCCGCGACGGGCTGATGACCGGCCTCTCGGCCCGGACGGGCAAGTCGATCCGCCTCGTCCGGACCCTCATCGAGATCACCGTGCTGGCCGCGGGCTGGCTGCTCGGCGGCACGGTCGGCGTCGGCACGGTCCTCTACGCGCTCGCCATCGGCCCGCTGACCCAGGCGTTCCTGCCGTACGTCGTGTGGCGGGAACGCGCGCACGCGTGATCAGAGACGCAACTCGCGTGATCAGAGACGCAACTCGCGTGATTGAAGGCGGATCTCGTGTGTGCGGCGTCCAAGCACGCGAGTTACGTCTTCAATCACGCGAGTTACGCCTGTGATCACGAGTGTGCGTGGTTGGATCAGCTGGCCTCGCGCTGCTCAAGGAGGCGCCGGACGGCGAGATAGTCGATGCCCCGCTGCGCGAGAACGTCGGCGGCCACGCCGGGAACGGCCGTCAGCGCGAGCAGCAGGTGTTCCCCCTCGATACGCTTGCTGCCGACATCGACAGCTTCGCGAAGGCTCTTCTCCAGCACTTTCTTCGCGTCGGGTGTGAACGGCCGGTGACCGCGTCCCGAGCACTGCCCACCGGTCAGCGCCCCCGGGCCGTGGGTCTGCTCGACCCGCTCGACGATGTGCTCGACGTCGATGCCGAACCCGCTCAGCGCTTCGACATCGGCGTCACTGATCCCGCCCCGGCGGCGGACGCGCCGGAGGTCGTCGGCCAGTTCGTCCGCCGGGCAGCCCAGCGCGGTCAGCACGCCGGTGCCCCTGGCCAGCGACGTCAGCAGGTGCAGAGCGTCGACGTTCGCGGACGTCTCGTCCGACGCCACCCGCTGGGCGCCGACGACGACCTCGCGCAGTTCGGGCGTGAAACGTTCGAACATCAGTGCCTCCCGTACTTCTTGTGCACCGCTTGCCTGCTGACCCCCAGCTCGGCCGCGATCTCCTGCCAGGACCAGCCGTGCACCCGCGCGCTGCGGACCTGCACGGCCTCGAGTTGTTCCAACAGCCGGCGCAAGGCGGCGACGGCGCGCAATCCCACCCGGGGATCGCGGTCGCCGGCTCGCGCGGCCAGATCTGTCGCTTCGGTCATGACGTCAACCTACGTTGACATCTCGCAGGTGTCAACCTCAGTTGACAGTTAGGGTCGGGGACATGGCCGAAATCTCAGTGGCGGAAAGGGACGGAGTAGGCGCGGACGGATCGACGCGCCCGACCGAAGACCACGTCGCCGTCCTCGGCAACGCCGTGGTGGTGCTCGACGGGGCGACGGCGCCGAGGCCGGATCTGCCGTCCGGCGGCTGGTACGCGAGCCTGCTCGTGCACAGCCTGTCGCGGGCGCTGACCGCGGAACCCCAGGCCGATCTCGCGGTCCTGCTGGCCGAGTCGATCGCCGACGTCGCCCGCCGCGAGGGCCTCGAACCGGGACGCTCGCCGTCGAGCACGGTCGCGATCGCGCGCTGGACGGACGACACCGTCGACGGGCTGGTGCTCGCCGACAGCCCCATCGTCGCCTTCGGCCCTTCCGGCGCCGACCCGCTCACCGACGACAGGCTCGTCTCGCTGCGCGAAAGCGGCCAGCTCCGCACCGGCGCCGACGTCCGCGCGAAACGCAACGCGCCGGACGGCTTCTGGGTCGCCGAAGCGGAACCCAGGGCCGCCGCCGAGGCCGTCCGCCGCAGCTGGCCGCGTTCGGAGGTCGACGCCCTGCTGCTGGCGACCGACGGCGTCGCGATCGGCGTCGACGAGTACGGCCTGTTCGACTGGCCGGAAGTGCTCACCATCAGCCGGGAGCGTGGCCCCGACGCCGTCCTCGACGCGGTGCGCACGGCGGAGAAACAGGACCCCGACGGCGAGCGCTGGCCCCGCGCGAAAAGGCACGATGACCAGCTACTGGTACTGGTCGACTTCGGGGTAGCCCCAGGGTAAAACCGGGGGCTTCCCGGATCGGAAAGCCGCGCCCGCGCGAGCAGGCTGGACGCATGACGTTCCCTGGGGAGAGATCGCGGACGAGACCCTGGCTGATCGCGTCGGGCGCGGCGATCGGCTGGGCACTGTTCACCATGGTCGTGCTCCACCTGATCAGTTCACGCGATCCGGTGTTCGACACGCTGTCCAGCTACGCCTACGTCGACCGCGGCACCGGCATGCTCGGCGCCAGCGTGCTCTCCCTGTCGATCGGCTCGCTCACCGCGCTCGGCGCACTGGCCGCGGCCGGGATCCCGCTCAGCCGTACCACGAAACTGCTGTTCGTGCTGTGGTCGCTCGGGCTGGCGGCGGCCGCGATCTTCCCGGCGAGCTACCCCGAATTCCCGGATCCGGTCAGTGGCGAGATCCACCTGTACGCGTGCCTCGTCGCGTTCCTCAGCCTGCCCGCCGCCGGCTTCACCTTGCGCGACAACCTGTGCGGCACCCCGGCGGCCAGGCTCGTCGGGCGCCTGGCCTGGGGCAGCGCGGCCGGTCTCGTCGTCTTCGGGCTCAGCTTCATCTTCGTGCGCCTGGCCGACATCCCGTTCTTCAAGACGCTGACCGATATCGCGCCGGTCGGGGTCATGCAGCGGGTTTCCTTGGTGGCACACGTGATCCTGATCGCCGGGATGCTGAAGGTCGCGTCAGCGGCGCACCGCGTCGGCGAATTCCGGGGCGTACCCGTAGAGACCGGGAAGCCCGCCCGTGTGCAGGAAGACAACGTGCTCGTCGGGCGCGAAATGGCCTTCGGCGGCCCAGCGGATCAGCGCGGCGCCCACTTTGCCGGTGTACACGGGATCGAGCGCGATTCCTTCCGTGCGGCCGAAAAGCCGCACCGCGTCCCACGTCTCGCCGGTCGGGATCCCGTAGCCGGGGCCGATCGTGCGGTCGTCGACGCGCAGACCGTCGAGTGACGGCGGCTCGGTGCCGAGCAGCGCGGAGGCGGCGATGGTGAGATCGGCCAGGTTGTCGAGGGCTTCGTCGACCGGATGGCTGACGCAGGCGATGTCCAGCGTCAGCCAGTCGAGGTCCGCGGTCCCGACGACGAGCCCCGCGGACGTCCCGCCGCTGGCGTGCGGCGCGACCAGCCTCGCCTTGGTGATCCCCAGCTCGGCGAGCTGCCCGGCGATCTCCCGCGCGGCCGCGACGTAACCGAGCGCGCCGACCCCGTCGGAGCCGCCGACCGGGAACGTCGCCACCTGGCGCCCCTCGGCCGCGGCCTCGGTGATCAGCCGGTCGTAGGTCTTTCCGGTCTCCTCGCCGTCGCGACAGATGTGCACGTTCGCGCCGAAGAGATGGTCGAGGGAGACGTTGCCGGACTTTTCGTACGCGTCACCATCGCGAGGCACCTTCGCCGTCAGCACGAGCTCGCACCGCAACCCGAGCTTCGCGCAGGCAGCGGCCGTCTGGCGGCCGTGGTTGGTCTGCAGCGCGCCGAAGGTGATCACCGTGTCGGCGCCGTTCTCGATCGCCGCGCCGAGCAGGAACTCGAGTTTGCGCAGCTTGTTGCCGCCCACGCCGAGCGGATGCACGTCGTCCCGTTTGAGCAGCAGATTCGGCAGGCCCAGGGCCTCGCCCAGCCGGGGTGCTGGATGCAGCGGCGTCGGATAGCCGCCGAGGTCGACGCGGGGGAAGCGATCGAGGTTCATGAACTTCACGTAACCACACCGAGACTACTCGGTGGTATCGTTCGTTTGAACGAACGAGAACCTGCAGGGGGAACCCATGACCACCTCGAAGGCCGACCTCGCGTTCACCGGCCTCGCCGAACAGGCCTCGATGCTCGCCGACGGCGCGGTCACTTCCGTCGAACTCACCCGGCAAGCGCTCGAGAAGGCCGAAGCCAGCCAGCCCGTTCTCAACGCCTTCAAATGCCTTCGCGCCGAAGAAGCCCTTCGCGAGGCTGAGGAGGCCGACCGGCGGCTCGCTGCCGGTGAATCCGCTCCCCTGCTCGGCGTCCCGACCGCGATCAAGGACGACCTCGACGTCACGGGACTGCCGACGGCGTTCGGCTGCGAAGGCGATTTCTCCGTCGCGACAACGGATTCCCCGCCCGTCGCCGCGCTCCGCGAGGCGGGCGCGGTGCTCATCGGCAAGACCAACACCCCGGAACTCGGCCAATGGCCGTTCACCGAAGGCCCGGCGTTCGGCGCGACCCGCAATCCGTGGGACACCGAGCGCACCCCGGGTGGTTCCTCGGGCGGCGCGGCGGCGGCCATCGCGTCGGGGGTGATCGCCGCCGCGCTGGGTTCCGACGGGGCGGGGTCGATCCGGATCCCGGCCGCGTGGACCGATCTGGTCGGCATCAAACCGCAGCGCGGCCGCGTCCCGACCGAACGCGAACTCTTCCACGGCCTGACCGTGGTCGGCCCGCTCGCGCGCACCGTCGCCGACGCGGCCCTCCTGCTGGACGTCGCCGCCGGCACCGGCACCGCGTTCCAGGCGGCCGCCCGCCGCGAACCAGGCCGGATGCGGATCGGGCTGTCCACGCGGATCCCGTTCACCGCGACGAAGACCAAACTCGATCCGCAGGCGCACGCGGCCGTCGTCCGGCTCGCGGAGCGGTTCGCCGAACTCGGCCACGAGATCGTCGAGATCGAACCCGACTACCGGCTGATCGGCCTCACCTTCCTGCCACGTTCGCTCGTCGGCGTGCGTGACTGGTCCCGGCGCGTCCCGGACCAGGCGCGGCTCGATCCGCGCACCCGCGCCAACGCGCGGCAGGGTTCCGCGCTGGCTGGTCCGGCGCTGCGGCTCGCCCGCGCCACGGAACCGTTGCTGCAACGGCAGATCGGCTCGGTGTTCGGGCGGGTGGACGTCGTGCTCACGCCCACCACCGCCACCCCGCCCCCGCGGATCGGCAGCTTCGACCGGCTCTCCGGCTGGCAGACCGACCAGGCCATGATCGCCGCGTGCCCCTACGCTTGGCCGTGGAACGTGCTGGGTTGGCCGGGGGTCAACGTCCCCGCCGGGCTGAGCCCGGAAGGCCTGCCGCTCGGCGGTCAGCTGCTCGGCCCCTCGCACGCCGAGGAGCGGCTGATCTCGCTGGCCGCGCAACTGGAAGAGGTCGAACGGTGGCAGGACCGCAAACCCGAGACCGCTTGGTGAACACCCGCGAGGCCATCCTCCACGCCGCCCTCAAGGTGGTCGGGGAACAGGGTGTCGGCGGGCTGACCAACCGCCGGATCGCGACCGCGGCCGGCGTCTCGCTCGGCACGCTGACCTACCACTTCCCCAGCCAGACCGCCTTGCTGCGCGAGGCGATGCTGCTGTTCGTCGAAGAAGAGACCACGAAGCTGACCGGGTTCGTCGACGCGTACCGCGAGCAGGGGTTGAGCGTCGAGCAGGCCGCGTCGGTGGTCGAGCAGGTCATCGCGCAGCTGCCGTTCGGCACCGACGAACTCGGCGCGCACGAGCTGTACCTGCAGGCCGCCCGTGACCCCGGACTCCAGGACGCGGCCGCCCGCTGCTTCGCCGCGTACGACGAACTCGCGCTGGTGATCCTGAAAACGCTCGGTGTGCCGTCGCCGGAACGGCTGACCGGTCCGGTCGTCGCGCTGATCGCCGGCCTGCAGCTGCGCAGGCTGGCCACGGGAGACGACGGCGTCGGGGTGGCGCAGTCGCTGATGATGCTCGTCCGCGGCGCGTCATGACCGGTCCGCCGATCGTCAAGGGGACGGCGGCGTGGAAGTACTTCGGCGACTTCCGGGCCGGGCTGCTGGCGGGCCAGGTGCTGGTGTTGCAGGTCGCGCATCCGGTGGTCGCGGCCGGGGTGCGGGATCATTCCGACTACGTCGAGGATCCGTGGACCCGGCTGATGCGCACGGCCGCGTCGCTGTCCATCTACATCTACGGTGGCCCGGAGGGCGCGCGCTACGAGGCGGACCGGCTGCGCGCGCTGCACCGGTCGTTCACCGGCGTCGACGACGGCCGCCGCTACAGCGCGCTGAACCCGCACGCGTACGCCTGGGTGCACGCCACGCTCGTCATGGTTCCCGTTGACACGCAAAGGTTCTACGGCACCCCGATGACTCCGTCCGAAGTGGACGAATACTACGCGCAGATGTGCGACGTCGGGCGGCTTCTCGGCCTGCGCGAACAAGACCTGCCGCCGACGTGGCCCGAATTCGAGCGGTATTACGCGGACATGATCGACGGTTTCGGCCCGAACGAAACGATTTCGACATTGTTCGAAACGATCCGGACGGTGAAGAAACCGTGGCGATGGCTGCCCGACAAACGGTGGGTCCGGCTTCAGCGGTGGCAGCATCGGGGACAGATGTTCGTCATCCGCGCCACGCTGCCACCCGCGCTGCGAGACCGCCTCGGTCTACAGTGGACCGACCGTGACCAGCGCCGATTCGACCGATTCCGTCGCGCGGTGCGATTCATCGGCGGCCTGGTGCCGGTGACGTTGCGGTCTTCGCTCGTGCGGCGGATCGGCAGGCTCAACGTCTGGTTCCGGGCGCATCCACGCGCGTATCGTTTCCTCGGGGGCTGACCCCCACCGGAGTAAGGGGCGAAGTCCCCTGTACGGGGGACCCCGATTCACCCGGCGCTGTGACGCTTTCCGGGGCCGTCGACGTTAACTTCAGCCGGGATGGGGAATTCACCGAGGGGGCGGCGCACGGCGCCGATGGTCATCGCCCGCGTACTCGTGCTCTGCGCGCTGGCGTCCGTTCTGCTGTCCGGCACCGCGCGGGCGGACGGCGTGTCGAGCGGCGCGGACGTCCAGGTCGCGCAGACGCTCGGCACCCGGGATCTCACGGTCATCCTGCGGCGGATGGACGTCGCGCCCGGGCCGCTGCACGTCGACGTCGTGACGCACACCGGAAGCGCGCCGGGAACGCTGAAACTGCGCGCGTCCACCGCCGGGACCACGTTTTCCGAAACCACGGTGCGGCTCGACGGGAAACCCGGCGCCCATGCGGCACAGCTGCGGGTCGATCAGCCGGGCCCGTGGGAGCTCGGCCTGGACGACGGGACGGACACCGCGTCGATCCCGTTCATCGTCCCGGCCAGGGTCATCCCTCCGTGGGAGAAGGCCACCTTCGGCGGCTTCGTCGCCGCGGGCGTGTTCCTGGTGCTCGGTCTCGTCGTCGCGCTGCGCGTCCGGCGGCCACAACTCGCGCTGATCCCCGCCGGTGGGATGGTCGCCGCGCTCGCGGTCGCGATCACCGGCGCGATGCTGTCGGCGTCCACTCCGCCGCCGCCCGCGCCCGGTACGGCCCTGGATCCGACGATCGACAACATCCAAGACCCGTACGCGAACGCTCAGATGTCCACAGTGGACTTCTCGCGACCGCCGGTGAATCTGGCCGTGCGGTCACCGAACGCGCGAGCCGGCGCGCTCGCCGAGGTGCGCCTCGCCCTCGCCGACGGCTCGACCGGCCGCCCCGTCGACGACCTTCTGGTGCACGACAACGCTTTGATCCATCTCGTCGTCATCTCGCCGACGGGCAGGCTCTGGCATCTGCATCCGGTGCGCGTCGGACCCGGCGACTACCGGATGAAGTTCACCCCGCCCGAGGCCGGAACCTACGCCGTCGCCGCGGAACTCGCCCGGCGAGGCGGCGGCGTGCAACTGCTCCGCACCACACTGGGTGTCGCGGCCGGAACGGACTCCCCCGCCGAACCCGTGCCCACCGGAGCCGGAAAACGAGTGATACAAGGGAATCCGGTCGATGTCGAGATCCGGCCGGGAACGCCGACCACGATCACCGCGCGGTTCGGGAAGGCCGATCTCCAACCCTGGCTGGGCATGCTCGGCCACCTCATCGTCGTCGGCCCGATCACCGGCGACCACCGGGTCGGCGCGGATGCCGCTGCCGCGCCGACCTGGGCCCACGTTCACTCGATGATCCCGCAGTCGCCGGGAATGCCGGGTAAACCCGATGAAACGGTCGCCGCGTACGGCCCCGACGTCCCGTTCACCTACACCTTCGCCGCGCCCGGCAAGTACCGCGTCTGGCTGCAGGCCGAACGCGACTACACGGTGCTGACCGTGCCCATGGAGATCGACGTCCCGGCGGAAGGGGCACCTCAGTGAGTTCCACAGTGGACAGACGAAAACCGGTGCTGCTGATCTCCGTGGTCGCCGTGCTCGCGGTGGCGATCGTGGCCTGGCTGGTGTGGCCGAGCAGCGGCGGGGCGCAGGTACAGCGTTCGACGCAGGGCCCGTACACGGTGCAGATGTCGGTCGAAGATCCGCACCAGGGCGGCAATGTCTTCGCGTTGACCGTCTCCGGTGCCACGCCGGACGTCGTCACGCTCGAACCCGTGATGCCCCAGATGGGGCACGCGCTCGCGCCGTCGCCCGCGATCGCGGAAGGGCCGGGCCGGTTCCGCACCGGCGATGTCCTGCTGCCGATGTCGGGGCAATGGGAGATCACCGTTTCACTGCGCGGGCCATCCGGCGCCACGCAGCACGTTTTTCCTTTGCTGGTCAAGTAAGAGAGGGAGGTCGGGGGTATGGATCTCACCGCGGGAGGGGCGAGGGCCGTCCCGGTGGCGCGCAGTGAACGCACCGGTCTCGTACCGGCGGGCACGGTGCTGGCCGGGTCGGTGATCTCACTGGTCGGGCTGACCTGGGACATCCAGTGGCACGGCGACGTCGGCCCGGACACGTTCTTCACGATGCCGCATCTGTTCCTGTATTCCGGCAGCGCGATCTCCGGGCTCGCGAGCCTCGTGGTCGTGCTGATGACCACGGCCGCGCGCCGGGCGGGACGTCCGGTCGACGCGCGGGTCGGCGGCCGCGCGATCAACGTCTTCGGCAAGATCTTCGCCGCACCGGCCGGCTACCTGGTGACCGGGACGGGCGCGGCGATGTTCCTGTTGTACGGCCTGTGGGATCAGTGGTGGCACGGCCTGTACGGCTTCGACGCGGTGATCGACTCGCCGCCGCATATCGGGCTGCTGCTGTCGATCACGCTGAGCATCATCGGCACGGTCATGGTGTTCGCGGCCGCGCGGGAACACCGCTGGGGAACCGTCGGTGTGGTCGGCAGCCTCGGCGTGCTGATCGCGTTCAGCACGGTGACCGTGCTGGGGCTGCAGCAGATCGACATCGACGGGCTCGACGTCGTCTCCGTCGGCATCGCGCTGCTTTCGGTGCTGCTGGTCTCGGCGGGCGCCGGGTTCTGGGGACGGCCGGGCGGCGCGGTCCGGGTCGCCGCGGCGCTGGCGGTCATCCAGGCGATCACCTGGTGGTTCTCGCCGTGGGCCGCCGAGGCGTACGCGAGCGCCGTCGGGTTGCCGATGCGCGACTACATCGACGGCGTTCCCGCGATGCCTTCGATGATGCCGATGGCGCTGCTGCCGATCGCGGCCGTACTCGAAGCGGTGTACCTGCTCTCACGCCGCTGGACGGCGGGCCGGGTTTCGGTGCTGGCAGGCGTGATCGGCGGGCTGCTGGTCGGCGCGAGCATGCCGATCCAGAACGCGATCGTCTACGGCTCCGACCGGATGCCCTGGGCGGTCGTGTTCGCCACCGGTGCCGCCGGCGCGGTGGTCGGGCTGCTCGGCGGCTTCGCCGGGTGGCGGTTCGGCGGGATGCTGAGGCTGCTGGCCCCGGCGAAGGGGGAGAACGCACATGCGTAAGACATTGCTGGCCTTGGCGGCGGCGATCGGATTGCTGTTCGCGACCACGCCCGCGGCGAACGCCTACGAACCGGTGAACATCGTCCACACCGAACGGGTCCAGGTCGGACCGTACGGGATGACCGTCGGTTTCAGCACGTGGCCGTTGCGCGCCATGCAATCGCTGGACTTCACGTTCATCCCCGACGACGGGATCGCCGGGAAGTCGGGGACGCTCGCGTTCCTCAATCCGGAGACCGGGCGGCTGGGCCGTCCCCAGCCGCTGGCGAAACATCCGCGGAAACTGGAGGTGTGGGGACTGGACATCCGGGCCCTGCAGACCCAGGGCTCGTGGACGTTCCGGTTCGAGATCGACGGGCCCGCGGGCAAGGGCGCGGGAGAACTCCGTGATCTGGCGGTGCTCGAACAGCCGGGGCCGCCGATGGCGGTGAGCTGGTCGATCAGCCTGATCCCGCTGATCGTCCTCGCCGTCCTGATCGCCGTCGCCTGGCGGCGCACGAAATCCCGGCTGCGCGGGAACGGACTTCCCGCGACGGTGTGACTCGAAGTGACGAAGATCGGATGGCTCGCGTGTCCCGATGGACGCGCGAGCCTTTCGTCATGGGCTCAAATCGAACTGTCCGGCCTTGACCGCCTTGAGAAAGGCGTTCCACTCACCGGAATCGAAGACGAAGACGGGACTATTGGCCAGTTTGGTGTCACGGACCCCCACCAGGCCTTCGCGGGCGAGGTTGACCTCGACGCAGTTCCCCCCGTTGGGCTCGCTCGCGAAGGACTTCTCCCACGCGGAGTCGTCGAACAGCGACACGGCCGTGGTCGGATCGTAATCCGCCGCCGATGGATAATCGGCCATTGGTCGTACCTCCGAACGTCGGTCGGGGGTGCGGGTCGCGACCTGCGCGAACCGTCACGGTCCCGGCTTCTCCCTGCCTCAACGGGACTATCCCGCACGGCCAAGTGGGTGATCAACTCCGCCCACCCTCGACATGAAGATTATTCCAGGAGTAGGATTAATCGCAGCGGCCGGGGCTCGGTTGTTGGTGAATCGCTCGCAGTGCGTTTCGCCGTTCCGGCAGGCCATCGACGGCAGGTGACCAGCGGGGACACCGGTCCCGCGGCGCATGACCACCCACCGCCGACCTCGTGGGGGAGGATCAGCGTGATCATTCAGGACACCATGCCGGCGACGGTACTCGCCGTCGGCAGGCTCATGGCCGGGACGGCGGGCGAAAGCCGCCGCTCCGCGCATCTTTTCGACTTGCACTCCGGGGGATCGCACCCCGAGTTCCTGCACGCCCGCTGTGGCGCGGCGATGCCGTACGACCACCTGGAATGGGTCCCCGTCGGTTCGGGGATGCCCTGTGAACGTTGCCTCGGTCTCGCCGGTTCGGCCGACCAGACGCGGCTGCCGCGTCCGAGCCGGGGGGTGTGACCGCCATGGCCGTCCGCCTCACCACGCTGCTGTTCCGCCGTGAGGACGAACGCCTGGCCTCGGCGAAGCACCACCACACCATCGGACTGGAACTGCGCCGGCGGTTCGGGTTCAGCCTCATCCAGGCTCCGCTGCGCAAGCAGCCGCCGTGGAATTCCGAAGTCGATTCGCCGAGCGCGCACCGGGACCTGATCAGGACCGGCCGGCCGCTCGAAGGTCAGTTCGAGCTGACGCCCCTGATCGGGCATCTGACCGGCCGGGCCTGACGAAAATCAGGGCTTGCGGCCCAAGCCGCCGAGGCCTCCGGTGACCGTCGGGTCGTCCGCGAACCGGTCGCTGGCCCGGGAATCCGCCTCGTCGAGATGCCAGGTGGCCATCCAGTCGATACCCGGCTCGACCAGCTCCAGCCCGTCGAAGAACGCGGTGAACTCCGCGCGGGACCGCAGATGGAACGGCGCGCTGGTCTTCTTGTACAGCTCCTGGACGTTCTCCCGGTTGTCGCCTTCCTTGCGCGTGACGCCGTCCTCGGTGAGATGCGAGGACAGGAAGTACGAACCCGACGGCAGGAAATCGAGATAGCGCTGGACCATCTCGTGGACGGGCTCCTCCGGGCCGAGGAAGTACAGCAAGCCGACCAGGACCAGCCCGATCGGCTGGCGGGGGTCGATCACCCCGGTCTCGAGGGCGCGTTTCCAGATGTCGGCGGGATCCCGGACGTCGCCCTGCAGTACCGCGTGCCTGCCGAGCAGGCCCTCACGTTCCAGCAGCAGCTGGGAATGCGCGACGGCGACCGGTTCGATGTCGACGTAGACGACCCGGCTGTCCGGGTTGATCGCGCTCGCGATCTGGTGGACGTTGCCGACGGTGGGCACGCCGGAACCGATGTCGAGGAACTGCGTGATCCCTTGGCGGGCCAGGTATCCCACGCCGCGGCCGAGGAAGTCGCGGCCGACGCGGGCGAACGTCTTGACCTCGGGGAACTGCTTGAGCACCTGCGAGCCGAACTCGCGGTCGATGGCCCAGTTGGCCGAACCGCCGAGGAACCAGTCGTACACCCTGGCCACGTTGGGGCGTTCGAGATCGACCCCCTCGGGAGCCACCGGGTCGATGGGGTCGTGCTGCGTCGTCATTCCGTCACACCTCGTCAGGAACCGGGTTTGCGGGCGACCCCGCCGATGGCGCAGTTAAGCGCAGGCGAGCGGGGGTCGTCCAGCCGCCATGCGCCGACCGGGACCAGACCCGGTGCCACGAGGTCGAAATCCCCGAAGAAACCGAGGATCTCTTCCTTGTCGCGGAAGGACGCGGGCGTGCTCGACTGTTCGTACTGCTTCACGACGCGCTGGATCTGGGCCAGCTCGTCACCCTCCACGCCGGACATCGTGACGTGGGAAAGGACGTAGAAGGAACCTGCGGGCAGGAGCCGCCGATAGCGCGCGATGACGTCGCCGAGCGCGGGGCCCGGCACGAAATGCAGGACCGCGACGGTGAGCAGGGCGACCGGTTTCGCCGGGTCGAGCACGCCGGTGTCGAAGGCGTGTTCCCAGACTTCGTCCGCCTCGCGCAGATCTCCGCCGATCACCGCGTGCCTGGCGGGGTCGCCGTTCTTCTCCAGCAGGATGCGGGCGTGCGCGACGGCGACCGGCTCGTTGTCGACGTACACGCACCGGCTGTCGCCGTCGACCTCGCCGGCGATCTCGTGGACGTTGCCGACCGTCGGCACGCCGGAACCGAGATCGAGGAACTGGTTCACGCCGTGCTCGGCGCAATGCCGCACCGCGCGGCCGAGGAAGGCGCGGTTGGCCCTGGCGAGGGCGCGGATGAGCGGGAAGGTCTTGACCAGCTGTTCGCCGAATTCCCGGTCCACCGCCCAGTTCGCGGTCCCGCCGAGCGCCCAGTCGTAGATCCGGGCGGCGTTGGGCCGCTCGAGATCGACGCCTTCGGGGAGGAACCGCGGGTCCATCTCAGGCTTGCATCTGTGTTCTGTACAGCTCGGCGAGTTCCTTGAGGAACTGCCGGGTCTCCTGACGCTCCAGCGCGGCGCCGCGCAATCTGTCCCAAGAGTCCACGAAGATGTTGAAGTCCTTGACGTCGTCGAGGTACAACCCGCCCGCGGAATGTTCGATGTAGACGAAATCCCTGGTGCGGTCCGGGAAACGCATGATGGTGAAGTCGTTGGGCACGGCGGCGAGCCGCGCGCCGAACGGCAGCACGTGCACGTACACGCGCGGATGCTTGTCCAACGCCAGCAGATGTTCGACCTGGTCCAGCATCACCGCAGGGGCGGAGCCGCCGGGAGCGCGGCGCAAGGCGCCCTCGCTGATGATGAACCGGTAGTACGGCGGCTGTTGCTGCTCGAAGACGGCCTTGCGGTCCAAGCGGTTGCGGACCAGCGAAGTCACGTCGGTGGCGCCGGCTTCGGTGAACTGCTTGAGCATGTAGTGCTCGGACTGCAACGGGCCGGGGATGCGCTCGCCGTGCCAGGTGAGGATCTCCGCGGCCGCGGGTTCGAGGTCGGTGAAGGTGCGGAACCAGTGCGGCACCACGGATCGGTAGCCGGACCAGTGGCCGCGCTGCCCGGCCGCGGCGCGGGCCAGGTTCATCAACGTGTCGGCCTCGTCGCCGTTGATCCCGAACGCGTTCAGCATCGATCGCACATCCCCGAGTTTGACCCCGACGGCACCGGACTCGATCTTGTTGACCTTGCCCTGGGTGCAGCCGAGCACTTCGGCGACCTGCTGCTGTGTCATCCGCGCGGCGTTGCGGGCATGCCGGAGCTCGTTCCCGAGCTGCTTCCGGCGCGAGGTGACGGTGCTGGCCATCGCCTTGCTCTCCCGGACCACATAGACCAGGACCGCGGCTGCCCGCCGTCCTGCGCGCGAATACTCGAACCCACCCAGGGTACTTCACCTTGCGGGGTTCGATGATGACATTGCGCAGCGTTCCAGGAAACGGCCGAAAACACCAGTCACCTGGTACGTCACCCTGGTGGCGGAGCGATCTCGTCACATTTCGGGCACGGTGGTCGGGCATAGTGACCGAGTGGACCAATCCCCCTTCGCCAGGCAGGTCACCGATGGTGTGTTCGGGTACGTCCAGCCCGACGGCTCGTGGTGGATCAACAACTGCGGCTTCGTCGCCGCGGGCGATCACACGGTGGTGATCGACACCTGTTCGACCGAACGGCGCACCAGGGCGCTGCTGGCGACGGCGGAATCGACCGCCGGGGCGCCGGTGACCACTGTGGTCAACACGCATCATCACGGCGACCACACGAACGGCAACTACCTGGCGACCGGCGCGACGATCGTCGGGCACCGGAAGACGCGCGAGGTGATGGTCGCGACCGGGATCAACACCTACGAGAACTCGTTCACCGGGAACGACTGGGGTCATCTGGAGCTGCGGCCGCCCGAGGTGCTGTTCGACGACCGGCTGACCGTGCACGCCGGCGACGTCCGGCTGGAGCTGATCCACCCCGGGCACGCCGCGCACACCACCAACGACGTACTCGTCTGGCTGCCGGAGCGGCGGGTGCTGTTCGCCGGTGACCTGATCTTCAACGGCGGCAGCCCGTTCGCGCTGATGGGCTCACCCGCCGGGTGGCGGAAGGCGCTGGAGCTGGTCCGCTCGCTGGAGCCGGAGACGATCGTGCCGGGCCACGGCGCGGTGTGCGGCCCCGAGGCGATCGACGTCGTCGACGGATACCTGGGTTTCCTGCAGAAACTCGCTTCGTACGGGAAGGCCGCCGGGCTGACGCCCCTGCAGGCCGCTCGCGAAGCGGATCTGGGGCCTTACGAGGCACTGTCCGAACAGGAACGGCTTCCGGCGAACCTGCACCGGGCTTATGCCGAACTGGACGGTTTGGCGTGGGGCGGGGCGATCGATCTGGGGGCGGCGCTGGCGGACATGGTCACCTTCAACGGTGCGCCCATCCGGTGCTTCTCCTGACGCCGGCGCTCTCCTGCGGCGGGTGTTGCGAAAGCCACTTTCGCAACGTTGAAGGTTGCGAAAGTGGCTTTCGCAACCCTCCCGGCCGCTGCCCGCGTCCCCGCACGTCCCGAAGGCCACCTTCGAGACATTCAACGTCCCAAAGGCTCCCTTCAAGACACCGAAATCCCGCCCAGCGCCCCACAAGCAGCCCCCACCCGTCCCTGGGGGGCGACCCCGATCCCAGCGTACCGCCGCAAGCGCCGCGCCAGGCCGCGCGAGGCGAGTTGTCCACAGGTGGGCCCGGTTGTGGACAACTCCCGGTTGATCCCTTTTCGCCCCGGCGCCGTATCCCTCATCGGGGATAGGCTCGGCACGGGAATCGAAGCGGAAGGGTGCGGATGAGCAAGAAGGCGAGCATCGGGGTCACCGGCCTGGCGGTCATGGGCCGCAACCTGGCCAGGAACCTCGCGAGGCACGGGCACACGGTGGCCCTGCACAACCGCTCCGAGCAGCGGACGAAGGAACTGGTCGAACAGTTCGGCGACGAGGGCGACTTCATCCCGGCGTATTCGGCGCAGGACTTCGTCGACGCGCTGGAGCGTCCGCGCCAGGTCGTGATCATGGTCAAGGCAGGCGCGCCGACGGACGCCGTGATCGACGAATTCGTCCCGCTCCTCGAGAAGGGCGATGTGATCGTCGACGCGGGCAACGCGCATTTCGCGGACACCCGGCGCCGCGAGGCCGCGCTGCGCGAGAAGGGCATCCACTTCGTCGGCACCGGTGTGTCCGGCGGCGAGGAGGGCGCGCTGCACGGGCCGAGCATCATGCCGGGCGGGTCCAAGGAGTCGTACCAGTCGCTCGGGCCGTTGTTCGAGGACATCTCGGCGAAGGTCGACGGCGAGCCGTGCTGCACGCACGTGGGCGCGGACGGCGCCGGGCATTTCGTGAAGATGGTGCACAACGGCATCGAGTACGCCGACATGCAGTTGATCGCCGAATCGTTCGACCTCCTGCGCGGCGCGGGCGGCTACTCCCCCGCCGAGATCGCGGAGGTCTTCCGCACCTGGAACTCGGGGCGGCTCGATTCGTACCTGATCGAGATCACCTCGCAGGTGCTGGCCCACACCGACGCCGCGTCCGGCAAGCCGTTCGTCGACATCGTGGCGGACCAGGCCGAGCAGAAGGGCACCGGCCGCTGGACCGTCCAAATCGGACTGGACCTCGGCGTGCCGATCAGCGGCATCGCCGAGGCCGTCTTCGCCCGTTCACTGTCCGGTTCGTCGAACCTTCGTGAGGCCTCGCGCGGTCTCGGCGGCCCCTCGCGCGCCCCGCTGACGGGGTCCGCTTTGGACACTTTCGCGGACGACGTCGAGCAGGCGTTGTACGCGTCGAAGGTGGTGGCGTACGCCCAGGGCTTCAACCAGATCCAGGCCGGCGGCGCCGAATACGGCTGGGACATCGACCTCGGCAAGGTCGCGTCCATCTGGCGCGGTGGCTGCATCATCCGCGCGAAGTTCCTGAACGACATCACGGCCGCGTACGCCGAAGAGCCCGCGCTGCCGACGCTGCTGACTTCGGGCGGCTTCCGCAAGGCCGTCGAGGACGCCCAGGACTCCTGGCGTTCGGTGATCTCGACCGCGGTGCGGCTGGGCATCCCGACCCCGGGCTTCTCGACCGCGCTGGCCTACTACGACGGTCTGCGCGCGGAGCGGCTCCCCGCCGCGCTGGTGCAGGGCCAGCGGGACTACTTCGGTGCCCACACGTACCGCCGCGTCGACCGCGAGGGCTCGTTCCACACCGCCTGGGCCGCCGACGGTCGCCCGGAATCCCCCGCCTGACAAACGAAAGTGTCCTTCACCGCGTCTGACGCAGTGAAGGACGCTTTCAGCCCTCCCCGCGTGCGGCGACGATCTCCGCCAGCGCCCGCACGATCACCGCTTCGGTGTTCTCCTTCGTGAGGCCGAGCCCGGTCAGCAAATCGTCGCCGAGTTCGAACAGGGCCAACAGGATGTGCTCAGTGCCGATGTAGTTGTGCCCGAGCCGCAGTGACTCCCGCATGGTCAGCTCCAGCGCTTTCTTGGCCTGCGCGCCGAACGCCATCTTCGCCGCTTCCACCGGTTCGGCGGCGGGTTCCGGCAGCTTCGCCTCCGCGGCCTCGCGGACGGCTTCGAGAGTCACCTTCTGTGCCACGATCGCCCCGGCGGCGAGCGCGGCCGGTTCGGAGAGCAGCCCGAGGACCAGGTGCACGGGCTCGATCTGCGGGCTCTTCGCCGACACCGCGGCGTCCCGCGAGGCGACGACGACGTGCCGCGCCCGATCGGTGTAGCGGCTGAACACCTTCACCAGGTCTTCCAGCGACGAGCCGCTGGACTCGACGAAGCGCTTCTGCGCCGCTTGCTTGGAAACCCCCATGTTCTTGCCGATTTCGGTCCAGGACGCGCCGGAACGCCGCGCCTGGTCGACGAAGTGGCCGATCAGATGGTCGGCCACTTCGCCGAGGTGCTCGCCGAGGAAGACCGCGTCGGAAAGCTGGCCGAGCACGTCGCCGTCGGGATGCTGCTGCTTGATGTGGGAGATGAGGTCGTCGAGCCGCACTGGATTCGTCATGCCGTCAACTCTAGGTTGACGCTCGCCAATCGTCAACCACGGGTTGACGCAAAGGTCGCCTTGAGATCGAAGCCGTTGGCCTCCAGCGTCTCGAATCGGGGCGCCGGATCCGCGGCGAACAGACGGCGCGCGGCGATGTGGTCCGGCGGCCGGTTCACCGACTCGACCCCGGCGAGCACACCGTCGCGGAACGACAGCACCGAGAACTTCCCACCCTCCCGATCGCCGGTCACGACGGTCTTCTCCGCCCCGGTCAGGATCCCGGCGATCTGCAGTTTCGCGCCGAGCTGGTCGGTCCAGAACCACGGCAGGCTGTCGTAGGGCGCGGGTTCGCCGGCGATGACGGCGGCCACCGCCCGCGCCTGGTCGACGGCGTTCTGCACCGACTCCAGCCGCGTCGCCGTACCCGCCTGGACACAGGGGAAGTTCGCGCAGTCCCCGACCGCCGAGATCTTCGGGTCGCTCGTGCGCAGGTGTTCGTCGACGACGACACCGTTGGCCACGGCGAGCCCCGCCCCTTCGGCGAGCCGTGTCCGCGGCTCGACCCCGACCCCGACCAGCACCAGATCGGCGGGCAGCAGGCTGCCGTCGCTCAGTTCGACCTCGGCCACCCGGCCCTCGCCGCGCAGCGCGGCGACCCCCTTGCCGAGCAGGATCGTGTGGCCGGCCTCTTCGTGCAGAGCGGCGAAGTACGCCGAGACCTCCGGAGTCGCGACGCGGGCCATCAGCCTGTCCTGCGCCTCGACGATCGTCACGGGCCGCCCGGCGTGCGCGGCGAACTCCAGCCCGATGAACCCGCCCCCGACCACGACCACGTTCTCCGCGCTTTCCAGTGCGGCGCGCAGCACATCGGCCTCGTCCTTGGTGCGCAAGGTGAACACGCCGTCCAAAGTGGACCCGGGAACCGGCAGGACCCGGTTGACCGATCCCGTCGCCAGCACCAGATGGTCGTACTCGTGAGCGCTCCCGTCTTCGAGCACCACCTTCGCCCCGTCGCGATCCACCGACGCGACGCGGCCCGGGATCAGCTCGATGTTCTTCTCCGCGAAGAAGTCTTCGGGCCGCAGACGCAGCTGGGCGTCGCCCGCGGTCCCGGCGAGATAGCCCTTCGACAACGGAGGCCGTTGGTACGGCAGCCCGGGTTCGTCACCGATCAGCACCACCCGCCCGCCGAACCCCTTGTCCCGCAGCGAGGTCGCCACCCCGAACCCGCTCTGCCCGGCCCCTACGACGAGGACGGTCTCCATCGGCGCTCCTTCCGTTGTGCCCGACCTCCATTCAACACAGCTCTGGCCCTTTCGACACGTGATCCGCGCGCGGCGGACGCGCTACGGTCATGCCCATGAGCCGTCCCGAGGTCCACCCGGTGGACGCCCGCCCGCCACTGCCGAAGCTGACCTTGCTCGGCCTCCAGCACATGACGATCATGTACGCGGGCTCCGTGGCCGTCCCGCTCGTCGTGGGCAGCGCGCTGAAACTGGACGCGGCGACGATCGCGTTGCTGGTCAACGCGGATCTGCTGGTCGCGGGTATCGCGACGCTGATACAGGCGATCGGGATCGGGCGGATCTTCGGCATCCGGCTTCCGGTGGTGGCGGGCGCGACGTTCACCGTGGTCAACCCGATGATCATGATCGCGTCCCAGTACGGCATGCAGGCCGTCTACGGCGCGATGATCGCGTCGGGTGTGTTCGGCCTGCTCATCGCCAAACCTTTCGCGAAGATGATCCGGTTCTTCCCGCCGCTGGTTTCCGGCACCCTGCTCATGGTCATCGGCATCTCGCTCATCGGCCCGGGCGTCGGCCTGATCGCCGGCCACGACACCGGATCGCCGGAGTACGCGAAGCCCGCCAATATCGCGCTGGCGTTCGGCGTGATCGCGGTGATCGTCCTGTTCACCCGGGTCCTGCGCGGATTCGCGAGCCAGATCGGCCCGTTGCTGGCGCTGCTGATCGGCCTGGTCGCGGCGATCCCGATGGGACTGGTGAGCTTCAAGGGCATCGCCGACGCCGACTGGTTCGGCCTCGCGTCGCCGTTCCATTTCGGCCCGCCGACCTTCCCGATCGCGGCCGTGCTCTCGATGTGCGTCGTGATGCTGGTGACCTACACCGAATCCACCGCGGACCTGGTCGCCGTCGGGGAGATCACCGGACGGCCGGCGACGGACTCCGACCTCGCGCGCGGTCTCGCCACCGATGGTCTCTCGGCCATCCTCGGCGGCGCGATGAACTCGTTCCCGGACACGGCTTTCGCGCAGAACGTCGGCCTCGTGCAGATGACCGGGGTGCGCAGCCGGTGGGTGGTCGCGATGGCGGGCGGCCTGCTCGTGCTGATGGGCCTGGTGCCGAAGGTCGGCGCCTTCGTCGCCGCCGTGCCGGAGCCGGTGATCGGCGCGGTCGCGGTGGTCATGTTCGCGATGGTCGCCGCGGTCGGCGTGCAGAACCTGAAGAAGGTGGAGTTCTCCGGCAACCACAACACCTTCATCGTCGCGGTGTCGGTCGGCGTGGGCCTGCTGCCCGCTTTCGCCACGAACCAGTTCGGGAATTCGATCTTCTTCCAGCACTTCCCGGCGTGGTTGCAGACCATCTGCGGCAGCCCGATCACGGTCGCCGCGATCGTCGCGTTCACCCTCAATCTGCTGTTCAACCACCTCGGCAAACGCCGAGACCCTGACCTATTGCAAGCGCCCTAACAGAAGAGCCACTTCGGCCACAGATTGCACTCTTCGGTCGGCGTCGTCGAGGGCGGCGGCGGAGTCGGGTTGGGCGGCTGCGGCACGACCGTGGACCCGGTGGTCCGCGGCGGATCCGCGGGCTCGTTCGACGAAGTCGGCGTGGCCGGGTCCGGCGAGTCGGACGTCTGCGCGGCCGAACTCGACGTACGGCGGCTGGACGTCGTCTTGCTGGGCCGCGTCGACGTCCCGCCGTCGCCGGTTTCGACCGTTTCGGTGGACGGAACGGCCGAAGTCGCGTCGGCTCCTCTGTTTTCCGAAGGCCGCTTCGGCATCTCGATGACGCTGATCGGGTTCGGCGCCGCATTCTGTTCCGGATCCGCGTCGAACCCGACGAGAACGGCGGCCGCACCGCAGGCGACGACCACGGCGATCACCACCGCGATAACTCTCCAGCGTGACTTTGCCCGTGACTCCTCGTGGTCGTCCCAGCCCTCACGAATAAGCAGGTCGGCGACCGAAACATCGTCGTCATCCACCAGCTGAAACCTTTCGCACCGGGAACGAGCGAGGAGTAGTTTTACCGCAACTCACCGCCGAACGGGTGAAGTTAACCAAAAATTATTCACCCGATGGAACACGCCAGCGTAGGCCAGTCACACAGCGTGTATTCATCTGCTCCCGCGCATATCGGCGGTGGCCCACCTTCGGCTCGCGTATACAGCGCCCTCCGCGGGTGGTGTAATCGACGGTGCCAGCACCGGAAGAGGGGGTTCGGACGGATCATGGAGGCTGACGCCCTCGCCGTGCCCGGGGCCGGGAATTCCGGTCGTTCGGCAGGCGCGCCGCTCGGAAACGAGCCGCTCGGCGATCTCGGCCTCGCGGGCGACCACGCCGCCATCTGGTCGTACGACTTCGAGGCCGAGACCCTGTCCTGGCTGCCCGGACTGGAGAACCTCCTCGGCGGAGGCGCGCTCACCGAAGCCGAGATCGAGTCCAGGCTCGCCGATCTGGTGGCCCCGCTGACCGCCGGCACCCGCACCTCCCCGCCTTGGCGCGAATTCGAGCTCGAGCAGTCGTTCCGGAACCCGGCAGGCGAGATCCGCTGGGTCCGGCTGCGCGCCCGCACCATCGGCGACGACAACGGCTCGTCGGGGCTGCTCGGCATCGCCACCGACGTGACCGACGTCCGCGAGAACCGGCAGACCCTCGAAGATCTCACTGACCGTTACCGGCTTTTGGTCGAACTCAGCCCCGACGCGGTCTGTGTCCACGAAGCCGGCGTTGTCACCTACGTCAACCGAGCGGCCCTCACCGCGCTCGGTGCGTCCTCGACCGCCGAGCTGATCGGGCGGCCGATCATGGACTTCGTGGCCGACGAATCGCTTCCGGCCTTGCTGGACCGGATCGCGTCACTGCACCGCCAAGGCGCGTCGACCGTTCCCGCCGACACCGTCATGCTCCGTCTCGACGGCACGAAGTACCTGGTCCAGAGCATTTCCGTGCGCACGACCTGGGAAGGCAGGCCCGCGTTCCAGGTCATCATGCGCGACATCAGCGCGCAGAAGGCCGCCGAAGCGACGCTGCGCTACCAGGCCGCGCTGATCAGCCACGTCAGCGACGCGATCATCGCGACCAACGGCAGCGGCGTGGTGACCAGCTGGAACCCCGCCGCCGAGAACGTCTACGGCTGGACGGCGGGCGAGGCGATCGGCGGCACGGTGAGCGAGCTCGTCGGCGCCGCGCTCGACCCGGAAACGGTGCTGCGCCGGGGCGGCGTCATGCAGACGACCCACCGCCACCGCAACGGTTCGACATTGGCCATCCGCATCTCCGCCGCCGAGATGAACGACGGTTTCGTCCTGGTCTGCGCCGACGAAACGGCCCGCCGACGGGCGGAACAGCACTACAGCACGGTGGTCGCGTCGCTCGACGAAGGCGTGGTCGTGATCGGCCCTGGCGGGCTCATCGAATCGGCCAACCCCGCGGCGTGCCGGATCATCGGCGTCGGCCACGACGACCTCATCGGTGTCCCGTGCGTGACGCTGGAGCTGTACGACGAACAGGGCCGTATCCCGCCCGCCCGGATGCCATCGGTGGTGACCCGGCGCACCGGGGCCACGCTGACCGGTCTCGTGCTGCGGCTGCGCAGGCCCGCCGGTGACGACGTCTGGATCTCGCTGACGTCGCGGCTGCTGACCCCGGAAGACCCGTCGGCCCAGGCCGTGGTCGCCTCGTTCACCGACATCACCGAACGCCGCGCCATCGGCGAGCGGCTCGCCCACGAGGCGACGCACGACCCGCTCACCGAACTCGCGAACCGCACGCTGGTACTGGACAGTCTCGCCGAGGCGCTGTCCGGCGCCGGCCGCGCCGAGCTGACCACGCTGCTGTTCATCGACCTCGACAAGTTCAAGGTGATCAACGATTCCCTCGGACATTCCGTCGGCGACAAGGTGCTCCGTATCGCGGGCGAACGGCTGCGCCGGGGCATCGGCGAGAACGATCTCGTCGGCAGGCTCGGCGGCGACGAATTCGTCGTCGTCACCGCGGAGATCACCGAACCGGACGAGATCAAGGCGCTGGCGGAACATCTGCGCGAGGCGCTGACCGAGCCGATCACCGTCAACGGCAGGCAGCTGCACATCGACGCCAGTATCGGCATCGTCACCGCGGCCAACGACGACACCCGGACCGCCGAAGACCTGCTGCGCGACGCGGATGTCGCGATGTACCAAGCGAAAACGCTCGGCCGGGCACGTTACGAGTTCTTCGACGTCGAGCTGCGCGAGCGGATGCAGCGGCGGCTGCGCATGGAGCAGGACCTGCGCGACGCCCTGCAGAACGAGGAACTCTGGACGGCGTATCAGCCGGTGGTGGACATCGAATCCGGCGAGATGGTCGCCGTGGAAGCGTTGCTGCGCTGGAAACATCCCGCGCACGGCACGATCTCGCCCGCCGAGTTCATCCCGCTGGCCGAGGAAAGCGACCTCATCAACCTGATCGGCAAGTACGTCCTGCGCACGACCACCCGCGAGATCGCCAGGCGGCGCGAGCAGCTCGGCATCGACCTGAACCTCAAGGTCAACCTGTCGGCCCGGCAGCTGGACGATCCGCATCTGGTGGCCGGGGTGCAGGACGCGCTGAAGACCACCGGCCTGCCGCCGCACGCGCTGACCCTCGAGGTCACCGAGAGCGCGCTGATGCGGGACCAGGCGGCGGCCGCCGAAGTCCTGACGTCGTTGCGCGATCTCGGTGTCTCGCTGGCGATCGACGATTTCGGCACCGGCTACTCGTCGCTCGCCCAGCTGCAACGGCTCCCGTTGGATACGCTCAAGATCGATCGCACCTTCGTCATCGGCATCGCGGAATCGCGGGACGCGGCCGCGATCGTCAAGAGCATCATCGCGATGGCGCACGCCGTCGACCTGATCGTCGTCGCCGAAGGTGTCGAAGACGAAGAGCAGCTCGCGGTCCTGCGTGAGCTGCACTGTGACCAGGCGCAGGGCTTCCATCTCGGTCGCCCCGCGCCGCCGGACGAACTTTTCGGAGCAGCTGGATGAGTGTCGAGATCAAAGCCGGAGAAGACCGCTACGACATCGTCGTGGACGGGAAAACCGCCGGGTTCCTGGAAACCCGCACGCGCACCGACGCGATCCTGTTCCTGCACACCGAAATCTCGGACGACTTCGCGGGCCAGGGCCTGGCGGGCAAGCTCGTGACCGCCGCGCTCGACGACGTCCGGGCGCAGGGCAGGTCCGTCCTGCCCTACTGCCCGTACGTGCGTTCCTTCATCGCGAAGCACCGCGAGTACGAGGACCTCGTCCCCGAGGACAAGCGCGCCGAATTCGAGCTCTGACCCCTCAGCCCGGGTAGATCTTCAGCAGTTTCGCGAGCTCGTCCTCGGTGAGGACGACGTCCAGTTCGCGCAGTGTCGCGTCGAGCCGCTCCGGCGGGATCTTGGTGGTCTCCTTGGTCCCGTCCGGACGTTCGACGATGAGCTCCTCGCCGACCAGTTTGCGGCTGAGCCCTTCCTCCAGCCGCATGACCACCAGCTGCCCGGTGAACGGCGACCGCGGATGTGTCGACGTGTAGTGGTGGTAGACCTCGTAGTCGATCCGGTGCATCGGCGTGAGCGTGAAGGCGTGCAGGTCGGTCCAGTCTTCGCCTTCCTTCTTCTGCAGGCGCCACCAGTCTCCGTCGGCGACGAGCCGGTGCGGCCAGCCGGCCTGATCCACGACCGCGCCGTCGACCAGCGGCATCGGCACCAGCATCCCGGCGCCGAAGCCCACGTCGACCAGGTGCTGCACGCCGTCCGCCTCGACCGCGAGCGTCATATGCGTGTACGGGCCGTTCTTCTGCGGCTGCACGCGCGCGACCAGGCGGCGCACGGAATAGCCGAGTTGCTCGGCGGCCGCGGCGAAAAGGCTTCCGTGCTCGTAGCAATAGCCGCCACGACTACGGCCGACGAGTTTGCCGACCACGTCTTCGAGCGCGATCCCCTTGTGCTGCCCCAAAACGACGTCGACGTTCTCGAACGGAATGGCGAGAATGTGCGCCTTCGCCAGTTCACGCAACGCTGCGGCCGAGGGCGTCGCGCGACTCTGACCGATCCGGCCGAGGTACGCGTCGAGGTCGAGGGTGCCGACGGTCCATTCGTCGACCTGCTCAGCTGTGATTGTCATGCCTCGAGATTGACACCTCCACCTAACTCGAAGTCAAGATCGGCCAACTGGTAACTGGCAACGGCCACCGACTTTCGTCACTTCCACGAACGAGTGACGATTGGCCACCCTTCCGGAGTGAACCGGTGAAACACACCGGTGTGGAAGGAGAAAGCAGATGAGGACTCGTTCCCTCGTCGCCGGTCTGCTGACCGGAGCGGCCGCCGTACTCGGGTTGGCGATGCCGGCTTCCGCCGCCGAACCGCCCTCGGGCGTTCAGCCGCTGATCGTGGGTGGTGTGGACGCGACCGAGACATACACCTTCATGGCGTCCATGCAGACCAAGAGCGGTGACCACAACTGCGGCGCGTCGCTGATCGCGCCGGAGTGGCTGGTGACCGCCGCGCACTGCGTCGAGGGCGAGCAGCCGTCGAACTGGCAGTACCGCATCAACACCACCGACCACACCAAGGGCGGCGAGGTCGCCGAGGTCGACAAGTTCGTGGTCCACGAGAAGTACGACGGCTCCGGCCCGTACGACATCGCCCTGGTGCACCTGACCAAGGCCGCCGAGGCGGCGCCAATCGAGATCGGCCAGTCGCCGCAGGCGGGTACCGACGTGCGCGAGATCGGCTGGGGCCTGACCTGCCCCACGCGCGGTTGTGGTGAGGCACCGGTGGTCCTCCAGCAGCTCGACACCAAGATCGCCGAAGACTCCGACTGTTCCGGCTCCGGGGCCTACGACGCGGAGAGCGAGCTGTGCATGGACAACCAGGGTGGTAAGGCCAGCGCCTGCTACGGCGACTCGGGCGGCCCCGCCGTCGTGAAGGCCGGCGACAAGTGGACGCTGGTCGGCGCGACCAGCCGCGGCCAGACCGCCAGCTGCCCGGAGATGCCGGGCATCTACACCGACGTGACCGCGTTCACCGACTGGATCAAGCAGCAGACCGGCAAGTAGGACACCCAGGACACCGCACCGCGCGGTGGCGCCCGATGCTCCTGCGACATCGGACGCCACCGCGCATTGCCTTGTAATCGGCCCCAGGCATGAAAAAACCGCCTCGATGTGCATCGAGGCGGTTCGTTGAGCGGTGGCCAGGGCCGGGGTCGAACCGGCGACCTTCCGCTTTTCAGGCACAGACGTTACCGCTGGTCAGGAGGGCTGCGGATCGGCTGCGTGCGTCACACGTGCAACATCGTGCTTTTCTGGACCTTCGACAACCGGCCGTGCCTTGGATTCATCCTCAAGCTCCGTCTTGAACCCTCCCCACCGGTCCTGTACTCGAAGCTTCAACCGCTGAGCCGACCATCCGGGATGCCGGACCCACCCGCAGAGCGGATACACCCACCCGCGATGCTCGCCATCTAAGTCGCTCTTCATCCGCTTCAAGACGACAGCGGCCATGTCGGACAGATCCGTCTCTAGCGCCTTCACGTCCGCGTCAGAGATGGCCTGATCAGATGTCAGCGACCCCGCCTTAACAGCAAGCTTCGCAGCGGCCCAATCCACAGATCGCGAGGCCACGATGCTGAGGGGGAAGTACTTGCGCACGACGGCCTGCCCAGATGCACCAAACTTGTCTCGGCGCGCGTGCTCGACGTTGTCGACCAACTTGACGACAGACTGGTAAAACTCGGCGTAGGTCTCCGTCCTAGCCAGCTTCCGCTGCTCTCGACGGCCGAGGGCGTCCCGGCGGGACGTCAACCACTGGCCCGCCAAGACGCCCAGGAAGCCGACAGCAGGAACCAGCAGAGCTACCCACAACGGCACGTCCGACTTCATGCCTTCCAAGTCGGCACGACTATTGAACCTGTTTGCAAAGTCGCCAAAACGACACCGGGAATTGATCTTCAAGAGACTGTTCGCCCTCAGTGCTTCACGATGATCGTCTTGGGCAGCTTGGCGGCGTTCCCGTGCGCGGCGAGCTTGCTCAACTGGTCGGCTACCTCCCTATCCCGCCCTTCGACCGCGTGGAGATACCGGAGGGACGCAGCCGCCGACGCGTGCCCGAGCCGCTTCTTAAGGTCAGCCAGCGTCGCGCCCGCACTCGCTGCGAGCGTCTGCCCCGTGTGCCGCAGGTCGTGATAGCTCACATCCACGCCGACCTTCACCCGCGCCCGGACGAACGCCTGATAGACCGCGTTCCCCCGCATCGGCTGTCCGTCCTTGCCGATGAAGAACCGATCACGCCCCGCCCACTCCTTCATGTGGTCCCGCAGGTACGGCATGACGTGCGGAGGGACCGACACCGGCCGACGCCCAGCGTCCGTCTTGGGGTCCTTGTCATACTTCTTCGGACTCTCCAGAAGCTCCACCCGGTTCTTCCGGACCCACACGACGCCGTCCACCAGGTCGACGTCAGCCGTTCGCAGGCCGCAGACCTCACCGCGACGAAGGCCGCACCAGGCCGCCAGCAGCACGGCCGCCCGGTAGCGAGGAGTGATCGCCTCGACGAGGTCGACGATCTGCCCAGGGGTGGCGATGCCCCGTTCCTTCGCCTTGTCCGTGCCCGCGCCGGGGATCTGGCAGGGGTTGATCATGATCGCCCCGTCCCTCTTGGCCGAGTTCATCACGGCACGGAGGAAGCGGTACGACTGCCCGATCGACGTCTTCCCGCCCGCTCCGAGCAGGGCCTTCGCGTACCAGCTCCGCACCACCGGCGGGGTGATCGCGATCAGCGGGAGGTCCAGCAGCTCAGTCATGTGAAGGCGCATGTTCCGCCGACACGTCTCCTCCCACCTGTCCCCGATGTTCGGACTGTCGCGCAGGTAGGCACCCGCGTAGTTGCCGAACGTTTCTCGTCCTAGCTTGTCGTCCAGCCAAGCGCCCTTGTTGATATCGGCCTCTACGCCGACCAGCCATCGATCAGCGTCTGTCCTGGTCCGGAACGTGTCCGGCGCGTACTGGCGCACTCCGTTCGGACCGAGGAACGACGCCTGAAACCGGCCGGAGGGCAGCTTCCGAACCGACCCGAACCGCCTCCGCTTCTTCGCCATCACGCCACCGCCCGACCAGCGGACCAGCTCACCCGTACCGGCTCGACGCGTCCCGCCATCACGAACGCGTCCAGATCAGCGACCGCCAGCCGAACGTGAACGCCGACCTTGTGGAAAGCGATCCGCCGTTCCGCGATCAGCCGCCGCACGAACCGGACACCCGTGTTCAGGTACTCAGCCGCTTCATCGACTGTCAGATAGTTCTTCTCCACGTCTCCCCCTTCCTAGGCCGCTTGCCGAGTTGCCGAAGTTTCCGGACCTTCACCGGGTGGCCCCTGTGCCGCGAGTAGCGCCCGGTCGTACTCGGCCTTCCAGGTGATCCGTTCGGAGATGGCGCGCATCACCAGGTGGTCCCGTGGTGGGCAGTGGGTGTCTCCGGGTTCGACCTTGCGCCAGACGAACCGGTCCGGTTCGGGTTGTTCCTTGGTGATGCCGACAGCGGCCAGTGCGTCCAGGACGAAGCCCTTCCGGTCTGCCTTGTGATCGGCCACGGTCTTGCCCGACCACTTCCGCGACACCAACACCCGCCGCCCCGGTAGCCCGAGCGTCGTTCGACGATGAGCGCGTCCCTTGCAGTGACCGGGGACGGTCTTTCCGTTGGCTCCCTTGGGGTTGATGCCGTACAGCAGCCACACCGCGCACCGAGGCGAGCACGGGGTCACCGACAGTTCCGCGTGAAGACGGTCGTGGTGATCCTGCTGGGCCGGGGTGTCAGCGTCGACCACCTCGCCGGTGGACTTGGTCAGGTACTTGGTGAGGTACCCGATGTGACGCCCGGATTCCTCGGTACCGCCCAAGATCCCCTTGGAGTGCACCTGACGGCCGAACGTGACCACATGCGCCGGTTCCTCCACCGTATCCACGGCCTCGTCCCACGACGGCAGTGGCTCCCGCGTGTCCGGGTCCACGAACGTCCGGGAATGCATGTCCCACAAAGGTTCCCGGTCCGTGTAGACGATCTCGTCATGGTTGGGCCACCACACCTGGTGATAGGTGGCCTCCGTGACCATCCGGATGACCTCATGGGAGATGGAGCCACGGAGAGCGGTGTGCAGGTGCGGAGCCGCCCGCCGTTGGGGTTCCACGGTCGCGAAGTACTGCACGTCCCAGCCGACCACGCGCCGCAGGTTCTGCCACCACCTGTCCACCAGCGCCGAGAAGTGCACCGCGTCCCGAGCAGCCCGCCGGTAGTCATACGTCGACGGGTTCACCGGCGAACCATCGGACCGGACCGGGCCGTAGGTGTCGCAGGTGAGAGTGACGAACATCGACGGCCGGAACCGTCCCGCGTACTCACGGCCCACGGTGGTCTTGGTGACCTTGCGGCGTGGCAGGTTCGGCGCGTCCTGCCGCCGCTTGGTCGACCGCTTCACCGGACGCTTCTCCGGGACATCGAGAGCGGGCAGGCGACCCGTCATCCCGGACGCCCGCAGCTCCTCGTCCACCGACGCGACCTCTGCCCGCAGCTCCTCCATCTCGACCTCATCACCGACCGCCAGCGCCTCCCGATAGGCCGCCGCCAGATCAGCCCGGAACGCCACCAGCTCCGTTTGCGTCTTCGACGGCGTCTCGCGGGCGATGACGGGTTCCTCGGTCATGTGCCAGCCCTCACGGCACTGCGCCTGACGAAGCGCCTTTGCCTTGCGAGCACACGGAAGGCACACCGATTCAACCGTCGACCCGCACGGCACCGGGACGTAGCGGATCTCGCCGGTCTCGGTGTCTCCGACCTCCATCGTGAACGGCCGGACACACACGCCGTGCTTCTCCGCGGTGGCCTTCACGACCTCCGCCGACAAGGCACCGCGGATTCGTCCATTCGTGGCCGGCGGGGAGGCCGGACCTGCTCCGACCTGCGAATCTGTCGTGGTCATGCCGTCCCCCTCTCACCGCGCCGGTCTGACAGGTGGGTCACCGAGGCACCGCCGTTGGTGACGTAGTGCTCCAGGTGCTTGATGGTCTGGTCCGGAACCCAACCGGCCCGCACGCGCAGTGGTTCGCGGATGCCTTCGCCCCAGACGTAGCCGACACCGGCCGCCGACTCCGGAATCCGGTTCGCCCACGCCCCGCGCTCGTACGCGCCGTCCCCGAGGACCATCGGGACCTGACTCTTCGCGGTCACCCGCAGGCAGATACGACGGGTGAACAGCTCCCGCACCGGAACCGTTTCCTTGGTCGGCTCCTGGACATAGCCCCGGACCGCGAACCCGAGCGCCCGCCCCTGAGTGGTCAGGATCGCGACCCGTTCCACGATCGCGTCACGGGTCTTGCGGTCGGTGTAGCGGGTCAGAGCGCCGATCTCGTCGAACTCCAGCAGCTCCACCGGATACTCCGTCGAGACCGGGACCTGACGAGTGTTTCCGGCGAAGACGCGCTTCCGGTTCTCCAGCTCCTCGATCAGCGCGTCGAGGACCTCCAAGGCTTCCTTGCCGGACACGCCGTAGCGGGCGAAGATCCCGCGCCCGTAGGCGAGTTCGACCGCCTTCGGGTCGATCCCGGACACGCGGACGAGACCGGCGCGGATCGGTGCCGCAGCCGACACCAGCGGAGCCCACAGGACTGAGCCCTTCCCCGACCCCGACGCACCAGCCACAAGCGTGTGCGCCTCACCACCGACCAGCGGCAGCGTCCACGGGGTCCCGTACTCGGTCGAACCCGCATAGACCGCCCGCAGATCCACGCCCGAGCCGTCCACGGAGACCATTTCCGGGACCGGCAGGCACGTCACCGCCGTGTCAAGCAGATCGCGGCGCATGAAGTCGATGGACACCACATCCGGCTCAAGCTCCCGCACCTGGCACCGCTGGACCTTGCGCGCTACCGCCAGCTCTCGCGCGACCTCATCGAAGTCTTCCGGCTTCTGCCCAGGGACCAACCGGACCCGGACCTCATCCCAGGACGGGCCGGAGCGGACCGATAGCAGTTTCGGCACCGCCACCCCGGACGCCTGACGCGCCTTCGCGACCGCCTCACGCTTGCGCCGACGAGATACCAGGTTCACCGTCACATCAACGGGAATCGCGTCATCGCGGACCGTCAGCCCGCAGGCGTGCAGCCAACCGGCGAGCTTGCGACCGTAGAGCGCCCAGCGCAGCCACCACGCCCGCAGCCACCGCCCGCACCACAGGTCGTAGCCCACCTCGTCCAGCCGCCACCACGCCAGCAGCACGACCGCCAGCACGCCGACCGTGACGACGAGGGACACCCAGCCCAGCACTGTGCACCAGGCCCACAACCCCAGCAGCGCCAGGCAGGTACGCCAGTGTCCGACGAGTTGCCGAACAATCCAGCCGACCGCCCGCAGCAGGCCCCACAGCGCCACACCGAGCACCGCCAGCGCGGCCAGCGCCTCGAACGCACTCGCCAGGACACGGCCGACCTTGGCCAGCACCCACAACACCACCGCCAGGCCGCCGCCGACCGCGAGGGTGGTCATGATCTCCTGCGTGTTCATCACCGACCACCCCGCAGACCAGCAGCGGGAACCACGATCGGCAGCGGCAGCATCCCCAGGCACGGGGAGCACTTCTCCTCACCCGGCAGCAGCCGAGTGAACCGTTTGCATTCCGTACAGCGCGTTCGGGTGACCCCCGTTGACTCGCACTGTGTGCCGTCATTTATCTTCGTCATTGTTCACTGCTCCAGTGGACAGGCGCAGAACCGGAACAGGTTGGTAGCCAAGGGCCGGTTCTGCGTTTTAAGGGACACTTTTAGCCACGTGAGGACGCGTTTATCCGCCACACGTCCCCACGTGCGAAAATTTCGATATTCAGTTCTTGCCTATCGAGTCAGTCCTGCGACCGAGCGCGCTCCTTACGTTCGAACTCCCGAAGCGCGACCAACCACACGTGCTCCCGTGCGATATCCAGGCCATCCGCCAGGCGGACCGCTGTAGTCACCGTGGTCAACGGCCGTTCGCCCCGCTCCAGTTGGCCGAGGTGCCGAGGGCTGATGCCGGATCGCGCGGCCAGTTGAGCTTGAGTCAGCCGCCGAAACCGACGTACCCGCCGCAACCATTGCGCCGCCGTCTTGCCGTCCAGCATCGAGCCGTCGCCGTTGCCTCCCCATTCCTGCACGCGCCTACTTGGCATCCGATTTCTCCATCTGAATCCTCGCGGCCAGTTCTTCCGCCTTGCCGTCCTCGTGCGCGACCCAGTACCGAATCTCGTGGTGATGGAAACGGTCCACATCGGACACCGCGCGATACATTCTGGCGTTGGCCTGCCGCCATTTCAGCCACGTCGACAGGCTCGCCCCTGGCAGCGGACGAGTCGCTGCCGCAACGTCGTGCGCATCCTTGAGTGTTTGCGGCTCATTCCTGCCCGGAGTCGTCATCACAGACCCCGGCCCGTGCGCGGCTTTCGAGCAGTGCCGCCAGTTCGTCCGCGCAATCGCGGAGTCGGCGAAGGAAGACGGCCCGGCTCAGCCAGTCGCCCCGATGTTCGGGAGGACGGATCGTCAGCGATCCCGCTGTGCCCGACAGCACCAGCGCCGGGGGCGACCCCGGACCCGAACCAGTCTCCTCCACCGTCACCTCGTCCCACGGGCTGATCACCCACGTTGGGCCGAACCCCTCCCGCATACTCGTCACCTCCCGCCTTGCGTTCCCACTCCCGCGACTGCTCCTCGAAGGCTTGCGCGGCCGACACCACGGCGGCGACCACCCACCACGGCAGGTCGGGATCACTGCCCAGCGCTCGCCATGCCTGAGCGACCAACCGCGACGCCGCCGCCATCTCTCGCGCAACATCCGGATTCGCGCCCCGCGACCGTGCATCCACGTCCGCCGCGTCCCGATAAACGCGATACGCCGACTCCCACGCGGACACCTGCTTTTTCGACGTCACGACACCACTTCCCTCTAGAAGTCAGTGCCGTCACGCGGCCTTGGCCGAGGACTCACCCGCCGTCGACCGGGAAGCCTTCCCGCCCGCGCCACTTCCCGCCGCCTTGAATCCGGTAGCGCGGAAAACGTAGGACAGGTACTTGTACTCGCCTTGCCCGGCCACCTTCGGCTCAGCGGTCAACCCGTCCAGCTCCACCGGGCGCATACCCGGCATCACCTCGCCCGTCGTCGGCACCGGCTGCACATCGGCCAGCAGCGTGATCTCGAACGAAGCCCGCTTCGCCTTCGTCTCACCGGGGTCTGTCGCCATGAACTTCCACTGCCGCTTCCCGGTCACCTCGTCCACCCGCTGCCTCGTCGGCCGCCCCTGCGCCCTCTCCTCACGCGACTGATATTCGTTGTCCGGCGACACTTCGCCCACCATCACAAGACCCTGCGGAAACGCGTCATCGTGGTCAACGCTGAATCGGATGCCCTTTTCGATCGCCATGTCGTAGTGAACCTTCCCGCTTGTCGGATACGCCTTTACCGGCGTACCTACAACAATCGGCCAAATGAGTGTCCCGTCACGACACCGTCTAGGTCTCGCCTCACAGCGTCTCGCACTCACCTTGTCTCGTCTTGTCTCGTCTCCCGTGCTAGCTTGGTCTCATGAGCCCCGACACCACAGCTCAGGAAGCCCGGCCGATCGTCCTCAAAGTCCTGCTCAGAGGACGACACTTGCAGAGCTACCGCGCCTTCTGCCGCGAGTACGACAAGGTGGCCGAGAAGGTCGACAAGAGCCTGAGGGGCAGCTTTCCCAGCAAAGCCCAGTTCTATCGATGGCTGTCCGGCGAACTCGTCGGCCTGCCCTACGCCGACCACTGCCGAATCCTCGAAGCAATGCTTCCCGGCTGGCAAGCCGAACAACTCTTCGGGCCACACGAAGGCGGAATCGAGTTTGTACCCGAGCCACCCCAGACAAGGGCGGAAACCCCTGTCCAAGAGTCTCCCCCTCAGACGATTCACACAGAGGGGGCCCGAGCCGCCCCAGGAAACCAGGTCGGCGAAGAATTCGCCCTTGCGATCCCCAGGGCCGAATTCGGCGATTCTACTATCGACGTCTTGTCGCTACCGAACCCGCAGCCAGGTCGGTTACTGGACTTGAACTGGGAAACATTCGGACTGGGAATCGAGCGACTCGGCAATCAGATCAAGAATCTCGGCAGCCGCCTCGACGTCGATATCTGCTTCGGGATCAACGAAGCAGGCTTGGTCATGGCGACTTTTCTTTCGTCTTCACGATTTTCGCGATGCCCCATCGGCTACCTGCGCTGCAACAAGGTTCGCGGTGGTATCGAGCTTGACGACGCTTCCGTTTTCCCTGAGGCCAAAGATCACCCGACTATCGTTCTGTGCGATTTCGAGGTCAAGCATTCCGACGCTATCGGCTACCTAGAAAAGCAGGTTCGCGCACGCTACCCGACTGCTGACTTGTACTTTGCCGTATTCGGAGCCATGACCAAGGGCGACGATCCCCGCGCCTACAGCTTCGATGACCTTGCAGGCGTGCACAACCTGCGGAAGGCAGACTTCTCCGCTATCTTCATCGCCGCGACCATGAGCCCTCCCGGCATTGAACCTCCGCTGGAACTGCGATAGATCACGAAGGTGGCCCACTCGATGAACAGCGAACCGGCAATCCCTGACTTAGCCGCACGCATTGCCGACCTGGTCAAGGTCATGATGCTCGAAATCCGGCCTCGCTTAGTGAACGCTGCCCTGACAGGCAATCGTGGAGAACACGAGAACGTTCGCCATAGTGACAACTTCCTTTCGGAGTTTGACCTGTGGATGCATCGGCGCTACAAGGAGGCCATTGCCGAACACCTGACGTCCTTCGTCTACGCATCGGAGGAGGACGACCCCGAAGTGATCGGTCCGGACTCCGATCCTGATCTTTGCGTTCTTGTCGATCCCTTGGATACCAGCGAACTCGCAGTACGAAGCCTCTACGGCTATACGCACATCATGATCTACTCTCGCACTCTCGCCAGGCCGATCGTTTCGGTGATCGGAGATATCTTCCACCACATTCAGCTCTACGTCGGCGCGCGAGACGACGAAGGCGTTGACCGGGCGTTCATGGTCACAGCCGATTCCATGAAGTACGCGCTCGACCAGCCCTCGCAAGCCAGCCTCGCGGAAGCCCTGGTGACCAACTACTTGATGCGTCCAGATGCGCGGTTCGCTCCCCTTGCACAGCAGGAGGGATTCCTAGCCGCTCTCAGCGCACCGTCCGCCGGGGACAAGAAGAAGGGGCGCATCGGTGTCGACTTCGGTTCAGTGAGCTTGTGCCATGTGGCCGCTGGTCTGACCGACGCCACTGTCGAGTTCGCAAAGGGGTTCGCCATCTGGGACCTAGCTCCAGGCCACTACGTGCTTCATGCCGCAGGCGGAACCGTCGTCGATCTCCAGGGCCGACCGCTCTCCCTTGACTACAGCTTCGATTCGCTCGCTGACATCACCGCGGCGATGAACCCGCGCCAAAAGTTCGTTGCCGCCGGTAACGCCAGCCTTGCCGACGAGATCGTTAAGACGCTGCGCGTGTAGCTCACCCTGGCGCCCCCGAGCGGTCGCCGAAGCGCAGACGAGTGAGTCCTGCCGAATTTGGCTCTATGGGATCAAGGCGCCGCCGTTGGCGGCGCGCGGGTCACCACCCGTCCGGCGGGCTACGCCCAAGAGGCGACGCCGGCCTCCCGCTCCGCTCCGGCAGGCGCCGCCGGGCGAGCCCGCCGCAGGGCAGCACCCGCAGCGCGCCGCCAACGACGACGGAGACCCAGGAGCCACACGGCGAGATCACCCGCCCCACCCAGCCGACGCGCAGTGGTCACCAGGTGGTCCCTCGCTTCTCAGCGTCTAACACCGGCCCGCCCGCATCAAGGCGGGAAAGCGTGCCTTGACGCGACCGAACCGGCGCTAGAGATGGCAGGGGCGAGGGAACGGGGGCGAACAGGCACGCGAAGCCTTCAGCGAGCGACAGCGGCCCCGAGGCGTGCAACATACGTGCGACAAGCGGCAGCCAAAGCGGGTCAACCACGGTCAACAGTGGACAGACTCAAGATCGACCCCGGACATGAAAAAACCGCCTTGACCTGGGTCAAGGCGGTTTCAAGAGCGGTGGCCAGGGCCGGGGTCGAACCGGCGACCTTCCGCTTTTCAGGCGGACGCTCGTACCAACTGAGCTACCTGGCCGGGAACGCCGGCGAGGAGCCGAACGATCTTGCGACCCTGACGGGACTCGAACCCGCGACCTTCGCCGTGACAGGGCGACGCGCTAACCAACTGCGCCACAGGGCCTTGCATACTGCTTTGTAACCGTACTGCGTACTCCCAACGGGATTCGAACCCGCGTTGCCGCCTTGAAAGGGCGGAGTCCTAGGCCGCTGGACGATGGGAGCCCGGTTCGGTTTCGGCGAACCGACCGACCCGCGCTCTCCGGTGTCCCCGGGAGCGAACATAACTATAGGACACCCCTGTTTCGGCTCCCGCACAGGGGGTCCTCTAGTTGTTCACAGGGCTGGGACCTGCGAGAACGCGGCGAGTTCAGGATATCAGGGCCGAGGCGGCCCGAAGGGCTCCAAGACGGCGCAGAAGCTCGTCCTGCTCGTCGCTCGTCAGAGTGACGGCGAGAAGTTCGGCCACGCGCCGATCGGTCAGGTCTTCCGCCTGCCGCCACCGCTGCCGCAGCTCGCCCTTCGCCTCCGCCGCGGCGATCAGCCCGTCGGCGGCCTCCTCGGACCACGCGGTGCGCAGGAGACGGCCACGGCCGCCTTCCGGATCCGCGACGACCGCCTCGGGCACCGTCAGGCCCACCGCGCGAAGGGCCGCGAAGTGGATGCCGCCACGGAACTCGCGGAAGACCATGAGCGCGAACGCCAGCCGCTCGACGTCGTCCGCCGGACGTTCGGCGCGTTGCCAGCCGGCGAACAACGCGAGACCGCTCGCGTCCGCCGCGTCCACGAGACGGAACAGCAGCTCCGCCGAACGGCCAGGGTCGTCGACACCCGAAAGGTTGACGCGCCCCCAGTTCGCCGATGACCGCGAGTAGGCACGGACCGCGGAGGCCGCGTCGAGCGCCGCCGTCGCGGACGGAAGGGCGAACTCGAAGAGCCAGGACGGGAAGATGCCGAACAGCTCCGAGACCACCTTCGGCGGCGGGTCGCCCAGCACCGCGGACCGGCCTCGGAGGTACAGCGACCGCGGAGACAGCCCCACCTCCGCCTCGACCTCGGCGAGCTCCGGCGAGGTCATGAACTTCCCGCCCAGCACCTGCACCGGACCCCGGATCTCCCGTGCCACCACGATCGCCGCTTCGTCGGCCATGTCGCCACACCTTCCCGCCAGTTGTTTAGTAACAGTGTTACACAACTGCCGGGAAGCCGTCGAGGACGAACGAAGGCCCGGTCGCGCGGCACACCCCGCGCGACCGGGCCTCGTGAACGAACGAACTCAGCGCTGGACGGGCGCCTGCCCGTCCTCGTCCAGCGTCAACCCCAGCATGTCCAGCAACTGGACACAGTCATCGACGCCCAGCGCCCCGTTGGCCACCGCCAGCCGGGCACGCCGCACCTGGTCGTCGGACACCCGCTGGGCATCCCCCTGACCCGTGCGCTGTGCTGGCAGACCACCGGCCAACGTCGTCGAGCTTCCCCCATCGGCACCTTCGTACCGAAGGAGGAACTGTCGCACTTCCACAGACCCACCCATGGTTCCTCCAGACGGCCAACGAACAGCTTGGCCGCGAGGCTAGCCAGAGCCGGCCGCGACACACAGCCCCCCGGAGAGTGAACCTGTCGCCACGCTCCGCACAACGCAGAGCGATCACGCGCACCTCCGCGCCACATGAACCACAGGCGAACCAGAGGTGGCCGCCTGACCGGAATTCTGCCCGCGCCCACTCGCCCTTCTCAGGAAACCGTGCAACAATCGATTTGCTGACACACCCCCGGTCAGCGCCTGTGGAGATCCCCTCCGACCCCCGCGTTCCTCCCCCTGGCGCGGGGGTCGCTCCGTTTTCTGGGGGCCACCCCCAGACCCCAGGTTCCTTCAGGTGGCGGTTGGCGGGCCCCGGACCGGTGGCGGCCGCGTGCCCCAGCGACGCTCGCGCGAGTGGTTCCTTCGCCTCTCCGAGGTCGCGTTTAGTGATCATCGGTGGCGTCCCCCGTTTGGGTGCTGGGCCATTCGAGACAAGAAAATGGGTGTGTCGTGGCTCACTGTGGTTGGTTTGCCGAGACCGAACCGTTATCGTGGCCCGGTGCCCCTTCCTTCCCTCAGCCGTCGTAGCGGCAGCCGCACGAACCTGAAGCCGGTCAACCCCGGTCGTCACCGCAACTCCCCCACCAAGGAGGCCGAAGCGGTCGTCGAAGACACGGAGCTCACCAGCTACCTTCGTGCCCTCGCCCCGGAAAACGACCCGGAGAGCACCGGCACCGGCAAGCGTTTCGGCGAAGCGCAGGTCTTCCAGCTGCGGATGAACCTCATCGCCTGCGAACAGCTCAAGGACGCCGCGGCCGAGCGCAACCTGTCGCCGCAGGCGCTGGCGCAGGAATGGATCCTCGAACGTCTTTCGTGGGAGTCGCAGGCCAACTCGGCCCAGCAGCGCCGCCACGAGGAAGCCCACACCGACGAATTCCGCTTCGACGCCAACGCGTGGGAGCAGCCCGTCCCCCGCTGACCCGTCGCCCCGGAACGGAACAGCACAGCAGAAGAAGCTTGAACAGCAAAGGGAAAAGCCCCCGGCGAGATCGCCGGGGGCTTTTCCGATCAGTCTGAGCAACGCCTGAAGGGCGGACTCAGATCGCGCGGACCTTCTGGGCCTGCGGGCCCTTCTGGCCCTGACCGACCTCGAACTCCACTCGCTGGTTCTCCTCGAGCGTGCGGAAACCGCGACCCTCGATCTCCGAGTAGTGAACGAAGACGTCGCCCTCGCCGCCATCCTGCGCGATGAAGCCGAAGCCCTTCTCCGCGTTGAACCACTTCACAGTGCCTTGCGCCACCGCTGTACTCCTCGTTGCACATCCGCTTCGAGTGCCTCCGAAGCGACACCCAGACCGCCCCGGGCGGTTCCAACGAGTCGAGCGAAGAGCGCGTCACCGGCTCATGGCTCGCGTCAGAAGTTCCGCGAGTGTGAAGCCACGAACACGCAAAACGACGGCCTGATGGCAGCGTACCGGGATCTGGCCATATTTGAAGCCCGTGATCGGACTCTGGGCACCCCCAAGTACCAAGGTCACCGGAACGTCGTATACCGATCCCGCTTCTGTCGGACCCCCTCGCTAGCCTGTCGCCGCACGCCGACCTCAGGTCATCGCCGGACACGGACCGAAGTCGGCCATGCCCCGATCGTGAACTACGATCCACCCAATTGTGACTCGCATCACTCTCGATGGGATCAACTTACGGGGCTGTCCGGACGTCATGGTCGGTGTACAGGGGAGCAAAGGGGAAGCTTTGAGGTTCACGGAAACCGCGCGCCGCCGGGCGGCGATCGCGGCACTGGGGTTGGTGGCCGTTCTCACGCTGGGGGCGTGCAGCAGCGAGCCGACCGTGTCGGCCAGCGGGCCGGACGGCGGCGGGCCGATCAGCAGCGACACCGGCGGCAAGGCGCCCGCGCCGGCCAAGCTGACGTACGAGCCCGCCGCGGGTGCGCAGGACGTCGCGCCGGGGCAGCCCATCAAGGTCAGCGTCGCCGACGGCACGCTCGACCAGGTCGTGCTGACCAACCCCGACGGCAAGCAGGTCGCGGGGCAGCCGTCCGAGGACAAGAAGAGCTGGTCGACCACCGAGCAGCTCGGCTACGGCAAGTCCTACACGTGGTCCGGCAAGGCCACCGGCACCGACGGCAAACCCGTCGAGATCGGCGGGGCCTTCACCACGGTCAAGCCGCGCAAGCAGGTGGGCGCGAACATCAACGTCTTCGACGGGCAGACGTACGGCATCGCCATGCCGATCACGCTGACGTTCCCGACCAAGGTCACCGACAAGGCCTCGGTCGAGAAGGCGCTGTCGGTCGAGACCACGCCGAAGACCGAGGGCTCCTGGGCCTGGGTCCACGACGACACCTCGGTCCACTGGCGGCCGAAGGCCTACTGGCAGCCCGGCACCACGGTGAAGTTCAACGCCAAGATCTACGGCGTCAAAATCGGCGAAGGCGTGTACGGCAAGGAAGACCGCTCGGCGAGCTTCACGATCGGCCGCTCGCAGATCGTCAAGGGCAACACCCAGACCCACCGGCTCCTGGTGATCCGCGACGGGCAGCAGATCGCGGACTACCCGGCCAGCTACGGCCTCGACGCCGACCCGGGCCGCGTCACGCCGAGCGGCACGCACGTGGTGATGTCCAAGCACGACACGTACTCGATGACCAACGAGCGCTACGACTACGAGAACATCGTCGTGCCGTCCGCGGTGCGGTTCTCGACCAACGGCGAGTTCATCCACGGCTACGCGCCTTCGATCTGGGCGCAGGGCAAGAAGAACATCTCGCACGGCTGCGTGAACCTGGCGCCGGCGAACGCCAAGGCGTACATGGACGGCGCCCTGGTCGGGGACCCGGTCGAGATCGAGGGCAGCACCCAGAAGATCAACCGCGCGCGTGACTACAGCGACTGGACCTACTCCTGGGAGGAGTGGCAGGGCTTGTCTGCCCTGCGCTGACGGGACTTCCATGAAACCGGGCGGCCGGAGACCCCCTGTGGTCTCCGGCCGTTCGTGTTCCGAAAAGTCGATGCAACCCCGCTCGGGGCGGGACGCATGTCTAACGACGTAAGGCGCCGCGGCCAATGAGCGGCGCCCGGATCGAGGAGACACTCTTGCGTACTCGTATCGCTCTCACTCTCGGCGCGCTGCTGCTGGCGGGCGGCGCCGCCTTCGCGACCACGTCGCTGGCGTCGGCCGATCAGAGCGCGCCGTCGCCGACGGCCACTCAGGCGCCCCAGCCGCCGGCCAAGGAGCCCACCACCACGCGGCCGGCGGAGCCGCCCCGCGCCACCACCGCCCCGCCGCGGAGCGTCCCGCAGACCCCCGCCGTCGCCGCGCCGGGCGAGCACCGCGTGCCCAAGGCCGTTCCCGCCGGGCCGACCGGGGATCTGCACCTCCCCGCCATCGTCGAAGGAGCCGGTAACTAGGTGACGCCGAGCCGCTCGTCGAAGACCGGGACGGGCTCGCCGTGGGACGGCGAGTTCGCCCGGTACTTCGACGAGCGCGCGCACAGCCTGCGTGCCACCGCGTACCTCCTGTGCGGCGACTGGCACCAGGCCGAGGACATCACCCAGGCCGCGCTGCTGAAGCTGTACCTGGCTTGGCCGAGGCTCTCCCGGCACGACGCGCTCGACGGCTACGCGCGCAAGATCGTGCTGCGGACGTTCCTCTCCGAGCATCGGCGCGTCTGGCGCAAACGGGAGAAGCTCACGGACGCTCTTCCCGACATCCCGGGCGAAAACAACGGCACGGAACAGGAGATGCTGGTCAGGCATGCCCTGTCCGGCATCGCCCCGAAGCAGCGGGCCGTCCTTGTCCTGCGCTATTTCGAGGATCTCAGCGTCGAAGAGACGGCCACGGCGCTGGGCTGCAGCACCGGGAACGTGAAGAGCCAGGGCGCGCGGGGGCTGGCGACCCTGCGTAAACGGCTCGGTCCGCATTTCAGTGAACTGGCCTTGAGCGGAGCGCACGACGATGGGAGGTGAGGAGATGGACGAGGACATCAGAGGCGTGCTTTCGCACGGCGCGAGCGGTCCCCCGCTGGGCATCCGGGCGGCGGACATCATCGAGCGGGGTGGCCGGATCCGGCGACGACGCAAGCGGCTGGCCGTGGCGGGCAGTTCGCTGGCGACGATCGCGGTGATCGTGTTCGGCGCGATCGCCGTCGGCGGTCGCGGTGGTGAGGGGCCCGCGCCGGTCCAACCCGCCGGGCCGGGCCTGTCGACGATCGCCCCGGCACCGGTCTCCCCCGCCCCGGCCCAGTCGCCCCCGCGGGCGGAGGTCACTCCCGGGACGCCGGTTCCCCCCTCTTCCGCGCCGATGACCGACCAGCCGCGTTCGACGCCGAAAACGCTCCCGCCCGGCCGTACGACGACGACCGGTCCCCATCGCGCGCCCACCCCGACGAAGCAGCCGAGCGAGCCTCCGACGACGGCCACGACCCGTTGATCTCGCGTCCGGAACGTCCGATTCCCGAGGTGTGACCCAAAGTAATCGGAAATTCTCCGACATCGGCTTCACCTGGTGGTTCGTCACCGTATTGGCGGAACAGCGCTCGCACGACCGCTGCAAAACGCTGAACCCGCACGTTTGAACCCCTACGGTCGAGGGAACAAACCCTCGACGATGGGTAAGTAAACGGGTGGGTCGGGAGGTCAAACCCATGGCCGAAGAGGCGCTGAGCGCGTCACATCAGGAAAAAGGGGAACCGGCGGAAGCCCCACCTGAGCAGATCAGAAAGGCCGTCGCCGGAGCGGCGATGGGTAACTGCATCGAGTGGTACGACTTCGGTGTCTTCGGCTTCATGCCGGCCATTCTGGGACAGGTCTTCTTCAACGCGTCGAGCACTTCCGAAGGCGCGCTGGCGACCTTCGCGGTCTTGGCGATCACGTTCATCGTCCGGCCGTTCGGCAGCTTCGTGTTCGGTCCGCTGGGAGACAAGATCGGGCGCCAGAAGGTTCTCGCGCTGACGATCATCCTGATGTCCGGGTCGACGTTCATCATCGGCCTGTTGCCGTCCTACGCGACGATCGGCCCGGCCGCGGCGGTCCTGCTGATCCTGTTGCGCACCATCCAAGGCTTCTCGGCGGGTGGTGAGTACGGCGGTGCGGCGACGTTCATCGCGGAGTACGCGCCCGCGCGGCGCCGGGGTTTCTGGGGCAGCTGGCTGGAATTCGGCACGCTCGTCGGCTTCGCGATGGGCGCCGGCTTCGTCACGATCTTCACCGTAGTGCTCGGCGACGAGGCCATGCGCGAATGGGGCTGGCGCCTGCCGTTCCTGATCGCGGGCCCGCTCGGCATCGTCGGTCTGTACCTGCGGAACAAGCTGGAGGACACTCCGCTGTTCCAGGAGATCGAGAAGAAGGACCAGGTCGAGAAGTCGCCGCTGAGGGCGCTGCTGAAGAAGCACTGGACGTCGATCCTGCACCTCATCGGCATCGTGGTGATGCTGAACGTCGCCGACTACATCGTGATCACGTACCTGGAGACCTACCTCAAGGACGTGGTCGGTTTCAGCGGGCATGCGCCGTTGCTGATCATCCTGGCGACCATCGCGCTGATGCTGATCCTGATCGTGCCGATCGGCATGCTGTCCGACCGCATCGGGCGAAAACCCATCCTGATCGCGAGTTGTGCGAGCTTCCTGGTGCTCCCGATCCCGGCGTTTTCACTGATGGGCGCGGCCGCGGACGACCAGAACGGCTGGCAGCTCACGCTCGGTGTGCTGATGATCGCGGTGCCGCTGGTGCTGATCCTGGCCGTGCTGGCCGCGACGCTGCCGGCGATGTTCCCGACGCAGGAGCGCTACGGCGGTTTCTCCATCGGGTACAGCGTTTCGACCGCGGCCTTCGGTGGCACGGCGTCGTACATCATCGGCAGCCTGGTGACCTCGACCGGCGACAACCTGTGGCCCGCGTACTACCTGATGGGCGCGGCGGCGATCGCGGCCATCCCGATCCTGCTGCTGCCCGAAACGGCCGGGGTGTCGCTGCGCGGCATCGTGAATTCGCGGATCGCGCGGCGCCGGAAACCGGAAACGGCCACTCCCGGCGGCGCTTCGGAGCTACCGGCGAGTTAACGTCTTTCCATGAGCCGTATCTCGCAGCCGTGGCCGCCGGTCGAAGTCGAACCGGCGACCGTCCACCCGGAAGCCCCCAAGCAGGGCAGCCACCTCGGCATCCACTTCGGTGAGTGTTTCGGGTGCGGCGACGAGATCGAGGCCGGGCTCCACCTGCACTCGACGGTGGGCGAAGGGACGACGGTGTACTCCAAGTTCACCGTCACCTCCGCCCACCAGGGTGCGCCCGGCCTCGCCCATGGCGGACTGCTGGCTTGCGCCTTCGACGAGGCGCTCGGCGCGACCGTCGGCAACCTGCTGCGTCGCCCCGCCGTCACCGGGAAACTGGAGACGGACTTCCTCCGGCCGGTTCCGGTCGGCTCGACCCTGTACATCGCCACGAAACTGGACGGCATCGCCGGCCGGAAGATCTACGTGAGCGCCGACGGTCGGCTGGACGCCGAAGACGGCCCTGTCGCGGTGCGCGCGCGGGCGTTGTTCGTGCGGGTCGAGTTCGAGCACTTCAGCACCCACGGAGATCCCGAGGCGCTGCAGAAGCTCGCCGCCGCGCACGAAAAGGCCCAGCGCGCCCGCGAGTGGGACATCAACCCCTGAGCATTTCGTCCTCTGAATGCGGTGGTTCGTACACCGAACTACCGCGTTCAGAGGACGAAATGCGGGGCTAGGTGAGGGTTCGCGGCCGGATCGCGTTCGCCTTGTCGACGAGTTCGACCCGTTTGTCGACCGAGCCGGCCAACCGCGCCAACGTCCGATAGCAGCGTTCGAGCCCGAACCGAAGGTCTCGTTCCTCCAAGGCACAGCCCAGGACCTTCGCTCCCGGCGTCGGCTGGTTCTGCGAATTGAGCCAGCCGTACGCCGCTTCGAGGACCTCCGCCGACAAACGCGTGCGGCGTTCGGCGTCGAGCTGCAGGCGTTCCAAACGCGTCGAGGCGTCGACGAGGTCGCGCTCGGACACCATCACCGGATCCTTGCCGCCGCCGTTGATCCTGGTCTTGATCTTGATCGCGGCCACCTGCGCGGCGACGTGATGCGACGACGACGCGGGGACGGCTTCCAGCACCTCGATCGCGCTGGCCCTGGCGCCTTGCGCGAGATACACGCGAGCCAGCCCGAAGGCGGCGCTGACGTACGAGCGGTCCGTTCGCCACACCAGCTCGTAGTAGCGCGCGGCGCCGAAGTAGTCCCCGACCCCTTCCGCGCTGACGGCCAAGGCGAGCTTCGGCGCGATCTCGCCGGGCAGGTCGTCGTACACCGCTTCGAACGCGACTTGCGCGACGCGAGACCGTCCGCCCGCGAGCTCGATCAGGCCGCGGTACCAGTCGATCCGCCAGTCGTGCGGGAAACCCGCCTTGATCGCGAGGTACTGGGCGGCCTGCAGCTGCCGCTGCGCCTCGACCAGCTCACCGAGCTCGATCCGGGCGCGGACGATGCGCAACCGGACCTCGATCGACTCGCGCGGTGCCCCGGCCAGCGACTCGATCGCACCCGCGGGATCGAGCGCGACCGTCGACGCCAGCACACCGGCCGCCGGGTCGTCCGTGTCGACCTGCGGGATCGGCAGCCCCGCGACCACCTCGCCCGGATCGGGCAGCGGCACGCTCCCGCCGTGTTCCGGAACGACCATGTCGACGCCGAACGTGCGGGTCTCCGGCCCGAAGACGGTCGACGCGCCAGGACGCTGTTTCCCGGTGCCCAGCGCCATGATCTCGCGGAGCACGCCGGTCAGCTGGTCGGCCATCTCCTCGGCCGCGATGAACCGGCGGTCCGGGTCGGTGTGCGTCGCGCGCTTGAGGAAGCGGTAATACGAACCGAAGAGCGCGAACAGCGGCACGACGTCCGGGCCGGGCAGGGTCGTCTTGTACTTGCTGGTGTAACCGGAGAATTCGAAGCTGAGCACGGCGAGCGTGCGGCCGACCGTGTACAGGTCCGATGCCACCGAAGCGCCGTGCGTCGCCAGTTCCGGCGCGCTGTAGCCGGTGGTGAAGAACAGCGGGCTCTCGTAGTCGTCGATGCGGCGGACCGCACCGAGGTCGATCAGCTTGAGCTGTTCGTGCGTCTGGATGACGTTGTCGGGTTTGAGGTCGCAGTACAGCAGGTTCTGGCTGTGCAGGTAGCCCATGGCGGGCAGGATCTCGAGGCCGTAGGCGATCACCTGGCCGATCGGCAGCGGCTCGGGGCGTTTCGTCTCGCGGTGGTGCGCGAGCGCGAGCTGGCGCAGCGACTGGCCGCCGACGTACTCCATGACGATGTAGCCGACCGAGTTGCCGGTGTCGCCGTCCGGGTGCTGCACGAAGTTGTGGATCTTGACGATGTTGGGGTGCTCGACCTCGGCGAGGAACCGCTGCTCGTTGGCGGCGGCGGCCATCGCGGTGGCGTCACCGGTGTCGATCAGGCCCTTGAGGACCACCCAGCGGTCGCTGACGTTGTGGTCCTGTGCGAGGTAGATCCAGCCGAGGCCGCCGTACGCGAGCGCGCCGAGCACCTCGTACTGGCCGCCGACGATCTCGTTCGGCCGCAGCTTCGGGACGAAGGAGAACGGGTTCCCGCACTTCTCGCATTTGCCCTCGGGCGAGCCGGGTTCGCCGTCCTTGCCGCGGCCGACCTTGGCACTGCAGCTGCCGCAGAAGCGTTTCTCCTCGGACACCATCGGGTTCTCGAGGACGGCGGACGCCGGGTCGCGATACGGCACCTGCGGGACGTCGACGAGCCCGGCGCCGAGACGGCCGCGGCGCGACGTGCGGGACGACGTCCGGCGCGCGGTGCCGGGGAACGAACCCGTTCCGGTCCCGGTGCCGGTGCCGCGACTGCCCGATCCGGTGCCGGTGCCGGTTCCCCGGCTTTCGCTGGAGCGTTCGGGAAGGACGCTTTCCGTGCCCGGATCCGGCAACGGTCCGGGTCCGCTGTCGACGCGCGGCGTCGGCGGCATGATGCTCTGCGTCTCCGGTGCCGGCGAGGCGAGCACGCTGGTCGGCTGCGGCGCGTCGGCGGGTGCCTGCCACGCGGGGCGGACGACCTGGGTCTGCGGGCTCACCGGGGCCATGTCGCCCGGCGGACGCGTCGGGTCCTCGGCGCCGGGGATCGGCCGCTGCTGGCCGCGCGGCGGAGTCTGCGGACGCTGGACGGGCGCGTGGTAGATCGTGCGCTCGGCGTCCGTCTCCGGCTGGGGCTCCGGTTTGGGCCGCGACGGCTCGGCGAGATCGAGCCTGCCGGAAATGGACGGTTCGGGCGTTTCCCAGCGGACCGGCGCCGGCGGCGTCCAGGACGCGGACTCCGCCTCACGCTCCGGCGTGGCGTCGTCCGGCGCTGCGTGCCGAGGACGGCGCGGCTCTTCCGACACTGGTACCTCCCGAAATCCCCCGCGACCACGTCGGCCCAAGTCTAGAGGTGAGCGGCCGGGTCGTGCCCGCGCCGGGTCGAACCCGCTACGGTGCGGGAGAGAACCGATTCAGCAGGTGATGAGGGGGAGGGACCGGTGCCTGCGTCATTTTCGATGTCGATGGCCCAGCTCGACGTCGTACTCGAAGAACTCGGGCTCGGCAGATTCGTGCTGCCCTTCGAGATCCCGACCGTCGGAACCACCATCACCGAACGCGAGCGGCACTGCGAAGAGATCTGGGCGGGCCTGGCCGACCGAGGCTTCGCCCGCGGCCGCGAACTCCTGCGCGACTACGAACAGTCCCTCCGGCTCTGGGCCACCGGGGATTTCGTCCTCACCATGGAGGCGCACGAGGTCGAGCAGGACGCCGAATACCTCTATCGGGGGGCGTGGAACAGTCGCCTGGGCATCGTGAGCCAGCAGCGCGGCTTCGACATCCTCTTCGAGCCGGTCTACCCCGAACAGGTCGTCGCGACGCTGCTCGGCTACCTGCCGTCCCTGCAGCCGTTCCCCGGTCGAGTGACGACGTCCAGCACTCTCCCCCCGGCCAAACGACCGGACGACCCTTTCGACGAGGACCCGAACAACCTCCGCCTGGGCGCGGCCGCCCGCTTCTTCGAACACCCGCTCGCGCGACTGGGCACGATCAGCGTCACCCTGCGCGACGATCGGGGCAAACCGCAGCAGAAGAGCGTCCAGTGGTTCGACAGCCTTCAGGGCCGCTTCATGCTCACCACCGACCGCTTCCCCGACGGCGAAGTCCGCCGCACGTTCACCCCGACGAGTGGCTCTCACCTGGCGCGATGGGTCCACGACCTGGTCGAAGCCGCCCGCGTCGGCAGCGCGTGATCCTCGCCGGAAGGCGGCCTTCGGGGCCGTTTCCGCTGATATCGTGATCTGACGAGCGCTACGAGTAACCGGGACTTGGTACAGGGGAGAGACCATGACGGACGGCACCGGCGGACCGCCGGGCAACTTCTCGGACATCTTGGGTGACTTCTCGGCGCAGGCCGATCGAATGATGACCGCAGCCAAAGAGGGACGGTTCGCCGTCAGTCCAGAAATGGGCGAGGCGTACAAGACGGCCTTGCGCGAGTACATCGACAGCTGGATGGGAACGAAAACGAGGTTCGAACATCTCGCCCAGAGTCCCAAGCTCGGCACGAGCCCCTACTCCCAACAGGTCGGCGATCACGCGGTGCGCGTGGCAGAGGGTGACGACCTTTCGGCCAAGACCCAGCTCGACGCCTTGCAAGAGATTACGAACAGAGCGCGCGAAGCCATCGAAATCGCCATGACGAAATACAAGCAACAGGACTCGGACGGCGCCGACCATCTCAAGCAACTTGATCGGGACTGATAAAAGCCAATGAAGACCAACGTCCGTAGCGCGGCGATTCCCGCAATCCTAGCGATTGCACTGACTTCTTCGGGTTGCTCACCCGAAAAGGCAGGTACCCCGAGTCCTGTGCCAACACCCACGTCTGCCGCATCCTCGCCACAGACAGCGACCCCTGAGAAGATATTCGGAGCATTGAAGGCCTGCGAACTGCTCGAACCCGTGACCACATCGAAAGGCTTTTCGAAGCCCACCGAAGAGAACTACGAGAGCGACAACGGATGTCAGGCACAGAAAAGCGAATATGGCGTCATCAGCACCTACCTGGTCGATGAAGCCGGGATCAATGAGCTCACTCCGGGTCGCGGCACCAAGGCTGCCACACAGGTCGCCGGCAGGGATGCCGTGGAGATACCGGGATCAGGTGGCACCTACACCTGCATGGTCGGTGTCGCGGTCGGCCCCAAAGCTCGCATGACCGTGGGGACCACTCTCGTCAAGGGCTCGAACGAAGAGGCGTGTGCCTCTTCCAGGGAAGTTGCCGAACTACTCGCCCCGAAACTACCTCAAGGCAGCTGAAGCGGAGGGACAATGGCTGGAGACCTCGACCGGACGCACTCCGGAACCGACGTGAGTTTGACCGGCAAGGTTCACCGCACCTATGAGGGGAAGCGCTATTCGGAAGAATATGACAGGACGATCGAAGGCCCTGGCGGAAATTCCGCCACCGCTCAGGCGACAGCCGAGATGCGTGCAGGCGAATACTCTGCACAACAAGGCGAGAAGCTAGCACAGGGGCAGGAATTCCGATCATGCCTAAGTGCTTCTGACCAGCGCTATGAGGCGAGACCACATGGCGAACTCAAGAACATGGTCACCGACAACCTGGATCCGGTTGACGTCGACAGGCAGGGCGAACTCTGGAACACCCAGGGAGACGCGCTTCATACATTCAGCGACGCTCTCATGAGGGCCTCTAACAAAGAAGGCGCTCATTGGCAGGGGACGGCAGCCGACTCAGCTCATGGCTTCTTCAAAAGCTTGAGCAGCTGGGCTAAAACGTCGGGCGACGGCGCGTACCTCGCGTCCAACCGCTTCTCCCAGTCCGCCGCCGCGGCCACGTCCGCGAAGAACTCGATGCCCGAAGAGATCCCCTTCGACCGCAACGCCGAGTACAAGAACGCCCTCAACCAGCTCGCGACGGGCAACCTCGCGGGCGCGGTGGACACGGTCGGCAACATCTCGGCCAAGCAGGAGCAGTCGTTCCAGGCGCATCAGCAGGCCGCGCAGGTGATGCACAACTACGACCAGTCGCTCTTCGACGTCAATTCCAAGCAGCCCACCTTCGCCCCGCCGCCGGAGATGGGCGAGTCGACGACGGCGTCCGGGTTTTCCGGGGGTACCGAACCCAGGGGCTTCAGCGGCGGGCCGGGGCCTGGGCCCACCAATGGTCCAGGGCCGGGAGTGCCGGGTGGTCCGAGCGGGCCGGCGCCGGGGCCCGGGATCACCACGGGCGGCGGGCACACCGGCGGGCCGGGGCCGGGTCAGCCGGTCAGCGGGCCGCCGGGGTCGTTCCGGCCGGGGCCGGGGCCGGGGTTGGCGGCGATGAACGGGCCTGGTCCCACCGGGCTCGGGCGGCTGGGTAGCGAGCAGTATCGCGGCAAACCCGGCCGGACGACGAGCGGGCCGGGTGGCAGTGCGGCGAACCGGTTGACCAGCGGCGGCGGGTTCGGGCGCAACGGCGGGTCGGGCAACGTCGCCGAGCGGCTCGCGGGCGGCAAGGTTTCGGCCGGTGAGGCCGAGAAGCTCGCGGGCAAGGGTGGCGGGTCCGGGTCGGGCAAGCTGCCGGAGGAGCGCGTCACCCGGGGTGGCGCGGCCGCGGCGGGCAAGAACGCCGGGCACGGACCGATGGGGGCGGGCGCGCCCGGTGGCAAGGGGCAGAAGGAAGAGGACAAGGAAAAGAAGGCCCCGAACTACCTGCAGGAGGAAGACGCCGACGTCTTGTTCGGCGGCTACGACGGCGAGATGAAACCGGTGCCGCCGGTGATCGGCGACAAGGCCCCGTAAGACGAAGCGGGCCGTTCGGGAGCGAATCCCGAACGGCCCGTTCTCATTTGTACACCGGCGATGGCGGCGTCCCGCCCTCGAGTTTGTTCCCGATCCATTTCGCGTAGCTCGCCTGCCACGCGCCGCCGCGGACGTTCTCCAGCACGGCGTTCACGTACCGCACCATGTCCTCGTTCTCCTTCGGGATACCGATGCCGTAGTTCTCCTCGGTGAACCGGTCCCCCACGATCTTCAGCGTCGGGTCCTGCGCGAGCATCCCGGCGAGGATGACGTCGTCCGTCGACACCGCCTCGACCTGCTTCTGCTGCAGCATCACCAGGCAGTCCGACCAGTTGTCCACCGACACCGGCACCGGCTTCGACGGATCCGCCGCGATCTTCGTCAGCGAGGTCGACGTCTTGGTCGCGCACACCCGCCGCCCGGCGAGGTCCGAAAGCTGCCCGACCTTCGAGCCGGATTCGACCAGGATCCGTTGTCCCGCTTGGTAATAAGCGGTCGAGAAGTTGACCTTCTGCAGCCGGCTGCAGGTGATGCTGTAGGTCCGCACCACGATGTCGACCTGCTTCTTCTCGAGCACTTCTTCCCGCAGTTTCGACGGGATCGCCCGGAACTGCACACGGCCTTCGGCGTTGCCGAAGATCGCCTTCGCGATCTCGTTGACCATGTCGATGTCGAACCCTTCGAGCTGACCCGACGTCGGATTGCGGAAGCCGAACAGGAACGTCGTCTGGTCGACGCCCGCGACGAGTTTGCCCTTTTCCTTGATCTTCGCCATCGTCGAGCCGCTGGTGATCGACGTGCCGTTGGTCGGCCGCAGGCTGGCCAAGGGGTTGCAGCTCGTGTCGGTCGTTCCGCCACCGCCGGTGTTGTCGGCCCCGCCGACGTTCGCGGGCTGCGGCGGCGCGACGTCGCCGACGGGTGCCGGGTCGACCGGCGCCCCCGCGCTGCCACAAGCCGTCGCCAGCACCAAAACCGCGCCGAGCACGGCCGTTCGCAGACCGTTCCGCATCACCGGTACTCCCTCAGCCGTTCACGGATTCCCAAGGCCGACCCCGCCGCCGCCAGCACCGCCAGCACCGCGATCCCCGGCGCGAGCAGGGTCAGCGCGCGATCGGCGCCGCGGGTGTCGTCGAGGAATTCCTGCCGTCCCACGTTGATCGCGGCCACCAGGTTCTCGTCGAGCCGCAGGAACGCCCCGGCCGCGCCGCCCTTCTTGTCGTCGCGGGTGGCCGTGGCGACGGCGTCCTGATAGAAGCCGTCGTTGTCCTGCCGCCGCACCTCGCCGTGCGCCTTGAACCATTCCGACGCCGCCTGGATGGCCGCGTCCACCTTCTCCGCGGCCGCGCCGCCCGCCGCGAGTCCGCGGGCCTCGCCCAGCAGACCGCCTTGGCCGTCCGTCCCGCCGAGTTGCGCGGCGAGATCACCGAAGTTCTTTTCGTACGCCGCGCCGTCGCCGCGGGCGACGAGGGTCAGCGTTTCGTCGGCTCGCGCCTGCAGCGCCGCGATCCTGGCCCGGACGAGCACGTCCACCTGGTGCGAGCCGTCCTCCTCACCGCTGCCGACGAGGGTGCTCTGCACGATCAGCGCGACCGCGCCCCACAGCAGGGCGAGGACCACCGACGCGGTCGCGACGACGAGCCCGACGTTCAGCAACCGGTTGGTCTTCCGCGTCAGGTGCACCTGGGTGACGATCAGCGCGGCGAGCAGGGCGAGCAGCAAAGCCGTTGCCAGCCAAGGGAATCCGGTGGCGTCGTCCTGTTCGGCGGCGAGCCGGTCGGTGTCGGTCCGGTAGAGATCCTGTGCGGCGGGAAGGATTTTCGCCCGCATCAGTTCCGACGCCTCGCGCAGATACGAGGCACCGACGGGATAACCCTGCCGGTTGTAGACGCGTGCGGTCTCGATCAGTCCCGTGTAGACGGGGATTTCGCGGCCGAGGATGTTGATCTGCTCGGCCGCCTTGCCCGCGCCGGACGAGTCCGACGCCGCCTTCGCCAGCGCCGCGCCGGCCTCCGCGATGTCGCGGTCGTACCGCTGGCGCATCGGGAGCGGCTCGGTGCCGATGGAGAGGAACGAACTGGCGGCCGTCGCGTCGGCGTCCGAAAGCGCGCGATAGACCTGTTGCGCGGCGGCGGCCAGCGGTTCGCGGTGGTCGATCAGGCCGTTGATCGTGTCCTTCTTGTCCTGCGCCGCCAGCGTGCCGAACAGCCCCGCGACCAGCGACAGCAGGACGAGCCCGATCGCGATCACCGACAGCCTGCCCGGCGTGGTCGCCGCGGAGCGGATGATCGCGCGGATCCCGTTCCCCGGCAGCTCGAGCAGCCCGGCGATCCCGCCGCGGCCTTCCGGCGCGGGGGGTGGCGCGGGGCTCCCCGGCCGGGTCACAGTGCTCGTCATCGCCGATCCTCCCCATTGGCTCCATCCGCAAAGAAGGTATCCGAGTCGGGATCAGCGCAGCCAGTGACACCGGCGTGTGTCATCGGCACGTGATCTCCCGGCCGGTTCAGAGGCCTTTTTCCAGGCCGTACCGCACGGCCTCCGCACGATTGCGCACACCGATCTTGGCGAAGGCGTGGTTGATATGGCTTTTCACGGTCGCCTCACCGATGAACAGCTCGGCGGCGATTTCCGGATTGGACAGCCCACGCGCGATGAGGCCGAGCACTTCGGCTTCGCGTGTGGTGAGGCCGTCGGGCAGCTCGACCTTGGCCCGCGTGACCGATCGAGCGTCGAGCGCGGCGACAAGTCTGTCGGAGACTTCCGCGGCGAAGATCGCCTGCCCGTTGGCGGCCGAGCGGACGGCCGCCCCGATCTCGGCGCGTCCGGCGTCCTTGGTCAGGTAGCCGCGGGCTCCGGCGCGCAACGCGTCGGCGATCGAAGCGTCGTCCGCGTACGTCGTGAGGACGACGACCGCGACCTCCGGGTGATCGCGTTTGAGCAGTCTGGTCGCGGCCACCCCGTCCAGTACGGGCATGCGCAGGTCCATCAGCACGACGTCGGCCGCGGTGTGGTGGAGCAGGTCCAGCGCCTGCCGTCCGTCGCCCGCGGCGCCGGCGACCTCGATCCCGTCGATCAGCCCGAGCAGCGCGACGAGCCCTTCGCGCATGACCTGCTGGTCATCGACCACGACCACCCGGATCACGCCCGCACCACCGCCTCCACCGTCCAGCGCCCGTCAGCCGGGCCCGCGGTCAGCGTGCCACCGGCGAGCGCGAGCCGCTCCCTCATCCCGGTGAGACCGAAGCCGCCGGTGTCCTCCGTTCGGACGGTTTCGCCGAGTTCGTTCCACACTCGCAGGCGGACCTCCCCTTCGGCGAAGTGGAGCCGGAGCGACACCGGCCGCCCGGAAGCGTGCTTGGCCGCGTTGGTCAACGCCTCCCGTGCGACGCCGACCAGCGACACCACCGCGGCGGACGACAGCGGCCGCTGCGCCCCCAGCACCTCGAAGGTCGCCCCGTCGTGGTGCGCGGCGGCCAGCTGCCGCAAGGCTTCGGCAGGCGACGGGACGTCGTTGCGCAGGGCGGCGACCGCGTCCCGTGCCTCGGCGAGCCCGTCCGCGGCGAGTTTCCTCGACGACCGGACCCTGCCGAGCGCACCGTCCACATCGGACTTCTCGGCGAGGAGCGCCTCGGCGACCTCCAGGTGGACTCCCAGTGCTCCCAGCGAATGCGCGAGTACGTCGTGGATCTCCCTGGCGATGCGGGTGCGCTCGTCGAGCGCCGCCGCCCGCGCGTGTTCGGATTGCGCCAGTTTGGTCTGCTCCAGCAACGCGGCCGCCTGCACCGCCTGCACCTCGTACTGCCGCCGGTTCAAGCCCAGCAGCATCAGCACGAGCAGCACACCGACGTTGCCGAACACCAGCGGTTCGGTCGCGCCCGCGACCAGGCCGGTGACCGCCGCGAGGCTCGCGTCGAGCCCCACCACCCCCAGGATGGCGGCCACCGACGGCTCGGTCAGGGTGGCGAACCGGCTGACCGTGACCACCGCCAGCACGATGGCGGAGGAGTCCTCCGCCCAGCCGAGCGCGATCGACGGCGCGACACTCGCCACCGCGAGCAGCACGGTCGCCACCCGGGGGAAACGCGGGGAGGCCGCCACGAAACCCAGCCAGCAGGCCCCGCTGACGCCGTACGCCGTCCAGATCCACGGACTGGACTCGCTCGCGGTCAGCAGCACGACCACGACCGCGGCCGTGCCGAGCGCCTGGACGACCAGCCAGCTCGGCGCGATCGTGTCCGGCAGCAGCGGCTTCCCCCGCTTCCCCATTTCCCCCCTCAGTGATCGCTCAGTCGCGTGATCATCTCGACCAGGATCAGCCGGTAGGCCAGGAACCCGAGCAGCACGACGACACCCACGACCACCAGCCCCAACAGGCCTTTCACGTTCATTTTTCCCATGTCACGGACGTTAGGCACGCCCAGGGGTGGAGCGGGACCACCGGCGGGTGGAGGCGGGGATGGACCTCAAGACCGGACGGCGGGCGCGACGGAATGCGGCAGGACGTCACCGTCGGCGGGCCGTTCGATGACGACCTCGACGTCGTCGTCGAACCGGTACGGCCTGGCCAGCAGGAACCCGCCGAAATGCCGCCTCATCCTGGACATCTCCGCGCGGACGGTGACGGTGCGCCCGGCGTCGCCGAAGAGGTCGAGCGACAGTTCCGAGGCCGACCTCCCCGCACGATGGCGCGCGAGGACGTACAGCATCTCCGCGTGCCGCGGGCTCAGCCGATGCGACCAGGTGCCTGCCGCGCCCGAGACACGCAGCGTGCTTTCCCGCGACGACCTCAGATCGAGCACGACCCGGGTCGGCGACGCGTCCTCCTCCTCGGTGAGCCGGACGAGCCAGCCTCCGGGCAGCGGCTCCAGCAGGCAGTTGCCGTACGTCGGCAGCCAGGTGCGGCCGGGGGCGGCGTCGTTCGGCAGCGCGATGCGGCCGACCGGGACGAGCCCCGCCGAGGCCGCGATCCAGCCGTGCGGGTCGGTGATGACCGCCCGCCCCTTCACCTTCGCGAGCAGGGGCGTGGCCAGCCCGCGCAACCGTTCGAGATCCGAGAGATGCGTGGTGCGCAGATGTGCTTCGGCGAGCTTCGCGACCGCGTCGACCAGGGCGAGGGTGGACGGATGCACGGTGGAGGCCGGGCCCGAGAGGTCGACGGCGCCGAGCAGCCTGCCGTTCCTCGGATCGTGCAGTGGCGCGGCCGCGCAGGTCCAGTCGTGCTGGTTGCTGACGTAGTGCTCGGCCGAGTAGACCTGCACCGGATGCCGGGCGACCAGCGCCGTCCCGATGGCGTTGGTGCCCGTGGCGGGTTCGTGCCAGTCCGCCCCTTCGACGAAACCGAGCCCGTCGGCTCGGCGGCGGACCGCGGCGCTGCCGTCGCGCCAGAGCACCCGGCCGTCGGCGTCGACGACGACCATGATGTGCGCGGCCTGCTCGGCGAGGCCGATCAGACCGCCGCGAAGGGCGGGGAGGACGGTCGCTAGGCCGCTGCCCCGACGCCGGGCTTCCAGCTGTTCCGGGGCGAGCGGAGGGGTCGGCGAGCCGCGGTCCGGGTCCAGGCCCAGCCGCCGCATACGCTGCCAGGACGCGCCGATCACCGCACGTGGCCTGCCCGGGAGCGTGGTCCCGGCGAGCGCGGCCTCGCGCACTTCGGCGAGGGCACGCGCGTGCCGCCGCGGATCCGCACCGACCGGCAGCGCCGCCTCGAGCTGCACCTGGCCTACTCCTTCTGCTCTGTTCAGGCCAGTGTGCCCGGGCGCACCGGGGAGCGGAAGGTCTCTGTGACCTGGGCTAGAGGAAGGGTGCGTCCGCCAGGCGGGGCGTGGGAAGGGCCGCCGTCGGTTTGCGGCCGAGCAGCAGGCCGGTCCGGGTGGCCTCGGCCATCACGGCGCGGACGTCGACGCACCACGGCCCGTCGGGCTTCAACTCCACGAAAGCGCTCTCTCCAGGCTTGAGCACGAAATGCGGCTGGCCGTCCAGCGCGATGGAGCCGCCGCCCGCGGCGAGATCGACGCGGACCCCGGCTTCCAGCACGCTCCAGCCGCGTACGCCCACCGCCCGCACCTCGCCGGGCGCGATCGGCGCCTGCACGACGTACGGCGTCTCGTCGACCGGTCCGAGTGAGACCGCGACACCGTCCACAGTGGACTTCGGGCTGGGACACAGCCGTCCGGGGATACTCGACAGCCCGACCCCGTCCGGAACCGCGAACGTGCAGTACAGCTCGGTCAGCGACGCGGGATCCCACCGGCTCTCCGAGCACACGCTGACGTCGATCAGCGCGATCTCACGCCGGGCCTTCGTGACGACTTCGAGCACGGTGGCGCGGTTCGTGACCAGGTCCGTGTCCACCTGGTGGGTGGCCACCAGCCCCGCGGCGAGCCCGGCGACGGTGGACTCGTCGGCGCCCCCGGCCGGCAGCATCAGCAGCGGGACGTCGCCACAGGCGGCCGCCGCGGCCCGCATCATGGTCTCGTTGCCGAGGCAGATGAGCACGCTCGCACCCGCGTCCACCATCCGGCGGACGGTGCCGATGATCTTGCCCGCGTCGGTCCACACCATCACGCGGCCGACGCCGGCCACCCTCAGTGCCGAACGCAGGCTCTGGATGTCACGCTCCGAAGCGGGGTTCGCCACGATCCCCGCAACCGCTTCGCCCACATGTCCTCCGCTGCCGCGCCAAGTCCCTACAAGGAAACGACGTCCGGGCCACGAAGGGAAGAGTTGCACGAGGTTGCATCACCAGGAAAGGGCACGAGGCTTTCGGTCAACGGGCCGCCCGCCCGTCAGGACACGGACGCCGAGCGGCACCAGCGCCAGGCCGAGGGCCACCGCGGTGACGACGCTCAGGAACTCGCTTTCCTTGAGCACCCCCATCCAGAGGGTGCACGGCCAGAGGAACAGCAGCGCCCGCGCGGTGCCGAAGGTACCTGCCCGGAACGCCCCGATGGCCAGCAGCAGCCCTCCGGCGTATTGGCCGAACGACGCGGTGACCGGGATCCGCCACAACCCGTAGGACAGGTCGACGTAGTCGTCCATCACGAGCTTCGTCGCCTGGTCCAGACCGAGCTTGTCGACGAGCTCGAAGGCCGTCAGGTCGACGCCCGCGAAGTAGACCCGTGCGACCAGACCGAACGCGAGGAGCAGGAATCCCCAGCCCGCCAACGCCGGCGCCTTCTCCGCGACGATCTTCGCCAGCATCAGGAAGGCCGGCAGCAGGAGTACCGCGCCGAGCAGGAAGACCGAATACGCGGCCGTCACCAAACCGGGGTTCGCGGCATACGCGGCCAGCTGACCGGGTGCGGCGAAAGGCTGATCGTCGAACCACGCGACTTGCTCCGGCGTGAAGTCCTTGAGCACCAGATGCCGCAGCAGCAGGCCCGCGAACCAGGCGAGTGGAGCGAGAATCAGGGCCACTCCGCCGATCCATCGGCCGGTTTCACCGTTCATGACGGCATCGTCGCCGGGACGGGCGACACGGGACAGCGCCCGAAAGTCAGGCGGAGGCCTCGACTTTCGTCAGGTTCGGTCCCGGAAAAGCAGCAGGGCCGCCTCCCCGAGGGGATGACGGCCCTGCTTGGAAAACCTGGATCAGATCACGGTGACCGAGGTGGCCTGCGGACCCTTCGCGCCCTGCCCGATCTCGAACTCCACGCGGGCGTTCTCCTCGAGGGTACGGAAGCCGTTGCCCTTGATCTCGCTGTAGTGCACGAAGACGTCGCCGCCGCCGTTGTCGGGAGTGATGAAGCCGAACCCCTTCTCGGAGTTGAACCACTTCACAGTGCCCTGAGTCATAAAATCTCCATATGCAACACAAACAAACAGGAAGCCACGTCGGCAGCCCGGGTCATGACCAGACGGTTTGCTTCCCCGGAAACACGAGGAGACACTACGCCCGCTGAGTTCTGCGAGCGTGAACCAACACGAACACAAAAATCGAGACCTGGTGCAGTAAAGCACACCTCACGCAGGCCGACAAGCGCCATCACCCGGGTGTGCGCAGCCGCACTGTACCCCTCCGGCAGGAGGGGTGACCGGCCGGGCTATTCCCCGCTGGCCGCGCGCAGCGGCGCCTCGTTGCCGAACGGCGAGCGGCGCAACGCCTCCCGGTTCGTGGCCACGACGGCGATGTCGTGCGTCTCCGCGTCCGCGCTGAACAGCACCGGCACCACGCCGGAAACGGACTTGTCCTGTGGCTTCGCTTCGTCAGCCATGTTTTCTCCCAGTGTCAACACAACGCTCTAGGTACGTACTGCGTGCCAACAACCCCACCGGCCATTGCCCCGGTCCATATCGGACTCTCGGTGTTGCCGCGATTGTGCCACGGCCGACCGACAAAATCCGGCGTCCGCGACCGAAAGTCGGCCGAGTCGTCATCTCGTTCCCACCCTTTGGGGCAGGTGAAGGCGGCACCACAAGGGTTTCTGTGTATCCCCTGAGAAAAAGTACCGCCCGGTAATCGGCGTGGCGGCCCCTACTGGCCGCCCTGTTGCTGCCTCGACGCGCCCAGCAGGCTCGTCAGCCGGATGTCCGGCGTCACCACGTCCGGATCCGTGCGGATGTCGATCACACAAGGCCGTTGCCGCACCAGCGCGCTGGCGATGATCGGCTCCAGCTCTTCCCGATCGTCCACGGTGTACCCGGCGGCGCCGAGCCCGCGCGCCCACGACGCGAAGTCGGTGACGGGGACGGTGACGCCCGACAGCCGCCCGTGTTTGCGCGCCTGGTGCACGGCGAGCGGGCCGTGCAGTCCGTTCTGGAACACCAGGACGGTCACCGGCACCCGGTAGCGGACGGCGGTCTCGATCTCTTGCCCGGTCATCAGCGCACCGCCGTCGCCCGCCATCGCGATCACCGTGCGGCGTGGTTCGGCGAGTTTCGCCGCGACCGCCGCGGGGACCGCGTAGCCCATGGCCGCGTTGCTCGGCCCGAGCTGGCTGCGTGGCGCGGTGAAACACCAGTAGCGGTGCATGAACTGGGCGAAGTTGCCCGCGTCGCTGGTCACGATCGCGTCTTCGGGCGCGAGTTTGCGCACCGCGCGGATGACGTCGGCGGGATGGACCCGGGTGGCGCCGCTGGTGTCGGGCGGCGTCATGAAGGTGTGCACCGCGGCGTTCGCGGCCGACGCGCGCCGCTGCCGAGGCGAGGCGACATTGCGCAGTTCACGCAGGAACGGCTCGACCTCCGAGTCGACCCGGAAGGTCAGCCCGCCGCGACGGGCCGGCTCGATCCCCGTGCCGACCAGCACCAGCGTCTGCGACGGCGTCGGGTAGCGGAAGGACTGGGTGGTGACCTCGTCGAGCTGCGTGCCCAGCGCGAGCACGAGATCCGCGCGCTCCAGCGCGTCGAGTTGCCGCGCGGGGATGCCGATGCCGAGATGGCCGGCGTAGCGCGCGTGGTTCTCGGGGAAGGCGTCCTGACGGCGGAACGCGTTGTACACCGGCAGCGCGAGCTCGTCGGCGACGGCGATCAGCTCGTCGCGCGCCGCGCGGGCCCGGCCGCCGACGATCACCACCGGGTAGCGGGCCTCGTCGACCAGCTGCGCGACCGCCTCGGCGGTCCGGCCGAGCGCGCCGGTGGCGGGCGGCCGCACGGAGGCGACCGGTTTCGCCGAATCGAACGGGACACCCCAGAAATCGGCGGGGACGGCGACGACGGTAGGGCCCGGCCGCCCCTCGCGGCAGCGGGTCAGCGCCTCGACCAGCAGACCGGGGACCTCGTCCGGCGATTCCGCGCGGCCGGTCCACTTCGAGATCGGCTCGAACATCGCGGTCAGATCCGCGGTGGGCAGCTCGCTCGTCGGGCCGGGATCCTGCGGCGGGTTCTCCAGGAGGACGACCATCGGGCTCTCGTCCTGGTACGCCGTGGAGACGCCGATCGCGAGGTTCGCCGCGTTCGGGCCGCGGCCGGCGAGCAGGACCGCCGGATGCTCGGTGAGCTTGCCTTCGGCCTCCGCCATGAAGGCGGCGCCGGAGTCGTGCCTCGCCGAGACGAAGGTGATCGAGCGCTCGCGTTGCAGCGCGTCGAGCAGATCCAGGAAGGACTCACCCACCACCGCGTACACGCGGTGGATCTGCGCCTCGGTCAGGATCCGCACGGCCGTCTGGGCGACGGACGCTCCCGGTTGGTATCTAATGAGAAGAGCTTAGGCGGGCGGTGATCGGTGCCGTCAAGCGATCTTCCGATTCCGGCAACCCCGGAGCGGCGGAATGTCCGATATTCGGAACGTGTTCGAGCAAGGGAGCACGAAAACGTGACCTCAGCCACCGCCGGACGTGAAACTGTTTTCACTTACGGGGCGCCTGCCTTGAAGTACGGCACCGGGTCGAGCGATGAGATCGGCTACGACCTCACCCAGTACGGCGCCCGCCGGGTGCTCGTCCTGACCGACGCGGGTGTCGCCGCGACGGGCTGGCCACAACGGATCGCCGAAGGCATCGAGACCTATGGCATCGAAGCCGTCGTCTTCGACGGCGTACATGTCGAGCCGACCGACGTCAGCATGCGGAAGGCCGTCGACTTCGCCCGGGGACAGGGCGAGTGGGACGCCTTCGTCGCCGTCGGTGGCGGGTCGGCCATCGACACCGCCAAGGCGGTGAACCTGTTGACCAGCAACGACGGCGACCTGATGGACTACGTCAACGCACCGGTCGGCGGCGGCCGCGCCCCGAGCGCACCGCTGAAACCGCTGGTCGCGGTGCCGACCACCACCGGAACGGGCTCGGAGAGCACCACGGTGTGCGTGCTGGACGTGTTGTCACTGCGGGTGAAGAGCGGCATCAGCCATCTCCGGATGCGGCCGAGCCTCGCGGTGGTCGACCCGAGGCTGACGGTCTCGCAGCCACCCGAGGTGACCGCCGCGAGCGGGATGGACATCCTTTGCCACGCCGCGGAAAGCTACACGGCCAAGCCGTACACCGAGTTCGACCGGAAGCGACCGGAGGACCGGGTTCCTTACTGTGGCTCGAATCCGCTGGCCGACATGTTCGCCGAGCAGTCGCTGCGGTTGCTGTCGTGGGCGTTGCCCGCGGCTGTGCGCGACGGCTCCGACATGAAGGCACGCGAGGCGATGGCGCTCGCGGCGACGTTCGCCGGGCTCGGCTTCGGCAACGCCGGGGTGCACATCCCGCACGCCAACGCGTATCCGATCGCCGGGCAGGTGCGGGACTTCCATCCGTCCGGGTACCCGGGCGACGAAGCGATGGTGCCGCACGGGATGGCCGTCTCGCTGACCGCGCCGGCGGCGTTCCGGTTCACCTTCGACGCCGCACCCGAACGGCACATCCGGGTGGCCCGGCTGCTCGCGCCGGATTACGAATGGCCGGGCGATCTGCGGGATCACCTGCCCGCGGTGCTCGGGCAGATCATGCGGGAGATCGGGATCCCCAACGGGATCGGCGCCGTCGGCTACACCGAGTCCGATGTGGACTCTCTGGTTTCCGGCACGGTGAAACAACAACGGCTGCTGGCGACGGCGCCGCGCGAGGCGTCCGAAGCCGACCTCGCCGTCATCCTGCGGGAGTCGGTGACGCTGTGGTGAACGCCGACTATCCGCACTGGCAGACGGTTCCGTTGCGGTGGAAGGACAACGACGTCTACGGACACGTCAACAACGTCGTCCACTACTCGGTGATGGACACCGTGATCAACACCTGGCTGATCGAACGCGGCGGACTCGACATCGAGACCGGCGCGGTCATCGGGCTGTGCGTGGAATCGCAATGCAAGTACCACGCTTCGGTGTCGTTCCCGGGAGAACTCGAAGTCGGCCTGCGGGTGGGCCATCTCGGCCGGTCCAGCGTCCGCTACGAGGTCGGGATGTACTCGAAGGAGACGGTGATCGCGGAGGGGCATTTCGTGCACGTCTTCGTCGATCGCGAATCCCGGCGCCCGGTCCCCGTCGAGGGTCTACTCAGGAGCGCGCTGGAAGAACTGCGCACTGGGCTGGGGTAGCCGCGGCGACCACGCGTGCATGAGCTGGGCGTAGCGCGTGGACCGGTCCATGAGTTCGAGATGGGTGCCCAGGGCGGTTTCCTTGCCGTCCATCACCAGGACCCGGTCCGCGCGCAGCGCCGACGTCAGCCGGTGCGCGATCACCACCAGCACCCCGCCCCGCTCGGCGAACGCCCGTTCCGCGCGGGCTTCGGCGGGCGGGTCGAGATGCGACGTCGCCTCGTCGAGGATGACGACGGTCGCGTCGCTCGCGTACACCCGGGCGAGGGCGATCAGCTGTGCCTCACCGGCGGACAGCGTGCCGTGCCCGATCTCGCCGTCGAGTCCGCCCAGCCGCGTGACCAGCGGTTCCGCGCCGACGGCCCGCACCGCCGCCAGGAGTTCGCCGTCCATCGCGGTCTGCGCGAACAAGCCGACGTTGTCCCGCACGGTCCCCGCGAAGACGTACGCCTCCTGCGGGATCAGCGCGACCATCCGGTGCCGCAGCGCCGCCGGGACCTCCCGGACCGGGACCCCACCGAGCAGCACCCGGCCGGCCTGCGGTTCGAGCATGCCGGTCAGGAGCCCGGCCAGGGTCGACTTGCCGATCCCGCTCGGCCCCACCACCGCGAGCCGCTCGCCGGGCCGAAGGTGCAGGTCGAGTCCGCGCACCACCGGTTGCGCGGCCGCGCCCCAGCTGAAGGTCAGGTCGCGCACGTAGATCGCGGTCCCGTCGGGTTCGGCCGTGCCGTCGGCCTCCGGCTCGGCCTCGGCGGTTTCGGCGAGCCGCCGCAACGCGACGATCAGCCGCAGCACCACGGTGCTCGCGGTCGCGGCCAGCCCGCGCAACGCCGGCTGCATCGTCGTCGCCAGGTAGACCAGCGCGCCGAGCGCGGCACCGGCGGTGAGCACCCCGGCCTGGACCATGCCCGGCGCCACCAGCAACGCCAGGAGCAACGGCACGAACCCGCCGGTCGCGATCACGACCGTCCGGGCCGCCCCGGACCGCGCCACCCGCACGGCCGCCTTGGCCTGCGTGTCGATGGCGTCGTAGAGCTCCAGCGCGGCAAGGGGTTCGGCGCCGCACGCGACGATGTCGCGCATACCGGACAACGACGCGCCCGCGACCTCGGCGGTCCGCTCGTCGGCCAGCGCGAGCGCGCGCTGACGCCGCGCCAGCGACGGGAGCAGGCAGGCGAACACGAGGACCGCGACCACCACCGGGATCGCGACGATCAACGCGAGCGAACCGGCGACGGTGAACAACCCGGCCAGCGCCGCCACCGTCGTCACGATCATCCCGCGCGCCTGCACCAGCAACCCGGCCGTGGCGTCACGCACCACTTCGACATGCTGGGTGATCCGGGCGACGCCGCTGGCGTCCGGCTGATTCCGCGGCGGCGCCGGATCGTGCAGGACCCCGCGCACGACGGCGGTCACCAGCGCGTCGCGCAACGGCTCGACGACCTTGCCGAGCTGATGCCACACCAGCCGCGAACCGAACGCGCCGATCACGGCGACCAGCCCGAAGACCGCGAGCCAACGCAGTCCGGTGCCTGGCCGATCCGCGGCAAACCCCTCGTCAACCGCGAGTTCGACCAGGCGACCGGACAAGAACGCGGGCGCGCTCTCCAGTACGGAGCAGGCCAGCAGCACCAGCCCGCCGCGCCACTGCCCGGCCAGCGCCGAGCGGTAGAGCCCCCAGACGCTCATTGCGCGCCCTCGGTGAAAACAGCCCGATAAGCCGGAGTCCGCCACAGCTCGTCGTGGGCGCCGACCGCCCGGACGCGGCCGTCTTCCAGCCACACCACCGTGTCCGCCCGCGACGCGGTGGCCGCGCGATGCGTCACCACCACCCGGGTCCGGCCGGGCAGCGTGCGTTCGATCGCCTCCTCGACGGCGGCTTCGGTGACCGTGTCGAGGCTGGCGGTGGCGTCGTCGAGGATGAGCACCCGCGGCGCGTGCGCGATCGCGCGCGCCAGCCCGATCCGCTGCGCCTCCCCGCCGGAGAGCGGGGTTTCCCTGAGCGGCGTCCGGTAGCCGTCGGGCAGCCGGACGATCAGGTCGTCGACCTGCGCGGACCGGCAGGCGGCACGCACGGCGGCCTCCCCGGCCCACGAGCCGTAGCCGACGGCGTCGCCGATCGTCGCGCCGAGCAGCGCGGGCCGTTCGAAGGCGAACCCGACCACAGCGCGGAGTTCGTACGGCCGCAGCTTCTCCAGCGGACGGCCGTCGAGCGTCGCCGTCCCCTCGTCCGGGGTCAGCAGCCCGCCGAGCACGTTGACCAGCGCGGACTTCCCCGAACCGGACCGCCCGACGACCGCGGTGAACCGGCCGCCCCGCACGAGCAGGTCGACGTCGCGCAACGCGCCCTCGACGGTGACGCCGCGCAGTTCGAGCGTGCCCCGCCCGGGGACGACGCCGAGATCACCCGGTTCGGGGACCGGCGCCTCCAGCACCTCGGTGATCCGCCGCGCACACGACCGCGCGCGGGAAAGTGTGGTGAGCAAGGGAATCTGCGTGATCAGGCCCATGCCGAGGGCGACGTAGCCGAGGGCCGCGAGGACCTGGCCGACGGTCAGCCTGCCTTCCAGCACGCCGAAACCGGCGGCGGCGAGCACCGCGAGCTCGACCGCGGGCAGCAGCAGACCGGAACGCCACACCATCCGGGCCTGCGTGCGCCACATCCCGCGGCCGGCGAGGCTCAGTTTCGGCAGCGGCCGCAGCACACGGTCGGCTTCGCGGTCGGCAGTGCCCGACGCGGCGATCGTGCGGAGCCCGGCGACGGCGTCGACCATCCTCGCCGCGAGCTCGCCGGACACCTCTTGATAGGTGAGGACGTCGTCGGCGGTGTTCTTCAGATGGGTGCGCGCGAGCATCAGGCCGAACGGGATGCTGCCGAGGAAGACGAGCGCGAGCCGCCAGTCCATCAGTGCGAGCAGGACGACGGCCCCGCCGGAGATGAGGGTGGTCGAGCCGAGCTGGACGACGACCGAGGCGACCAGTCCCGCGCCGGTGCAGTCACCGGTGAGCCTGCTGATCGCGTCGCCGTCGGCGAAGGTCGATCGAGTGCCGAGCGCGAGATAGCGGTCGGCGAGTTCCCGGCGCAGCCAGGCCGTGGCGGACGCGGTCATCCGCGCGGTGAGGATGCCGCCGATCAGGCCGACGGCGATTTCGGTGACGCCGAGGACGATCAGCCAGGTGACCTCGGGCAGGCTGGGCCGTCCGGCGACCACGGCGTCGACCGCGGCGGCGAGCGCGCCGGGCAGGAGCAGTCCCGCAGCCGTCCCGGCGAGCGCGCTGAAGATCAGCGCGATCAGGCGGGGGCGATCCAGTGCGGTCACCGTGACCAGCAACCGATCGGCGGAACCCGCCATCCCACTCCTTAGTCCTGGTGACCCCGCGACCGCGCCGGAGGACACCGTGATCCCAACGAGATGAACCGGAAGGCAAAATGAAGGCGCGGGAGCGGCGCACTTGGCCTGTGCCGCTCCCGCGCCTTCAGTGCTCAGCCGTGACTCAGTGGCAGGTCAGCAGGCTGACGGTGCTGTTCGCGCAGGAGGCCAGCAGGCTGAGGTTGCTCGCGCCGCCGTGGCTGCCACCGCCGCCACCTTCGAGAACCTCGGGGGCTTCCAGGGCCTGCAGGTCGAGAACCAGTTCCATGGTGTTCCCTTTCACTAGTTACCTCTTGGTCCGCCGTCCTCATCGGACGGCAGTTCGGGAGGACAGGAAAGGCAGCGCGGCCTTCCCGTCCAGGGTGGCGGCCAAGGCGAGCAGGACGCCCGCGCCGCCGGTGACGACGTCCATCGACAGCCGCAGCAGCTGGTTGCCGGGGAACGCCAGGCCGCCCTTGTACGGCACCGCGTACCAGGCCAGCCGGGAAAGATGCAGGTCGATGGCGTCGCGGACGCGCTGGTCCGGGTCGGCGCCCATGGCCAGCGCGGTCATCAGCCCGCCCCTGCCGAACAGCAGCCCGGGGTGGATGACGAACTCGCCGCGGCACGCTTCACGCAGGCCGGGAAGGCTCTTCAACGCCTTCGCGTTGGGGCGGTGCTTCGCCAGCTCCTCGGCAACCATGAGGATCCCGGCGCTGCCGACCCCCACGTAGGGCAACGTCCGGGTTTCGCCGTCGCGGACCTGCAGCGAACCGTCGTCGGACTCGACGCATTCCTCGATGTCCCGTTCCAGCGCCTGGTCGGCGAAGGACAGCCAACCTTCTTCGCGGGTGCGTTCGAACAGCCGCACGAACAGCAGCGCCGGACCGGACCAGCCGTTGAGCAACCCGGCGCGGCCGAAGTCGCCGGGCGGGTCGGCGATCTCCAGGGCTTCGGCGAGCCGGACGGCGGTGGCGAGCGCCTGCCTGCCGAACTCGTTGTCCTTGCGGGCCACCGCGAAATGCAGCTGGGTGAGCCCGATCCCGGACAGGCCGCCTTCCAGCCCGTGGTCGGTGGTCTGCTCGACCAGCGTCGACGACGCCGCCAAGAGCTTGGTGGCCTCTTCGCGGTAACCGAGCTCTTCGAGGACGTACGCGATCCCGTACGAGCCGTCGTAGAACCCTGGGCGTCCGGGCGGATCGCGGCGGATCGAGTCCAGCAGCCAGCGTTCGTGCTGGGGATGCCGCTCGCCGCCGACCGTTTTCAGTGCGTGGAGGACGCCGGCCGCGCCGTAGCCGAAACACGCTCCGCCGACGCGGAACTGCTCGATGTCACCGGGGAAGAGCCGGTCGGTGCGCTCGGGGGTCGCGCTGGCGAGGATCGCCTCGGTGATCTGCTTGCGGACCAGCGCCCAGTCCGGTCGTTCCTGATCCAGTTCGGTGGCGCTCGTGAGCGGTGGCAGGTTCCGGGGGGCGAGCTCCGCGACGATCGAGTCGGCGTAGCCCTCCGGGACGTCGAAACGCTGCTGGACGAAGTCCGCGAGCCCGCGCAGCTTCGCCGGGGCGAGTTCGAGGAGCGTCGTGAGCGGCAGGAAGATCCACAGCTTCAGGACGGCGAGCGCGTACTCGTCGACCTCGAACCCGTTCCGGTCCCTCGGAGCGCGGAAGCCGGGCGCGCCGAGCGCGGGCCTGGTGCCGCTTTCGATGTCCGAGGCCATCTCGAAGTCGATCAGGGAGACCGCGTCGTCGTCCCCGTCCACGAGGATGTTCAGCGAGTGCAGGTCGCCGAAGACGATCCCGCGTTCGTGCACCTCGCCGACCATCGCCTCCACCCGCCGGACCAGCGCCAGCGCGCGTTCGGTGTACGCGGCGATGTCGGCCTCGGTGGTGTCGCGCCGGGTGAGCGGGTAGTTGCGGGCGAGCCAGTTGCCGAGCGAGACGCCGGGCATGTACTCCATCGCCAGGAAGTGGTGCTCCCAGACGGTGAAGCGGTCGTAGGCGGTGGGGATGCCGTCGATGCCCTTCAGCCGCTCCAGCACCTCGTGCTCACGGCGGAGGCGTTCGACGGCGTCGACCTCGTCCCGGTCCAGGCCGGCGAACGGTCTTGCCTCCTTGAGGACCACGCGTTCGCCGTCGGTCTTCCGGTCGGCGAGGTACACGCCGCCGCCGTTGGAGAAGTGCAGAGAACTTTTCACCTGATAGGGGAACTGATCCGCTCCGCCGCTCTTGCGAGCTGCGAGATGAGGTGCGAGGAACTCCGGAATCGTCACCCAGTCGGGTACGGAGAAGGTCGGCTCACGCTTGTCCGGGACCAGCGTCCCGTCCGGTTTGCGTATCGCGAGGACCCGCTTGCCGTCGAGTTCGACCCATTGCTCGGCGAATCCGCCGTAGCGGACGTAGAGCGGGCCGGCACCATACCGAAGATCACTGAGAATGTACGCGCCGGGTTCGCCGTCGAGCTTCGCCGACAACGCCGCGAGAACACGCTCCAGCTCGTTGTTGTCAGCCGGATAAAGAGTCAGTAACTTACCGCTTCCGTCACGCGGAGCGTATTTGGAATTCCTGGCCAGCAGGGTCGTCCGCGAACGCAGATGCTTGTAGGACACGGCGTGCTCGACACAATGCTCGTGCACCTTCACAAGCACCCGTTCGGCGTTGTCCAAACCTGCCGAAACGTGGATTTTCCAGCCCTGCAAGGGAAGGTTTCGAGCAACAGGGTGCAGTAACCGCCACACTCCGCGCACCCCGGTGCGCCAGCCGTCTCCGGGAGCGGGCAACAGGGAGGCGAAATCGTCGGCGACGTCCCCGGTTTCCCGCTGCTCATCGAAGAACAGTGGATCGGCGAAGCAATACGCTTCGTACCGGACGTCCATCGAGCGCCCCCTCCTTGGCACCAATCGGATGGGCCATGTGCACCATCGCGATGCAGAATATTCCACCCGCCGGACCCCGAACGGCCAATCCGCCATATCGGGGGTTCGGATGGGCTGTTCAGGGACGTGAATTCGAAAACTACCGAATGGTAGGGGTACCCAGCGTGAGATCAACTCGGATTCCAACCACCCGGTCGGTGTGTAACAGGAACGCGCCGGTGCCGTAATCCCTGGTCGAGGCACCGAAAGCAATAATGCGCGCGGAAATTGACAGTGCGCCAACCGGCCGCGTTTCGTGATCTATTCACCCGAGGTCTGGACCACTGCCCGGCTCGTGGCGCCCGCCACGCGGCCCACCGGTCGCCCGTCGGCGATGATCGGCCCGGAGGTACGTTGTCGCCGGTGGAGCGGGTAAGGAGGCCGACGTGATCACAGGGTTCGCGGTGACCGTCGCGATCTGCGCGACGCTGGTCGCGGTGTGGAGTTTCGTCCAGGCGGCGCGCAAGAAGCTGCCGGACAACGCGCTGCTCGCCGGCCTCGCCGTGATCGAAGTACTCCTGGTGGCCCAGCTCGTGATCGGTGTCGTCCTGCTGATCGGCGGCGGCCGCCCCGGCAGCATGGCCACCTATCTCGCCTATCTGATCGGCTGCCTGGTCGTGCTCCCGCTCGGGACGTTCTGGGCGCTGGCCGAGCGCACCCGGGCGAGCACCGCGATCCTCGGCATCGCGTGCCTCGCCATCCCGGTGATGGTGCTCCGGCTGCACGAGGTGTGGGCGGGCGCCAGTGCCTGAAGAAACCGAGGAGAAGACGGTGGACACCGCGACGGACAAGGCCTCCGGCCCGGGACGGATCCTGGTCGCGGTGTACGCGATCTTCGCGCTGGCGGCGACCTCGCGCGCCGCCGTGCAGATCAGCACCAAGTTCCACGAAGCCCCGCTGGCCTACGCCCTTTCCGCGTTCGCGGCCGTGGTCTACCTGCTGGCCACCGTGGCATTGGCCCGCCGCGGGGCGGGCTGGTGGCGGATCGCGCTGATCGCCTGCGGCGTCGAGCTGCTCGGCGTGCTGACCGTCGGCACGTTCAGCCTCTTCGACCGCGAGGCCTTCCCCCACGCCACCGTGTGGTCGGTGTACGGGCAGGGCTACCTCTTCATCCCGCTGGTGCTGCCGGTGATCGGGTTGTTCTGGTTGCGGCGGACGAAACCCTGACCGAAAGCGGGCCGCTCACTTCTCGAAGCAGCCCTTTTCGTTGAGCGGGCCGAACGTCGGCAGGACCAGCCCGCACAGGTAGCCGTCGATCCAGCGGCCGTTGCCCGCGACGTTGGTGAGCACCCGGATCGCCGGCGCGAACGCGGCGATCCCCTTGGCCAGTGAATCCTGATTGCGCTGGAGCATGGACGTCAGCCGGTCGAGTTGTTCGAGCACCGGTCCCAGTTGCCCGTCGTTGTCGGCGATGATGCCGTCGAGCGCGGTCGCGAGCCGTTTCGAGCCGTCGAGCAGGTCCTTGATCGCCTGCTGCCGGGTGGAGATCGCGCGCAGCAGCGCGTTGCCGTCCTGGATCAGCCGCTGGGCCTCGGTGTCGCGGTCGACGAGGGTCTGCGAGACCTGCCGCGTGTTCGCGACGAGCGCCCGGAGCTGCCGATCCCGGGAGGCGATGGTGCCGGAGAGCTTCGTGATCCCGTCGAGCGCGGAGCGGACGTCGGCGGGCGTATCGGCGAAAGTCGCCGAAATCGCATCGAAGCTTTTCGCCAGTTGGCCGACGTCGATGGCGTCGACGGTTTTCGACAAATCCCGAAACGCTTCAAGGACGTCATACGGCGCGGTGGTCCGCCGCAGCGGGATCGGGTCACCGGGGTCGAGGATCGCTTCGCCACGCGGGTCGAGCGCCAAGTACTTCTGCCCCAGGACGTTCTTGATCTGAATGGACGCGCTCGTGGCGTCGCCGACCCAGGCGTCCTTCACCCGGAAGGAGACGAGCACGCGATCGCCGTCGAGATCGATTTCGGAAACCTTGCCGACCTTCACCCCGGCGATCCGGACGTCGTTGTCGGCGCGCAATCCGCCGGCGTCGGAGAATTCGGCGGAATAGGTGGTGCCGCCGCCGATCACCGGCAAAGCGTCGGCGTTCAGGGCCGCCGCCATGCCGAGGGCCATCGTGGTGAGCCCGGCGAGCGCCACCTTGACCGGATCCACCGCGCCGAAGGACCTCATCGTCTCACCTCGCAGGTCACGAGCGGCAAAGCTTAGGGGCCGCCCTTGCCCATCGCCAGGCGAAACGTTGCACCGATCGGGTGGCAACGTCTGTCCACAGTGGACATCAGGAGACGTCGAGCCGGACTTCGTAATGGAGCGTCTTGTACTTCTTCAGCCGGTGGAAGAGCGGGACGAGGAAGCCGTGCAAGAGCCGATGTTTCCTCGCCAGAAGGGTGGCCGCGTGCCGCGCCTCGGCGCCGTCGAGCAGGCGGACCCGCGCGTTCACGGGCTCCCCGGTCGGGACGCCGCGGAACGTCGACGGGGCGATCTCGACCCGCGGATCGTTGCGCATCCGCTTGGCCTTCCACGCCGCGTCATACGTCCGGATGTACGCATGATCGCCTTCGACGGCGATGTTGATCGGCGTCCCGACGGGTGTCCCGTCCCGTTTGAAGGTCTTCAGCAAGATCGTCTTCTGGGCGGTGAATTCGGTGAGCTGCTTAGTCATGTCACTGGGACGAAGCGGCCGCGCGAAACGTGACGGTAGACCTCGACCTTCCGGCTGATCAGTTCCAGGCAGTCGGCCAGCTCGGCGGCCAAGGCGAACGTGTCGGCCGCTGTCTCCGCCGACGACTGTCCCCAATGCCACATTGGGGACACTGAGCGTCTCCAATGCCACATTGGGCGCACGCCCACCCACTGGTGTGGGGCGAGCCTGAGGGGTTCGGGGCGCGTGGAACGTCCCAGTCCGTGAAGGCCTCCTTGAGGGACCCAGAGTCCCTCAAGGAGGCCTTCACGGACTTGAGAAACGCGGCTAGTTCCAGAACTTGATTTCCGGGTTGTCCGCCACCGGCCCGTCGAGCAGCGGCTGGTGTCCTCCGCGCAGGTTCGCGTCGAAGAACGCCGAGACATACGCCCTGGTCAGCTGCATCCCGCGCTCGCCACCGAGCAGGCCGGGCTTGGTCAGCCCGAGCTGTTCACCGAGGACGCCGACGTCAGTGAAGGACGCGTGCCCGGCCGTCGCGACGCTGATCCAGCGCTTCCAGCCGGTGAGGTTCGGCCAGCTGCCCGCCCAGGTCGTGTCCGGGCCGGCCGGGGTGTACTCGCTTTCGCGGCCGAGCAGCAGGAACGGCCGGTCGATACCGGGCGCGGGGATCGGCGACCACAGCCTGCCGTCCATGTCGACGCCCGCCCGGATCCGCTGGTCGTCGACCATCGCGGTCGGCGCGCTGTACCCGCCGATGGAATGGCCCGCCATCCCGATCCGTGTCCGGTCGATCAGCCGGGACCAGCGCGAGGAAGGCTTGGTCAGGGTGTCGAGGACGAAGGAGACGTCCGCGGAGCGGATCGGCGGGAGCAACGTGGAGTCGGATCCGCAGGCGGCGCATTCGGTGACATGCCCGTCGGGAAACGCGGTGCCGTGGGACTCGTAGTTGTGGCCGATCAGCGCGACCACGAAACCCTTGCTCGCCAGCTCTTCCGCCAGGCCGGTGAGCGTGGTGCGCGGTTTGCCGAATCCCGGCGACAGGACGACGAGCGCGTGCCTCCCCGGCAGCGGCGGGGCATCGACCCTGGCGCTGGTCCGGAGTCCGGAGAGCAGCGCGGGGTCGACGTCGGGCAGGCCCGATTCGGTCAGGAACGCCTTCGCCTCGGCCGAGGTGAGGTAGGGCCGTTTCGCGCCGAACGGCACCAGCGCGGGGTAGAACATCGACACCATCAGCTCGCGCGGCTCGGTCGGCACCCAGGGGTCCGTGCGCGAAGAGTCGATCAGGTGCAGATCGCTGGAGCCGACGGGATGCGAGCCGGTCGGCGGCGGCAACTTCAGTCGTGGAGCCGCCGCGGCCGGGCTCGCCAGGGACACCATGCCGGCGAGGGCGACCAGCGCGACGAGAAGCCTTCTCATGAGGTTTCCGTTTCTGTCGGGGATCTTCCTGCGTCCAGCCTGGGACCCGCCGTCGTATTCGCGCGTCTGTCGCAGGTCGTATCCCGATGTCTGCCGCGAGAGGGATCCGCGAGGCCCCGATCCGGGATTACGCTCGGCCGGTGCTCTCCTTCCTCAGGAATCACCCGAAAGCCGTGGACATCGGGCTGACCGTGCTCATCGGACTGTCCACTGTGGTCGCGAGCGACGATCCGGAGGGCTTCGGCTGGTGGCTGACCTCCTTGGTGGCCTTGGCTTCCCTGCTCGTCCGGCACCGCAGGCCCGTGATCACCTTCGCGACCGGCGCGACGGTCTCACTCCTGCATCTGGCCATGGGCAACGATCTCCGCCCGGTCGACGTCGTGGCGCTGATCGGTCTCTTCTCCGTCGCGGCTTGGGGGTCACGACGGCTTTCGTTCGCCCTGCTCTCGGGGAGCCTGCTGGTCACCGGAGCCTGGATGATCCACGCCGCCGACGCGAATACGCGGGAACCGGCGCCGGTACCGCCGCGGATCATCATCATCGATCCGCTGGCGCCTCCCGAGCCCGACGACGACCAAGTGCAGGACTGGGGCGGTTTCGCCGGTGTCGGGTTGTCGCTCGCGGTGGCGTGGCTCGCCGGGCTGAACACGCGGCAGCGCCGCATCCGCCTTTCGGTGCTGGAACAGCGGGCCGCCGACCTCGAACGCGAGCGGGACACCCAGGCCGCGCTGGCCGTGGCCGCCGAACGCGGCCGCATCAGCCGAGAGCTGCACGACGTCGTCGCGCACGCGCTTTCCGTGGTGGTGCTGCAGGCGCAGGGCGCCCAAGCCGAACTGGAGCGACGGCCGGAGCGAACGCGGGAAGCGCTGGACGCCATCGTCGGCACCGGGCGGACCGCGCTGGGCGAGATCCGGCGCCTGCTCGGCGCGCTCGGCCAGGACGAGCCGGATTGGGAACCCCAGCCGGGCGCGGAACGCCTGCCGCGGCTGGTCGCCGACCTCCGTTCCGCGGGCACGCCGGTCGAGTTCCTGGTCGAAGGGGAACCCCGTCCACTTCCGTCCACAGTGGACTTGGCGGCGTACCGGATCGTGCAGGAAGCGCTGACGAACGTCCTGAAACACGCCGGTCCGGCGGCGTCGGTGACTATCGTGATGCGGTATGGGCCCGAGACGCTGGAGATCGAAGTGACCGACGACGGCACCGCGGCGGAAGAGCCGTCCGGCTCCGGGCACGGCCTCGAGGGCATGCGGGAACGGGTGAACGTCCTGGGCGGCACCTTCGACGCGGGGCCTCGTCCGGAACGCGGCTTCGCCGTCCGCGCGAGCCTGCCCTCATGACGATCCGGGTGGTCATCGCCGACGACCAGTCGCTCGTGCGCACCGGCCTGCGGATGATCCTGGACAACGCGGACGACATCGACGTCGTCGGCGAGGCGGGTGACGGGGCGGAGGCCGTCGCGCTGGTGGCGGACCTCGATCCGGACGTGGTGCTGATGGACATCCGGATGCCCGAGATGGACGGTGTGGAGGCCACCGCCGCGATCGCCGCGGCCCACCGCGCCCGCGTCCTGGTGCTGACCACGTTCGACCTCGACGAATACGTCTACGCCGCGCTCCGGGCCGGGGCCAGCGGCTTCCTGCTCAAGGACGCGCTGGCGCCGGATCTGCTCGCCGGCGTCCGCGTGGTCGCCTCCGGCGAGGCCACCCTCGCGCCCACCGTCACCCGGCGGCTGCTCGACCGCGTCGTCACCGGCCTGCCCGCGGCGCCGCCGGACGACCGGCTCGCCCTGCTCACCGGGCGGGAAAACGAGGTGCTGCGGCAGCTGGCCAGGGGCCTGTCCAACGCCGAGATCGCCGAACTGCTGTTCCTCTCACCGGGCACGGTGAAGACGCACGTCGGCCGCATCCTCACGAAGCTCGGCCTCCGCGACCGCGTCCAGGCGGTCGTGTTCGCCTACGAATCCGGGCTGATCAGCCGCTGACCGCGGCGGGCGTACGCCAGTGCTTGCCGCGGCGGGGCCGCCGGTGCTGGCCACGCCTGCCGAGGTCGCCGAGGGCGTCCAGAGGCCGTGCGGCGAATTCCTCGGCCGTGATGCCCATCCGCACCAGGTACTTGATCTCGCCGCGCACCACCTCGGTGTCGGCCAGCCTGCCTTCCTCGCGGAAGCCGAGGCCGCCGTGCAGCGAGAGCGACGCGACGTTGCCGCCGTACACGCTGACCTCGCATTTGCGGAAGCCGCGCTGCCCGAACATATGCGCCAGCAGGACGGTGATGGCGTCCGTGGCGTAGCCGCAGCGCTGGTGACGCGGGGCGATCCCGATGCCGTAGCCGAACTTGCCGGTCGCCGGGTCGGCGCCGATGGTGCAGACCGAGCCGACCAGCATCCGCCCGCGCACGGTCTCGATGCCGAAGTGGATGTCGTCGCCGGCGGACCCCGAACGGTGCGAAGCCCAGTGCCGGTGCCCGCCGCCGATCAGCGGCGTCGCCTCGCGGGCCATGTCACGGTCGAAGCCCATCAGGACCCGGCGGTCCCGGAGGCCGACCTCGCGCAACCGCACCTTCCGCCCGACCTGCTCGGGCTCCAGGGCGGAGCGGCTCACCGTGTCCGGCCGCACGGGTGCTCACGAACGATCACAAGCATGCTTCGACGATATCGGTAGCCGAAACGCCCGAAGGCCCCCACCCGGTACGGATGGAGGCCTTCGGCGTGAAGAAAGTCAGATGGCGACGACGCGCTGGGCCTGCGGGCCCTTCTGACCTTGGCCGATCTCGAACTCGACGCGCTGCCCCTCGTCCAGGGACTTGAAGCCGCTGCCCTGGATCTCCGAGTAGTGCACGAAAACGTCCGGTCCGCCGTCGTCCTGAGCGATGAAGCCGAAGCCCTTTTCGCCGTTGAACCACTTAACGCTGCCCTGAGCCATACTTTTTTACCTGCTCTTCATAGCGAGTCTGAGCCCATTCGATGCCCCGATCTCGCCGTCCATTGTCGCAGGTCTTGCCCGTTCGCACACGCTGCCGTCCCGAACCGGGTCATTTCCCCAGGTCAGCATCGACCTTCTCGTCCGCTTGACCTTGACCCTGCGTCAGGGTCGGAGCCTTGCCTCATGACGAACACACCCCCTGTCGGAGGACTCCAGGAGATAGACGACCACCGCCTTTTCGTGCACCGATCGGGTGAAGGTGGGCCCGCCGTCGTGTTCTTGCCGGGCGCCGGTGCGGTCGGCCTCGACTACTTCGGCGTCCAGCAGGAGGTCGCGCGGTTCACCACCGCCGTGGTGTACGACCGCGGCGGGACGGGCCACAGCGACCCTCTCCCCCTGCCCCGCACCGCCACCGCGGTCGCCTCGGAACTGCGCGAGCTGCTGGTCGCCCTGGAGATCCCCGCCCCGTACGTGCTGGCGGCGCACTCGCTCGGCGGCCTCCACGCGCACCGGTTCGCGCAGCTCTACCCGCGCGACGTGGCCGGGCTGGTCTTCCTGGACGCCCTCCATCCCGACTGGGACGACTTCATGCCGCCCGAGGCGAGCCTGTCCGCGGCCGGACGGCCGTCACCCGGTCCGGATCGCGCTGCCCTTCGCGCGATGTACGCCGAGCTGCGCGAGGACTATCCGGAAGACGTCCGCGAGGCGCTCGTCGACGCCAAGGTGAGCGACGAGTGGCTGCGCATCGGCGCCGCGGAGCGCACCGGCCTGGTCGCGCTCGCCGACGAACTGCGAGCCGGGCCGGAGCTGCCCGACGTCCCGGCGATCGCGCTCACCGTCGTCGCGTCTCCGCCGCGGGAGATCGACGAGGCCAAGCTGAAGATGGACGCGGCCCGGGTCGGCGGGTTCTCCAGAGGGGAGCAACGCGTCCTCACCGACACACTGCATCATCGACTCTGCTTCGATCGCCCTGACGCGGTGGTCCAGGCGATCCGCGACGTCGTCGAAGGCCTTTAGGCTCAGGAAGAGGAGGACAGGACAGGTGCTCACGATCGGCCAGCTCGCGGCGACCGCGGGCGTGACCGTGCGCACCGTCCGCCACTACCACCACATCGGCCTCCTGCCCGAGCCCGAACGGGACGCCTCCGGTTACCGCCGCTACACCGCGCAAGCGGCGGTGGACCTCATCCGGATCAGGACCCTCGCCGACGCCGGGGTCCCGCTGGCCCGCGTCGACGCGCTGCTGCACGCGGAACCCGCCGAGTTCGCCGCCGCCGTTTCCGACATCGACGCCGAACTCCGGCGCAAGATCGACCGGCTCGCCGAAAACCGCCTCCGGATCGCCGAACTGACCGGCGGCGAGCGGCTCGTCCTGCCGCCCGACGTGGTCGCCCTCCTGGAGCGGATGCGCGGTCTCGGCGTCAGCGAGCGGCGGGTGCTGCTCGAACGCGACGCGTGGATCCTGATGCGGGCGCTGGATCCCCGCGCCGTGCCGGAACGGGTGCGGGAGAAGAACGCCGCCTTCGACGATCCCGAGACGCTCCGCGTGTATCTCGCCTGTGATCAGGCCGTCGGCTGGGATCCGCGCGATCCGCGCCTGGACGCGCTCATCGACGATCTGGACGCCTGGGCGGTCGAACACGAGCGGCGGGGCGGCCGTCCGGGGTACGGCGAGCTGGTGGTTTCCCGTGTCTCCGAGGCTTCCCCGGCGTGGCAACGCGTTGTCGGCGAACTCGCCCGGCGGCGTGCCGAGCGCGGATAGCCCGGAGTCCCCGGCCGGCCTCGGTCACCCGTGTGCGTCGGGCTCCGAGCCGATCCGGTAGGACACCGGCCTGCCTTCCTCGTCGCGCATCTCGACCGGTTTGCCGTCGGCGTCCACGATCTTGCCGTCGACGATCTTGTCGCCGTTTTCGAGCCGGGAGAAGGCTTTCAGATCCGAGTAGTCGATCACCCTGGTCGCCGTCGCGAACACCGACGGATCACTGCCGGCCTTGGCGGGCTTGAGGTGGTTGAACAACAGGTTCAGCACGACGGCCGTGAGCGCGGCGGAGCTGATCCCCGAATGGAAGATCGTGCCGACCCACGCCGGGAAGTGGTGGTAGAACTCCGGCGCCGCGATCGGGATCATGCCCATCCCGACCGACGCCGCGACGATCACCAGGTTCATATTGCCGTTGTAGTCCACTTTGGACAGTGTCTTGATACCGGACGCCGCGACCGTGCCGAACAGCACGAGACCGGCACCGCCCAGTACCGGATACGGGATCGCGGCCACCACGCGGCCGAGCACCGGGAGCATGCCGAGGATCAGCAGGATCACGCCGCCGGCGGTGACCACGAACCGGCTCCGGATCCCGGTGATCGCGACGAGGCCGACGTTCTGGGCGAACGCGCTCTGCATGAAACCGTTGAACACCGGCGCGATCGCCGAGGACGCCATGTCGGCGCGCAGCCCGTCGCCGATCCGGCGTTTGCCGACGCGCGTGTCGACGATCTCGCCGACCGCGAGGATGTCGGCCGTGGTCTCCGTGAGGGTCACCAGTACGACGATGAACATCGACACGATCGCGGCGACGTCGAAGGTCGGCATACCGAAGGCGAACGGCGTCGGTACCGCGAAGATCGGGCCGTCCCAGACCTTGGAGAAATCGGCCTTGCCCAGCACGGCGGCCAATACGGTGCCCACCACGATCGACAGCAGGATCGAGAGCCGGGAGATCGCCGGGACGGCGACCTTGCTGAGCAGCAGCACGATCGCCAGCGTCATCGCGGCCAGGCCGACGTTGGAGACCGAACCGAATTCCGGCGATTTGGTGTTGTTGCCCATCGCCCATTGGGCCGCGACCGGCATCAGGCTGAGCCCGATCACCGTGATGACCGTCCCGGTGACGACCGGCGGGAAGTACTTCACCAGCCGCGAGAACACCGGCGTGATGAGCAGGCCGAGCGCCGCGGACGCGATCACCGAGCCGAAGACGGCGGGCAGCCCGCCGTCCGCGACGATCGCGGTCATCGTCGCCACGCCCGCGAAGGAAGTGCCCTGCACCAGCGGCAGCCGGGAGCCGAAGAAGGGGATGCCGAACGACTGCAGGATCGTCGCCAGCCCGCCGATGAACAGACACGACGCGACGAGCAGCCCGATCTCCGCCGTCGAAACGCCCGCGGCACCGCCGATGATCAGGGGCGGCGCGATGATCCCGCCGTACATCGTCAGGACGTGCTGGATGCCGTAAGTGAAACTCTTGCCGATCCCGAGCCGTTCGTCCTCGGGCCTGCCGCTCGCGGCCGTTTCGGCCTGCGTCCTCTTCACCATGGATCCGCCTCTCGGTAGAAGCGAGCGATGCCGGGCAATTTCAATCTGCGGAGGTTAACTTCCGCATGGCAGAAATTGCAAGACCCTGCCCGTACGGGTCGTCCTTCCGGCGAGCGGACAAAGATCCTTTCCCGCACAGGAAGCCGGGGCGCGGCGATGGTAGAAACGCCTGGCCCAGTCGGCGAGATCCCGAAGGCAGGAAGACGGCACACCATGGCGAATCCGCTGGTCGCTGAACGTGAGGACTCCACCAAGGGGCATTCCGGCGTGCCGCTGCTGGAATCGGCGAACGACCTCAAAGAAGGCATCGAGAAGGGCGACTGGGCCGCCGTCGCGATGGGTGCCGTCGGGACGGCTCTCGACGCGCTGTCGATGGCCATGGATCCGTTCGGTTCGATCCTCGCCGCGGGCGTCGGCTGGCTGCTCGAACACGTCGGCCCGCTCTCCGACGCGCTCGACGCCCTGACCGGCGACGCCGACCAGATCAAGGCGCAGGCCGAAACCTGGGCCAACATCGCCAAGGAACTCGGCGCCGTCGGCACGGAGCTGACCGACCTGGTCAAGGCCGACCTGCAGACCTGGGCGGGCGACGCGGCGGACCGCTATCGCGAGCGCTCGGCGGACACCGTCAACGTGCTCACCGCCGCGCAGAAGGGCTGCGAAGGAGCCTCCAGCGGGGTCAAGACCGCGGGCGAGGTCGTCGCCGCCGTCCGCACCCTCGTCCGCGACATCATCGCCGAACTCGTCGGCCACCTCATCAGCTGGGCGCTGCAGGTGCTGTTCACCCTCGGCATCGGGCTGACCTGGGTGGTGCCGCAGGTGGTGACCGCGGTCGCCAAGACCGCCGCGAAGATCGCCGACATCACCACCAAACTCGTCAAGGCGCTCAAGGGTTTGATGCCGCTGCTCAAGCGGGCCGACTCGCTTTTCGACGACGCCGCCAAGGCCCTGCGCAAACTGAAGGGCGGGAAGGTCGACGCCCCGCCGCCGCCCAAGACCAAGGGCGGCAACGATCGCGGGCTCGACACCAAGAAGGACAAGGATCCCGACGAGGGCACCACCAGCTCCAGCGCCGACGGCAAACCCGACGGTAGCAACAACAACGGTGGCAACAACAACGGTGGCGGCAACTCCAACGACAAGGGCACCAACACCAAGTCCGACAACGACCAGACGAACAGCAGCGGCGCCGGTGGCGGAGGCGACCGGGACCGGGGCGGCAACACCGACACCACCAAGAAGGACGGCAACGGGGATCGTTCGACGTCTTCGGATTCCAAGAACTACTGCGGTGACCCCGTCGACGTCGCGACCGGCGAGGTCGTCATGAAGCAGGTTGACGTGACGCTGCCCGGCGACACGGCGGAGCTGGAACTCTCGCGCACGCATCTGTCTTCCTACACCGCTGGTCGCTGGTTCGGTCCTTCTTGGACGTCCACAATGGACCAACGGTTGGCGGTCACGGGCGATCGGGTCCTGTTCTACGCCGAAGACGGCATGGTGCTCACCTATCCCGTTCCGACGGCCACGCCCGTGCTTCCGGTGCAGGGGCCGCGGCACCGGCTGCGCCGCGCGGCGGACGGGTACCGGCTGTCGATGGGCGATCGCGAACTGCGTTTCGCCGGTGCGGGCCGGATCCTGCCGCTCGTGGCCATCGAGCAGAACGGCGGGCGCACGGAATTCGCGTACGCGGCCGACGGCTCTCCCATCGGACTCCGCCGCGACGACGGTGTCGAAATCGCGATCGGCACGGCGAACGGGCGGATCGTCGCGCTCGGCGCTCCGGGGCAGCCGCCGCTCGTGCGCTTCGCCTACAACCGGCACGGCCAGCTCAGCACCGTCACGGACTACGCCGGCCGCCCGATGACCCTCGATTACGACTTCGGGCACCGGCTCGTCGGCTGGAAGGACCGCACAGGCACCTGGTACCGCTACGTCTACGACGACGCCGGGCGCTGCGTCCGCGCCGTGGGCGCGAGTGGTTACTACAACGCGACGTTCGCCTACGAGCCCGGCACGACCCGGCACACCGACGCCGTCGGCCACACGTGGACGTACCGCCTCAACGACGCCAAACAGCTGATCGAACGCATCGACCCACTGGGCAATTCCCAGCGCTACAACTGGAACCGGCGCGACGAGCTTCTGTCCACAGTGGACGAACTCGGTCGCGAGACCGGCTACGAATACGACGAACACGGCGAGCTGGTGGCCGTCCACCGTCCCGGCGGGGAAACGGTGTCGCTGGCCCACGCCGAGGGCGAGGTCCGGCTGTCGGCGGGAGGCGTCCGGCGGACGGTCCCCGCCTTCGATCCGGCCACCACCCTCATCGGTACCGGGCTGCCGATGGAGATCCCGGACGCGCCCGACCCGCTCACCGACGCTCCTGTGACGGATCGCCCCGGCGACCGCGACCTGTTCGGCCGCCCGCGGCTCGCGTACACGGCGTCCGGTGGCGCGGCGAAGCTCGGCTGGACGGCCGACGGCCGCCGCGCGTGGCGGCTCGGCCCGGACGGTGGCCGCGAGACGTGGGTGCACGACGCGGAAGGACACGTCGTCGAGCACCGCGACGCGACCGGTGCCGCGCGGCGCCGCAAGTACGGCCCGTTCGGCCTCGTCCTGGAGGAGACCGACGCGGCGGGCGCGCGCACGCTGTTCACCTACGACGGCGAACTGCGGCTCACCTCGGTGACGAATCCGAACGGCCTCACCTGGCGTTACGTCCGCGACGCCGCGGGACGGCTCGTCGAGGAGACCGACTACGACGGCCGCCGGATCGGCTACACCTACGACGCCGCCGGACAGCTGCTTCGCATGACCAGCAGCACGGGCGACGTGACCGAGTACTTCTACGACCTCCAGGGCAACGTCGTGGCACGGCGCACGCCCGACGACGTCACGCGCTACGAATACGACGCGCTCGGCAGGTTGATCGTCGCCGAGAACATCGAGTCGCGGGTCGAGATGACGCACGACGACGGGGATCAGGTCGTCGTCGACACGATCAACGGGCTCGGGGTGTGCTGGCGCCGCGAGGGCGACGTGCTCCTGCGCCGGACATCGTCCGGTGTGGACAGTGAGTGGCGGTTCACCGAATCGGGACTGCCGCGGTCGCTGAAGATCGCCGGGCACGAGATCGAATTCGGCTACGACGACGCCGAACGCGAGATCACGCGCAGCATCGACGGCACCGTGGTGCTCCAGCGGCGCTTCGACGCGGAAGACCGGCTCGCCGAAGAGGAGATCGCGGGGGTCGGGAAGCGTGTGTACGGCTACCGCCCGGACGGCAGGCTCGCCGCCGTCGACGACGCGATCCGGCCGTGGCGACTCGCCTTCGACGCCGCGGGCCGGGTCAGCGAGGCACGCGGACCAGCCGGGGTCGAGCGATTCACCCACGACGCGGCGGGAAACCTCACCCACGACGAGGGCGTCTACGACTCCGACGAGCGGGGCCGCGTCACCGCCGACCGATCCTGCGCCTACGAGTGGGATCACCTCGACCGGCTGCGTTCGGTGCGCACTCCCGACGGCGCGTTCTGGACGTACCACTACGACCCGCTCGGGCGGCGGTTCGCCAAACGCCGGTGGCTGATCGATCAGGACGGCGGGGCCGAACTCACGCACGACGTCCGCTTCCTGTGGAGCGGGATGAACGTGGTCGAGCGGATGGACTACGACCCCGCCGACGAGTCCTACCGGCTCTTCACCTGGGAACGCTACGACGACGACCGCCCGGTCGCGCAGATCGAGCGCACCGGTGCCGCGGAAGACGTGACGTTCCGCGCCGTGATCACGTCGCCGGCGGGCACGCCGACCGAGATGCTCGACGAACGCGGCACGCTGGTCTGGCAGGACCGCAGCAGTTTCTGGGGTGTGCCGCTGCCCGGCGCGGACACCGCGTCGATGCCGCTGGCCTTCCCCGGCCAGCAGCGCGACGAGGAAACCGGGCTGCACTACAACGTTTTCCGGTACTACGACCCGAGGACCTCGCGCTACCTCAGCCAGGACCCGCTCGGCCTCGCGGCCGCGCCGAACCCCGTCGGCTACGTCGATCAGCCGCTGCTCATCGGCGACCCGCTCGGCCTCGTCCCACCCTGCGGGCGGAGCGGTCCTGGCAACCAGCCGCGGCCCCAGCCCGTCGGCCCCAGCGGGCAACCCCAGCCGTTGCGAAGGAGCCCGCGGAAACCTCCCATCGACGTCGACAAGATGTCGAAGGAGGAATTCGAGAAGTTCAAGCCGAAACTCGACGAGATCCTGAAGGCGGACAAGCACTTCTTCTGGTCCGGCGGTACCAAGAAGCGCAAACGCGGCGAAGAGGACGAGTACCTCGGCTCGATCGAGGAGAAGGCCACCAAGATCGCGAAGCAGAACGGCGGCAACACCCTCGAGGGCACCCTCAAGGACAACAACATCAAGATGCCCGGATGGATCAACGATCCGAAGGACCCGAGGAGGCCGCTCGTCCAGGAGAAGTGGGACTACGTCTCCGAAACCTTCGCCAAGAACTCCAACAAGGACACACACGTGGTCTTCCCCTACTGGCCGGGCAAGGGGCACGACATCTACCCGCATCGCCGCGAGGACAACGTGTTCGACGTGACCGAGTACCCGCGGCTCGAAAAGATGGGGATCGACGAAATCACCAAGCACAACGCGGAAACCGGGCACACGCGCCCGTACCGGCACACCAAGTGACGTTGCCCCTGGCCGAACGATTTGGTATACCAAAGGGAGCTTGTCGAGAAAGGTGCTCCCTTGTTGATCCGTGACGTCCGCCCCTGGGGTGGACAGCGCAGCGACGTCGAAGTGGCCGGTGGCCGGATCACCGCGGTGCGGCCGCACGAGCCCGCCGCCGCGACGGCGCCGGACACCGTCGACGGACGCGGGCGGCTGCTGTTCCCCTCGTTCAGCGACGTGCACGTCCACCTGGACTCGACGCGGATCGGCCTGCCGTTCCGGCCGCACACCGGCGCGCCCGGCGTATGGGCGATGATGCTGAACGACCGCGAGAACTGGCGGGACGCCGAGGTCCCGCTGCCCGAGCGCGTCGCCGGAACACTGGAGCGGATGATCGCCAACGGCACCACCCGCGTGCGCACCTACGCGCAGGTGGACGTCGATTGCCGCCTCGAGAAGCTCGACGCCGTCCTCGCCGCGAAGGAGCGCTTCGCCAAGCACGCCGACGTCGAGATCATGGCGTTCCCGCAGGCCGGGATCCTGCGCGAACCCGGCACCGTGGACGTGCTGGAGGCCTCGCTGCGCTCGGGCGCCACGGTCGTCGGCGGGATCGACCCGTGCTCGCTGGACAAAGACCCCAAGGGACATCTCGACGTCGTGTTCGGGCTCGCCGAGAAGTACGGCGTCGAGGTCGACATCCACCTGCACGAACCCGGCCATCTGGGCGTGTTCTCCACCGATCTGGTGATCGAACGGGTCCGCGCGCTGGACATGCGCGGCAAGGTCACCATGTCGCACGCGTACGAACTGGGCTCGATCTCGGAATCGGTGAGCCGCCGGCTGATCGACACGTTCGCGGAACTGGACATCGCGATGGCGACCGTCGCGCCGTCGACCGACGGCCAGCTCTCGCTCGCGGACCTCACGACCGCGGGCGTGCGCGTCGGCCTCGGCGAAGACGGCCAGCGGGACTACTGGAGCCCGTACGGCAACTGCGACCTGCTCGACCGCACCTGGCAACTCGCCTTCACGAACGGCTTCCGCCGCGACGACCTGATCGAGATGGCGCTGGCCGTCGCCACGATGGGCGGCGCGTCGATCATGAGCCACGACGTCCCGCGGCTGGCGGGCATCGCCGACCGGCCGGGGGTGGCCGTCGGCGACCGCGCCGACCTCGTGCTGGTGGACGGCGAGACCCCGACGAGCGCGGTGATGGACCGGGGCAAGGACCGCACGGTGCTGCACGACGGCGTCGTCGTGGCGGACGGCCTTGCGGTGGTGGGTTAAACCGCTGGCACCTGATCACGGCCGCTGCTACCTTGCCGGAGGCCGTGCGAGCGAACGAGGAGGTGGTACCCGTGGACATTTCGACATGGGTGCTCCCCTCAGGGGTCACGGTCGGGCGATAGGTCGTCCGGGAGCGCCGTTTCACGAGCACTCCCGAAAGGCACGACCATGCACTTCACTTCCGAAAAACGCCTCGAAGACGGTGTCCTCGAGCGCGGATTCACCCTCGGCGAGATCCCCGGCATCCTGTGGACGCCGGAGTCCGCGGCGCCGGTCCCGCTGGTCCTGATGGGTCACCCCGGCGGACTGGGCAGGATGCACCCGCGGCTCGTGGCCCGCGCCCTCGCTTGCGCGGCGGAGGGCTACGCCACGGCCACCATCGAGCTCCCCGGAGCCGGTGACCGGCCGCGTTTCCCCGTCGTCGACGAGGCCCGCGCCGATCTTCAGCGCGCGCTGAAGGCCGGCGAGCCGGTCACCGACGACATCGTCGACCGGCTCGTCCTCCCACTGGTGGAAACGGCCGTCCCCGAATGGCGAACCACCCTCGACGCGCTCCTCGCATTGCCTGAAATCGGCGGCCCGGTCGGGTTCTCGGGCGGGGTGATCGCCATCGGCACACGGCTGGCGTCGGTCGAACCCCGCGTCGAAGCCGCCGTCCTGTTCGCCGGAAGCTACGTACCGCGCAGCATCCTCGAAGAAGCGCGGCAGGTCACCATCCCGCTGCACGTCCTGCTCCAGTGGGACGACGAAGGGAACGACCGGCAGCAGGCGCTGGATCTGTTCGACGCCTTCGGCTCCAAGGAGAAGACGTTGAACGCCAACATGGGCGGGCACACGGGCGTCCCGTCGTTCGCCGGGGAAGCCGCGGGCCGGTTCCTCGCCCGGCACCTGAAGTGACGTCCGGGGCCGCGGCGGTACCGGCCGCGGCCCCGGCTTCAGGCCGAAGGGGGAACGGCCATGCCACGCAGGTTGTACTTGAGACCGAGCCGGTCCGTCGTCCCCGGCACGGTCGTCTCGGCGACGAGATCGCCGCTGATCCGGTCGAAGCGCTTGATCTTCACCGGGGTCTTGCCGTCGAACACCTCGTGGATGACATGGATCGACCGGTCGGTGAAGGCCACTTGGCCCGCCGAGCCGTCACCCGTCACGAACCCGGTGTCGAACCGCGGCTTCGTCACGCCCGACGCGATTTCGGTACTCATGATCCGGCCGTCGGCGGAGAGCCATTCCAAGCGACCGCCCCGTATCGCGCGGGCGTCGTACGACTTCGCGGAGAATTCCTCGGGTTTGACGAGCTCTTCACCAATCGGGCGACCTTGCGCGTCGACGAGCGGCTGTTCGCGGTATTCGCCGGTGCGCGTGTCCCACCGCACGACGGTCAGGTGGGGTGTGCCGTCACCGTCGGCGTAGTCGGACAGGAAGGTGATGACGCCGTCGTGGCAGGGAACGTGACGGTTGTGATCCGCCGCGTCGAACGCCGCCCGCCAGGCGATGGTCTTTTCGCGGCCCTCCGCGGGCGGATACAGCCTCGAAAGCAACTCCGGCTCCGCGGCGGGATCGGCCTTCGAGCGCATCCCGGGTACCTGTGCCGACGCCGGGAAGTGACGACCCGACTGAGTCGCGATCCCATACAGGGCACCACCGCACGACGCGTTCATGTAGTAATTCCCCTCCACCTGGTACAGCCGGGAACCGGTGGAGGTCGTGACGGCCACCTGATTGCTGTAGCCGTCTCCGGACATGCCGTCGTTGTAGATCGCGACGAAACCCTTGCCGTCGGGCAAGGCGAACGCCGACTGCTGCAGCCCGGATTTCCTGTTCTCGAAACTGACCAGGCCGTTCTTGCCGAGTAGGTAGTCGCGCTCCTCGTCGCTGAAGAACAGCTCGTTCTCCGCCCAGGCGATATGCGCCTCGTTCATGCCCTTGGTCTCGATCATCCGACTGCCGCCGTCCGCCTTGGCCAAGACCAAGTAGCCCGGGAGCTTCTCCGCCGCGCCATTCGACTCGAAGGTCTCCGCGCTGAGGTAGAACGCGACGGTAGCCTCGTCGAGCGTCATCTCGGCGGGTTCCGTAGAAGAACAGGATGCCATCGTCACCAGGACACCGACGGCGAGCGCGATGGAGCGAACCGGTCGCATCAGGGCGAATCCTTTCGACGGCAAAGCGGTGCGGCCGCCCTCGCAGACCGCACCGCCTTGGCTTTCGTCACCGGACGGTCTGGTAGACCACGGTGCTGCCGTCGTTCTTGATGTCGTCGGGGTACACGCCCGGGCCGCCGTTGCTGTCGAGCTCGATGTTCGCGGCCCGCTTGTATGCCTTCCACACCAGCTCGGAACAGTTCAGATTCGCGTCGCCGTTGGACTTGTTGTTGAAGAAACTCAGGTCGTACGGCTTGCCACGCAGGCTGTTGTAGGCGTAGTTGGCCGCATTGTTGCGGCTGCTCTGCGCGGCCTTGACGTACATCTTGTAGGCGGGGCCGCACACCCGGTGCGTGGACGCCGTGCGAGACCAGCTCTTGTGGTCGCCGCCCGGCGCCTCCACGATCGTCTTCGTCGTGTAGTAGATGCCGACGTGGTTGTGCTTGACCCAAGCGGTCGAGGCGGCGGAGTGGAAGATGTCGCCCTTGTACCGCGCGTTTCCGACCGACACCTTCCGGTCGCAGTTCTTGTCCGAGGAGGCCGCGACGCCGGTCTCCGCCGCCTGGGCGGGCGCGGCGAACAGGCCGGTCATCGCCATTCCTGCGACAACGGCGGAAACCGCCGAAGACGCGGCGATACGTCCGATTCTGGACATGGTCGAACCCCGTTCTTTTCGCTGAGTGACACTTCCCCTGGCGCCCGGATCCGAGGTTGAAATTATCGGAACCGCCCGTCGCGCGGTGTGGGTCGATCAACCCCATTACGAGGGGATTTTCGGTCATGGGACCGACGTCTGCCACGCTCTGCGGTGTGACGACATCCGCGTGGGACGAGGTATCCGCCGCCGTCGAGGCGGCTCCCTACCCGGTGACCGTGCTCGTCCCGGACAGTGAACGCGCCGCCCGCTGTCTGCGCGAACTCGGCATCACGACCGGTTCGTGGTTGGGCGCGGTCGTCGGCCACACCGGCGGGCTGCTGGTGGACCACGGGTGGTTGCGCGTCCTCGGCGGCGGCACGGGAGCGTTGCCCGGCATCCTCGACGACGCGGAACCCGCCTCAGGCACCTTGCCGATCGCCTACGACGTGCTGGGTGGCGTGTACGCCTGGTCGGTCAAACCGGCGGGACAGCCGACCGTTCATTACTTCGGCCCCGACGCCCTCGCTTGGGAAGACCTCGAGCTGGGTTACGCGGGCTGGCTGAACGCCATGCTCAGCGGATCGCTCGACGAGTTCTACGAGACCCTGCGTTGGCCCGGCTGGCGGGACGAGGTCGGCGCCGTTCCGGACGACAAGGGCATTCACACCTTCCCGCCACCGTGGAGCAAGGAAGGCAAAGACCTTTCGACCGTGTCGCGGAAGGTCGTCCCGCTGGCGGAACTGGTGTCGTTCCATCAAGACGCCGCACGGCAGCTGAACGGCCAGTGAGCTCCTCGACCGGCTTCACCCATGCCGGTCGTGGCCGTCGTCTCCTTCGAGCCGAGCGAAAACGATGACGTTGTCGCGATACGAGCGCGCGGCTCGGTCGAAGGAACCGCCGCAGGTGATCAGCCGTAGTTCCGGGCCGGCGGTGCGGCCGTAGACCTCCTTGGTGGGAAAGCGATCTTTGGGGGCGTGGATGGTCCGGCGCACCACGAAGGTGACGACGGAACCGTCCGCGCGTTCGACGGTGACGCGGTCTCCCGGCGCGAGTTCGTGCAGCCGGTAGAAGATGCCGGGCTGGGACGCGCCGTCGACGTGACCGACGATCACCGCGGGCCCGGTCTGGCCGGGCGCCGGTCCCGGCTCGTACCAACCCGCCTGCATCGGCGTGGACACCGGCGGGGTCCGCATACGCCGGTTCGCGTCGAGGCCGAGCTCGATCAGGGACGAGTCGGCGCCGAGTTTGGGGATGTGCACCGCGACCGGGTTCACCCGGACCGCTGGATCGACGACCGTCCTGGCCGGCATCACCGGCGGTGGGGACGGTCGTGGGGCTGCGATGCCAGGCGCGGGCGGAGCCGGCATCGGGGCCGTGGTCAGGCTGATCACCAGCCCCAATGCCGCCGCGGCGGCCAAGGCCGAGGTGATCGCACCGAACCCGGGACCCGTCCGGTCCTTGCCTCGGCGCAGCTGCCGGCCGGCCTCCTGGAGTGTCTCCCAGCCGACGCCGACGATGATCACGAGCGACGCGCTCACCACCGCGAAGCCGGTGTCGCCCGGCAAGAACGTGACGGCCGCCAGCATCCACGCCAGGCCGACCAGGGCGAGCAGGAGCAACCGGGTCCGGATGGTCTCGACAGCCATGCCTCTCCAGTCGTCGAACCGGGAGGGGTGGTGTGGTGTGGCCGGGGCAAGGCCACACCACACCGTTCCCCCTATCGGAGGTGACGACGGCGCGCGGATACCGCCGTCACCATGAGCAGGGCGATCACCAGGAACGCCAGCCCGCCGCCGACGGGCCACTGATCGTCAGCGGTCCCGCCGCCACCGGCCTCGACGGCACCGGCGGGCACCGGGTATCCGGCGTCGACGTGCTCGCCGGAGGCGCCGTGGAGCGACGCTTCCACCGAACCGCTGTGCGCTCCGGCCGCGTGGGAAACGAGACCGCTCCCCACCATGACCACTCCCTGACCGGCACCCACGGTGCCGTGCCCGGAGCCACCGGTCTGGTGACCGACCGTGCCGCCGGTGCCGCCGGTGGACGGCGAACCCGGGTGGGTCCCGGGGTCACCGTGCGGGTCGCCGGTGCCCGGTACCGGCATCGGAGCCGGTGCCGGAACGGGCACTGGCGCCGGAACGGGTGCCGGTGCGGGCGCGGCGGGGGCGAGGTAAGCGGTGCCGGTGGCACCGGCCTGCTCACCGTTCGCCGTGGTGCCGGTGACCGTGACCGGTGCCGCGGTGGTGTCCGCGGTCGGCGTGAACGTTCCCGTGCACACAGTGCTTTCCTTGGCGACCAGAGTGCTGTCATCGCAGGTCAGGGCACCATTGGGAGTGGTGCTCCCGACGTTACTGACCGTGCCGGTGCCGGTGTTCGTCACCGGCACGCTCACCGTCGCCGGCTGCCCGGCGGTGACCGGTACCGCGTTACCCGGCGATCCGGCGTCCGTGCCGTTGACCGTGGGCGTGCCCATGGTCAGGTCGCACGAACACCCGGTGTCGCCGCCGGTACCCGGTGCGGGTGCCGGGCTGACGGCCGGCGCGAGGTAAGCGGTGCCGGTGGCACCGGCCTGCTCACCGTTCGCCGTGGTGCCGGTGACCGTGACCGGTGCCGCGGTGGTGTCCGCGGACGGCGTGAACGGCCCGGTGCACACGGTGCTTTCACTGGCGGTCAGCGTGCTGTCGTAACAGGTCAACGCGCCGCTGGGGGTGGCGCCGCTGACGTTGCTGACGGTGCCGGTGCCGGTGTTCGTCACCGGCACTGTCACCGTCGCCGGCTGATCGGCGGTGACCGGTACCGCGTTACCCGGCGATCCGGCGTCGGTGCCGTTGACCGTGGGCGTGCCCATGGTCAGGTGGCACGAGCATCCGGTGTCCGCCGGAGTCGACGTGGTCGTGGCGGCACTGGCCGTGTCGTCACCCGTGGTGGTGGTGCCGGCGGTTGTCGCCGCCGTCGGTACTGTCCCGGCGACGCTGGTGGCTCCGCTTCCCGCGGGTTCCCCGGTGATCGCCGAGGTTGCCGCGGTCACCGGCCGGGTCGCCGACGCGGTGCCCGGCGACGTAGCCGAGCCGGTGCTGGTTGTTGTCGTTGTGGTGGCTGTCGACGCGGATGCCGAGGTCGTGGTCGCCGCCTGCCGCGGCTGCACGAGTCCCGACACCAGCGACGTCACGGTGTTCAGCGGGCTGGTGCCCGCGGTCGTGTCGGTCGCCTGGTCACTTGTTCGCGAAGGCCCGGTGTCCTCCTCGGCGTGGGCCACACCCACGCCGAGGAGCATCAAGCCACCCGCGAGCAACCCGGCCTGAATGGACCGTTTTACCCAGGTACGCATGAGAAACCTTTCCACGCTCTGCTGAGCTGATCAGTTGTCTCGGCGGTGTCCGGCTGTCGTCAGCCGATGTCTGTCAGTGCGTGCCCGCGCCGGTGATCATGGACAGCGGCGAGGTGACCGCCGACCCGGTCGACGTGGTGTGCCCGGTCGACGTGGTCGAGCCGGTCGACGAGGCCGGGTCGCAGGTGCACACACCGGTGGTGGTGTAGCTCTGCGAGAAACCGACGGTCGCGGTGTTGCCGGAGGCGTCCTTACCGGTGAAGGACGCCTTCACCGCTTTGCCACCGGGACTCGCGGTGAACGTGATCGTGCACTGGGTGCTGGCACCCGGGGCGAGCGTCGCGTCGTTGCAGGTGACCCGGCCGTTCTGCGAAGTGCCCCGCAGGTTGGCGATCGGCGCGGTGCCGGTGTTGGTCATCTGCACCTTGATGGTGGACGTGCTGCCGGCGGGCACGGTGACGGTCGAGTTCGAGCCGACCACGGCGCCGTTCACCGAAGGCTTGCCGGTGATCGACAGCTTGCCCGCACCCGCTTGCGTACCGGTGTAGAAGATCCGGCAGCTCTTGCTCTGCTGGGTGCCGTTCGGACCCGACACGGTGAAGTTGAACTGCGCGGTGTTCGCGCCCGGCCGCGCGGTCGTGGTCACCGTGCAGCGGGCCGTGCTGCCCGGCGCCAGCTGGGCCGAGCCGCAGTTCAGCTTGCCGAGCGAGGTGGTGCCACCGAGCCCGGACACCGGGACGGTGCCGTTGTTGGTCACCGGGATCGTGATCGTGACCGGGCTACCCGACGGAACGTTCGGACCGGGGGCGCTTCCCGCGGCCTTCCCGTTCACCAGCGGGGTACCGATGGAGATGCTCGCCGACGGCTTCGGCTGCGGCTGCGGAACCGGCTGCGGAACCGGAACCGGGGTCGGCTGCGGAGTCGGCTGCGGGACCGGGGTCGGCTGCGGGACCGGAACCGGGTGCGGAGTCGGCTGCGGCGTCGGAACCGGAACCGGGGTCGGCTGCGGCGTCGGAACCGGGACCGGGGTCGGGGTCGGCTGCGGAGTCGGCAGCGGGACCGGGGTCGGTTGCGGCTGCGGGTTGCCCAGCAGGCCGGTCACCGGGCCCAAGATCCCACCGAGGGCCGGCAGACCGGGCAGTCCGGGAACACCGGGCTGGGTCGGCGTTCCGGGCCCGCTGGGAGTACCCGGCAGGGGCAGGCTCGGCAGCCCCGGAAGAGGCAGCCCCGGAAGACCCGGAGCGGGCGTACCCGGAGCAGGAGTGCCAGGTGCGGGCTTGCCCACGTACCGGATCGTCATCTCCGAGCTGACGGTCGAACCGTTCGGCTTGGTACCGGTGATCGTCAGCTTCGCGCTCTGCGAACCCGACTTCGCCGGGGCCGTGAACGTGTAGGTGACGGTGCCGCCCGGCGCGACCGAGGTCGCGGACGGGGTGACGGTGCCGCCGGGGAACGAACCGCTCAGGTTGGTGAGCGTCTCGGTGCCGGTGTTCGTGAAGGTGACCGAACCCGAGACCGGCGAGCCTGCCGGGATGGTCGGGCCCTCGCCCGAGATCGGCGTGCCGCCGATGGCCGGGACGCCCGGTCGCAGCGGAGACGATCCCGGGGTGCCCGGTTTGGTCGGCGAACCGCCGAGAACGCCGCCCAAGGCGGGACCGACGAGCGGCAAGCTCCCGGTCGCCGTGTCACCACCCGAGCCGGGCAGGCCCGGCATGCCGAGCGACTCGAACGTCTTGATGTTGTCGGTGACCTTCAGGACGTCCAAGACCGCGGCCGGGTCGCCGCTGCTCACCTTTTCCAACGCGGTCTGCCACAGCAGGCGCATGGCGTCGAAGTTGTTGCCCGCGAAGGACAAGTACTCGTCCGGGGTGAACACGGTGTCCGGGCCGAGCCGGTTCATGATCTCGGCGACCTGGAGGGTGTTGTAGAGGTAGTCCGGTGCCAGGACCCTCGCCGGGTCGGGAATGCTCGGCATCCCCTTCTGGACGAAGTTGACCACCTTCTCCGGCGTCGGCAGCCGGGACATGTCGACGGCCATGGTCTTGGTGTCGATGGGCAGGCCCATGCCGCCGCATCCCGTCGCCATCGTGAGGTAGTCGGTGCCGTGGCCCCGCACATGCGAGGGGTTGAAGATCGGGATCCAGCCCAGCGGCCCGCCGTAGGCGTCGATGACCGGCATCTGCGAGTTGCCGATCGCTCCGCTGGCCATGGACAGGATCAGGTTCTTGTACGCCGGGTCGGTGTGGTAGGTCAGGGCGTGCGAGTTGCTGCCCAGCAGCGGGATCCCGTCCTCGTTCTTCCACATGTGCTGCAGGAAGAAGTCGCACGCGTCGCCGCCGCCCTCATGGGTGGTGTCCCCGGTCGAGTGGCCGCCGGGCTGGTTCGGGTCGACGGACGTCTGCTTCGTCTCGCCACCGAACAGGCCGCCGGTGAAGACGCCGCCGCTGAGCACGTCGCCGCTGAGGAACTTGCCGACGGTCGGGATCTGCGCTGTCGGGAGGTCCCCCGTGGGGACCGGGCTGGAGGTGCCGCTCGTTCCGGAAGCACTCACCGACGAGCCGGGCTGAGAGCTCGTGAGCAGTGAGGTGGTGTCCGTTCCGGAAAGGCCGAGGCCATCGAGGCCCGGCAAGGAAGCAGCGGCGGTGTTCGTGACCAGGCCGACAATCGCGAACGTCGCGGTGAGCGATATCGCGGCCCCGCGCAGTACGCGGTTCGATCGACGGGAGAACGGATTGGCCGGGGAAAGGCCGATGGAGGCCCGTCCGCCGGGGACATCGGCGCGATGGCGCCGAGTCCGACGTGTGATTTTCATTTTCAACGCTCCAGTTCATGAGCGCCTGCCGATAAAGTCGGCATGGCGGTTGACGTGTCTGCTGAGAAAAGGGGTTTGTTCACCGACAGCCCTGGACACCAAACCGTTTGATGGAGGTAGTGGCAGCGGGAGCCACAGACTGGCGATTTCAGCCCATGAGTTCGCGAGCCTGCCGTCGAGTTGCACCTCGGCGGTCCTGCTGTCGCTACCGATCAGGAATTCACTTCGGTGGCCGACACGTCAGTCAGGCGACACTGGAGGTTGCTGCGCGCGCTTGCGCAGCGGAGCGATGTGGTCCGGGCCGACACTCCAGCAGGCGATCCGCTGGTCGTGGGCGGACCTGCCAGGCAGCACGATCGCGCCTTGCGCGTGGCCACCGCTCGAGCCCGCCGACGAAGTGCCGGCGCCGGGCCCGACGGCGCCGATGGGCGCCGCCGGGAAACCAAGGGGAAGGCGGTCGACCGGGCGCTGCGAGCCGAGGTCGGCAGGCGCCGCCGTCGCGGTCGGCCACTGGAACGAGGACGGCTCGTGCGGCCCGTTCACGCAGAACGCGCAGTCGCCGTCGAGCGGAGCCGCCGGAGCGGAGACCACCGGCAGGTCCACCGCCGTCGAGGGCTGCGGAGCCGCCGAGACCGGCTCACGGTGCGTTTCCGGGACGGGCCGCAGGCGGGGCGACTCCGGCTGGGAGCCCTCCGTCGCCGTGATCGTGACGATGCCCGGCACGCTGATCCGGGGCTGCAAGCCGGTGCTGGAAACGACCGGCGCGAGCGCGGACACCGTGCCGGTGAGCTTGGTCGTGATCGGGTTGTCGAGCGTGCGGTTCACCGTGGTGACGGTCTCGCTCACCGCGGTGTCGACGGTCTGGGTGAGCGCGGTCGTCATGGCGGTGACCTGCTCGATCGCCGGAGCCAGCACCGGCGCGGCCGAGCCGACCAGGGCCGTGGTCCGCTCGGCGGTCGTGTTCACGAGGGAGATCGCCTTCGTCGTGATCGGCGAGGTCGCGATCCGCGCGGCGGGCTCCGTCTCCTGGACGTCGACGGTCGCGAGTTCGCAGCCCGGCGGCGCCGTGGCGGGGTCACCTGGATCGCATCCGGTATCCGCGGCGACAGCGGTTTCGAAGGCGTTCATCACGGCGAATCCGGCGAGGATGAACGCGCCGAGCAGAACCGCGCGGCAGACCACGGCGAAGCATCTCGCCCGCCACGAGGCGGGCACGCGACGACCGCGTGAAACGGGCGCAGTGCCCATTCCACCGTCGGTCGTTCGCAGCCGCACCATCGCACTCCACCATTTCCGGCTTACTCGAAGGTTTGCCCCAACAGCAGACAGTAAGGACCCGTCAGGCAATAGGGAACTGCCACTTACGGGACCCGCGGCCGCCACTCCTTACAGTCTCCACCACCTCGAATGAACCACTCTCCGTCGGAGCGGTAACGCGGAAAATTCGGCCTTATGTCCACGATCGGGTGAATTGAAATGGTGGCGGTCAACTGCTTGTCGAAATCCCGGCCCAGGATCGACGGTCACAGTTCGATAACTCGGCATCGGGTGCCGGAAATTTTTGATCATCCCGCGTAAGAGAATGTGCGCACCGGCGTTCCAGGGACATGGAGGCCGTGTTCGATCCCCGAAACGAACGCGATCGCGATCGATCCCCGGAAAGGACGGTCGCGGTGGCGATAGTGGTCTACGCCGACCGGCCGAGTACCCGCCACGGGATCGCACGGTCCCTGCGGGGCGCGCCGGGAATCGGGCGCGTCGAATGCGCCGCCACCGCCGAGGAACTCGTCCGCGGCTACATGCGCGCGCCAGCCGACGTGGTGCTCGTCGCGGTCCGGCCGGACGAGCCGACCGGTCCCGCCGCCGCGGCGGCGTTGCTTTCGGTCGCCCCCGACGCCGCGGTGATCATGTTCGGATCGTTCGGCACGACCGCCGGTGCGCTGGTGCCCGGCATCGGCGGATTCCTCCAGAAGTACGACGGCCTGTACCCCGAGCCGGCCACCGCACCGCCCGACGCCGAGCTCCTCCGTCTGTCCGAACGCGAACTCCAGATCCTCTGGGGTATGGCGCAAGGGAAACGGAACGTCCAGATCGGCGCCGATCTGGAGCTCTCCGAAGACAGCGTCAAAACCCATTGCAAACGGATCTTCCGCAAGCTGGGCGTCCACGATCGCGCCGAAGCGGTCGCCATCGGCTTCCGCGCCGGCTTCCTTTCCTGACCCGCACGGACCGGGCGGGGCAGCGCCCGGCCCGTGCGTACCGTCAGGCCAGGCGGACCTGGAAGACGGCGACGCGGGCGTCATGCCCGTCCACACGCATGTCCACCGTCTTGGTGTCGATGAACTGCTCCTGGACGACGCCGTTGCCCGCCAGCCAGTTGATGCGGTCGATCCCGGTGCCGAAGCACCGACGCTCCGCGTCCAGGCCGGTGGCCTTGTAGTAGTTCGGATTGTTGGTGTCCGCGGTCCAGAAGACCAGGCGTCCGACGTTGTGGTGCGCGAGCACGCGACTGGCGTGGATCCTCTTGTGCTCGTTCCACTCGTCGCGCAGGTCGGCGCGCTGGTCGCCGTTGTACGCGTTCGCGATGTAGTGCGAGTTGATCAGCGCGAACTGGAGCGTCGGGTGGCTCTGGTGACGCACCACGACCTCGTTGATCCAGCGCGGTGGGGTCACCCCGGTGATACCGCCGTGCACATACGTGGTCTTCGAGCTCGCCACCTCCCACGGCTGCGGGATCGAGATCGGGATCCGGAACGACGTGTTGTGCCGGAGGAACGCGTTGTTGTACAGGGGCCCGAAGTAGTGGTCGATCATCGCGGGCTCACCGGTGTCGCCCTCGTTGATCTCCTGCCAGCCGACCAAGGGCCGCACCAGGGAGTCACAGTTGCGGACGGCGTCGATCGCGGCCTCGCGCGCCCCGAGGTTGTCGCGGCCGATGTTGGCGGTGACGATCGGCAGCCGGATCCATCCCGTCGCGGCGGAAGCCGTACCGGCACCGGCGACCATGGCGCCGAGCGCGGCACCTCCACCGAGAGCGAGCGCCTTGCGTCTGTTGAGCATTCCGGACACAGCAGATTCCCTTCTCGCACTGACACAACGGGACACAGCCCGTGAAAGTGTCACAGAATGCGGTGCTGTTGTGACCCCTTCTCGCCAAAACTGCCGCTTGCCGGTCAGCGCTCGAGGTGGAGCTTCATCCCGGAGGCTCGCTGCCTCGATCGAACACGAGCAGCACTGGCAACAGCCGACGTCCGCGCAAGCGCTTCAACACGCCGACGACCACAAGATCCACAGACAAGAACATCCCCGCTGATCAGCGGGGATGTCGAGGTGGTGGGCCGCCTGGGGCTCGAACCCAGAACCTACGGATTAAAAGTCCACAATTTGGCTATGTCGGCAAGTGCCGCACAGTGTCAGATTGTGCACAGTTTGTGCAGGTCAACGCCAGTTTCGGCGGAGACGAGTGCTGTCCTGTGCCGACCCGTGTCGGGCTCTACGTCGGCAACGGAGCCCAATCGGAGACGACGTGGCCCCTGCGACGGCTTGGCGATTCCGGCCTCGGAAGAGAGCGGTCGGGTTCGAGCCCGCTCCGATACGCTCGGGAAAAGCAGTCTTTGGGCCGAGCGTCTCGTCGGCCTGGCCGCGCTGGCATCGACATACCCCTCAATATGGTCGTCGCGCTCACTCGTCCGCGATGGCCTGAGCCCCTCACGCCACTGCGCAGCCTGCTCGTCCGCCTTCTTCGCCCACCGCACGGGCCTTCGCCGCCTGCGACTCGAACTGCTGACACGCTCACGAAACTGCACCTCTGGGTCGGTCCGCCGCCACTTGCTGTCCTCGGCCGACTTGACGAGCCGGACAACTCCACACCCGCAGGGCGGACTGGCCCTGGGTCGCGGCCTGGATCCCGATGGCGGGGCCATCCCCGCCTACGCGGGGCGGATTGTGCTCGGCGGTCAGGCCAACGACGGTGGAGGAGCATCCCTGCGTACGCGGGGCAGATAGCCCAGGCTTGAGGTCTTCGCCCCGACGTTGGGCCCATCCCCGCGTACGCGAGGCAGAAGGGGCACTGCTCGCGCTCAGCACGATCGGAACCGGGCTATCCCCGCATATGCAGGGATAGCCCGGTCAGCTTCTCGCCCGTTGACGTGGTGAGGCTGTCCGCCCTGTGTGTGGGGATAGCCCCAGCAGCAACGAAAGTCTCCGGCGCGCGTTGTCGACACGCTCGACTACGTGAAGCGCTGATCGTTCTGAAGTCGAGGTATGACTTTCAGGTTCTTCCCGATAAGTGACAGCACTTCACGCATCGAAGCTCCGCTATGCAGCGTGGGCGAAAGCTTTAGCTTACATAGCCGGAAACTAGGCGGGGCTCACGTGGGCGCCGCTTACGACAGCCTGCATAGCGCTTACCCGCAGAAGTTCGGACAAGCTCACTCCGCGTTCCCGGGCCGCGGCTTCGAGGATTGTCCGCTCCTCCGGCAGCAACCTCAAGGCGACAAGCGCTGTACGTTGCCGCTGCTCAGAACGCCGCGTACGTCGCGCTGGTTCACGCTCGAACGGCATAGGAACCTCCTCAGCAGGCTGCGAACAGTTTCGCACAGTTTTGCACAACTGTTCGGTTAGCCGAGCCCAGAAGTGGCACAACTTGCCAAAGTGTGCGTCAGGTGGCGCACACTGTGAAGCGTGTCTGGAGACGACTCCGACCCAGCCGAGAAACGGCTGTCTGTTAGGCAGGCAGCCGCAGCACTCGGATGCAGCCCTCAGACCGTCCGTAACTGGCTGCGCGACGGGCGGCTGCGAGGAGTACGCGTGTCCCGAGGGGCTCGCAGCGACATCCACCAGGTATTGGCGAGTTCCGTCGAGGCATATGTATCGGAACACGGTCGCCTCTCGACCCCGGAGCGTCCCTCCGCTGACGAGGTCGTGGACCTGGTCGACAACCTCGTCGCCAGGGTCCGCGCGATTGAGAGCGGCCAGCCGTCATCGTCGCCAGACTCGGTCAACCTGCTCTACGCCAATCTCCGGCTGATGGAGATTCACGAGGAGTACGACCGCGCGATGGCGGAGCTACTCGCCGCGGACGAGCACCGCCAGCGAGCGTTCGACGCGATGCGAAAGGCCGCCGGCAAGTACCGGGCCGCAGTCGAGCAGTTCCATCTACCGCCAGGGCCACCTTCGTAGCTCTTCACGATTCGCTCCGGCGTGTCGCGTCCTTCTCACGCAGGCGGCGAGGCACACTCAAGGATGGCGGTATAACCGCCATCCAACCCCGTCTACATACCCCAGCTGAGGTGGCAGGCAAGCAGTCTCATCGCAACATGTAGTAGCCGTGAAGCATGACACGCCAGTGAAGCCGCTGTCGTGGCTGGCGGCAAAAAGAAACGGCCCTCTGCGAGGGCCGTAAGGCCAAGGCTGCTCGCCTTGGCGTGGTGTGTCTACAACTGTACACACGCGGACTGGCAATGACCAGGCGCGAGAGGAGGTGTGTCCCGTGCAACGAGTCATGGTCTTCGTCGACGGGTTCAACCTCTATCACGGCCTGAAAGACAAGCATGGGCGTCGGTACCACTGGCTGGACCTTGAAGCTCTGGCGACAAGCCTGCTCAAGGAACACTGGCAGACGCTGACCGGCGTCATGTACTTCACAGCCCGGGTTCGCAACGACACCGGCAGCCTGCAGCGGCAATCCATCTATCTGGACGCGCTCGAGGCCCACTGCCCGAAGGTCAAGATCGTCGACGGTAGGTTTCAAGAGAAGGTCCGCGGCTGTAAGCGGTGCGGCTCGACCTGGACGGTCTACGAGGAAAAGGAGACCGATGTCAGTATCGCCATCGCCCTCCTTGAGCACGGCATCAAGGACGACTTCGACGTCGCATTGATCATTTCTGGCGACAGTGATCTCTGTCCGGCGGTCCGCGCACTCAAACGGGTGTGCCCGGATAAGCGGGTAGTCGTCGCATTTCCGCCGGCACGATGGTCCCATGATCTCAAGCTGGCGGTGACGGCGGCTTTTCCCATCGGCGTGGCTAAGATTCGTCAGGCCCAGCTGCCACTAGAAGTAGTCGCCGGGGACGGGCTCATCCTGAGACGCCCGGAGCGATGGGTCGAGCGATGACAGCCGAGCAGATCAGCCTGGGATGCAACAGGTCGACATCGGTTGCCGACCACGCGAGCAGGTGCAAGCCGGGGTCGAAGCCGAGGCTTGCACCTGCCCACCGGGACGCTTCGGCACCAATTGACCAATCGCCAAGGAGTACGCCAAAGCATGACAAATATTGGACACAACTTACAGTTCTTGTCCATCATTTAGGGCCGATTCGCACGACGAGGCCCACATGTAGAATCTCCAGGACACGCGAATTGACGAGCGCGCCGTTTGATAATTCAATACAGAAAAGAACCAACACGAGGTTCGCAGGGCGAAGAAGGCCCATGCCCCTCATTGCGCGACGACACCCCCAGGTGTTCCATCGCGGCGCCGATGTGATGGCTCAGGCCGCAGCCTGCAAGCCAGCGAGGCTCGACCGCGTAATCCACTGCGGGATCACCAAGCGAACCGCGGGGCGTCCGCGAGTCTGCGCACTTCTCATAGGATGATCACCTGCCGGGTAGTTGTCCCCCTCTTCAGCAGGAGCTCCTCGTCGTCCTCGCGAACAGCGCGATACAGGACTTCCCCGTAACCGACCAAGCGCCGAACAGCTTCGGTTAGGGAGACGTTCTCGCGGTCCATGACCTTCTGAAGCGCGGCCATCGTCTCGGGATTGACTGCGACGTTGATGCGCTTCGGCGCAGCCTTGGCCGCGTCGGCCTTGCCAGCCTCGCCTTCGGCACGCTGGCCCGGAGTGCGGATGGGTGTGGGCATCGATTGACCTCTCCTTTTCGTGACGGCACGGCGCACCCTCACTTGCCCGGATCGCCCCCTCGATTCGGCATCCGTCGCAAGCACGGCTAAGTTCGTGGACGGCGGATGTGGTTAGTATGTGGTTCATCAGTGGCACTCGCCACTCCTCGCTGTGGGCGATCGTAGCAGATTGCGGCAGCCGCGACGATCTTGTTCGTCCCATAACTCCACGTCATAGCACTGTCATCTCACCGTCCGTCGAACTTTTACCTGACGGGCGTGCACAACATACTGAACCATCTTTCCCACGAAAGAGCCACCCCTTTAGGTTGCAGATCACTCGCTTCAACCATACGGGGCACACGTTGATGACACACCTGTCACACGCTAGAAGCGCATGAGAACCACCTAAGAAGCACCACCTCGACACGTCTGGAACCCGGTGTGCGCTAGCATCTCTTCGAGGATCCACCTCACGACTTCCGTCCGTGGCAGGTGTTCGGCCACGGCACACACCTGCCACCACGCCCCTGCCTCCCAGTGGAAGGACCGTCGATGACCACACCCCCGAAGCCCCGCGTCGATGCGATGGGAGCAAGCCGGCAAGACGCGGCCGCTCTCACCTGGCTGGACCTCAGTCAGCCCGAGCCGACCCTGACTGGCGTGGAAGAGGCATCCGATGTATCGCAAAGCCCGGTGACGTTCGTCTTCGAGGGCCCTGACATCGCGACAAACCTTCCAGAGGAGGACAGGTGAGCACTCCAGAGGAGGAAGAGCCGGCCACGAGCGCCTCGCCCGAGCAAGCACCGGCGTCCTCGTCGACAGGCCAGGGCGCCTCCGACGAGGAGGCGGTGTGGCGCGACGACACAGCGCCTGGGACTGCTCCGGTGACCGAGGTGTTCTATGACCCGGCGGAGCCGAGGCATTCCGCGCTGGTTGCGATACCGGAGGGGCCGACCTTCGAACAGCTTGAGCAAGCCCAGAAGCGCGAACACACTGAGTTGATGCAGAAGCGCGACCATGAGCACCAGAAGGAAATGCGCATGCTCGAGCACGCCCACCGCTCGAAGATGCAGAAGCTGGTGCTCGGTGGCGTCCTTGTCGTGCTGGCCGCCGCGTTCGGAGCAGTCCTAACGGCCGTCTGGAACCACGGCGTGACACCCGAGTTCGGTCTCGACATGGCACGGCTCGTCGTTCCCGCGCTCGTCGGGTCCGCAACGACGATCGTCGGCGCCATGTTCATCAGTGCAGGTAGCCGCAAGGAACCGTGACCTCGTGTGGCTGAGGAGCCCGCCTGACAACAGGTGAACTGCTCTGCCATACGAGAGCACCCAGTATGCGCTCACTAAGACACGGTGCAGCGTTCCCAGCTGCTCAGAATGTCAGCACGCGGGAGATCGCCGCTCGCGCCAGCTTGTAGCACTCACGACGCTCGGCGCGACCTTCCGCCCGAGCAGTGGTCACCGCCAGCGTCAAAGTTCTGAGTGAACCGACACCCCGCACCGTCGTCGTCCCCGGCCTCCCCCTGCGGAAGACAGCGGGTTCGACACAGAAACCGGAGGAAGCCCTGTTGCGCAACCCGACCGTCGCGGCAGCGGCCCGCGAGCTGGCACACCACCGAGGACAGCAGTTCGAACAGCACGACGTGCTCCTGGCGGCAATGCGAAGGGTCACCACCGTCGACGCCTTCTACGTCGCCGAGTTCGTCGGGGACGACTCCATCCACTATCACCACCAATACGACGGCGACGTCTTCGATCTCCCTGGATCCCACTCCGTGCGCCCGGGCGGCATGGCGGCCTGGGTCCGCCACCACCGCCGCACCTATCAGTACGGCACGGACAACGGACGCCTGTTGAACGCTGGGATTTCCTTTGGGAAGCTTGACAAGCGTTCGCGCGATGCGCTCGTCGCACCCGTCTTCGACGGGGGACGCGCGTCCGTCATCGGCCTAGTCTCGATTCAGACATACCGGCCGAATTGTTACGACACAACCGTTGTAGCCACCTTCGAGTCACTAATAGAGGCCTTCGCCGCACAGCTTGCGCACGAACATGCCTTAACCGGAACCAACGAGGACCAATCAGAGGAGTCGTTCATCAGCCACGTGTTGGCTGCTATTGGCGCCGTACACAGTGACGCAACCCGCGACCTTCGCCAAGTGGGAAAAGGCTTACGCGACCCAGAGGCCGCGTTGCGCAAGGTCAAGAGACAGCTGGAGCGCCTTTTGTCCGACCTGTGGGCCCGCGAGCTGGGCGAGCATCGCCGCGTGGCCGCGTGGCTCGACATGCTCACCCCCCGGCAGCGGGAGCTGGCACTACTGATGGGGCATCATCTCGGCCGCAATGGCCAAGTGCCCAGCAACGACGTCCTCGCCGCAGAGATGAACGTCGCCTCATCGACGATCAAGACCTATATCAACGCCGCGTTGCGCGTATTTGACGCCCAGGACAAGCACGGCGTAGCCGCCGCAGTGTGGCGACTACTCGAAACGCGCGACCACCGAGAAAGTTAGCCGCGTCTCCACCCTGGGTTGAGGACATCGGTCTCCGAGTTCTGGCAGGCTCCGCCGTCGCCGCAAAGGCGGCTGACAAGACCGAACAATGAGGCGGGACCAGAGAAACGCATGGAAATCATCCTGAGGTTGTTGACGGCCTGGGCACAGGGAGCTGCACGCCGAGCCGACGCGGACATCGAGGGGCTGACCGGACCGAATCTCGAATCTGTCGTGCGGCAGACATTCGCCGTCGTGACCGAGAAGCTGGGCAACGAACCCGCGATCCAGGACTTCCTCGCTGCCGCGAAGGCGGAGTCCGGAGTACCAGCGGGCACCAGAGCCGCAGCTCAGGCAGCCTTGGAACAGGCGGCGGACCGTGATCAAACGTTCGCCGCCGAGCTGCGCCGCCTAGCCCCCGTGCGTGCCGAAACAGCCGATGGCTGGACAGCACGTGATCTTCACGGAAGCGTGGCGACAGGCAGCATTTACGGCGGCAGCAACGTTGTCGGGCAGAACATTCGCATCAAGAACAAGGTGATCAACTACGCTCGCAAGAACCCCGTCGCGGCCGGCCTCACCACGCTGGTCGTGGCCGTAATCGCGATCGCCGCGATACTGGCGGCAACCCAGCCCGGCAACAGTCAGGCCGGCGCGGAGGCTTTCGTCGGCAACTGGACCGCCTCCGACGGAAGTGGAATCAAAGTTCTCGCAGCCGACGGGCGTTGCGACGGGTTCTACTACAACGGGCGCGAACCACTCGATATCGGCGGCCCAATGACCTGCGACGTCAGCGGCAAGCCGGGCGCGAACGGCCGGTACACCCTGACCGTGACACAGAAGCCCAACAGAGCGACGTATGAGGCTGCGCTCGATTCGGCTGACCACATCGTGGTGTACGCCGACGATGGCTCGCCACTCTACGAGCTCAGACGCCGTTAGGTGTCCTCCGCACATAAGTCAGGACCCCCCAGCGCGGCTAGCCAGGCTCGAGAGCTCCAGACTGACTGATCGTTTCGTGTCTCAACCTGGCCGTCTCCTCTTCCGCTGGGTCGTGGTCGGTCGGCTATTTCCGGTGACTGCGTAGCGTTTTACGCCAGCTCTTCGACTACAGGTCATGCGATAGAAGTGCAGTAAGTGAGTAAGCCCGCTGTGCTGGACGAGGTCCACTATGAGGATGGGTAATGGACGATTCGCTTCAAGCTCTCCTGCCCCGGCTCGGCGTAGGGCCGGCCTTCGTGCTGCTCGGCCAGGCGTCCGCGAGCTGGACAGATGACCAACATACGTCGTCGTTGCCGATCCCCCCGTTCGGCAGCACCCCGGAAACGTATCTGGCCTTGGCGGAGACACTGAGCGCCGCGGAGACCGGCCAGCAGCTCGCCGCGGTCGCCGACTTCCCTTGGAACGGTGTCTTCACCTCGCGTATCGACTCCGCCCTCGAGCGGGCGTTTTCCACCAGCTGGCGACGAGTCAGGTCGATCGGTGTGCCACAGCTCGGAAGGAATCCGCGCAGTACGACCGACCTGCAGATCCGTCACTTGTTCGGGGGAACCTTTCTACCGGAGGATGAACGACCACCGTCTGACCCTGTAGCCGAAGTCGAGGCAACCGCCAGAGCAGGCGAAACCTTAGGGGTTCTTGCGGAGCGCCTGGTGACGCCCCGCGGGGTCGTGGTAATCGATGGCTACCAGGTCGGGGACTGGTTGACCACGAAGGACCTGTTCGTCTTTCTGATGAAGCTCGGCGCCGGCCAAGTACACCTCTTCTCCGCGACATCGGAGCTGCTGGAAGACAAACTCATCGGCACTGCGGTCGACCGCAATCTGCTGTGCACCCATACGGATACGCTCGCGCAGGTCCTCCACGAGGCCGAGGCCGAGGGAAGACTTGACAAGTCAACGGCCAGGAGCAGCGCCGGTAATCGCAGGCTAATTCCCGCCGGACGCACTTTTGTCGAGCTAGGCATCGGTACGTGGAACCAGGTCATCAGCGCTGCGAGACCGATCGACACAACTCTGCTTGAACCCTTTCCTGCAGCGTCGCCAGCGATCGACTACGAGCGGTTTCGCAACTTGATCGGCTACAGCGACGGTGCGCCACCCTTCAAAGCTGTCGCCAGTGGCTACAAGCTGCGCCGAGATTTCGAAGATGCGCTTTTGGATCGGGTGCAGCGTGGCCTCAAAGACATGTCGACACTCGATCCGATCATCGTGTCAGGGCAGACAGCGACAGGTAAAAGCCTCGCACTCTGCAGCTTGGCGCTCGACGTAGCCCGCAGCGGCCAAGCCGCAGTACTGCACCAGGCCAGGCGTGGTGACCGTCCCGCTGCTGCGGACATCGAGCAGTTCGCTCTCTGGGCCGACGAAGTCGCGGAGCTACCGACGTTGCTGATCTGGGATGCCATGGTCGACGACGACAACTACTACTCACTGCAGAAGAAGCTACGGGCACGTGGACGCCGCGTCCTCATCGTAGGCAGTAGCTATCGGGTCCCCGGAGAATCCACGCGTAACGTGGTCGTCGACGTCAACCTGTCCAAGGGGGAAGTCGAGAGAGCGAGAACCTGGCTCGACCGGTTCGGACTGCACCTCCCCAAAGCTGAATCCAAGGTCAACTCTTCCTTCCTGGCGCTTCTGTATCGCTTGGTCCCCGACTCGCAGTTCGTCATTCAACGCGGACTGACCCAGGAAGCCCGGCACTACGAGGCCGCGTTCGAGCGGCTAGCCAAGGAGACCACTCCCGATCAACTCGGGCTGACAACGCTAGCCCGAGCTCTCGCTGACGCAGGGTACGACATCAACTCGCTGCGCCCCTCCGAGCGCCCGCATGAGGAGTTGATCGACCTCTCCTTCTCCGAACGGAGTACAGCCGAACAACTGACTGCCGTTGTCCTGGTCGCCGGCAAGTGGGGCCTCACCATTCCACTCGAGCTCGCCCTCCGCGTGATTGGACGGGACGGCTGGAGCAACCTCGCCGAGATCGTCTCGCGCTTCGACCTCTTCCGATGGGAGGAAGACAGAAACGGCGAACAACTACTAGGGGTGCGCACCCAGCTTGAGGCCGAGTTGCTCGCCAGGGAAGACCTGAGCACGAACGCTGAGATCGGCGTGATCCGCGAGCTGATCGAGAACTTGCGGCCGGACCACTCCAACTGGGGCGGGGTCGAGGTCGACTTCATCGTCGCCCTCGTTGACAAGATCGGCCACAAGTCGCCCGATGTTCCGCAGTATGCTCGGCACTGGCTCGACGTGGCCGAAGCCTTTAAGGCTCTCAGGGAGAAGCTCGGCACCGCCCATCACCGCCTCGTGCTCGCCGAGGCCAACTTGACGCGCGAGTACGCGAAACGGGACCAAGGCAACAGTCCGGACGATCAAGCCCGGCGACTCGCGCTGCTCGTCGACACCCAGCATCTCCTTGAAGAGACCATCGATGAAGCTCAACTCTTCGGGATGGCCAAACGTAACCTCTTGGTAGAGCTCGGGAGCACGATCGGCACACAGGTGTACGAGCAGGTATCAACCTCCGACAGTGGACACCTGACGGCACTGATGAAGGACGTCATCCGCTCCCAGTTGGCGGCACGTCAGGTCGATCCGGAGAACTACTATCCGGTCGACGTGGTCGCATGGACGACATCGAAGGCGCTAGAGAACGCAGGCCTTGGGGAATCGGTGAGACTGGACCTCCTGGCCAACGCCCACGCTTCCCTAGCATCGGTGGACTCCGACGGACTCAGTCCGAGCCAACGTGCCCAATATGATCTCCGCTACCGCGATATGGCACGGCTGATGAAGGACCCAGCCATGGAGCTCGAGCACCTGGAGTCACTGAAGTCGAATAACGATCCTGCCGCATTCTATTTCCTTGCCCGCCTGGATGCCCAAAACGGCACAGAAGGAAAGTTGGCAGCGGTAAAAAATCTACTCGACGCACCAGCGGAAGTACGCGAAGACTGGCGATGCTCTCGCTTGCTTCTCGATCTATTCTGGGAGCTGAAAACAGGCAAAAAGTTCCTGCGCGGCCAACGCGAAGTACTGGCATTCACCACGCAGGACTGGGACGAATGTATCGAAGTTGTCCACTCCATCTCGACAGCGACCTCGTTCGAGCGCTACCGTCTGGATTTCCTCCACGGTCTCGCCCTCTTCCATCTTGGCCAATACCGTCTATCGGAATCGATATTCCGAGATCTAGACCAGCGCACCGCTGAGCTTTCTTCCCGAGTCGTGGCAACCTACGTCGCGTCCAACGAGAATGGTGCACCGCAGCTGTATAGCGGGCGTGTTACATGGACATCACCGGACGGCCGCCGCGGCAAGGTCTGGCTGGACAAACTCTCCATCGAGGTGGCGTTCATCCCCAGGCGATTCAGCGGCTCCGAGTCTCCGCAACGCGGCGATACACTCACAGACTTCCACATCGCCTTCAACATGCGCGGAGCCCTGGCCGATCCGGCTCGAAAGCTGCGCCAGCCGGAAGGTGGGACGCGTCATGTGGGATGAGTTCGAGCAGCTCGAGGTCGAACACACGCGCCTGTCGCAACACAAGCGTATATGCACAGGCGAGCCATTAGAGCCCCTGTCCCGCGCGGAGATTCCGAAGACCGTACTCAGCCTTGCCGACTTCAGGACACTGGTGTCTGAGGTGTATAAGTGCTGGCACGAGCAATGGGGCCAAGACGTGGCTTTTCTGTTGACCACGACGCGAGCAGCCACACCGAAGACACAAGATTTCAAAGCGAGATTCCAGAAAATTCGAACCGCCCACGAACACTCGACCAACGCTGGAGCAGTTCGAGTTCTCCAAAACTGGTATTATGAAGCATGTGGAACGAGAACACCGCAAGATCCCAATGAATGGGCAATCTGCGCCAGAAAGCTGATCCTCCAGCTGACCAACGCAATTACCGAACTAGCAGACGCGGCGATGTCTATATCGCAGAGTGAGAACCAGCGCAACGCATGGCAACAGCACTCTGCGACAAGCGTGCGCGCAGTCGTCGTCAGGATCGCCATCGACCTCGGCCTTTCCCTGCGAGAAAGTGCAATCGGCTACCATACACGTCAAGTTGAAAACCAGCTGCGCTGGTATCGTTCACCCAAAAGACAGAATGCAAGCGCAGAATTGGATTCGTTAGTAGAACGAAGCCTGATGAGTCAGTCACCTGCTTTGCCCTGCGACCACATGACGATTCTGCGGGAGCTGGAGGTCATCGGTTCGCGTTCTGCCTTCGCCGGGATTCAGCTCGCCCACGCCGTGGCCGCGGTCTCTCACACCCGCGGGGACGCCTTCCTGAAACTGGTCGCCGCCTCCTGGGCCAGCATCCAGCCTGCGTAAGCCCCACAGAGCCACGGTCAGGGCTGTTATCCACGGACACGCCCGATAAGAACGCGACGTAGTCAGCATCCACCGAGCGGCTACCCCTTCGGCGACGACTCTCACATCCTTACTCCGTGGTCCACACGGAGCCCGACCAGCGCGTCCACTCGGTACTTCAGGCCGTCTTGCACCGCCTTCTATCGCAGGGTTCCTCGACACGCACCGGCGGCGCACGCTGAGTACGTCCGTCGAAGGAGCGAGCGGTGTGCCATGGAGGTCGATGGCGTGTACACGCGGTGTGGTTGTCGGGACGGAGCGGGCCGGTTGCTAGGTAGCCGGTGTCGTGGGTTGGCGGTGCGGGGGCACGGGAGCTGGTACTTCCGGGTGGAGATGCCGCCGTGGCCGGACGGGCGGAGGCGACAGATTCGCCGCGGCGGGTTCTCGTCGCAGCTGGCGGCGCGCCAGGCTCGGGCCTGCCTGCTCGATCCGAGCGGGAAAGACTTGTCGGCCGCGGCGATCACGGTCGCGCAGTGGCTGCAGCTCTGGCTAGACACCAGAGTCGGGCCAGGCGCCTCGACGCTGCACAGCTACGGCCAGCACATCCACGGGTACCTGATCCCATACCTGGGCGACCGTTTGCTGAGAGAGCTGACCAACGCGCAGGTGCAGGCGATGTTCAACGCGATCATCCGGCCCCACGGCGCAGCAGGGCGTCCGGTAGCCGCGGGGACACTGTAACGAATCCACGCCACGTTGCGCGCGGCACTCAACGCGGCGGTGCGGCGCGGGCTGATCGACCGCAATCCCGCGCGCTTCGTCGAGCTCCCCCCGGGCAACGGCGACCGCACGCGGTGGTGTGGACGCCGCTACGGGTCGCCTTGTGGCTGGCGACCGGGGACCGGCCGCCAGCGGCGGTGTGGACCGCGGCGCAGACCGCGACGTTCCTGCGGAAGATCCGCGGCCACCGGCTCTACCCGCTGTTCCAGCTGCTGATATTGCTCGGTCTGCGTCGCGGCGAGGTGATCGGGCTGCGGTTGAGCGACATCGACCTCGAGGGCGGCTACCTGGCGGTGTCGCATCAGATCCGGCAGGTCGGCGCGACCATCGAGATCGGCAAGCCCGCGAGCGACACGAGTAATCGTGTGATCGCTCTCGACCATGGCACCATCGCCCTGCTGCGCCGCCACCTCGACACGCACCACGGCGACCCGGCGGGCTACATGTTCCTCAACGTGCACGGCCACCCGACCGGCCCGACGCGCTGACGAGCCTCTTCCGACTTCTCAACACCCGATCCGAGCTGCCGCCGATTCGGCTGCACGACCTATGTCACGGCGCAGCCAACCTGTCCCTGGCCGCAGGCGCGGACCTTAAGACCGTGCAGCACCTTCTCGGGCACAGCAGCATCGTGCTCACCGCTGACACCTACGTCAGCGTGCTGCCGAGCCTGGCCCGCGATTCCGCAGAAGCCACGGCTCGTCTCATCCTCGACGCCGCTTGCGCCACGGGCACACGCCTACGGATGCCGCGGCGCCGGCGCCCGCCCCTGCGCCGCCCAGTGACCGCCGGCAGACGGACCCACCACACGAAGGCTGCTGCCTGAGACCTCGCAGCCCCCGCAAAGCCGACCGAGGAAGGGCGCAAACCCGCGGCGGTGAAGCACGCCCTGGAACACACCGATACGCCAACGTTGCAGCGATTTGCCAGCACAGAGCACCGAGAGCCCACCGCGAGCCCACGCAAGATCACCACGAAGTCAGCAAGATCCACAAACAAGAACATCCCCGCTGATCAGCGGGGATGTCGAGGTGGTGGGCCGCCTGGGGCTCGAACCCAGAACCTACGGATTAAAAGTCCGCAGCTCTACCAATTGAGCTAACGGCCCGTGCGGCCGAGTCTAGTAGACCGCCGTCGACCACCAGGATGCCGGGGCGGCGGCGGGAGCGCCACGGAATTGTCGGGGGTCTCTGCCATGGTCGTGGGCATGGACACGATCCCCGAGGAGAACTACGCGGCGAGCTGGGAGGGCGACCGCCCGGAGCCTCCGCGGGTGGCGAGTGAGCGCGAGATCCTGACGTCCACGCTCGACTGGCATCGCCGCACCTTCGAGCTGAAGTGTCAGGGGCTGACGCCTGAGCAGATGGCCCTGCGGCCGATCGAGCCGTCGGGTTTGTCGCTGCACGGGCTGCTCAGGCACCTCACGGGCGTCGAGCGCTGGTGGTTCCGCGTGCAGTTCGCGGGCGAGGACGTCCCGTTGCTCTATTACTCCGACGAGTGGCCCGAGCAGGACTTCGAGGATCTCGGCGGCGATGTCGAGGAGGCATGGGCGGCTTGGCGTGCGGAGTGCGCGCGGTCGTGGGAGATCGTGGCGGCCGCGTCGCTCGACGACACGGGCAAGCGCCGTCGCGACGGGGAGCCGTTCTCGTTGCGGTGGCTGCTGACCCATCACATCGCCGAGTACGCCCGCCACGACGGCCACGCCGACTTGCTTCGCGAGCGCATCGACGGGAGGACCGGCCACTAAGAGCCTGTTGGCGGAGCTGCGGCGCATCTCGCGAAATGGACATGACGCCTGAACCCGCCCTGGCCGAAGGCCCCGCTATCGCGGTGGCAGGGCGCCGTTGTCCGTCGAGGTGAGAGGTTTGACCAGGCAGCGCCCTGGCAACGTCGATCGCGGACGCGGGTTCACCAACAGACACTGAAACTCTGAAATGCGATGCTGGGCCGATGAACGCCGATCCCGATTCCGGCCTCCTGTCCCCGGTCCGCGCCGGCACGCCCGCCGAGGCGGCGACGGGTGATCTCGCCTGGTTGCGGGCCCTGTTGGACACGGAGGCGGCGCTCGCCAGGGCGCAGGCCCGCACCGGGCTGATCCCGCAGGACGCCGCGGCGGCGATCACCGAGGCGGCCGCGTCCGCCGACATCGACGTGATCGCGTTGGCGAGGGCGGCTCGTGAGACGGCGAACCCGGTCGTCGGGCTGATCAAGGAGCTGACCGAGGCCGCCGGGACGGAGTACGTCCATCGTGGCTCCACCAGCCAGGACATCTTCGACACGGCGATGATGCTGGTCGCCGCGCGGACGCGGGCGCTTCTCGTCGCGGACCTCGAGTCGACGGCGGAGGCGCTGGCGGATCTCGCCCGCGCGCATCGCGACACGACGATGGCCGGGCGCACGCTCACCGCGCACGCGGTGCCGACGACGTTCGGGCTCAAGGCGGCGGGCTGGCGTCAGCTGACGCTCGAAGCGCTCGACAGGCTGAACCGGGTCGTTTTGCCGGTCTCGCTCGGGGGTGCAGCGGGCACGAGGGCCGCGTACGCCGAGTACGCGCGCCTCGCGGACCTGCCCGAGGGCTATCCGCAGCGCCTCCAAACGGCCTTCGCCGAGGAGACCGGGCTCGCCGAGACCACGCTCCCCTGGCACACGCTCCGCACGCCGACGGCCGACCTCGCGGCCGCCCTCTCCTTCACCGCCGCCGCGCTCGGGAAGATCGCGGTCGACGTCCAGTTCCTGACGCGTACCGAGGTCGGGGAGGTCGCCGAGCCGGCGGGCGAGGGCCGTGGCGGGTCTTCGGCGATGCCGCACAAACGCAATCCGGTGCTCGCGACGCTGATCCGGTCGGCCGCGCTCCAGGTGCCGGTGCTGGCCACCGGCGTCACCCAGGCCCTGGTCTCCGAGGACGAACGGTCCGCGGGCGCGTGGCACGCCGAGTGGCAGCTGCTGCGCGAGTGCCTGCGCCTGACCGGCGGCGCCGCGCATACGGCGGCCGAGCTCGCCCGCGGCCTCGTCGTCAACGATGAGCGCATGCGCGAGAACCTCGGCCTCACGCACGGCCAGATCGTCTCCGAGCGGCTTTCGACCGTGCTCGCCCCGCTGCTCGGCAAGGCGCGGGCCAAGGAGGTCCTCGGGCAGGCGGCCAAGCTCGCCCTCGAACAGGGCAAGGCCCTCGGCGAGGTTCTTTCCGGCCTGCCGGAGATAACCGGAGTGCTTCCCCCCGAATCCCTGGCCGACCTGCTGGATCCCGCGCACTACACCGGCTCGGCCGGGGTGCTCGTCGATGCCGCGCTGGCGGCCCGCGAAGAAAAACCGAAAACTCCTTGAACCGGTCTCGAACCGGCTCCGTGTAGGGGGTACAAGCTCACCGCGCCAAGCCGCGGAACCCCTACGAACAAGGAGAAATCCCATGCTTCGCAAGCGTTTCGTCGTCGCAGCGGCGTCCGCGGCCGCGGGCCTGGTGGTGCTGTCGGCCTGCTCCGGCGGCACCGAGGCGGCGGCCCCCGCCGTCGCTCCCGCCGCGGCGGTGGCCGGGGCGGGCGGGAACGCCCCCGCGGCCAAGGGTGAGACCAAGGTGGCCGTGGCCGAAGCGGGGAATCTCGGCCAGGTCCTCGTCGACAAGGACGGCTTCACCTTGTACCGCTTCGACAAGGACAGCGCGAAGCCGCCGAAGTCCAATTGCGACGGTGACTGCGCGAAGGCCTGGCCGCCGGTGCTGGCCGAAGGCGAAGTCCAGATCGAAGGCGTGGATCAGGCTCTGGTCGGTGAAGTGACCCGTGCCGACGGGCGCAAGCAGGTCACCGTCGGCGGCTGGGCGCTTTACCGCTACGCCAAGGATGCGAAGGCCGGCGAAACGAAGGGGCAGGGCGTCGGCAGCACTTGGTACGCCGCGAACGCCAAGGGCGGCAAGGCGGGCCAGGCGGCGAAGGAAGCTCCGGCAGAACAGAAGGACGGCGCCACGAAGCTCGTCGCGAGCAACGTCGACGGCATCGGACCGGCCATTGTGGACCAGGACGGCTTCACCCTGTACATGTTCACCAAGGACAAGAAGAACAAGCAGCCGACCTGCAACGGTGACTGCGCGAAGGCCTGGCCGCCGGTGCTCGCCGAGGGCGACGTCCAGCTCGAAGGCATCGACCAGAAGTTGCTCGGCAAGGTGAAGCGCGCGGACGGCACCATGCAGGTCACCGTCGGCGGATGGGCCGTCTACCGCTACGCCAAGGACGCGAACGCCGGCGAGGCCAACGGTCACGGCGTCGGCGGCACCTGGTTCGTCATCGAGCCCGCCGGCTGCAAGAGCACCGCGCCGGTGAAGGACAAGGCAGCGCAGAGCGGGAACGCCGCCCCCAAGAAAGAGGAAGACGCTCCCGCCCAGGACTCCGGCTACTGAGCGCTAGTGGGCCAGGCCCGGCGGCCGCTCTTCCCGAGCGACGGTCGGGCCTTTTCCGTGCTTCGGCCGTCGCGATTCGTCCGGAAGGGGTTCGACGACCGTGGCGCTGTCCGCCCGACGGTCCGCGACCACGGTCTCCTCTTCGTCCTCCGGCAGCAGCACCTTGTGCCGTGCGGGCAGGAACGCGATCACCAGCCCGAGCGCGGCGAGGCCGAGGTGCAGCCAGTTGTCCGGCCCGTTGAGGTTGAACGGGTTGCCTGCCTGTGAGACCGGGTTCGTCGAAACGGTCCCCGTGATCATGAGACCCCAGACGAACAGCGCCCCGAAGGCGACGAACGTCAGGAAACCGAAGACCCGGGACCGCCCCGACCCGAAGGTCAGCAGCAGCCCGATCGCGCCCAGCAGGACGAAACCGAGGTTGTACAGGGGATTCACCGAGAAGCCGAGCACGGTCGCGTCGCTGCGCCCGGCGAAATCGGCGAATCCCGTCCTGGTGAAGCCCACGATCCCGAACACCAGGAAGGCCAGGCTCGACAGCCCGGCGAGTACCTGAGCGGGCTGGAGCCCCGCCGTCCGGATACGAGCGCGTTGTGCACGTGCCATTGCTCCGCCTCCCAGAGTTGGCGACCTGAATTCACGCTGGCCCCCGGATACCCCGCTGCACTTCCGGACAAACAGCATCGTCCGAACGGGCTACCCGTGAACACGAACGGGTGACGCGGTCAACAGGTCATGTGGGCAAGGTGAGCGGAGTCTTCCTCCTGGTGGGGCTGTGCCTGGGCGCCATCCTCGCGATGGTCCTGATCCCGGCGTCGCGCCCCGGTCCGGTGGCGGTCGCGGAGGCGGTGCCGGGCACCACGGCGCCGTCCGTCGAAGTCGAGGTCGAACCGGAGGACCCGGTCGTGTCCCCGACGCCCTCGTCGTCGGCGGCGCCGGGTCCGCCACCGAAGTCCGTCGACAGCCAAGCCCTCGCGGACCTCGTCCCCGGCGGGCAGGTGAGCGTGGTCGTCTACGACCGCACCGCCAAGAAGAGCACCGTTTCGCTCAGGCCGGAACGGTCCTACACCTCGGCGTCCCTCGTGAAGCTCCTCATCGCGCTGGAAGCGCTTCAAGCGGGCACACCGTCGGACACCGTCCAGCGGATGCTGTCGGTCAGCGACGACGACATCGCCAGCAGGCTGTGGACGGCTCTCGGCGGCCCCAAGATCGTGACCCGCTGGGCGGCGAAGATCGGCCTCGGCGGTACTCGTCCGCCCGAGGATCCCGGCCGCTGGGGCGACACCCGGATCACCGCCGCGGACGTCGTGAAGATCTACCGCTACCTGCTGGACCAGGCGGGCGCCGGGCCGCGCACGACGATCATGCGGGCGTTGAGCGGCGCGACGGAGAACGGCTCCGACGGGATCCGGCAGTACTTCGGCATCCCGGACGCCGTCGGTTCCCTTCCCTGGTCGATCAAACAGGGCTGGGCGTGCTGCCGCGGCTCGCGGATCCTGCACAGCTCGGGCGCGGTCGGCGAAGACGACCGCTACATCGTCGTCGTCCTGACCTCTCAACCGTTGTCGACCACCTACACCGGGGCGGGCCGACGGGTGACGGAGGTGGTCAAGGCACTGCTCCCCGCTATTGACGAGGTGTAAACAAGGTGGGACAGTGGCGTGACGCCGCTCTCTCGGGAGGTCGTCATGAGCACCGAAGCCCGCATGCCCACCTTGACCCCGCTCGGCCCGGATTCCGTTGCCTGGCAAGTGGTCGGCGACCGGAGACTGTTGCTCGGCGCGGGGACGGCGTTGCTGCTGCAGGTCGCGCATCCGGTGGTCGGCGCCGGCGTCCACGACCATTCGAACTACACCGAAGACCCGTGGGGCCGCCTCGACCGGACCATCGATTCCTTGCTGAGCCAGGTTTTCGGCGGCCGGGAGGCGGTCGCGGAGGCGGAGCGGCTCCGCGAGCTGCACAAGACGATCAAGGGCGTCGACCACCACGGCGAGCGCTACCACGCGCTGAACCCCGAGGCGTACTGGTGGGTGCACGGCTCGACGTTCTGGACGACCGTCCGCATGCACGAGGTCTTCGTCCATCCGTTGTCCAACAAGGAAAAGCGCCGGTTCTACGCGGAATGGCGACGCGTCGGCCTGCTGCTCGGCCTCCGTGAGCACCACATGCCCGAGGACCTCGAAGGGTTCGAGACCTACTTCGACGACGTCGTCGCGAATCGGCTCGAAGACAACCACACGGTCCGGGAACTGCTCCACTCGATCACCATGCGCGACACACCACCGCCCCCGTGGTGGTTCTTGCCGGAAGCCCTGTGGCGCCCCGTCCGGCCGGCGGGCGGGAACGTGCTGACCCTGTGCGCGATCGGCTTGCTGCCACCGACACTTCGCGAGCGCTTGAGTCTCAAGTGGACGGGCACCGACGAACGCCGCCTCCGGCGCCTCGGAGCGATCACGCGAGCGGCCGGGAAACGGGTTCCCGACCGGATCCGCTTGTACCCCAAGGCTTATCGAGCCAAGTCACTCGACGACGTCCACTAGCGCGCCCTTGGCGCCGGTGTTGGGCAGCGGCCACGGCGTGACCCCGCCGTTGGTGACGATCTTCTTGTCCTGCGGCGCGCACGGCGGCACGGTCCGCGCGCCGATCCACGCCAGCACGTCGGGCACCTGCGCCTTGAAGGTGTTCATGTTGTGCCCGGCGTCCGGGATCCGCCACGACGAGAGCGTCGCGGGCGCGCGGACGGCCGCCTGGATCTGGTCGATCGAGAAACTCTCGAAGCTTTCCTTGTCCCCCGCGATCGCGAGGATGTCGACAGGCGACGGATGCTTCTGCAGGTTCACCGTGACCGTGTTCGCGTCGACGATGTCCTGCCTGCCCTTGAACAGGTTCTCCGTCTCGGCGTCCACCGAAGCCTTGTAGTACCCGCTGACGCTCGCCGCCTGGCCGTACCACTGCGGATGCCGCGTCACCAGGTTCATCGCGCAGTATCCACCCGACGACCAGCCCGCCATCGTCCACGCCTTCCGCTGCGGGTTGGCGCCGAGTTTCTCGATCGCCCAGTCGCGGATGTCGGCGGTCAGGTAGGTGTCGTTGGCGGTGCCGTTGACCTCGTCGATGCATTCGGTGTCGTGGCCGACCTTCGGTTTCCCGGTCGGGTCCGGGATGATCACCAGGGTCGGCGGGAGCACGTGCTTCGCGATGGCCGCGTCGAGTTTGGCGGGCAGTTCGTAGGGGCCGGTGACCACTTCGGGCCCGGACGGGTAGTTCGGGATCCATTCGACGACCGGGAATTTGAGCGACCGGAACGCGGGATCGTAGTACTGGGGCGGGAAGTACACCGAGACGTCGCGCGTGAGGCCGGTGCGCTTGCCGGTCACCGTCATGTGCACGACGGAACCCTTGCCCTCCTTGGCCCGCATCGCCCCGGCGTCACGCAGTTTGTCGAGATCCGAACCGTTCTGCCCGGCGACGGCGTCGACGCTCTCCCCGGAGTACACGCCGGTGCCGAACAGCGCGCCGACCGTGGGGAAGAACCCGCCGATCATGTTGCCGCCCATCCCGGTGCTGACCACCACCAGCACGACCGCGACGAGGATCGTGCCGCTGCGGCCGAGAACCTTGCGGCGCCAGCGTTCCCAGAGGAACGGGACGGCGATGATCGCGAGCAGCGTCAGCACCAGGACGATGACGAGGTTCAGTGTCGAATCGAGCCGGATGGCACTCAGTCCCAGTCCCATGGCGATCGTGTCCCTCTCCGGCCGCGGCACGCCCCCGCACCGCACTTCCCACATCTGGATCAAGAGACGTGCGACCACCGGGAAGTGTTGTCCAGGGTGACGCGTGTCACCCTGGACAAACCGGGTTCCGGACTACTCAGCCTGCGAGAGCGGTACGCAGCACGCCGATCGCCTGCTTTATCGCGGCCTCCGCGGCGTGCGTTTCGCGCAACGTGTTGAGCATGACGAAGTCGTGGACAATGCCCTGGTAGCGCACGGCCGTCACCGGCACACCGGCCTGACGCAGCTTCGCGGCGTACGCCTCGCCTTCGTCGCGCAGGACGTCTGCCTCGGCCGTGATCACCAGCGCGGGCGGGAGACCGGCCAGCTCGTCGAGGCTCGCCCGCAGCGGAGACGCGGTGATTTCCGCGCGCTGTGCCGGATCCGTCGTGTACTGGTCCCAGAACCACTTCATACCGTCGAGCGCGAGGAAGTAACCCTCGGCGAACCGCCGGTAGGACTCGGTCTCGAAGCTCGCGTCGGTGACCGGGTAGAAGAGCACCTGCTGACGGAAGGTGACGTCGCCGCGCTGCTTGGCGAGCAAGGTGAGCGCCGCGGTCATGTTCCCGCCGACGGAGTCCCCGGCGATCGCGATCTTCGTGCCGTCGAGCCCGTTTTCGGCGCCGTGCTCGGCGACCCACTTCGCCACGGCGTAGTTCTGCTCGATGGCGACCGGGTAGCGCGCCTCCGGCGAACGGTCGTATTCGGGGAAGACGACGGCCGCGCCCGCGCCGACGGCGAGTTCGCGGACCAGACGCTCGTGGGTGTGGAAGTTCCCGAAGACCCAGCCGGCGCCGTGGATGTAGACGATCACGGGCAGCGGCCCGGCGACGCCCTGCGGCCGCACGATGCGGACCTCGACGCCGTCCACGTGCGTGGTCTCGACGTCCGCGGCGGGCAGTTCGACGTCACCGCCCTGGACCTCGTCGACGGCCTTGCGTCCTTCCTCCGGCGGCAGCTGGAAGAGGAACGGCGGCGTGGCGGTGGCCTCGACGAAGGCCTGCGCGGCCGGTTCGAGAGCCAGGTTGTGCGGGTTGGCGGTCATTTCTGCCTCCTGGGTTCCGAAGTCGATGCGACAAAGGTAGCTCGCAACTCAGTTGTGCACAACTAAAATGCACTCAAGGAGATTTAGCCCACTCCCATGGCGAGGTGCGGCATGATCGGCGCACCATGGGGAGAAGGAGGACCGATGCCCACGGACAACACCGGGTCGCTGTGCCTGGACGATCAGCTGTGCTTCGGGCTCTACGCGGCATCGCGGGCCGTCACCGCGCTCTACCGCGTGGTGCTCGACGATCTGGGCCTGACCTATCCCCAGTATCTGGTGATGCTCGCGCTCTGGGAGGAGGACGAGCGGCTGGTCAAGGAGCTCGGCACCGTGCTGAACCTCGACTCCGGCACGCTGTCCCCGCTGCTCAAACGACTGGAGAAGTCCGGACTGGTCCAGCGCGTCCGGCAAGCCGACGACGAGCGGTCCGTGCGCATCAGCCTGACCGGGGACGGCGCCGCGCTCAGGGAACGCGCGAGCGGGATCCCGAAGATCATCGGCGACGCGATGGGGCTCGACGCCGCCGGTCTCGCCCGCACCCGCGCGGAGCTCGATCGCTTGACCGAATCCGTGAACGCCTACCGCGAGGCCTATGTCCCGGCCGGTTAGCATGGGATTTCCGGCGCGGACAAAGGGATGACGATGATCGATCACGACGCGGCGCTCAAGGCCGTCGAGAACAGCTTGGACCGGCCGTCCGCGGCCCGCGTCTACGACTACTTCATCGGCGGCGACACGCACTACGCCATCGACCGCAACTTCGCCGAGAAGGTGCGCGAGCGCCTGCCGCTCATGGGCGACTACTGCAAGACCAGCAGGCAGTTCCTCGGCCGGGCCGTGCGGCACTGCGCGGAACTGGGCATCAAGCAGTTCGTCGACATCGGCTCCGGGCTGCCGACCGCGGGCAACGTGCACGAGGTCGCCGACGAGGCGCGGCCGCAGGAGGACACGCACGTCCTCTACATCGACAACGAGCCGATCGCGCTCGCGCATTCGACGCTGCTGCTCGCCGACACCGCCGACCCGGACCGCCACCACGCGATCGCGGCGGATCTGTTCGATCCCGAGGACCTCTGGAACCGGGTGATGGACTCCGGCATCATCGACGTCCGCGAACCGATCGCGCTGGTGGTCAACGCGGTCATGCACTTCATCAAGGACGAGCAGGACCCGGACGGGCTGCTGGACTTCTACCGCGACCGGCTCGCGCCGGGTTCGCTGCTGGTGCTCTCGCAGATGACGAACGAGAACCCGGCCAACGACGAGGAACGGCAGGCGCTGCTGGACATCCTCGAGTACTACGAGACCACGACGAACCCCGGTTTTCTGCGCACCATGGACGAGTTCCGGCGCTTCTTCGGCGGCTGGCCGCTGCTGGAGCCGGGTCTGGTCTACGCGCCGGCGTGGCACCCGGACGAGAAGACGATCTTCGCCGCTTCGCCGTCGGAGTCGCGCGTCATCGGCGGGATCGCCCGCAAGCCGTAGCTTTTTCCCGTGAAGGCCCCCTTCCCGCGGCTGAGCCGAGGGAAGGGGGCCTTCACGCGCTTGTGACGTGCGTCGCCTTGCAGTGCAACTAGGTGCATATGAAACTAGGTGCATGGCATTGGAGCACGCGATCCTGGTCTCCCTGTCCGAGCGGTCCGGCTCGGGCTACGAGCTGACGCGCCGCTTCGAGAAGTCCATCGGGCTGTGGTGGAGCGCCACCCACCAGCAGATCTACCGCGTCCTCAAGCGGATGGAGGACGCGGGCTGGATCACCGTCGACCAGGTCGCGCAGTCCGGGAAACCCGACAAGAAGGTGTACACCGTCGGCGACGCGGGGCGGGCCGAACTGGCCCGCTGGCTCGCCGAACCCGATCCGTCGGCCACCGCCAGGGAGCTCGCCGTGAAGATCCGCGGCGCGGCGCTCGGCGATCCGGCCGCCGTCGCCGCCGAGGTCACCCGGCATCGCGACGCGCACGCGGCACAGCTCGACGCGTACCTGCTGATCGAGAAGCGCGACTTCCCCGACCCCAGCGTCCTCAGTGGACAGTCGTTGCACCAGTTCCTCGTGCTGCGCGGAGGAATCCGAACCGAACAGGGCCACGTCGAGTGGCTCGAGGAAGTCCTCCGGGCATTCCACCACGATGCGTAAGGACCAGCGATGAGCCCGTACCCGAACCTGCTGTCCCCTCTCGATCTCGGCTTCACCACCCTGCGCAACAGGGTGATCATGGGTTCGATGCACACCGGCCTCGAAGACAAGGAAGCGCATTTCCCGCAACTGGCCGAGTATTACGCCGAACGCGCCCGAGGCGGCGTCGGGCTGATCGTCACCGGTGGTTTCGCGCCGAACCGGACCGGCTGGCTCCTGCCGCTGGCCTCGAAGCTCTCGACGCGCGCGGAAGCCAAGGCGCACAAGCAACTCACCGACCCGGTGCACGAGGCGGGCGGCAAGATCGCGCTGCAGATCCTGCACGCCGGCCGGTATTCCTATCACCCGCTGAGTGTTTCCGCGTCGGGGATCAAGGCGCCGATCAACCCCTTCAAACCGCGGGCCCTTTCCGGATACGGCGTGCTGCGCCAGATCCGCGCTTTCGCCGATTGTGCCTTCCTGGCCAAGGAAGCGGGCTACGACGGCGTCGAGATCATGGGCTCCGAGGGCTACTTCATCAACCAGTTCCTCGCCGAACGGACCAACAAACGCACCGACGAATGGGGTGGCAGCGCGGAAAACCGGCGGCGGATCGCCGTCGAGATCGTGCGCCGAACGCGGGAAGCGGTCGGCGAGGACTTCATCATCATCTACCGGCTGTCCATGTTGGACCTCGTCGAGGGCGGGCAAAGCTGGGAAGACGTCGTCGCGCTGGCCAAGGAGGTCGAAGAGGCGGGCGCGACGATCATCAACACCGGCATCGGCTGGCACGAGGCGCGGGTGCCGACGATCGTGACGTCCGTGCCGCGTGCGGCCTTCACCTGGGTGACCGGGAAACTCAAGCCGCACGTCGGGATCCCGGTGGTCACGTCGAACCGGATCAACATGCCCGAGGTCGCCGAGGAGGCGCTGGCCGGCGGCGACGCCGACCTGGTGTCGATGGCGCGGCCGTTCCTCGCCGACCCGGAATGGATCCGGAAGGCCGAGACCGGACGCGAGGACGAGATCAACACCTGCATCGCCTGCAACCAGGCCTGCCTCGACCACGCCTTCAAGCGGAAACTGGTGTCCTGCATGGTGAATCCGCGCGCGGGCCACGAGACGACGCTGACGTTGTCGCCGACGCGGAAGACCAAACGCGTCGCCGTCGTCGGCGCGGGTCCCGCCGGGCTCGCGGCCGCGACCGGCCTCGCCGAACGCGGGCACGCGGTCGAACTCTTCGAAGCCGACGACGAGATCGGCGGCCAGTTCGGGATCGCGCGCAAGATCCCGGGCAAGGAGGAGTTCGCGGAGACCATCCGGTACTACACGCGGCGGCTGGAGGTCACCGGTGTCAAGGTGCGCCTCGGCACGCGCGTGGCCGCGGCCGATCTGATCGACGCCGGATTCGACGAGGTCGTGCTCGCCACCGGCGTGACGCCGCGGGTGCCGTCGCTTCCCGGTATCGATCATCCCAAGGTTCTGTCCTATGTGGACGTCGTCCGGCACGGGAAACCGGTGGGCGGCAAGGTCGCCGTGATCGGCGCGGGCGGGATCGGCGTGGACGTCAGCGAGTTCCTGACGCACACCACCTCCCCCGCGCTCGATCTGGACGCGTGGATGGCCGAATGGGGCGTCACCGATCCCGAGCGGGCCGCGGGCGGGCTGACCGAACGGAAGGTCGAGCCGTCACCACGGCAGGTGTTCCTGCTGCAGCGCAAGAAGTCCGGGATCGGCGCGGGGCTGGGCAAGACCAGCGGCTGGGTGCACCGGGCCGCGCTGAAGGCCAAACGCGTCGAGCAGCTCACCGGGGTCACCTACGAGCGGATCGACGACGACGGCCTGCACATCACCGTCGGTGACAAGCCACGCGTGCTCGACGTCGACACCGTGGTCGTCTGCGCGGGACAGGAGCCGGTGCGCGACCTCGTCGACGACCTGCGGGCGGCCGGACTGCCGGTGCACCTGATCGGCGGCGCCGACGTCGCGGCCGAACTGGACGCCAAACGGGCCATCGATCAGGGAACCCGCCTGGCCGCCGTTCTCTGACGAGTGGCCGCCTAGATGGCAGGATGAACCCTTGTGCGGGACGTATGCGTGATCGGGCTCGGGTTGATCGGTGGTTCGCTGCTGCGCGCGGCGCATTCGATCGGCCGCACCACGTTCGGGGCGACGACCTCCGAAGCTGACGCGGACGCCGCCAGCAGAGCGGGTTTCGACGTCACCACGCAGGTCGAAGCGGCGCTGAGCAAGGCGGCGGAGCGGGACGCGATGATCGTGCTCGCGGTGCCGCTGCCCGCGGTCGAAGAGGTGCTCCGTACCGTTTCGCGGGTCGCCGGGCACTGCGTGCTCACCGACGTGACCAGCGTGAAGGGGCCGGTGCTCGACTCGGTGCGGCGCCGCGCGCCGTACGCGAAGTTCGTCGGCGGGCATCCGATGGCCGGGACGGCGAACTCGGGCTGGAAGGCGAGCAATCCGGCGTTGTTCGGCGGCGCGGCGTGGGTGCTGGGCGTCGAACACGACACCGATCTGACGGCGTGGGCGGAGGTCGCCCAGCTCGTACTGGACGTCGGCGCGCACGTCGTACCGCTGCCCGCGGACTCGCACGACGAGACGGTCGCGCGGATCTCGCATCTGCCGCATATCTTCGCGGCCATCCTGGCCACGATCGGCGCGCAGGGCGGGCCGCTGGCGATGTCGCTGGCCGCCGGGTCCTATACGGACGGCACGCGGGTGGCCGGGTCGAGTCCGGCGCTGGTGCGGGCGATGACCGAGGGCAACCGGGACGCGCTGCTGCCGATCGTCGACGAGGCACTCGGGCGGCTGGGTGCCGCGCGGGGATCGCTGGCGTCGACGGGTGGTCTCGCGGTGACGGTCAACGCGGGCCACGAGGGTGCGCAAGCGTTTGCGGCCAGCAAGGACGCGGAACGTGCTGGGGTGCGGGTCAGCCTCAGCGCCCCGGACGCGCGCGACGGCCTGATCGCGCTCGGGGAGCGCGGCGGCCGGATCACGGCCATCGAGGGCGACATCGCGATCGGCGAGGTCTCCTGACGCGTTTCGTCCTCTGAATGCGGTCCTTACGTGTGCAAGTACCGCGTTCAGAGGACGAAATGCGGGAGGTTGGGGGGGTTACTGGCCCTGCGGCGGGTTCTGGGGCTGGGGGTTGTCGGGGGTGTCGTCGAACTTGTTGATGAACCCCTTCGCCTTCTCGACACCCGAGTCGATCTGGGAGTCGTGACCGGAGAACTTCGACTTGGCGAAGTCGGCCGCCTTGTCCAGGCCGCCCTCGATCTTGTCGTTGTGCTCGCGGAGAGCGTCGGTGGCCTTGTTCTTCAATTCATCGAAGTTGATGCCCATGGCCACATCGTCACACAGGTACGAGTGAACACGCCTCGACGATCACCCGTCATGGGGACGCTCAGAACGGCCGGTCGCCCGCGATGGCGACGCGTTCGGCCACCCGCGTGTACGGGTGGTAGTCGTTGACGGCGTAATGCTGGGTGGCGCGGTTGTCCCAGAAGGCCACCGAACCCGGCCGCCAGGCGAAGCGCACCTGGAACTCCGGGATATGCGCCCGGCTGAACAGGTACCGCAGGAGCCTGTCGCTCTCGTCTCGGTCGATGCCGACGATGTGCGTCGTGAAGGCCTGGTTCACGAAGAGGGTGCGGCGTCCGGTCTCCGGATGCGTGCGGACGACCGGATGCTCGACCGGCGGGAACGCGTCCTGGTGGCGCAGCAAGAGTTCCGGATCGGAGAAACGGTCGAAGCCGGGGATGAAGTCGTGCACCGCGGTCAACCCGTCGACGCGTTCGCGGACGTCTTCGGGCAGGTTGTCGTAGGCGGCGGCCATGTCGGCCCACATCGTGTCGCCGCCCACCGGCGGGACCTCGATCAGCCGTAGGACCGAACCGAGCGCCGGCGCGGGCCGGAACGTGACGTCCACGTGCCAGATGTTCTCGAACGCGGGCATGGTCGCGGACCGCGCGAACCGCGTGGTGTCCTTAGTCTCGCCCGTGGGGATGAACGGGTTCGTCTCCAGTTCGCCCCAGTTGGCGGCGAACGCGCGCTGGTGCGCCGAAGTGATGTCCTGATCGCGGAAGAACAGCACCTTCCACTCCAGCAGTGCGCGGTTCAGCTCGGCGTGGAGCTCGGGTGTCAGCGGACAGGCGAGGTCGACGCCGCCGATCTCGGCGCCGATCACCCTTCCCAGCGGGCGCAGCGAGAAAAGCTCGTACGGGCGCTCCTCGACACCTTCCGGCAAGCGCCGCAGCAGACGCGGCCCTTCGAGGATCCCGCCGTCGGGGACGGTCGCGGGGCGGAGGCGGACACGGTCGGGCAGTTCGATGGACATGGAGGCTCCCTGGATTCACCGTCGGACGACTTCGCGAGATGAGGAGCTACGCGGGCGGAGAGCCCAAACGTCCACGGCGCAGGAAGAGCGCGACGGCACCTTCACCCACCGAACGGATCGGCGAGGACTCCAGGATGGCGGACACGTGGCCATCGTCGGCGCGTTCTGGCATGCGGTCAACATCGTCCACGGGCCGGGACGATCATCGTCTCCGCTCGGACGGGAAGCTGCCCGACCACGTGTTCCGGTGCTCGCGTGGCCGCAGCGCCTCGGCCAGCACCCACTGCGAATGCGTCGTGCCGCCCCGGCCCACCGGGCCGAGCTGGAAGGTGACCCAACCGACCCAATGCCCCGTCGTCGTCGCCCGCCACATCCCCAGCAGTCCGGGGACGGTGGCGGTGAGATCCAGGCCGTCGGGCAGCCGGGCTTTCACCGCGCCGACGGGGTACACCAGCGTGAGATCGACCCAAACGGGCTGGTTGGGCCGGACCATGTGCAGGTGACGCGGCCCCGGCGGCAGCGTGTCACCAGTGTCGAGCATGCGTCGATTATGCGTGAAAACTCGAACATTAGTTCGAGATGATGCTCACCCATCCCCCGTCCGGGTGGGTAGGTCAGGCGCGGCGGTGATACGGCAGGAAGCGCCGGACCAGCCGCAACGGCGCGCGTTCGACGAGGTCGGGACCGCGCACGGCGTCGAAGGCGGCGCCGATCTGGTCGACGACGCCGGACAGCTGTTCGTTGTCGGGCATCGGCATCTCCGCCGGGTCCCGTTCCTCACGGACGGCGGCCGCGAGTTCGGCGAGGGCCGCCGTCAGGAGCGCGACGTCGGCTTCGTCGGGGGCGGGGGCGCCGCGTCCGAGGGTGACGCCGACCTCGGTGACGGCGTCGGCGACGCGTTCGAGCCCGGCGATCACCGGCCACCAGGCGACGGCTTGCCGTCCGGCGGCGGAGGGTTCGACGACGACCTGCTGGAACGCGGTCCGCAGGTCCGCCAGCGCGCGGTAGGCGCGGCGGCGGGCGCGTGAGCGCTCCAGGCGTGCCTCGCCGGACGGCGCGAGCACGAGTCCTTTGTCGACGTACTTCACCAGGCTGTCGAGGCTGTCGGCGAGCCGTCCGCCGACCTGCGGCCGTCGGCTGCCCGGCCAGAGCAGGTAGCCGAAGATCAGGACGATCGCGCAGCCGAGCACGGTGTCGACGAGCCTCGCGAGCACGATGTTCCAGCTTCCGGTGCTGGCGAGGTCCATCTGCAGGATGATCAGCGGCGTCACGAAGGCGCTGAGGATGCCGTAGTTACGCACCTTGCCGACCGCGACGCCGCCCGCGAAGACGGCGATCAGCAGGACCAGCAGCCAGCCTTCGCCGCCCGCGGCGAGCACGGCCGCGCCGATGCCGACGCCGATCACCGTGCCGATGCCGCGCAGCACGGCGCGGCCGAAGACCGAGCCGAAGTCCGGTTTGAGGACGATGCCGACGGTGAGCGTGATCCAGTAGGACCGTTCGAACGGGACGAGCAGCGCGACGACTTCGGCGATCGCGACGCACAACGTGAGGCGGAGCGCGGCGAACCAGGTGAGCGGGCCGGAAACGAGCGAAGCCGCCCAGCCGCGAAGGCGTTTGTGCCAGGGCTGGACCTCGCGCCGTTTCCGGTTGTCGCCCTTGCCTATCCGGGCGAGCCCGGCGTAGAGGGCGGCGAGGACCGGGTCGGCGTCTTCGGGCGCTTCGGGCGGCTCGGGCAGTTCCTGGTTCGCGAGGACGGCGGCCGAGGTCGCGATGAAGTGGTCGATCACGTCGTCCGGGGCGTGGCGGCCGGCGTTGACCATCGCGACCGACGCCTCGACGGCGGGGGTGCTGGCCGAGAGCAGGTTGAGCAGCTGGCGGTAGGTGGCGTCGCGGCCGGACAACCAGGAGCGGGCGGTGAGCAGCCGGTCGTACGCGGTGTTCATCGCGGTCGTGAGCTGGTGCCGCGCGACGCGGGAGGTGGCCTCGTCGGTCGCGGAGAGCATCGCGGCGAGTTCGACGTAGACGTGCGCGACGGCGCCGCGTTCGGGGCTGGTGGCGCGGAAGGTCCAGGTGGCGAGCGCGATCAGCAGGCTCCAGGCGGCGCCGACGCAGAAATAGCCGAGGAGGACTTCGACGCGCAGGCCGGTGACGTGCTGGCCGGTGCCGAGCACGCAGAAGACGAACATCTGCAGTCCGGCGACCGACGCGTTGCTGCCCGCCGCGCTGATCAGCGCGGACACCGCCGCGACCCCGACGACGACCGGGATGGACGCGGCGGGGATGCCGCCGGTGATCAGTCCGGCGAAGTAGCCGAGACCGGCCGCCGCGGTGGCTCCGCCGAGCCGCCGGGCGCGGTAGCGGTACGGGCCGGCGGATTCGGAAAGGACGGTCGGCAGGGCGCCGGTGGAGACGAGCGCGCCGACTCCGATGTCGCCCAACGCGTAGCCGACGGCGAGTGGGACGGCGAGGGCGAGGACGGCGCGGGTGACCATGTTCCACGGAATGGGAACCGGTGTGCTGCGGAGCAGCTGCACCAGCCAATGTGGTGCGGCGATCTCGCGGCGCGGCGTGCTCACGCCCCTATCTTTACTTATCCGTGGCGTTCGGAGCGGTTATCGTCGCCACATGGGCAAGACGTACTCCTTCGAGGTCAACCGGACGAGCAGCGCCTCGCCCGCTTCGCTGTTCGCGCTGGAGGCCGACGGTTCCCGGTGGTCGGAATGGGCGAAGCCGGTGGTGTTCCACTCGCGCTGGGCGCGGGAACCGGGCGCGGACGGCGTCGGCGCCGTGCGGGCCGTCGGCCTGTGGCCGGTGTATCTCCACGAAGAGACCCTGGAGTACGAACAGGACCGAAAGCATGTCTACGGCTTCGCGGGTCTCGCGCTGCTGAAGGACTATCGCGCCGAAGTCTCGTTCACGCCGAACGCTTCCGGCGGCACGGATCTGCGATGGACCGGCCGGTTCACCGAACCGCTGCCCGGCACCGGCGCCGGCATCCGCACAGCCCTGCGCGCCGTGATCTCGATCCTGGCCACCCGCCTGGTGAAACACGCCGAACGCGCCTGACCCCACCCCCCGCCCTTCCCAAGGGGGGCGACCCCGAGTCCAGTCTACCGGCGGAGGGCGACGGGAACGGGCGATCGGCGGAGTTGTCCACAGACGACGATGCTTGTGGACAACTCCTGTGGGTAGGCGAAGGACGCCATAGCCACATTGGACGCGGCGAAGGGAGCTTTCGCCGCATGAGACGCGGTGTAGGACGCCTTCGCCCCATAAGCGAGAGAGAACCTCAGCCCGCGCCCAGGCACAGGAAAGGGCGCCGCAGCGGATCGGCCGCCGTCGCCTCCGCGAGCGCCAGAGCGGGCGCGGTCCCCAACGCCAGCCGCCGGTGCAGATCGGCCATCGCGGCCGCGGCCGCCTTGTCGCCGACCCGCGCGATCGCGCCGATGACCGTCCGCGAACCGCTGGCGAGCAACGTCCCGGCGAAACCGAGCGCCTCCTCGCCGGGCCGGATGTGACTCATCGCGAGTTCGCACGCGGCCAGCACCACCCGCTCCGGCGGCTTCGCGAGCCGGGCGGTTTCGTGCGCGTACAACGGGCCGTCGACCAGTTCCAGCCGCGAGAACAACGCGTTCGCCGGTTCGTGCGCGCCGTGCGCGACCAGGTGCGCCATGCCGGAACCGTCCAAAGCGGACAGGACGGCGTCGCTGGTCGCGTCCTTCCCGTCGACGAGCCGGGCCTGCGGGTACACGGCCCGAAGGTTCCGCACCTCACCGACCGAACCCGGCACCCCCGGCCCGCCGGCGAGCAGCACCGGACCGGAGTTCCGCCGCCCGGACGCGGTCACCCAGGCGGTCGCCGACGGCGCGATCGACACCGGATGTCCGTGCAGTGAAGGCAAAGCGCCCCAAGGCAACGCGTACAGCGAACCGATCGGCACGATGATCAGCTCACGGTTCTCCAGCGTCTTCGCCAGCGACGCGGAGATCAGCCGGTCCAATTTGTCCGCCCGGCGCCGCGCGGAACCGGTGACGACCTCGACCAGCGGCGCGGGCAGGTTGTCCGGCGCCAGCGCGTCGAGGTCCGCGTGCAACTGCCGCGCGGTCTCGACGATCTCCCCGAGCGGCCCCAGCTTCAGGAGCCGGAACCGGCCGCGGTCGACGACCACCGCGTACAAGGTGTCGCGATACCCCATCAGGCTGACCAGCACGCGATCGCCGAGCCGCTCGACCACCTCTTCGGGTGCCGAGACGGGCCTCGGGCGACCCCATTGGCTGGTGTACCACCCGAGCCGTGTCGCCTCCCGCTGCAAACGGTCGTAGCGCTCCTCGAGCTGCCCGACCGGTTCACCGGACAGCCGCCGCGCCTGGATCGTCCCCTGCACGTGCCGCATTTCGTTGATGTGCCGGGCGAGCGCGGGATCCTCGATGACCGGGAGCGGCTCGTAGCGGTACACCTGCGCGCGCGTGCGTTCCAGCCACGCGAACAGGCTCTTCGCGCCGGCGCCGCTGCGCCTCGCCTTCTTGAGCACCAGCGTCAGCGCGAGTTTGCCCAGCTCTTCGCCGTGCGCCGCCGTCCCGCAGACGAGGTCGAGCCCGCCCATGCGGTCGCGGATCTGCCCGAGTTCCGCCAGCCCGGCCCGCGCCTGGGCGAGCGCCGAACGCGGCCGATGGGACGCCACCGCGAGTTCGGCCCGGCACAACCGCAGCTGCATCCGGTGGTCGATCGGCGTGGTCTGCCGCGGTTTCGGCACCTGCGCCAGCAGCGTCTGGGCGGCGGCCGTCTCCCCGCGACGGATCAGCAGCCGCACCGCGAACATCCGGGCCGCGCCCGCTTCGTCGCGCAGCCCCAGGCCCGCCAACCGGATGGCGAGCTCGGCCAGCCGCTCCGGCAGTTTCGCGGGCGGTTTCTTCTCCCGGTCCGCCAAGACCTTCACCGCGTCCGCGCGGAGCCTGGTCAGTTCGGCGATCTCCGCCCAATGTCCTTTGCCACGCCGCAGGAAGCTCCGCCGCGCGGACGTCGCGAGCTTCTTCGCCAGCGCGTAGTCGTGCTCGAGGATGGCGGCCCCCGCCCTGGCGACCTCCGCCTCCGCCTCGTGCTGGACCGATCCGTTGCGCCGCAACTCCGGCAGGGCCTCATCGAGATGCCGCGCGGCCTCCTCGGCGAGCCCGGCGGTGAGCAGGGCTTTCGCCTGGTCGAGCCGGACGAGCGGCAGCGAGCCTGGTCCGTCGGTGACGAAGATCGAGGCGGCCTGCTCGTAGTGCCGGAGCGCCTCGGGGATGTCACCGAGCAACTGGGCGTGATCACCCAGGTTGTGCCGGATCTTCCCTTCGAGCATCCGGTGGCCGTGCTCGACGGCGAGGTCCAGCGCGTCGATCAAATCCTTGTAGGCGGCGTCCGGGTTGCTCATCTCGAGATGCAGCCAGGCCCGGTTCACCAGCGATCTGGTCAGCACCAGGCTGTACTTGTCCGCTCTCGCGGCCAGTCCCGGCAAGGCCGCGCTGTTGAGGGCGAGCGACTCCTCCAGCCGTCCCGCACGCATCAGCACGACGGCACGCTGCAGCACGACGGTGTAGCTCAGCTCCCGGCGGATATCGCCCTGGGGCAACAGAAGCCGGACGCGTTCCGCTTCGTCCAGCCTGGCCAAGCCGTCCTCTTGAGACGTGATCTCCGCTTCCGCGGCGGCGAGACTGATGAGGATCCGGACCCGGATCTCCAGCCGCTCGGCCCTGTCCGGTTCCACCGGTCCCAGGCGTGACAGACCGCGCTGCAACAACCGGATGGCCGCACCGGGACCGTGATCGGAGGCCGCGGCCCGGGCCCGGCGATGGAGATCGGCCGCCTCCTCGGCTACGGAATCGACGGCAGGAAGCGACGCGGGCACACGCACTATGGGAGCACACCCACGCCGCATAACGGAACAGCCGTCCGGTCAGAGCACCACTGTCGGGGTCACGACGGTCCGGCGACAGGTCACGTCGCCGAGGTGGACCACGATCTGGGTCGTCCCTTGGGGCACGTTGTCCAGCACGAACCGGCCTCCCTCGTCGGCGGTGGTGGAACTCGTCCCGTGCTCGGCGACGCGAACCTCCACTCCGTACTCGCCGGCGGGCACGAGCCAGCCGTCGATCCGGTGTTTCTTGCCGATCTTGGTGAGGTTGATCATCACGGTCAGGTCGCTGACGGTGAAGGTGATCGTGCCGGTGTCGCTGCCGCGAACGCCCGCCGTGGCGTCCATCCGTTCCCAGCGGGCGACCTCGACGTCGAGGTTTTCGAGCGCGAGCGCGAATTGAACCCGCTGCACCAGGTCTCCCGGCGGCGGGTCCAGTTCGTCCATGAAGCGCCCGATATCGGCGAGCAACTCCTCATCGCCCGGGGAGGTCATCTCCCCCGGCGCCCCGAGGTCGTTCATCGGCTTCCCCCTTCGTGGGCCAGCAGGTCGCGCATCGATTCGAGGCAACGGCCCCTGGTCGGGCCGACACTTCCGCGCGGCATCCGGAGTGCTTCGGCGACCAGTTGGTATTCGGCCCGCCCGGCGAGCACGGTCAGCCGAAGGAGCTGCTGACAGCGGTGCGGCAGGCGGAGGAAGGCGCGCCAGACCCGGCGGTCCCGGTCGGCGCGGACGGCTTCCTCTTCGGGGGCCGGATGGGTGCTCTCCATGCTTTCGGCCAGCTCGTCGGTCAGCGGGACGGGCTGAGCGCGGCGGCCGAAGGGATGCTGTGCCTCGCGCCTGGTGGTGGTGATCAACCAGGCGGCGAGCGCTTTGGGGTCACGAAGTTTTTCGAGCTGGCTGAAGAGCGCGAGCCACACCGTTTGGACCACATCCTCGGCGGTCAGGCGATCGAGCCCGTTCGCGCGCGCGACATGCCACACGAGCGGGGTCAGCTCGTGCACAAGTCTGTCCATCGCCTGGCGGTCACCGGCCCGCGCCGCGCGCATGCAGGCGGCATGCAGGTCGGCACCGGTCAGTCCTTCCCATGGCGGGTCTACCTCGGTCGTTTGCACGTCGGTCACCGTATCTGCCCCACTTCGGACGTGTCTTCGTGTCGGCGCTGGCAGTATCGCGGGCCCTTCGGGGAGAAGGAGCGTGCAAGAGGCTCTGGGATACATCAAGTCACTAACTTTTTTGTCGAGTTTCGGTCGTCCCCCTCGGCGTGGGCGGAGGACAAAGGCACCGGCCGGCGCGAGTAGGTGTGGACTGCGCACCGGCCGGTCCTTTTTTCCCTCCCCCCGGGCCCGCTCCCCAACGGGCCCGCGTCCGGGCGTCCCCCTCCCCCGAAGGAGCACCCGGAGGCAATGCCCGGAGGCCCCCTCGGCCTCCGGACATCACCTGTCTGTGTTGAGTCAGTTCACCGTCGGATTCGTGCTGTGCGGGTCGTAGTTGCCGTCCGGACTCGTGCCGGGTCGGGGCGGGACCGGCGCCGTGATCGGCTTCGACTTCGGGGTCGTCTCTTCGAGGTCTTCGGTGGCCGTGGCCTCGTCGTCGACGGGCGCGGTGTTGGTCTCGGTCGTCATCGGGTGTCCCTCATTTCCTCGACTGCTCCATAGGACGCAACGAGGCTGCCACCAGATACACGCAGAGCCAGCTTTTTCATGGAAATTTCTTAATCTGTGGCAAGCGAGTGACCTGATCAGCGCTTTTGGCCCGAAAAGGTGTCGCTGAGTAGCCGGCGGCTCACGTCCGCGAGTTGCCCGGCCCAGCGCCGATAACCTTCGGGACCGGGGTGGAAACGGTCCTCGGCGAAGGTCGCGGGGTCCAGCATCGCGGCGGGCATCGGGACGTGGACGACGCCGGGCAGCAAGGCCAGCCGGGCGGCCGCGGCGTCGAGGACGGCCGACCGCGCGCCGAGGACGTCCCGCAGCGGACGCGGCAGCGAGGGGAACCGGCCCATCGGCGGCACACCGGCCAGTACCACCGGGACCCGTCCCACGCGACGTCGCAGTGCGACGATCAGGTCGAGCAGGTCACGCCGGTAGCGCGTGGCCGAATGCAGTTCGATCGTGTCGTTGACGCCGAGCGCGATCACGACGAGGTCGGCGGGTTCGAGCAGCGGCAGCAGGTCCTCGCGCACCACGCGGGCGTTGGCGCCGGTCCGGCCGAGTGCCTGCCAGGCGACCGCGCGGCCGTCCCGCGCGAGTTCCTCCGCGAGCCGCCCGGTCAGCGCCTCGGCGTGCGTCGCCGCGCCGACCCCGTCCACGGTGGACTCGCCGAGCACCGCGAGCCGCACCGGGTCGCCGTCGCCCGCCACCAGGCCGCTGCCCGGCCCCGCGGCACCCGGCAGCCTTGGTGTCGTACGGCGCACCCGGACGGCTTGCGCGAGCAGGATCGGGGCGAGCACCACCGCACGGCTGATCACCTCGCGACCTTACTGCCGCGTTTCGTCCTCTGAACGCGATCGTTGCGCACGCAACAACCGCATCGAGAGGACTAAATGCGGGAGGTCAGCCGTGGGCGATCGACACCGTCTGGCGGACGAGCGAGTCGTCCGCGGCCGCGCGGAGCAGGTAATCGGCGACGTCGGCGCGGTTGATGCTGTAGCTCCCGCGGACGTTGCCGTCGGTGCGGGCGGCGATCTCGCCGGTGTGCGGCCCGTTCAGCAGACGCGGCGGACGCACGATCGTCCAGTCGAGGTCGCTCGCGCGCACGATCCGCTCGGCGGCGATCATGTCCGTGAACGCGTGCCGGAGGATCCTGCCCAGGATCGGCTTGACGACGTTCCTGGTGAAGAAGGTGTCGCCGTCGACGAACGGGCCGCTGGCGCTCACCAGCAGCAGCCGCCGGACACCCGCCGAGCCGAGCGCGGCGACGGCGGCGCGGGCCCCGTCGGTGACGATGGTCGTCGGGTTGCGGTCGCGGGCGCCGAGGGCGGAGATCACCGCGTCGCGCCCGGACACCGCCTCGGTCAGCGCGCCGTGCTCGGACAGCTGCGCGACGACCACTTCCAGCAGGTCGCCTTCGACGTCCAGCCGGGACGGGTCGCGGACGACCGCGGTGACGTGGTGGCCGGCGGCCAGCGCCTGCTTGACGACTTCGGAACCGACCCCGCCCGTGGCACCGAGAACAGTGAGCTTCATGGTCACGCCTTCCTGGGTTAGTGAACACTCACCCACTATGGTGAGTGTTCACTAACCACTTGTCGAGCGAACGCTGAGAAGCCCTCAGGAGTGAACATGGGAAGCCGCGAGGAGATCGTCGCCGCGGCGGCGAAGGTGATGCGCGAGCAGGGCTACGCGCATGCCACGACGAAGGCCATCGCGCAGGCGGCGGGCTACTCCGAGGCGTTGCTGTACAAGCACTTCAAGGACAAGACCGAGATCTTCACGAGCGTGCTCACCGAGCGGCTACCCGCGCTCGGGTCGACCTTGGACGAGCTGATGGACACCGCTGGGACGCCGTCGGACACCCCGCTCGCGGCGAACCTCGCCCGGCTGGCGCGGATCACGCTGTCGTTCTACCTGGAGAGCTTCCCGATCGCGGTGTCGCTGTTCTCGTCACGGGAGTTGCTCGCGACCCACCGGGAACGGGTCCTGAGCCGGGACCGCGGGCCGGACGTCCCGCTCGTGCGCGTCGCCGAGTATCTGCGGAAAGAGGCCCGGCTCGGCAGGATCCGCGAGGACGCGGATCTGGACGCGGCGACGTCACTGCTGCTCGGGGCGTGCTTCCAGTACGCGTTCCTGGCGTCCTTCGAGGACCGCGAACCGTCCACGGAGGAGCTGGACGAGTGGGCGGAACGGCTCGCGGCGACGCTGCTGGTCGCGGTGGCCTCGTGAGTGTTTAGGACGGTTCTAGCCAACCCTGTTTAGGTTACCTACAGTTGATCTATGGCTACCAGTCACCAGGTTAGTGCAGGTCAGGGCGGGCGTCAGCCGATCTTGGACTCGTATGCGCGGCTGTCTCGTAACCACAAGCGGAAGATCGAGAAGTGCGAGACCCAGCACGCCGACAACCGGGAGGTCATCGACCGGTTGGGCGGCGTGCTGGGTGAGGAGATCTCGGATCCGAAGCTGTCGGCGTGGAACCCGAAGGTTCATCGTCCGGGGTGGGAACGGATCATGAAGCGGATCGCGGCGCGGGCGTGTGACGGGGTGGTGTTGTGGAACACCGACCGGGGTTGGCGGCAGTCGCCGGATCTTGAGGACCTGTTCAAGCTGATTGAGGGGTTCGAGTCGTTCACGGTGGCGTCTTCGCACGGCCGTTATGACCTCACCGACTACAACGACCGGTACCAGTTACGGCAGGAGGTCGCACACAACCAGCGCAACTCCGATGAGGCGTCACAGCGGATCTCGAAACAGTTCGAGGTGTTGCGTAAGCGTGGGGTTCCGCATCACCAGGGCCGCACGTTCGGGTTCCCCGGTCTGGACCGGACCGTTCCCAAGGATGAGGCGATGGACGAGAACGGGGAAGACACCCGTAAGCCTGTTCCGTTGGCGTTGGTGGAACGGGAACGCCGCGCGTTGCGGGATGCCACGGCGGCGGTTCTGGCGGGGGTGTTTCAGACCACGATCGCCGATGAGTGGAACGCCGAAGGGTTGATGACGACCACGGGCAAGAGGTGGACGGCGTCGCTGGTGGGTGCGGCGCTGCTGCGTCCGGTGAATGCCGGTCTGATCGAGCACGACGGCGTGGTGGTGGGCACGATGCCGGGTGAGCCGATCGTGGACCCGGAGGACTTCGTCAAGCTGCGTGGCTTGTATGCGGGGCGGACGCGGGGCGCGCGACCGTTCGGGATCTATGTGGGGTCGGGGATCTTGCGGTGCCGGTTGTGCGGCAAGGGCTTGACGGGACGCCCTCACAAGGGGAACTACCCGGATGGTGAGCGGCGGCGGCAGTACGCGTGCGTGAAAGGTTCCGGCGGGTGCGGCAAAGTCAGCGCGGATTTCCGGCGGGTGGATCGCGAGTTGCGGTCGCTGGTGGTGTCGCGCTTGTCCGATGCCAAGCACGCGGCGGCGATCCGCGCCGCGCGGGCGCGTGTCTCGGAACGGCTGGCGGAGATTCACACCGAGATCACCGAGTGCGAACGTCTGATGACCTCCATCGCGGCGAAACTCGGCGCCGGACGAATGACCGAAGCTGCCTACGACACGGCCAACGAACCGCTCATGGCCACGCACGCACGGTTGGAAGCCGAGCGGGACGCCTTGACCGGCGGGAACCCGGAAGGCCCCACGGAAGCGATGAGCCGTGACGACGCGGCCGAACAATGGGACGGCGCCGAGGTCGCCGAACGCGCCGCCATGCTGGCGGACGCGCTGGGGCGGGACACCCTGTATCTCTATCCCGCCGCCAAGACCGGACAACGCCAGTTCGACCCGAAGCGAGTGAGGATCGACCCGTACAAGCCCGGCAAGCGCAGCGCGAGCGGCCAGCACGTGGCCTGATAGAGCAACGACCGAGGCCACACCACACACCTCGCAACGTGTGTGGGTATGTCCTCGATCGCCGGTGTGTCAGGCCGCGCGTTTCTGTTCGGTGTCTTGGGTGGCGCGGCGTCGTTTGTCGATGCGGTTGAGGATCACCGCGAGTGAGGTGATCTGGTCATCGGTGAGCGGTGGCAGGTCGGCGACTATGACCGCCCACCTGTAGGGGAAGGGCAGGCACGGTAGCTGGTGATCAGCGTCCGACGCCTTGTTGCTGGTGGAGAGTGAGCCCTCCGAAGTTACAGCCCGTAATCGCAACGAGCGGTTCACGGGCTCCCGACGTCCCCTTCGAGGATCCCGTGGCCGCCTTCAATTTCGCGATTCTACGTGCTATAGCGGAGGAATCAATTCGAGCCGCCAGCCGTCGCGGCCTTGCACCAAGGAAACGTCATAGCTGAAATCGGCGCCGTCTCCGAGCGTGCCTGCAATCGCGACTTTGTTAGGGGCTTCCGAGTTAGGCTTCAGGCTAACTGTTATTGATTTCGCCGCAACGTCGTCGAGTTTTTTCATGTAGCTTTCAGCGAAGTCGTCGGCGTCGCCGGGCGGGTAGGCGATCAAGGATTCCAAAGCCTTACTGTCGCGGGAGTTTAAGGCGTTCGATAGCTGTTCTCGTAACTTTTCCGGCGATTCTACACCCACGTCGGGCTGCAAGGCTATGACGATCGTAATTGCGATCACCCAAGCAGTCAAAATTGCTACGACTGTACCGACAACCACCTTTTGCTTCACTCGCATGACCATTTTATTCTTTCACTTATCCGCGCGGTGAACCCATCCCCAATGTAGAGATTGGTAAGCAGCTTACCTTGCGTAGTATAACAGTCTTGCATCTTCGGGCGCAGAGGGGGCGCTCGACACTGCGCACCCAGCCTAACTCCGAGTGGTTCTGCTGGTGAGAGCACATGTGGATCATTCGATTGGAGTATTGCTAACGTGAGAACCTGAGCTAGTCTCGAATATGAAATCGACATCTAGGGAACACTTCTTAAGGGGGAGACTGTGCGAATATTGCGAGCATTGGCGACCGTTGGGGCAACGTCTGTTGTCGCACTTGGAATTGTCACCACCACGGCGGAAGCTGGAGTTGAAAGTCAAGGACAGTGCATTCCTTATAATAATGTTGCCTGCGGGTGGACTAGCACAACGTGGCGGGGCGGCTTCCACCCGTATAGCTATTCCACGGGCGACGCGCCGAACATCATGTCGATCTGGAATAAGCGGTCGAGTTGGATCATCATTTACTCCGGCCCCAATTACACGGGTACTCGCGTGACTGTAAACGCGGGCGATCAAATGGGCGCGACTCCGTTCCCGGTTAGGTCTATCGGAATGTAGTGCCAATGTTTGTATGGTGATGCTGTGTCAGATAGGGCGACGACCGAGGCCACACCACACCCCGGACAAAGCGGGGTGGGTGTGTCCTCGGTCGTCGGTGTGTCAGGCCGCGCGTTTCCTGTCGGTTTGTTGGGTGGCGCGGCGTCGTTTGTCGATGCGGTTGAGGATCACCGCGAGTGAGGTGATCTGGTCATCGGTGAGCGGTGCCAGGTCGGCGACTATGACCGCCCACCTGTCGAGGGCTTCGTTGTCGAGGCGGGCTTGCTGTTCAGCGTAGGTTTCCTTCCTGGCGGGCTTGTCGTGCGGGGTTGGGACGGCGGTGAGGTGGCGGCGTGCGTTCGGCGATCGGCGCGGGGGCGGTTGTGGCCGGGTGGGCATGTCCGCTTCCTCCTTTCGTTGCGCGGTGCGGGAATCGGCGGGTGCGTCGTGGTGTCGTCTGGCGACTCCTTTCCTGTGACGGGGATGGGTGCGGGAGGTACGGGTATCGACGTTGCGGCGTCGAGGTCGAACACGGCGCACTGCCCGGCAGCGCGGCCGAGTTCCAGTGCGGCGTGCAGCGTGGCGACGACGGCGGACACGTCGAGGTACACCCGCCGTGTGCCGGGGTCGCACCATCCGCCGAACACCCGCCCCGGCAGCGCGAGGACGTGCCGGGTACGGGTGAGGTAGTCGGCGAGATCATCGGCGGTCACACGGCCGTCGCAGATGTGTTCGCACTCGGGGTGCACGGCGACGGCGTAGCCGCTGCGGGCGGCGTCACCGGTCGCGGGATCGACGGTGAACCCGCCGTCCGGGACGGTCAGCGCGTCGGCCATCGCAGCCAGCCGCGCCGCTGACAACCCGCCCGTGCCGGTCGTGTTCTCGTGGTTGTGGGTGTGAGGTTTCATGCCGCCTCCCGGCGCGGCGAGTGGCGGCGTGCGGACGTCGTGAGTCGGGTCAAGGGACGGCGTTGGTGGCTGCCTGCGGGCAGCCATACCGGGTCTGTCGCGACCGCTGTATCGCCGGTTGCGGTGGTTGCCACGGTGACGGGTGGCCCGGTCGGCCAGCGGCGCGCCCACGCGTCGTGAAGGTTGCGTTCGCGGGCGGTGCTGGGAAGTCCGAATAGTACTGGTCGACGGATTCCGGAGCGGGCGAGTTCGGCGTATCTGGTGATCTTGTCGGTGAGGGTGTCGAGGGTTTCGGTTCCGGTGTCGTGTTCGTAGAAGAACCCGATGGTTCCGTGCGGGTCGCTGTATTCGCCGTAGCCGTCCGGGCGGACGATGCCGCCGCACGCGTCAGCGGTGACCGCTTCGGGCGTCCACGTACGTAGCTGGCAGCCGGGACGGGTGCGGGCGTGCCCGGCAAGCACAGTGAAGAACTCGTTCACGCCGAGCAGGTGTTCGGTGTGTGGCGAGTGCGCCAGCCGGAGAACCTTCTCCGTGACCGCCGACGGCTTCGGTAGCGGCGCGTCGGTCGCTGCGGCATGTACCGCCGCGCCGACGTGCCCGAGGGTGTAGCGCCACGGCTGGGAGCCGGGCCAGACTTCGCGCCGGAACCGCGCGAGCACGCCACGGTGATACAGCGCGGCCAGCCGGTGCCGGGCGTGGTGCGGCGAGCCGAACAGCAGCCGGGTGATCTGAAGTGCGGTCAGCACACGGTGCCGATCGAGGTAGCCGATCAGAGACAGATCCCGGTCGGTGAGCCCGCGTGAGCGGGCCAGAGCCTCACCGGTACTGGTGGGCTGTAGTTGCACCCTCGGGGGTTGGGGGTTGGTGTTCCTAGGAAGTAGGGGCGCGGGCATGGGTACTCCACTGTGGACGTGCGCAGGGGTTTTAAGGCGCCTCGGGCGGCAACTCGGCAGGCAACTCATAAGAGGCCCACCGAATTGCCCACCGAGTTGCCTGCTTAGTTGCTGTCGCCGAAAGCGTTGTCGTGATCGCTGTTCCAGTGCTGCCGCAGGGCCTGCGCCGCGCCGCTGGAGGCGGGCGTGGTGTCGAGCCTGCGGGCCGAGGTGCTGCCGTCCCGCTGCCGGTGTGACAGCCCGGTCCGTGCCCGCGCCGCACGCCGCACCAGCTCGCCACGGCCGGGCGGGGCGGGTGGCATCGGGAGCGTGTCTAACGTGCACGCCGGGGTGTCCCGGCCGCCCGCCACGGCGCGGGCGACGATCTGGAACGCGGGGCGCCGCCGAAGGCCGTGTTCGTCGATATCGGGGGCGACGTGCCGCACCAGGCGGCGGGCGTCGTCCGGCGACACGGTGAAGTACACCTTGGTGCGGGCGTTGGCGTCGATCCCTTCCCGCACATCCGGCACCAGCTGTGCCTGGTGCTGGTGTGCCAGCACCAGCGACACCCGGTAGCCCCGTGCCTCAGCTAGCGCGTCTTCCACGCCGATCGGGAGGTGCAGGAAGTTGTGACACTCGTCCACCACGACCGTCGCGTCCGGCCGCCGCTCAGGCGGCCGGACAGCGCGGCGGGTGATCTCCTGCCACAGGCCCGCGATCAGCAGCGACCCCACCAACCGCGACGCATCCTCACCGATGTTCCCTTTCGGCAACCGGGCAATCAGGACGCCGCCGTCGAGCACATCGGACAGCGTGAAACTCGACCGTGGAGCGCCGAGCAGAGTGCGGGCGAACCGTCGCGTCAGCACCCCGCGCAGACGGGACACGACGGGCGCGCACAACTGAGCACGCTGCGCCGGGGTGGCCTCATCGAACGCGGCCCAGAACCCTTCCAGCCCGTCCGGCTCGCCGACCTCCGCCAGCACCGCACGCCGGAACGGCGCGTGATGCAGCAATGGCGGGATATCGGCCAGCGTCGAACCCTCACGCCGGATCAGTGTCAGGCAGGCGGCGCGCATTAGGTCGTCCATGCGCGGTCCCCACGACGCGGCGTAGAGACGCCGGAACACCGACACCACCCCGTCCGCCACCAGTTCCCGTTGCGCGGGGTCGGGGGCGTCGAGGACGTTGAACGCGGCGGGGGCGTCGCGTTCGTCCGGGTCGAGGATCACCAGCCGATCCCCGCAGTCGGCGGGCAACCGGTCGATCACGTTCGCGGCGAGGTCACCTTGCGGATCGAGCAGCACCACCCCGCGTCCCGCTTCGGCCTCACCGAGGACGTGATGGGCAAGCCAGGTGGACTTACCCGCCCCGGTCACGCCTTGCACGTGAAGATGATGCCGGGCATCCGCGACGCTCACGCCGACCAGTTCGGATACCCCGGTGGTGGTCGCACCGAGCAGCTTCGGTGACTGGCGGCGCGGGTCGTCCCACGGCGACACGAGCAGCCCGCGCCGACCGGTCCCACTGCCCTCGTGGAGGGTGGCCTCAGGCCGCATCGCGATCACCGCCGAACCCGTCGAACCCACCCCGTCCGGGACGGCGCCGGTAGCGGTCGCCGTCGAGCCGGGGCAAGGCCCGGTCGGCCTTCCGCAACGGCGCCTCCGGGTGGGGCAAGCCATGGCTCCCGGGCTGGTGCGGCAGGTGCCACACCGACGCCAGCTCACGCACGCTCGCGACGAAACCACGCCCGTGCGCGTACCGCGCCACCTTGCCCGCCGGACGCCACACCCGAAGCCGCGCGGTGTCGTGTTCATCAGTCGCCAGCGCCGCCAGCACATCGGCCAGCCCGCCCGACGCACGCCGCGCATCCCCACTCGTGTCCGTGCCCGCGACGACCAACCGCACCGTCGCACGAAGGTGCGGCCCGGCCTTCTGCTTGGCCTCCCGCGCCCGCCGCCGCGCCACCATCACCGGGTCCTCCTCACGCCGCGCGGACGACCGCGTGTCACGTCGTGACTCGTGCGACGAAGACGACGACAGCATCAGCTCCACCGCGCCGACCACACCACGCGCGACCGCGAGCAGCGCGGCGCCGATCAGGCTGGTCAGACCCCGCCGGCGACCCGTCCCGCGGCCACGCCGGCGACTTCCGCGGGAAGGGGAAATCACGACCTGAACCGACGCGAAACGACCCGCCACCGCGTGGTCGGAGATCCCTTCCAGAGCGGCGCGCAACGGTTCGTCCTCCACCGCCACAACGCCACGTTCCGGGCGGTGGAGATGATCGACCAACGGCGCCCACGGTCCCTCACGCGGCACCAATTCCGTTGCGCCGACCGTTGCGCCCGCAGGCAACCGGGGTGCCATTGTCGGGGTCAGCCCGCAACCGGGCCACGCGTGTTCGACCGCCCGCGACACCGACCGCGCCGGACCGCCACCCGGAACCCACAACCCCGCACGGATCCGGCCGTCCGGATCATCGGCCCACAACACCATCGCGACCCGCGCCCGCACCGACACCCCGGCCAGCGTCGACGCGAGCAGCCGCCACAACGGCACCGCCCCGTCGGCGGGCAGACGATGCGGCGGGATGATCTCGTAAAACCGCGCTCCCTCCATCTCCCGCTCACGGCGCAACCGCACCACCTGGGCCAGCACCGCACCCGCCACCAACGCCAGCACGGCGCCCACCACGAGCAGCGGCCACCACACCGTGATCCAAGCCCACAGGGTGTAGGACAACCACGACATGAACGCGTTGAACTCGGCCGAGGGATCACACACCAACCGCGCCAGCGGTGAACCCGTACACGGGTCCGCCAGCGCGAATGCGCCCCACTGCTGAACTGCCTTGAACATGCTGCATCAACTCCTCTTAAGGCGTCGCAGAGCAGCCACCCAGAACGCGGCGGTGCCACGACGCGACCCCGCCCGTATCGACGCCGAAACCAGCGCACGACAGCGCGCGGGTACAGCAAGCCGACAACAGCGGGATAGCTGTTTCGCTTGGCACAAAAGGGGATCAGCCGACCACGGCAGATGACCGGAACACACGCACATCAGACGTGGACATCGGTCAGCACAACACCGTTCGGCGGGACATGTTCAGCAGCGCGGAGAGATCATCCGGCAACGGGAACCCCGACAATGCGCGGGTACCATCGTGCACGTGGGCAAGATCGGACGCTGCGCGTCACTGGGATCTCTACTCTGGAGCTATTCCAGCCGATCAACCAAAGTGACGCCCGGTCGCGCTAGCCCGGCCACCCTGCTACGCTCCTTCCAGTCCTCTCGCGGGCAACTCGCCGACGCAACCTAGGACCTTCCAGTATTCCCATGATCAAATCTGATCCGCAATAGATCATTCGAGTGATCATGACGATGATTCTTGTCACCGTGCGTTACGGTCGTCGTGGGGGTGGGCCGGATCACGGGTCGGATCGTCAGGCCGTCTACGCACTGGCATGGCGGCAAGGATCCCATAGCATGTGCCTTTATGACCGGCTTGAACTTGCGGCTACCGTCGCCCCTTACTGAGGTCCGCGACGGTCGTTTGGACGCCAAAGGAATTCGCCTTTACCTCAAGCGCGATGACCTTATTCACCCGGAGTTTCCGGGCAACAAGTGGCGCAAGTTGAAATACAATCTGAATGCAGCAACGAAGGATGGCCACTCTAGTCTCTTGACCTTCGGTGGTGCCTACTCGAATAATGTTCGCGCCGTGGCGGCGGCAGGCAAGCACTTTGGGTTCGAAACTATTGGTGTCATAAGAGGCGAAGAGCACAATCCGCTCAATCCCTCACTAGAGTACGCCGTCGATTGTGGAATGACACTGACGTACATGGATCGCGAAACCTACCGACATAAAGATGATTCCGACGTAATCGAACGCCTGGGTACCGAGTTCGGACGGTTCTACCTGATGCCAGAGGGCGGAAGTAATGCTCTCGCCTTACCTGGCTGCGCAGAGTTGATTGAAGAAATAACGGTCGATTTTGACGTTATATGCTGTGCGTGCGGCACGGGCGGCACGTTGGCAGGCATCGCCAGCGCACTGCGCCGAGATCAGCACGCCAAGGGGTTTGCAGTACTTAAGGGTGCGGGATTCCTGGTGGACAATGTTCGCGAACTTCAAGAGCAGGCATTCGGACACAGTGATGACGGATGGTCAATTGAACTGGGGTACCACTTCGGCGGGTACGCCAAAGCAGATCAGGTGCTAAGACTTTTCATTGCAGACTTCGAGTCGCGCTTCGGCCTTAAGTTAGACTGGATTTACGAGGCAAAGATGATGTACGGATTGATGGACCTTATCGACCATGACCGCTTCAAAGCCGGAACGTCGATAGTGGCCCTGATATCCTAGTTGTCATAACGCTACTTCTTGTTGTGATATTCACGCTGAGCGTTCTTCCCTATGGAAGAGCTTTCCAGGCTTAGCAACCACTGACCGCTATTGATGACGAACTCACGGCCGAACCCAAGCCACATGCCATGCATACGTCGCGCACTCGGGTCGACAAACAATTGCAAGGCGCCGTGATATGTCGCTCCCTTGTAGTACCCATGCGGTGATGTAGTTTCTCGCCAGCTTCCGGTTGCCACGGAGTCGTCAACTATAAGCTCAATTCGCAGGCTGGAACCAGTGGAATGCGGAAGACTCTGGGCCACCAGCTTACTTCCTTGCTGGCGGATAACAACAAAGTGTTCGCCTACGAAATCCTTGCCGCGACCGGTACTGGGGTATGTATACCGACTGCGCCAAATGCCCGTCATTCCCTCCCTTTGCGAAGACAATTCCAGAGTGGAATCAGCCGGGTTCGCGTCGTCTGCCAGGGCGGGTGACGCAGCTGCAAGGGATAGACCAGCGCTCAGCTTCAGCAATAATGCGCGCCGATTAGATGATTCGCCGAGCGCGTTAGACCATTCGGCCGCGAGGCGCGCCAGTTCGTTCACGTCAGTCAGCTCCAAGGTTGATATTAGCTCTCCGAGATCGTGTGCTTCATCTTTGCCAGACGATGGAACATCTTTCTTTGGGATCCCTGGCAGGCGAACTAGTCTATTCGCATTGTTTTTATAAGCAGAGTCATTTGAGCGAAAGTTGGCGCAATCGTCGAGCAGATCGGATACGCTGCATTCATACAGTTCCGCGAGACGTCCTAGAACGTCAAGTGAGGGTGCATGGCCGGTTGGGCCGGGCCATAGTTCCCAGTATGAAAAATTCTTGAAAGTCTTTGGGTCGGCGGGCCAGCGGGCGTTCCATCGATCGGCCGCATCGCGTTGACTCCAATCATGAACCATGCGCATTGCCGCGCGAAGGTTAACGCCATAGCGGCTGCAAAACAGGGCCGCGATTTCAACCCAAGTTTTGTGGTCGGCACGTTGAGCGGCGACCACTTCTCGTTGCTCTTGTCGCAGACTTCGCAGGGCTGATGGCATGGTTGACTGTCTCCTCTCGCCTGTGGGCATGGACCGTAGTGCCACGCCCGCTCGTGCGGGACGTACCGGTTGAACAGGGACATAGTGTCCCACAAGATCACGGTACTACGGGGTGTCTTGTCGCGCTGACCTGCTGTTTCGTAGACGCAAGTACGGCTCGATCGATAACTCTTTAGGAGGGCGGACAGGATGACCCAAGCGAGTCCTGCGACCGATGGCCCACTGTGCTTCATGTTCGATAATCGCGGCCATCGGCTAGGCGGCGAGATAGACATAGAGAACCGCAAGCACGCCACGATGATCGCGGACATGACCCTCGAAGACTGGGCGGACGCTGCCCGGATGCTTCGCGAGTGGGAAGCAGGACGGGTGCCGTGAGCAGCGTTGAAGCGTACTGGAGTCAGGCGGCAAGCCATGAGTCCCGGGGCGACCGTTTTGAGGTCGCAGTGGACGGCCTGACGTGGTCGCAGTGCCTCCCGCGTTACCAGCGTGCAATACCGGGATTGATGCTTTCGGACGGCCTGACCGAAGTCATTTTCACGGCGGGAGCGCGACGCCATGAAGCGCAAGCAGCCAGGGAATTCGCTATCGCCTTAGCTTTCAACGCACTTGAATTCGCGCGCGAATGCAACAAGAGGCTAACTCTTTGTACTAACGATTGGCCGGAAGATGACAAAGATGTCTAACCATGCCTTGCATCTACATTCTCGGTGCATGCGCAAGAGGCGTTCGAAGTGCGTTCGCTGGATAGCTGCCCAATGTTCGGTCGGCTGCCGCTGCTTCAGGGTTTCGGCGGCGATCGAGGGTGACAAGCACAAGGCTTCCGACGTCAGATCATAACCCTGGTCTTGGATCCCTTGGTCTTTGCCGGTAACCCGCTAACAAACAGAACAGGAACAGAATATGAGGGTGTGCGACGTGGTGGCCGGTACGGGCGATACGAACGACGATACGTACGCCATGCACGAAGTGATCCGGGTTCAGTCGCAACTTGGCCGGATTCGGAAGCTTCGGGGCTGGTCCCTGCTCGACGTGGGTCACAAGCTGAACGTGCATCCGTCAACTGTCTGGCGCTGGGAGCACAGCCCGACCTACGCATGCAACATAACCGAACTTCAAATGTATGCGCGAGTTCTCGGTTACACGTTCCGCGTCCTCGTCGTCGCCACTGGCGACGACGAGTCAGGTGAATCACTTCACCCCCCGCAACCCGAGAATTAGCCGGAGTCCGAGACGTCGGCCTATACGCCGCAACTCGCGACCGTAGCCGACACGGCCGAGCCGAGCGGCAGAAAGGTCCACGCAGGGATTGCGCACGGGGGCGAGCAAGGGGGCGCGGCACAGGCAACCGTCGCCCCCCGCCCCCGCAGCGCGAGAATCCGCAGGTCACGAGTAGGTAACTTAAACAGGGTCAGCTCTAACCGTCCTAAACACTCACGAGGCCCGATGACCTACTTGCCCTTTTCGGCCCGCATCTCGTGCCACTTCGCGTACATGTCGTTGAGCTCCTTGATCATGAAGCTCAGGAAGTCGCGCATCTCGGCGACCCGCTCGCCCGCCGGCGTGTCCGGCCCCAGCGCCGAAACGCCCTCATCGGCCGCGTCGCGCCACATGGTGATCATGCGGTCGCGTTTCATGAAGGTGGCGTACCAGAGGTCGTCGAAGAGCCGGTAGTGGTCGCGGCGCGAGCCTGGCTCGCGTTCCTTGGCGACCAGCCCGATCTGCTCCAGGTACCGCACGGCCCCCGAGATCGCGGCGGGGCTCACCGACAGCTGGTCGGCCAGCTCGGCCGCGGTGAGGCGGCCGGCGTCGGTGGTCATCAACGCGGCGAACACCCTGGCGGGCATCCGCTGCATCCCGATCTGGGAGAGCGTGAGGCCCAGGTGCTCCACGTAACGGCGGACGGCGTCCTCGTCTCTCTGCGTGCTCGAAGCACTCTCAGGCGTCGTCGTCATGGGCACATCCTCTCTCACTTCCCCCAGAGTGATCACACCATCCATACGTTTTCTTAACTTCACAACTTCGTGAAATCACTGTACCTTCAGCTTCATGGAAAACGCCATCTCCATCTCCGGCCTCCACAAATCCTTCGGCCGGACCAAGGCTTTGGACGGCCTCGACCTGCGGGTACCCGTGGGGGAGGTGCACGGCTTCCTCGGCCCGAACGGCGCGGGGAAGTCGACCACCGTCCGGGTCCTGCTCGGTCTGCTCCACGCGGACTCGGGCGACGTCCGCCTGCTCGGCGGCGACCCGTGGAAGGACGCGGCGAGCCTGCACCGGCGCCTCGCCTACGTCCCCGGCGACGTGAACCTCTGGCCCAACCTCTCCGGCGGCGAGGTGATCGATCTGCTGGGGCGGCTGCGGGGCGGGCTCGATCAGCGCCGCCGCAAGGACCTCGTCGAACGTTTCGACCTCGACCCCAAGAAGAAGGGGCGCACCTACTCCAAGGGCAACCGGCAGAAGGTCGCGATCGTGGCCGCGCTGGCCTCGCACGTGGACCTGCTGATCCTCGACGAACCGACCTCCGGCCTCGACCCGCTGATGGAGGCCACCTTCCAGTACGCGATCCAGGAGGAGCGCGAGCAGGGCCGCACGGTGCTGCTGTCGAGCCACATCCTGGCCGAGGTCGAGGCGCTCTGCGACAAGGTCAGCATCATCCGCAACGGGCGCACCGTCGAGACCGGCACGCTCGCCGAGCTCCGGCACCTCACCAGGACGTCGATCTCGGCCGAACTCGCCGGTCCGCCGAACGGGCTCACCGAACTCGAGAACATCCACGACCTCAAGGTCGAGGGCAACCGGGTCCGCTTCGACGTCGAAACCCGTTCCCTCGACGAAGCGCTGCGGCAGCTCACCCAGGTCGGCGTCCGCAGCCTGACCAGCCAGCCGCCGACGCTGGAGGAACTGTTCCTCCGCCACTACACCACCGAAGCGAGCGCGAAATGACCGCGACGCTGGAGCGCCCGGCCGTCGTTTCCGGGCCGGCGCACGGACTGGTCGGCACCTGGCAGCTGACCAGGCTGGCGCTGCGGCGGGACCGGATCGTCCTGCCGATCTGGATCGTCCTGCTCGGGATCATGCCCTCGACGTCGTCGGGCACGTTCGAAACCCTGTACCCGACGGCCGCCGAACGGGCCGGGCTCACCGCGGGCATGGGCGCGAACCCGTCCCTTTCGCTGATCTACGGCCCGGCCTTCGACCTCTCGACCGCGGGCGGGTTCACCGCGTGGCGGCTCGGCGGTTTCCTCGCCCTGGTCATCGGGCTGATGGCGGTCTTCACCGTCACCCGCCACACCAGGGCCGAGGAGGACTCGGGCCGCGCGGAACTGCTGGCCTCCGCGGTGGTCGGCCGGTACGCCCTGCTGACCGCGGGTGTGCTGGTGTCGGCCGGGGCGAGTGTCCTCATCGGACTCGTCGAGACGGGGCTGATGATCGGCGCGAAGCTGCCCGTCGAAGGGTCGCTCGCGCTCGGCGCCGCCACCGCGGCGACCGGTCTGGTCTTCACGGCGGTCGCCGCGGTCGCCGTCCAGGTGGCCGAGTACTCGCGGACGGCCAACGGGATCGGCGCCACCGCCGTCGGGGTCGCGTTCCTGCTGCGCGCCGTCGGTGACTCGACCTCGGACGCGACCTGGGTTTCCTGGTTTTCGCCGATCGGGTGGGCGCAGCAGATCCGGGCGTTCGCCGGCGAACGCTGGTGGGTGTTCTTGCTGCCACTGGCCGCGACCGTGGTCGTCGGCGCGATCGGTTACGCGCTCCTCCCGCGGCGCGACGTCGGCACCGGCATCATCCCGCCGCGTCCCGGACCCGCCGAAGCCGCGGCGTCGCTGCGCAGCCCGTTCGCGCTGGCGTGGCGGCTGCACCGGGGTCCGTTGCTCGGCTGGCTGATCGGCACGGCGGTCTGCGCCGCGGTGTTCGGCTCGGTCGCGAGCGGGATCGGCGACGTCGTCGGGGAAAGCCAGCAGGCGAAGGAGATCTTCCAGCGTCTCGGCGGCACGGACGGGCTGGTCGACGCCTTCATGGCGGCGATGACCGGACTGTTCGCCATGGTCGTCGCGCTCTACGGGGTGCAGGCCGCGTTGCGACTGCGCGCCGAGGAGACCGCGGTGCGGGTCGAGCCGCTGCTCGCGACGGGCGTGGGCAGGATGCGGTTGCTGGGGAGCCATCTCGTGTTCGCGTTCGGTGGCACCGCGCTGATGATGCTCGTCAGCGGTGTCCTCTTGGGACTGTCGAACGGGATGCGGTCCGGCGGGGTCGGCGAAGCGGTCGGCGACATGGTGGTCGCGTCGCTGGCGCAGCTTCCGGCGGTGTGGGTGATCACCGGGCTCGCCGTGACCCTCTTCGGTCTGGCGCCGAAGTTCACGACGGCGGCGTGGGCGATCGCCGGGCTGGCGTTGCTGCTCAGCCTGTTCGGCCCGGTGCTGAACCTGCCGCAGGCGATCGTGGACGCCTCACCGTTCTCGCACGTTCCGAAGCTGCCCGCCGCGGAGTTCACCGCGACACCGCTGGTCTGGCTGACCGGGGTCGCCGTGGTCGCGCTCGTGGCCGGGCTCATGGGCTGGCGGCGTCGCGACGTCGGCTAGCCACAGGGGATGACCGTGGAGGCCGTTCATCGGGGGCGGCCTTCACGGTCCTCAGTCGCTTCGGAACCCGGTGGTGGTCGAAGGCGGCAGCGCCGTCGAGGTGGGCGAGGGCGTCACGGTCCTGGTCACCGTGCGCGGCGCCGGCGTGCTGGTCCGCGTGATGACGAGCGGCTCCGGGGCGCTCCCCGGCACGGTCACCGTGACCGGCCCGACCGAACGGGACGTCGAGGTCGGGGACGGGGTCGTGCCGACTTCGTAGACGCGGGGCTGGGGCTCACGGCTGGCGACCAGGAGCGCGGCGACGAGCAGTCCGGTCGCGAGACCCGCGATGGCCGCGACCGTGACGGAACCCTGACTCGACATCCGGCACCCCCTCGCCATGCGAAGCGCAGGTACGGGGACTACTCGCGTTGATCTTACGTTTTGTTACGTAGCGTGCGCAAACCGTCGACAATGATCCGCACGAGATGCCGCTCTTCGAGTGAGTACCGTTCGGCGGCGAGACACCCGGCGATCAGGGCGCGCAGGTCGTCGCCGTCGATGTCCTCACGCACCGCGCCCGCGGCCTGTGCCCTGGTCAGCAGCGCCTGCGTCGCCGAGCGGAATTCGTCGCCCGCGCTCGCCTTGAAACCCAGCCCGGTCGTCTCGGCGAGCGCGTCGCAGAGGGCCCGGTTCCGGGACGCCTGCTGGACGACGCGTCTGAAGAAGTCGAAGAATGCTTCGCCGGGGTCTTCGGCGGTCAGCAACTCGCGGGCTTCCCGCGCGAACTGTTCGAGACGGTCCACGACGACGGCCTGGAAGAGCGCTTCCTTACTGGGGAAATGCCGGTAGACGGTGCCCGCGCCGACACCGGCCATGCGGGCGATCTCGTCGAGGGGGACGGCGAGGCCGTCGACGGCGAAGGCCTCTTCGGCGGCCGCGAGCACCTTCGCTCGGTTGCGGCGCGCGTCGGCGCGCAGCACGGGCTTGTCCACTGTTCCCCCTCCTCAACCGGGTCCGGCGTTCCGATTCAACGCCGACGGCGACGAGGGCATTCCTCACTGGACCGCGGTCTGCGTCCCGCCCGGGGTGAGCAGCCCTTGGACCGTGGTGAAGAGGTACTCCCAGACACCCGGGATCAGCACCACCGCGGCGACCGCGAACACCGGGAAGATCAGCCGGTTCTCCACCTTCTTGCCGGTGCGGAACCGCAGCGGTTTCGGCGGCCGGATCTCGTACCAGGTCTCGCCCGCGATCGGGATCGGGAACAGGAACGGGCAGCCGGATTCGGTCAGCGCGTCGCCGAGGCAGTGCACGAAACACCCGGCCGCGACGGCGATGCCGAGCCAGCCGGAGATCTCCGCGAGCTGCGCCGCCTTGTCCGGCGGGGCGGTCCACACCCACCAGCCGACGGCGGCGCCGCTGACCGGCAGGAGCCAGTCGCCGAGCGCGCCTTCCGCGAGCAGCAGGCCGAGCACGACGACGCCGAACACGGCCCAAGGCCCGCCCTCGGTGGTCCCCCACGAGGTCAGGAAACCGAGGCCGACGGCGAACAGGACGGTGTGCGAGAGATGGCGGTGCTTACCGGTGACCTTCTCGTCCCGAGGCCCCTTGGTCAGCGCGTAGAGCCCCGCCGAAACGCGGCGAAGCAGCCATGAGATCGCGCCGGTGAACCAGCCGAGCAGCTTCGACGCGCGAGCGCCCGGATGGTCGAGGTCGGGAAGGAGTGCGAAACCCGCCGTGGTCGCGGCGAAGACGACCGCTTGGTGCACCGTGCCCGCTCCGACGGCGGGCGCGAGCGCGAGGCCCGCGCACCACCCCGTCAGGGCATGCGTCCGCCCCATCATCTTGCAGCTGCCCCCAGGTGTCGCGGATCACGAGCCCACGACCGTAGCGGGGGATCAGGCGGGGGGCTCCTCCGACACGCTGAGGTGCTCGGCGACGCCGGTGAGCTCGATCACGCGGCTCACCTGGGGGCTGGGCACCAGTTCGAGCTCGACCGCCTTCTCGGCGGCCTGACGCTGCGCCTGGAGCACCACGTTCAGCGCCGAGGAGTCGAAGAAGGTCACGCCGGTCAGGTCGGCGACCACCCGGCCGGACGGTTTGTCCGTGATCAGGGCCCCGAGGGTCTCCTGAAGCTGCGGGCTCGTCAGCAGGTCGAGCTCACCGGTGACCACCACACGCGGTTCAGACGCGTCGGCGTCCAGCGTGATGCTGAAACCGGGCGGCGTGGTGTTCTGGTCCGCTGCGGGCATGCACATTCTCCTCATCAGGTGAGAACCGACGCTCAGCGCCGGAACGCGCCTGTGGTCTCAAGCGACGGCCGCGCCCAGTCCGGACACGGACGCACGCTCTTCTTCGGCGGGTAGGCGTGGCTGTCCCCGCAACGACAGTCCCAACCCTAACCCAGTACGGACGGGGCGCCACGATCGCCGTCGTGCGCGTCGCCGACCGGTGCCCGGGGCGCGCTCAATGCGCGGTCAAGGCCTTGCGCCCGGCGCGGCGTTCACGAAGGAACAGCTCGCGACGCTCGATCTCGCCGAGGCCACCCCAGATGCCGTACGGCTCCTGCACCGCGAGCGCGTGCTTGCGGCACTGCGCCAGCACGGGGCAGGTCTGGCAGATCGCCTTGGCGCGCGATTCGCGCCGCTCACGGGCGGAACCGCGTTCGTTGTCCGTGTGGAAGAACAAGCTGCTGTCCGCGCCTCGGCACGACCCACGGAGCTGCCAGTCCCACTCTTCCGCCACCACGTTCGGCAGCCGGCTCACGTCAGCCATGTCGGTCCCCGCCTTCCAAGGAGATCGTTTGTCGCCGGTTACATGCCCGCCCCCTGCACGGCTCAAACGTGGGTTTGGTTTGCTCACACCCAGGGCATCTGACCGATCGGCAGCGCAGCTCGAGAGAGGAACACACGTGGTGGACAACACCCCGCCCGGCGGGGAGGGCGCTCAACTCATCGAGGTACGCACGGCCGCGGTACCGCACGTGGTACCCACTCTCCGTACGATCGTCGCGGATATCGCGATGCGCCAGGACTTCGATCTGGACGCCGTCGAAGACCTCCGGATGGCGGTGGACGAGGCCTGCTCCATGCTGCTCCCCTCGGCCGCCGACGGCCATCTGACCTGCGTCTTCTCGTGGAAGGACGGGCGGATCGAGGTGACCGTCTCGGTGCTTTCGGACTCCCCGGAACCCGACGACGAGACCGGTCTGTCCTGGCAGCTGCTCACCGCGCTCGCGACGTCCGCGCGGCGGAGTGTCACCCCGGCCGACGGCGGCTACCTGTCCAGGGTGGAACTCGTCCGGGAGAGCGAGGCGGCCCGGCCGTGACCGAACCCGTCGGGCAAGACGGCGCGGATGTCCCGGTCCTGTTCGAGCGCATGTGCGCGCTGCCCCCGGACGCCCCCGAGCGCGAGGCGCTGCGGGACGAGCTGGTGCGCGCGCACCTCGAACTCGCGCGCAATCTGGCGCGCAAGTTCCGCAACCGGGACGAGTCGATGGAGGATCTGGTCCAGATCGCGACGATCGGGCTGATCCACGCCGTCGACCGGTTCGATCCCGGTCAGGGCAGCGACTTCCTGGCCTTCGCGGTCCCCACCATCTCCGGCGAGCTGCGGCATCACTTCCGTGACAACAGCTGGTCGGTCCGGGTGCCGCGGCGGCTCAAGGAGCTGAACGCGAACATCTCGGCCGTGCGCGAGGAGCTCACCGTCCGGCTCTCGCGCGCGCCGAAACCCAGTGAGATCGCCGCGCATCTCGGCGTCCCGATCGACGAGGTCTACGAGGGCCTCCGGGCAGGCCAAGGCCGCTATGGGGCCTCGCTGGACAACCTCCTGGAGAACTCGGCGCACACCCGCTTCGGCGAGGCGGACGCCAATCTGAGCCAGGCGGAGCTGCGGGAAGCGCTGCGGCCGATGCTGGAACGGCTGCCCGATCGCGAGCGCAAGATCGTCGCGCTGCGGTTCGGGTCCGGGATGAGCCAGTCGGATATCGCGCGCCGGGTCGGCGTTTCCCAGATGCAGGTGTCAAGGTTGCTGGCCGCCACGCTCAAGAAACTGCGTGAAGGATTGACCGAGACGGAACTCACCGACGGAGTCTGATTCGACCTCGGCCCTTGTGGGTATCAGGGAGGCGAACAGCGGATCTGGGAGTCTCTCGTGAGGGGAGGTGCGGAACCATGACGATGTCCAAGACGCGATCGGAGGGCTCGTTGCCGGTGGTCTCCCTGCCCCTGCCGGTCGATGTGACGGCACCCGCCGTCGCGCGACAGGCCGTGCGGACGACTCTCGGGAACCTCGGCCTCGACGGGCCGGAAGTCGACGACGTCCTCCTGGCCACCTCCGAGCTCGTCACGAACGCCTTCGAGCACGGAGAGAAGCCGGACAGGCTCGAAGTCGAATACTCCGACGGAAGGCTCACCCTGCGGGTCTTCGACTCCGGTACGAACCGGCCGAAGCTGAAGGAGCCGTCGCCGATGGCGGCGCGCAGCCGCGGTCTTCAGCTGGTGCACGCGTTGGCCGACGACTGGGGACACGAGCTCTGCTCGGGCGGCAAGTACGTCTGGGCCGTGTTCAGTCTTGCTCGAGCCGACGCTTCAGCTTGAGTGCGGCGTCCGTCTCGGCGATGCGCTCGCGCAGCGATTTCCGCTCCAGCGCTTCGACGGCGGCGACCAGCACCTCCCTGAGCGGGTACGGCAGTTCGGCTTCCAGCTGGGCGGCCGCGGCGCTGGTCGCCGCCCATTCCGCTTCGAGCGTCGGCATCAGGCCGAGTGTCTTCTCGGTCAGCGAGACGATCCTTTGCCGGGCGTCCGTCCCGGGCCGGAGCGAGACGAGGTCCTGACGCGCCATCTGCGCGATGGTCTGGCTGGCCGCGGAATGGGTGACGCCGACTTCGGCGGCGAGGTCGCGGATCGGCAGCGGCCCGTGCGCGACGATCGCGCGGACGAACGGCGTGAACCGCGGCCGGTAGTCCCCCAGCCCGATGTCCTCGAAGAACGCGGAGACGTCGGCTTCGGTCACGTCGAGGACGTGCCTGAGCAAAGTGCCCATCCCTCGTTCGCGCGGCGGCCTCCCCACCAGCGGATCATAACGACATACTTCTGAGATGACGCCCGAAGAGCTGCTGACGACCACCCGGACCGTCCGCAAACGACTGGACCTGACCCGGCCGGTGCCTCTCGAACTGGTCAAACACGCCCTGCAGGTCGCGCTGCAGGCGCCGAGCGGGTCGAACACCCAGCGCTGGCACTGGCTGGTGATCACCGATCCCGGGCAGCGGGCCGAGCTCGGGAAGCTCTACCAGCGGGCGTGCCGCGAGTACCTGGATTCCCCTCGGGCGGCGGGAAAGCTGTTCGCGGACGACCCCCAGCGCTCGAAGGTGCAGAAGCGCGTCGGCTCCAGCGTCGAGTACCTGGCCGACAAGATGGGCGAAGTGCCCGTGCACGTCATCCCGTGCCTGGAGACCGACAGCGCGGACCTGCCCGCCGGGAACCAGGCCGGGCTGTGGGGGAACCTGCTGCCGGCGGTGTGGAGCTACATGCTCGCGGCGCGGGCGGTCACGCTCGGCACGGCGTGGACGACGCTGCACCTCGCGTACGAGAAGGAGGCCGCGGCGATCCTCGGCCTGCCGGAGAACGTGCACCAGGCCGCGCTGATCCCGACGGCGTTCTACACCGGCGACACGTTCAAGCCCGCCGCGCGTCAGCCGCTGGAAGAGGTCATGCGGCTGGATCGCTGGTGAGGTAGGACTCCAAGCGGGCCGCCAGTTCCTTGGGGTGGCTCAACGGCACGGAGTGCGACCCGACGATCTCGTCGGGGACGAAACCGAGCCTGTCCTGGACGACCCGGCGTTGGAACTCGGGCGGGAAGAAGCGGTCTTCACGCGCGATGAGCACCTTCGTCGGGACGTCCGGCCACTTGTCCAGCGGCCACGGCTGTCCCCATTCGGCGCTGACCTGGTTCCGGGCGTGCGAGCCCGCCTCCGCGACGATGTCCGCGGGGACGCCGTTGTAGAACTGCTCTTCTTCGCTGAGGCTTTCGTCGGACTTGAAACCCGTGTTGCCCCACCAGTCCCCCGGTGACTCGCCCGGCTTCGGGACCATCGGCGTCAGCATCACGAGCAGCCGCGGCGAAAGCTTCTCGGCGACCAACGGCGCGGTGAAGCCGCCGTAGGAATGACCGAGCACGACCAGGTCCCCGCGATCGCCGATGGCGTTCACGACGGCTTCGACGTGTTCCGGGAAGCCCGCCTTTTCGTCTTCGATCGGCAGGTTCACCGCGACGACGTCGTGCCCACGCCCGGTCAGTTCCGCCTCGAGGAGGTGGAAGTCCCAGGCGCTGCCGCCACCGCCGTGGATCAGTACGAAGGTCGCCATGGCCCCAGCCAACCCGAAACCGGGCGGATCAGCAACGACCGAGCATGTCGCTGAGCGCGCTCTTCTCCGCTGTCGTGATCGTGAGGCCGTAGTAGTGCTTCACGGTGATCCAGTCGGTGGCGTAGGTGCACCAGAACGAGACGAGCGGCGGCTTCCACTGGTCCGGCGCCTTGTCGCTCTTCTCCTGGTTGACGTTGTCGGTGACGGCGAACAGCTGCGGCCGGGTCAGGTCGTTCGCGAACTGGCGCCGCTTCTCGTCGGTCCACGATTTCGCGCCGCTGACCCAGCTTTGCGCGAGCGGCACCATGTGGTCGATGTCGACGTCGGTCGGCTTCGTCCAGGTCTCGCCGTCGTAGATGCTCGTCCAACTGCCGGAGGTCGGGGCGCAGTCGGAACCGGTCTTGACGTCCTTGCCGTCGCGTTTGAGCACGAACTCGCGGGTGTTGCAGTTGTTCCCCTGGTTGTCCCAGTGCGGGTACTTCTTGCGGTCGTAGCCGTCCATCGAGCCGCGCGGGGCGACGGTGAGCTCGTCCAGCTGCTTGCGCGCGTCGGCCGCGCTCGCCGGGTTCGCGGGCTTCGGCTGCAGCGCGTCGCCCTTGCCGCTCACGAACCAGAACACCGCGAGCACGACGGCGGCGAGGGTGATCAGCAGGAGCAACCGCTGAGCAGTGGTCATCTGGCTGGTACGCGTGGCCACCGCGCGGTTCCTCTCGACGGGGGATGGGGAGCGCCAAGTATCGCCGCGCGGCGCGGGGAAACCGGGCGCGACACGGCGATGACACCCGGTAGTTGTTGTCACATCGGGGCCTTGAGCAGCGACTACCCCAGGGACGCTGCCGGAAGGAGCGGGCTTGTGGGCGCCGAAAAACGTAAGTGGAACACCCGGGTCGACGACTATCTGAACCGGAAGGCCGCGGAACGCGGGCACGTGATCGCCATGGCACGGATGGGATCCACCGCGCTGGAGCGTGGTGATCTCGACGGGGCCGAGACGTGGTTCCGCAAGGCCGCCGAGGGCGGGGACAGGGTCGCGATGGGCAACCTGGCGCATCTCCTGAACGAGCGCGGCGTACCGGAACAGGCCGAACGCTGGTACCGCGAAGCCGCGACCGCCGGTGATTCGCAGGCCATGTCGCATCTGGGAAATCTCTGTGCGCGCCGTGGGGATCGGGAGGCGGCGGAGGACTGGTGGCGCCGGGCCGCCGCCGAAGGCCGCGTCGAGGCGATGGCGGAACTCGCGCGGTCAAGGCACCGCAGTGGCGATCTCGAGGAAGCCGAATACTGGGCGGGCGAGGCCGCCGAGGCGGGCAACGTCGAAGGCATGATCACGCTCGGCGCGGTGCTGTGCGACACCGGCCGGACGTCCGAAGCGGATCCCTGGTGGCGCAAGGCGAGCGAAGAGGCCGACGCGGCGTCGCTGATCAAACTCGGCCATCAGGCGCAGCAACGAGGTGACCTCACGCGCGCCGAAAGCTGCTTCCACGCGGCCGCGGCCGCCGGTGCCCCCGACGCCGCCGTCCGCCTCGGCCTGGTGCTGCACCGCCGCGGCGAACTCGACGCCGCCGAACGCTGGTATCTCAAGGCCGCCAAACGAGGCGACGCCGCCGCGATGACGAACCTCGGCGTGCTGGCCAACGACCGGAACGACCCCGGTGAGGCCACCGCCTGGTACCGGAAGGCCGCGGAACTCGGCAGCGTTCCCGCGTACACCAACCTCGGCAGGCTGGCCGCCGACCACGGCAACTTCCAGGAGGCCGAACACTGGTTCCGCGCGGCCGCCGACACCGGCGACCAGGCGGGCCTACGGGATCTGGAGGAGCTGTACCGCAACCGGCAGCGGTACTAGGCCTGCCAATTCCGCATCGCCGCGAACCCCTCGCGCAGCCGCTGGAGCTTGCGGCTGCGATACGGGTCCTCGCCGTCGTCGAGCCGCCACCGCTCCTCGACGCCGGCGCGGAACACCGCGAGCCCCTCGAAACCGAGGCCCGCGGTGAAGTCCGCGATGTTCACGTCGACCCGGCCGGAACCGTCGAGATCCAGCCGTAGCAACCACTCCGCGAGCTCCTTGGGCTCCGGTGGCGTGTCCGCGCAGGCTTCCGCGTACAGCGCGAGCGCGCCCGACACCTCGGAGCCGAGCACGCCGAAGGAGTCCTCGACGAAGTCCAACGCCTCCACGACCAGCTCGATGACGCGGCACAGCAACGGTCCGTCCATGAGTTCCCTGGCGGTGGCGAGCACCTCGCGCACCTTCTCGGTGTACGCGACCGTGCCCTGGAAGCCGACGAAACCGCGCAACCGCAACGTTCCCTCGACGTGGCGGCGCAACGCGTCGAGGTCGCCGCGGCCCGCCTTGAGCGAGAGTTTGCGGAACAGGACCGGATCCTCGTTCGCGTGCCCGACGAGCAGTTCGACCAGCTCGTCGCGGTCCAACGTCTCGACGTACCCACGGATGTCGGCCGCGCCGCCGTCCGCCACCCCTTCGAGGACCAGCAGCCCGACGGCCACGCAGTGCTTGCAGAAGAAGCCGTCCGCCGCGTGCGGGCAGGAGCACTCGCCGACCAGCTCGCCGTCGACGTTGCGCAACCGGACCGTGTAGCGGTCGGTGCCGCTGACCACGGCCGTCACCCCGCCCGCGACGTCGTCCAGCGTCTCGACCGACTCCAGGTACTTGGCGCCGCGCGCGAACGAGACGTCACCGGCTTGCCTGCGGAGTTCGTCCTCGCTGAACCACGTCACCGGCCTATTCTGCGCCTTGCGCCGGAGGACCGAGGAACAACCCACCGCTCGCGTCGAGGACCTGCCCGGTCACCCACCGGGCGTCGTCGGAAACGAGGAACGCGACGACGTCCGCGATGTCTTCCGCGGTGCCGAGCCTTCGCTGCGCGGTGAGCGTCTTTATGGCGGCCTCCAGCTCCGGCGTGAAGATCCGGCCGTTGTCCGCGGTCCTGGTGGCGCCCGGCGCGACGACGTTGACCGTGATCCCGCGTGGCCCGAGCTGGTGGGCGAGGGTGCGGCTCATCGTCTCGAGCGCGCCCTTGGTCATCGCGAAGGACGTCTGCGCCGGGTTGGCCATCCTGGTGGCGACCGACGAGATGTTGACGATGCGGCCGCCGTCGTTCAGCGGTGCCCGCTGGATGAGGAAGTACGGCGCCTTCACGTTCACCGCCATCAGGTGGTCGAAGCCCTCGGGCGTGTCGGTCTCGATCGGCCCTCCCGGTGCGGCCGCCGCGTTGTTGACCAGGATGTCCAGGCTGTCGATGCCCTCCAGGGCTTTGTCGACTCCGTCCATGGTCGACAAGTCGCCCTTGGTGCTGTCGTGTCTCAGGACTTCGATGCCGTCCTTTTCGAGCCGCCGCGCGATCGCCGCCCCGATCCCCCGCGAGGCCCCCGTCACCAATGCCGTCTTCATTGCGCACCCCAGATGTTAGTGACTAACACTTTGATAGTGTCTACCACGTGAGCCTCCGAGACCGCCAGCGCGCCGAAACCCGGCTCGCCGTCCAGACGCACGCCATCCGCCTCTTCACCGACGTCGGCTACGACGCGACCACCGTCGCCGACGTCGCCGCGGCCGCCGGCGTCTCGGCGATGACGGTCTACCGGCACTTCCCGACAAAGGAGGACTTGGTCCTCTACGACGAATACGACCCCGTGACCGCTTCGGCCGTCGCTGCCGCGCCCCCTGGGCCCTTGCCCGCGCGGATCGGACACGCGCTCTCGAAGACGGCCGCTCACGGGTCTTCGTCGGAGAAGGCGTTCCTGCTGGCGCGGCTGCGGCTGATGATCTCGGTGCCGGCGCTACGGGCGCGGCATCTGGACAGCCAGTACGCGACGGCGGACGCGATCGTGGCCGCGCTCGGTTGTTCGCCCGAAGAGGAGTTTCGGGTGCGGGCTACGGCGATGGCGTGCCTTGGGGCGGCGCATGTCGCGCTGCTGCGGTGGGCGGAGACGGATGGGGAGGCGGATCTGGCGGGGCTGATCCGGGAGACGCTGACCAGCGTCTTTGAGCGCGGGTCTTAAGCGTAGTGCTCTCGGTGGTAATCGAGATGATCCTTATCAATGTGGTGGTCTACATGCTGACGCAACTCGCTCACCACCTCGCCATGCACGACGACTTTCATGTCCTCACTAATCACCATGGCCCCATAATCAAACAGCACGTGGCAATTAGGGCATAGACAGAGGACGTTTGAGTAGACATCAGGGCCGTTATGCGGGCGCCCAAGGCCGCGAATATGAGCCCCTTCAGAATAGGCCTTGTCGCCAATCCTCAATCGAACCCCACAAGTCTGACACACATCGTCATGCACTTGTTTCACGTAGTTGACCACCTGCGTGGACCTAACCAAGCGCTGCACCTTGGCAGACACCCTAGCGGGAGCATCGTTACCTGCAGGAATCGGCAGCAACGCCTGAGTTTGCGGCTCCGCAGCCACCACGGTCCCAACCGCCAGCTTCATCATGCGGAACTGGCAAACCATGAAGCCATCCTTACCGGGCTGACGCCACACCTCGGCAACCCGGTAAAGGCCGTCATAGCGAAGACCCGAATCTGGCGCATAGGAGGATTTCTTGTCGGCGCCACGGATCACCCGAACAGGCTCACCAGTAACACTGCTTGTCACCAAAGCAGCGTTTCCACTGGCTTTAAAGCTTTGATCTTCAATCTGCTTTCCTGACGGACTCCGCCCGCCATGGCCGGTATAGATGATCTCATCCCCAAAGTCCTTGTCGTCTGAGTACCCACCAGAGACAACGATGGACTTCGCTCCAGTATCGCCTTTCCCGGAAATGCCAGCCTGAAGCTGCTTGTGGACTCCACGATCGAACGCGTCTCGCCGGTTGACGAACGTAGTCCCCTCAGGGATACCAGGGATCTCCCCGAACCCTTCTCCGCCGACAGCCAGCCGGTGAGTCTCGACGTTCCTGAACTCGAACCCGAGACGACCCAGGCGAGCAATCAGCTTTTCTTCCGCTGCCCCCAAGTCAGCCACACCGAGCTCCGCGCCGACCACTGAGCGGTGCGCTGACAGCACGAGCACTTTCGCGTCGTAATCCGATCCCTCGTGCATCACCACGTAGCGAGATGCACGCGTCACACCCTGCAGACGCCTGAAGCGCTCGGCACCAACGTTGTCGTGCTCAGCGATCGCCGCAAGCACCGCTTCTCGAGAGATGTCGTTCAAGCCCACAACAAGACGCTAGGCCAACTTGCGGCAGCGCAACACCCTCAACCGGACGAACATCAACTTTGCTTTGGCCTCATGCTCGCGGCACCCACCCCGCGGAGCCCATACCCTGTCCGAAGAGCGGGATCGGTAAATAGCATTGCACTATGTTGATTCATCAGTCATAGTTACAGCACTCACCAATCTCAGGAGCAGCCATGATGAACATGCACGCGGGAAAGGCACAGCGTTGGCATTCAGCCGTCGCGCCCACCGCCGTATGTCCGTCGCGCTGTCCCTGGCGAGGCTCACACCGAGCTGACCAGCAAGTTCTTGCCGACAAAGGCTCCCCATCATGACGCCATAGCGCGTGTGATGCGAGGGAGCCGTCCATCAGGAAACTGATGGGCGGCTTCTCTTTTTGCTGCGCAAAATAATTCTCTATCGGCGAGCTTGGGAAGCGGAACGGCCTCCAAAACCGTATCCAGGGGGTTCGACTCCTCCCGCCGGTGCTCGACGCTGCCTATTCAGCGCGAACCTTGACAACAGAAGACTTTTCCCAAAGCTCGTCCCCGTCGCCGAAAGAGGCGGCCAGGACGAGCGCCGGTGGAGGCGTGCACTCGTCTCCACCTCTCCCCTGTAGCTCAGGTGGACAGAGCGCCGCACTACGAATGCGGAGGTCCCAGGTTCGAGTCCTGGCAGGGGTACTGGTCGGCGTATCGGAGGGGGATACGCCGGTCGACGGATGCGAGGGGCACTGGCGACCCCACCTGATTTGGGATCAGGAGTCACCGCGTTCGACTCGCGGGCGTCCGACCAAGCAGTACGACAAGGAGGATTGGCCGAGTCCGGTAAGGCAACCGTCCCGAAAACGGTGGTCGGCGTGAGAGCGTCGCGCAGGTTCGAATCCTGCATCCTCCGCAAGCCCTCGTGGTCCAACGGATACGACGCCGGCGTCCGAAGCCGGGAACGCAGGTTCGACTCCTGCCGAGGGCACGATGATCCCAACTCGGCCCACTTCACGACGGTCGTGCGGCGGCCTGCAAAGCCGTTGGACTCCGGGTTCGACTCCCGGGTGGGTCTCCACCGCAGAGTAACCATCTGGCGACACAGTTGCGTAGGTGGCAATAGAGTTCCACTGCCGCAAGCCCCTGCGCTACATTCGGACGTACGTTCGAATGGGGGTATCCAGGTGTCCTTGAAGGAGCTCACGAGTCGAGACGCGGTGCTCACGGCAGTACAACAGTGCGATGTCATCGACCCAGGAGTAACCGGGGCCGGGTTCACTCGCGCCTTCGTCCTCGAACTCGACGGCAAGTACTACCACGCCGAGAAAGTTGCCAGTCTCGCGTACAAGGTTCAGCATCCAGACCGCGACAAACTCCCCGCCTCCGATCTCACCGGAGAAGCCGCAGCACGCCGCCTCAGCCGACTTGGCTTCGCCAGCTCGACAACGGCCCGAGTGTGGCCCCCACTGCTGGGGGCGGAGTACCCCAACCGAACCACCATCCGGAACACCTTTGGCGGCAACGGGGTCGCCGGGATAACCACGTTCCTTGGCGACGGTGTCCTCAATATTTTCTCCGACGAAGAGGGGCCGTACGCCGACGAACCACCAGACGCTATAAACCCCTTCGAGTATCGCGGTGAGGGGCGTGAGGGCAACCAAAAGCTCATACGAGGCAACAAGGCACTCGACAGCGCTCGCAGAAATCGCGAGGCCGTGCGGTATTGGTACCGACCGGCAGGTGGCACCTTCAAGTTCACTACGTGGGTAGCAATCCTGAGCCGAGCGCAGGTGTGGTCACCTGACGACAACAAAGAACTCCGTCTCGAGTATGCGTTCCAAGTGATGGCGGTCCCCGGCCCCGAGCTAGCCACTTGGCCGGATCGTGTGCGCAAGCTCATTGACGACGGAGACATCAAGGACACGCCTCCGCCGCAGCCGCCAGCCGAGAACGCCACGAGCAGCCAGCGAAAGAAGACCTACCAGGACTACCTTCGCCTCATCGACAAGTCATCGAAGGCTGGTCGCGGTGGACGCAAGCCGTCCAAGGGAACCCGAAATCTCTTTCCCCGCAGTCGGGCCGTACGTGATGCAGTGCTCGTCCGCGCGGACGGCGACTGCGAGAACGACGACTGCACAGGCATGCCCTTCGACACCGCACCTGGTGGTGAGGCGATCCTTGAAGTGGACCACGTCGACGATCTCGCACTGAGCGGGCTTGATCACCCATCCGTCATGATCGCGCTGTGTCCAAACTGCCATGCGGCGAAAACCCGCGGAGCCAACCGCGCCGCCATCAAGCGTCGTTTCCGTGCCAGGGCTGCCGAACTCCACCGCAAGGCCGACCAGTAACGCTCCACAACGGACAGACAAAAAGGCCCTCCCGCGAACGAGAGGGCCTTAGTGCTGTCTCAACCAGACGTGCGCCCGAAGGGATTCGAACCCCTGACCTTCTGATCCGTAGTCAGATGCTCTATCCAGCTGAGCTACGGGCGCTTGTTCAGTTATCAATCTAGCACCTGCCGGAACAGGCACCAGCGGAGGCTCCGGGATTTGAACCCGGGAGGGGGGGTCACCCCCAACCGCATTAGCAGTGCGGCGCCATAGACCAGACTAGGCGAAGCCTCCCAGGCCCAACGACCACTGCTCAAATAGGTTACACACCCCCTGGACCCCCTCGGAAGGCACCCCCCTTAGACGCGTTGCAGGGCTCTGAGCAGGCCAGATGGGCGTCCGCCGAGTCCTTCGGCTTCGAAGACGGCGACGCCGACGCGAGGGAGGTCTCGGGCCGCGGGGTAGGCGAGGTAGCGCGGGACCCAGCGCGGCTGGAACTTCGCGTTGAAGCGGTAGAGGGTCTCGATCTGGATCCAGCGTGAGAAGAATCGCAGTGTCCGGGCGGATAGGCGCGCGACGGGGCCGGCGCCGATGCGTTGGCCTTGTTCCAGCACCGCGCGGAAGGCGGCGAAGTTCAGGGAGACGTGCTGGGCTGGCGTCGTCAGAAGCAGCTCGGAGATCATCAGTTCGTTGACGCCGTTGTCGGCGGTCCGGTCGCGGCGCATGACGTCCAGCGACAGGCCTTTCTCACCCCAGGGGACGAACTGGAGGACGCCGCGCACCTGACCGTCGTGTTCGGCGGTCACGAGGACCGAGCCCGGGTCGCCCATGCGGCCGAGGGCCATCGAGAAGCCGCGTTCCGTATCCGTGCCGCGCCAGGTGGCGGCGAGGGCGCGCAGTTCGTCGAGTTCCGCGGCCGGTAGGTCTTCGGCCTTTCGGATCCGCGCGGTGTAGCCGGCGCGCTTCGTGCGTGAGACGGCTTGGCGGACTCCGCGCATGACGCGCCCTTCGAGCGTGAAGGTGTCGGTGTCGACGACGGCCTCGTCGCCGATCTCCAGCACTTCGAGCCCGAAGCGGGCCCAGACGGTCGCGCCCAGTTCCGAGCAGCCCATCGTCGCCGGGGTCCACGCGTACCGCCGGCAGACGTCCAGGTACTCCTCGATCGCGCCGGGCCACGCTTCCGGGTCACCGAGCGGGTCCGCCGAGCACAGCGCGACCCCGGCGATCACCCGATAGGTCACCGCGGCCTTCCCCGACTTCGAGAAGACCACGAACTTGTCCCGGCGCAGTGCGAAGTACCCCAGCGAGTCCCGCTCCCCCAGCAGCCCCCTGAGCCGCTCGACCTCCTCGTCGGTCAGCTCCGGGGCGGGTTCGGCCGAGCGGAGGAGGAAGTACGCCGCCAGCAGCACCGCGCCGATCCCGAACAGCAGGCCGACCGCCGCCGAGAGGTCTTCCAGCCACAGCGCGGGGAACGTCACCGGGCCGCTCACGCCGATCAGGGCCAGCGTCGACTGCGCCAGGCGGTCGCCGACACCCGCGTCGACAGGCGCGACCGACAGCAGCGCGAAGTTGATCGCGACGCCGGCGACCGTCAGTTGCAGGAAGACCCGGATCGCGCGCCACCGGCCGGTCACCGGATCGGGGAGCGCGATGAAGTGCCGCCGCGTCGCGATCAGGGCGATCAGCAGCGCGAGCGACACGAGCCCCGCGCCGAGGGTGTGCCGCAGCCCGAGGTGTGACACCGTCAGCAGCGCGGCCGCGGCGACCGCCAGTTGCCAGGCCCGCCGCTTCCGTCGTTTGAGACCGGTGGCGAGCAGCATCAGCAGCACGCCGGTCACCAGCGCGACCGTCGCCGCGCCGACCGTGGCCTCGTGCGGCAGTTCCAGCCAGGTGGCGACGTGCCCGCGCAGGGTGCGCCGCCCGGCCGGGACCAGCACCGAGACCAGTGCCAGCAACCCGGCCAGCCGCGTCACCCAGGTGATCACCGCCACCGTGGTGGCGCCCGCCACCCGCCAAGCACCTGCCAAATCCCGCCCCTGTCAGCTCCTTGCCAGCTCTACGAACGGTACAAGGGCGTCGGGGTTCAGCAGGGCATCCCGGCTGACGGCGCGGTCAGGTGAGACCCCCGAAAGGATCTTCTTGACCGGGACCTCGCACTTCTTGCCGTTGAGCGTGCGGGGCACCTCGCTCACCTGGACGAACCGGTCGGGCACGTGCCGCGGCGAGAGGGCTCCGCGCAGTTCCTTGCGCAGCGCGGGTTCGACCTCGTCGAGCGACGCGCCTTCGGTCAGCACGAGGAAGCACAGCAGCTGCCCGTCCTCGTTGCCCGCCGCCGAAGTGTCGATCACGAGCGAGTCCGCGACCTGGTCGAACGATTCGACGACGCGGTAGAACTCGGCCGTGCCCATCCGGACGCCGCCGCGATTGAGCGTCGAATCGCTGCGCCCGTAGATGACGGCGGAGCCGCGGCCGGTGATCCGGATCCAGTCGCCGTGTCGCCAGATCCCCGGGTACATCTCGAAATACGCCTCGCGCAGCCGCGAGCCGTCCGGGTCGTTCCAGAAGAACACCGGCATCGACGGCATCGGCTCGGTGATCACCAGTTCGCCGACCGTCTCCACCACCGGCTTGCCGTCCTCGTCGAAGGCGGCGACGGCGGCACCGAGCGCGCGGACCGAGAGTTCGCCCAGCCAGACCGGGACGTCCGGGGCCGACGCGACGAACGCCGCGCACAGATCCGTGCCACCGGACACCGAGCAGATCTGGACGCGTTTGCCCACCTCGTCGACGATCCACCGGAAGCCCTCGACGCTCAGCGGCGCGCCGGTGGATCCCAAGGCGCGCAACGCCGTCAGGTCGAAGCGCTCGGCCGGTTTGATCCCGGCCTTCAGGCAGCTCTGGATGTACGGCGCCGACGTGCCGAAGTACGTCACGCGGTGCTGCTCGGCCAGATGCCACAGCACGTTGAGGTCCGGGCTGCCGGGGCTGCCGTCGAAGAGCACGATCGTGGTGCCGGTCAGCAGGCCGGAGATGAGGAAGTTCCACATCATCCAGCCGGTGGTGGTGAACCAGAAGAACCGATCGCCCGGGCCGAGATCGCTTTGCAGGGCAAGGGCTTTGAGGTGTTCGAGGGTGATCCCGCCGTGCCCGTGGACGATGCCCTTCGGCAGGCCGGTGGTCCCCGAGGAGTACAGGACCCACAGCGGGTGGGCGAAGTCGACGGGTTCGAAGGCCAGCTCCGCGCCGGCGTTGTCGGTGAGCAGCTCGTCCCAATCGAGGGTGCCGTCGAGGCGGCCGCCGGCGTAGTCGACGAGCACGGTCGCTTCGAGCGTGGGGATCTCGTCGCGCAACGAGTTCACCGTCGACCGGCTGTCGAACCACCGTCCATTGTAGACGTAGCCGTTGACCGCGATGAGCACCTTCGGCTCGATCTGCGCGAAGCGGTCGGTGATCGCGCGGACACCGAAGTCCGGCGAGCACGACGACCAGATGGCGCCGAGGCTCGCGGTGGCGAGGAAGGCGATCAGCGTCTGCGGGCAGTTCGGCGCCAGCGCGACGACCCTGTCCCCTTTGGACACTCCGAGTTCGCGCAGCCCTTGCCGCGCGGCGGCGACGGCGGAGCGCAACGCACCGTACGTCAGCTGCGACGAGAGGCCGTCCTCGCGGTGGAAGATCACGGCGATCTCGTCGTCGGCCTTCGCGGCGCCCGCGACGCCGGGCATGAGCGAGTGCTCGGCGTAATTCAGGGTGCCGCCCGCGAACCACTGGGCGTTCGGCATCTCACCGGTGAGCACCTCACCGGGCTGCTCGTGCCAGCGCACGCCGAGGAACTCGGCGACGGCGGACCAGAACTCCGGCACCCGCCGCGTGGAGAACTCCCACAACGCGTTGTAGTCGTCGACCTCCACGCCGCGTTCGGTGCGCAGCCACTGGCGGAACGCGTCGATCTTGGTGTCGGGCAGGCGGCTCGGCTCGGGGCGCCAGAGCACTTCCGGGGCGTCGGCGGTGTGAGTCACCCCGCGATGTTAACCCTCGTTAACCTGCTTGGCGAGCCCCCGTGAACAGCTCGTACGCCATCGACTTCAGCCGTGATGCGTCGAGCGGGGTGACGGTCAGCCACCCTCGATCGCGCCGGAGCCCGTAGCGGCCGTCGGGGGTGTCGACCCAGGTCAACGTACCCTCTCCGCGCACCCAGCGGCCTTCCCAAGACTTCCTGACCGCGCCGAGCCGCCCACTGCCGATCCGCTGCGTCGCGATCCGCACCATGACGATGATCTCGGGTTCCCTCAGCCCGGCGTCGCGCAGGACGTCGGAGAACGCCGGCTGCCCGCCACGCTCCCCCGCCTCGCACGCGGCCGTGTAGTCGTCGACACGCAGATTGACCGACAGGCCCCGCCCCTGCTCGCACGGCGGCAAAGCCTGCAGCAGCGTCGCGGCGACGAGCGGTTCCCGCAGGGCCGCCAACTCGACGTCGGTGCCCGAAACGCCGATCACGACCGCGCCGCGATCGGATACGCAGCCGACCGCCCGGTACGCCGGATCCCCGTCGAGCCGCAGATCGAGCGTGAGTTCGCTGTTCGCGACGGTGTGCAGCAGCCGGACCAGTTCGGGCGCGGGCGCGTCCACCGTGCCGAGGCCGCGTTCCGACAGCGTCGCGCTCGCCGTGGTCACCAGCTCCGCGCGGAACTCCGGTGTCCGCCCGACGTGCGGGACCTCCAGCACCGCGGGCAGTTCGTCGCGTCCGTGCGCCGACCAGAGCAGGAACAGCTCGCCGACGTGCAGCCGGATCCAGTCCATCAGCGACCGCTCCTCGGGTCCTCGCCGATGACCGGCGGCGTGACATGCCCGCTGAGGCCCCATACGTCGGAATCCTCGACGAGGTAGTCCGGCGCCTTGTGCGCTTCTTCGCCCTGCCGCCCTTGCGAAGGCGCCATCCCCATCGGCATACCGCCGAAGCCGCCCATGCCCGCGGCCGCGGCGCGGGTCCCGGCCGGCTGCCCGGGCTGCCCCGACGGCCCGAAACCACCGGCACCGGCGCCGGACCGGCCGCCTTGCCCGAGCTGTTCCTGGGTCCCTCCGACGGTGCCGGGCGGCGGTGGCACGTAGGCGCCGCTGCCCGCGCCTGGCCCGCGCGGCGCCTCGACCGGCTCGCGCACCTGGATCGGGGCCGCGTCGTCGGCGCCGCTGCTGTGTGTCGAGTCGTCCGGCGGCGGGACCGGCTCCGGCTTCGGTTCTTCGGGTTTCGGCTTCGGTTCTTCGGGCGTCTCAAGGATCTTCGGCTGTTTGCCGTACGACGTGAAGCTCGGAACGTTCTCGTAAACCTCGCCGGAGCTGAATTGCATCCGCTTCATCACGTCGGCGGCCTGGCGGTGCAGATCCTGCGAGCTCTCGTCGGTGGGTTCGGCGACGATCCGCCCGGCTTCGGCGAACTCGGATCCCGACGGTGCCGAGGTCGACATGGCCTGCGTCGAATCGGAGACCGGGATCGGACGCCGCTTCGGCGGCTCCGGCAACTTGGGGCGCGGCGCGTATCCCGGTGGCTCGGGCATCGTGCGGCGCGCGGTTTCGGCGATGTCCGCCTGGCGGCGCACGCAGTTCGCGACGTTCTCCGCCCGCCAGCCCGTCTCGCCCGCCCAGTCGACGAGCTTGATCGCGGCGTCGCGGGCCCTGTCCGCGCCCTCGCCCGTCCAGCCGTCGGCGGTGGCCGCGAGGGCCGCCCGGAGCTCGGAACCGACCCGGTCGAGGAAGGCGCTGATCTTCGTCCACTGCGCGGCGACGGCTTCCGCGCTCGCGAGGTCCAGCTCGTTGTGGACCATCGCGTAGAGCTCTCGATGCGAGTAGCTCATCCAGTCGATGTCGGCGGTGAGGCTTTCGGGGCCCGGCTGCGGTTCGGGCTCCCGCGGCGGCCACGGCATGGGCAGGATGCGCATCAGTGCTCGTCCTTCCGCACGTGGCCGACGATGTCCTCCATGTCGAACCGGCGGGCGACCCGTTCAAGCTGCTCCTGGCCCTCCTCGTCCGCGGCGACGTACATCTTCCGCGCCGCCATCACGGTGAGCTGGAAGTCCTTGAGCACCTTGGCGAAGTCCTTGAGCACGGGTACGGCCGCCTCGGTCCCCTTGTTCGCGGCGCCCTGGAAACGATCGCTCATGGTGTGCCCGACGACGTTGTCGCCCAGCTTCAGCGGCGCGTTGAACTCCGTCGAGTCCTTGATCAGCGCGTTGAGCTCCTGGCGCGCCTTGAGCAGGGCGTCGACGAGCTTCTTGGCGGCGTCCTCGGAGACCTTGACGGCCCCCTTCTTGGCATCGGTCTTGGAGTCCCGGATCTGACCCGCCACCGGAGCCAGCGCCGGAGCCGAAGCTCCGAACGCGGCTTGTGGCGTCACGGGCACCTTGGGTGACTGTGCCATTCGACCCTCCCCTGTCACATCTTGAGGGGAATGCTAGCGCGAACGGGGTCAGCGCAGGTGGGCGTCGAACCAATTCAACGTGCGCTGCCAGGCTTCCGCGGCCGCGTCCGGGTCTGCGTCGAAGCGGTGATTGGCGCCCGGATAGTGGACGACGTTCGTCGCGACGTTCGCCGTCGCCGCCGCGTCACGCAGCTGCTCGACCTCGGCACCTCCGGCCTCGTCGCCGGCGTCGCCGTACATGCCGAGCCACGGGCTGGTGAGCCGTCCCGCGATCTCGACGAGGACCGGCAGCCCGGTGACACCCTGCCCGCCGACGCTGACCGCCGCGCCCAGCCTGCGGTTCGACGCCACGACCAGCGCGGCCGTGCCCCCGAGGTCGAAACCGACGACACCGACGAGATCCGCTTGGACGCCGCGCTCCGCGAGCCAGGAGAGCGTCGCGTCGGTGGCTTCGAGCAGGTCCTGCTGCGTGAGGTTGTCCCGGTCGAGATGCGGTGTGACGGTGAGCCAGCCTTCGCCGGCGAGACCGGCCAGGAGCAGGCCCAAACCCTCTTCGACCTCTTCGGCCTCCTCGTGCAGCACCACGAGTCCGCCGCGGACGACACCATCCGGTTCGGCGAAGGTCAGGCGCAGCGTGTGGCCGTCGGCGTGCTGATGTTCCACGGTGGTCGTCAGGGTCATTCCTCCATCAGACCACTCTTAGGTAAATATTCGGAGCTTGCGCCCGCGCGGGAGGATACGGTGTCGGAGCCGTCCCCCAGACGTAGGAGCGCCGAAGATGTCACCTGTTTCGCCGCGTGCGGATCTCGAATCGTTGCCGAAGTACGTCCCTGGCCGGACAATCCAGGGCGCGATCAAGCTGGCGAGCAACGAGGTCCCCGGTGGACCGCTGCCGAGTGTGGCGCAGGCCATAGCCGAGACGGCGCAGGGCATCAACCGGTACCCGGACATCACGGCTTCCGCGCTCGTCGAGCGGCTGGCCCGCGAGCTGAACGAGTCCGTCGACCGGATCGCCGTCGGCTGCGGTTCGGTTTCCCTTTGCCAGCAGATGATCCAGGCCCTGTGCGGCCCGGGCGACGAGGTCGTCTTCCCGTGGCGCTCGTTCGAGGCGTACCCGATCGTCACGCAGGTGGCGAACGCCGTGAGCGTGAAGGTGCCGCTCACGGCCGGGCATGGGTTGGACCTCGACGCGATGCTGGCCGCGATCACGCCGAAGACGCGGCTGGTCTTCGTGTGCAACCCCAACAACCCGACCGGAACGGTCCTGCGGCGCGCGGAACTCGAACGCTTCCTCGACGCCGTGCCCTCGGGCGTGCTCGTCGTGCTCGACGAGGCGTACAAGGAGTTCGTGACCGACGCCGAGGTGCCGGACGGCGTCGAACTCGCGCGCGGCAGGGACAACGTCGCGGTGCTTCGGACGTTCTCGAAGGCGTACGGCCTCGCCGGCCTTCGCGTGGGTTACGCGGTGGCCCCGGAAGCGATCACCGTCGCGTTGAAGCAGGTCTACGTCGCGTTCTCGGTGAACATGATCGCCCAGGCGGCGGCCATCGCCTCGCTCGACGCGGCCGACGAACTGCTGGAACGCTGCAAGGAGATCGTCTCGGAACGCACCCGGGTCCGGGATGCGTTGGTGGCCAAGGGTTACGAGGTGCCGGAGACGCAGGCGAACTTCGTCTGGCTGCCGCTGGGCGAGCGGACGACGGAGTTCGCGGAGCACGCCCTGGAGCGGAAGCTGATCGTGCGTCCCTTCGCGGGCGAAGGCGCGCGAGTGACCATCGGGACGCCTGAGGAGAACGACCTCTTCCTCGAAGCGGCCGGGGACTTCCCGCGCTGACAAGGGTTCGGGGCGGCCCGCACTTCGTCGACGGAGTGCGGGCCGTTTCCTACTTGAGGAGCAGTTGCACCATCGCGGCGAGGCCGATCACGACGATCACGCCGCGAAGCACCTTCGGCGAAAGCTTGCGGCCGATCTTGGCGCCGATCTGGCCGCCGATCGTCGACCCGACCGCGAGCAGCGCGACCACGGGCCAGCTGACCGGCGCGATGAAGGCGTAGATCGCGCCCGCGACGATGTTCACGACCGCGGACAGGGCGTTCTTGACGCCGTTGAGCCGTTGCAGCGACTCCGACATCAGCATCCCCATCACGGCCATCATCATCACGCCCTGCGCGGCCGTGAAGTATCCGCCGTAGATGCCGATCAGGAAGATCAGGAACAACAGGAGCGGCCCGATCTTGTGGACCTTCCCGTTCTCCTCGCGGCGCTTCGTGACCCAGGCGGCCACGCGCGGCTGCACGATCACGAGCACCACCGCGAGCCCGACGAGCGCGGGTACGACGGTCTCGAAAGCGTCCTTCGGCAACGAGAGCAACAGGATCGTCCCGCAGATCGCGCCGAAGAACGACGCGACGGCGAGTTTGACGACCTGGGGCCAGTAGCCCTTGAGCTCTTCCCGGTAGCCGATCGCCCCGCTCACCGTGCCGGGGGCGAGGCCGATCGCGTTGGAGGTCGTCGCCGTCAGCGGCGAGTAGCCGAGCGCGACCAGGACCGGGAAGGTCACGAGCGTGCCCGAACCGACGACCGTGTTGATGGTGCCTGCCCAGAGCCCCGCGACGAAGATCACGACCGCGTGCCACCACGTCATAAAGCACTCACGTCCGCACCCTAAGCACCGTTACCTCCTTTCGCGCTGCGGATGTGTCTGGTCGAACATTCGACGAGCCCGTTATGTCCCGTTCGACGGGGCGAACACGCAGAACTCGTTGCCTTCCGGATCCGCGAGGATGTCCCAGTCGATCTCGCCGTCCCTGGCCCGGACGAGCCGCGCGCCGGCGGCGACCAGCTCGGCCGTCGAGCCGAAGACGTCGATGTGCATGCGGTTCTTCACGGTCTTCGCCTCGGGCACCGGGTTGACCCAGATCAGCGGGCCACGACCGGCCGGGTCCTCGATCGCGACCGGCCACTCCACCGGCCGCTCGTCCCGGTGGCGGCGGATGTAGCCCATCGCGGCGCACCACCAGTCCGCGAGGGCCTGATGGTCGCTCGCGTCGAGACAGATGTCCTTGAACACCGCCGCCATTCAGTTCTCCTCCGGCAGATGAGCCGCGGTGATCTCCGTGGCGACCGTCCAGCCCAGCGTCAGGTACAACGCGCGCCCCTCCTCCGTCGCGACCAGGACCGCCCGCTCCGCCCCGGCAGCGACCGCCACCTCGTCGAGCCTGCGCATCACGAACCGGCCCAGCCCTCGCCGCTGGTGCTCGGGCTCTGTCACGACCTGATCGATCACCGCGGTGCCGCCGGCGATCGCCACCCGGCCGGTGGCCGCGCGCGAACCGTCGGGCGCGCGCACGACGACGTCGGTGACGACGCCGTCGCCGACCAGCTCCGCCCGGTACGGCTCGGGCGCGGCCATGACGGGACGGAGCGCGATCGGCGCGCTCATCAGGTATTCCGGCGGGCCGACCTGCCACTCCGGCGGCACCGTCTTCGCCACTTCCTCACGGGAACCGCTCACCTTCAACCACGTTCCGGGCTCGGTCAGCGAACGCGCCCGGCTCGCGACCGATCCGGTGTCCGCCAGCACGTACCGCACGCGATGCCCCGGACGCCCGACGTCGAGCCGGTAACCGTCCGGCTCGGCGACGGGGAGCCCGACGCCGCGGGAGAGCGCCCAGCCGTGCACCCATGCCTTGATCAGCCCTGCCACCCCAGTCATCGGCACAGGATGACATCCCGCACCGACAATTCCGGACGTCCCGCCGGGCCTGCGAGGATGGGGCCGTGGCCGACGACGAGCGCGAACAGGTGTGGAGTGCGACCGTCGATCATCTGCGCACGATGATCGACTCGGGCAGGCTCCCCGCCGGGTCGAGACTGCCCGCCGAACGGGCGCTCTGCGAGCAGCTCGGGATCAGCCGCGGTTCGCTGCGGCAGGCGTTGCGGGTGCTGGACTCCATCGGTTACGTGCAGGTGCGGCCGGGTTCGGGCACCTACGTCCGCGAGAACCTCGGCGAACAGCCGTTGCGCGGTTGGTTCTCCGAACACGAGCAACTGGTCGAGAAACTCTTCGACCTGCGGACCACCGTCGAGCCGACGCTGGCCGAGCGGCTGGCGCTCGAGCACACGCCGCGGGTGCTCGCCCGGCTGGAAAGCACCGTCGACGAGATGGACCAGGCCGCCGCCGACGGCGACATGCTGCGCGTGATCGCGGCCGACGCCGAATTCCACCGGGTGATCGCGGGCAACGCCGGCAACGACGACGTCACCGATCTGCTGCGTTCGGTGCTCGCACTGGTCGGCGAGGAGCGGCGGGCGGCGCTGCGGCTTCCGGGGCAGATCCGCAAGGCCGTCGACGAACATCGCGCGATCCTCGAAGCGATCCGCCGGTCGGACGCGGCGGCCGCGCGGGAGATCACCTTGCGGCATCTGCTCGACGCGAAGACCTACGTCCACGACTACACGTCCGGGGATTAACGCTTCCTTGATGGCGCGACCGCCCTCGCGCGAGTATTGTTTTCAGAAGTTTGTGAAACTTCTGACGGGGGTGTGCGGTGGAGAAGGTCCGGTTCACCGAAGAGAAGGCGACGATGCTCGCCACGTTGTACGGCCGGGCGCTCGACGCCCGCGGCGAGCGGCCGATCCTCGGCGACAAGGCCGCCGACGAGGCCGTCAAGCAGATCGACTACGACTTCGCCTCGCTGGGTGTGAACGCCGACATGGGGCTGACCGTCGCGCTACGCGCCAAACCGATGGACGACTGGGCCGCGTCGTTCCTGCGGGAGCACCCGGACGCGACCGTCGTCCAGCTCGGCTGCGGCATGGACAGCCGCGTGTACCGCGTCGACCCGCCGCCCACGGTGCGGTGGTTCGACGTCGACTACCCCGAGGTCGTCGACCTGCGCGCCCGGATCTATCCCGAACGGGACGGCTACCGGACCATCGGCTCGTCGGTGACGGACTTCGGCTGGATCGACGAGATCCCGTCGGACAAACCCGGTCTGGTGATCGCGGAGGGGCTGACGATGTACCTGCGGCCGTCCGAAGGCGAGGAATTGCTGCGGCGGCTGATCGCGCATTTCCCGCAGGGCGGCGAAATGGTCTTCGACATCTTCAGCAGGCTGGGAATCAAACTGCAGAAGCTGAATCCCGTTGTCCGCAAAGCCAACGCGACGCTGTACTGGGGCATCGACGAGATTTCCGAATTGGAGCGGCTCGGGCTGACGCTGGTGTCGAAACTCGATTCGACGGATTACGCGACGCCTGAGGTGAAGGACCGGCTTTCCGGGTCGATGCGGGCGCAGCTGTGGTTCGCGGGGCTGTTCCCGGCGTTCAAGAAGATGGGGCGGATCCTGCGGATGCGGTTCTGAGGCGCGGTAGAACGCATTTAGTCCTCTAAATGCGTTCTACCGCTGGTAGGTCAGCGTGACTCGAGTACCCGCTCCACGAACCGGTGCAGCTTGTCCTCCAGCCGGGAGACGCGTTCTTCGAGCGACAGCGTTTCCGCCGGCTGCGGCACGTCCGACTTCAGCTCGCCGCGGATGTACTGGCTGCACGCCAGATTCGCGCACGCGTAGATGCCGAGCGTGTTGCCCTCGCGCCCGAGCTTCCCGGCGCGGCGGCCGGAGAACAGCGCGATGTCGGACAGCGGATGTGTCGTCGTGCACAGGCCGCACATGTTGCTCAGCAGCACACGGCCCTTCGGCCGCGGCGCGGCGCGCAGGGAAAGCCCGACGGTCTCCCCGCGGTACGGCAGCACGAGATACGCCCGAGCGGCGGCCTTCGGGTCGCGCCAGCCGAGGAATTCCCTTTTCTCCCAAGGGATCTCTTCGGGCCGGGCGGGCAGCGTGACCCCCTTGGCCTCGCCTCGGGTGCAGTTCACGAAGGACGCTCTGATCTCGTCCTGGCCCAGCGGTTCCATACCCGCACGGTAACCACCGCGCCCGGGAACTGGCGAACCGTTTTCCGCCGGAGGTCATACGATCACCGGGTGCGCGCGAAGACGATGTCGAGCCGGTTCCGGCTGGTGCTCAGGACCAGTCTCGGCTTCGCCGCGCTCGGCGTCGGATCCAGTGTGTGCGGAGCCGGTGTCGTGGCGTTGCTGCTGCTCCTTCAGGGCCTTCCGAGCGAGGTCGGCGATCGCGGCTGGATCCTCGGCGTCACCGCGGCGGGGATCGTGGCGCTGTCGCTGATCGTCGGCACCGTGTGGACGGCGTGGCTGCAGCGGCGCACGGCGGTCTGGTTCGTCTTCGGCCGCCCGCCGACGAAGGCCGAGGCCGAGCGCGCGCTCCGGCTCCCGGTCGACATGGGGATCGTGAGCGGCACGCTCTGGCTGATCGGCACGATCGTGCTCGGTTCACTCGCGCGGGTGCTCGGGTCCTGGATGGACGCGCTCGGCATGGCGCTGGTCATCGGGCTAGGCGGGCTGACCACGGTCGGCCTCACCTATCTCGCCGCGGAATGGGTCGCCCGGCCGGTGATGACGATCGCGCTCAAGGTGACCCCGCCGAAGGGGACGCTCAAGGTCACCGTGCTGACCAGGGTGGTCGTCACCTGGTCGCTGGCGAGCGGGGTCCCGTTCCTCGGCGTGCTGCTGGTGGCCACGCCGCCGGATCTCGGCCAGGGCGACCACGTCGCGAGCCTGATCATGCTTTCGGTGATCGGGCTGGGCGTCGGCGCGATCGGGACGGGCCTGCTCGCGAAGGCCGTCGCGACCCCGCTGCACCGCCTGCGGATAGCGCTCGACGAGATCGCCCGCGGCAACAAGGAGGTCGTGGTCGAGGTCGACGACTCCAGCGAGATCGGCCTGCTGCAGACGTCGGTCAACGACCTGGCCGCCGGGCTGCGCGAGCAGGAACGGATGCGGGACCTCTTCGGCAGGCACGTCGGGGACGAGGTCGCCCGGCACGCGCTCGAGTACGGCGCCTCCCTTTCGGGTGATGTGCGCGAGGTGACGGCGCTGTTCGTCGACGTCGTCGATTCGACGGCCTTGGCGAGCCGCACCCCGCCCGAAGACCTGGTGAAGATGCTCAACCGGTTCTTCACCAGCGTGGTGCACGCGGTCGGGGCGCGGGGCGGGCTGGTCAACAAGTTCCAGGGCGACGCCGCGCTCTGCGTCTTCGGCGCCCCGACCCGGCTCGCGGACGCGCCGACGGCCGCGCTTTCGGCCGCGCGGGCGATCCGGGACGCGGTCCAGGAGACCGGCGAGCTGGACCTCGGCATCGGCGTCGCGAGCGGCCGGGTCTTCGCCGGTCAGCTGGGCACCAGCAGCCGGTTCGAGTACACCGTCATCGGCGACGCGGTGAACGAGGCCGCGCGCCTGACCGAGTACGCGAAAGCCGCCGACGGCCGGATCCTGGCGAGCGAAGCGGTGCTCAAAGCCGCCTTGGAGAGCGAGCGCTCGCACTGGGAGCCGTACGCGGAACTGGAGCTTCGCGGGCGTCAGGAACCGACACACGCCTGGGCGGCGCTCAGCCCGGAATGACGTCCGGCCAGCGCAGCAGCGTCGAACCCCAGGTCAGCCCGGCCCCGAACGCCCCCATCACGACGCGGTGCCCCGGCTGGAGCGCGCCGTCCTTGGCCGCGTCGGCCAGCGCGATCGGGATGGACGCCGCGCTCGTGTTGCCCACCTTCTCGATGTTCGAGTACATCACGTCCTCCGCGAGCCCGAGCTGCTTCGCGCAGGTCTGCAGGATGCGGATGTTCGCCTGGTGCCCGATGAACCGGTCGATGTCGCCGACCATCCACCCCGCGGCGCCGACCACCGCCCGCGCCGATTCGGCCATCCGCGCGCAGGCGTGCCGGAAGACGGTCTGGCCCTGCATCACCAGATAGTGGTCACGCGGGTCGTCCGAACGGCGGTTCTTCGCGCCACCGGCCTCGACCCAGAGCAGTTCGGCGAGTTCGCCTTCGCTGTGCAGGTCGAACGGGCCGAGCGCGCCGAGTTCGTCCGGGTCGCCCGCGCGCAGCAGGACGGCGCCCGCGCCGTCGCCGAAGATCGGCACCGTGCCGCGGTCTTCAGGGTCGATGAGCGACGTGAAGACGTCGGCGCCGATCACCAGCACCCGCCGCGCGACACCGGCGGCGATCAGCCCGGCGCCGGTGGCGAGCCCGTAGACGAACCCGCTGCACACGGCGTTGACGTCGAAGGCGGCGACACCGTTCAGCCCGAGCTTCGTCGCGACCTGCGGCGCGCTGGCCGGGCACAGCTGGTCGGCGGTCGACGTCGCGAGCACGACCGCGTCCGCCTCGGTCTCCCCCGCCGACGTCAGCGCCCGTCGCCCCGCCTCGACGGCGAGATCCACAGTGGACGTCCCCGGATCGACGACCCGGCGCTCGGCGATGCCGGTCCGGGAGCGGATCCACTCATCGGAGGTGTCGAGCCGCTGGGCGATCTCCTCGTTGCCCACCACGCGCGGAGGCAGCCAAGAGCCGAGACCGGCGAGAACGGCCGCCTGAGATGAGGGCACCAAGAAATCCTTTCGCGGGGGAAATGAGAGGTCTGCCATTCACTTGTAAGCGCTACCATTCAGTAGACCCGTCAGTTGTGTTCCGGGTCACAATTCAAAGAATTCTCACCTTCACCCCTGGCGTGACCGACGCCGCGCGGGGGCGCGATCAAAGAACAGGCGCCGGGGAGAGCGGTCCGGTTAGCCTGACCTGGTGCACACACCCGACCTCGACCGCCTGGACGTCGCCATCCTCGCCTGCCTGCAGTCCGACGCCCGCACGATCGCCGAGCACATCGGGGCGAAGGTGGGCCTGTCGGCGGCGGCCGTGCAGCGGCGGATCAAGCGGCTGCGCGAGGCCGGGGTGATCGAACGCGAGGTCGCGGTGCTGTCGCCGGCGGCGCTCGGGCTGTCGATGACGTTCGTGGTGATGGTCGAGATGGAGCGGGAGAACCTCGCGGTACTCGACGGGTTCCGCCGTCAGGTGCTCGCGGACGACAACGTCCAGCAGTGCTACTACGTCACCGGCAACGCCGACTTCGTACTCGTGGTGACCTGCCGGGACATGGCGGATTTCGAGACCTTCACGCGGCGGATGTTCTTCGACAACCCGAACGTGCGGCACTTCACGACGTCGGTGGCGATGGACCGGGTGAAGACCGGGCTGTCCCTGCCGCTGGAGCCCTGAGGGTCGCTTTCCCCGCTGTTGGTTACAGAGGCGCGGCGTGAGCAAAGGCGTGACTCGCGTGATCAGACGCGTAACTCGCGTGATCAGGCGCGTGACTCGCGTGTTTGGATGCCGCACACGGTGTTCCGCCGCCGATCACGCGAGTTACGGCTTCGATCACGTGAGTGCGGCGCCGCGTCACACGACCACCGGCTCCAAAGAGGACAGTCCGGTCGCGAACTCGCCACCCCTGACCTCGTCACCACGGGTATCGGCCCGAACGCAAGGGGTCTGTGCCCGGCGTTACACCACTATGGACATATGCAGCCGATAGCGTGAACGTGGCGACAGTCGCGTCATCCGGCCCGTGCCCGGCCATCTCCTCCCCGAGACGAAAAGTTCGCGCCGCGCGAACCACGAGAGCACTGAGGAGTGGCCGTGCACACCGACGCAATTCACCAGAGCCAGTTCGTTCTGCTGAACAACAGCAGCACGCCCGTTCTCTCCCGCCTGTCCTTCCACGCCGGCGAACCGTTCGCGGTCACCGTGTCGTTCCGGACCGAGCGTGGCCGGTGGGTCGAGTGGACCTTCGCGCGTGAGCTGCTCGTCACCGGCCTCACCGATCCGGCCGGGCTCGGCGACGTCCGCGTCCGCCCCGACCTCTCCGAGGACGAGGCGATGCTGACGCTCGAAATCGAGTCACCCGACGGTTATGCGTCGTTCGAGCTGGAGCGCGAGGACGTGGAGACGTTCCTCGAGTCCACTTACGACCTGGTCCCGCTCGGGTCCGAGAGCGAGCACTTCGACGTCGAAGCGCTGATCGAGGAGATCAGCAACGTCTGAAAACTTTCCCGCGGCACGAAAACGAAGGGCGGCCCGAGTGCGCTGGAGGCACTCGGTCCGCCCTTCGTCCTGTGTCAGCCCAGTACCAGGGAGGTCCCGGTCGCGGACAACGCCGGCCGGACCGGGAAGAAGTAGGTCACCGAGCTGTTGCCGCCGGACAGCATGCCCTGCGCCTGGTTGCCCGCGATGAACGAGCCGCCGGAGTCGCCGGCCTGCGAGCGGACGTTGGTGGCGGTCATGCCGTACACCGTGCCTTCGGCGTAGCGGACGGTCTGGTTCTTGGCGCCGACGGTGCCGCAGGTCCAGCCGGTGGTCGAGCCCGACTTGCAGACCGAAGCGCCGGTGGCGGCGACGGTCGAGCCGCTCACCCGGGTGCCGTTGTTGATGATGCCGCGCGGCGTCCAGTTGCTGTTGACCCGGACGTGCCCGTAGTCGTTGGTCGGGAAGCTGACGCGGGCGAACGAGCCCATCGCGACGCGGTTCGAGCCGGTCACCGTGCCCGGGCCGCAGTGCCCGGCGGTGAGGAAGCCGCCGTTGACCGAGAAGCCGATCGAGCAGCGCGAAGAGCTGTTGATGTAGTAGGCGTCCCCGCCGCGGACGTCGTACTTGAGGGTCGGCACCGAAGTGGTCTCGACCACCGCGACGGCGGCCTTGTCCACCTTGGCCTTCTCCAGGTACGAGTCGACGACGCCGCTCTTGCCCGGCAGGACGTTCACCGTCACCCGGTTGGTCTTGGTGTCCACGCCCCAGCCGGTGATCGCGCCGTCCGCCGCGCGCTCACTCGCGTTCAGTTTGTCCACAGTGGAATCGAGCTGGGCGGCCGAGAAGCGGACCAGTTCGGCTTCCGCGCCGCTGGCGAGGACCTGGCCGAGTTTCGCCGCGTCCGTCACGCCGACGCGGAGCTTGCCGGTGGCCTCGTTGTAGCTCGCGCCGCCGAAGCTGCCGGCGAGCGTGGAGGCGAGTGCCTGTTCGAGCGTGCCGGCGGCGGTCTCGCTCTGGATCCGGGCGAGCGCCTGGTCGGCGGTCAGGCCGAGGTCCCGTTGCAGGGCGGGAACCATTCCGGCGTTGAGCAGAGTGTTCGAGGTCGCTGCCGCGGGGGTACCCGTGACGAGCGCGCCGGTGGCCAGTGCTGCCGTGGCGGCCACACCGAGGAGCTTCGTGATCTTCATGCTTCTCCCTCGTCATCACGCACGGCTCCGGTTCGCCATGCGATGGCCCTCCCCTGACGGGTGAGGGTTCTGGACTCCGGGGAAGGCCGCAATCCGGGTCGGCGCGGGATAGGTATACCCATTCTTCGGGAACCGAATCGCCTGCTCCACGGGCGGCCACCTAGAGCAGGCACCCGGACGGACACGTCCGTAAGTAGGGTTTCGAGCGAATACCTTGCGTAGTCGCTTCCACCCCCTGAACGTGGGATGAATCGCCGAATCGGGTTGGTGGCCGACGTTTCGGGTGCCCGGTGATTTTCCAACCGATGATCCGTCAGCCAACCGGTGACTCTGCGTCCCCGAACGGCCTCAGGGGGTGCCCGGGGTGTCCGTGTTGGGTGGTTTACGACCCGGTAGGCAGTGCTTAGGCTCCGCAGGACAACGCACAAGATCGTGTCGGGCTCAGCGGGAACTCCCCACCGAGGAGCGCATGATGTGGCTTGCCACCCCTCGCCCGACCTCGGTTTCGGTCCGCGCCGGATCGACGGCATTAGTGGGCCGCGACGTCGAGGTCTCGGCGATCGTGAAGATCCTGCTGCGCCGTCCCGCCGTCGTGCTGATCGAAGGCGAACCCGGGATGGGCCGCAGCAGGCTGCTCGAAGAGCTGGCCGGACGTCGCGAGTTCGCGTCCGCCCGGGTGCTTTCGGGCGCCTGCCAGCCGATGCGCGAACCGTTCCCGTTCGGGCCGGTGCTCGAAGCGCTGCGCTCGGCGGGCGACCGGCCGCTCGGGCCGCTCAGCCCGGTGGCCGGGGTACTGAGACCCTTGCTGCCCGAACTGGCGGAAAGCCTTCCGCCCCAACCGGAACCGCTCGCCGACCCGTGCGCCGAACGCCACCGCCAGTTCCGCGCCGTCCGTGAACTCCTGATCGCCTGCGGGCCCGCGCTCGTCCTGATCGACGACCTCCAGTGGGCCGACGAAGGCACCCGTGACCTCTTGCGTTTCCTCGCCGCCGCGATGCCCGCCGAGCTGGCCGTCGTCGCGGCCTACCGGACCGGTTCCCCCTCCGGGCACGGTGCCGGCATCCCGTTCCGCACCCCGCCGAACGTCCAGACCGCCCGCGTGACGCTGGGCCCCCTCGATCTCGACGCCGTCGGGAAGCTCGCGGAGGAACTGCTGGACCTGCCGAGGGTTTCCGCGCCGTTCACCGCGAAGCTCCACGAAAGCACCGCCGGGATCCCGTTCGTGGTCGAGGAGACCCTGCGGGCGCTGCGCGACGCGGCGGGGCGGCTGCCGATCGGCGAAGTGCTGGGCGACCGGCTGCTGGAAAGCCTCGAAGTCCCGATCTCCCTGCGCGAGGCCATCACCGAACGGCTCGACGCGCTGCCGGAACCCGCCGTCCGGCTCGCCCGCGCGGCGGCGGTGCTCGCCGTCCCCTCCGAACCGACCGTGATCGGTGAACTCGCCTGCCTCGACGGCGACGCCCTCCGCACCGCCCTGTTGTCCACTTTGGACGGCGGCGTGCTCGGCGAACTCGGCGGCGACCGCTACGGCTTCCGGCATCCCTTGGCCCGCAAGGCCGTTTACGACACGATCAGCGGTCCGGAACGGACTCTGCTGCACTCGCGCGCCATCAAGGTGCTCGCCGAGCAGCCCGCCCCGCCGCTGACCCTGCTGGCGAACCATTCGCGCGCGGCGGGCCGGACCGGGCAATGGCGCCACTACGCCGAAGCCGCGGCCGACGAGGCCATCGCCCACGGCGACACCTCACGCGCCATCGACCTGCTCCAGTCCGTGCTGGCCGAGGCGGGACTCGGCGAGGACGACATCGCGCGGCTGGCCACGAAGCTCAGCCAGGTCGCGCTGCGCGGGTTCCGCCCGGACGTCATCGAGACGCTGGAGCGGATCCTCGAAGACCTCACCGACCTGCGCCCGAGCGTGCGCGGGACGATCCGGCTCAGCCTCGGGATGCTGCTGGTCCGCACGATCGGGCGGCTCGCCCGCGGCCGGGTCGAGGTGGAGAAGGCGATCACCGAACTGGTCGACGAGCCGGAGCTGGCCGCGCGCGGGATCAACCTGCTCGCCCAGCCGATCGACGGGCTGACCCCGTTGTCCTGGCACGAGGTCTGGATGGACCGGGCTCGCGAGGTCTTCGACCGGATCGAAGACCCGGAGCTGCGCCTCGCGCTGCTCGGTGACCGGATCTCCACCCAGGCGCATATCGGCGACGGCTCGGCCTGGACCGAGTTCACCGAACTGGCCGACCAGGGCGGCGGAGTGGCCGAACGGGTCCAGCTGGCCAGGATGTGGTGCAACCTCGCCGACGCGCAGTCCTGGGCCGGACATCTGGCGAGAGCGGAAAAGCTGGTCACGGAAGGGATCCGCCGCGCGACCGACGCGGGCGCGCTCTACGCCGCCGGGCTCGCGCAGGGCACCAGGGTCCGGCTCGACTGGGTGCGCGGCGACTGGTCCGGGCTCGCGGAGGCCACCGAACAGCTCCGCGACGGCTATCCCGACCTGGGGCCGATCGTCATGGAATGCTCGCTCGTCCTCGGCGGGCTGGCCGCCGTGCGCGGGGAATTCGCCGCCGCGCAACGACATCTGGCCGCGGCGAGCGTGCACGCGCCGGAACACGGGCCCATCCCGGTCGTCCTCTCGGCGGCGGGCGTCCTGATCCGGGTGCTCCTCGCGACGGACGACGTCGACGGGGCGTGCGCGGCGGCCGACAACGCCGTCGCGGCGGCCCGGCGCAAGAGTGTCTGGGTGTGGGCGGCGGCGCTGGTGCCCGCCGCGGCCGAGGCCTACACACGGGCCGGGCGCTGGTCGGAGGCGGACGCCGTGGTCGAGGAATTCGCCCGCGGCGTGGACGGCAAGGATTCGCCGGTCTCCCGGGTCGCGCTGCTCGCCGGCCGGGCGATCCTGCTCGACGCGCGCGGCAAACATCCCGCCGCGGCAACGGTTTTCGACGAGGCCGCAGCCGGTTACGAAGCGCTGCCGATGCCCTATCAGGCCATCGGCGCCCGCGAGCGGGCTGCGCTGTGCCGTCTAACCGCGGGCCGTCTGACCGGGGGCCGTCTCGACGCGGGCGACCGCAAGGCGATCGAGGAGCTCGCGGCGGCCGCGGAGGCCTACGAGCGGCTCGGCGCGACCAGGGACGCCGGCCGCTGCCGCCACCTGCTCCGGGAACACGGCGCGTGGGCGCCTTCGCAGCGCGGGCGGCGTGGCTACGGCCAGGAGCTCTCGCCCCGCGAACTGGAGGTCGCGCGCATGCTTTCCGACGGACGCACGAATCGAGAGATAGCGGACGGATTGTTCCTTTCGCCGCGTACGGTCGAACAGCACGTCGCGAAAGTCCTGCGGAAACTGGGCGCCCGTTCGCGGACCGACGTGGCCCGCCGGATGACGACCTACGCCCCCGCGACGGCCGACCGGTAACGCGCCGGTGAACAGGCCGTTATTCCTTTAGGGGCAAGAAAAGTGCCCGATCGGGCATGGTGATCCATTCCATCGGGTTCAGCGGTGTACGTATGGTTCCGTAGGTTCATGCGCTGTGCTAGTTTGTTTTGGCCATTAACAAAGTCGGGGCCCGACCCCGTGAGGGAGTAGCGCAGAAGCATGGCTGAGCGAGCCGATTTCGCGCTGGGGACGGTCGAGGCGACAGTGGTCGGGCGGGCGCTTGGCGTCGATGCCCGCTTGTTTCCCTTGCGCGTCCAGAACACTTCGATCGACCCGGACCGGTACGCCGCGATCATCCGGAAGGTCTACACCGATCTCGAACAGCGCCGCCTGTCGATCAACGGCGAGCTGAACAAGGCCGTCCGCACCGCGTTCGAGCTGCTCGGGAACCACCGGATCACCGTTTCGATCAACGGTATCGACGGCATCGGCCAGGACATCGCCGTCCTCGCGCTCACCGACGGCAGGCAGGCGCTCGGCATCACGCAGGCCCACGGCGAAGACCTCCTGCAGTTCGCGCTCTTCGACGACGAGGAGCTGGTCGAGGTCCTCTCCGGGGTGCTGCCGCGGATGCGCCCCGCGTCGACCGGCCGCCGCACCCTCGTGCAGAAGGAGGAGCGCGCCGTCTCCGCGATGGCCGCGCGCCGCCAGGCCGAAGCCGAGTTCGACGAGGAAGAGACCGACGCGTTCGGGAACCTCCAATTCACCGGCGTCGTCCGCGCCCGGCCGGAGGCCCCGGCGCCGCGCAACGACGAGAGCGACGTCGAGGTCCTGGAGAAGGTGCTGTCCGGGACCCGCCTCGGCGGCGGCTACATCATCGTGAGCGGGATCGGCCGCCGCGGCGAACGGCTCCGGTCGACACCGTTGAGCTGGCTCGACACCGAAGACGGCCGGTACCTGATCCGGACCGAGACCGACGAGACCTCCGGCGCCGTGATCGGTCACTACGACCCGGCCAGTCAATCGGGCGTGGCGAACGCGATCCGGGACGCCATCGCGGACATCTACTGACCTTCCTGAATCCGGCGAGAGGACCCTCCGTTGACCGAGGAAGCACAAGAACTGCAGCCGATGATGGCGGCGCGCAAGGTGGCGTTCGCGAGCGCGCGGCTGAAGGAGATGGCCAAGCAGGGCGGCTTCGCGGTCGACGAGACCACCGGCCAGGAGATGATCCGTTCGCTCCAGGGTGTGATCGACAGCCTCGAAGAGCGCTGGAGCGCGCTGACCAAGCTGCAGAAGTCACCTCCGATGAGCTCCACCGCGACCGCCCGCTGGGTGTCCGAGCACATGCACGGCACCGCGACGGACGCGCAAGGTCTGCTCACCCAGCTCCAGGCCGCTCGCGCCGAGTTCCCCACCTACATCGAGGCGATCGAGCTCGCCCAGCGGAACTACCGGGAACGCGACACGCAGAACCAGCGTGACCTGAAGCGGATCGACACCGAGATCTGAAGGAGAGACCTGTGACCGAATCCGAGGAGAAGACGGCGAAGGTCTCCGACCCGAACTCGCCCGACTACGACAAGCTGGACCCGAACTACGACCCGACGGCCGACTCGTCGTCCGACTACTACGTCGGACCGCTGGCGGACGAGGCCGCCTCCGGCGACGAGATCCGGGCCGGGGCCTCGGCCGGGACGGACCTCCTCTTCAACATCCTCGGCTGGGGTGACAAGGCGCTCGACGGCGTCAAGGACATCTTCACGCAGAAGATGTACGAGGGGCAGCTGGAGAAGGCGCGCGAAGGTCTCGACAAGAACCTGGACATCCGCAAGCCCGGCGAGCCGCCGTCCACGGTCTGGGCGAACGCCACCCACGAGCAGATGCAGACCGCGATCGGGGACAACGCGGATCCGGCCGCGGTGGCCGAGACCTCCGAAGAGTGGATCCGGGCGGGCAACGACCTGGCCTCGCACCAGCGCAACCTGGCGAAGGCGATCAGCGCGAGCACGGCCAACTGGGAGGGCGAAGGCGGCGACGCGGCCCGTGAGCACCTCGCCGGTGTCGGCAAATGGCTCGGCTCGACCGCGAACGGCGCGACGCTGGCCGGGCGGCAGCAGCAGATCCACTCGCAGACGCTCAACGAGACGCAGAAGCAGATGGCGGCGAACCCGCCGGTGGCGTTCAGCGTGCAGGAGGCCAACGCCAACCTGCAGAAGATCACCGACCCGTACGTCTACATGGCGCAGCTCGGGAAGGATCTCTCCACCTTCAAGAAGCAGCAGGACGCGCGGGACCAGGCCGCGAAGGTGATGACCGACTTCGACACCACGGTCGGCTCGGCGATCGCCACCCCGGCGTTCCCCGCCCCGCCGAAGCTGGCGTCGGCGACCAGGCAGCTGCAAGGGAGTCCCGCCGGCGGTGGCGCGGGTTCGCCCGCGGGCACGCTTCGCGACCGGATGTCGCCCGAAGGCGCCGATGGCACCCCGTTCAGCGCGACCTCGGACCGGACGCGTCCGGACGGCCTCGTCGCTTCGATGGACGGGACGCCGCAGGGCGGGGCCGGTGGTCCCGGCGGTGTGTCGCCGTTCAGCTCGCCGACCGGCGGGCCGGGCGGAGGTCCCGGTGGTGGACCGGGCGGAGGTCCTGGCGGAAGTCCCGGCGGCTTCCCCGGCGGCGGTGGTCCCGGTAGCGGCGGCCCTGGCGGCAACCTGAACATGCCCACCATCCCGAACGGGCCGACCGGCGGCGAGACCTACAAGCCCGCCGCGTCGTCGGGCCCGAACCTCCCGAACATGCCCAAGATCGACGACACCACGCGCACGACGGGCTACACGCCCCCGTCCGTTTCGCCGCCGTCGTTCACCCCGCCGAACATCCCGATCCCGGAAAGCGGCGGACCGCGGCCCGGCGGTGGTCTTCCGTTCACGCCGCCGAACATCCCCCTCCCGAACGGGCCCAACGGGCCCACCAGCGGCGGGCCGAGGCCGGTCATGCCGAACATCCCGCCGATCCCGCGGCCCGGCGGCATCGGCGAACGGCTCACCGGCCCCTCGTTCCCCGACGGCAACTCGTACAAGGGCACGCCGTACAACGCGCCCAAACTCGGCATGCCGAACATCCCCGGCGGTGGCGGCACCGGCGGGACCAGTGGCTTCGGCGGCGGCGGTACCGGTGCGGGTGGCGCGGGCGGCGGCGGTCTCGGTGGCGCCGGACGGGCGTCCGGCTCGCTCGGCATGGGCGGCGCCGTCGGCGCGGGCGCGTTGGACGCCGAAGCGGCCGCGGCCCGTGCGGCGGCCTCCGGCGGCAAGCCCGGTACCCCCGGCGGCATGGGGCCGATGGGCGGGATGGCCCCCGGCGCCGGCAAGGGACAGGGCCAGGACGACAAGGAGCACAAGGTCGCCGACTACGTCGAATCCGACGACCCGTCCTTCTTCGCGGCCGACGAGGTCGTGGCGCCGCCGGTGATCGGCGACTGGAAGAACAAGGACTGGAAGTGACGGCCTCGTTCGAGGTCGATCCGGACGACCTGACCGCGCACGCGAGCCATCTCGACGGGCTCGTGGACCGGCTGAACACCGCGCACGCCGCGACCGGTTCGGCGATGTCGGCGGACGCGTACGGCCTGCTGTGCGCGTTCCTGCCGCCGATCGTCAACCCGGCGGGCGAACGCGCGGCGGAGACGATCAAGGCGGCCGTGGAAGGGATACAGGCGACGGCCGACAACGTCCGCACCGCCGCAAAGTCCTATGTAGACGGTGACAAGACCAACGCGGAACCGTTCAAAGCGGACTTCTCCGCCTTGGACATCGGAGGAAAGAAGTGACCGGCGCGAACGAGCTCGGCGAGCTCATGCTGGACCCGGACGAGGCCCAGCGCAAAATGGAGCGATGGGCCGCCGGGCTGGAAGAGAAGGCCCAGCGGTACGCGGCCGCACAGGAGCGGACGGAGCAGCTCCGGCTGACCGCGTCCAGCTCCGACGGCGCCGTGAAGATCACCGTCGGGGCGGACGGCGGCGTGACGGACATCGAGTTCGGGAACAAGGCCAGGACGTACCCGCTGGAGGAACTGTCGCGGGCGATCCTGCAGACCATGCACCAGGCGCAGGCCGGGATCGCGGGCCAGGTCGCCGAGGTCATGCAGGAATCGCTCGGCGACGAGGACCAGGAGACCAGGGCGCTGATGATCGGCACCCTGCGCAGCCGCTTCCCCGAGATCGAAGAGGAAGAGCCGCCGCCTCCGCCGCCCGCACCCCCGGCGTCGTCGTCCGACGCTCCGCCTCCGCCGCAGGCACCTCGGGAACGGCGTCACGAAGCGCCGGACGACGAGGAGAACTCGCCCTGGTAGTCCTTGGGCTGTCCAAAAAGGACACCCTTCGGGGTTGAGGCGTCTGATTTGGGCACTTTGCGCGGTATTGCGCGGGGGTCGTGAGTGGCAAGGGTCGTTCTAACCCTCTTTACCACTCACGACCCCACGCGAAACCGGACTTGCTGGCGCAAAGCAGGCATGCGCTGTCCGGAAAGTGACCACTGTGGACACCAAAGGCCTCAGGCGGCACAACGCGGCTCACCCCTGAAGTACGTGAAGGCCCCCTTCATTGCGTCTAGCGCAGTGAAGGGGGCCTTCACGCGCCACCGCTGCGACTGCGGGGTCTGGTGGTGTTGCTGAGGCTTCGGTGATGAACGCGTAGTCCGTGAACGCCTCCTTCCCTACCTTGAGGGTAGGCAAGGAGGCCTTCACGGACCTTTGACCAACGGGCCTTAACCGTCCTCACCACTCACGAGGCGGTCAAGCGGCCGCGAGTGAGACCACGCGGTTCCGCCCGCTGTTCTTCGCCTGGTAGAGCGCGGAGTCGGCGACGTGCAGCAGCCGCTCCAGCACCGTTCCGCCCGACGGGTACACCGCCGCGCCGATCGACACCGAAAGCCCTCGCACGACCCGGGGCCCCGACGCGGTCGCGACCTCGACCTCGATCGCCATCACCGCCCGGCGGACCCGCTCGGCCACGGGGAGCACCTCGGTCTCCGTCGCCCCGGGAAGCAGCACGACGAACTCCTCGCCACCGAAGCGACCGACGGAGTCGTAGTCGCGTACGTGCTCGGAGATCGTCTTCGCGACGACCTTGAGCACGACGTCGCCCGCGAGATGCCCGTAGACGTCGTTGACCTGCTTGAAGTGGTCGAGGTCGAGCATCAGCACCCCGAGTTTGCTCTTCGCCCTCGCCGCCAGCGAAAGCTCCCGTTCGCTCAGCGCGTGCCACGCGTGCGCGTTCAGGACGCCGGTCTTGCCGTCGATGTTCGCCGCGATCTCCAGCTGCCGCACCAGCACGCTGCGGTGCAGCACCAGCACCGGGAGCAGCACGAACGGGACCAGCGCCGGGGCGTGCACGATGCCCAGCGCGGTCGAGGTCCCGAGCACCAGGGTGGTGACCTCCAGCAGGTTGTCGTCGCCGGTGCCGAACAGCGACCGCAGGGAGCGGGCCCCCGTGTGCAGGTACACCGAGAGCGCCACGATGAACGCGTTGACCACGGTGAACACGGCCGCCGCTTCGACGATCTTCAGCGAGCCGGCGAACCCGACGGGCAGGCCGTTCCAGCCGGCGACGATGGCCCCCGCGGCCAGGCAGGAGATCACGATCGCCGCCGCGCAGTACACGACGCGGTAGGCCGGGCGGTGGCTCATCCCCCGCCACACCCGGAACCAAAGATGCAGGTAGATGAGCAAAGCGAGGGCGAGCGCGAGCCCGGACGGCAGGACGAGCACCCCCGCGAACGTCCACACCGAAGTCATGTTGATATGCGGCCGGTCGCACAGCGTGCGCCGCAACCGTTCCACCGAACGCGAAAGCTCGGCCTGCAGAACAGCGAGGCCGAGCAGTGATCCAAATCGGACGAATTCCGTAGTGTCGTAGTTCGATCGGAGCAAGGCGATTACGGCGACTGCCGCCGCGAGGCCTTCCACCACAAGAAAAACCGCGGGAACACCGCGTGGTCCGGACCATAATTCCCAGCGTCGGACCCTGGCTCTCAGACGTGTGCCGGCCCCTTCTCCGGCGAGTTCAACTTCCCCCATAATCATCGTCACCGGTCCCCCTTCCGTGCACAATTCAATGTATCCGAGGTAGTACTGAGGGTGGCTCGAGTCATTTCCGGAACACACAGATGGAGCAGTGGGAGGGAGGACCATCATGAACGGTCGCGAGGACTGATCCCACCGATTCAGCCGGTTCGGCTCCCGGTTGGGAGCCAGACATCGGGGCCGGTGGCGATGGCGCGTTTCCACGCCATCGCCATCGGTCCCGCCGAGGCGACGGCCACCGTCGCGGCCACCCCGACGGCCACGAACGGACCGGTCAACTGGGCGAGACCGCCCGCGAGCATGATCCCGATTCCTTGCACGGTCACCAAACTCGTCGAGGTCAGCCCCATCACCTGCGCCCGGACGCCGTCCGGCACCGCGCGGGCCATCAACGCGACCGCCTGCAGGTGGTACGGCGCCGCGAAGGCCCCGCTGAGCCCGATCAGCGCGAGGCAGACGGGCAAGGACGGGCGAAAGAAGAGGAACACCAAAGGAACGACGGATGCGATGGCGAGAATGCCGACGATTCGCGTTTTCCGTCGCGCCGGAACCCATTTCGTGAAGATCCACGAACCTATTACCGAACCGATCGGATCGGCCGCGAGAATAAGTCCGACCGCGAAACTGCCCGCCCCGAGCCCGACGGCGAGCGGTGCCGCGAGCCCTTCCGGCGCGATGGCGAACCCGGCGAGCATCTTCAACCCGAAGAGCACCCGGATTCCCTTGCCCTGCCACAGTTCCTTGGCGCCTTCGCCACTGAAAGCCCGCGCCACACGGCTTTTCACCGAAGATTCCGTGGCGGCGGGCCCTCGGCGGCGCACTCCGGCGGAGACGAGCAGCGCCGAGACCACAAAGGTCACCGCGTCGATCACCAGTCCCCAGTAGGGCGTCACGAGCCCGATGACCAGTCCGCCACCGCCGAATCCGGCCAGTTGTGCCGTTTGGATGGTGATCGTCCGGACCGCGAGCCCGGCGACGTATCGGTCGCCTTCGAGGACGTCCGGGAGCAACGCGAGCTGCGCCGCCCGGAACGGACCGCCCGCCATCGTCAGGATCACCAGCAGTCCGGCAAGGACCGGCAGCGGTATCCCCGGGACGGCCATCAGCGCCGCGACCGCGGCGCGCACCAGGTCGCAGACGATCATCACCGTCCGCCGCGAATACCGGTCCGCCAATCCGGCGAACAGGGTGCCGCCGATCAGCGTCGGCAGATACGTCAGGCCGTAGGTGAGCCCGGTTAGCCCGGCCGACGCCGTTCTTTCCCAGACCAGCACCGACAACGCGACCCTGGCCAGCTGGTCACCGGCCTGCGAAAGCGCCTCGGCCGCCCACAACGCACGGAACTCGCCGACCGCGAAAGCGGCCCTGAACGCGGTGCCCCGAGCGGAATCCCCCTTTTCCATGAGCCCCTCCCCTTGGCTCACGGTAGTCGATCACTTCCGCAGTGTCAGCGGCCATCCGGCCCACGTCGACCGTCAGTGTCCACTGTGGACAGGCACATTCGCGTGTTCCACGGCGGCCGAAGCGAAGGCGCGGACGACCGGATGCGGCCGGGTTCCGTCGCCGGCGAGTTCCGGCTGGAACAGCGTCGCCAGGAAGAACGGGTGCTCCGGCAGTTCCGCGATCCGCGCGTCGCCATCGGCGTCGAATCCGCTGAAGACCAACCCTTTCGCCGCCAAGGTGTCCAGATGCCGGGCGTCGAGACCGTACGAACAGTGGTACCGCTCAACGGAACGCTCCGCCCCGAGAACCCGTGCCGCCAGGGTGCCCGGCGTGACGTGGACGGCGCCTTCGTGCCCGACGAGCGAACACGCGAGCGGGACGATCAACCGCTCTTCCGCGTCCGGCGCGTTCTCCGCGTGCCCGATTCCGCCGAGACCGCAGACGTTCCGCGCGAATTCCAGCAACGCGTGCTGGAAACCGGCGCACGTGCCGAGGAACGGGACACCGTTCTCGCGGGCGGCGCGCACGGTCTCGATCGCACCGGCTTCGGACCGGTAAGGGCTGCCGGGCACCAGCCAGACGGCGTCGAAACCGGTGAGGTCGCCGACGGCGTCCGTCGGGATCCAATAGGCGTCGAGTTCGAGGCCGTCGCGTTCGGCGAGCCGTTGGAAGAGCATCGGGATGCGGACGTGGGAGCGGACGCCGTCCGATCGGTCGCCGACCAGGGCGACCCGGGCTGTCTGTGTCATGCGGCCATCCTGACCCGGGAACCGAGTTCAGCGCCAACGATGATCCTTGCTGTGTTCATAAGCGATACTGATGCTCATGGAGACTCACCTGCTCCGCACCTTCGTGGCGGTGGCCCGCGGCGGCTCGTTCTCGCGGGCGGCCCGCGACCTCGGCTACACGCAATCCGCGATCTCCCAGCACATCGCCGCGCTCGAACAGGACCTCGGCACCGCGCTGCTCACCCGGCGGCCGGTCGCCCCGACGCGCGCCGGGGAACGTCTCCTCGAACACGCCGGTCCGCTGCTGACCCGGCTCGACGCCGCCCGCGCGGACCTCGCCCGGCTCACCGCGGCGCCCAGCGGGCGGGTCGTCCTCGGGCTCACCCCGCTGTCGCTCACCGCCGAAGTCGCCGCCGCCGCGCGTCGTGGCACCGAACTGCGCGTCCTGGGCCGCGAAGACGTCCTGACGGAGGTCGCGACGGGCTCACTCGACCTCGGCCTCGTCGACGGGATGACCGCGCCGAGCGATCCGCTCCCGCTGCCGGACGTCGGCCCGCTCACCACCACCGTCGTCGGCGAACGCCCGCTCGCGGTCGCGGTACCCGACGGTCATCCGATGGCGGGGCGGGCGGTCCGGCTCGCCGAACTCGCCGACGCGGCGTGGATCGACGCGCCGGATACGGCGATTCCGTTGGAACGCTTGAGGAAGTTCGCCTCGACCGACGGATTCCGCGGTCGGCTGCGCTACACCGGGACCGACGTCCGGGGCCTGCTCGGCCTGGTCGCGGCCGGTCAGGGACTGGCGCTGCTCCCGGCGGACGTCATCGCCGGCGTGAGCGCGCTTTCCCTGTCCTCACCGCGCGTGGTGCATCGCACCGAACTCGTGCACGGGGATCCCGGCGAGGGCTCGGCACTGGCCGCCACGCTGACGGGTCAGCGGCCGTAGCCGTAGCTCACCATTCCCTGCGCCATCTGCATCGCCAGCGAACTCGCCACGACGGGATCCATCATGCTCCGGATGTCCTGCGTGGGCTTGTCGCGCGAGCCGAGGTCGGTGCGCGGCTGCTCCGGCGGCCTGGTCTCGGCGGGCGGGAGGGCGACGACGCGTTCCTTGACGGGCTTCTTCTTCGTCGCGGGCGCTTGCTGTTTCACGGTGACCGGGACGTAGACGGTCACCGGCGCGGCCTGCGGCGCGGGCTGCGCGACCGGCGGCGCCGCCTGCTGGGTCGCCACGGCGGGCAACGGCTGCTCGGGCAAGGCGGTGTCGTCGACGGGCTGGAAGCTGAAGGTGCCGGCGAACCAGCCGATCGCGAGCAGCGCCACCCCCGCTCCGCCGACGAGCCAGGAGCGGGCGCGGCGATGGATGACGACGGCCTTGGGCCGGAGATCCTTGTCCACCACCGGTTCGCAGACCGGGGGCCGGACCGGCATCGGCTCGGGCTCGGGTTCGTTCTCCGGGCTGCGCCGCCGTTTCGGCAGACTCGCCGCGATGATCCCGGTCCGGTCCAGCAACTCCGCCGTCTCGACGGAGAGCGCGGCATCGGTCGGCGTACGGCGCTGGGCGGCGCGCGGCATGGGGACCTCCGGAAGGGGAATCACGAACTTGAGCATTGTGGTGCATTTCCGACGCCGCCGTAAGTAACGCACCCCGATCGAGTTATCCCGAGCCGTCCGGACCACGGAGGGTTACTCCGTTCAGTGGCTTCCGCTTTCTCAGAGATTCCGCATTCCCAAGCGCCCCAACAGGGCGAGCGGCCGCTGGTAAAAGGAGCCGAGCACGCGGGGAATCGCGTCGATGGCATACGCGTCCGGACCGATCAGGATCCGCGCCGTCCCCCGTTCGATACCGCGGACGATGGTCTGCGCGGCCTTCTCCGGCGTCGTCCTCGCGATCTTTTCGAATCCCTCGGCGGCTTTGTCGATGTCCCGCTCGGCGCCGCCCCGCGCGTCACGGGCGATATTCGTCTTGATGCCACCGGGATGCACGCAGCTGACCTTGACCGGATGCCGGGCGATCAGCATTTCCTGCCGCAGCGCCTCGGTGAACCCCCGCACCGCGAATTTCGCGGCGTTGTACGCGCTCTGCGTGGGCACGCCGATGAAGCCGAACACACTCGAAAGGTTGACGATGTGCCCGTCACCCGAAGCGATCACCTGCGGCAGAAACGCTTTCGTACCGTTGACCACGCCGCCGAGGTTGATCCCCATCAGCCAGTCGTAGTCGTCCCAGGTCATTTCCTCGACCGTGGCACCGAGCGCGACCCCGGCGTTGTTCACCACCACGTTGGCGCCGCCGAAATCGACGGCGACCTCCTCGGCGTGCGCGAGAACGGCGTCACGGTCGGCGACGTCGAGCTCGTACGCCTTCGCGGTGGCGCCCGCCTTCTCGCACTCCGCGACGGTGCCGGCCGCGCGGACGGCGTCGACGTCGGAGAGCGCCAGCCTGGCGCCTCGCCCCGCGAGCTCGATCGCGAGCGCCTTGCCGATCCCCGAGCCCGCACCCGTGATCACCACGACCTTGTCCGTGAACGACTTCATACCCGCTCCAACCCGCTCGACTGTTACCGGAGGTAACACATACTACGGCTGTGAGCTTGCTGTGCGTTGATCGATTCGGGCTGTGTTCGCCCACCACTTATGGTGATCTGTAACCGGACAGCCGTGGACGAGCGAAAGGAAGGCGATGCGCCGCGCCCTGTTGCTCGTGCTCTGTGTCGTTCTGTCCGGTTGTTCCGCCGCGTCGGATCCCGCCGCGACCGAAGACAGCGCCGTCCCCGCGACGGTGGCGGCCACTCCCGCGGCACCGCAGACCAATCCCGCGATCGGCGCGCTCTTCCTGGACGGAACGCATTTCTGCACGGCCAGCGTCGTCCACAGCGCCCCCGGCGACCTCCTGCTCACGGCGGCGCATTGCCTGCACGACGGCGAAGGCGGCGAGTACGCGACGGGGATCTCGTTCGCACCCGGCTACCACGACGGCGTCGCGCCGTACGGCTACTGGGAAGTCTCCGATCCGCAGGTTCCCGACGGCTGGGCCGATTCCTCCGATCCGGATCTGGACGTCGGGTTCGCGACCGCCCGCCAGGCCGGCACCACGAAGACCCTCGAAAGCGTCACGGGCGCCAACACCCTGCTGACCGGCGGCGGGTTCGATCACCCGATCACCCTGACCGGCTATCCCGACGAACGGGAGGCGCCGGTCGTCTGCCACGGCACCAGCGCCCAGGCCGACACTTATCAGATGCGCGTCGCGTGCCCCGGCTTCACGACCGGCACCAGCGGCGGCCCGTGGGTGGTCGACCCCGACCCCAAGACCGGACTCGGCACCGTCGTCGGCGTGATCGGCGGCTACCTGTACGGCGGGGACGATCCGGACACGTCCTACAGCAGCTACTTCGACACCGACGTCGCCACCTTGTACCGGAAGATGGACGCACGGGGATGATCTCCCCATGAGCATCCACGACGTCCCGATCACCGGTGAGCCGATCCGCCTCGGCCAGTTCCTCAAACTGGCCAACCTGGCCGAAGACGGATCGCACGCCAAAGACCTCCTCGACGCCGAAGAGGTCACGGTCAACGGCGAGGTGGAGGTCCGGCGCGGCCGTCAGCTGACGAACGGCGACGTCGTGGAGGTCGGCGGCGAAGGCGGCCGCGTCGTCCTGGGCTAACGCCCCTGCAGCGGCGCCAGGCGCAACGCCTTCGCGAGTTCTTCCAGCTCGCGGTGCACCGGCTCGTTCAGCGGGACCCCCAGCGCCTGGCACTGTTCGAGGTACTGCGCCTCGCGCCAGCCCGGATAGCGGACCGGGGTGCCGCCCTCCCAGCCGAGCAGGCTGCCGAACAACGCGCTCGCGGCCTTGTAGAACCCGTCGGCGCTGCGCAGCGTCGTCGGCGCGATCGCCATCACCATCAAACCGGTGTCGTGGTCGTGGTCGCCGACGCCCGACAGCACCCCCGCGAAGATCTCCACCAGCAGGGCGAATCCGGCGATCGCGGCGCTGCCCGCGCCGTCGACGTCCCCCAGCGTGTCCAGGTCGAGGACGAATTCGGGGTACGCGCCGGCGGGGGCGGCCATGCCGAGCGGGTTCGCGGCCGTCCCGCGCTCCCCGCCCGCCGCCATGACGAGCCCGATCATGGTGTGCGGCAACGCCCTCGCGGCATGGTGCCCGGCACGGCCGAACGGCCCGACGCCGCGCACCGACATCAGCCCGACGCCGTACCGGCCCGCCCTGGACACCGCCCGGTCCATCGCGTCGCCGACGGCCCACAGGCCCGGCGCGCGGCGGTAATCGATCAGGGCGGCGGCGCCGCGGTCGGCGATCATCAGCGGTTCGGCCCTCGGCCGCACCATCCCGTTGGCCAGCATCGGCAGATGCAACCGGGTCAGTTCGGCGACGCCGGATTCCGGCGTTCCGGTGAGATCGCCGTGGCACAACGCCTCGGCGGCCATCCTGGCCCGCGACCACGGCAGGTCGTGCGCGGTGAAGATCTCGGTGACCAGGTCGATCAGGGCGTCGATCGGGACGCGCTGCCAGATCTGTTCCGGTATCGGGGAGGGTTCGGCCGGTTCGGGGGTCGGCTCGACGGGCGCACGGCGGAGAGAGCGAGGTCTGAGGGGCACTCCGCCGAGGGTGCCTAAACGCGTTTTTCGGCGTCAACGAACCAGAGCAGCTTCTAACCGACTGTGTGATCGGAGCGCTCGGAAACGTCGGTGGGCGGACGTACGATCGGGGCATGTGCCGCAACATCACCACGCTACGAGGCCTGGAACCGGCGGCGACGCCGGACGAGATCGAGGCCGCCGCCCGCCAGTACGTCCGCAAGGTGTCCGGGGTGCAGAGCCTGTCCGACGCCACTCGTGAGCCGTTCGAGGCCGCCGTCGCCGAGATCACCGAGATCACCCGGCGCGTACTGGCCGAGCTGCCCCCGCGCCGTCAGCCGCCGGCGACGGTGCCGCCGCTGCGCCGTCCCGAAGTCCAGGCGCGAATCGCGGCGAAGGCCGCGAAGAGCCAGGCATCCTGAGCTCCGGCGGTTACGGTTAGCGGGTGACATACCCGCAAGACCCCTACGGTCAGCAGCAGCCCTACGGCCAGCAACCTCCGTACGGGCAGCCGTACCAGCAACCGGGTTACGGATACGGCCCGGCGATGCCGCCGCCGCAGGAACAAGGGCTCGCGATCGCGGCACTGGTCGTGTCGATCGCCAGTCTGGTCGCGTGCAGCGGGCTGCCGTCGATCGCCGGCGTCATCATGGGGCATATCGCGCATTCCAAGGCCAAACGCGGGGAAGCGGGCGGCCAGGGGATGGCGCTCGCGGCGATCATCATCGGCTACCTCGGCGTCGCCGTCATCCTGCTGCTCTTGGCGGGTTTCATCTTCGTGGGCATCCTGACCGATTGGGACTTCGACTAGATCCGAAGCGTTCCAGCAAAGCCCCGTCGGATAACCTTGACAGCGGTAGCGTGTCCGAGCGGCCGAAGGAACATGTCTTGAAAACATGCGAGGGCTCTGTCCTCCGTGGGTTCGAATCCCACCGCTACCGCCAGTCTTGAAAACGAAAGCGCCCCAGGCCGACCGGCCTGGGGCGCCTCGCGTCACGCGGGTACCAGTGCCCAGACCGTCTCGTCGCTACGGCCGCCCAGGAACGGCCGCTGCTCCAGCAGCGATGCCGTGCCGTTGTTGATCTGCCGCACCGCCAGCTTGCTCGCCCGGTTCACCAGTCCGTAGCGCATGTCGGCGCTCCGCAACAGCTTCCACTGCTGGTTGGTGGCCGAGCCGCAGTGCGTCTGCTCGAACTGCGCGCCCTCCGCTGTGCTGCCGGAGACCGGACGCAGGCACTGACCGCTCCGCTCGTTGGAGATCTTCCAGTACCCGCCGCCCGCGTCGGTGAGCCGCCACTTCTGGCCGTTGTCGTTCTGCCTGGCCACATGCGTGATCTTCGCGCCCGCCGACGACGAGCCGTCGACGACCGCCGCGCTGTTGCCGTTGGTGGCGACGGTCAGGTAGTACTTCTTGCCCGCCTGCGGGCCGGGATCGGCGACGGGGTTCAGCGTCCACTGCTGGTTGGCCGCCCCGGTGTAGGGCTGCTGGACCAGCGGCGCCGGATACGTACCGCCGTCGGTGATCGCGTAACCGGTCAGGTAGTTGAAGATCGCCACCTTGCCGTTGCCGAGCGGCTGGAACGCCCACCGCATACCGTTCTGGCCGTTGCAGTTGTACTGCAGGATCGGCGTTCCCGGCGCCGTCCCGCTCTGGGCGCTGTCGGCGCACAGCTGGCTGTTGGCGTTCACCAGCTGAAGCCCGGTGTTGTAGCCCAGGATCCACTTCTGGCTCATGGCATCGGTCCGCGGCCGATGGCTGAGGTTCGCGAGGCCGCCGGTCGACGAGCCCACGACGTCGATGGCGTTACCGCTCGCGCCGGTGATGACGTAGGTCTTCCCGCCCCTGGCGTGGCCGTCGTCGTTGTCGGGGGTGTCCTTCTTGATCAGGAAGGCGCTGTTCGCGACGTTCCAATGCGTCGCGAGCCAGCTGCCCGGCGTGGGGTTCGTGCTGAAGTAGTCGTCGTTGCCGCAGTCCAGCAGCCGGTCGAAGTCGCGTTCCGTGCAGTCGAAGGACTGCGTGTCGCCGTAACACATCAGATCCCATTCCTGGGAGCAGTGCCCGCCGCCCTGGTAGTGCGGGGCGCCCGGCAGGACCGCGCCGAGCATGTGGCCCAGTTCGTGCGCGGCGGCGTTGACACCCCAGCAGGGGACGGCGATCTCCGTGTAGTGCCTGCCGTTGTTGAAGGCGTTGGCGGGGCCGGGCTGGTCGTCGCTGTCGCCCCACGTGCCGGCGCAGGTGTGCGGGTTGTCGGAGAACAGCATGTAGTCACGGTCCGCGTTGAAGAAACCGGCCTCGATGGCGCGGTCGCGGATGGCGCCGGACAGATACGTGCCGTCGGGCACCACGAGATTCGCGACGGCGACCTGGCAGCCCGCGCCCGCGGTCGTCACGTAGCGGAGATGTCTGCTGCCGCCGGTCGCGGCGGCGCTGTCGTTGAACGAATCGTCGATCCCGGACGCGTACGCGCGCAGGGACGGCACGACGGTCGCGTACCGGTCGGGCTGGCCGGCCTCACGGACGTAGACCAGCTCGACACGTTTGCCGGAAACCCCGTCGCCCTCGCAGACCACCGGGTTCGCGGCGATCAGCGCTTGGGCGACGGCTGGAGCGAGCGGGGGCGGAGCCACCTCGGAGGCGGCCGCCTCTCCGGTGAGCAGGCCACAGCCGAGGCCGATGGTCACAAGCAGGCAGGCGGTTCGCCGTTTCGCCTTGGACAAGGGCTCTTCCTTTCGCAATGGAGGAACGCGATAACGACGCTAGAGATCGGATGTATGGCCGCGCCAGGCAGAAGGACCGGCAGTCTGCCGCTACCCTTCGGCCATGCCCAAGTACCTGCTGCTCAAGCACTACCGCGGCGCTCCGGCAGCGGTGAACGACATCCCGATGGAGCAATGGGCGCCGGAGGAGGTCACGGCGCATATCGACTACATGAGGGACTTCGCGACCCGGCTCGTGGAGACCGGCGAGTTCGTCGCGGAGCAGGCTCTCGCGCCCGAAGGAACCTTCGTGCGGTACGACGGCGAGGGCAAACCACCGGTCACCGACGGCCCGTTCGCCGAGACCAAGGACCTCATCGCCGGTTTCATGATCATCGACGTCGACAGCTACGAGCGGGCGCTCGAACTCGCGGGTGAACTGTCGGCCGCCCCGGGCGCGGGCGGGAAGCCGATCCACGAATGGCTCGAACTGCGTCCGTTGCAGGGCGAGCCGCTCGTCGTCACGGAGTGACCACCGAACTGGACGAGGCCCTGCTCCGGAGCCTCACGCCGAACGTCCTCGGGATCCTCGTCCGCCGCGGCGCCGACTTCGCGTCGGCCGAGGACGCCGTCCAGGAGGCGCTGATCGAGGCCGTCCGCGTCTGGCCCGGTGACCGGCCGAACGATCCGAAGGGCTGGCTCGTCACCGTCGCCTGGCGCAAGTTCCTCGGGATGGCACGGTCCGACGCCGCCCGCCGCCGACGCGAAGACCTCGTCGACGACGAGCCCGCCCCCGGGCCCGCTCCCGCGGTGGACGACACGCTGCAGCTCTACTTCCTGTGCGCGCACCCGTCGCTGACGCCGGCTTCGGCGGTCGCGCTCACCCTGCGCGCCGTCGGCGGGCTCACCACCCGCCAGATCGCCCAGGCGTACCTGGTGCCCGAAGCGACCATGGCGCAGCGCATCAGCCGGGCCAAGCGCACCGTCTCGGGAGTGCGTTTCGACCAGGCCGGCGACGTCGCCACCGTGCTCCGCGTGCTGTATCTCGTGTTCAACGAGGGCTACTCGGGCGACGTCGACCTCGCCGCCGAAGCCATCCGGCTCACCCGGCGGCTCTTCGCCTCGATCGACCATCCCGAGGTCGCCGGGCTGCTCGCCCTCATGCTGCTCCACCACGCCCGGCGCGCCGCGCGGACGGCGGCCGACGGCGCACTCGTGCCGCTCGCCGAACAGGACCGCGGCGCCTGGGACACGCGTCTGATCGCGGAGGGCGTCGAGATCCTGCAGGCCGCGCTAGCCCGGGACAGGCTGGGCGAGTTCCAGGCGCAGGCCGCCATCGCGGCGCTCCACGCCGACGCTCGCACCGCGGCGGAGACCGACTGGGTGCAGATCGTCGAGTGGTACGACGAACTCGCGCGGCTGACCGGCAGCCCGGTCGTCCGGCTCAACCGCGCGGTCGCCGTCGGCGAGGCGGACGGACCGCGCGCGGGCCTGGCCGCGCTCGCGGAACTGGACGATTCGCTGCCGAGGTACGCGGCGGTGGCGGCGTACCTCCACGAGCGCGACGGCGATCCGGAGACCGCGGCACGGCTGTACAGCGAAGCCGCGGCCAAGGCGGCCGACCTAGCCGAGCGTGCCCACCTGACGCGTCAGGCCGAGCGTCTCAAGAAGTGATCGGCGGCAGCCGCGGCAGGCCGTCGATCTCCGACAGGTGCTCCAGCACGCGTCCGAACGCCTGTCCCAGCACCCGCTGCTCCTCGGGGCTCAGCAGATCGATCAGATGCTCGCGGACGCCCTCGACATGCGTCGGTGCCGCGCCTTCCAGCAGTTCCGCGCCGGTCTCGGTCATCTCCGCGACGACGCCGCGTTTGTCCGCCGGGTCCCGGGTGCGGCGGATGAGACCGTCGGCCTCGAGCCGGACCATCTGGTGCGAAAGCCTGCTCTTGGTCGAACCGAGCATGCTCGCCAGCTCCGTCATCCGCATCCGCCGGTCGGGCTGGAGCGAAAGGCAGACCAAGACCTCGTAGTCGGCGAGGGTGACGTCGTGGCGCTCGGAGAGTTCGCGATGGAGACGCTGTCGCAGCCGCATGGTGGCGACGATGTACGAGCGCCAGGCGACCATCTCGGACTCGGAAAGCCAGCGCACTTCCTTCTGCTCCACCGCCATCCACGCAGAGTAGAGCGTTGATCGCACAAGGCGCATACCCACCGGTCACTTTTCGGTCCCTGAAAAATCCGGCGGAACATTCGCCCGAAGGAGGGTTACGAAAAGGTTGAGACTCGGCGAGAAAAGGCGCATTCTGCTTGTCAGCGGATGGTCGGGCAAGTACCGGGCGAACCCGTGGAAGGGTCGCCGGACCTGCTCCCAGCCGGGAAGGGTCAGGTGGTGGTATGGCGGGTGATTCTCGCGGTTGACCGCCTGCTGTGTCCCCGCGACCGGAACGGAAAGGACCGGGTCGGTCGCGACTGTGAACAGCGACGAGCGCGGGCATCTCGGATGCGCTCGACAATTCTGGCGCATTCGGCGTCACTCCGGCCTGTTTCGGGTTAGCGGCCTCTTCGACCGCCTCGGCAGCGCCAGGACGCCGGCCCGGTGATCGCGGCCGACCGGCGATCGGAACAAGACAACCTCGGTAGCCCTGGGTGCGGCCGCTCCACGCGGCCGCACCCAGGCATATCCGGGGTCTTCCGGCTACGCTTCCCCCGTGCGATTCGACGAAGGCGCGGGCCTGGACACCTCCGAGGTCGAGGACCTGCGCGGCGGTGGCGGTATCGGCGGCCGGGTGGCACTCGGCGGCGGCGGGCTCGGCGTGGTCGGCCTGGTCATCTACTTCCTGCTCTCCCAGTTCGGCGGCGTGAGCCTGAACCCGTCGTCCGGCGGGATCGGCAGCCTCGGCGGCGTGGGTTCCGGGCAGCAGATGGACAACACCACGCTGTCCCAGGAGTGCAAGACCGGCGCGGACGCGAACCGGAACCACGACTGCGCGATCGTCGCCATCATCAACTCGATCCAGGACTACTGGGGGCAGGAGTTCCAGCGGTCCGGCTCGACCTACCGCAAGGCCGTCACGAACTTCTTCAACGGCGGGGTGAACACCGCCTGCGGTAACGCGACTTCCGACGTCGGGCCGTTCTACTGCCCCGGCGACTCCGAGGTCTACATCGATCTGGGCTTCTTCAACGAACTCCGCACCAGGTTCGGCGCAGAGGGCGGGCCGTTCGCGGAGGCGTACGTGCTGGCCCACGAATACGGCCACCACGTGCAGAATCTCACCGGTGTGTCCAAAAAGGGCACCGGGAGCGGGCCGACGTCGGGTTCGGTGCGGCTCGAACTGCAGGCCGACTGCTACGCCGGCGTCTGGGCGAACCACGCGACGACCACCCCGACCGAGAGCGGGCGGCCGCTGATCAGCGAGATCAGCCAGGAGGACGTCAACTCCGCGCTGGACACCGCTTCGCGGATCGGCGACGACTACATCCAGTCGAAACTCGGCGGGGGCCGGGTCGACGAGTCGAAGTTCAGCCACGGCACCTCGGCGCAGCGGAAGAAGTGGTTCACCACCGGCTTCCAGACCGGCGAGCCGGCGCGGTGCGACACGTTCGCGGCCAAGAGCCTGGGCTGAGCACTCGCGGGTGCAAGTCCGTGAAGGCCTCCTTCCCTACCCTGAAGGTAGGCAAGGAGGCCTTCACGGACTTGCGGATCGCCACCCGCGGCTCGGCAACACCACCAGCTCCAGCAGTCACAGCAGATGCGCGTGAAGGCCCCCTTCCCTCGGCTCAGCCGAGGAAACTCGACCTTCACACCTTCCCAAGTACGTGAAGGCCCCCTTCACTGCGTCTAGCGCAATGAAGGGGGCCTTCACGTACTGCAGGGGACGCGTCTCGTGAGAGATCAGGCGGCGACGTGGTGCTCGTCAGCCTGGACGGAAGCCGTCATGCTCCGCTGCTGAGACCGCTCGGCCGCGCGAAGGGACTTCGCCTTCGCGGCCGAACTGCCCGACACACCGTTGATGTCCGCGGTGCTGGTCGCGTACACGCCCAGCGCCCACGCGACGGCGTCGGAGTTGCGTTCGAGCGCGACGCGATCGATGTTGCCGAGGTTGTCGCACGCCTGGTGGTAGCACTTGTCGTAAGGAACGTTGGCGCTGCCGCCCCACTTGGCCGCCTGCGCCGCGGTCTTCACGCCTTCGGCACCGGTGAACAGGCCACCGGCCGGGATGCCGACCGCGATGAACTGGCCGTAGTCGGAGCGACCGGTGAAGTCCGTGCCCTCGACCGGGACACCCTTGCCGAGCTGGAGGTAGTCCACGAGGGTCTTCTCGAGCTGCGCGGAACCGTACGGGCCCGCACCCGCGCCGACACCGTCGGAGTTGTCACCGTCGTAGGCGAAGTACGCCGCGTTCGGCGAGCCGATCATGTCGTAGTTGTAGTAGAGCGCGATGTCGAGCTGCTGCTCGAAGCTCAGCGAGTTGACGTAGTAGGTCGAGCCGACGAGGCCGAACTCCTCGGCGCTCCACCAGCCGAAGCGGACGGCGTTGTTGGCCTTGGGCTTGCTGCCCAGCTGCAGCGCGGTCTCCAGCAGCGCGGCGGAACCGGTGCCGTTGTCGTTGATGCCGGGGCCCTCGGTGACGCTGTCGAGGTGGGCGCCGAGCATCACGACGTTGTCCTTGCGCCCGGTCTTGGTCTCGGCGATGACGTTGTAGCTGGTCCGCGCCTCCTGGAAGGCACGCAGGTCGAGGGTGACCGAGGCACCGGCCTTGCCGGCGAGCGCCTGTCCGTCGGCCTGGGTGATGCCGCCGGTCGGGATCTTGCCCGCGGCCGGGTCGCCCAGGGTGCCGTTGACCGGGCCCGGGACGTTGTTGTAGACGATCGCGCCGACGGCGCCCGCCGCCGCGGCCGTCGCCTGCTTCTGCGCGAAGGAGCAGCCACCGCGCTGGATCAGCGCGATCTTGCCGGTGACACCGCCGGCGTAGTCGGTCGCTTCGCAGCCGCTGGTGTCGTCGACCGGGACCACCGCGAGCGGGGCGGTGATTCCACCGGCGGGCGTCGACGGGCTGTAGGACATGATGATGATCGGGACGTCGGCGCCCGCGACCGTCAGCTTCTCCGCGAGGGTTTCCGCGTAGGTGAAGGGGAACTCCTGCCGAGTCACCGTGAAGCCCGCCTGCTCCAGCTTCGTGGCGACGTACTCGGCGGACTTCTTGTGCCCTTCGGTGCTGGCGGCGCGGCGGCCGCCGTTCGCGTCCGAGATCCGCTGCAGCGCGATCAGGTGCCGGTTGACGTTGTTCACGTCGACCTTCTTGACGAGCTGCTTGGCCAGCGCGGGACCGTCGATCCCGGTCGTGGCCGTCGCAGCGGGAGCCATTCCGACCGTGAGCGCGGCGGTGGCCATCACCACGATCGAGGGAACAATGCTTCTTCGCGAATATGACATGAGCGTCACCTTTGTGTGGTTTGTGCCACAGGTCAACCGACGTTCGGCGGACTTTACGACACCGGGATAGGGTCGTTTGTATGTACGCGATCACCATCCGTGAGCCCGGCGATCCCGATGTTCTCGAATGGACCGAGGTCCCTGATCCCGTTGCGGGTGAAGGCGAAGTCGTCATCGAAGTCGCCGCGAGCGCCGTCAACCGCGCTGACCTGCTGCAACGACAGGGGAACTATCCGCCTCCGCCGGGCGCCAGCGAAATCCTCGGGCTCGAATGTTCGGGCACGATCGCCGAAATCGGCGAAGGCGTCGAAGGATGGCGAATCGGCGACGAAGTTTGTGCTTTGCTCGCCGGTGGTGGCTACGGGGAAAAGGTCGCCGTCCCGGCCGGACAACTGCTTCCGCTTCCCGCCGAAGTCGAATTGCTCGCGGCCGCCGGACTACCCGAAGTCGCGTGCACGGTTTGGGCGAATGTGGTGATGCACGCCGGCTTGTCCGAGGGTGACGTCCTGCTCGTCCACGGCGGCGCGGGCGGGATCGGCACACACGCGATCCAGGTCGCCAAGGCGCTCGGCGCGACGGTCGCGGTGACCGCGGGTTCGGAAGAACGGCTGGAGAGCTGCCGCCAGCTCGGCGCCGACATCGCGATCAACTACAAGGAGCAGGACTTCGTCGAGGTGCTGCGCGCCGAAACCGATGGCGCGAACGTCATCCTCGACAACATGGGCGCCAAGTACCTCGGCCGCAACATCGACGCGCTGGCCATGGACGGCAGGCTGGTCGTCATCGGCATGCAGGGCGGCGTCAAGGGTGAGCTGAACATCGGCAAGCTGATGGGCAAGCGGGCGAGCGTGTTCGGCGCCGGCCTGCGCTCACGGCCGCTGGCGCAGAAGGCGGCGATCGTCGCCGACGTCCGCGAGCGGCTGTGGCCGTTGGTGGAGCAGGGTTCGGTGAAGCCGATCGTCGGTCAGGTCGTCCCGATGGCCGAAGCCGCGTCCGCGCACCGGGCCCTCGAGGACGGCACCGTTTTCGGCAAGGTTCTGCTTGCCGCGAAGTCCTAGCGGATCTCTTCCAGCACGCGGACGAGCTGATTGACCTCGAAGACGTTCGAGTAATGCGCGAGTCCGATGCGGACGGCGCCGCCGACTTCGGCGGCGCCGAGCGAGCCGAAGACACCGCTCGTGCCGTCGTCGGCGAAGGCGCAGAGCCCTTGGGACGCCAGGTATTCGGCGACCTCGGGTGCCTTCTTGCCCGCGACGGCGAACGCGAGCGCAGGGATCCTGCGCATGGCGTCGCCGATGACCATGACGTGCCGCAGCGAACGCAGCTCCGTGGACAGCTGCGCCAGAAGTCCCGCGTGGTACGACTTGGCCGAGCCCAGCGACGTCACCAGCTTCTCGCGCCGGGAGCCCTGCGCGGCGTCGTCCAGACCGGCCAGGTAGTCGATCGACGCGACCAGCCCGGCCAGCAACGGGTACGCGTGCGGCCCCAGTTCCATCCGGGCCGGACCGCGCGCGGCCGGGTCGAGCGAGACCGACGGCAACCGTTCGAGCAGTTCGGGATCGCGGAAGACCAGCGCCCCCACCGACGGCCCGCCCCATGCCTGCGCCGAAACCACCATCACGTCGGCGCCGAGCGCGTTGAGGTCCAGCGGCACGAACGGCGCCGCGTACGTCGCGTCGACGACGACCAGCGCGCCGACGCGTTTGGCGAACTCGATCACCGTCGGGACGTCGGGTCGCGTGCCGACCGAACCGGACGCCAGCGTGACCGCGACGGCCTTGGTGCGCGCGGAGACGAGGTTCTCGTACTGCCAGGCGGGCAGCTCACAGGTCTCGATGTCGATCTCGCCCCAGCGCACCACCGCGCCGACCCGTTTCGCCGCTCGGCGCCACGGCGCGAGGTTGGCCTCTTCGTCGAGCCGGGAGACGACGACCTCGTCGCCGATCGTCCAGCGATCGGCCATCGCGTCGACGAGACGGCGGATGAGATCGGGCGCGTTGGGTCCGAGCACGACTCCGGCCGGGTCGGCGCCGACCAGGTCGGCGACCGCACGGCGAGCGGCCGTGACAATGCTTTCCGCGCGCTGGGAGGCCGGAAACGCTCCACCCGGCCCGGACACCGGAGCGCGCATGGCCGTGGATACGGCCGAAGCGACCTGTTCAGGTACGAGCATTCCGGCGGCGCCGTCGAAGTGAATCCAGCCGTCACCCAGCGCGGGAAACAACCCACGGATACGAGCGACGTCGAACGCCATGGGGACACCGTACGGACGTGCGGTTTGGCGCTTTACCCGGGGTTGGCTGCCCGATCACGGGGCGCGACGATTCCCGCTACGCTCGGAGACGGCGCTGAAAACCACACTGCGCTTCGTGCCCGACGTAGGCCAGGATGGAGCACATGACCGACCCAGTTTCCCGCGAATCGACCACCCCCGGTGACGGCGGAGGAGACTCCACACACCATGTGGTGGTCGTCGGTCCCGACGGCACCCCGGTCGGCACCGCGCGCGTCGCCTCCCCCGGCGCCGACTCCGGATCCGGCGAGGAGGGCCACGAGGAATCGCTCGGCGATCTCGTCGAAGAGCCCGCCAAGGTGATGCGGATCGGCACGATGATCAAACAGCTGCTGGAGGAGGTCCGCGCCGCGCCGCTGGACGACGCCAGCCGCACCCGCGTGCGCGAGATCCACCAGACCTCGATCCGCGAGCTGGAGCAGGCGCTCGCGCCCGAGCTGCAGGACGAGCTGGAACGGCTCGTGCGGCCGTTCACCGAGAACTCGACGCCGTCCGATGCCGAACTGCGGATCGCGCAGGCGCAGCTCGTCGGCTGGCTGGAAGGGCTGTTCAGCGGCATCCAGACCGCGCTGTTCGCGCAGCAGATGGCGGCGCGGGTGCAGCTGGAACAGATGCGGCGGGGGCTGCCGGCGGGTCCGTCCGCGGGCGGCGCCGCTTTGGGTGGGCACGGAGCCGGCGGCGAGTCTCACGGGCCGGGCCAGTACCTCTGACACGCGCGCCTCTCCAAATGTCATGAAAGGGTCGTTCAAGACGTTTTTCGTCCTGAACGACCCTTTCATGACATCCGCGGCTCAGCGCAGCGGGCGGAAGAACGTCCGCAGGTCGTCGATGAGCAGATCCGGCACTTCCAGCCCCGGGAAGTGACCCCCTCGGTCCGGAGTGGACCAGTGCACGACGTTGTCGGTGCGCTCGGCGAGGTGCCGGATCGGCAGGCCGGTGTCCTTGGGGAACACGGCCACGCCGGTGGGCACTGTGGACCGCGGCGGTGGCGTACCCCAAGCCTGGCCCAGCGTGGTGTAGATCCGCGAAGACGAGTTCGCCGTGCCGGTGAGCCAGTAGAGCATCACGCTGGTGAGCAGATCGTCGCGATCGATCGCGTCCTCCGGGACGTCACGCGAGTCCGAATAGGACTTGAACTTCTCCACCAGCCAGCCGAGCTGCCCGGCAGGTGAGTCGGTGAGCCCGTAGGCAAGCGTTTGCGGCTTGGTCGACTGGAGCATCGCGTAGCCCAATTCGCCGCTCTGCAACTCCCGCCCGCGCGCCAGCGCAGCCTCGCCCCGCGCGAGTTCTTCGCCGGTGAGTCCCTCCAGATCGGCCTCGCTCCGGGGCACCGCGTGCGGCAACATCGTCAGATGCGCGCCGATCACCCGTTCCGGGCACCGGACGCCCACCGCGCGCGACACGATCGCGCCCCAGTCGCCGCCGTGCAGCCCGAACCGCTCGTACCCGAGGCGCGACAGCAGCTCGGCCCAGGCGTCCGCGGTCCGGTCCGAACCCCAGTTCGCCTCGGTCGTCGGCCCGGAGAAACCGAACCCCGGCAGCGACGGCACGACGACGTGGAACGCGTCCCCCGGGTCGCCGCCGTACGCGCGCGGGTCCGAGAGTGGCCCGACGACGTCGAGGAATTCCACAATGGACCCCGGCCAGCCGTGCGTGAGCACCAGCGGGATCGCGTCCGGCTCCGGTGACCGTGCGTGCAGGAAGTGGACGTTCGCGCCGTCGATGTTCGTCAGGAATCCGGGGAAACCGTTGAGACGCTCCTCGTGGGCGCGCCAGTCGTAGCGGAGCCGCCAGTATTCGGCGAGCTCCTGGAGGTAGCCGAGCGGCGTCCCGAGGCCCCACCCGACGCCGTCGATCTCGTCCGGCCAGCGGGTGTTCGCCAGGCGGGCGGCGAGATCGTCGAGGTCGCGCTGGGGGACGTCGATCGTGAACGGCGTGATGGTCATGGGGACGACGGTAGGGAGGATCGAGGACAGCCGCGGTCCTCGATCGAAGGTCAAACCCGGTTCTCGGGCCGCGCCCAATTGGTCATCAGCTCAGCGACGTCGGCGACTTCGTCCTCGTCGTCCTCACGGCCCTCCGCGCGGAGGAACAGCATGAGGTCGAGGAGTTCTTGGTACAGCTCATCACGAGGAGTGCCGCGCTCGAGTTCCTCGATGAGCAGCGGACGGCACTCGTCGTAGCGCTTGTTCGCGATGATGTCGAGCAGCCGTTCGCGGAAATCCGCACTGACCCCCATGCCCTCACCCTCCCGGCAGCTGAGCACGCAGACGATCGAGCCACCGGTCGATCGTGTCCTCGTACCGGCCGGGGTCGTTCCGGCGCTGTGCCTCGCCGACGGACTCGTCGAGCGCCGCGCGGATCCGCGCGGCGTGCTCGGGCAGGGCGAAGACCTCTTGGAAGTAGCCCTCGCGCATCTGGACGTCCGCGACCAGCTGGTAGTCGCGCGCCGCGTCGGGGACGACGAGGCCGTACGCCCAGCCGGGGGTGGCCCCGCGGCCGCGAGCGGTGACGACGATGACCGTCGGGCGGGCGGCCTTGACGACGTCCGTCGGCGAGGCGCCGTGTGCGATGGCCTCGTCGTTCAGTCCGATGTAGTCGATCGACTTCCAGCCGCTGTAGTACGGGATCGCCCCCGCGTCGGAGACCGCCAGGCTCCGTGCCGCTTCCGGCACCTGGGCGTTCGCGAGGCCCTTGCCGATGGCGACATGGGCGCGCTGCAGGTCGGGGCCGTAGTTGGCGATCACCGGCAGATCCGTCGACTGGGCACCGGTGACCGCGACCCAGCCGACCGCGACCGCGCCGGACACCGCGGCGATCCACCGGCGGCCGAGGTGTGCCATGGCCAGCCCCGCGCCGAGGCACAGCACGGGGAAGGCGTGGAAGGCGAAGCGGTGGATGTAGTCCATGGTCGGTCCGGAAACCGCGTAGGTCATGCCGGTCAGCAAGACGACCGAGGACAGCACCAGGCCCGCTCCCCTGCTCGCCTTGCGGAACAGCAGGAAGGCCGTCAGCGCCAGCAGCGGGAGGACGAGCCAGGCGGTGGTCTCCAGCCAGACCGATCCGGCGTCGAGGTTGCCGAACTTGACGTAGAAGGTGTTCGGGAACAGATGCCCGAAGTACGTCCACCGCCAGACGAAGTAGCCGCCGCCGAGGACGAGGACCGCGGCCGCCAGCGCCCAGGTGCGCCGCCGTCCGCGCCCGAGCCACAGCCAGATCAGGAACGCCGGGAAGGTCGCGAGGACACCCTCGGGCCGGATCATCCCGGCGAGCAGCAGCAAAAGCGGCGGTTCCCAGTCGCGTACCGCGCGGCCCTGGACGAGGTCCACGCCGACGATGGCGGCGCGCAGCACGACGGCGGCGAACGCGATGGTCTCCAGGCCGGCGGTGACGTGGAAGTAGGTCGGCACGAACAGCAGCAGCGCGCCGCCGGCCACGAGCGCGCCGAGGACACCCGCCGCGCGATGTCCGGCGCGGACCAGCATCACCAGGATCAAGGCGCCGAGTACGACGGACGTCACCTTGGCGACGGTCTCCAACGGCAGGCCCGCGAGAGCGAACGGGACGTGCCAGAGCATCCAGAGGAAGTTCGTGAAGCCCTCGATCGGGTCTTCTCCCACGTTCCACACCGGACCGTGGCCGTTCGCCATGTTCGCCGAGTACCGGAAGGTGATGAAGGCGTCGTCGACGGTGAAGAACCACGCCGCCCAGCATCCGGCGAGGAAGAGCGCTCCGAAACCGAGCAAGACGGCGAGAAGCCCTCGACGCGGTTTCGGTTCCTGGACGGCGTCGGCCTCGCTTCGCTCCGCCGTGGTCGTCATTCCGCCATCCTCGTCTTCTCCAGCCGGTCCAGTACACGGTCGACTCCTCGCCCGTCCACAAGAGCCATCGAAGTCACGGAAAGACCGTTACGCACGGCCGAGTCCGACAGCAGTCCCCTGAGCGTCTCGGTGGCCCGGCCGTCGAGCGCGTCCGCGCTGCCCAGCCCGGCCGCCAGTCCGAGATCGACTGCCGCGCGATATCCCGCGTCCTGGTTCTCCACGAGCCGGACCACCGCGGTGGGGACGCCGAGGCAGCACAGTTCGAGCAGCGTGACCCCCGCCGCGCTGATCGCCACGTCCGTTTCCACCAGCAGGTCGAGCAGGCCCGGCCCCGGCGGCGCGATCCGGAATTCCTGACCGGGCAGCGGTTCGGGCACGGTCGGCTCACCGCGTACGAGCACGTCGGCTTCGAAGGGTGCGCGAGTGTCGCGAAGGGCACGTAAGAGCGCGCTGACCGTATCGGCCCATTCCGCGCCGCCTCCCAGCACGACGGTGATCCGCGGCCGTTCCCCAGCCGATCCCTGGGACCGCTTTTCCCGCGCCCGGACAAAGGCTTCCCTCAGCGGCGCGTAACGCGCTCCGCGCAGCAACTCCCCCGAGCCGTCCCCGGGACGTGGCCTCGGCTCGAAGGCGCAATCGACCACGAGATCCGCCGCACGCCTGCCGAAAACGTCGTCCTCGATGGACACCAGCAGCGCGCCCGCGGCGTTGATCTCCTCGCGCAGTTCGCCGAGACCGTAGTGATCGACGACCACCGCGTCGAAGCCCTCGAAAGGCGCGGACGGCACCACCGGAACGGACAGCTCGGCGAACCGCGCGGCCAGCCATTCGGCGTTGTCCACCCGGCCCGCGAACACGACCTCCCAGCCGCGCGCGACGGCGCGTTCGGCATAGGCGACCATGCGCGCGACGTGGCCGGCGCCGATCGACGGCGAGGCGTCGGCTCGAAGCAGCAGCCGGGTCACCTGGCCACCTTCTTCTGTTCGACGTGCGCGTTGAGCTTCGCCAGCTCGGGCCGGGACCGCAGCACCGCGACCACCTCGCGCCAGTCGCCGACGCGGTCGCCCAGTTCGGCGACGATCCCTTCGATGACCGACCAGTCCTCGACGGTGTCCAAGGTCACGCGCAGGTCCTCGGCGGGCGGGCTGACGACGATCCCGGCACAGGAGTACCGCTCCGGGTTCGCGTAGACGCCGGAGGTGACGTGCTCGCGATCGGCGCCCCGGGCCGTCTCGATCTGTTCGGCGAGCACCCCGGTGCGCACGAGCTCGGCGTCGAAACCGCGCGGCAAGGTGCGCACCAGCACGGTGCTCAAGTAGTCGAGCGACGGCTGCGCGCGCCACTGCGCCACGAGCTGGCCGATGAGGTGGGGATCCAGCAGCGGGCAGTCCGCCGTGAGCCGCACCACCGCGTCGGCCGGGTACGACTCGATGGCGACCGCGAAACGCGCGAGGACGTCGTCGAGCGGACCTCTGGCGACCAGGGCGCCGTGCCGGGCGGCCTCCTCGGCCACCGCGTCGTCGTCGGCCTCCGTCGAGGTCGCGACCACGACGTTGTCGATTCCCGGCGAAGCGGCGGCGGCGCGGACGACCCAGCCGAGGACGCTCCGGCCCGCCAGGGGGCGGAGCACCTTGCCGGGTAGCCGGGTGGACGACGCGCGTGCCTGGATGACGGCGTTGACCACGTGGGCCCCGGGGTCTGGATCCATGGGTGACATGATGTCGTGCGGCAGTAGCACCGAAACGCGGAGGTCGACGATGTCCGAGCTGGATGGCTCCAGCATCCTGCTCACCGGCGGGACCGGTTCGTTCGGCAAGGCGTTCATCACCTACGCCCTCGCCGAACTGAACCCGCGACGGCTGGTCGTGCTCTCCCGCGACGAGCTCAAGCAGTACGAAGCGCGCCAGCAGTTCGACAACGACCCGCGGCTGCGCTGGTTCATCGGCGACATCCGGGACCGCCGCCGCCTCGAGCGCGCGATGCACGGCGTCGACTACGTGGTGCACGCCGCCGCGCTCAAGCAGGTCGACACGGGTGAGTACAACCCGTTCGAATTCGTGCAGACCAACGTCGTCGGCTCGCAGCACGTCATCGAGGCCGCGATCGACACCGGCGTGAAGAAGGTCGTCGCGCTGTCGACGGACAAGGCGTCCAGCCCGATCAACCTCTACGGCGCCACGAAGCTGTGCGCCGACCGGATGTTCATCAGCGCGAACCACTACGCCGCGACGCATCCGACCAGGTTCTCCGTGGTCCGCTACGGCAACGTGATGGGCTCACGCGGCAGCGTGATCCCGTTCTTCCGCGCGCTCGCGGCCAAGGGCGAGTCGCTCCCGATCACGCACAAGGAGATGACCCGGTTCTGGATCACGCTCCCGCAGGCCGTGCAGTTCGTGATCGATTCGTTCGACCAGATGAACGGCGGCGAGCTGTACGTGCCGCGTATCCCGAGCATGCGGCTGGTCGATCTCGCGCAGGCGATCGCACCCGGTTCGCCGATGCACGAGGTCGGCATCCGCCCCGGCGAGAAGCTGCACGAAGAGATGATCGCCCCGGACGACGCCCGCCGCACCGTGCGGCTGAGCGACCGGTACGTCGTCCAGCCGCATATCGCGGGCTGGGGTTACGAACCGCCGACCGGCGGCGAGGCCGTGCCGGAGAACTTCGCCTACCGCTCGGACACCAACGACCTGTGGCTCGACGCGGACGAGCTGCGCGACCTGGTCGAGCAGTATGGCTGACTTCCTGCCCTACGGCCGTCAGTCCGTTTCGGACGAGGACATCGCCGCGGTCACCGAGGTGCTGCGTGGCGACTGGCTGACCACCGGCCCCGCCGTCACGCGCTTCGAGGAGGATCTCGCCGAGCACACCGGTGGCACGCCCGCGGTGGCCGTCACGTCGGGCACGGCCGCGTTGCACGTCGCGTACGCGGCGGCCGGGATCGGCCCTGACGACGAGGTCGTCACCTCGCCGATGACGTTCGTCGCCACCGCCGCGACGGCCGCGTTGCTCGGCGGCAAGGTCGTGTTCGCCGACGTCGAGGCGGACACGGGCAACCTCGACCCGGCGGCGGCCGCGGCGGCCGTCACCTCGCGCACCAAGGTCGTCGCGGCCGTGGACTACGCCGGTCACCCGGCCGAACTGGACGAGCTCGGCCGGATCGCGCACGACAACGGCGCGCTGCTGCTGGAGGACGCGGCGCATTCCGTCGGCGGCAGCTGGCAGGGCAGGCCGGTCGGCTCGCTCGCCGACCTCACGACGTTCTCCTTCTTCCCCACCAAGAACCTCACCACGGCCGAAGGCGGTGCGGTGGTCGCCGGTTCGGACGAGCTGCTGGCGCGCGCCCGCGGTTTCCGCAATCACGGGCTGGTGCGTGACAAGGCGGCGCAGCGGTATCCGGACGAAGGCGCGTGGCACCAGGAGGTGCACGAGTTCGGCCTGAACTACCGGCTCCCGGATGTGTTGTGCGCCTTGGGAAGCAGCCAGCTGCGCAGGCTCGCGGAGTTCAAGAAGCGGCGGGCGGAGATCCACGCCCGCTACACCGCCGCACTGTCCTCAGTGGACGGAGTGCTGACGCCCGCCGTGCGCGAAGGCGCGGACCCGGTGTGGCACCTGTACCCGTTGCGAGTCCTCGAAGGACGTCGCCGCGCTCTGTTCGATCACTTGCGCGCCAAGGGAATCGGCGTGCAGGTCAACTACATCCCCGCGTACTGGCACCCGGTGTTCGAGGACCTCGGGTACCGGCGCGGGATGTGCCCGAACGCGGAGCTGTACTACAGCCAGGAGCTTTCGCTGCCGCTGTTCCCGGCGTTGACCGACGCCGACGTGGACCGCGTCATCGACGAGGTCCACGGCTTCTTCCGCTAGAGCCGACCGTGTCTTAGGTACGTCCCACCGGTGCGCGGGTGGCGGTTTCGCGTGACTGGACGGACGACACACGTGTTGGGATGGACGACACGCGTGACTGGGCGGACGACACGCGCCATAGCCCCGGCCGCAAGCGTGTCGGCCATCCAGTCACACGTGTCGTCCGCCCGATCACGCGTGTCGTCCGTCGGATCACGTGTGTCGTCCACCAGGTCACGCGAGGCTAGATCAGGCCCCAGGTGAGTGCGGTGCCCTTCGGGACATCCGAGGAGAACGTGCGGCCGAGCACGTTCACGATCTCGGCGGGGGCCAGCCCGCCGGCAGGCCGGATCGAGCGGACGTTTTCCCGCGTCACGGTGTCCCCGGCACGCACGTCTTCGACGACGTACAGGGAACGCCGCAGCCGCAGGCCTTCCTTCTCGCTCTCGCGCGGCCCGATCACGGCGGCGCCCAGCGCCTCCCACGCACGGTGCGATTCGGTGACCAGCGCGGCCAGTTCGGCGGGCTCCAGGGAGAACTCCGAGTCCACACCGCCGTCGCTCCTGGCCAGCGTCACGTGCTTCTCGATGGCGACGGCGCCGAGCGCGACGGCCGCGAGCGGGGCGCCGATGCCGGGCGTGTGGTCGGACAGGCCGACGAGCGTCCCGGTCACGCCCGCCAGGACCGGCAGGCCACGCAGGTTGCTCTCGGCGGGCGACGCCGGGTAGCTGGCGGTGCAGCCGAGCACGATCAGCTGGTCGTTGCCCGCTTCACGCGCGGTGCGGACCGCGGCGTCGATCTCGGCGACGCTGGCCATCCCGGTCGAGATGATCAGCGGTTTGCCGGTTTTCGCGCACAGTTCGATCAGCGGCAGGTCGACGATCTCCGACGACGCGATCTTGTACGCGGGCGCGTCCAGCGACTCCAGCAGTTCGACGGCGGTGGGGTCGAACGGGCTGGAGAAGATCTCCAGGCCACGGGCGCGGGCGCGCTCGAACAGCGGTTCGTGCCATTCCCACGGCGTGTGGGCGCGTTCGTAGAGCTTGTAGAGGTTCTCGCCGCCCCACAGCGAATGCGAGTCGCTCACCCGGAAAGCGGGGGCGTCCACGTCGATCGTGATGGTGTCCGGCCGGTAGGTCTGCAGTTTGACCGCCTGCGCGCCGGTTTCGGCGATCGCGTCGACGATCTCCAGTGCCCTGGCGAGTTCGCCGTTGTGGTTACCGGACATTTCGGCGATGACGAACGGCGGATGCCCGGCCCCGATGCGGTGCGCGCCGATCCGGACTTCCTGTGCTGACATGGACGAAACGCCTCCCTGACGACGGTCTGGTCAGGACACAGTCTTACGCAGCTTCCGGAAACCGTCGACGGCAGGCGCGGTCTCGGCGTACCCGGCCCGGTCGAACAGCGCGGCCGACGCCGCGTTGTCCCGGTGCACGGCCGCGGTCACCGCCCGCACGCGGTGACCGGCGGTGAAGGCCCGCTCGCCCTCCGCCAGAACCGAAGCCGACAAGCCGCGGCCCCGGCTTTCCGGCGCGAGGGTGATGCTGACCTCCCAGACCCCTTCGTCCTCGCGGTCGAACCGGACGGTGCCGACCGGGATCCCGTCGAGTTCGACGACGTACAGCACCCTGTCCGGCGACGCCAGCACCCCGCGCAGCCACGCGGAATGCTCGTCGAGCGTGATCACCGCGGTCGAACGGGAAGCCTGCCGCGTACGCGGATCGTTCCGCCAGGCGAGCAGCAACCCGGCGTCGGCCTCCGTGGCCTCGCGAGCCAGCACGGATTACTGCGTCTGCTCGATGGTTTCGCGCTGGCGGTCTTCGATCCGGCGCAGCCGGTCCTCGTACCGCGCGATCCCGGCGAGCCGGACGCGGATCTGGGCGTGCTGGCGCTGGATCTCCTGGATCAAGCTGCGCGCCTCGGCCAGTTCGGGCTTGTCCGCGTGCACCGGCAGCGACAGCGACTCGCGCAGATCCTCCAGCTGGGCCTCCTGGGCCGCGACGCTCGGGATCAGGCGGTCCAGCTCGGCGCGGGTCCAGCGCAAGTCGCCGCGGGCGTGCTCGAGGCCGCTCTCGGCGCCGTCTAGCCGTCGGCGGTGGTCCGCGGTGGCGTGTTCGAGGTCGTTGACGCGCCCGTTGAGGTCGCGAAGCCGCTCGTCGATCCGGAAGTCGATGAGCCGGGCGATCCGGCCGATCACGCCGCTGCGGAGTTTCTGCACTGCCATGGGGTGTTCCTTCTCGGGATGGGCTGGCTGGGAGTTCAGCGCAGGAGTTCGGTTTCGCCGGTCTTCGTCCACGAGTCCAGCAGCCTGCCCTCGGCGGCGATGCGGTGCTCGGGTCCGACGATGCAGGAGTCGCCCGCGGCGTGCTCCCAGTGGGTCTGGGCCGGGTCGTCGATGAACGAGAACCCGGACAGGACCAGATTGGCGTGCGGGAACGACGTCCGCGCGATCCACGCGGCGAGCGTCCCGGTGGTCGACCACAGGCCCTCTTCGCGGCTCGGCAGCCCGAGCGCGTCGGACAGCGGCAGGACGACCTCGCGGTTCGGCACCGGCACGTAGCCGAGGTCTCCGGGCCACCAGCCCGGGATGTCTTCGGGCTCCCAGTGCATCCGGCCGGGCTCGACCAGCAGGTAGAGCCGTTTGCGGTAGTCACGGAAGACGTGCTTGGTGGCGCGGACGGCGCGGTTGAACACGACGACGTGCACCCGGCTGCCGACCGTTTCGGGGCCGCCCGGCTCGTCGACGACGAAGCCGTTGACGCGGATCACGAGGTCACAAGCGTCGATGGCCTTCGCTCGCCGAGGGTCCGGCGGAAGCGGCTGATTCCCGACCACGGCCACCGAACGGGGCTCCGGCCGGTCGGCGTATGCGGCGAGCAGATTGACCATCAGGCTCGCGTCGCCGAGTGCAGCAGTCATGAGGGCAGAAAGTACCAGCACACGCACCGCGTTCGGGTGCGAATCCGACGGTAGCGTTCCGTGGTCGGGACGGGGCGCCCCAGGCATCATCGGCCCCATCGGTACCCTCGTTCCCGTGCATGCCACCAGCACGGTTCACGCCGCCGACGGTGCTGCGCCGACCTCGGTTCCGCCGATTTCGGACAGCAAGACCTTTTCGCGCGCGTTCGCCGACATCAAGACCGGTTTCGCCGCCAAAGAGCTGTGGGGACACCTCGGCTGGCAGGACATCAAGCAGCGCTATCGCCGCTCGGTGATCGGCCCGTTCTGGATCACCATCAGCCAGGGTGTCATCGCGCTCGGCCTGGGGCTTCTGTACTCACAGTTGTTCAACCTGCCGACGGCGACGTTCCTTCCCTACATCAGCACCGGGTTCATCATCTGGGGCTTCATCAGCGGCTGCCTGTCCGAGGGCATGGAGACCTTCATCTCCAACGAAGGGCTGATCAAACAGCTCCCGGCGCCGCTTTCGGTGTACGTGCTGCGGACGGTCTGGCGCCAGACGCTGATGCTGGCGCACAACCTGATCGTCTACGTGATCGTGGTCGCGATCTTCTTCACCAGCCTGGACCAGCCGTACGCGATGAGCGGCGCCTGCGTCGACGGCGCGCTGTGCCACCCGGGGCTCGGCTGGTACTCGCTGAGCGCGATCCCCGGCATCCTCGTGCTCGCGCTGAACGCCGGCTGGGTCACCCTGCTGCTGGGCATCATCTCGACGCGCTACCGCGACATCCCGCAGGTGATCAACTCGCTCATCCAGCTGCTCTTCTACATGACGCCGATCGTCTGGCCGATCGACCAGCTGATGGCGGGTGGCGCCCGTGACGGCGTTTCGTGGGCCCTGCCGTACGTCTACGGCAACCCGCTCTTCCACTTCATCCAGATCGTGCGCGCACCGCTGATCGGCCAGGCCGTCGGCCTCAACAGCTGGTACGTGGTGCTCGGCATCACCGTCGTCGGCTGGGGTCTCGCGCTGGTCGCGATGCGCAATTACCGTTCCCGCGTCTCTTATTGGGTGTGACAGATGGTCAGCATTGATGTGCACAACGCCTACGTCGACTTCCCCATTTTCGACGCGAAGACCCGCTCCATGAAGAAGAAGGTGCTGGGCAAGGTCGGCGGCAAGATCGGCACCGAGAGCAAGGTGCCGATCATCGAAGCCCTGCACGACGTGAGCCTCCAGCTCCGCGAAGGCGACCGTGTCGGCCTCGTCGGCCACAACGGCGCCGGGAAGTCGACGCTGCTGCGGCTGCTGTCCGGCATCTACGAGCCCACCCGCGGTTCGGCGAAGATCTCCGGCAAGATCGCGCCGGTCTTCGACCTCGGCATCGGCATGGACCCGGAGATCTCCGGGATGGAGAACATCATCATCCGCGGCCTGTTCCTCGGGATGACCGCGAAGCAGATGGAAGCCCGCGTCGACGACATCGCGGAGTTCACCGAACTCGGCGACTACCTGCAGATGCCGCTGCGGACCTACTCGACCGGTATGCGGGTGCGCCTGGCGCTGGGCGTGGTCACCTCGATCGACCCGGAGATCCTGATCCTCGACGAGGGTATCGGCGCGGTCGACGCGGCGTTCCTCAACAAGGCGAAGGACCGGCTCAAGGACCTCGTGAAGCGCTCGGGCATCCTGGTGTTCGCCAGCCACTCGGACGAGTTCCTCTTCGAGCTCTGCGACTCCGCGATCTGGATGGACGAGGGGCACGTCAAGCAGCGCGGTTCGCTGCGCGAGGTGCTCACCGGCTACAAGGGGCGCGACCCGTTCGAGAACATGAGCAAGGAGACGCTGGAGCGGTTCGGTATCGAACCCGAGCCGGTGGCGACGACGAACGGTGGCCAAGGATGACCAGCGAGACCCGGCAGTTGCCCGAAGGCGCCGTCGTCGGCGTGGTCGTCACGCGCCATCGACGGGAACTGCTCGCGGACTCGCTCAAGGTGATCGCCGCGCAGACCCGGCCGGTCGACCACCTCGTCGTGGTCGACAACGGGCCGGACAAGTCGGCGCGGGACATCGTCGAGAACTACCCGCTGCCCTTCACGTACCTGCCTTCGCACCGCAACCTCGGCGGTGCGGGCGGGTTCGCGCTCGGCATGTTGCACGCGCTTTCCCTTGGCGCGGACTGGATCTGGCTGGCCGACGACGACGGCCGTCCCGCCGACGAGAACGTCCTCGCGATCCTGCTGGAGGAGGCCGAGAAGCGGGATCTGGCCGAGATCTCCCCGGTGGTGTCCAACATCGACGCGCCGGACAAGCTCGCGTTCCCGTTGCGGCGCGGGCTGACCTGGAAGCGTTCGTCGTCGGAACTGGGCGTCGACTTCCTGCCGGGGATCGCCTCGCTGATGAACGGCGCGTTGTTCCGGGCGTCCACTTTGGACGTCGTCGGCGTGCCGGATCTGCGGCTGTTCTTCCGCGGTGACGAGGTCGAACTGCACCGGCGCCTGGTGCGTTCCGGGCTGCCGTTCGGCACCTCGCTCAAGACCGCGTACCTGCACCCGGACGGTTCGGACGAGTTCAAGCCGATGCTGGGTGGCCGGTTCCACGCGCAGGACCCGGAAAACGAGGTCAAGCGCTACTACACCTACCGCAACCGCGGATACCTGCTGTCCCAGCCGGGGATGCGCAAGATCGGCGCGCTCGAAGTGGTGCGGTTCGGCCTGTACTTCGTCGGGGTGAAGCGGGATCCGAAGGCCTTCCTGCAGTGGCTCAAGCTGGTTCGCCAGGGCCGCAAGGAGAAGTTCTACCGATACTGAGATCCACGGAAAAAGGGCCCCTCGCTCGCGCGAGGGGCCCTTTTTCGTGCGTCTACTCGCCGATGACCGGCGGCGCGGTGCGCATGTCGGTCCCGAAGACCTCGTCGGGGTCGCCCTCGACGAGGTACGTCGGACGCTGGTGCTCGGTGTCCTCGTCCCCCTCCGACTGCTGACCGCGGCCACCCATGCCGCCGCCCATCCCCGGCCCGCCTCGACCGGCCGCGCCACCGCCCATACCGCGGCCGGCGGCCGCTTCGGCGGCACCGATACCGCCCGGACGGGCCGCGCCGGACGCGGAACCCGAACCGGGTGTGGAACCGCCGCCGCCACCGGGGCCGAACCCGCTTCCGCCGCCACCGCGGCCGGTCCGGCTGTTGTAGTCCGAGTCGCCCATGCCGCCGCCCATCATGGGCGGCGCCATCGGCATGGGGCTGATCGGCATCGCGGTGTTGTTGGGGCCGGGCGTGGTGATCGGCGCCGGGTTGTTCTGGAAGCCGGACGGCGTCGTGCCCGACGGAAGGCTGCCGGATCCCGTGGTGCTGCCCGGACCGGGCAGGGTGGAGCCGTAGCCGCCGCCACCGCCTCCACCACCGCCGCCGTTACCCCCGCCACCGCTGCCGGGCGGGATGTAGGTGTTCCCGGGGTTGTTGGGGCCGGGCGTGTTCGAGCCGGGCGGAACCTGGTACGGCAGCGGCTTGCCCGTATCGTCGATCCCGCCACCGCCGCCCGCGCCGAACTTCGGCGGCTCGGCGAACACCGGCTGCTTCGACGCGGCCTCGTACAAGGACTTGTCGTAGTTGTTCATGGCGGAGGCCGCCTGAGTGTGGGCCTCCAGGCTGTCCTTCTGTTTCTGGATGGACTTGTCGATGTTCTCGCTCATGTTGAACGGGTTCGACGTCAGCCACCCCCCGATCTCTTCCTTCCAGCTGAAGGGGATCGGTTTGGGCATCGTGTTCTTCACGGTGGAGGCCGCGGTGCCCTGGTCGTAGATCGTCTCGGAGGCGAGCTTGGCGTTCTGGGAGTTCGCCTCGGACCATTTGCTGAGGCTCTTGAAGTAGTCCTGCGCGTTGCCCGCCGCGTCACCTTCCCAGGTGCCCCGCGAAGCGGTGACGGCCTCGTCCATCCTCCTCGAGAAGGTGTCGAAGGCCTTGTGGATCTCGTGGTACGCGGTCGAGACCTCGGAGACCTGCTCGACGTTCAGGTTGCTGTTGACGAACTGTTCGAGCCGCTCGTGGTCGTAACCGAGGTAGTCGCCGTTCGGCGGCTCGAGCCCCTCGACGTACTTGATGTTCTTGTTCTTGGTCAGCTCGTCGACGGTCTTGTTCCCGACGTCTTCGGCCTCCTGCTGACCTTTGCCCTCGGCGATGAGCCGCTGGAAGATGGCGAACGGCCCGTCGCCGACGTTTCCGCTCGCCTTGTCCCGGTAGTACTGCTCCCGGGCTTGAGGCGAGAGACCGTCGACGTACTCCTGCTCGGTCATGTAGGCCCTGTCGGTGGTCATCCTGGTCCCCCTAGCCCTTCGGAAGTTTCGGTTCGACGATGTCGGCGACCTTCTCCGCCATCCCGCACGACTTCTCCGGATCCGTGCTGACGACCACGAGGTCGACCCGCGCCGAGGCACTGATTTCGAGTGCCATCAGACAGCTGGCGGGAGGTTTCGGAACGAGCACGGCTTTGCGCCCGTTGACGTTGCCGGTGGTCTTGCCGTTCCCGCCGTCGACGACACCGTCGACACCCTGCTTGTCACGAACCCCGACGCTGACGGTGACGCTGTCGGCCGCCGTCTGGGAGTCCTTGGTGAACTCGCAGACGCGGGCACCACCCACGTTCTCGGGAACGGGTGGCTCGAAAGTGCCGAACGACGCCAGATCGGCAGCGCCGACGAGCGAACACGGATCGATCGACGCGGGGTCGGCACCACCGGTGGCCGTCGTCGGCGCGGTGGACTCGCCGCCTTGCGCGGGCGACGACGGCGCCGCGGAGGGGGTGCCCGGCTTTTCGGTGGAACAGGCCGCGAGCACGAACGCGGCCGCGGTCAGCGGTACGAGGAGCAGCTTCTTCATTCCGCCTCAGTTCTTGAGCCGATCGAGCGCCTCGACCGTTTCGTCTTCCTTCTTCTTGTACTGCCCCGACGCGCGCAACAGCGCTTCTTCGGTATCCAGGACCACCTGGCGGAACTGACCGATCACCGCGCTCGCCGAATTGGCCGACTGGGCGGCACCCTTGTGGTCGTGGGCGGCGACGGCCCTGCCGTACGGGTGGTCGCCGAGTTGCGGCGCCTGGGAAAGGTGGACCGTCTTGCTTTCCAGGCTGTTGAGCTCTTTCGTCATGTCGCGCACCACTTTGAGAAGCGGCTCGACGCCTTCGGCGGTGATCTTGAAGCCGCCGCTCTTGGCTGCCGAGACCAGCTTCTGGGTCTCCGCGCTCACCTGGGCGACCGCGGCCGCGTTCAGGCCACCGGCCGCCACGTAACCAGCTGCCGCACCCAAGGCGGAGCCGATCGAAAAGTCCGGTGCCGCCTGTCCGCCGTCCGCTTCGAAAGCCATCGCCCGCCCCACTGCCTCGTCTGCTCGCCTGTGCGTATCGCCCGGCAGTCTACTAGCCGGGCACTCAGCGCGACGGTGATTCACCGATCGCCGAAGATCTCCGTAGCTGTGACGAAACGGGCGTCACCCCGGTTCCCCGTGGCTCAGAACTGCCCTTCGAGCTGGGCATACAGCTGCTGAGCGATCCTCGCGTTGTCGGCGGGAGCGTAGGTCAGCCAGCTTTGCCCGTCGGCCGCCTGACGCGAGGTCATCATGAAGCGGCCCGCTTCGGTGTCGAACCACGCCAGCGGCGGGAACACCTGGCCGCCGCGGATGAACACGCTGAACTGGCCCACGCGCGTCTTCGGCTTCTCGAAGATCCGCTCCACCTGCCGCAGCTGCGGGTTCGACCCGTGCGACCGCGGCCCGCTGACGTTGGCGAAGGGGTCGTACGCGTCGTCGTTCCGAGGGCGCTTCGGCGCGCTCGCCGGCTTCGCGATGGTGACCGATTGACCGGGGCCGGCCGGGGTGAGCGGCAGCAGGTCGACGATCGACGCGACGATCGCGGTCGGCCTGGTCTCCTCGAACACGAGCAGGTTCTCGTCCTGGCGTACGACGACCGCGAACTGCCCGTTCGTCGCCGCCCTCGCGAGCAGCTGCTTGTCCTTGTCCAGCTGCGCGACCGTCCAGACGGCGAGCTGCGGATTGGCGAAGGTGGCGATCGCGAGCTCGACGTCCGCGTCGAGCCTGCCGCCGCGCATCAGGCCGCGGCCTTCGAGGTCGCGGAAGACGGCCTCGCGCACCATCGCGCGCTGATCGGTCGTCGTGCCGATGTGCGGGATCTCGAACGGGACGGGCGACGGCCCGAACCGGCCGTGTTCGAGCAGGATGTCCACCGCCGCCAGCGACAACGAAAACGAATGCGGCATCGCCATTTCCCCCCGCGGGTGTCTTGTCCGTCGGGATGAACGTAGTCCACGCGCCCGATACGCCCGCAGCGAACCCGCTTGCCCGGTTGTGATCACGGCTGCTGCCATGGATCCATGGCAGACCAGAAACCCGCGCTCGTCCTCCATCTCGCCACCGGCGGGGAGCCGCTGCTCTTCGCGCTCACGACGGAAGAAACCGAACGGCTGACCAAGGATCTCTCGCATTTCGTCCGCACCGGTTCGGTGCAGACGATCCAGACGAGGGACGACTCGGAGGTGGCGATCAACTTCTCCCACGTCGCCGCCGCCTACATCGACGATCTGAACCGCAAGACGAGAGTGTTCGGGCTGCACTAGTCCCGGGGAGCCCCTACTTGAGTCGTCGAGGGCAGCAGGTGACCGGCCTCAGACGTCATGAAAGGGCCGTTCAGGACGAAAAACGTCCTGAACGGCCCTTTCATGACATTCGGTGAAGCGAAGCGCGCTTACAGCTCGTAAAGCCGCTTCCAGTTGTCCCGCGAGGTCAGCTCGGGCATGGCGCGCTTGTACTGCTCCTGCACCGCCGCGCCTTCCTTGCGGAGCCGCTGGATCACCTTCGCGCCCCGGCGCGCCAGGTCGAACATCTTCGCGCGGTCGTACGAGCGGACCCGCACGCCTTCCTGCGAAGCGTCGGTTACGACGGCGGTGTCGAAGGTCGCGACGTGCCACCAGTGGGCCTCGTCGATCGGGATCGCGCCGAGCGAGTGGCGGCTGCGGCCGAGCACCCGGTCGAGGATCCGCTTGATCAGCACCAGCCGCTGCATGCTGGGCCGCGGCGCGCTGTTGATGATGCCGATGTCGTTCGACGCGATACCCGGGACGTCGGTGGCCTTGTGCCGTTTGGTCTCGGGGTACTCGTCGCGGATCCGGCGGATCTCCTTCATCGCGGCGACGCCGCCGTCACGCAGGACCTCGGGCCCCTCGAGGAAGTCCTCGACGGCCTTGATCAGCGTGGCGGACAGGCCGTACTGCATGCCGAGCAGGTACCGGACCAGCTGCGCGATGAGCACGCGCGAGAGCAGGTTCAGGTTGAACGGCGAGTGCAGCGCGGCGGTGATGATCGAGTTCCGCAGGTTGAAGTAGCGGTGCCACTCGTCCCAGTCCTTCCAGTGGAAGTCGGCGTGCCAGACGCCGGCGCCCGGAAGGGTGACCGTGGGGAAGCCGTGCGCGCGGGCGCGGTAGCTGTACTCCGCGTCGTCCCACTGGAAGAAGAACGGCAGCGGGTAGCCCGTGGCCTTGACGACCTCGTACGGGATCAGGCACGACCACCAGCCGTTGTACCCGGCGTCGAGGCGGCGTTCCTGGCGGTTCGGCTTGAGGGTCTCCTCGTCGACGCCGAGCAGGTCGGCGGTCGAGAGCGAGTGCTGCACCGGCTGGCCGGGCTCCAGCGTGTTCAGGCGGGCGTACTCGGCGCCGACGTGCAGCTGGTTCGGGTGCAGCAGATTCAGCATCTGCCCGCCGACGATGACCGGGTTGACCGTGCGGTTGGAGAACGCGGTCATCCGGATCACCAGATCCGGCTCCAGCAGCACGTCGTCGTCCATGAACAGGACGTTCGCGTGCTCGGTCTCTGTGTGCCCGGCGACCTCGTAGAGGCCGCGGGTGAACCCGCCGGCACCGCCGAGGTTCGGCTGCTTGATGTAGTGCAGCTTGTCGCCGAGGTCCTTGGCGACCTGCTCGAAGCCGTCGCGCGACTCGACGAGGTCGGTGCCCTGGTCGGCGACGTAGATCGCGTCGAGCGTCTCCAGCGAGGAGACGTCGGCGGCGAGCGCCTGCAGGTTCGACAGGCAGTCGTCGGCGCGGTTCATCGTGCAGATGGTCACCGCGGTCGGGCGGATCTTCTCCGGCGCTTCGACCGTCCAGCGGACCTTCTCGACACGCAGCGACTGGCCGCCCTCGGTCTCGATGTCGAGCCAGAGCGCGCCGCCGTCGTAGAACTTGTCGAGCTTCGCGGTGAGCGTCACCTTCTGCTGCTTCGCACCCGCGACGACCTCGGCGGCGACGACCCGCGGGTCGCCCTCGATGTCGGAGGCGCCGACGGACAGCTGGCCGTCACCGGTGACGACGGCCTCGACCTGGACCTCGGTCACGTCGGTCCAGCGCTGCCAGTAGCTGGCGGGGAACCGGCCGAAGTACGTGTTGCCGGACACCTTCGACGCGGGCTCGATGGAGATGCCCCCGCGCTCGCGCACGGCGGTACCCCACTCGAGTTCGGCGTAGAGGTCCTTGCTGACGATGGGGGCCGGGCCGGCGTAGAGCCCGCGCTGCGCGGTGAGACGGCCCTGCGGGGTGCGTTCCGCGAAGCGGGTGTCGTCGACAGTGCTCACCATGGCGCTCGGGGCCTCTCCGGTGACGGCGGCTTTACCGGGCATGAATCCTCAGTTCTCCTCTGTGCTGGTGGCGGTGGCGCGGGGCTCACGGAAGACGACCCACTTGAGCATGACGAAGTTGATCACGGTCGCGGTTGCCTGCGAGACGACCCAGCCGAAGGTGGCCTTCCAGGCCGACTCCGGCAGGACGTGCAGCATCGTGCGGTTGACGCCGACGGCCACGAGGAACGTCACGGCGTACAAGAGCACGAAGCTACCGATCTGACGCGCGCCCTCCTGGCGTCCACCGGCGAAGGTGAACTTGCGGTTCAGGAAGAAGGCGGTCGTGGTGCCCACGATGAAGCTGAGCGCGCGGGCGATGTCCACCCACGGCGTCACGTCCATTCCGAGGGCACGAAGCCCCTGGTAGACGCCGAAATCGACCAGGGCGCAGAAGCCGCCGATGAGGCCGAAGCGGATGAGCTGCCCGAGCAGCCCAGGGGAGGACGGCGCTGCTGCCGTCACGCCGGCTTTCGGGTCGGTCGCCACCACTGCTCTACCTCATAAACTGCTGGGGCTGATGCGCAAAGTGTAGAAGCGAGCACTTCAGGGTCACGTTCCGGGCAGTGTTCGGCGTGGTTACCCTGGTCGGCGTGACCCAAGCACCCGAGACACAGCGGCAGTCGCTCATGGGCTGGGCGAGGACGTCGCCGAGTATCGCGAACGTCCTGAGCACCCCCGACGTGGAAGCCATCGCCCGCGCGGTGACGCGGGCCGGGGAACGCGGGGTCATCGCGCGTGGTCTCGGCCGCTCGTACGGCGACCCGGCGCAGAACGCGGGCGGCCTGGTCGTGGACATGACCGCGCTGGACCGCATCCACTCGATCGACCCGGATTCCGGCATCGTCGACCTCGACGCCGGGGTCAGCCTCGACAAGCTGATGCGCGAGGGCCTCCCCTACGGCCTGTGGGTCCCGGTGCTGCCGGGCACGCGCCAGGTGACCATCGGCGGCGCGATCGCCAACGACATCCACGGCAAGAACCACCACTCGGCCGGCAGCTTCGGCAACCACGTGGTGTCGATGGACCTGGTCACCGCCGACGGGCAGGTGCGCACGATCACGCCGGACGGCCCCGACGCGGAGCTGTTCTGGGCGACCGTGGCCGGCATCGGCCTGACCGGCATCATCGTCCGCGCCAAGATCCGGATGACGAAGACGGAGACGGCCTACTTCAAGGCCGACATCCAGCGCACCGCGAACCTCGACGAGACGCTGGCGCTGGTCACCGACGGTTCCGAGGACAACTACACGTACTCCTCCGGCTGGTTCGACTCGATCTCCAGGGGCGCGAAGCTCGGCCGCGCCGCCTTCCAGCGCGGCTCGCTCGCCAAACTGGACGAACTGCCGCCCAAGCTGCGGGCCGACCCGCTCAAGTTCAACCCGGGCACCCTGGCGACCCTGCCGGACGTGTTCCCGAACGGGCTGGCGAACAAGCTGTCGTTCTCCGCGATCGGCGAGCTGTACTACCGCAAGACCGCGAAGAACGCGCGCGACCAGATCCAGAGCCTGACCGCCTTCTACCACCCGCTCGACCTGTTCGGCGAGTGGAACCGGGCGTACGGCTCCAAGGGATTCCTGCAGTACCAGTTCAGCACGCCACTGAACGCGCACGAGCCGCTGCGCCGGATCATCCAGAAGGTCGCGGACTCCGGGCACGTGTCGTTCCTCAACGTGTTCAAGCAGATGGGCGAGGGCAACGCGGCGCCGCTGTCGTTCCCGCACCCCGGCTGGATGGTCTGCCTCGACTTCCCGATCAAGGACGGGCTGAGCCGGTTCTGCCAGGAACTCGACGAGGACGTGCTCGCCCTCGGCGGCCGTCTGTACACGGCGAAGGACTCGCGCACCTCCGCGGAGAACTTCGCGAAGATGTACCCGCGGCTCGAGGAATGGCGCAAGGTCCGCGCTTCCGTAGACCCCGAAGGCGTTTTCGCCTCTGACATGTCCCGAAGGTTGGAACTGTGATCGACGCTGTGGGCAACCCCCAGTCCCTGCTGCTGCTCGGCGGCACCTCCGACATCGCGCTCGCGATCGCGGAGAAGTACCTGTCCGAGAAGCCGCTTCGGGTCGTGCTGGCCGGACGGCAGTCGCCGCGGCTCGACGCGGCCGCTCAGCGCCTGAAGGACAAGGGCGCCGAAGTGTCCACCGTCGACTTCGACGCGAAGGCGCTGGACACCCACCCCGGTGTGCTGGACAAGGCCTTCGAGGGTGGCGACATCGACGTCACCGTCGTGGCGTTCGGCCTGCTCGGCGACCAGGAAGAGCTGTGGCAGGACCACGCGAAGGCCGTCGAGGCGGCGACCGTGAACTACACGGCCGCGGTGTCGGTCGGGGTCGCGCTGTCGAACAAGCTCAAGACGCAGGGACACGGCAAGGTCATCGCGCTGTCCTCGGTCGCCGGTGAGCGGGTCCGCCGGTCGAATTTCGTCTACGGCTCCTCCAAGGCCGGTTTCGACGGCTTCTACCTGGGCCTCGGCGAGGCGCTGGCGGAGTTCGGCGTGCAGATCACCGTCGTCCGGTCCGGCCAGGTCCGGACCAAGATGACCGAAGGCCTCAAGGACGCCCCGCTGACGGTGGACGTCGAGCAGGTCGCCGAGACCGCCGTCGCCGCCTCGCGCGCCGGCAAGGAACTGGTGTGGTCGCCCGCGCCGTTCCGGCTGGTCATGTCCGCCCTGCGGCACATCCCCCGGCCGATCTTCCGGAAGCTGCCGATCTAAGTGGTCACCATCGGAAGTCCTCCGGGGGTCTCGACGGTCCAGCTTCCCGCTGGGCGCACGGCCGCGAGGCCCGAGTACGACCCGGTACGAGGACCTCACGACCGCACGCCCAGCGGAAACCTGAATCCGCCGAATACCCCCGAAGGACTTCTGATGGCAACCACTGAGGAATGAACCTCGGCTATCCGCTCGGGGCCGCGTCACAGGCCCTGCCTTCACTGCGCCCGGGCGAACGGCTGCTGTGGGCCGCGTACGGCCGGACGCTGAACTACGACGTGCGCGGCCTCGATCCCTGGGGTGTGCCGAAGAAGAGCGTGCTGAGCAAGCTCGGGTCGGGCGCGGCGAATTTCGCCGGGGACATGGTCGGCGCGGCGCTGGGCGGGGGTGACGACAGCGGCCGGTCGAATCCGCCGTCGCCGCAGGTCATCGTGCTCGGCGAGCAGGGCGGCCTCGCGCACGCGGCGGTGCGGGGGCTGTCCACCAGCGGATCGCTCGCGCGGCTGTGGGCGCTCACCAGCGCGCGGCTGCTGGTGCTGGAGAAGGCCGTCACGCCGGAGAAGCCCTCGGAGAAGTCGTTCCTGTCGAAGGCGATCGGGTTCGGCAAGGACATCGCCGCGATCATGACCACGAAGACCTACGGCGAGAACGCGGCGGGCGTCCCGATCGCGCGGCACGAGATGGTGCCGTGCGCCGAGATCCCGCGCCAGTCGATCGCCGGGTTCGCCGTCGCCGAGCACGGCAAGAAGCGGCGCCCGTGTCTCCGCGCGTCCTTTGTGGACGGGTCGGGGATGGATTTCCTGTTCGACTGCGACGATCCCCGGCAGTTCGCCTGGCTCCACTCGGTGACGGTGAGCTGATGGAGAACACGCTTCCGATGGCGAAGTCCGTCGACGAGATCGTCGAACGGGAACTGCACCGGTTCTGGCTCGCGCCCGGTGAACGCCTGATCATCGGCTGCCCGCCCGCGCATGGCTACGTCGGTCTCGTGCTGGACGGCGAGCTCACGCTGCCCTATTCGGCGTCGCGGGAAACCCCCGCGGTGACCGGGAAGACGCGGTGGCCGCTGCCCGCGTCGGACGTCCTCCAAGGCGACTGGACCGACGACCCGACGATCGCGTACTGGGTCGTCGCGCGGACCGCGGACCAGACCGCCGTGCGGCTCGCGGACCATCTCGCGGGAGGCAAGGGCGAGGCGCGGCTGACGCTTTCGGATCGGCGGCTGGCCGTCGTGTACCCGGCGCGGCTGTTGGAGGGCGAGGATCCCGCGCAGCCGTTCCGGACCTTCGAGGAGATGCCGTCGGGGGTGGTGCGTTCGGTCTCCGCGCTCTACCTGGGCCGGAGTTTCCCGCCGCGGCCGGTGCTCCAGTTCGTCTTCGCCGACGGGTCCGTGGTCTACCAGCGGGACATGCTGGCCGTCACGAAGGCCGACCGGGCCCGTTCCCGCCGCTGACCCCTCGCATTTCGTCCTCTGAATGCGATAGTGCGCGATGCCAACTACCGCATTCAGAGGACGAAATGCGGGCGGGTGGTCAGCGGGCCGGGAGGAGATAAAGGCTTTGCGTGCCCATCCACGGCGAGTGGATGGTCCAGGTCGCCAGCGCGTTCGCGGGCGGGGCCTTGCTGGTGGTGGCCAGCACCAGATCCGGCGTCGCGGGCGGGACGCTGTGGTCGAAGAACCGGAAGTTCGCCGCCAGCAGCGCCTTCCCCAGTTCGCTGCTGCGGTTCTTCGTCTCGATGATCGCCGGGTCGACGGAGCCGCGGTCGGAGAACTGGTCGACGATGTCGCAATCGCAGGAGTACGCGAGCGCGCCGACCTCGCCCGCGCTCTCCACCTTGCGTCCCTTGGTCAGTTCGGCCAGTTGCGAGCCGATCGCGCGGTATTCGTCCGACGCGGCGTGATTGCTGGTGATGGGCGCGAACCGCCGCGGCAGTTCGGGAGCGGCGTAGGCGACGGCGCTCGTCAGCAGGAACGCGCCCGCGAGGATCCCCGCCCCGAGCCGGGCCCGGCCGGGTACCGCGCAGGCCGCGGCGGCGAGGAAGACCGTCGCGCCGATGATGCTGGGCGCGTAGTACCAGTGGTACGGCGGGACGTTCAGCCAGCAATAGGCCAGATAGTGCGCCGCGCCGGCGATGGCGAGGGTCGCGAACGGCAACAGGCGCTTCGCCCGCTCCGAGCCACGCCGGAAATGGAACGTCCACAGTAGACCGGCGAGCGCGCCGATCACGAGCGGCAGGAAGGAAAGCGTCGCCGCCACCGGGAAGTTGCGCCAGTACAGCAGCGGGCCGTTGGTGAAGCTGAACGGTCCCCACGAACGCTGCATGATCTTGATGACCAGGGTGTCCGGCACCGCCGAACCCAGCACCAGCCAGCTGAACCCGAACCACGGCAGCATCACCGCGAGCGCGGCGAACGTCATCCGCCAGATGCCCACCCAGAATTCGCGGCGCCCGAGGAACAGCACGAACGCGATCAGCAGCAGATCGATCCGGATCAGCGCGATCAGGCCGATCATCGCGCCCGCGGCGGCGGGCCGCCGTTCGTGCAGGAACACCATCGTCCAGACGACGGCCGCCGCGCCGAGGGCGACTTCGAGGCCGACCGACGACAGCAGCAGCGGGTTCACCAGCAGCAGGCCCAGCGCGAGCGGGGCGAACCCACGCGAGAGACCGGTCGCGGCGCCGATCCGGCGGAGGCCGAGGACGAGCGCCACCTGGCTCGCGACGAAGACGATCCCGGCGGCGAAGACGGCGTCTCGCACGATGAAGGTGACGAGCGCCAGCACGAGGACGTTCAGCGGCGACGTCGCGGTGTTGGCGGTGCCTTCTTCGATCAGACCCCAGTGGCCGTGGAAGGCTAGGTTCTTCGCGTACGAGAGCGTGATGTACGTGTCGTCGATCAAATGCCCGCTGACCAGCACGAACACCAGGGCCGACGCCACCGCCGCCCCGGCCGGGAGCACCCAGGGTCGGGTAAGGACGGCGGCTCCCGGCAGCGCACCGGGAGCCTGGGGCAGATCAGCGGAGGCGCTTCGCATCACGAACACCGTACACGGTGCCGTGATGATTCCGTTATCTACCCGCCGTGGCGCTGGTCACGCCAGCCGGGGCCGTCACGGAAGTCGCGATCCATGCCATGGCCGCCGGGGCCACGGTGTTCACGGGAGAAACCGGGCCGGTCGCCGTCACGGGAAGCCAGTCCGACGGCGGTGCCGATGATGCCGCCACCGAGGACGAAGCCGAGTACGCCGACCGCGACCAGTTGCGTCGCGCGGTGCCCGGCGAAGCGGCGGAAACCGCCCTTCGCGGGCGGAGCCTGCTGCGCCGGAACCCAGCCCGGCGGTGGGCCCGCGGGGGCGGCGGCCGGGGTCTCGGCGGGCTTCTCGGCGGCGGGCTGCTCGACCGTCTTGTCCTCGTCTTCGGACGGCCGCTGCTGGTCGGTCATCTTTCGCTCCTCAGGCTGATGGGGGCGGGCTGTGTGCCCGCCCCCATCACCGAGGATGCGTGCGCTTCCTATGGATGCGCTGTGTGTGAGCTGTCGAATCAGAGATAGAACGACAGGAACAGCGTGATGACCCAGCTCGCGCCGAGCACCTGGAGCACGCGGTCCTTGAGCGCGATCTCCTCCGGCTCGCCCGCGTTGCCGCCGTCGACGTCGACGGCGTAGCGCAGGACGGCCACCACGAACGGCACCATCGAGACGACCGCCCAGACCGAGTCGTGCTCGACCTGGCGGATCTCGAAGGCCCACAGGCAGTAGGACATGATCAGGATCGCCGCGGACGTCGCCCAGACGAACCGCAGGTAGCTCGCCGAGTACTTCTTGAGCGAAGACCGGATCTTCGCCCCGGTGCGCTCGAAGAGCATGATCTCGGCGTAACGCTTGCCCGCCACCATGAACAGCGAGCCGAACGCGGTGACCAGCAGGAACCACTGCGAAAGCGCGATACCCGCGGCCACACCACCGGCGATCGACCGCATCAGGAAGCCCGAGCCGACGATGGCCAGATCGACCACCGGCTGGTGCTTGAGCCCGAAGCAGTAGCCGAGCTGGACGGCCTCGTAGACCGCCAGCACGACCGCGAGCTGCCAGCTGGCGAAGAACGAGATGCCGAGACCGGCGGCGAAGAACACGCCCGCCGCGACGAACGCCACCGGCACCGGCACGATCCCGGCCGCGATCGGCCGGTTCCGCTTGGTCGGGTGCGCCCGGTCCGCCTCGACGTCGATCGCGTCGTTGATGAGATAGACCGAGGAGGCCACCAGCGAGAACGCCGCGAAGGCGATCAGCGCGGCGATCAGCAGGCCGGACCGGTCCGTCGACTTCGAAAAGGCGAAGAACGGTGCGGCGAACACCAGCACGTTCTTCACCCACTGGCGCGGGCGTGCCGTTTTGATGATGCCGCCGACGAGACCGCCGGCGACCTTCTTCGGCTCGGCGGCCTCGGCCACGGGTTCTACGTCGTCAGGCTTGGAATCGGCCTTCTCGGTCGTTTCACTCATCGTCGCTTCAGCTTCCTACGTATCAAGCCGCCGACTACGCCCCCAAGGGCCGCTCCGGCCAGAACGTCGGTCGGGTAGTGGACGCCGAGCACGAGCCGGGAGGCCAGCATCGGCGGTACCAGGGCCGGGACCAGGTTACGCCCGGTCAATCCGGAGTAGAGCACCGCCGCCGCCGTAGTCGAGGTCGCGTGCGAGGACGGGAAGCTCAGCTTGCTCGGCGTGGAGACCAGGACCTCGACGCTCGGGTGGTCCGGTCGCGGCCGCCTGACCACGCGTTTCACCGCGATGGACGCGGCGTGCGCGCCGACGACCCCGGCCGCCGCGACCAGCCAGTCCTTGCGGCGCTTCTTGTCGACCGCGGCCCCGACGAGCCCCAGCGCGAACCAGCCCGCGCTGTGCTCGCCGAAGTGCGAAAGACCGCGTGCCGCCTTCACCGTGACGTCGCTCTTGAGGACGCCCTGAGCCTTCGCGAGGACGGCTACCTCACCCGTGGGTGCGCCCTTCTCAAGCATCGAGGGACCCATCGAGAGGCGCGCCATCGGTCAGGTGCGGCGCGATCTTGTTGTCGAACGCGGACAGCGCCGAACCGATGGCCATGTGCATGTCGAGGTACTTGTAGGTACCGAGACGGCCGCCGAACAGCACGTTCTTGTTCTTGGCCTCGGCCTTCGCCAGCTCGCGGTAGGCCTCGAGCTTCTCGCGGTTCTCCGGGGTGTTGATCGGGTAGTACGGCTCGTCGGCCTCGCCGGCGAAGCGGGAGTACTCGCGGAACACGACCGTCTTGTCGTTCGGGTAGTGCTTGCGCTCCGGGTGGAAGTGCCGGAACTCGATGATCCGGGTGTAGGGCACTTCTTCGTCGTTGTAGTTGACGACCGAGGCGCCCTGGAAGTCACCGGTCTCGACGACCTCGGACTCGAAGTCCACGGTGCGCCAGGTGAAGCGGCCCGCGGAGTAGTCGAAGTAGCGGTCCAGCGGCCCGGTGTAGACGGTCGGGGTGCCGGCGGGGATGTGCTCGCGGACGTCGAAGTAGTCGACGTTCAGCCGCACCTCGATGTTCTCGTGCTCCGCCATCTTCTCGAGCCACGCGGTGTAGCCGTTGACCGGCAGCCCCTCGTAGGTGTCGTTGAAGTAGCGGTTGTCGAAGGTGTAGCGGACCGGGAGCCGGGTGATGATGTCGGCGCCGAGGTTCTTCGGGTCGTTCTCCCACTGCTTGGCCGTGTAGCCGCGGATGAACGCCTCGTAGAGCGGGCGGCCGATCAGCGAGATGGCCTTTTCCTCGAGGTTTTGCGCGTTCGCGGTCTCGAACTCCGACGCCTGCTTGGCGATCAGCTCGCGGGCCTCGTCCGGCGTGTGGGACTTGCCGAAGAACTGGTTGATCAGCGCCAGGTTCATCGGCAGCGGGTACACCTGACCCTGGTACTTGCCGAACACCCGGTGCTGGTAGTTCGTGAAGTCGGTGAAGCGGTTGACGTACTCCCACACACGCTTGTTGGAGGTGTGGAACAGGTGCGCACCGTAGCGGTGCACCTCGATCCCGGTCTCGGGCTCGGCCTCGGAGTAGGCGTTGCCACCGATGTGGTGACGCCGCTCCAGCACGAGGACCTTCTTGCCGAGCTCGGCCGCGGCCCGTTCGGCGACGGTCAGCCCGAAGAATCCGGACCCGACCACGATGAGGTCGTAGCCGGTGAAATCGGCTTCAGTAATCTTGTCGGGGTTCGTGTGCGCGCTCACGGGCGTCGAGGGTACGCACGTCGACTCCGTGCCCTGCAGCGAGCACCGGTTTTCACCTTCGACAGACACATTTAGGAAGCAGTGCCTACTCCGGACACCTTCTGGTCGTACTTCGGTGCGACCCTCACCTACCTGGCCGTCCTCGCGGTCCCCGGCGGGCTCGTCGGCCGCGCCGCGGGCCTGCGTGGCTGGGCCCTGGCGGGGCTGGCCCCGCTGCTGTCCTACACGGTAACCGGACTGGCCGGTCCGTGGCTGGCACTCGCGGGCGTGTCGTACAACCCCCTGACCGTGGCGGCCGTCACGGCAGTGCTCGCCGGACTGGGCTTCGGCCTCCGCAAGCTGGGGCAGAGCCGCGGCTGGATCAAGCCGGGCGCCGAGGAACCGCCGACGAAGTGGCACCCGCGCGCGCACTACGCCGTCGCGGCCTGCGTCGCGCTGGCCGTCGGCATCTCGATCCTCGTGGTGCTATCGGCCCGCGGCGGCACGACGGCGGTGTTCCAGCGCTGGGACACCGTGTTCCACGCGAACGGCATCCGCTACATCGCCGAGACCGGCGACGGCTCGCTGACCGGGATGGGCACCATCAACTGGTACCCGGACGGCTCGTTCTACCCGAACGCGTATCACCTGGTCGGCTCGCTCGTGTACTCGATCTCGGGCACGACCATCCCGGTCACGCTGAACGCCATCACCATGCCGGTCGCCGGGATCTTCGCGCTGTCGATGGTCGCCCTGATCCGCCAGCTCGGCGGGCGCGCGGTGTTCGCCGGCTGCACGGCGCTGGTGGCCGCGGCGGCCACCACCGGAGCGTACGAGTCGGTGTCCAGCGGGCTGCTGCCGTTCGCGCTGGGGATCGTGCTGACGCCGCTGGCCGTGGTCGCGCTGGCCCGCTTCCTCGCGCGGCCCGGCCTCGACACCGGCTACGTGCTCGCGCTGACCGCGGTTGGCCTGCTGGCGGCGCATTCCTCGGCCCTGTTCGGTGCGCTGCTGTTCGCCTTCCCGCTGGTGGTGCAGCGCTGGTACCGCGCGCTGCGGCACAAGCCGCTCGACGGCGTGCCCGAAGGCCGCGGCGGCTGGTGGGTCATCGGCGGCGACGTCGTCAAGATGGTGCCGGTGATGGTGGGGAGCGCGCTGCTCGCGGCCCCGCACATCCTCGGCGCCCTGAAGTTCACTTCGGGTTCATACCCTTATTACGCGTGGGGCTCCGACCTGCCGGTGCTGAAGTCGCTGGGGCTGCTGGTGACCTTCCGGCAGGTGCTGAGCGCGCCGCAGGTGTGGCTGACGGTGCTGCTGGTGATCGGCGTGCTGAGCCTCTTCCGGCTCGGGCGGATGCGCTGGGTGGGGCTTTCGGCGATCGGCTTCTCGGCGCTGTTCGTGCTGGTCGCCTCGTTCGGCGCCGAACCGTGGGTGATCTCGCTGTCGCGGCCCTGGTGGAACGACCGGTACCGGCTGATGGCGCTCGCCGCGATCCCGCTGTGCCTGCTCGCCGGGCACGGGATGGCGGAGCTACAGCGCTGGTTCGCGAAGTGGGCGAGCGGCCGGTCCTGGGTGAAGAGCCGTCCCGCGCTGCCCGCCAGGCTGGGGCTGGCGACCGCCGTGTTCGTCGTGGCCGCGTCGGCCGTGCTGACCAAGGGTTTCTACACCGAGTCGAACGCGCACGCGGTGTCGTTCCTGTACTACAACGGGCCCGAGGGCGAGGTCACGCCGCCGGTCAGCGCCGACGAACTGGCCGCGATGAACGAGCTGACCAAGATGAACATCGGACCGGACGAGAAGGTGCTCAACGAGCGCTTCGACGGGACGGCGTGGCTGTACGCGATCACCGGGATCCACCCCATCGCCGGGCACTACGACCCGGGTGTGCCGCCGCCGGACGCGAAGTATCTGGCGCTGCACTTCCGCGACTACGACACCGACCCCGAGGTGCGGGCCGCGGTGCGGCGGCTGAACATCAAGCACGTGCTGATCGGGAGCACCCCGATCAAGATCGGTGAGCCGCCGGCGCCGGGGCTGCGGGATCTGGACGGGCTGGACTTCCTGCGGAAGGACTTCTCGAACGCGGGCGCTTCGATCTACACGCTGACGCGCTGACGGCAGCCCTTCACGGATGTCATGAAAGGGCCGTTCAGGACATCTTTTGTCCTGAACGGCCCTTTCATGACGTTCGGACCGGTGCCGGGTCGGAAAAGATAAAAGGCTCGCGTGGTCGCGGACTGCCCCTGCCGCGACCACGCGAGCCTTTCGTCCCCCATTCACCCCCGGGGTGACCCATGAGGGGCAGCCGTCGTCGGCCACACCCACTCGCTGTACTTGTTCTTCAGACGACTACTGGGCGGAACCGGTTTACCCGGCTCGCCAACGTCACCCGATCGGCCTAAGAGCTTCTTCCCTGGAGTACCGGGAGTACGTCGCTCACGACCTCTTCGAGCGTCGACTCGCGGCCGACGTAGTAATCGCCGGACCTCGGCCAATGCGTGACGATGTCGGTGAACCCGAGTTCACCGGCCCGTCCGGCGGCGTCGGTGAACGCGCCCACGCTCTCGAGGGAGAAGACCGGCGCCGCGTCGAGGCTCAGGAACCGCTGCACGCTCGCCTTGTCCCGGCCCACGGCGTCGAGCCGCTCGTCGAAGGTCTTCACGAGCTCCGCGACCCCCTTCCACCACTCGTCCTGGGTCTCCGCCTTGACGCCAGTGGTGGCCCAGCCCGCGCCGAACCGCGCGGCGAGCGTCATCGTGCGGGGGCCGTTCGCGGCCACGAGGAACGGCAGCCGCGGCCGCTGCACGCAGCCCGGCAGGTTCCGCGCGCCCTTGGCCCGGTAGTACTCGCCCTCGAAGTCGAAACCGTCGGTCATCAAGAGCCCGTCGAGCGCTTCGACGAACTCGGCGAAACGGTCCGTGCGCTGCTTGACCGACAGTTCGGGGCCGTCGAGCACGGTGGCGTCGTAGTTGGTGTTCGGGACGCCCGCGCCGACGCCGAGGATGAAGCGGCCGTCGGAGATGTCGTCGAGGGTGGTCAGCTCGCGGGTGAACGGCACGGGATGCCGGGCGACCGGCGACGCCACGAAGGTGCCCAGTCTGATCCGCGACGTCACCATCGCGGCCGCCGTCAACGTCGGCATCGCACTGAACCACGGGCCGTCGACGAGGGTCCGCCAGCCGAGGTGGTCGTACGTCCAAGCGTGGTCGAAGCCGTACTCCTCGGCGGCCCGCCATTTCGGCTCGGCCGCCCACCAACGATCTTCCGGAAGGATCACGATGCCTACGCGCACACCGGGAAGGTACTGGTCCAGACCGACACTTCGCCCGATGGGCGGATCTTCGGGGACAATGTGCCGGTGGAAAAGCCCCTCTTGATCGCCTCCGACGTCGACGGCACCCTGCTCGCCCCGCTGGAGGTCCTGTCCGAACGCACGATCGACATCGTCCGGCGGGTGACCGAGGACGGAGTCCCCTTCGTGCTGGCCAGCGGCCGTCCGCCGCGCTGGATCGCCCCGATCGCGAACCCGCTGGGCCTCACCGGCTACGCGGTCTGCGCGAACGGCGCGGTGCTCTACGAGATCGGGACGGACCGGATCGTGGCGGTCCACGGCCTGCTCGAACCGGCACTGCTGCACGACACCGTGAGTGCTCTTGATCACGCCCTTCCCGGCTGCCGGTTCGCCGCGGAACGGGTCGGCGAGTCCGCGCAGGACCCGCGTGTCCGCAGCTTCGTGATCGAGCCCGACTACCACAATCCGTGGGGCAACCACGAGGGCGCGGAGGCGCCGCGGGCCGAGGTGATCGGGCATCCGGCGATCAAGCTGCTGATCAGCAGGCGCGGGATGAGCTCCGACGAGATGGCGCGGGCGGCGCGTGAGGTGCTCGACGGCTCCGTCGACATCACCTACTCGACCGACACCGGCCTGATCGAGGTCGCCGCGCACGGCATCACGAAGGCGACCGGGCTGGCCGAGGTCTGCGAGCGGCTGGACGTGCCCGCCGAGCGGGTGATCGCGTTCGGGGACATGCCCAACGACGTCGAGATGCTCGGCTGGGCAGGCCACGGCGTCGCGATGGCCAACGGGCACCGCTACGTGTTCGACGTCGCCGACGAGGTGACGGGACCGAACTCCGAGGACGGCGTCGCGCAGGTGCTGGAGCGCTGGTTCTGAGACGACCTGGCTAGCGGCCTTCGCGGTCGAGCTTCGCGGCCTCTTCCGGCGTCGGCGCGGTGCCGCCGAGGTGCGCGGGCAGCCACCAGCGCTCGTCGTCGGAGGAGGGCTTCTCCGGGTAGTCGGCCTGGACGCGGTCCACGAGCGCCGACATCCGCACGCGAAGGTCCTTCGAAAGAACTTCGGCGTCTTCGTCGGCCTTCGGGTGCATCGGCTCGCCGACGAGGATCGAGATCGGCACGTGGCGTTTGGTGAGGTCCTTCGGGCGGCCCTTGGTCCACAGCCGCTGCGTGCCCCACAGCGCCATCGGCACCACCGGGACACCCGCCTCGGCGGCCATCCGGACGGCGCCGGATTTGATGTCCTTCACGGTGAACGACCGGCTGATCGTGGCTTCGGGGAACACGCCGACGACCTCACCGGCCTTGAGGCGCTCGACGGCTTCCCGGTACGAGGCGAGACCCGCGCCGCGGTCGACGGAGATGTGGTGCATGCCGCGCATGAGCGGTCCGGCGACGCGGTTGCTGAAGATCTCCTTCTTCGCCATGAACCTGACCAGGCGTTTCGCCGGCTGCGCGCCAAGCCCGCAGAAGATGAAGTCGAGATAGCTCACGTGGTTGCAGGCGATGACCGCCCCGCCCTTCGACGGGATGTGCTCGGTCCCCTCCACCCGGATGCGGTTGTCCAGCACCCGGAACATCAACTTCGCCGCCATGATGACGGGCGGGTAAACGAGCTCAGCCATTCGTTCAGGTTACGCTACCGTAGGGTAACCAACCTACGGTCGCGTAGGTCACATCACTCCGAGCGCTCCTGACGCGCGAAGGTCACCACCGCCAGGACGACGCCGAGCAACGTGCAGTACAGGGCGATCACCTGGTGTTTGACGTTCTCCAGCCCGTCGCCCAGCGCCGCCAGCACGAACTGCCCGGCGGCCACGGCGAGCAGGAAGCCCAGCACGACACCCATCGCCGTGCGCCGGGTCTTCCAGCCACGCCAGGCGATCAGGGCCCATATCGGCAGCAGGGCGAAGAAACCCAGTGGCGCCAGCAGTTTCGTCGCGGTCGAGACGATCGGGACGCGATACTCCTGCGTTTCCGGGGCGAAGCCGGCCGACTGGTCGAAGCTGCCGAGGTAGGGCGGCCGCGCGGTGAGCAGATCGCCCGCCGCGCGGTCCAGGATCTCGACGGTGCGGAAAGGATGCGTCGCGAAGTATTCGACGACGTTGCGCCTGCTGATCTGCTCGCGGTACTTCGGGTACTCGGGGTCCAGCGTCGCGGGCTTCGGATGCCACCAGCCGTTGCCCGCGTACTGGCCGAACGAGGCGGGCAATCCCAACGCGGCGAGGTCGGCTTCGGTGTCGTGCCGACCGTCCACAATGGTCAAGAAGATCGTGTTGAACATGTTGATCTCGCGCGAATCGTCGCCCGGCCGCACGGCGAGAGAGCCGTCAGGCAGCTTCGCGGGCTCGACGGTCTGCTGCGCGTAGGCCGTTCCGCCGGCGAGCGCGCCGATGACGAACACGACGGGGAGCCAGCGCTTCAGGCCGCGGACGCCCGCCGGGCGGACGAGCACCGCGGCGAGCGCGAGCAACGGCAGGATCATCAGCGTCTGGACCTTGGCGTTGACCGCGATCACGCCACCGAAGAGCAGCACGGCCAAGCCCGCGTAGCGCCACCAGTCCGGCCTCGCGGACACCAGGAGACCCCCGACGGCGAGCAGGAGACCGAGGAACGCGGCGCCTTCGCCGAGCACGGACGCGAAGTAGCCGAAGAATGCGGAGTCCGCGACGACGAGCAGAAGCCCGACAGCCGCGAAGCCACGGACGCGGCGCGAGTACGGCAGCCCGACGACGATCAGCGCGACCGCCGCGGCGGCGAGGACGCTGGCGAGCACGCCGAGCACCACCAGGCTGAGCGTCGATTCGAGGCCGAGCACGCCGCCGATCGACCGTGCGATCCGCGCGAACCAGCTCTGGGTCAGGAGGTAGGTGGCGTCGCATTCGCCTGCCGGGACGGTGTAGGCGAGGTGGACGAAGCCCTCCGGCTTGCCCTTCCACGGGATGCCCGCGCCGCACAGCACGCGGAAACCGTCACCGTTGTCGGCCATCCCGACCGGCCTCGGCACGAGGAAACGCGCCAGCAGCACGGTGAGCGCGGCGGCGAAAACGCCGACGCCGAACAGGCGCGACGATGCTTCGAGCGCGGCCGGTCTACTGGGGGAAACGACACTCACGCAGGGCACGGTACGTGGCGGAAATCGGGTGAGCGGTCGAGGGCCGCCCTGACCACCCGCTCGACGTCCGCCCGCAGGAACACGGTGATCCACGACGAGCTTCCTTCACGCGCGAAGGTCGCGACGCGGTACCTCGCCGCGTACGCCGGGTCGATCACGCAGGATTGCTTCGCCGAATAGCCGCTGTCGGTGATGACGGCGATCGTCGGATGGCGCCGGGAGACGACGGCCTCACCCGCTTCCTCCGTCTGACCGCGGACGCCGACGATCTGCAGCTGCGTCCCGGCGTGATACGACAGCACGCCGGGCGCCGACGTGCTCACGACCGAACCGGGCGGCAGGTAGGCGTCGAGCCAACGGCCGATCTCCTCCAGCTGCGCGCCGTGGTCGTGCCAGGCGCGCACCCGGCCCAGCATCTCCGGACTGAACACCGACACCAGCACCGCGAGCCCGGACAGTGCCACCGCGGCGGCGGGCATCAGTCGTTGGATCGGCGGCCGAGGCCGGGGGCTCGGCTTCGCTGCCACCATCAGCACGCCGTAGACCGACACCGCCGCCACCGACAGCAGCGGCGGGATCGGCGCCAGCAAACGCCAGGCCGGCGCGGCGTCGCCGCCGAAGAACACCACGAACCCGGTGAGCGCGACGGCGGTGGCGAGCATCAGCCAGGTCAGCGAGCGGGCTTCGGCCTCGTGCGGGGTCCGGCCGGTGCGGCGCAGCGACAGCGCCACCACCGAGATCAGGCCGAGCAGCAGGAATCCTTGGTGGACCACGGAGAAACCCGACAGGTACTGCCACCCGCGGTCGATCCGGGACTGGAGGTCGAGATCGAAGGGGATGACGACCGAGGTCGGCAGGACATGGTCGTAGTAGGTCACCCGCCAGGCCGTCCAGGGCGCGGCGAAGACGAGCCCGCCGAGCAGCCAGCCCACCGGCGACCACCAGGTGTACCGGCCGCGCAGGGCGGCGACGACCAGCCAGCAGCCCACCAGCACCGCGAGCAGGATGCCCGCCGGACGCGTCATCATCGCGAAGGCCACGAGCACCCCCGCGACCACCGGCCGCCGGGCCGCGAGCGCGGCGAAGACGCCGAACACGAGCAGCACGAACAAGGGCGTCTCGGTACCAGAGCCGCCGTACGCGGCGAGGCCTCCGGCACCGGCGACGAGCACCGCGGCGGCCACCCCGTAGGCGGGCCGCGGCTCACCCGCGGCCCGCGCGACCACCCGGTTCACCGTCACGTACGCGAGCAGGACGGCGCCGAGCGTGGCGAGAATGCCGAGTACGACCGCGGAGGTCTCGATATCGGCCCCGAAAGCGGCTTTCGGCAACGCGATCACGATCATCCAGAGGAAATTCGTGTACCCCTCGATCCGCTCGCCGGTGTTGAACACCGGCCCATTGCCGTCGGCGATGTTCTGGGCGTATCGGAAGGTGATGTACGCGTCTTCCGCGATGGTCGAAAACACCAGCTGGTGCACCAGCGAGAAACCGAGGGTCAGCATCAGCGCGGCGGCACGCCGGCCCTTGTCCACGCCGATCTTGGGCCAGGCGACCAGCACGAAGATCGCGACCGCGGACCAGGCGACGACAAGCGCGACCACCACCTGATCCCACCCTCCCGGGCCGAGCGCTCCGTGTGCGAAAAGACTACGGTCAAGTATCGATCACCGCGCCGAGGTGTTTCTTTCGGCGCAGTCAATTGACACGAATGGGCGAGCGATGTGTGCGCCGAGTAAACGGAGTCGCGCGGTTTTCCCCGTCGGGATGTGACTCCTTCGGGTATCGGTCCCCGGTGGTTAATCTGGCTTCCCATTCCGTTCCGCACCTCGGGGGTTCTGTGCGGATTCCCCAGCCGAGGTAGCCCGTGCCCACCCACACCTCCCTGTCGGCCGACGTCCTCACGATGGTCGTCGCGCTGCTCGTCATCGGCCTCCCCGGTCTGCTCACCGGTCTCGCCGCCGGCCTGCGCGGCTGGGTGCTCGCGGGGATGACGCCGTTGCTGAGTTACGCCATCGGCGGGCTCGCGGGACCGTGGGCGGCCGCGCTCGGGCTGCCGTTCACTCCCGTGACGTACGCGGTCGCGACGGTCCTGTTCGCCGGGGTCGCGTTCGGCCTGCGGCGGCTCACGCTGCGCCGGTGGCCGCCCGCGCCGGAAGAACCGCTGTGGGGACGCTCCGGGCACCTCGCCGTCGGGGCCTGCCTGCTGCTCGCGGCCGCCGTCGGGATGTACGCGGTGATCCGTGGCATGGGCAGGCTGGACGCCATCCCGCAGGGGTTCGACGCGGTGTATCACGCGAACGGCGTCCGGCAGATCGCCGAAACCGGGGACGGCAGCCTGTTCGGCACCGGCGAGGTGAACTGGTACGGCGACGCGGCGCCGGTGTTCTACCCCAACGCGTACCACCTGCTCGCGTCCGTGGTGTACCTGCTGAGCCCGGCGACCATCCCGCTGACCCTGGACGTGAACACCGCGCTGCTGCCCGCGCTCCTGGCGTTGTCGCTGGTCACGATGGTGCGCGTGTTCCGGGGACGCGCGGTGTTCGCGGGTGCCGTCGCCCTCGTCTCGATCGCGCCGGTGATGGGCCTGTACGAATCGATGAGCAGGGGACCTTTGCTCCCGTTCCTGCTCGGCCTCGCGTTGACGCCGCTGGCCGCCGTCGCGGTGAAGCGGTACCTCGACCGTCCCGCACCCGACACCGGATTCGTGCTGCTGGTGAGCGCCGTCGGACTGCTGTGCGTGCACTCGTCGGCGTTGTTCGGCGCGATCCTGTTCGCCGGCCCGCTCCTGCTGCAGCGGTGGATCGCGCCCGGGGAACGGTGGCGGCGGATCGGACGTGACCTGCGCGCGCTGGCGATCGTCGGGGTCGTCGCGATCCTGGTGGCGTGGCTGCAGCTGTTCGGCGCGATCGGGCTCGCGAGCGGCGAGGTGCCTTACCGCAGCTGGCCGGTCGAATGGCGGGCGACGACCGCGCTCGGCGCGCTGCTCGGCTTCCAGCACCACGAGCCGTATCCGCAGATCTGGCTTTCCGTGGCGTTGTTGCTGGGCTTCATCTTCTTCTCGCGCGCGGGCGCGCTGCGCTGGATCGGGGTCACGGCGCTGATCACCGGGCTCGCCTACATCGCGGTGACGTCGTCCGAGCAGCCGCTCGTGCTGGCGCTGTCCCGGCCGTGGTGGAACGACCCGTACCGGTTCATGTCGATGGCGGCGATCCCGCTGTCGATCATCGCGGCGCACGGCCTCGCCGAGACGCAGGCGTGGCTGCGGGACAACGTCGCGCACCGGAAGGTGCCCGCGTTCGCCGTCGCGGTGGTGGTGTTCGGCGCGTTCGCCTTCCTCAGCAACGGTTTCTACGCGCCGTCCAACGCGGCGAAGGTCGCGCCCGGCTACGCGAACACCCCCGGCGTCGACCAGCACAAACTGCCGGTGAGCCCGGACGAGGTCGTCGCGATGGAGAAGCTCGCCGAGTTCGCGAAGCCCGGCGAGCGCGCGCTGAACGACCGCTTGGACGGGACGGTGTGGACCTACGCGCTCTCCGGCGTCCGCACGACTTCCGGGCATTTCGACGAGACGCTGTCGCCGTCGGACGCGCGGCTGCTGGAGTGGCACTTCCGCGAGTACCCGTCGAACGCCCAGGTGCGGGCGGCGGTGGCGCGGCTGAACGTGCGGTGGGTGATCCTCGGGCAGTACGGCTACCCGACCGGCGCCCCGCGCCAGGCGGGCCTGCGCGATCTGGACGGGCTGAACTTCGTGACCGAGGTGTACCGGAACCCCGACGCCGTCATCTACCGGCTGAACCCCTGACGCATTTCGTCCTCTGAATGCGGTCCTTGCACGCGCAAGGACCGCAATTAGTCGACTAATTGCGGGGGCGGGTGACGAGGCGGGCCGAGAGGGCGGCACCGCCGGCGGTGATCAGGTCCGCGACGGTGAACATCACCCGCGAGGCGATGGCGAAGGCCGTCGCCTGGACGACGGTGAGACCCGACGCGGTCAGCACGGCGACCTGCGCGACCTCGCGGACGCCGACCCCGCTGGGCAGGATGAACGCGAAAGTCCCGACGGTCATCGCGACCGCCATCGCGCCGACGCACAGCACGAAACCGCTGAAGCCCGGCGTGCCGACGGAGTTCGCCAGCAGCCACAGGTGCACACCCTGCAGCGCCCACGCGGCCGTCGACGAGCCGAAGACCTTCCCGACGACCGACCAGCTCAGCCGGTGGTCCAGCGGCGGGCGGCGCAGGATCCGCAGCACCAGCGACGTGCCCCAGGTGAGCACACGCGGGTGCAGCATCGCCAGCCCGACGGGGATGAGCACGAACAGCCACATCGCCCGCGGGCTGTTGCTGAACACCGCGGGGGCCGCGAGCAGCGAGACGACCAGCGCGGACACCACGCCGACGCCGAGCTGGATCAGCGAGCCGGTGAAGATCCGGGCCCTGGCGAGCCCGGCCTTGCGGCCCAGTTCCATCTGCAGCAGGTACGCCCACACCGAACCCGGCACGTACTTGCCGAGCGAGCCGACCAGGCAGATCTGCGCGCCGCGGGCGTAGCCGATCGGCTTGCCGAGGTCGTCGACCATGACCTGCCAGCCGTAGGTCGACACCATGATCGCGGCGATGAGCGCGAGCAGGCTCAACGTGGAAGATTCCCACGCGACCTCGGACAAGGTCCGCCAGAATTCACCCCAATTGGTGACCAAGGTTTTCGCCGCGAAACCGACGACCAGCAGGATGGCGACCCAGCGGACGACGTCGAGGATCTTCGCCTTGGTGGATTTCGGTTGCTTTACGGAAACCGAAGTGTCCTCTTCGGGCGTTTCGACCGTCGTCACTGAACCTCCTCTGCTGCTACCTCGTCACCGCAGGTCAGGCCTGTACGGTCACCAAGCGGCTGAACTCGGTCAGCAGATCGTAGCCGTCCCAAATCGCGGAGAACGTCAGGGCCGAGCCGAAGGGAACGATCCGGTCGACGCCGCGGCCGGCCAATTCCGTCACGAATTCCGTCAATTCTTCTTTGGTGAAGCCGAATTGACCGACGGTTTGATCTTTGCGGAGCACGATCGGGACGAGGTCGGAAAGCGTGTCGACCCGCGCGTTGGCGAAAGTGCCCGCGCCGAGCCATTCGCGTGGCAGGACGGCGGGGTCGGCCAGCTCCAGCGTCGCGATGCCGTTGCCCTGGAACTCGATGCCGCTGACGAGCCCGTCGACGGCCGCGCCGTACGCCGAAACCCGCTTCTGCACGGCCATGGCGGGCTCGGTGACGTGCTGTTTCGTCGCCAGCACCTCGGCGAGCAGCTTCCGGAACTCCTGCCCTGCTTCGCGGGCGCCGTCTTCTTCGCCGACCCAGAACACCGCACGCGGCGACGAGCAGGCGGCCTGGTCGAACCAGTACGAGTCGTTGTAGAAGCCCTCGGCGGCACCGCGACGCTCGGCCTCGGAGGCGTTCTGCCAGCCACGCACCGACGCGACCGCGAACGACGACCGGTCCGGGAAGGTCAGGTCGCGGGCGTGCGGCGCGAGCGGGTACTTGCGCAGCGCGGCGACCGAGGCGTCGCCGCCCCAGATCACCCGCAGATCCGCGGCGACCGACAGCGCGCCGCTGATCGCGTCGCTGCGGTCGTAGGTGACCATGCGCTGCGTCGCGGTGATCGCGGCGGCGGTGTCGGCGTCCACTTCGGACAGTGCGGCGTTCAGTGCTTCCAGCACCGTTTCGGCGGCACCGGCCGAACGCGAGGAGACACGGACGACGTTGTGGTTGCCCGCCAGTGCCGAAAGCGCCCATGAGTACACGAAGATCGTGTCGACGTTGGCGGGCGGCACGTGGAAGACCAGCCCGCGCGGAAACCGCAGCGCGTCGCCGGAAGTCTCCAAAGTGGACAGTGCTTTGGCGATCTCTCCCTTGCGCAGGAAGAAACCCAGCGAAGCCAGCTCCGGGAAACGACGGGCCGTCGCGGGTGCGAGCAGCTTGCGCGCGAACTTCGTCAGGAATTCGACGACACGCGGGTCGCCGACGCGGAGCCGTCCGCCGACGGGTTCGGCCCGCAGCTCCTCGACCAGCTTGTCGACCTCGATCGCGTCGCCGATCGGAAAACGCTGGTTGAGACTCATGCCGCCGCTCCCTGGAAGGTGTCCGAGCAACCGCGGGCCTCGGCCTTGGGCAGCCTGCCCATGACCGAGAAGTGCTTGCCCGGCCAGTCGCCGTCGTCGATCCCGTTGTAGACACCGAGGTCTTCGGTGAGCAGGACGTGGCCCGGGTACGAACGCGGCAGCGTGCTGACGACCTCGATCACCCCGGGCTCGCCGACCGGCTGCTCTTCCCAGGTCTCCGGGTTCCGGATCACCACGTCGGCGAAATCGGGGCAGTACAGCGAGTTCCCGGACGGTCCTTCGAGGAACACGGTGCCGATCTGCTCGATCATCCCGTAGTAGTTGTGGATCCGGGTGAGCCCGGTGTCCTCTTTGAAGCGGCGGCGGAACTCGGTGTTGTCGACCGCGCGGTCGATCAGCTTCTTCCAGCCGCCGGAGTGGATCAGGATCCCGTTGGAGAGATCCAGCTCGTGCTCGCGGGCGACCTCGTAGAGGTACTGCCACACCATGAAGGTGAAGCCGAAGATCAGGAACGGCTTGTCGCCGTAGGTCGCCAGGAACGTCTTGACCGCCTCGACGTCCGGCTGGTCGTTCTCGTCGAGCACGTAGGTGTGCTTGCGGCCGAAGTTCGCCATGCCCAGCACGCCCGCACCGCGCGCGGAGAACGAGCGGCGGTTCTTGATGATGCCGATCGTGTCGACCATCAGCATCGGCAGGCGCTCGCCGCCGAGGACTTCCTGAAGGGTGGCGCCGAGCTGCTTGGTCTGCGCGCCGGCGGCCTCCTTGTCCAGGTAGATCCGGGACGCGCCCGCGCCGGTGGTGCCCGAGGAGGTCAGCGTCTTGAAGATCTCGGACTCGGGGATGCTGCGCAGGTCGTGCGTCTTGAACATCCGCACCGGCAGCCACGGCAGATCCGCGATGGAGCTGAACGAAGCGTCCCGCGCGATGCCGAGCGACGACAGGATGCGCTCGTAGCCCTCGGAGTTCTCGCGGTGGTGCGCGGTCAGTTCGGCGAGCTGCGGAAGCAGATGCTTCTCGCGCTCGGTCTGGGACAACGTAAAGACGCTCATACCTGGGCCTCCAGCGACCGGTAGTCGATCTTGCCGCTGGCGAGCAACGGCACGGTGTCGATGGGGCGGACGTCGAACCCGCTCGTGTGCAGGTGCAGCCGCTCGGACAACGCCTTCGCGGCGTCCTTGCAGATGGCCTTGGCTCCGTCGCCCTCGGGCAACTCAGCGAACAGGACGACCTTGTCCCCGGCCGGGACGGCGGCCACGACGTCGATCCCCACCGAAGCCGAACGCACGGCGTGCTCGAGATCATCCAGGCTGACCCGGTTGCCGAAGACCTTGCCGATCCGCTTGAGGCGTCCGGTGATGTAGAGGAACCCGTCCTCGTCGAGGTAACCGAGGTCGCCGGTGGCCAGCACGCCACCGTATTCGTCACCCGCGGCCAGCCCGGCCTCGTCCTCGGCGTAGCCCATCATCACGTTGGGCCCGCGGTAGACGACCTCGCCGACGATCTTCGGATGCGTGGTCTCGGAACCGTCCTCGCGCCGGATCGCGAACGAGCCGCCGGGCAGCGCGGGCCCGGCCGAACCGAGCTTCTCCGCGAGCCGTTCTGCCGGGACGGTGGTCATCCGCGGGGCGGCCTCGGTCTGCCCGTACATCACGAACATCCGCCCGCCGACCGCGCGGATCTTGTCGTTGAACTGGGCGACGAGATCGTCGCGCAGCTTGCCGCCCGCCTGGGTCAGCGTGCGCAACGTCGGGTACTTCGCCGGGTCGAACTTGAGGCGCCGCAACATCTCGTAGTGGTACGGCACCCCGGCGAGCGAGGTGACCTTGTGTTCGTTGACCGCGTCCCAGAACCCGCGGCCCAGCACGCCGGACGGCTCGATGACCACGGTCGCGCCGCGGACGAGATGCGAGTTCAGCACGGACAGGCCGTAGCTGTAGTGCAGCGGAAGGCTGGTCGGCGCGATCTCGTGGCGGTCGATGCCGAGCACCTCGGCGATCGCGTCGGCGTTGGCGTACACCGCGCCGCGCGAGAGCCGCACCAGCTTAGGATTCCCGGTGGAACCGCTGGTCGGCAGCAGGACCGCGAGATGCGGATGCGGCTCGACCCCTTCGGCGGACTCCCGGACCCAGTGGCCGTCGGAGACGCCGTACCCCTCGGGGGCGGGCGCGTCCGGCGCGGACAGCACGGCGGCCGGGCGGAAACGCTCGATGAGCCCCGCCAGGACGTCGGCGTCCAGCGCCGGGTCGATCAGCGCGATCGCGCGGCCCGCCTCGAACGCGCCGAGGTAGTTCAGGACGCTGGAGAGGTCCACCGACATGCGCGCGAACAGCGCGCCAGGCGGCAGCAGCGACAACGCGGCACCCACGCGGGTGACCTCGGTGTCGAGTTCCTCGCCCTCGAGCGTCCTGCCGCTCGTGACGTCGATCAGTCGCGCACCCACACCCAGAAGGGTCATCAGAGAACTAATCCTCCATCGATGCCCAGCACCTGCCCGGTGATGAACGAAGCGTCATCACTGACGAGGAACCGGATCGCGTTCGCCACGTCCTCGGGCGTCCCGAGGCGCCCCAGCGGGGTCTTGCCGATGTTCTCGGCCTTGGCGTCCTCGGTCAGGCCGGAGGTCAGGTCGGTGTCGATGACGCCGGGCGCCACCGCGTTGACCCGGATCCCGGACCGGCCGAGTTCCTTCGCGGCCGAACGCGCGATGTTCGCCACCGCCGCCTTCGAGGCCGCGTACACCGTCTGACCGGCGCTTCCGTGCTCGCCGACGATCGAAGCCAGCACCACGATCGCCCCGGTCTTCTTGCGCATCATCGCCCTGGCCGCGGCCTGGACGGTGTGCAGCGTGCCGGCGACGTTCGTGCTCAGCGTGGTGTCGACCAGTTCCTCGCGGATCATGCCGAGGAGCGCGTCCTCCATGATCCCGGCGTTGGCGACCACGATGTCGAGCTTGCCGTGTTCCTTGGCCACCCCGCGGACCAGCGTCGACACGGCCTTGGCGTCGGTGACGTCCAGGGCGAGCCCGCTCGCGGCCCCCGCCGCGGCCGCCGCTTCCTTGGCCTTCGCCTCGTCGCGGCCGGTCAGCACCACGGTGGCGCCCGCCTCGGCGAGCGCCCGCACGGTGGCCAGTCCGATCCCCCGGGTCCCCCCGGTGACCAGGGCGACCTTTCCGTCCAGCATCACTTGGACTGGAGGTCGGTCACCATGTCGACGGCGACCTTGAAGCTGGACATGTCGATCACCTGGTCGGTGTCGAATTCCACATCGAACTCGTCCTCGATGGCCGCGACCAGCGCCATGTGACCGACCGAGTCCCAGGCCTCGATGTCGCGGTACTTCAGGTTTTCGACGTCGACCTCGGCGTCGAGGTCCAGCGCCTCGACGAAGACCTCACGCAGCTTGCCGGCGACATCCGCCATGTCCGTACTCCTAATGATCGTCGCGTGGACGGGCGTCCCACGCCTTCACCAAGGTAGAGAGGTCGCCGGGCAGCCGGTCGGCCAGCCCGTCCTCAGGGAGACCGGCCTTACCCTTCAGCCACGGTCCCAGCGCCTCGATGGCGGCCTCGTCCAGGCCGCGGCGGGACAGGCCCACCGTGTTGACGCCGGTCACCCGTGCGGGGTTGCCCACGGCGATGGTGAACGCGCCCACCTCCTTGCGGACCGCGGAGCTCATCCCGACCATCGCGCCGGGGCCGATGACGACCCGCTGGTGCAGGATCGCGCCCATGCCCAGGTTCGCCCCGGACCAGATGTGGCAGTGGCCGCCGGTGATGACGTTCGACGCGACCGTGACGGCGTCCTCGACCAGGCAGTCATGGGCGATGTGCGAGCCGCGGAGGAAGTAGCCGCCGTCGCCGATAGTGGTGGTGCGCCAGGTGCCCTGGTGGACGCTGACGTACTCGCGGATCCGGTTCCGGCTGCCGATGACGACGCCGTGGCCGTCGTGATCGGGATCACCGGTCGGCGCGCCCTCCCAGGCCGCGGGGTGCTCACGGCCCCGGTCCTCACCGGGAGTCCCGATGGTCACGTGCGGGCCGATCCAGTTGCCGTCCCCGATCCGGGTGGGGCCCACGACGACCGTGAACGGTCCGATGACGTTGTCGTCGCCGAGCTCGACACCCTCGCCGATGACTGCTGTCGGGTGGATGCGGTTCACCACGTGAAGATCCGTTCGTTGTGGCTGGAGGCAGCCTGGGGTAATGGGCGCTTCGGCGGTCCCGGTAACGTGTGGCCCGCGCCAGAGGGGGCGGCCGGGCGCAGAACCGGCGGCTCACTGTACCGGACGCACCAGAACGCCCAGTCGAGAGAGACTTGCAGATGATCCCCATTACCGTGGTCGACGTCCGTGACGCGGAGGACCTCGTCGTCGAGGTGCTGCGATCCGGCGCCATCGCACAGGGACCGATGGTCAAGCGCTTCGAGGACGCGTTCGCGAGCGTTTCCGGCACGAAGCACGCGATCGCCGTCAACAACGGCACCACCGCGCTGGTCGCCGCCATCCAGGCGCTCGACCTGAAGCCGGGCGACGAGGTCGTCACCTCGCCGTTCACCTTCGTGGCGACGCTGAACGCGATCCTGGAAGCCGGCGCGACCGTCCGCTTCGCCGACATCCGGCGCGACGACTTCGCGATCGACCCGGACGCCGTCGCGGCCGCGATCACCGACCGCACCAAGGTCCTCATGCCCGTGCACCTCTACGGGCAGACGGCCGACATGGGCAAGCTCGCGCCGCTGGCCGCCGAGCACGGTCTCAAGATCATCGAGGACTCCGCGCAGGCCGTCGGCGCGTCGTTCCAGGGCAAGCCGTCGGGTTCCTTCGGGATCGGCTGCTTCTCCTTGTACGCCACCAAGAACGTGACCACCGCCGAGGGCGGCGTGATCACCACGGACGACGACGGGCTGGCCGACAGCCTGCGGGTGCTGCGCAACCAGGGCATGCGCGCCCGGTACCAGTACGAGGTCGCCGGGCACAACTACCGGATGACCGACCTGCACGCCGCCGTCGGCATCCCGCAGCTGGAGAAGCTGGACCAGCTCACCGCCGCCCGCCAGGCCAACGCGAAGCGTCTTTCCGAAGGCCTCGCCGGCACCCCGGGTCTCGACATCCCGCAGGTCCTGCCGGGCCGCGAACACGTGTGGCACCAGTACACCGTGCTGGTCGGCCCGCACGCCTTCCTCTCGCGTGACGAGCTCGCCGCCGCGCTCACCGAGCGGGGCATCGGCAACGGGATCTACTACCCGAAGATCGTCTTCGACTACGACTGCTACCGGAACAACCCGCTGATCCCCGACGCGAAGGTCGAGGACTTCCCGGTGGCCGCTTCCGTCGCCGCGCAGGCGCTTTCCCTGCCGGTGCACCCGCACCTTTCCGAGTCCGACCTGGACACCATCATCGAAACGGTTCGCGAGGTACTCGGCGCATGACGACCCACAAGATCGCCCTCATCGGCACCGGGAACATGGGCTCGCTGCACGCCCGTGTCCTCGCCGCGAACGAGCGCGTGGACCTCGTCCGCGTGATCGACCCGCGCGAAGAGGCGGGCCGCAAGGTCGCCGATCGCTACGAAACCCAGTGGACGCCCGAAATCGGCTCGCTGTCCGATGTGGACGCCGTCGTGCTCGCTTCGGCCACCGAGGCGCATTACGAGCTGGCGCAGGAGATCCTGGGCCAGGGCAAGCCGATGCTGGTCGAGAAGCCGGTGTGCAACAGCCTCGAATTCTCCCAGGAGATCGTCGGGCTCTCGGCGAAGAAGGACATCCCGCTGATGTGCGGGCTCCTGGAGCGCTACAACCCGGCCGTGATGACCGCGCGGGCGCTGGTCAACGAGCCGATCCACCTGATGGCCCGCCGCCACGGCCCGTACGCCCCGCGGATCAAGACCGGTGTCGCGTGGGACCTCCTGGTGCACGACGTCGACCTGGCGATCCAGTTCTTCGGCGGCGCGACCCCGCAGCGGGTCGCCTCCGGTGCCGGCTACTTCCACCCGAGCTCCGTCGAAGGCGCCGAGGACACCATCGAGACGGTGCTGTCGTTCGAGTCCGGGCTCGCCACGGTTTCGGCGTCCCGGCTCGGCCAGCGCAAGGTCCGCTCGCTGTGGGTGTCCGAACTGGACCGCATGATCGAGATCGACCTGCTGCGCCGCGACGTCACCATCTACCGGCACGTCTCGCACGACTCGGTCACCGAGGACGGCCTCGGCTACCGGCAGCAGACCGTCATCGAGATCCCGGAACTGGTCACCGCGCGCGAGCCGCTCGCGACGCAGCTGGACCGGTTCGTCGACCTGCTCGAAGGCAAGGTCGACGTGGACGTCGAGCGGGACCTGATCCTGCCGTCGCACGCCGTCGTCGACCAGGTGCTGACGCAGGCCGCGGCCTGACCCTCTCACGCGTTCAGTCCTCTGGATGCGGTAGTTGCGTGTGCAAGTACCGCATCCAGAGGACTGATTGCGTTATTTGGTGAGCCGCTGGCCCTTCGCGTCGTACGCGACGAGCGGGGTCAGCACGTACGGCGACTCCACCTGGCCGGGGTTGAACCAGAAGATGACGACCGACGGATCCTCACTCCACGGGATCACCTTGGCCTCGACCGGTTTCCCGCGGACGGTGCTGGTGACCCGCACCGCCGGACCGGAGAAGTAGCCGAACACCGGCACGAACGTACCCCGGATCACGTCGCCGCCGTCCACGGCGTGGAAGCCGAACGACCGGTCTGAACCCTTGAATTCGTTGGCGGCCAGGAGCGCCTCGTACTCCCCCGCGCCAGTCCGGTACGCGACCTGCAGACCGAACCGGACGTCCGGCATCGACGGCTCGTCGATCTCGGACGCGTAGATCACCAGCTCACGGCCATCTTCGCCCCTGTACCCGAGCGGGATCACGTCCCCGAACGGAGCGTCCGACGGGGCCGCCGTGATCGAAGTGCTCGCCGGCGCCGGTACCGGTGCCGGGACGGACGCGACGGGCGCGCTCGCGGCGGGCGGAAGCGGCTGCTGGGCGGGCTCCCGCAGCGCGACCGCGCCGACGATGACCAGCACCGTCACCACGGCGGCGGCGACCCCGCCCGCGCCGGTCGCGAGACGGCGGCGACGGCGGATACGCCTGCCCTTGGTCATGATCGCGCCGAGATCGGGCTCGGCGAACCCTTCGGCGGGCGGTTCCCGCAAAGCCGAACGCAGCGTCTCGAGGTCGGTCATCGTCCCAGCCCCCCGATCAGTTCCGTTCCGTCCTCCGCGGTGATCCGCAGCTTGGTCAGGGCGCGGGAATTGGTGCTCTTCACGGTGCCGACCGAGACACCCAATTCGCCCGCCACGTCGGATTCCTTCAAGTCGAAGAAGTGCCTGAGCACCACGACGGCTCTCTCCCGGTCTGTGAGCGTACGCAACGCGTCAAGCAGCCATTTCCGCTGGACGACGGCACCGGCGACGTCCATGCCGCTCGGCTGCTCGGGGATGTCCTCCGTGGCGTTCTCGCGGATCGGGCGCCGCCAGCCGTCGATGACGTGGTTGACGAGCACCTGCCTCGCGTACGCGTAAGCGTCCTTGCGGCGTACCCGCGACCAGGCCGCGTACGTCTTGGCGAGCGCCGTCTGGGTGGCGTCCTCGGCCTGATGGCGGTCGCTGGTGAGCAGGAAGGCCGCATGCTGAAGACGCGTCGCCGAGTTCCGCACGAACTCGACGAACTCGTCATCGCCGCGAGCCACCCTGGTCCTCATCTCCGTTCGACGGTTGACCACCTGAAAGGTTGCTTCAGTCCTTCCGGCGGGCGAACCGGAGCGCGACGACGATCCCCGCCACGACCACGGCCACCGCGAGGACGATCCACACCCAGGACGGCACGAGGTCTTCGGGAGTGGTCTCGCCGGCTTGCGGTGCCGGGGCTGCGCTACTGGCCGGAGCCGGGCTGCTCGTCGGGGCCTGGCTCGTCGGGCTAGGTGCCGGCGCGCTGAGGTTGAACTTCACGGAGCCGCTCGTGGCGTGCGTGTCCTCGAAGGTGACCTTGTAGCGGAGCGTGTACTCGCCCGCGGGGCCGACGGCCTGGACCGGCGCCGTGACGACCGTTCCGGCGACCTCCGCGCGGCCGACCGTCCACGACGCGTTCTCGGGGCCGGTGATCTGGATCGGGTTCTCGTCGGCGAGGGTGACCGGGCCCGAGAAGGTCAGCTTGATCTGCGTCGGGGGCGTCGCCAGCGAAGCGCCCCTCGCCGGGTCACTGCTTTTCAGCTCCGAATGGGCCAGCGCCGGGGACGCGGTGCCCAGCAGGGCCAACCCGGTGACCAGCAACGACGCACCGAACCGCTTGAACCTCATCAGACACCCTTCTCACCGGGGAACTCCCCCGCCGAGCCTAGTAGTCGGGCCGGGAAGGGCGTTGGTTCCGGCTCGTGAGCGGCCCTGCGGCTTGGCCGAATGTCATGAACGGCCCTTTCCTGACGTTTTCCGTCAGGAAAGGGCCGTTCATGACATTCAGGGGCGCTGCGCGTGGCGGGTGGTCAGCGCGTCGAGGTCGAGCGTGAGCGGAGTGCCGTCGAAATCGAGGCTCACCTTGCCGGTGTGCTCGCCGAAGTTCTCGTACTCGCCGTCGATCAGGCGGTACGTGGTCATGCTCGCCGGGTCTTCGAGGTCGACGATCCAGTAGTGCTCGATGCCGACTTCGGCGTATTCGGAGAACTTGGTGACCCGGTCGGTGCGGACGGTTCCCTCGGACAGCACCTCGATGACGAGCCGCACGTCTTCCGCGGCGGAGATTCTCGCCGGGTTTTCGTCGGCCACGAGGGCGGAGGTGACCAGTACATCGGGCACTCTGACGGTCAACGGCGCAGTGGCGACGACCATTTCGGCCTCACCCATCGCGCTGTACTCCGGTGACGTCTGTTCGTCGAGCCAATACGTCAGGCGATTGACCGCACGCTGATGGAAGAACAACGGACGCGGCGACACGACGAGGACCCCTTCGACGACTTCTGCGCGGTGTTCCGGGTCTTCCGGCAGCGCGGTCCAGTCGTCGAGCGTCAGGAGGCGGTGAGGCCAGTGCACGACACTCATCGAACTCCTCCTTCGCCGGTGATCACCAGACCATCTTCCCACGGTTTCCCCGAGAACGTAGTACCACGGAAAGTGACACACCATTACGGTGAGGAGTTGCCCGGCGGCAACCGCTGTGCCGGGACATCCGATCGTGATCACACCGTTTCCGCTGCTCAGCTAGATTTCAAGCATGAGAAGAACCTGGGGGTTCCTGACCGTCGGCCTGCTCTTCCTCGCCACGGCCTGTTCCATCGAGATCGAAATCCCGATCCGCTCGAAAACGACTCCGTCTTCCTCGTTCAAGGCCGCCACACCCACGACATTCAAGGCCGCCACACCCACGACGCCGATCCCCGTGTCACCCGCCACGGTCACCGACGCTTGCCCGTTCATCGCCGTCGGTGAACTCGCGCAGATCATCGGCACGTCGGCCGAGATCCGAGCGCAGGAACAGCCGGCGGACGTGGAAGGCACCGAGAAGCGGTACAGCTGCCTCTACGAGGACATCCATCAGTCGCCCGACGGCGCGCCGCGGCTGCACATCACCGTGGCGCCGGAGATCGGCGCGGAAAGTGTCACGGCGGTGGACAACACGATGAAGGCGTTCTGCCGCGAGCCGATCACGACCGTCGGCGGTGTGGGGGACAAGACGGCCCATTGCGAGCAGGACAAGGATTTCACGAGGGCGATCGTGGTCGTCGGCAAGCGCAGCAACGGACAGGTCCGGCTCGCCCTCGTCGATCTCCCGAAGAACCGCGCGGACGTTTACGAAGCGATCGCGAAGCTGCTCGCGGAACGGCTCTGACCCGGAAAACGCATGGCTGAACGCCCATCACCTCGGATACGTTCACCGCGTGCACAGATCGAGGGGAATCCTCACCACCACCTGCCTGTTGTTCGCCGTCGCGGCCTGCTCCAGCGGCGCCGCGACCGAGCCGACGCCGACCTCGACGGCACCACCGTCGTCCTCGAGCAAACCGGCCGTCAGCACGACGCCCAGCACCACGCCACCACCGGTGCCCCTCGCCAAGATCACCGCGGCCTGCCCCGTGCTGAGCCCGATCGAGTTCCTTCAAGTGATCGGGAAATCAGACGATCTTGTCGGCAACGAAGGCGAAGCCGAACGGATCGGCGCCGGCAAGGCCTACCGGTGCTCCTTCGACGACCCCAAGGGAAAGTACGGGAGATCGGCCGAACTCTTCGTCGCGGCGATCCCCGGAAATCAGCCGCCTCGCACCACGATCGACAAGCTCGCGAAGGAATGCAAGCAACCGGTCACCCAGCTTCCCGGGATCGGCGAGCAGGCCTTGTGGTGCGGGATCCCCACCGACGGGCCGGACCTCAACATCCTGGTGACCGTGGGAAAGCGTAGCCATGGCGAAACACGGGTCGCGACGCTGTACATGAACGAGACCAGGACCGACGTCTACTCGTCGCTGGCGAAGCTGATGGCCGACCGGCTCTGACTACTCCGTGAAATCTCCCGCGGGGGCACCCCAAGACCCAGGGGTGTCCCCGCGTTCCTCGGCCAGCGCCCGCCGCCGAGCGTTTTCGGCGCGCACACGCTCCACTTCGGACTGGATGTACTCGTCGTCGTACTTCTGGAAGACGCGCGCCGGGTTGCCCGCCACCAGGCTGCGCGGCGGGACGTCCTTGGCGACCACGGAGTTCGGCTGCACGGTGGCGAAATCGCCGATCGTGACCCCGGCCATGATCACCACGAGGCCGCCGATGAAGCAGCCTTTGCCGATTTTCACGGGTTTGCGTTCGATGAGGTCGCTGCCGGAGTGGTTCTGCAGCGTCATGTTCGCGAGCCAGCTGGAATGCGTGAAGATCAGCGTGTTGAGGCCGATGCTGGTGTGCTCGCCGATCTCCAGCCCGCCGCTCGCGTCGAGCGCCGCGCCTTCGCCGATCCAGCAGTGTTCGCCGATCTTCAGGTTCTCCGGGCTGATGATCTTCACGCGTTCGCGGACCCGCGTCGATTCCGGCAGCCCGTAGAAACGAGCGCGCTCGGCGTCGTTCATGTACTGCGAAACGAGTTCGGTCAGGATCTGCGGGCGCAGCCGGTTGCTGCGCTCGTCATCGAAGAACATCGGCCTCGGTCACCAGTTTCTCGAAGGTACGCAGGTGTTCTTCGGCGACGACGTCGAGGCCGAAGTTGGCCCGCACCATCGCGCTTTCCCGCTGTGCCACCAAAGCCCGCTTCTCCGGGTCGTCGAGCAGTTCGATGACGGTGTTCGCCACCGCCTCGCTGTCGTCCGGGCGCACCAGCAGGATGTTCTCGCCGTTGCGCAGTTCGATGCCCGGGTAGTTGTCCTCGGTGACCGAAGCGATGGTCGCGGTGCCCGAGAGCATCGCCTCCAGCGACGCGGTGCCGCAGCCGCCGTTGAGGTCGTGCGTGACGATGTCGGCCGCCGCGAAATACGAGGGCACGTCGGCCTTCGGCACGGCGCCGGTGACGATGATGGCGTCCGCGACCCCGAGTTCTTCCGCCCGCTTGAGGAAGACGTCGTGGTACACGCGGCCGACGACGACCACCTTCACGCCGGGGTGTTTGTCCAAAATGGACGGAAGCGCCTCGACCAGCGGGAGCCGGTTGCGCAGCGGGATCACGTGCCCGAGCGAGACGATCACCGGACCGTCGCCGAGCCCGTGCTCCGCCCGGACATCCTTCGTCAAAGGCTTCTCGAAGTTCCCGGTGTCGACGGCGATCGGGAAGTAGTCCGAGTTCGCGTCGCTCGTGCCGTAGCGCTCGACGCAGTAGTCGACGCCGAGCTTGTCGAGGATGACGTACCGCGGCTTGAGGTAGCGCAGGATCGGGTTCACCAGCACGGTGTCCAGGAACCGGAAGACGCCGCCGTACAGCTTGTTGTCGCTGATCAGCAGCGTGTGGATGGTCAGCAGCATCGGCAGCTTGTGCCGCCGCGCGTACCGCCCTGCCAGCCACGACAGGTCGAAGAACTGCCCGTGCAGGTGGATCGCGTCCGGTTTGAACTCGTCCAGCAGCTTCCGCAGCCGTCGCCAGTTCCCCGGCCGCAGCGAGGCGAAGCTCATGTCGAAGTCGATCGACAGGCCCAGCTGCGGCATCTTCACCGCGGGCAGGCGGACGACGCGGTAGCCGTCCTTCGTCTCGTCGGCCGGGGCGTCGGCGTACGCGGCGGTGATCGCGAGCACCTCGTGCCCGCGCGCCGCGTACTGCTCGGCCAGGGAAGCCGCCATGTGCGCGCTTCCGCCCACCCTCGGCGGGAAGAAGTTGTTCACCACGGCGATACGCATGGGGCGGCTCTCCCCTGGCCCGGCGGTCATCCCTCCGAAGCCTTCACCAGTTCGTACATGCCCTCTTCCACCGAGATCTTCGGCTCCCAGCCGAGGATCTCGCGGGCACGGGTGATGTCGGCGGCACGCCGCGAGACCAGCACGTCGCGCTCGTTGAACAGCGGCTCGACGTTCACGCCGACGGCGTCGATGAGGATCTTCGCCAGCGTCGCGATGGAGGTGTCGATACCGGTGCCGATGTTGATCGGCAGGTTGGCCTTCTCCGATTCGAGGGCGGCGACGACGGCCCGGGCCAGGTCGGTGACGTGCACGAAGTCCATCGACTGGTCGCCGCGGCCGTCGATGATCGGCGGCTGGCCGGCGCGCAGGCGCTGGATGAAGTGGTTGATCACCGACGTGTAGTAGGCCTCGATCTTCTGGCCGGGGCCGTACACGTTGAAGAACCGCAGCGCGTTCCAGGACAGGCCCTTGGTGCGCTCGTAGAAGCCGAGCATGTCCTCGCCCGCGCGCTTCGAGATGCAGTACGGCGTGAGCGGCTTGAGCTCGTCGTCCTCGTGCATCGGCAGCCGCTTCGGGTCGCCGTAGACGGACGCGGTCGAGGCGAACACGACCCGCTCGACACCCTCGTCCGCCGCGGCGGCGAAGACGTTGTGGTTGCCGACCATGTTGATGTCGATGGACTCGTGCGGGTCCGCGACCGACTTGTTGATCGACACGGTGGCGAAGTGGATGACGTGGGTGCAGCCGCGCATGGCCTCACGCACGGCGCCGCCGTAGCGCACGTCCTTCTCGACCAGTTCGACCTTGCCGGTGGCGACGAACTCGTTGATCCGGGCGCGGTCGCCGCGCGTCATGTTGTCGAAGACGCGAACGGTGTAGCCGCCTTCGATCAGCATCGGGATGACGTGCGCGGCGATGAAACCGCCGCCCCCGGTGAAGAGGACCTTCTTGTCGGGCATTTCTCTCCTAGCTCGGCAGTGCGGCGCTGACGGTCCCGATGACCCGGTCGACCTGGGCATCGGTGAGGTTGGCGTGCATCGGGATGGCGAGATGACGGGCGAAGAGGTCCGCCGATACCGGCAAGGTCTGCTTCTTGCCGTAGATGGGCTGGAGGTGCGAGGCGTAGGTGCCGAAGTTGCACTGCACGCCCTGCTCGCGGATCCGCAGCGCGAGCGCGTCGCGGTCGATCTCCGGGGCCACGGTGAGGATGTAGGCCTGCCACGGGTGTTCGCGGTCCGGCAGTTCCACCGGGACGTCGATACCGGGCAGGTTCTCGAACGCCTCGTGGTAGCGCTTGGCCACCGAACGGCGGGCCGAGAGCAGGTCCGGGAGGCGGTCGAGCTGGACGTTCATGATCGCGGCCTGCACGTCCGAGAGCCGGAAGTTGTAGCCCAGCTCGTGGAACTCCGGGATCGGCAGCGCGCCGGAACCCTCGCGGGTGATGGCGGGCTCGATGCCGTAGGTGTGCAGCTTGCGCGCGTGCGCGATGAGGTCTTCGCGGTCCGAGACCAGCGCGCCGCCTTCGCCCGCGGTGATGCCCTTGCGGCCGTGGAAGGAGAACGCGGCGAGGTCGGCGAGGCTGCCGGCCGGGCGGGTCTTGTACGTCGCGCCCGCGGCGCAGGCGGCGTCCTCGAAGAGCCACAGGCCGTGCTTGTCGGCGATCGCGCGGTACTCGTCGAAGTCACCGGGCTGCCCGGCCACGTCGACGGCGAGGATGCCGACCGTGCGCGGGGTGATCAGCGCTTCGATCGACGCCGGGTCGGCGCTCCACACGTCCGGGCGGATGTCCGCGAACACCGGGGTCGCGCCCGCCTGGAGCACGGCGTGGCCGGTGGCGGGGAACGTGTAGTCGCCGACGATGACCTCGTCGCCCGGCTTCACGCCGAGCACACGCAGCCCGAGGAAGAGTGCCGAGCCACAGTTGCTGGTGGTCAGGGCGTGCGCGGTGCCGACGGTCTTCGCGAAGCGTTCCTCGAAACGACGGCAGGCGGGACCGGCACCGGCCAGCCAGCCGGACCGGAACACCTCCGCCACCGCGGCGAGCTCTTCGTCGCCGACGGTCGGCTGACCCAGTACGACGGGTTCGTGCTCAGACATACCTCTCCCATTGCGTGGGGACCCGGCGAAGTGTATAGACGCCATTCGGCCGATCTCGGGCGGGCTGGATCCGCCCAGGTCAACGACGCCCTAGGGTTACGGCATGCGATTCGGCGTTCTGGGGGCGACGGAGGTGCGCCGCGAGGACGGCACCACCGTCCCGGTCGGCGGCCCGAGGGTCCGGACGCTGTTCGCGTTGCTCGCGCTGGAGGCGGGCCGCGTCGTCCCCGCGGAACGGCTCATCGACGGCCTCTACGGCGAACAGCCACCCGATGGGGTGGCGAACGCGCTGCAATCGCAGGTCTCGCGGCTGCGTGGCGCGCTGAAGGAACTCGCGCCCGTCGAGTTCAGCCCGGCGGGTTACCGCCTCGTCGTGGACCGCGACGACGTCGACGTCCACCGGTTCGAGCGGCTCGCCGCCGAAGGACGGCGCGCTCTAGCGGCGGGAGACGCCGCGAAGGCGGCTGAGCTGCTTCGTGACGCTCTCGGTCTCTGGCGCGGTCCGGCGTTCGCGGACATCACCGACGCGCCGTTCCGCGATCCGCAGGTCACGAGGCTGAACGAGCTGAAGACGTCGGCGATCGAAGACCGCGTCGAGGCCGAACTGAAGCTCGGGAGACACGAAGACGTCCTCGCCGAGCTTCGCGAGGTCATCGACGAGCAGCCACTTCGGGAACGGCCGCGTACGCTGCTGATCCGCGCCCTGCACGCCACGGGCCGTCAGGCCGACGCGCTCACCGCGTTCGAGGACGCCCGCCGGGTCTTGGCCGACGAGCTCGGCGCCGACCCCGGACCGGATCTCGCCGCCGCACATCTGGCCGTGCTGCGGGGTGAGACGCCGCCGGTCAAAACCACGACCGCACCGCTTCCCGCGCAGCTCACCAGTTTCATCGGCCGCGAAGGCGACCTCCGGCACGTGCTCGACCAGCTGGACCGCTCGCGCCTGGTGACGCTGACCGGCCCCGGCGGGACGGGCAAGACCCGGCTGGCCATCGAGACCGCGGCCGCGATGGACCTTCCGGCGGTCTTCGTCGAGCTCGCGCCGTACACCGAGGACGCGGACGTCGCCCAGGCCGTGCTGACCGCCCTGGGCCTGCGGACGGTCCCGCTCGGGGCGGTCACCGCGCCGGTGGAGAACGCGCCGCTGGACCGGCTGATCGACGCGCTGGCCGATCGGGCGGTCCTGCTGGTGCTCGACAACTGCGAGCATCTGGTCGAGGCCGCCGCGAAACTGGTCGCCCGGCTGCTCGGCGCCGCCGCGGCCCTGCGGGTGCTCGCCACCAGCCGCGAACCGCTGGGCATCACCGGCGAGATCGTCTCCCCCGTCCCGCGGCTCGCCGTACCGCCGCCGGGCACGCCGCCCGCCCGGTCGCTGGAGTTCGCCGCCGTCCGGCTGTTCGCCGACCGCGCGCGGGCCGGTGATCCGGGATTCGCCGTCGACGACACCACCGCGGGCGACGTCCAGCGGGTCTGCGCCGCGCTCGACGGGTTGCCGCTGGCCATCGAACTCGCCGCCGCGCGTGTGCGGACGCTGCCGATCGGCGAGATCGCGGCCCGGCTGGACGACCGGTTCGGCTTGTTGTCGCGAGGCAGCCGGACCGCCGAGACCAGGCATCGCACCCTGCGCGGCGTCGTCGAGTGGAGCTGGGATCTGCTCGACGAGGACGAGCGTCTGCTGGGCAGACGGCTGACGGTTTTCGCGGGTGGGACGACGCTGGCCGACGCCGAAGCGGTCTGCGGCGTGCCGGACACCGCGGAGCTGCTTCCGTCCCTTGTGGACAGATCACTCGTCGAACGCGGCGGCGACCGGTACCGGATGCTCGAAACGATCCGGGCCTTCTTCGCGGGCAAACTCACCGAAGCGGGCGAAGCCGACCGGATGCGGCGCGCGCACGCCGAGCATTTCCTCGCCCTCGCCGAGGAAGCGGATCCGATGCTGCGCACCGGTGACCAGCTGCGCTGGCTCGACCGCCTCGACGCCGCCTACGACGATCTCCTCGCCGCGTTGCGCTGGGCCGCCGAATCCGACGTGCGCGTCGCGCTCCGGCTTTCGGCTTCGATGGTGACGTACTGGTGGATGCGCGGCCGCCGGTTCGAGGGCTCGACGCTCTGCTTGGAGGTGGTCAAACGCCTCGGCGAGCGGGCGCCGGACGGTCTCGAAGAGGAGCACCAGCTCTGCGTGCTCACCGCCGCCGCGGGACTGCGGGGCCATGAGGCGCTCGACCGGCACCTGCCGCTGGTGGAAGGCCTCATGCTGAGCCTCGTCAAGGCACCCCGGAACCCGGCGCTGCTGCTGTTGATGGGTGTCGTGACCGGCCCGCCCGGTGACGACGACGCGCTGCTCGAACGCAGCCGGGTGCTGCTGGCGAACAGCGACGACTGGAGTCTCGCCCTCTCGCCGACCGGCTACGGCCTCCGCGCGCTGATGCAGGGCGATCTCGAGACGGCGGAGGAGTTCCTGCGCGAGGGGGCGCAGGCGTTCCGCTCGATCGGGGAACGCTGGGGCCTTTCCATGGCCCTCGATCACCTGTCACAGGTCCTGATCTGGACGAACCGGCAGGCCGAAGCCCTCGAAACGATGAACGAGGCCCTGCGGCTGATGCGGGAACTCGGCGCCTCCGACGACAACGCGGACCTGCTGTGCCGTCGCGGCGGCAGCAAACTGCTTCACGGCGACGCGGCGGGCGCGCGGGCGGATTTCGAACTCGCCATCGAGATCGCGCGCCGGGCCGGGATGCCCGAAAGCCGGGCGGCGGGATATGTCGGGCTGTCGTTCCTCGCCCGGCACGAGGGCGATCTGACGGCGGCTCGCGCGTTGAGCGAGCGCGCGCTCGCGGAGTGTTCCGGTGGTTCGTTCGCGGCCGAAGGGGTGCGTGCCGGCGCGAAGATCTCTCTCGGCTGGGTGCTGGCCGCCGAGGGTGACGTCGACGGGGCCGAGGAGCTGCACCGGCTGGCGCTGGTGTCGGCGGACCGCTGGCACGACAGCACCACCATGGCCTGCGCCGTCGAAGGCCTCGCCGGGGTCGCGCTGCTGCGCGGCGACGCGGAGCGGGCGGCGGTCCTGATCGGGGCGGCGGTGACCATCCGGGGCACCTCGTTCGCCGTCGATCTGGACGCCGCCCTGCTCAGGACGACCGTGCGGGAGCGGCTCGGCGACGATTTCGACCGGGCCTACCGCCGGGGACTCGGCGTGCGCGGCGCCGCTCAATTGACCGGGAAACTCTGACCGCCGGCCAGCTGGATCCCCTGCGGCGCGAAGCGGCCGACTGCATCGGCGAGGTGACGGTGGTCGAGTTCGCTGTCCTGGACCGCGACGTACAGCGGTGCCGCGTTGTTCGGGACGGCGCCGAGCCGGGTCATCCCGGGGCCGACCGGATCGATGGTGAGCCGGGTGACGTCACGCCATGGCACGACGGTCCGCTCGATCCGGACGCCCACCGCGTCCAGTTCGAAGAGCACCCACTGCTGGTCGTGCAGCGACTTCACGTAGGCGATGGTGCCGACGCCGCCGGCGATCAGGACGACGCGCAGCGCACCGGGTGCCTCGATCGAACCGAGCAGGGCGGCGATCCCGAGGAAGGCCACCAGGAGCCCGGTCAGTTTCGCTGCGCCGACCAGGCCTGCGTTCGGCTTGTGCACCCGGAACCGCACGTTGCGCGTCAGGTGTTTGGTGAGCACGCCGCCCCCGACCGCGGCGGCCAGCCCGAGCATCGTCACCACCAGCGAAACCGGCGAGAAGTCCGCGAAGACGTTGTAACCGGCGATCAATGCGACGAAGCCGCCCACGACGGTCAGCATCAGCGCGAGCTTTCCCTTGCGCACGTCCTGTTCGCGGCGTTGGAGCGCGGCCTGGTCGGATGCGGCGAGGAAGCCGCCGTCGATGTTCCTCATCGGGCGTCACGCTGCGTTTCGGCAGCCGCGCGACGCTCACGCTGACGGCGGTCGAGGACGTACAGCAGGGCTCCGGCGCCGGCGCTCAGGACGGCGTAGAGCAGGTCCTGAAGGCTGTCCTCCGGGTAGCCGGTGGAGAACTCGGCCATCGCGAGCGCGACGAAGAGGACGCTGATGACGGCCCCGCCGATGATGTACACCTTGTTGCTGAGCATGGTTTCCCTCGCTTGTCGTTGCCTTGGTGAGGTCACTTTCGCGCGGGGCACATGACATTCCGATGACACACTGACAGCGTTCGGTGCGTGGACGGTCAGCGGTCGCGGAGACCCTCCGGACATGACTTACGCAGCTGGATCTCCCGAAGACTTCCTCGCCGTGCGGCATCTGACGGTGCGCGGCTCCCAGTCCGAGATCGGCCGGGCGCTCGGCGCCGAGGTGAAGGCGCGCTCGGACTGGTCGCCGTCGGCGATCGACCCGATCGCGGCCAGGGCGCGGCGCACCTGGTTCGCGCGGAACTGGCCCGAGTACGCCGGACGCCTTGCCGGGTTCGCCGAGGCCTACGGACTCCCGGCCGACGCGGCGGTCTCCTTCGACGACGCGAGCGCGTTGCCCGCCGGGTCGGGGTGCTCGGCGCTGTGGACGGGGAGCGCGCTCGGCCGGAACTACGACTTCTTCACCATGAGCTGGACCCAGCTGGGTGCGGTGCTGGCCGGGGAGGAACCGGTGGACGACGGGACCGTGCCGATGGCGTCCCGGCCCTATGTCCTGACGACGATCCCCGACGACGGCATCGCCTCGACCGCGCTCACGATGTCCACAATGGACGGTGCGACCGAAGGGGTCAACGAGGCCGGCTTGGTCGTCGCACTGCTGATGGCCGAGGTCGAAACGGCCATGCCGCTGGAACACGGTCCGCAGGCGGGTCTCTCGGTGCTGCAGGTGTGCCGGTATCTGCTGGACACCTGCGAAACCGTCGACGAGGCCAAAGAAGCGCTGATGCTCGCCAAGCAGTACGCGCACGGCGCGCCCTGTCACTACATCGTCGCCGACGCCTCGGGCCGCGGCTTCGTGTACGAACGCGGAGCGCACGATGTCGAGTACTTCGTCGAGGTGGCCGACGGTCCGCTGTGCGTCACGAACCACCTGCTGCACCTGCACCCGGACGTCGACTCGCTGCCGGAGGACACGCCGGAGACCATGCGCACCTACGAGCGGCTCCGCACCGTCACCAAGGAAGCCGGCTCCGGGCCGCGCGCCGCGCTCGACGCGGTGTCGTTCGCGGTCGAGCCCGGCGCGCCGTGGCGGACGTTGTGGCGCAGCGTCCTCGACCCGGCGGCCCGCACCCTCAGCACGCGGTTCTACCTGGGTGACGGCGAGAACGGCACCGCGCGGCACTCGCCGGAACTCACCTTCGGGGTGTCGCGGTGACCATCGGAAAGGGCCGCAAGATCGGCACCGTCGCGGTCTGCGTGCTGGCGCAGCTGCTGATCGCGATCGATCTGACCGTGCTGCATCTGGTGCTGCCGTCGCTTTCGGAGCAGATGCACCCGTCGACGACGGAACTGCTGTGGATCGCCGACGCGTACGGCTTCGCGCTCGCCGGGCTGCTGATCACGATGGGGAACATCGGCGACCGCGTCGGCCGGAAGAAGCTGCTGCTGATCGGGGCGTCGCTGTTCGGGGTCGCTTCGGTGATCACGGCGTACGCGCCGACGGCGGAACTCCTGATCGCCGCCCGCGCGCTGCTCGGGGTCGCCGCCGCGACGCTGATGCCATCGACCCTCTCGATCGTGCGGAACGTGTTCACCGGCAAGGAACGCGCGGCCGTGATCGGGGTTTCGAGCGGGCTGACGATCCTCGGTTTCGGGATGGGGCCGCTCGTCGGCGGGTTCCTGCTCGACCATTTCTGGTGGGGTTCGGTCTTCCTGGTCAACGTGCCCGTGGTGGTGGTCATGGTGATCGCGGGCGCGCTGATCCTGCCCGAGTCGAAGAACCCCGCCCCGGGCCGGATCGACGTCGTCAGCGTGCTGCTGTCGATCGCCGGCATGGTCGGGATCGTCTACACGATCAAGGAAGTCGCGTACAAGGGCTGGGGGCACTGGGACGTCGCTGTCGCCGCGGTGCTCGGACTCGGCTGCCTGCTGGCGTTCGTCGTGCGGCAGCCGCGGCTGGCCGAACCGCTGATGGATCTGAAGCTGTTCGCGCGGCGGGCGTTCTCGGCGACCGTCGGCACCACGATCCTGGCGATGTTCGCGCAGCTCGCGGTCTCGCTGATGTTCGCGCAGTACCTGCAGCTGGTGGCGGGCTGGTCACCGCTGAAGTCCGGGCTCGCCGGGCTGCCCGGGATGGGCGGCGCGATCGTCGGCGGGGTGCTCGCGCCCATGGGGATCAAACTCTTCGGGCGCGCGATCACCATCGGGCTGGGCTGCGCGCTGTCGGCGGTCGGGTTCACGTTGTACTCGGGCATCGGCGTGACGATCGTGTACACGGATCTGCTGGCCGCGATGATCGTCTTCGGCGTGGGGCTGGCGCTGATCCTCACCGTCGCGACGGACACGGTGCTCGGCGTCGTGCCGAAGGCCAGGGCGGGCGCGGCGTCGGCGATCTCCGAAACGGCGACCGAACTCGGTGGGGCGCTGGGGATCGCCGTGCTCGGCAGTGCGCTCGGCGCGCTGTACCGGAGTGAACTCGTCATCCCGCCGGGTGTGCCGCCGGAGGCGATCTCGGACACCCTCGGCGGTGCCGTCCAGGTCGCGGCTCAGCTACCGCCGGAACAGGGAGCTTTGGTCCTGGCCAACGCGAAACTGGCGTTCGTCGACGGGTTGCAGGTGACGATGCTGTGCTCGGCGGGGTTGATGGCGGTGCTGGCGGTGAGCGTCCTGTTCACGTTGCGCGGGGTGCCGAAGGTCCTCGAAGACCCCGAAGAGGAGTCTGCTCCGGTCGCTGTGGCCGCGTGAAATGTCATGAACGGCCCTTTCCTGACGTTTTTCGTCAGGAAAGGGCCGTTCATGACATCCGTCAGCGACCTCACGCACTGATCGTCCATAGGGACTCTTCCCGGGACCAGATGGACGGCACGCGTGACCGGACGGACGACACGCGTGATTGGGCGGACGACGAGTGTGTCGTCCGCCTGATCACGCGTGTCGTCCATCTGATCACACGTGTCGTCCGTGTGATCACGCGAAAAGCGTCCGTCAGCGGGGGCCGGCGAGCGGGACGGCGCGCCGGTCGCCCGACCGCACCATCGCCAGCAGGGGTTTCGCGGCCACCGCGAGCAGCCGGGCCGCGAAGGTGCGGCCGTTGCGGCGGGCGATGTCCGGGCCGAAGGCGTCCATCAGCGCGACGAGCCCGGGCAGCGGCCGCACGAACAGCGTCACCTCCGTGATCAGCCCGTCTTCGCCGATTTTCAACACCGCCGCCTCTTCGATCTCCTCGTCGCCGATGCGCGCGGTGTAGACGACGACCCGCGTCGGCCCGTCCCCGGTGTCCGTGTGGAATCGGACGTCGCGCAGATGCGTGTACGCGACTTCCAGCAGCGGCCTGAGTTCCGCGTGCCCGGTGAACCGGACCCGGCTCGTCAGCGGTGAGTGCACCACGACGTCCGGCGCGAAGGCGCTCAGCGCCAGGTCCACGTCCCGGGTCTCGAGGGCGCGGCGGTATCGCTCGGTGGTTTCGATGCTCATCGGTCCTCCTGGATCAGGTTCCCCAGTCCGCGCCACAACAGATCCGTCGTGAGCGCGACGACTTGCTCCCGCGGGATGTCGCGGTTGTCCCACCACCAGGTGGCGATGGCGTTCAGCGCGCTCTTCGCCGCTTCAGCGAGCGCTTCGTTCGCGCGGTCGCGCGGCAGGTCCGCGGTCAGCGCCAGGCCGGGGACCTGGGCGAACACCTCGGTCAGCTGTGCGGTCGACCTGGCCTGGCCGCGCCGGTGCACCTCGGCGACACTCTCGTCGGACGGCGTCTCGGCGAAGATCATCCGCCAGCCGCGTTCGTTCGTCTCCATCCAGGCGAAGATCGCCGCCACCCTGGCGCGCAGCAGGCCCTCGGCGGTGTCCGACGGCGGCAGCTCCGCCCAGCCGGCCAGCAGACTGTCCACTTCGGACTCCAGCAGGCCGGCGTACAGCGCCGCCTTGGACGGGAAATGGTCGTAGAGCACGGGCGTGCTGATCCCCGCCACCGTCGCGACCTCGCGCATCCCCGCCGCGTCGTACCCGGACGCGGCGAACACCCGCGCCGCCGCGGCCAGGATGCGCTCCCGGCGTTCTTCCCTGCTCAACCGCTTACCTGACATCGGTCAGGTACGCTACCACCTAACCTGACAGCTGTCAGGTAGCGCTCCGGGTAACCTGGTCGATCGTGCGCACAGTCGTAGTCATCGGGGGCGGGATCGTCGGTCTCGCCACAGCCTGGGAACTGACCAAACGGGGTCTGGACGTCACGGTGCTCGAGAAGGAGGAGCACTGGGCGGCCCACCAGACCGGGCACAACTCGAACGTCGTGCACGCGGGGCTCTACTACAAGCCGGGTTCCTTCAAGGCCAGGATGTCCACCGCGGGCAATCGGTCCATTGTGGACTTCGCGCGGCAGTACGGGGTGCCGGTCGAGGTGTGCGGCAAACTCGTCGTCGCCACGTCCGAAGCGGAGCTTCCGGCGCTCAAGGTGCTCGCCGAACGCGCGGAGGCCAACGGGGTCCCGGCCAAGCTGATCACCCCGAGCGAGGCCCGCGAGTACGAGCCCGAGGTCTCGTGCGTCGCCGCGTTGCGCGTGGAGTCCACCGGCATCATCGATTTCCCCGCCGTCTGCGCCGCGCTGGTGCGGCTGCTCGACGAGTCCGACGCCGACCTGCGGCTCGGCACACCCGCGCTGGGGATCCGGCCCGGCCGCACCGGCGGCGTCGAGGTGGCGACCGGCGACGACGTGATCCACGCGGACGCCCTCGTCAACTGCGCGGGCCTGCACGCGGACCGGGTCGCCCGGCTCGCCGGGCTCACCCCGAGCGCGCGGATCGTGCCGTTCCGCGGCGAGTACTACGAACTGAAACCCGAACGCCGCCATCTGGTGCGGGGCCTGATCTACCCCGTCCCCGACGCGTCGTTGCCGTTCCTCGGCGTGCATCTGACCCGCATGCTCGACGGCAGCGTGCACGCCGGCCCGAACGCCGTGCTCGCGCTGCGGCGCGAGGGCTACACGTGGCGCGACGTCTCCGCGAAGGACCTCGCCGAGGTCGCCCGTTTCCCCGGTGTCTGGCGGCTCGCGCGCAAGTACGCGTACCCGACCGGGCTCGACGAGGTCCGCCGGTCGTTCTCCCGCCGCCGCTTCGCCGAAAGCCTCGCGCGGCTCGTGCCCGCCGTCACCGAGGACGACATCGTGCGGCACGGCTCCGGGGTCCGGGCACAGGCGCTGCGCCCGGACGGCGCCCTCGTCGACGACTTCCTGATCGAGACCGCGCGGAACCAGGTGCACGTCCTCAACGCGCCCTCACCGGCGGCGACCAGCGCGCTGGAGATCGCGAAGCACATCGCCGACGAGGTGACCGGCCAGGACGTGTCCTAGGACGACGGCGGCAGGTTCGTGTTCAGCAGCGGAACCGCGGCCTTGATCACTTCGCACGCCTTCGCGGGGTCGTCGAGGTTGCCCGCGATGATCGCCACCGTCGACGTCGCGGTGATCGCGATACCCGCCGCGCACAGTTTGCTGCCCGACTCGGTGTAGATCTTCCACTTGCGACCGCCCGACTCGAAGTCCTGCGGTTCGCCCTGCGAGATCAGCGTCGGAGTCTCGTCCATCGCCGTCGCCGGGTAGAACCAGAGGTCGAGCGCCTTTTCGCCCTTTTCGCCGTCGGTATCGGCCCATTCGCAGCCGACCTGGTTCGGATCCGAGGTGGACTTCATCGGTTCGCCGGTGGGGGCGAGCCGCAGCTGGGCGGTCTGCTCGGGCTTGAGCATGGCGCACGGGTCGGTGCTCACGAGCGGACCGCCCGGCTCGGCGGGCTTCTGCCCCGGCGGGGCGGTGATCTGCGGGTTCTGCTCCCCGCCCGGCAGCTTCGACGCCACGGCCGGGGCCGCCGCCTTGGCGAGGTCGCACGCGTTGCCCTCGGTGTGGTCGGGGCTCTCGCTCGAGATCTCCACGAACGAGTCCGGCGTGAGCTCCGTGCTCAGCGAGCAGTAGGTCGGCCCGAGGATGGTGGCGTACCGCGTCCAGGTGAAGCCGCCGATGCCGAACTTCTCGCCGGGCTGGGCGCCGTTCATGTACTCGTTCACGGACAGGTCCTTGCTCAACGCGACCTCGAGGCTCGACGCCTTGCGCACGCCCTCCAGCTCGCTGAACCGGCAGACCGCGGGCACCTTCTGTTCGGGTTTGGCGGGGCGCTCCGCTCCGGGATAGGTGACTCCCAGCGCGTTCGCGTGTTCCTCCGAGAGCAGTTTGCACGGCTCGGCCTTCGTGATCACCGGTCCCTGTCCGGGCACCGGCGAGGCCGTACCGGCGATCGTCGACGTGCAGCCGCCGAGCGTCAGCACCGCCAGCCCGATCGCGAGCGAGTTCCGAAACCGCATGCGTCCCCTCCTCATCGGCTCGCACACTACTTGTGCGCGGCCGCCGTTCACGAACCGGCGGGCAGCGCGGCGCTCACCGTCGGCAGCGCGGCCCGCAGCAGGTCACAGGCTTTCGTCTCGTCGTCCCAGTGGCCGCTGGACACCTTCACGGTGGACGTCGCGGTGATCGGCAGCGCGGCCGTGCAGTACTTCGTGGCGGCGTCGGACCGGACCGTCCACTTGCGACCCGCGAGGTCGGTCTCTTCAGGGGTGCCTTGGAGTCCGGCGACGTCGGCGACGGCCGTCGACGGGAAGAACGTCACGTTCAGCGGACGCTGCCCCTTGTCGCCGTCGGAGTCCTTCCACTCGCAGCCCTTGTCCTCGGGATTCGCCAGATTGGCCGGATCGACCGGAGTACCCGGGGCGATCGCCAGCTTCGCGGCTTCGTCGGGCTTCAGCAGCGTGCACGGGTCGGCCTGCAACAACGGGCCGGAAGGCTCGGGTTTCTTCTGTCCCGGCGGCGCGACGATCTTCGGGTTCGGCACGCCGCCGGGCAGCCTCGAGGCGATCGCGGGGGCCGCGGCGAGCGCGAGATCGCAGGCCGTCGACTCGGGCGCGCCCGTCTGGGTCTCGCTGCCGAGCTCGACGAACGAGGACGGCCCGAGTTCGGTGCTCAGGGAGCAGGCCGTCGGGCCGAGCGGCGACGCGTACCGCGTCCAGGTGAAGCCGCCGATGCCGTACTTCTCCCCCGGCTGGGCACCGGCGTAGAAGTCGTTCAGCGGGATGTCGACGCTCTGCGTGATCGAAAGGGACACCCCGCGCGGCGAATCGTCGCGTTCGGACAGCAGGCACATCGGCGGGAGCTTCTGTGCCTGGTTGCCCTTCGTCTCGACGCCCGGCTGCTTGAGCGCCAGGGCGTCGGCGTGTTGGGGAGTGAGCAACGAGCACGGCGCCGCCTTGGTGAGCACCGGCCCCTGGCCGGGCACCGGCGACGCCGTACCCGAGATCGTCTCGGAACATCCGCCGAGCAGGAGGACCGCCGCGAACAACGCGGTGATCGGCTTGCGACGGCGGTTCATCGGGGTCCCTCCTCGGTGCGGACCCTACTTCGATGTCGGCGTGAGCACCTCGGTTCCGCCGAGGAAGGGACGAAGCGCCTCCGGCACCCGGACCGAACCGTCTTCGAGCTGGTGGTTCTCCAGGATCGCGACGATCCACCTGGTGGTGGCGAGCGTGCCGTTCAGCGTGGCGACGGTCTGCGGGCGGCCGTCGTCGTCGCGGTAGCGGATGCCGAGGCGGCGGGCCTGGAACGTCGTGCAGTTCGACGTCGAGGTCAGCTCGCGGTAGGTCTCCTGCGACGGCACCCACGCCTCGCAGTCGAACTTCCGGTACGCCGACGTGCCGAGGTCGCCGGTGGCGGTGTCGATCACCCGGTACGGGACCTCGATCTTGGCGAGCATCTGCTCTTCCCAGTCCAGCAGGCGCGCGTGCTCGGCCTCGGCGTCCTCGGGACGCGTGTAGACGAACATCTCGACCTTGTCGAACTGGTGCACGCGGATGATGCCGCGGGTGTCCTTGCCGTACGAACCGGCCTCGCGGCGGTAGCACGAAGACCAGCCCGCGTACCGCTTCGCGCCCTTGCCGAGGTCGAGGATCTCGTCGGCGTGGTAGCCGGCGAGCGGGACCTCGGAGGTGCCGACGAGGTACAGGTCGTCGTCGCGCAGCCGGTAGACCTCCGACGAGTGCGCGCCGAGGAACCCGGTGCCCGCCATGATCTCCGGCCGCACGAGGGTCGGCGTGATCATCGGGGTGAAGCCGTTCGCGGTCGCCTGCGCGATCGCCATGTTCAGCAGGCCGAGCTGGAGCTGGGCGCCGACGCCGGTGAGGAAGTAGAACCGCGAGCCCGACACCTTCGCGCCGCGCTCCATGTCGAGCGCGCCGAGGCCCTCGCAGAGTTCGAGGTGGTCCTTCGGCTCGAAGTCGAACTTCTTCGGCTCGCCGACGTGCTTGAGCACGACGTAGTCGTCCTCGCCGCCTTCGGGCGCGTCGGGGTGGACGAGGTTCGGCACCAGGCGGTGCAGCTGCTCGAACTCCTCCGACGCCTCGGTCTGCTCGACCTCGGCCGTCTTGACCTGGGCGGCGAGCTCCTTCGCCTTGGCGAGGAGCTCGGCCCGCTCGTCGCCCTGCGCCTTCGGGATGAGCTTGCCCAGCGACTTCTGCTCGGCGCGCAGCTTGTCGGCGGCGGCGATGGAGGACCGGCGGCGGGAGTCGAGGGAGAGCAGCTTGTCGACCACTCCTTCGTCCTCGCCACGAGCGCGCTGCGAAGCGCGCACGACGTCCGGTTCATCGCGCAGAGTCCTGGGGTCAATCACGAATGCAGAGGGTAGTCCGTGGCGGCCGCACAAAATGTGCGGGTCCGCGCGGATGACCCGACAGTCTGATCGTTGCCGCCCGTTTCGGCCGCTCCCCATACTGGGATCTCCCTGCTGCGGACGGAGAAACCCGATGACCGATGCGGACCTGCTGGCGCGGCACAAGGCGGTGCTGCCGTCGTGGCTGGCGCTCTACTACGACGAGCCGATCGAGATCGTGCACGCGCAGGACCGCCGGGTCATCGACTCGACCGGGCGCACCTACCTGGACTTCTTCGCGGGCATCCTGACGAACTCCATGGGCTACGACGTCTCGGCGATCAGCGACGCCGTGCGCAAGCAGCTCGACACCGGCATCCTGCACACGTCGACGCTGTACCTGATCCGCTCGCAGGTCGAGCTCGCCGAGCGCATCGCGAAGCTCTCCGGCATCCCCGACGCGAAGGTGTTCTTCACCAACTCCGGGACCGAAGCCAACGACACCGCGCTCATGCTCGCCACCCAGTACCGGCGCAGCAACCAGGTGCTGGCGATGCGGAACTCGTACCACGGGCGGTCGTTCGCGACGGTCGGCATCACGGGCAACCGCGGCTGGTCGGCGTCGTCGCTCAGCCCGGTGAAGGTGAGCTACGTGCACGGCGGCTACCGGTACCGCAGCCCGTTCCGCGAGCTTTCGGACGCCGAGTACATCGACGCGTGCGTCGCGGACCTGGTGGATGTCCTGGAGACGGGCACTTCGGGTGACGTCGCCTGCATGATCGCCGAGCCGATCCAGGGCGTCGGCGGCTTCAGCTCACCGCCGGACGGCCTGTTCAAGGCGATGAAGGAGGTCCTCGACCAGTACGGGATCCTGTTCATCTCCGACGAGGTCCAGACCGGCTGGGGACGGACCGGGGAACACTACTGGGGGATCCAGGCGCACGACGTCGTCCCCGACGCGATGACCTTCGCGAAGGGGCTCGGCAACGGCCTCGCCATCGGTGGTCTCGTGGCGCGCGGCGACCTCGTCGACTGCCTGACCGCGAACTCGATCTCGACCTTCGGCGGCAACCCGGTCGCGATGGCGGGCGCGGCCGCGGTACTCGACCACATCGCCGACCACGACCTGCAGGCCAACGCGCTGGCCCGCGGCAACGAACTGCTCGACGGTCTGCGCGCGGCGGGGAACCCGCTGATCGGGGACGTGCGCGGCAAGGGCCTGATGATCGGTGTCGAGCTGGTCGAGCCGGGCGGCATGACGCCGAACCCGGGCGCCGCGGCGCGGATGATGGAGGAGACCAAGGCGCGCGGGCTGCTGATCGGCAAGGGCGGGCTGCACGGCAACGTGCTGCGGATCGCGCCGCCGATGACGCTGACCGCCGAAGAGGCCGCGGAGGGCCTCGGGATCATCGTGGACGCGCTGGCCGCCATCTCCTGACGAGTGTCATGAACGACCCTTTCCTGACGTTTTTCGTCAGGAAAGGGTCGTTCATGACATCCGGGTGGGATCAGGAGCGGGCGAAACGGGCGATGACCTCGCCCAGCCGCCCGCCGGCGTCCTCCTGCAGGAAGTGACCGGCGCCGGTGATCGTCGGATGCTCCAGTTCGCGGGCGCCGCGCATCGAACCCCGCAGTTCGAGGCCCCACGGCGCGGTGATCGGGTCCCCGTCGGAGAACGAGACCAGGAACGGCTTGTCCAGTTCGGACAGCACCTTCAGCGCGGCCCGGTTGGCGGCCGACGCCGGATCGTCCGGGGTGATCGGCACCAGGGACGGCATCGCGCGCGGCGCGGCCTTGTACATCTCGTTCGGGAAGGGCGCGTCGTAGGCGGCGCGGACCTCGTCGGACAGCTTGGTCTGGCAACCCGACTGGACGAATCGCCCGATGTCGATGACCTGGGCGTTCTCCATGGCGTCGCGGAACTTGTGCCAGAGCTCGGGCATGTCGGTGTCGCCGGTGGGGAGGCCGGTGTTGGCCGCGACGATCCTGGCGAACCGGTCGGGGTTTTCGGCGACCAGCCGCAGGCCGATCAGGCCGCCCCAGTCCTGGCCGACCAGGGTGACGTCGGTCAGGTCGAGGACGTCGAAGGCGAACGCGCGCATCCACTCGACGTGCCGCTGGTAGGTGTGGTCGACCATGTCGCCGGGTTTGTCGGAGCGGCCGAAGCCGACCAGGTCGGGCGCGATGGCGCGCAGCCCGGCGTCGGCGAGCACCGGGATGACCTTGCGATAGAGGTAGGACCAGGTCGGCTCGCCGTGAAGCAGGAGAACGGGCGGTCCGTCCTCGGGTCCGGCCTCCACGTAGCCCACTCTGATCACGCCGCCGTGAAGGTCGACGAGCTCCGCGTAGCGCGGTTCGAAGTCGAAATCGGGCAGGTCCGAGAACCGGTCGTCCGGTGTCCTTAAAAGGCGCACGACTCCCACGTTAGTGGGAATCGTGCGCCTATGCCGCTTTCAGTACGTCAGGAAATCACGAAATGGCAACGGCCACGATGAGGCCGAGGGCCAGGTGCGCGGAGGCCACGACGACGCTGGCCGGGGCGAACTTCTCGCTTTCGATGGTCGAGCGGATGTCGATCCGGGTCGCCCACTCCAGCAGCCGGACGGCGGCCACCTGCACGATGATCCCGAGCAGGCCGTAGACCAGCGAGGTGATGAGGCCCTCGGTCAGGTCGCTGGCGGAGTTCGCGATCGCCACGACGATGATGAACGCCATCGACAGCAGGCCCGACGCGGTGACGATGACCGCGTTCGGCAGGCCGCGGGTGACCAGCTGGGACAGCTTGCCGGGCGTGGTCCAGTCGATCGCCCAGAACCCGGCGAACATCATCAGCAGGCCGACGACGCCGTACAGCAGGATCGCGCCGATCCCTCGCACGAGGTCGGAGCCGAACGTGTCGGACAGCGCAAGGGTGGTGGTCACAGGGGTTCTCCAGAAGTCAGGAAATGTCAGGTTTGTGCGGTTGCTTCTATCACGACTCGACGATGCGGTGCGGGACGAACGCCGCACCGTCGTCCGTGACGAGTCCCGCGGTCTCGCGGATACCGAGACCGGCGGCCTGGTCCCCGACGATCCACGCGCCGAGCGCGGGCCGGTAACCCTGGAACTCCGGGAGCGGGTCGAACGCCTGGTAGACGTACCCTTCCGCGCCGTAGACCCCGTCGGTCTGCGTCTCGTAGCCGGTGGCGACGATCTGCACGTTCGCGCCCTCGCGGCCGAGTTTCGGCTTGCGGACGTACTCGGTCAGCAGACCGGGGTCGTCGGCGAAGGCGGGCAGCAGGTTCGGATGCCCCGGGTAGTTCTCCCACAGGATCGCGAGCAGCGTCTTGTTGGAGAGGATCATCTTCCACAGCGGCTCGACCCACAGCGTGCGCGGCATGGTCTCCACGGCGAAGCGGCCGAACTCCTCGTCGACCACCCATTCCCACGGGTAGAGCTTCACCACGGTCGCCATCTGCGCCTCTTCGAGGTCGACGAACCGCTTGAGCACCGGGTCCCAGCCGATCTCCTCGATCGACAGGCCGACGGTGTCGAGCCCGGCCTCGGCCGCGGTCTCCTGCAGGTACGCCGTCGTGACGTGGTCCTCACCGGACGGATCGGCCGAAGACCAGGTGAAGTGCAGTTCGTTCGAGGGCAGCTTGTCGGCGAGTTCGCCCCAGCGCTCGACGAGCTTCTCGTGGATGGAGTTCCACTGGTCGTCCTCGGGGAAGACCGCGGTCTTCCAATGCCACTGCAGCACCGCGGCTTCGAGCAGCGAGGTCGGGGTGTCGGCGTTGTACTCGAGCAGCTTCGCCGGGCTCTTGCCGTCGTAGCGCAGGTCGAACCGGCCGTAGACGTGCGGATCCTGCCGCTTCCACGACTCCGCGATATGCGGCCAGACCCACTCCGGGATGCCGAAGCGGTGGTACTGCTCGGTGGTGATCACGTTGTCGACCGCTTCGAGGCACATCGAGTGCAGCAGTTCGACGTCCGCCTCGACCGACAGGATCTCGTCCATGTCGAAGACGTAGTGGACCGACTCGTCCCAGTACGGCCGGGACTTGCCGGAGCCGTCGCGCGCGGGCGTGCCGAAGACCAGTCCCTGCTCTTCGACGATGTTCTGCCAGTCCCGCCGGGGCGGCTTGGAATCCCGGTACACCTACGAGCCCCCGCTCTTGCCGCTGCCGCCGGAGCCGCTCTTGCCGCTGATGCCGAACCCGCCGCGCTGGACGGTCGAGCCCGACTTCGTCCGGACGTTCGCGTTCGACGGGGCGGTGTACGAACCACCCGACACACGCTGGCCGATGGTCCCGGTGCCGCCGTAGTTGTAGCGGTAGCTGTCGTACCGCCCGCCGCCGATCGGGATGAAGAAGAAGCCACCGGAGTGGTAGCCGCCGTGCGACGTCACGTACCGCTCGTCGCAGTTGTTGTCGTCGCTGATGATCTCGGTGTCCTTGGCCGCGCAGACGGCCGTGACCTCCCGCGGCTTCGCGACCGAGTAGAACGTCGCGACCAGCCCGACCAGGCCGACGGTCACGCCCGTGCCGATCAGGAGCTTCTTCTTGGTCGAAGACTTCTTCTCGGCGGCGTGAGCGGCCTCCGCCGCGAGTGCCTCCTGGCGCTGCTGTTCCGCCAGCGCCTGCTGGCGTGCCCGCTGCTCGGCCAGCGACGGCTGCCGCGCCTGCGTGCTGCTGTCCTGAAAGCGCATGGTGCCGCGCCTGGGCGGCTCCTGAGGCGCTTGTGCCCCCTGGTTGTCATCCTGCGTCATCGAAGCTCCGTAATCGCCCGCCGGCCCGAACTCGTGTCCAACACTAACCACCCGGTACGCGCACCTTACGTGCGGCGCGGGCATCATGGAGTGGATGTCTCAACAGGCCGAGCGGTTCCGTGATCCGCGAAACGCGCTGAGCACCCTGCGCACCCGGCTCGTCATGGCCGGTGTGTTCGCGGGCGCGATCATCGCGCTTTCGCTGAGTGTGGCGTTTTCGTGGAACGTGGGCCCGGAGGGCGGTGCGGGCGGCGGCGCCCCCAAACTGTCGCCCGCCGCGGCCGAGGCGTTCCAATCTCCCCCTGGCACCTGCCTGACCTGGAACAACCCGGACGCCACCGACGCGCGGCGCGTGCCGTGCGCGGAGTCCCATCTGTTCGAGGTCACCAGCATCGTCGACATCGGCGCGCAGTACCCGCCGGGGGTGCCGAGCCCGAACCTGGAGCAGTGGCAGGAGATCTCCCGCTCGCGTTGCACGATCGACGTCAAGCCGTACCTCGGCCGCAACCTCGATCCCTACGGCAAGCTGAGCATGAACCTGCTCCGGCCGACGCCCGCGCAGTGGGCCGACGGCGACCGGCAGCTGCGGTGCGGTCTGCAATGGGCGGGACAGGGCGGCAAGCTGCAGCCGACCAAGGGGCCCGCCAAGGAGCAGGACCAGTCGGCGGTGTGGGAGCCGGGCACCTGTCTCGCGCTGCTCAACAACAGCTTCGGCGACCCGATCGACTGCGCGCAGACGCATTCGTACGAGATCATCGCGACGCTCGACCTCAAGACGAAGTTCAAGGACGGCTACCCCTCGCAGGAGCAGCAGAACACCTGGCTCGACACCGAATGCTCGACGGCCTCGCAGGAGTACACCGGCAACGCGGATCTGGCGGCGAAGAAGCTCATCCTCAGCTGGGACGTCCGCGAGCAGGAGAGCTGGGACGCCGGGTCCACGCTGGTGAACTGCAAGGTCGCCGCGGTCCTGCCGGACAACAAGGGGCTGGCGCCGGTCACCGGGAGCGTCAAGGTCGGCAACGGTGAGGCCCCGCCGCCGTCGTCCTCCTCGCCCCCGAAGACCGGAGGGTGATCGCGTGCCCGTCGAGATGACCCGGCAGCGTTTCGAGGAGCTGGTTTCGGAGGCGCTGGACGAGCTCCCGCCCGAATTCGCGGACGCCATGGACAACGTCGTGGTGCTCGTGGAGGAGTTCAACGAGGAGTCGCCCACGATCCTCGGGCTCTATCACGGGGTCGCGCTGACCGAGCGGACCCACGAGTACGGAGGGGTGCTGCCCGACCGGATCTCGATCTACCGGCGTCCGCTGTTGCAGATGTGCGACACCGAGGAAGACGTCGTCGAGGAGGTGCTGATCACGGTGGTGCACGAGGTCGGGCACCATTTCGGCATCGACGACGAGCGGTTGCACGAACTCGGCTGGGGCTGAGCCGCCGCGCGCGTGATAGCAAAGGTCCCTTGCTCTCCTCGCGACGGATTCCGCGCCACCGGTGGCATGGTGGGTGATTTTTGTGCGTGGAGCACCAAGGGTTCTCCGGATTCTTAACTGCGTGTAACAACCCCGCCACTTTGGGCGACAGCCCCGCTAAACTTTTCGACACGTTGTCGCCGGTCTTCGCCGGCGAATGCCTGGGGAGGCGGTGCATGGCCGAGTCGACGGTGCGAAGGAGGAGCGACCGGCGGTTGCGCTGGCTGCTCGCGTCCAGCGCGGCGTCGAACCTCGGCGACGGGATCGGCAAGGTCGCGTTCCCGCTGCTCGCGGTCACACTGACCCGGGACCCGCTGCTCATCGCCGGCCTTTCGGCGACCCAGTTCCTGCCGTGGCTGCTGTTCGCGCTCCCGGCGGGCGCGCTGCTGGACCGCGTCGACCGGCGGCGGGCGATGATCCTCGCGAACGGCGCCCGTGCGGTGGTCGTCGGCGGGACGGCCGCGCTGGTCGCCGCGGGCGGGGTGACGATCTGGATGGTCTACGCCGCCGCCCTGCTCATCGGCTTCGCCGAGGTGGTCGCCGACAGCGCCGCGAACGTGCTCATCCCGGCGGTCGTCGGCGAGGGTTCGCTCGACGGCGCGAACAGCAAGCTCCAAGCCTGCGAGATCGTCGGCCAGACCTTCCTCGGCGGACCGGTCGGCAGCGCCACTTTCGCGCTCTTCGCGACCTTCCCGTTCTTGCTCAACTCGGTGGGCTTCGCGATCGCGGCGGTCGTGTTGCTCGGCCTCGCCGGGAGCTACCGGCCCCGCTCCGCCGAGCGCGCCACCACCGACCTCCGCACCGAACTGGCGGAGGGTTTCCGCTGGCTGAAGCGGAGCAGGCTGGTGCTGCGCCTGGTCGTCCTCGCGGGCGCGATCAGCCTGGTCAGCGAACTCGCGCAGGCGCAGCTGGTGCTGTACGCGATCGAGTACCTGCATCTCAGCGAAGCGGCCTTCGGGCTCTTCGCGTTCGTCGGCGGCATCGGTGGTCTGCTCGGCGCGGCCGTCGCCCCGCGGCTGGTGAAGGTGTCCAGCCGTCGCGCGGTGCTCCTCTGGGGCACGGCCTGCTGCGGCGCGGCGTTCACCGGCATGGGCCTGACGAGTTCGCCGGTGGCCGGGGCGGCGCTGTTCGGCCTGTTCGCGGCGGCCGTCGTCGCGGTGAACATCGTGCTCGGGACGGCACGGCACACCCTCGTCCCCGGCGACCTGCTCGGCCGGGTGCTGGGCGTGTGGCGCACCGTCGTCTGGGGAGCGATCCCGGTCGGCGCCCTGCTCGGCGGCGTCCTCACCCACGCCCTCGGTTCCGCGGCCCGGACGTTCCTCACGTCCGGGCTTCTGCTGTTCGGCGTAGTCGGTTTCGCGTTCGTCTCGTTACGGCCCGGAGCCTTCGATGACGAATCGGCCACGGAGGAGCGGGTTCTCCACCAAGACCGGTGAAAACCAAGGTCTTTGGTGCTGAAATTGCCCATCACCGCCAAGGGTGACGGGGAGAGGTCCGCGATGCAGCAGACACTGGTGCCGGAGGCCGGCGTGGGGACGACAGAACCTTCCAGACGCCCGCAAGTGCTCACCGCGGTCGCCGGTTTCGTGATCGGTGGCGGCGTGATCGGCATGCTCTGGGCGCTCTCGGGCGTCAACGCGGGGGCGCTCGAAGACGCGCAGGCGGCGTGCTCGGCGCTGGCCAGGGTCGGCACGATCCCCGACACCACCGACTCCGCCCCCGGCGACCAGACCGTGGCGGTCCTGGCGCCCGAGGTCCTGCACCGGATGACGGCCGCGCGCGAACTCTCCGCCGCGGCGGCCGCCGCCAACGACACCTACCGGCCGCTGGCCGAGCACATCGACGGCGTCAGCAGGATGGTGTTCAGCCTGCACTTCAACCAGCTCTCGGGACAGCGGCACCTCGTGCAGGCCGAACAGCTCTGCACCCAGCTCTAGCCCTTGTGGACGGTCTTGACGGTCAGCTGGTTGCCCGAGATCTTCCCGGTGCAGCCGAGTCCCTGCACCGCCAGGAAGTTCGACGCCGTCTCCTGCGGCAGGTACACCCGCAGGCCCCTGGTCTCGACCGGCTTGCAGACTTCCTCGGGGTAGTTGCGGACGTTCGCGAAACCGACGTCCGCGATCGCGCTCTCGCCGTTGGCCAGCTGCACCGGGTCGCCCTTGGCGCCGTCGCGGTACGCGGCCTCACCGACCTGGTGACCGTCGGCGCCCGTCACGTAGGAGATGCCGGGGAAGCCCTGGATCGTGCACGGGTGCCCGCTCGCGTTGGTGATGACGAGCTTCCGGTACACCGTGCCCGCGGCGGCGTCGCTGTCCTTGATGGACAGTTTGACGTCGCCGGCCTTGCAGAGCCCGTCGTTCTTCGACGCCTGCGCGGGCGGCTGGGCGGGTTGCGGCGTCGGCGTCGAAGCCGAAGAAGTCGCGCTGGGCGCCACCGAGGTGTCCGGCGCCGAACTCGACGGTGACGCGGACGTGTTCTGCGCGACGGGCTCGGTCCCCGAACCGCACGCGCTGAACAACAGCAGCCCGGCGGTACCCGCGACGAGACCGCCGATGGAGATCAACTTCGAACGAACCATGGTCATTCGCCTCCCTGTATCCGGGTGACCCACCGTCCAGTAGACGTGTCGTCCGCCGACGAGGTTGCGCCCCACCGGTTAATTCCCCACAAGGTGTTAATCGATCTTGTGTGCTGTGTTCCCCGGCGGGGGTGGAGGCAAACGCGGTAAAGGACGCCTTCCCCACGTAACCGGCGACTATGAGACCGCACTCACGTGATCGAAGGCGGAACTCGCGTGATCAGCGGCGGAACACCCGAGTGCGGCCTCCAGTCACGCGAGTCACGTCCCTGATCACGCGAGTCACGTCTCCGCTCACGCCGTGCGCAGTATGGTCCGAGGGTCGTGAGTGGCGATGGTCGTTCTAACCCTCTTTACCACTCACGACCCACGCGGTAACCGGACATAACGACATCAATCGGGCGCGCAGTCCGCACCAGATGTCGCGTCAGGGTTCGACGGGGGTTTCCGCCCAGGTGACGCACGTCCAGCCGTCGGCGGTCCCGACGAGCTCGACGACGCCGGTGTTCGGGATCAGGCCCTGGTTGGCGATCTCGGCGGTCACGTTCCCGGCGAGCCATTCGCCGCCGAGCCGGATCGCGCCACCGTGGCTCACCAGCACCACCGTGCCGTCGGGGTCGGCCTGCTCGTGCTTGGCGCGCAGCCGGGCGACCGCGTCGAGCAGCCGGGCGCGGACCTGCGCGCCGGTCTCGCCGCCGGGGATCGGCGGGTCGAGTTCGCCGAGCGTCCACCGGCGCACGACGCTCATGTAGGTGGTGATCGAGTCCTTGTCCGTCTTGCCTTCGAGATCGCCCGCGGCGACCTCGTGCACGCCATCGAGGACCTGGACGTCGAGGCCGAGCTTGGCGGCCAGCGGCGCGGCGGTCTGCTGGGCGCGGACCGCCTGCGAGGCGTAGACCGCGACGATCGGCTCGCCGTCGAGCCGCGTCGCGAGGTCCCGCGCCTGCTCGCGGCCCAGCTCGGTGAGCGGCGGCCCGGGCAGCGCGGTGTCGAGCGCGCCGCGGACGTTGCCGTCGGTCTGGCCGTGGCGCACGAGGAGAAGTTTCACGCCTGTGCTCCCTTCCGGACCGCGGCGACCCAGTCGATCGCCTCGGTGAAGTCCTCGTTGGCGGCGCCCGGCTCGACCTCGGTCCTGCCGTTGTCCGCGCGCGGGTGGGAGCCGAGGAACCGCACGTTGCGGCACCGGCGGCGCAACGCGGCCAGCGCGTCGCCGATCCGGGGCTCGGCCACGTGTCCCTCGAAGTCGATGAAGAAGCGGTACTCGCCGAAGTTGTTCCTGGTCGGCCGGGCGTCCAATTTGGTCAGGTTGATCCCGCGGACCGCCAGTTCGGTGAGCAGTTCCGCCAGGGCACCGGTCCGGTTCGTGGCGGCGGCGACGATCGACGTGCGGTCCGCCCCGGTCGGCTCCGGCAGTTCACCGGGAGCGCGGACCAGCAGGAACCGGGTCTTGGCGTCGCGGACGTCGGCGACCTCGGTGGCCCGCACCTCCAGCGGATAGTGCTCGACCGCGACCGGCGCGGTGACGGCCGCGTCGAACTCGCCCTCGGCCACCGCGACCGCGGCCGCCGCCGTGGACGACGTCGCGACCGGATGCGCGCCGGGCAGATTCGCCTCGACCCAGTGCCGGACCTGCGCGAGCGCGTGCGGATGGCTCGCCACGGTGCGGATGTCGGTCGTGCCCGGCCTGGTCAGCACGCTGAAGTGGACGGGCAGCAGCACCTCCGCCACCGCGACCAGCGGCTCGGCCTCGCTCAGGCTGTCGAGGGTGGCGGTGACCGCGCCCTCCACCGAGTTCTCGATCGGCACACAGGCCGCGTCGGCCGCGCCCGAGCGCACCGCGGCGAGTGCCGCCGGGATGGTCTCCGCGGGGATCAGCTCCTCACCGGAGGCGAGCCGTCGCGCGGCCTGTTCGGTGAAGGTTCCCTGGGGGCCGAAGTAGGCGATCCGTGACACCCCGCCAGATTACGCACGGCGCGGGTGGCGACTTTCACTCGGACAGCCGGTACGCGCGCCGGTTACGCCAGGTGGCTTTTTTTGCCATGCTTAGGGCGTGACCGCCGAACCGGGCACGCACACCGGCCACGAGGATGTCGGCTCCTCTTTCGCTCCCGTGCCGGACCATCCCACTCCGGAGCTGGTGCTGTGCGCCGTCGATGACCTGCTCGCCCAAGCCTGGACGACCGTCGCGGACACCGTGGACGGCCGGGTCTTCGTGCACCGCGGATCCGTGCTCGACGTCGTCGCGCAGGCCGTCGTCAGCCCCGCGAACTCCTACGGCTGGATGCGGGGCGGTATCGACGCCGTCTACGCCCGCGCGTACCCCGGCGTCGAGCAGAACGTCCGCAGCGCCGTCCTCGCCTATCACGGCGGCGAGCTGCCGATCGGCGAAGCGGTGATCGTGCCGACCGGCGAAGCGGAGCCCGCCTGGCTGATCAGCGCGCCGACCATGCGGGAACCCGGCGAACGCCTCCCGCGCGACACCGTGCACCCGTACCTCGCCGCCCGCGCGGTGTTCCAGCAGTGGCGCGACGCCAGTCTCGACCAGGGCCGCGTCCGTGATCTCGTGCACACGATCGCGATGCCGGGGCTCGGTACCGGCGTCGGCGGGGTCGCCCCCGCGTCGTGCGCCCGGCAGGTCGCCGCGGCCTGGGACGAGGTCTTCACGCCCGGCCGTCCCCGTAACGGACGGTAACGCCCCGAAGCGGGCTACATCACATCGCAGCGCGTTCACGAGCCGTAAGCCCTACCGTTAAAGCGGCTTCATCCGGTTCGAGGCACGTTCACCCGCCGAGAACTCGTCAACACGGTTTTGTACGGCGCCAGCGCAGGCGACGGGCGAGGAGTGTGCGATGCCGCGGGTCCGTGAGCTCAGTCCCTACGTCGAGCTGCACCGTGAGCAGTGGCGAGAGTTGCGCAGGTCGACTCCCCTGCCGCTGACCGCCGCGGAACTGCTGCGGCTGCGCGGTCTCGGTGAACAGGTCGACCTGGCCGAGGTCGCCGAGGTCTACCTCCCGCTCTCCCGGCTGATCAATCTCCAGGTCGCCGCCCGGCAGCGGTTGTACGAAGCCACCACCACGTTCCTCGGTGAAGACAGCCGGGGCACCAAGGTGCCGTACATCATCGGCATCGCCGGAAGCGTCGCCGTCGGCAAGTCGACCACCGCGCGCATCCTGCGCACGCTGCTCGCCCGCTGGCCGGATCACCCCCGGGTCGACCTGGTCACCACCGACGGGTTCCTCTACCCGCGTACGGAACTCGTCCGGCGCGGGATCATGCACCGCAAGGGTTTCCCGGAAAGCTACGACCGGCGGGCGCTGCTGCGGTTCGTCACCGAGGTGAAGTCCGGTGCCGAACGGGTCAGCGCGCCGGTGTACTCGCACCTCGCCTACGACATCCTTCCCGACGAGGAACAGGTCGTTCAGCAGCCCGACATCCTGATCCTCGAAGGGCTGAACGTCCTCCAGCCCGGCCCCCGGCTGACCGTGTCCGATCTGTTCGACTTCTCCATCTACGTGGACGCACCGACGACCGACATCGAACGCTGGTACATCGAGCGCTTCCTCAAGCTGCGGCACACGGCCTTCGCGGATCCCGCGTCGCACTTCCACCACTTCGCCGGCCTCCCGGACGACGAGGCCCGTGCCGAGGCGCGCCACCTGTGGCACACGATCAACGAGCCGAACCTGATGGAGAACATCAAGCCGACCCGGCCCCGGGCGACCCTCGTGCTCCGCAAGGACGCCGACCACACGATCAACCGGGTCCGGTTGCGCAAGCTCTGAGCGAGCACACCGCGTAACCGGACGCTCGCGGGTTTCCGGCTCGCCGCCGTTCCCTCACAAGCAGCAACCTTCGCACCACCTGCGAGGCAACGGTGCGTTCCCGTCGCGCACCGCTGTCGCCGAGCGGCTTCCTCGGCCGATCGGCCGATCCACGCTCAGTACGTGTAACCGGTTGGCCGATACCGGCTACAGCCCCCCACGGCGACCCTTGTGTCAGGGGAACAAGAGGTCTCGAACAGACCTTGAGCAGGGAGGAGGCTCACGATGTTCTCGATCATCCTGACCTGGGTCGGCTCGATTCTCGGACTCGCACTCCTGGTGGCCATGGCGGCCGGCGCCTTCGTCGTCGACTTCGACGACGCCCGAGGGGACCGCCGCCGGAAGAAGCCCCAAGTCACCGAGACCAAGGGCTCCCCCGCGGCTCCGCTGAGCTGAGCCTCCGGCGCTCAGAGCTCGCCGAGCGCCTTCCGGTAGTCGTCGACGTCGTAGTCCATCTCGTGTTCGCCCGCCTCGGCGAGCTGGGCGGACAGCGCGTCGATGAGGCGATCGAAGATCTCCTCACGCTCCTGTCCGGTCTCGCTCAGCCGCCGCACGGCCTGCCAGACCTCGGCGGGCTCGTCGTCCCAGAGCTGGTCGACGATCGTGGTCTTGAGCGCGAGCCGCATCCTCGGCTCGCCGTCGAAGGTCTCCTCGGCCAGCGCCTCGTGGTACTCCGGGTGCTCGCCGATCACCAGCAGGCGGCGCTGTTCGGGGTCGGCGGGCTCCAGTTCCAGTTCCTCGTCGCCGATCTCCGCGTAGACCGTCGGGACGGCGAACATGCGGCGCGCCAGGGCGTCCGCGAGTTCCGCCGGGTCCTCGATCCCTTCCGAACCGTCGAAGTAGACGTCCAGCGCCGAGTCCTCGTCCTGCGCGAACTCCTCCAGGAACTCGGTCGCGCTCTCCAGCAGCGCCACCCGCGCGGCCTCGGGGAGCCCGGCGCGGTCGGCGGCCCAGGTGACCCAGCCGAGCAGGGCGGGCTCGAGCGCGTCTTCGTAGGCCTCGTCGATCTCGAACTCGCCGTCCAGCAGCGACTCGAGGAACCGGGCGAGCTTCTCGGGACCGACCCGCAGCGGGCTGCCCGGCTCGGTCTCGCAGCCGTAGTCGACCAGCAGGCGCGCGTAGAACCGCGTCGCGTCCGTGTCCTCCACGAGCCCGGAGCCGATGAAGTCGGCGACGACCTCTTCGCGGACCTGCTCGGGCCATTCGGAGATCTCGGGCGACGGTTCCGGCGCGGGCATCGCCCGGATCCAGGCCAGCGCGAGCGCGTGGAACCGCGCGTAATCCTCGCTGACGTCGGGTTCTTCGACGACGTCCGTCGCGGCGAGTCCGTCCGCGAGCAGCTGGTGGGCGCGCTCGGGCAGGACCCGCTCCAGCGTCACCAGCTCCGGATCGTCGGCGGCCTGCTGGCGCATCTCGGCCAGCACGTCCTGCGGCTTGTCGACCACGACGACGTCGCGGATCCGGCCGCCCTCGGTGAAGTCGACCAGCGCGAGCAGGCCGTGCTCGACACCGCCGCGGGTGAAGACGCAGAGCAGGGAGGACTCGTCACCGAAGACGTCGCCGGTGCGCCAGCAGTCCCCCACGGTCACCGCGGCGAGGTCTCCCACCCATTCCGGCTCCGGGATCCCGCGGCCCAGCACGGTGTTCAGCGCCGCGGCGGCCGTCTCGCGCTCTTCCTCGGTCTCGGCGAAGACCCGCAATCCGGCGAGCAGCGCGGCCGCGGCGGGGGTGATCTTCCGCTCGGCGAACGCGATGAGCTCCAGGCCCAGCGGCGTCTCGTCCTCCTCGACCTCGATCTCCCACCACTGGCCGAGCACCTCGGAGGTCAGCAGCTCGACGTCGAGCACCTCGGGTTCGGCGCCAAGGGTCGAGAAGTCCCGGAGGACGTCCTTGAAGAGGCCCGTCACACTCGGGGTGGAGGGCTGGGCTGCCTTCTTGCGGGCACGGCTGACCGGACTCATGGCGACATGTTTTCACGCGGACCCGATCGGGCTCGTCGCGGTGGTCCCGGGCGCGGAACACGGGTCCCGTCCGCGGGGAGGACGCGGGCGGAAACCGGTTACAGGACCACCGCGACTTCGACCTTCTTCGCCGGGTTTCCTCGGTTCACTCCGAATAACGACCGCCGACGGGCGCGGTTACGGTTTTGGGAATGGCGATTCTCGCCGCTTTGACCTCGGCGATCAGCCGGGTCTTGCGTTTGTGTATTTCCACCAATGTGCCCAGGTACGAGCTGAATTCTTCAGCCATACCGGCCTTTTTGTGCACCGTGCGCAGTTTGCGCAGTTGCCGGGCCGCCTCGCGGTAGGAGTTCGGATCTTTCCGCGTGATCAATTCTTCGACATGGTCCCGATACACGGGAATGGTTTCGGCCGGATGGGCGACCGAACGCGCGTCCGCGAGTTCGACGCGCACCGGCAAAGAGGCCTCGAACCGCACCGCCGCCCGCCAAGCCTCGTCGGCGCGATCCTCGCCGAGCAACGCGCGGACGAGTTCGTCGGCGGCCTGGGTGCTTCCGGCGGCGAGTTCGCGCAGACGGGCCAGCGCGGTCTTCCGCTGCGCGACCCAGCACCCCGCTTCCAGCGACTCCTCACGCAGGGCGAGGTAGGTCGCGGCCGTGGGATTCTCGTCGAATTCCTTGCGTGACAAGGGAACCGGCTCCGCTTCCGGCGGTGGCGGCTCTTCCTTCTTGTCGTGCGTGAGCGCCCGCGCCGCGTGCGCGATGGCCTCGCTGTGCCGCCCCGCCGCGCGCAGGACGCGCACGATCTTGAGGCTGACGTCCACCCGCGGCGGTTTGGCGGCGAGGATCGCGACGAGCGCGTCGACGTCGCCGGACACCTCCGCCAGCTCCTCGCGCAACCGTTCGGCCGTCTCGCGTTTCGCACCGGACGGCTGCTCCGCCAGCACCTTGTCCACAGTGGACTGGATCCGCGCGATTCCCTTTTCCCCCAAGGCGGAAGCGAAGTCGGCCAGTTCGATGGCGGGCCAGCCGGGCCCGTCGAACTCGACTTCGAGGATCCAGGAGGCCAGGCTCTCGGGGTCCGGCGGACGGGCCGCGCAGGCCCGCGCGTACAGCTCGACGGCCCGGTCCAGCCGGTCCGCGACCTCGCCCGAGGTGTCGTCGATCTGCTCCAGCATCTCGCTGATGTCGTCCACGGTCCGGCGGGCGAGCGGTGCGAGATCGGCCCGGCTGCCGGCGTCGAGAAGCCGCTGAAGCGTGTCGAGGACGGAGCCGACCTTCGCGGCGTACTCGACGTTGTTCGCCAGCACGGCGGTGTCGAGGAGACGGTGCGCCTCGGCGACGTCACTCCCCTGGGTGGCGAAACGGTTCTCCAGAGCACGCCGTAACTCAGGGTCACGCTCGGCCTGGGCGTGCAGCAGGTCCGCCAGCGTTTCCGCGTCCAAAGTACGCAGGTAGGGGCGCAGATCCGTCGGGGAACTCACCCGGACAAGTCTGCCCGACCGCTTCGCCGACTCGTGTGGGCCAACAGCGTGCTCTTTTCGGCGTAATCACTCACCAGGTGTGACCAGGTCAGCGGCACCGCGTCCAGCCGCGAAGGACAGCGGATGATCGGGATCGGGAGCCGGTCGGCGAGTCGCATGACGATCGCCATCACCACCACCGCGAGCAGCGAAATCGCCGCGGCGGCGGCGAGGGCCCCGCTCAGCACCCGGCGTCCGCCGTCGATCGCGAGCTGCGCCGAGTACTCGATCTGGCGCGCGGCGAGATCGCCGAGGGTCCGGCCGACGACGCCGGCCGCCGCGCGCCAGGCGTCCTGGCCGACGGGCGGCGGCGTGGCCGCGCTCAACGCGGTTTCGACCGCGCCGAACCGGCTCCAAGCCACGCTCCCGACGAGATCGCGGTAGGTCCGACGGCTACTTTCCGTCAGTTTTCCGGCGACGGCGTCGAGCCTGGACCGGTAGGCGCCCACGGCCGCGGCGTAGTCGCGCCGCCCCTCGTCGTCGATCCCGGCGACCGCGAGGGAATCGCTGCGGTCCATGCCCTCGACGGCGGTGAGCAGTTCGACGGCGATCGTCTGCTGATAGCCGACTTCGGCGTCCGGGGCGGCCCGCGCGATCTCGCGCAACGAGGAAAGCGAGGTGTCGATGCGATCGGCGTACGCGGTGTACGTGGCGGAACGACTGCCCGGCGCCCGCAGCGCGACCGCCCGCTCACGCTGCAACGCCGCGATCCCCCGGCTCGCCTCGGCCATGACGACCGCCCCGCCCTCGGCATCGTCACGGTCCTGGATGGCCTGCTGGACGAGGAATCCGCCGATGAACAACGCGACGAGCACCAAGGCCGCACTCGGCACGAACGCGATGGAGAGCATGCGAGCGCGAAGGCTTCGCTGGTACGTCAAGACTTTCCTTCCGGATCGGTTCCCCGACGCCCAGCGACGTTAGGCAAGTTGCAAATTGCACGTCAACGCTCGTCCGCCATACGGCCGTTAGCGCACCGTGACGATCTGGTAGGCACGGCACGTGACTCTCGACGACCTCAACCAGCGCCTCCGCGACTTCGCCGCGGCACGGGCCTGGGAACCGTTCCACACCCCGAAGAACCTGGTCATGGCGCTGTCCGGCGAAGTCGGCGAGCTGACTTCGCTGTTCCAATGGCTCACCCCGGAGGAATCGGCGAAGTGGCGCTCCGACCCCGAGCTGGCGCACAACGTCGTCGACGAGATCGCCGACGTCACGCTGTACCTCCTCCAGCTGGCGAACAGCCTCGGGGTGGACCTGATCGAGGCGGCCAACGCCAAGATCGATCGGAACGAGCACCGGTTCCCGGCGCCCGATTAGCCGCCTTTCGGGTCTTGTGGGCCGTTCGGCCGACCGGAAACACTGTGCCGACGTCCCTGGAGGTGGCCCTTGTCGCGTTCGGCTCGCACCGTGTTCCTGGCCCTGATGCTGTCACTGAGCGCGGTCGCCGCGCCGGCGTACGCGGCGCCACCGCCGACGTCGCCGCATCGCGATCCCGGCAACGGGCCTGAGCGCAACGAGGTGGCCGCGACCGACCCGCCGATGAGCGTCGCGCGGGCCGCGGCGGGCGAGAACGTCGCGGGTGACCATTCGGGGTATCCGCGCAAGACGAAGCTGCGCGTGTATCCGGAGAACACGGCCGACAAGTCGATCAAACTCGGGCTCGCGCCGTATCACGCGATCGCGCCGAAGCTGAACGCGTTGCAGGCGCGCAGTGACCGGATCTCGGTCGAGATCGCCGGGCAGTCCGGGCTCGGCCGCGACCTCTACCTGGTGACGCTGACCGCGCCGGAGAGCCGGTCCGAGACGCGGCGGCAGGACGCTTGGCGGTCGCTCATCGAGAACGACCCGGCGCGGGCCGCGCGCGACCCGTTCCTGCGCCACGGTTACAAGGCGCCGGTGTGGATCAACAACAACATCCACGGCAACGAATGGGAAGGCACCGACGGCGCGCTCCGCGTCATCGAGAAGCTGGCGACGTCGAACGATCCCAAGACCGTCGAACTGCTGAAGCGGAACCGCTTCTACTTCAACGTCACGGCCAACCCGGACGGCCGCGTCGCCGGCACGCGGCAGACGTCGCAGGGCTTCGACCCCAACCGCGACTTCGTCACCGCTTCGCAGCCCGAAGTGCGGGCCATGCGCGGGATCGCGATCGGCAAGCAGCCGCTGATGATGCTGGACGAACACGGCTACGTCGCGAACACGCTCATCGAGCCGACCACGCCGCCGCACGGCCAGAACTACGACTTCGATCTCTACATCAAGCACGGCTACGCCAACGGTCTCGGCATGGAGCAGGCGGTCAAGGCGCTCGGGCGCCCCGAGACGGCGAAGCCCGAGATCCCGTTCCGCGACTACGACCCCGGCAGCTGGGACGGCTGGGCGCCGATCTACACCGCCCAGTACGCGATGTACCACGGCGCGGTGTCCTTCACGATCGAAATCCCGATGCGGGTGAACAACGCGGACTACGAAAACCAGCCGGTGACGGAGCTCCAGCGGCGCGCGGTGATCAACACCGAGGTCGTCGAGGCCACCATCGGCAGCACGCTGAACTACGTCGACCGCAACCGCGGCGAGCTCATCGCGAACCAGATCGAGATGTTCCGCCGCGGCACGGCCGGTGAAGCGCAGCGCGAGATCCCCGACGGACTCGTGCCCGGCTTCGGGCCCGAAGACCGCTACCGCACCGAATTCCCGCGCGCGTACGTCATCCCCGCCGGGGACGGCCAGCGTTCGGCCGTCGCCGCTTCCCGGCTGGTCGACCATCTGGTGGCCAACGACGTCCGGGTGCGGCAGGCCGATCGCCCGTTCTCGCTGGCGGGCCGCCGCTATCCGGCCGGTTCGTACCTGGTCGACATGCACCAGCCGAAACGCGGGCTGGCGAACGTGATGCTGGAGCAGGGCAGCGACATCTCGGCGAAGGTGCCGGTCATGTACGACATCTCCGGCTGGAGCCATCGCCTGCTCTGGGGCGCGTCGGTCGACATCGTGAAGCAGGGCAGGCTCGACATCCGTACGCACGACGTCGCCGCGGCGTCGCCGACCGGTGGCGTCGACACCGCGCCCGGCCGGGACCTCGCGCTGAAGCTGGTCGACGCCAAGGACGTCAGCGCGGTCAACGACCTGCTGAACCGAGGCCTCGCCCTCGGCCGTGCGGACGACGGCACGATCGTCGTCCCCGCGTCGGCCCGCCCGGCCGCCGCCGAGGTGGCGGACCGCTACGGCGTCCGGTTCACCGAGGCACGCGGCACGGCGGCCCCGTTGAGCCGCAAGACGATCGCGGCCGCCGTCGGGGCGGACGAGCTGAAAGCACTGCGGGACATGGGCTTCGACGTGCGACCGGTGTCGGCGGCGGTGCTCAACGCGGGCTTCGACTGGTCACGGGTGGACCTGCTGTTCGTCTCTTCCGGGCTTCGCTACACCGACCTCACTCCGGCCGCGAAGGACGGTTTGCGCGCCTTCCTCGCCCGCGGCGGCGTGGTCACCCGCGGTGCCACGGGCGCGCGGTTCAACACGGACGTGGGACTTCTCGAAGCACGTCCGGTGGCAGGCTGGGAGGACGGGAACGGCGTCGTCTCGGTCGTCAACGGAACCGGCCCGGTAGGTGCCGGCGCCCTGCCGGACTCGTTCGTCTACGGGCCGTTCTGGTTCACCGATCTCGGCTCCTCGGTCACCGTCGAGCAGCGCTACGCGAGCGGGAATCCCCTGGTCGCGGGGCATTGGCGGACGCGGGACGACGGGACGGGCGGGCCGCTGCAGGCGGCGGGCCAGGCCGCCGTCGTGTCCGGGACCACGGGGCTCGGCGGGCGAGCGGTGCTGTTCGGCACCGAACCGCTGTTCCGCGATCACCCGAAGGGCTTGTACTCGCAGGTGGCCAAGGCGATTTACTGGGCGGCCCCGAAGTAACGTGGGGGTATGCCGATCCAGGTGCTGCTCATCGACGACCACGAGGTGGTGCGGCGCGGTCTGCGTGACCTCCTCACCGACGAGCCCGACATCGAGGTCGTCGCCGAAGCGAGCGGCGTCGACGAGGCGCTCGCCGTGGCGATGCACGTCGAGCCGGACGTCGCCGTGGTCGACGTGCGGCTCGGCGACGGCGACGGCATCGCGCTCTGCCGCGAGCTGCGCTCGAAGCCGAACCCGCCGCAGTGCCTGATGCTGACCGCGTTCGACGACGAGGAGGCCATGGTCGGCGCGATCATGGCGGGCGCGGCCGGGTACCTGCTGAAACAGGTCCGCGGCCAGGACGTCGTCAACGCGGTCCGCGAGGTCGCGGCCGGCCGGTCGCTGCTCGATCCGCTGTCGACGGCGCGGGTGCTCGACAAGCTGCGGCATCCGCCCGAGGACGAACTCGGCTCCCTCACCGAACGCGAGCGCGAGGTGCTGGACCTGATCGGGCAGGGCATGTCCAACCGCGAGATCGCCGAGCGCCTGTTCCTCGCCGAGAAGACGGTGAAGAACTACGTGACGTCCGTGCTCGCGAAGCTGGGCATGCAGCGCCGCACGCAGGCCGCGGCGTGGATCGCGCGCCGGGACAGGTAGTGCGCGAAAAAGGCTCCCCCCCCCCCCCCCCCCCCCCCGTCGTTTTGGGCGAAGGTCCCGGTCGATCCCGAGTTCGACCAGTGGCTCACCGTGCGGTTCTCCCATCGCGTCCTGGTCGTCGTCCGCACCGTCACCACCCTGACCCGGCTGCTCGACGTCGTGTCGCTGCTGAAGGACGATCCGCGGGTCCAGATCGTGTTCACCCACAACGAGCGCGAGCCGGCGATCCTGTCCTCCGGGGTCGGCGAGTTCCTCGCCTCGCTGGACGCGAAGGTCATCTCCTGGGAGCAGGCCGTCGAAACCCGGTTCGACCTGGCGATCGCGGCCAGCGAGAACGATGAACTCCACCGGCTGAACGCGCCCGTCCTGCTCGTGCCGCACGGCATCGGACACCAGAAGCACTACCCGCACCAGCCGGTCATTTCCGGGCTGAACCCGGCCCGGTTGGTCCGGGACGGTCACGTCGTCCCCAGCCGGATCGGCCTTTCGCACAGTAACCAGCTGCGGTACATCCGGCGGAACTGTCCCCAGGCCGAACCGCACGCCGTCGTGGTCGGGGACCCCTGTCATGACCGGATGCTCGCCAGTCTCAACCGCGCGGCCCGCTACCGGCGCCTGCTCGACGTCCGTGACCGCAGGCACGTCGTGCTGGCCTCCACCTGGGGGCCCGATTCCCTGCTGGGCACCGATCCGGGCCTGCCGGCACGGCTGCTCACCGAGCTTCCGGTCGATGAGTACAAGTTCAGCCTCATCGCGCATCCGGGCGCTTGGGCCGCGCACAGTCCCTGGCAGATCCGCGCGTGGCTGTCGCGGGCGCTGCGAGCAGGGCTCGCCGTGATCCCGCCCCAACGTGGCTGGCAGGCGACCGTCGTGTCCGCGGATTGCCTGATCTCGGACGGCGGCTCCATCGCGCTGTACGCGGCCGCCGCGAAGATCCCGGTGCTGATCGGCAGCCGGGAACCCGCCACCGTGGTGCCGGACTCCCCGCTCGCGGAACTACTGGTCAGGGCCCCGCGGCTCGACCAGGAACGCGATCTGCGCGAACAGGTCGACCAGGCGTGCGCCGCGGGACCGCTCACCGAGGTCGCGGCGCAGGCGGTCGAGTTCTCCGGCAAGTGCGCGGAGCTTCTCCGCCCCGTCCTCTACGAACTGATGCGTCTCGCGGAGCCGGACACCCGGGCGGTCTTCCTTCCCGTTCCCGATCCGGTGCCCGACGTCACGGAGCCCGCGACGTTCTCGGTCGAGGTCCGGCAGCACACGGATCATCTGACGGTCTCCCGGTTTCCCACCGAACAGGCCGGGCGGTCCGGCTCCCTCGATCGCCATGTCGTCGCCCACGAGGAGTTGTCCACTTTGGACGAACTCGAAGGTGCCGCCGTGGTCTACTGCGAATTCACCGGCGAAGACACCGAATTCGACGGCTGGGCACGGGAAATCACCCGTCGCCGTCCCGATGCCGTGCTCGTCGCCGGGATCGGCGTGGACCGGTGTCTGCTGTGGAGCGACGGGGAACCGGTAGTCGAACTCACCACGCGAGGTGAGCCGCTGGCCGCGATTTCCGCCTATTACTGGCGCCGGAAACGAAATCTCCCGGCGACCGGGGCGTTCCGCGTGCGAGAGGGCCACCACACTCGGAACGTCGTCGTCTCGGTACTCACCGACTGAGTGGCGCCTCGGTGTAGATCTTGGCGTGCACCGCGTCGGCGCGTGGATGTTTGACCGCTTGCAATCGCTGCCAGACACCGGACCAGTACTCGCGAGCCGTCTTGAAGTCTCCGCAGGACCAAGCGGCGTCCCCGAGTGCCTCGGCGATCTCCAGTTCGTACTGATCGCTCCCCGTGGGAACCATCATGCGCCACACTTCCGGCACCAGGTCGAGCGCCCGCCGCGCGGCGTCCGCCGTGCCCGATCGGCTCAGCGCCTTCGCCCGCACCAGCCACACCTGGGCCAGGTCCCGTTTGTTCTCGGGGTCCGTGTTCGCCTCGGCTTCTTCCAACAGCTGGAACGCCCCGGCGAGATCGCCGAGCAGCACCTGGACGTTGGCGAGCATCCTCGCGTGCAGCCCTTGCCCTCGGAACGGAAGTCCGCCCAAAGTCCGGCTGATCTTCAACGCCTCGAAGAAGCACGCCGACGCTTCGTTGTACTGGCCTCGTTCTCGGTGGAAGAGCCCGCGGAACTCCCAAAGCGACGCCCGCAGCTGCCGATTCGTTTCGGTCTCGGGTGACTCGAGCCGTCGCAGCAGCTCTCCCAGCTTGCCGAACTCCGCCTCCGCCCGCGGAAACTCCTGGAGCAACGAGTACAGCCGTGCCTGCTGCGCGATGGCCCTCAGCTGGAGCGGGACATCGCCGAGGGCTTCCGCGCTCGCCATCCCCCATTTGTTGATCTCCGCGAGCTCACGCAGGTGTCCCCTGTGCAATCCGACGATTTCCAGGGCGCCGCAGATCTGCGTCAGCTCGCGATGCAGCCCGGCGTCGTGCGCCGGTTTCGCCAGCGCGCGATACGTCGGGATTTCGGCGACCAGCAGGTCGATCGCATCCTGTCCAGGGGCGAGGTCCAAGGGACGGGTGTCCTCCGGCAACGTCTGGTCGTACAGCCTCAGCCGCCGGTCACCCATCTTCCAGTGATCCGCCTGCACCGCCCGGGTGCGGTGGAAGCGCACGAGCCGCGGGAATCCCTCGCCATCCGGCTCATGACCCGCGCGAGTGAGCGCCTGCCTCGCCTGTTTGGTCAGCCGAAGCCGCTTGCCGGGCTCCTCGGTCACGAAGAAGACGGACTGGAGATGCACCAGCCCGTCGAGGACCTCGAACGGTTCGCAACCGGCGACGGCCGCTGCCGCCTCATAGGTGAAGCTCGGTCCGGGGATCTCGCTCAGTGCCCGGCAAAGATCCTGTTCACGCCGCGGAAGCCCGGCGAGCACCCGGTCGAAGGCGGCACTCACGGGCCCGAGGGCGCGCCCGCCGCGCAGTTCCTCCGCGAGGAGCTTGAGCGGCCGGGCCGCCAGCGCCGCCCGCTGCCTCGCCGCGATCGCGGCGGCGACCACCGTCGCCGGAAAACGGTCACATTCGACGAGGACGTCGAGCGCGCTCTCCGGATCGGCGGCGAGCAGATCGGTCCCCGCGATCGCTTCGAAGAGCATCCGGTCCGCCCCCTCTTCGAGCCTGCTGAGGGGTACGTGCCGGGGATACTGCGTCACGAGCTCGTCGGACGTGCCTTCCGTCAGCGCCAGCACCAGGCTCATCGGCGCCGGAGGCACCAGCGCCTGAAGATCGTGGACGCTTTCGACCGAGTCGAAGACCAGCAGCAGGCGCAACGGGCCGAGCACATCGTTGTACTGGGTCTTCAGTTCCCCGGCACCCGACGTGATGAGTTTCGGCTCCACTCCCAACGCCTGGAGTACGGACTCCCGCACCTGGCTGATCCTCAACGGCGCGCCCGGGCCGTCGCGGTGATCTCCGAGGTCGACGAGCAGCGCGCCATCGGGATACGCGCCGCCGGAGCGCATCCCGTAGTGCTCGGCGAGCGTCGTCTTGCCGACGCCGGACGGACCCGAGAGCACCACGACACCTGTGCCACCCAGCTGAGCCTGAGCGCCGACGCGGTCGAACAGGTTCGGCGACCGGGGAACGATGCGCGGCCGGTCGTGACTCATCGCGAGCATGCTTCCGACCAGCTCGCGCAATTCCCCTGCCACGGTGGGATCTTCCACGGCCAGGCGGCGCACGGCGGCCTCCAGGGCGGCCGGATCGGAACGCAGGCGTTTCTCGTCCCGCCGCCCAGAAAGCTTCTTCCAGAGGTATTCGGCGACCTTGCCCCCACCGGTGAACACCAGCGCGACTGTCTGTTTGACGAGCTCCGCCTGAAACGGATCGGTCACCTGTAAACCCCCTCACAGCTGTATCCGACACGCTAGCAGCGCGGATCATGCACGTCACTCACCGTGAACCCGCTCAGGGGTGCACGGTGTCCCGCTGATCCGGGATGACCGTGCCGTCGTCGCGCAGCACCGGACCGTGAGTGCCGTCGGCGTTTTCGTACGCCGTCGTCGAGCACGGATAAGTGCGGCTCAGCGCCGGGAAGGGCTCGATGAACATCGGGTTCACCGCCCATTTCCCGTCCGCGTTGTCGTAGGCGCGGCACATCAGCTCGTCCTTGTTGCGGTTGAGCGTGACGCGGACTCCGGTCGCGTCGCGCAGCATCGTGACGTCGGTGGTCGCGTCTCCGCCGGCGAGCACCTGCCGCTTGTCCGCCGGAGCCGGTTCCATCGCCTTCGCGCCGCGGATGCCGAGGATGCGTTCGTTGATGTAGCACCGTTTGCCGTCGATGTAGGTCATGATCTCGTCGGCGCCGTCGGCGTGCCCGCCGCAGCCTTCGAGGTGTCCGTTGATCCGGCCGTTCGTGGTCTGCGAGTAGATCCCGAGCGTGCGGCTCGGCGGGATGCCGACGGCGGAACCCCAGACGTCCGCGAATTCCTTGGGTGAGGCGGAAACGACCCAGGTCGAGAAGCCCGCCTTGGTGAGCGTCGAGATCAGGTCCTTGATCTCCGGGTAGTACCGGATCCACGCGACCTGCGTGCTCGAACCGACCTTCTGGGTCGCCCCGATCGGCGCCAGCAGCGCCGCGGCCCTGGCCTGCCGGGCGATCGCGCGGACCTCGTCCGGACGGTATCCGGCGTTGATCTGCGCGACCCAGGCGTAGGCCGCCTCCATGTACCGCCGGTTGTTGCCCGCGAAGACCTCTTCGCCGGTGGTCGTCTTCGCGCTCTTCCGCACCGAGAGGAGCTCGTCGGCGCAGGCGATGTTCTTGCTGGTGGGAAGCGGTTTTCCGGCCGGGGTGGCGGTACCGCACGCCTTGCTCAGCGCTTTCGCGCCGGCGTCGGTCATGTAGCGGCTGGTCGTGCGCCAGTCCTGGTCGCGCGGCTGGAGGACCTTGTCGTGCCGGATCATCCAGAAGACGGTCTGGTCGGAGATGTCGTTCTTGATGACCGTGTTGTCCCAGTCGAACACGGCGACCGGCCGCTCGCCGTGCTTTTTACCGCAGATGACCTGCTGGATCTTCGCCGCGTTGTCGCCGTACCAATGATCGGCCAACCGCAGCTGCGGACAAGGTGACGCGGTCGAGGCGGTCGCCGCGCCGGGCACGGCCACCGGTACGACCGCCACGGCGGCGGCAAGGGCCACGGCTCGCAGGAACCTCGGCATGTCATCTCCCCACATGGTCTTCGACTGTCCGGGGAGATCCTGTCATTTCCCGGCGAGGGTGACGACCTGCCGGTTGTGGAAGTAGTCGTCCTCACGCAGCACGGTGACGCTGCCGGGTGAACCTCGGAAGTCGACGTACCCGGCCGATTCGAGCGGCATCCGGATCCACGCGGCGATCACGAAGGTGAGCGCGCCACCGTGCGTGACGACGATCTGGTGCTCGCAGGCGCTTTCCAAGATCGACTCCATCGCCGCGTAGACCCTCGCCGCCATCGCGCCTTTCGTTTCGGCGCCGGGGATTCCTTCGTCGTGTCCCAGCCGCTCGCCGACGGCGGGCGGCGGGACGAACCGGCTGTCCAGCCACGCCTGCGGTTTGCCGCCGGCTTCCCCGTACGACTTCTCGCGCAGCCGCCGGTCCAGGACCGGGGTCACGCCGAGCCGTTCGCCGATCAGTTCCGCGGTGCGCGCGGTGCGGCGCAGATCCGAGGCGTAGAGCTCCACCTCGTCCGGCACCTTCGCGCGCAGCGACTCGGCGATGGCGACGGCCGTGCGTTCACCCTCGGGCGTGAGTTCGGAGTCGTACCACCCGCCCACCAGGCGATCGACGTGGTGGGTGGCCTCCGGATGCGTGACGACGTGGACGGTGCGCATCCGGAGAATCTAAACGCGCGTCAGTTTCGCGAAGGCGACGACGTTGTCGAGATAGTTGCCGGTCGAGGAGTCGAAATCCCCGCCGCAGGTGATCAGCCGCAGCTCAGGCCCGGTCGTGTCGCCGTAGACCTTCTCCGTGGGGAAGGACGCCTTCGGATGCCGCTCGACGGCGTACACGGTGAACACCGCGGTGCTCCCGTCCTCGCGATGCACGAGTGCCTCGTCGCCGGCCTTCAGTTCCTTGAGCCGGACGAAAACGCCGGGGACCTTCTTGTAGTCGACGTGCCCGGCGAGGACGGCGGGCCCGATCTCGCCCGGCGCCGGGCCACCGGTGAACCAGCCGGTGGTGATCGCGTCGTGCGGCACCTGCAGGGTGCCGTCACCGGCCAGGCCGAGGTCGACGATCTCGCCGGTGCGAACGCCGATCGCCGGGATCTCGAGCCTGGCCGGTTTCGCGGGCGCCAGCGGATGCGCCTCCGCGACGGAAGACATCGTGGAAGGCGGCGAGGCGACCTTGCCCGCCGGAGGGACGGCGCACGCGGTCAGCGCGGCCGCGAGCACCACCCCGATGAGCGTGCCGACGACCAGCGGAAACGGCCACCGGCGCCAGGAAGGCCGGATCATCGCTCCGCACGCCGCCGAAGGACGAGGGACGCGCCCGCGGCCGACACGGTCAGCAAGGCGGTGCCGGTCAGCGCGACCGCGGCGACCTCCAGGAAACCGCCGTTGCTTTCGACGGCCTCCCCGCCACCGGTCGCCACGCCACCGACGGGTTTGACCTTCACCTGGCCGGATTTGGCGGGTTCGCCGAACCGGGATTCGCAGGCGTACCCGTCGTGATCGGCGTCGAGTTTGTGCGGGTCTCGCGGGTTCTTCTTGAGCTCGGCCTGCGCGGCGGCTTGCGAGGGGAAGTCGGCGCAATCCTTGTCGGTGGATCGCGGCGCCCGCGTTTCCGTGGTGATCGACGGAAGGGCCGGCGTACTCGTCACGGTCGGCGCAGTTCCCCGTTTGGGAAGCTTTTCGCAAGCGATTCCGTCGCCGTCTTCGTCCAGGCGATGCGGATCGGAGCGATCTTTGTCGAGCACGGCCTGCGCGTCTTCCTGATACTTGAAGTCACCGCAGTCCAGATCGGCGATCGCGGGCGCCTCCGCCAGCGCGAAAGCGACGGAAGCGGGGCCGAACAACGAGAATCCGGCAAGGATGGCGGCCGTGCCGAAGGCGCGACGAACCGAGGACATGGGGAGTCCTTTCGCTGGGAATCCGCGCTCAGGGCGCGTTCGATGCACATAGAGTCGCGTTCGGACCCCAGCTGTTACGGATTAATCGGAAACGCGAACCGTTAATTTCACCCGGGTCAGTCGAGCGGAACGTCGAAAGCGACCAAAGTCCCCAAACTCGGGGAAGAATTGATCGAAAAGCGCCCGCCCGACGTCGTCGCGCGTTCGGCGAGATGACGCAGACCGCGTTTGGCGACCCCCTGCGGGACACCGGATCCGTTGTCCCGCACACGGAGTTTGACGCCTTCCGCGTCGCGACTGAGCGTCACGCGGGTCTCGCTCGCCCCGGAGTGTCTGACCACATTGGACAGTGCCTCGCGCAGGGCGGCGCGGATGTGGTCCGCCTGTTCGGCGGGGATGTCGGCGAGCTCTCCCGACAGTTCGAGGGTCGGCGGATACCCGAGCAGCTCACCCGCGATGCGCACTTCGCCCCGCGCGGACTCGGCGAGGTCGGTCGCGGTGACGGTCTCGTTCGCGGGTTCCGGGCTGCGCAGGGCACGCACGGTGCCGCGGATCTCTTCGATGGTCTGATCGAGCTGGTCGATCGCCTCGGAAAGCCGTGCGCCGTCGGCCTGTGCGAAGCGTTTCCGCATGTTCTTGCGGACGCGGTCGAGCTGCATCCCGGCGCCGTAGAGGCGTTGCACGATGACGTCGTGCAGTTCGCGCGCGATGCGTTCACGCTCCTGGTAGAGCGTCACGCGGTGGCGGGCGTTGGCGCCCTCCGCGAGCGCGAGCACCACGCCGGCCTGCGCGGCGAACGCGGTGAGCACCTCGACCGTGCTGGCGGAGAACGGTTCCCCGCCGTGACGGCGGTACACGGTGAGCGCGCCGAGAACACGTCCGCCCGCGCCGAACGCCGAAGCGGCGAACGGCCCGAAGCCCTGGAGCTCCGGCGGCACGAACGGCGCCGTGCGGGGATCGACGGTGAAGTCCTCGCTGACCACCGGCTCCCCGCCGCGCGCGACCTGGCCCGCCGCGGAATCGGCGGAAAAGGCCAGCCCTCGCAGGCCTTGGGTGGTGGCCCCGTGCGCGGCCTCGGCGACCACCTGGCCGTCGTCCGCGCGCACCATGACGAGACCGAGGTCGGCCTCGGCCAGTTCGACGGCGCGGGCGACCACGGTCTCCAGTACGTCACCCGGGTCGTCACCGGACAGGGCGGTGCCGGTGATCTCGGTGGCGGCGGACAGTGCGCGCGCGGCAAGCGTGGGATCCATGAGCGCTATCGACATTAGTCGGCCCCGGCCAGTGCGCGCGCTGTGACTCGGCCCTCTCGGACCTCCAGGATCACGTCCGCTTCCTCGGCTTCGGCCGCGTGGTGCGTGACGTGGACGACGGTTTTTCCGGCGAGCGCCTCGCCGAGCCGTTCGCGGACGGTGCGCGTGGTCGGCTCGTCGAGATGGGCGGTGGGCTCGTCGAGCAGGACGAGGTCGGCCTGCTCGGCGCCGAGTACGGCCCGCGCCAGCGCGACCCGCTGCGCCTGCCCGCCCGAAAGGCCGGCGCCGGCGCTGTCCAGCATCGTGGTGAGCTCGACGTCTTCGAGAGCGGCTTCGTACAACGCTTTTCGCAGGTCGGCCTCGGACGCCGTCGGTTTGGCGAGGCGCAGGTTCTCGGCGACCGTGGTCGAGACGAGCATCGGTTCCTGGGGCGCCCAGGCGACGTTCTCGGGAGCGGCGACGTCGCCTTTGCTCGGCTGGAGGAACCCGAGCAGGGCCGCGACGAGCGTCGACTTCCCGGCGCCGCTCGGGCCGATGACGGCGACGTGCGTGCCGGGCGCGATGTCGAGGTCGACGCCGGTGAGGACCGGGTGCTCGGTGCCGGGCCAGCCGAGGTCGGCGTTCCGGATCCGCACCCCGCCGGTGTCAGGAAAGGGTCGTTCCTGACGTTTTTCGTCCTGAACGACCCTTTCCTGACACTCGGCGAGGCGCAGACGGGCCTGGCGCAGGGTGTCCCAGTGCTGCGCGGCCGGCGGAAGAAGGGAGAGGACCTCCGCCAGCGCGAGCGGCACCAGGGCGACCACGGGCGCGAGCACCGGGTTCAGCGCACCGGCGGCGACGGCGCTCACGGCGAACCCGGTGCTCACGACGGTGGCGGCCCCTGTCGCCAGGATGATCAGGGCGTCGGCCGCGCCCGCGCCGAAGGCCTGTCGGCGCGCTTCGGCGGTCAGGGCGGCGTCGGTCGTGGCGATCCGTCGACGACGCTCTTTGTCGACTCCCAACGCGATCAGTTCGGCGGCGGCCTCGAACAGGCTCAGCACCTGCGCCGACACCGAACGCCGTCCGGCGGCCAGCGCACTGGTCGCGCGGCGTTCCGCCCGGAGCGCGAGCAGCGGCGCGAACGCGCTCACCAGCACGGCCGCCGCCAGCGCGAGCCCGGCTTCGGGCAATACGGCGGCCTGGACCGCGACCGCGCCGACGGCCACCAACGCGACCACGATCAACGGGGTGGTCACACGCGGGAGCAGGTCACGCACGGTGTCGGTGTCGCCGACCAGCCGACGCTGCTCTTCACCCGCCCGAAGCGCCCGAGCCGGTCCGAGCCGCACCAGCGACTCCCACAGCCGGACGCGCAGGCTTCCGGCGATCCGGAACGCGGCGTCGTGCGTGACCAGCCTTTCGAGGTAACGCAGCCCGGCGCGGCCGAGGCCGAACGTCCGCACGCCGACGATCATCACCGTAAGCGTCAGGATCGGCGGCTGTTGCGACGCCTTGGCGATCAGCCAGCCCGAAAGCGCGGTCAACGCGACCCCGGCGAGCAGCGCGGCGGCGCCGAGCAGCGCGCCGCCGAAGAACCGCGGGCGCAGCAGCGCACGCCAAGGCAGCGGCCGGACTTGCCGGGTTTCCTCGATGGTTCCGATTTCGCCGCCCATCGTAGTCGACATGTCGACACCGGAGCCGCGTTCGTGGGCGGCGATGATCGCGGCGGCGCCGTTGTCGACGGCCGCACGGACGGCGGCCATGACGCGCGCGGCGTTGACCTCGTCGAGGTGCGCGGTGGGTTCGTCGAGCAGCAGCAGCCACGCACCCGAACGGACCCGTACCAGGGCCCGCGCCACCGAGACCCGCTGGCGTTGTCCCTGCGACAGCTTGGAAACCGGCCGGTCGGCGAGCCCCGTGAGTCCGAGTTCGCCGAGGATGTCCTCCGCTCCGACCTCGTCGAGAACCGTGCCTCCGCCGAACACCGGCGATTGCGGCACCCAGGCGACGTTCTCGCGCCAGCGCTCCAGGTCGGCGTCGGCGAGGTCGGTGCCGCCGACGGTGATCGTCCCGTCGTGCGCCTGCACGAAACCGAGCAGCGTGGCGAGCGTCGTCGACTTGCCGCCGCCGCTGGGCGCGCGAAGCCAGGTGATCTCGCCGGGCCGGGCGGTGAACGTCTCGCCGTCGGGAGCGAATCCGCCGCGCCTGGCGACACGCAGGCCGCCGACGTGGACCTCGCCCTTGGCCGGTGTCTCGGAACCGTTGGGCGGCAAGGGTTCCGCGAGGACGTCCGCGACCCGGCGCACGGCCTCGACGCCGTCCTCGCTGGCGTGGAAGGCGGCACCGACCGCCCGCAGCGGCTGGTAGCACTCCGGCACCAGGATCAGCACGCCGAGCCCGATGGCCAGCGACAGTTCGCCGGAGACGAGCCGGACCCCGATGACGACCGCGACCAGCGCGACCGAGAGCGTCGCGATCAGTTCGAGCGCGAACGCCGACGCGAACGCGACCTTCAACGTCTTGAGCGTGGTGCGGCGATGGCGTTCGGAGATCTTCCGGACCGTCTCGGCCTGCGCCCCGGCGCGGCGGAACGCGCTGAGGATCGGCAGGGCGCGGACGAGTTCCAGCAGATGCCCGGACAGCCGTTGTTCGGCGTCGGCGGCTTCGGCGACCCGTTCGGCGGTGTGCTTGCCGATCAGGATGGCGAACAGCGGCACCAGCGGCACGGTGATCACGACGAGCAGGGCCGACGGCCAGTCGGCGAACAGGATCGCGACACCGGCGGCGAGCGGCACGATCGCGGCGGTCACCAAGGCCGGGAGGTACTGGGTGAAGTAGGCGTCGAGCGCGTCGAGTCCCTTGGTGGTCAACGACGTCAGCTCGCCGTGACCGCGGCGAGCGATCCATTCCGGACCGAGTTTCAGGGCGTGGTCGAGGGCTTTGGCGCGCAACTCCTCCTTCGCGCGGGCGGCCGCGCGAACGGAAACGATCCGCACCGCCCAGCCGGTCAACGCGCGCCCTGCGACGAGCGCGAGCAGCACGGCCAGCTGGACGGTGCGGTCCCCCGGTGTTCCGCGGACGACCGCGGAGAGGACTTCGGCCAGCAGGAACGCCTGTCCCACCAGCAAAAGCGCGTTGACGAAGGAGAGGACTCCACTGAGGATCAACGCTCGGCGCGCCGCACTCGAAAGCGGAGCCAGCGCGCCGAGCGGACCCTTCCCCGGTCGCGCTGGGTCCATTGTGGACTCCGTGGCGGAAAGGGTGTCGCGGCCGGGAAGTTCGGTCATGGTGCGTGCACCGGTGGGATGTGCCGGGTGCCGATGCGCTTGCGGAACACCCAGTACGTCCAACCCTGGTAGATCAGGACGGCCGGGGCGCCGAACAGGGCGACCCAGGTCATCACGGTCAGGGTGTACGGGCTCGATGCCTCACCCGCGATCGTCAGCGTGTTGGCGGCGTCCAAAGTGGACGGCAGAACGTTCGGGTACAGCGCGACGAAGATCGCGACCGCCGAGGCCCCGATGACCCCGCCGAGCGCGGCGAACGCCTGACCTTCGCGGCCCATGCGGATCTTGAACCACGCGAGCACCGCGGCGACAACCGCGACGCCGATGAGGAACAGCGTCCACAGGTCACCCGAGCGCAGCTGCACGACGACGAGGAACGCGAGCAACGGCAGGAGAGCGACCGGCAGCAGGCGGGTGGCGAGGTTCCGCGCGCGGTGCCGGAGGTCGCCTTCGGTTTTGAGGGCGAGGAACGCGGCGCCGTGGACCAGCGAAAACCCGACGACCGCGATCGCGCCGAGCAGTGTTTCGAGGCTGAGGGCGGCGAACGGGCCGCCGACCCGGTTGCCGTCGGCGTCGAGCGGGAGACCGAGGACGGTGGTGGCGAGCAGCAGGCCGACGCCGAACGGCGGGACCCACGAGCCGATGCCGATGACGCGGTCCCAATTGCGGCGCCAGCGGTCGGAATCGACCTTGCCGCGGTACTCGAACGCGACGCCGCGGCCGATGAGGGCGAGCAGGACCACCAGGAGCGGGAGGTACGCGGCCGAGAACAGCGACGCGTACCAGCCGGGGAAGGCGGCGAACATCGCGCCGCCGGCGACGATCAGCCAGACCTCGTTGCCGTCCCAGACCGGGCCGATCGTGTTGACCATGACGCGGCGCTCGGTGTTGTCCTTCGCGAGGACCGGCATGAGCATGCCGACGCCGAAGTCGAAACCTTCGAGGAAGAGGTAGCCGAGCCAGAACAGGGCGATGACGCAGAACCAGATCGTTTCGAGGGTCATCGGGTGCTCACTTTCCTGGCTTCCGGGGGCTGAAGGACGCTTTGCCCGCATGCGATGCGGTGAAGGACGCTTTCAGCCCGCCCGGCCCGGTCGCGTGCCTTGTCGACGCCGTGCGGCATGTCGCGAAAGCCACTTTCGGGACGCTGGATGTCGTGAAAGTGGCTTTCGCGACGCTCCCCGTCCCCCGATCGCCCTGAGTTATCCACAACCGCGCAAGTTGTCCACAGATCGGCTGTGGGTAACCCGCCTGAGCGATACCCCCGATACGCTGGGTGCGGGGCCGTCCCCCGGGAAGGGCGGGGGGCTGGGTACGTGAGGTCAAGAGGCGATCAGTAGGCGAAGGCCAGCGCGTCGTCATCGCCGTCACCGCCTTCCGAGTCGCTGTTCTTGCTGGTCGAGGCCGGTTTCTTGGGTGGCATGACGGCGTCGACGCCGCCGCGGACGTACTTGCGCATCAGGTAGACCTCGACGACGCCGAGCGCCGCGTAGACGGTCGTCAGAGCGATCAGCGAAGTCCACACCTCACCTGTGGACAACTTCGAGACCGCCTGCGCGGTGAACATCCACACCCCGTCGACACCGGTCGGATTCGGCACCACCACGAACGGCTGACGGCCCATCTCGGTGAAGATCCACCCGGCGCTGTTGCCGATGAACGGCGTCGCGATCCCGCCGAGCACGAGCCACGGGAACCAGCGTTGCCCGGGGATCCGGCCGCGCCGGGTCAGCCACAGCGCGAGCACCCCGATCCCGGCCGAGATCGCGCCGAAGCCGATCATCGCGCGGAAGCCCCAGTAGGTCACCGGAAGGCTGGGCACGTAGTCGATCGGCTTGCCCGCGAGCGAGCCGAGCTGCGGGTCGTCCGGGTAGTTCGTGCCGTACTTCGCCTGATACTCGGTGATCAGGTTCTCCACGCCCTTGACCTCGGTCGTGAAGTCGTTGTGCGCCAGGAACGAGAGCAGCGCGGGCACGGTGAAGGTCTTGACGTCCTCGCAGTTCGCGTTCCGCACGTCGCCGATCGCGATGATCGAGAAGCTCGCCGGTTTCTCCGTATGGCACAACGCTTCCGCCGAGGCCATCTTCATCGGCTGCTGCTCGAACATCAGCTTGCCCTGCACGTCGCCGGTGATCGCCAGCACCGCGAACGCCACCACACCGGTCCAGCCGCCGAGACGCAACGACGAACGCCACACCGCGCGGTGCTCGTCGTCCTCCGAACGCTTGCGCCACAGCCGCCAACCGGCCACACCGACCAGGAACGCCGCCGCCACCGAGAACGCGCCCGCGAGCGTGTGCGGGATCGCGGCCAGCGCGGTGTTGTTCGTCAGCACCGCCCAGATCGAGTTCATCGTCGGCTTCCCGTCGACGAACTCGACCCCGACCGGGTGCTGCATCCACGAGTTCGCCGCCAGGATGAAGTACGCGGACGCCACGGTCGCCAGCGAATACGCCCACGCGCACGCCAGGTGGACCTTCTTCGGCAGCTTGTCCCAGCCGAAGATCCACAGCCCCAGGAAGGTCGACTCGACGAAGAACGCGACGAGCCCTTCCATCGCCAGCGGCGCGCCGAACACGTCACCGACGAACCGCGAGTACGCGCTCCAGTTCATCCCGAACTGGAACTCCTGCACGATGCCGGTGACCACGCCCATCGCGAAGTTGACCAGCAGGAGTTTCCCCCAGAACTTGGTCATCTTCAGATAGCGCACGTCACCCGTGCGGACCCACGCCGTCTGCATCCCGGCGACCAGGACCGAAAGCCCGATGGTCAGCGGGACCATCAGGAAGTGATAAACGGTGGTTATGCCGAACTGCCACCGAGCGAGATCGAGAACCTCCACGCCTCAAGCCTGCTCAACGCCCGATGAGCCCGCCAGTTCAAGTGGTCCCGATCTCGCCGGGACGTAGGTCCCGCGCCCTGGTCAGCCGAGGCTCGCGAGCGTGAGACGCGCCTCATCGGCGACCTGCCGCCGCAGGCCCGTGTCCCCCAGCGTCAGCACGTGGGCCAGCGCCAACGCGTACGCCGTGTCGAAAGCGTCCTCGACATCGACGGCGATGTCGGGCTGGACGCCGACGCCTTCCCAGTTGGTCCCCGTGACCGGGTTCACGGCCCGTCCACCCGGAACGGTGACATCCAGATGGGTGTCCACTTTGTACTGCTTCCGCGGATTCGCCCCGCCACCGGTGACGGCGCCCACCGTCTTCGCCCGCCCCAGTTGCTGCAGCGAGTAGCTCAGGTCCTCGGCACCGGAGAACGTCGTCGGCCCGGTGAGCACCCACACCGGCTTGTCCGGACCGAACTTGCGCCCGGGCACGTACGGCTGCGTCCAGAACTGGTTGGTCACGTCGCCGTCGCGCAGATAGATGCTGTTGAAATGGACGGGCTCGCCGACCAGGTAGCTGATCAGCAGCGCGACCGCGGACGGGTCGCCGCCCCGGTTCTCCCGGACGTCGATGAGCAACGCGTCGGTGGTGGCGAGCAGCGTCATCGCCGCGGCGAGGGCCTCGCCCGCGATGTCCGGCCCGTAGAACAGCTTGGTCTCCAGGTAGCCGACGTTCCCGGCCAGCCGCCGCACGGACGCGATGCCGTGGCAGTTCAGCTCCGCCTCACGCCGGAATTCCTCGGGATCGTACGACTCACCGTCGACCTCGGGCAGCGGGTCGACGTGGTGCCGGAGCCGCAGATGTTTGTCCCCGTTGACCGACTGCAGGTCTCCGGTGACCGCGGCGGCGAACGCCTGATCGTCGAGCCCCGCGTACGCGCCGTCACTCAGCCTCGCCCGTAGCAACACCGTCAGCTTCTCGGCGACATCGGGGAACACGTAGTGGTCCTGCAGGCGCCTGCACACGTCTTCGATCCGCGCTCTCTCGTCCATGTCCGGCGACGCTACCAGCGAAGCCTGAAAAAAGAATTCGGTTTACCGAAAACTCAATTCCGCCCGGCCGAGAAATACAATTCGCCCGCACATGCCGACCGATTCGGAAAAGCCATCAGCTTGCCTTTTTCTGAATCGCCCCTTTATCGTTGCAGTGAAAGGGGTGAAGAACCATTATGTCTAGCTCGATGCTGGCGCTGATCAGTGCGTTCGGCCTGGTACTGGCCGTGGAGCTGCCGGACAAGACCCTCGTCGCCACTTTGGTTCTCACCACTCGTTTCCGCGCGTGGCCGGTATTCGTCGGCGTCACCGCCGCATTCGCCGTGCAATCCGCGATCGCGGCCACGTTCGGCAGTGTGCTCACTTTGCTGCCGGAGGCGCTGGTGACCGCGATCGTCGCCGCGATGTTCGGTGTCGGCGCGTACATGCTCCTTCGCGAAGGGTTCAGTCCCGCCAAGGACGGCGGAGAGGACGCCTCGCGTTCCGGCCCCGGCCCCGCGACCTTCCTCCGCTCCGCGCTGACGTCGTTCGGCGTGCTCTTCGCCGCCGAGTGGGGCGACGCGTCCCAGCTCGCGACGGCCAGCCTCACGGCCCGCTTCGGCAACCCGTTCGCGGTCGGCCTCGGCTCCTTCTGCGCGCTGATCGCCGTCGCCGGCCTGGCCGTCTTCATCGGCGCGAAGGTCCGTAGCCGGATCCGCCCCAAGCTCATCCAGCGCGTCGCGGGCTTCGTCTTCGCCGGTTTCTCGCTGTTCGCGCTGGCCCAGCTCGCCTTCTGAGGCGCACGGGGTTTTCACAGGTTCGCCGGGTAACCTTTCGGGAACGAAAAGGTGAACACCTACCCCGACGTGCCTGGAGAAACCGGTCGTGACCTCGCCGAAGACACTCGCCGTCTCCCCCGTGCACGGCAGGCTCGCGGTCTTCGGCATGGCCGTCGCCGTCGCCATCTCGATCGACCTGCACCTGAGGCTCTCCAGCCAGGTCAGCCCGATCTGGCAGACGCTGTCGGAGTACGTCTACGGCTACCTCTCGCCCGGTTCGACGGCGGCCCCGTTGTTCGGCGCGATGTGCCTGGCGCTGGGGTTCGGTTCGCTCGCGCTGCTCGGCGGGATCGCGAAGGCGCACCGCAAGGGCTACGAGTCCGTTCTGGTCCTGCTCGGTGTCTGGTGCGCCGGGCTGTTCGTCCTCGCGCTCGTGCCGGTCGACCCCGAAGGTCAGGCCCGGTCGCTGGCGGGCCAGATCCACAACTACGCCGCGCTGGCGGCCTTCCTCGCGCTGCCGGCCGCCGCCTGGGTGCTGACCCGCCCGGGCCGCGCGCGCTGCCCGTGGGAGCCGCGCCGCACGACGATCCGGCGGCTTTCGGTGGCCAGCTTCGCCGCGGTGGTGATCGTGCTCGGCGGCTTCGTCTGGACGATGCTCACCGGCCCGTCGCATCAGGAGGTCACGCTCGGCCTGTTCGAGCGGCTGCTGTTCGCGATCGACCTCACGCTGCTGGCGACGATGGTGCGCCCGCTGCTCAGCCACCGCTGACGCCCTACTCGGGCTGCTTCAGCACCTCGGCCAGCCGGACGGCGGCCGCCACGACCGCAGGCCCCACCACGGAGGCATCGAGCGGCTCGAGGGACACGACGCCGACGCTGGCCTTCAATCCCGGCACTCCGCGCACGGGAGCGGCGACCCCGGAGGCGCCCGCCTCCAGCTCACCCGACGAGGTGACCCAGCCTTCGCCGCCGCCAGGACGCAGCGTCATCGCCTTGCCCGCCGCGCCGGCGGACAACGGATGCCGGGTGCCGACGCGGTAGGCGACGTGGAAGCTCGTCCACGACGGTTCGACGACCGCGACGGCCTGCGCCTGGTCCCCCTGCGCGACCGACAGATGCGCCGTCGCGCCGACCTTCTCCGCCAGCTCGCGCAGCACCGGCCGCGCGGCCTCACGCAGCTGCGGGAGGACCTGCCCGGCGAGCCGGAGCAGGCCGACACCCAGCCGCACCTTGTTGCCGTCACGCCACACCAGACCGCGTTCGGACAGCGGGACGAGCAGCCGGTAGACGGCGGCCCGGCTCGCGCCGATGGCGACGGCGAGTTCGGAGATCGTCGCCGCCTCGCCACCGGCGTCCGCGACCGCTTGCAGCAGCGCGAGGCCCCGGTCGAGGGTGAGTGACCCTTCGCGGGTCACAACAACCCGAGTTCCCCGAGATCGGCGACCGGCTCGTCGAACGAGGCCGCCGCGTAGGACGCGAAGAGCCCGCGAACCGCCTTCGCCGCCTCGTCCGACATCCCCTTGGCCTCGGCGGCCAGCGCGGCGCCGTCGGTCGATTCGAGGGCGGCGCGCACGTCACCGCCGGAGAGGCAGCGCGCGGACGCCACGATCAGGTTCAGGAACCCGTGGTGGGTGAAGCCGCTCGACTCCTCGGTGTGCCGGACGGCGCGGTGCAGGCTGTTCGTCGCCTTGAACGACGCTCCGGTCGAGCCGCTGACCACGGCGAGGAAGTCCGCGACCTCGTCGACGCTGGGGAAGTTCTCGCCCGCCTTGCCGCCGCAGCGGATCTTCGGCCAGCTGCCGTGCTCGATCACCTTCCGCACGCCGTCCAGCCAGCCGACGCCGCGCCGCGGCTCGACCACGCGGATGACGTCCTCGGGCACGAACTCGGAGACGCGCTCCAGCCAGACCTCGTCGACGTCCGACGGCGCCGGCATCTCCACCATGCGCAGGCTGAGGATCTCGCTGCGCGATTCGACGATCGAGATCGCCTTCGGCACCCCGCCGAGGCCGGTGTCGATGATCAGCGACAGCGGCAGCGGTTCCTTGGGTTTGATCTTGATGAGTTCGGTGATGAGCTCGGGCAGCCTCGACGCCTGGCACAGGAACACACCGAGGACGCCGGAGTGCTCACCGGCCCTCGACGCGAAGTGCGCACGCAGCGCTTCGGGCATGGACGCCTCACCGGGCGGGAACAACGCCGAGTCGTCGACGAGCCGCGCGAACAGGGGAGGGATTCCTCGGGGGCCGGGTGGCGTGAGTTCCACAGCGCTTGACACGACTGACACGCTAGTAGCGTACGACATCAGGACAAAATCGTTCGCACAACGGACACGTTCCGGGGAGATTCCGATGCCTTACTACCGGCAGGTAGGCGAGATCCCGCACAAGCGCCACACGGCGTTCCGCAAGCCCGACGGGGGCCTGTACGCCGAGGAACTGATGGGTGTCGAGGGCTTCTCGGCGGACTCGGCGCTGCTCTATCACCGCGGCCTGCCGACGGCGATCGTCGACGCCGTCGCGATCGAGGACGAACGCGGCCCGATCACCCCGAACCATCCGCTCAAACCCCGCGCCTTCAAAACCCACGACCTCAAGTTCGGCGACGCCGACGCGGTCACCGACCGGCGGCGGCTGTTCGGCAACGCCGACGTCACCATCGGCTTCGTCCACGCGACCAAGCCTTCGCCGTTGTACCGCAACGCGGCGGGCGACGAGCTGTTCTACGTCCAGGGCGGCGGCGCGACCGTCGAGACGATCTACGGCTCGCTGGAGGTCGGCGACGGCGACTACCTCGTCATCCCGACGTCGTGCACCTATCGCGTGCTCCCGCACGGTGACGACGGGGTCAAGCTGCTGACCATCGAGGCGCGCGGCCACATCGGCCCGCCGAAGCGGTACCTGTCGGCGAAGGGCCAGTTCCTGGAGCACTCGCCGTACTGCGAGCGCGACATCCGCGGGCCGTCCGAGCCGCTGGTCGTCGACGGCACCGACGTCGAGGTCCTCGTGCGCCACCGCGCCGGGCTGACGCGCTACACCTACGCGACCCACCCGTTCGACGTCGTCGGCTGGGACGGCTGCCTGTACCCGTGGGTGTTCAACATCGACGACTTCGAGCCCATCACCGGCCGCGTGCACCAGCCGCCGCCCGTGCACCAGACGTTCGAGGGCCCGAATTTCGTGGTCTGCTCGTTCTGCCCGCGCAAGGTCGACTACCACCCCGAGTCGATCCCGGTGCCGTACAACCACGCGAACGTCGACTCGGACGAGCTGATGTTCTACGTCCGTGGGAACTACGAGGCGCGCAAGGGCTCCGGGATCGAGGTCGGCTCGCTTTCGCTGCACCCGTCCGGCTTCACGCACGGGCCGCAGCCCGGCGCGGCCGAGGCGTCGATCGGGGCGCAGTTCTTCGACGAGACCGCGGTCATGGTGGACACCTTCGCGCCGCTGGATCTCGGCGAGGCGGCCGACGCGTCGGAGGATCACGGCTACGCGTGGACCTGGTCCGGCCGCGGCCCCGGCGCTTGACGGCATGCATTTAGTCCTCTAAATGCGTAGATCAACAACAGGCGCGAGTAGGTGCCCACGCATTTAGAGGACTAAATGCGGCGTGGGGTGGCGGGATAAGTACCGCCATGGCCGCAACGGTTCGGCAACGCCAAGCCGGACAAGGCGAAACCTCCGGATAATCGGTGTCCCCACCGGCGGAGGTTCTCCATGGTCGTGAATCCTCAGCAGTCCCGCGGCGGCCGCAAGGTCCTGGCGTTCGTGGCCGCGGCGGTGGTCGCCATCGGCCTGATCATCGGCTTGCGCGCGCTCACGAGCGACTCCGGCGAGGAGGCCGTGGCAGCGAAGTGCACGACGGGCGACGCGGTCAAGCTGCAGGTGTCGTCTTCGCCGGAAAAGGCGGGCGTGGTCGCCGAGATCGCCCAGGGCTACAGCGGCCGCACGGTGGCCGGACGCTGTGTCGACGTGCTCGTGCAGTCGAAGTCGTCCGGCACGGCGATGCAGGCGCTGTCCCGCGGCTGGAACGAGGCGGTGGACGGTCCGCGGCCGGACGTCTGGACGCCCGCCGCGTCCGGCTGGGTGAACCTGTTGCGCCAGAACCTCACCGGTTCCGATCACCCCGCACTGGTCCCCGAAGGCGACCCGGAATCGATCGCGAACGCGCCGCTGGTCGTCGCGATGCCGAAGCCGATGGCCGAAGCGCTCGGCTGGCCCGGCAAGGGCATCGGCTGGAAGGATCTCGCCGCGCTCGCCACGGATCCGCAGGGCTGGGCGAAATACGGCCATCCGGAATGGGGAAAGTTCCGGCTGGGCAAGACGAATCCGAACATCTCGACGTCCGGTCTGAACGCCACCATCGGCGCCTATTACGCGGCGACGGGCACGTCTTCGGACCTCACCGCGAACGCCCTCGCGAAACCCGAGGCACGGACGTTCGTGCAGAACGTCGAGCAGGCCATCGTCCACTACGGCGACAACACGCTGACGTTCCTGACGAACCTGCAGAAGGCCGACGACCGCGGCGCCGCGATGTCGTACATCTCGGCGGTGACGGTCGAGGAGAACTCGCTCGTGGGCTACAACCAGGGCAATCCCACGAACGATCCGGCGAAACGCGGTCAGCACGCGCCGCCGAAGGTGCCCCTGGTCGGGATCTACCCGAGCGACGGCACGCTCAACTCCGACCACCCGTTCACCGTGCTGAACTGGGCCGACGACATCCACAAGCAGGTCGCGGCGGACTTCCTCGCGCATCTGCGCGGCGCCGAGGCGCAGCGGAAGTTCAGCGACATCGGCTTCCGCACGTTCGACGGCAAACCCGGCTCGCAGACCACGAAGGAGAACGGCGCCGAGCCGGAATCGAAGCTCAACCTGATCCGCCCGCCGAGCCCGCCGGTGCTGACCGAGGTGCTGAAGTCGTGGAAGGACCTGCGGAAGAAGGCGAACGTGCTGCTGGTGGTCGACGTCTCCGGTTCGATGGGCGACGGCGTCAGCGGGACCGGGAAGAACAAGATGGATCTCGCGAAACAGGCCGCCGTGGCGTCGTTGCCGCAGTTCAGCGATGCCGACAAGGTCGGGCTGTGGATGTTCTCGACGAAACTGGACGGCGACAAGGACTACGCCGAACTCCGGCCGGTGTCGCCGATCGGCGGTGAACCGGGCAGGCAGGAGCTGGCGTCGCGGCTGAACGGGCTGACCCCGCAGAACGGGACGGGGCTCTACGACTCGTCGCTGGCGGCCTACGAGTTCATGAAGCAGCGGCTGGATCCGAACGCGATCAACGCGGTCGTCGTGCTCACCGACGGCCGGAACGAGGATCCGGGCGGGATCGATCTGCCGAACCTCGTCGGGCAACTGCGGACCGAAGGCGGTGGCGAGGCGGTGCGGCTGTTCACCATCGCCTACGGCTCGGACGCGGATCTGAACGTGCTCAAGGAGATCGCCGAGACCACCCAGGGCGTCGGATACGACTCGTCCAAACCGGACTCGATCGACCAGGTCTTCACCGCCGTGATCTCGAATTTCTGAGATCCTCGGATATGCGCTTCGTCCGTGAGCTAGCCGAACCGTGGGGACTGCTCCTCGCGGCGACGTCGGCGGGGGCCGCCTGGGCGGTGCAGCTGCCGACGCTCGCCGCGCTCGGCGTCGGCGTGACCGTGCTCGCCGCCCGCGCCGGGGTCGCCGCCGCCACGCGTCCGAAACCGTTGCCGGAGCCCGAAGAACGGCCGCTACCCGACGTCGAGCCCGGTTCGCCCGAGGCGGGCTGGGTGCGGCGCGCGGAAGCGGCGGCCGACGGCTTCCGCTCGATCTCCGCTTCGCTCGACACCGGTCCGCTCGCGGATCGGGTGGCCGCCATGGAGCCGGTGGTGCGGGAAACCGTCGACACCCTCCGGCGGCTGGCCGCTCGCACGTCCGCCACCGGGAAAGCGTTGGCACGGGTGGACCTCGGCGCGGTGTCGGCCGAGAAAGCCCGGCTGCGCAAGGAATTGAAGACCGCCGACGACGACATCCGCGGTGACCTGACCCAGTCGCTCGAATCGGTGCAGGCACAGGAAGACGTCCACACGCGACTGTCGAGCGCGCAGCGGAAACTGGTGGCACAGCTGCGATCCGGCGCGCTCGGCCTCGACGGCCTGGTCGCCAGGGCGGCCGAGCTCTCGGCCGCCACCGGCGATGCGCTGCTCGACACCACGACGATCGGCGAGTTGAGCGAGCAGCTGGAGGGGATCCGGCGGGGTGTCGTGGAGACCGAGGAGGCGACGCGGCGCTCGCTCAGTTGAAGCGGACGCGGCCAGCTTCAAGGTCGAAAGGCCATCACGGGAACTGCCACGTCTTGACTGTCCACAAGGGACACCTTTCGCGATTCAGGTGCCCGATTTGGGCACTTTGAGCAGTATTGCCTGGGGGTCGTGAGTGGCGATGATCGTTCTAACGCTCTTTACCACTCACGACCCCCCGCACAACCCGGCCAACCGTTACCGCCCGAATCTGACCGGCCCGAAAACCGCGCACCCCGGCACACCGGCCTTCGCCGTCTTCCCCGCCGACGGCACGCCGAGCACCCACAGCCGTCCGGTGGCGGCGATGTTGGCGGCCAGCGACGGATCCGATCCGCCCGCGGTGACGGTGACCTCGCGGCCGTCGGGCAGCACCGTCCGGCCTTTCACCGTGACCATGCCGAAGAGGTTGACCGACGCCGGCCCGGACACGACGGCGAGTTCGGTCCACCGCGGCTCGGGTGACGGCCGGGCGACCACGAAAGCCGCGATGCCGAGCCCGATCGTCGCGAGGACACAGAGAGCGGCCAGCACCCGCGTGTTCGGCACGAGGAGGCTGTCGCGGTCGGGATAGTCGAAGGCGACCCAGAGCGAGAAGGCGGCCGCCACCAGCGTGATCCCGGCGCCCAGCAGATAGTACGAACCCAGCAGCCGTCCTTGCAGGGTGACCAGCCGTCCCGGTGTGACCGGCTCGGCCGCCAACGGCACCGAACCCCGCGCCGGGGCGTCCCGGAACGCGCCGCGCCGCGGGCCGATGACACCGGGCAGCACGAAGAAGGGGCCGAGCACCCACAGCCGCCGTTGCGCCGCCAATTGCGCTCGCAGCGGGGCGGGCAGCCGGAACACGAGCCACCGGCCGTCGAGCGGGACACTCACCCGGGAACCGGCGACGACGACTCCGTCCAGCCCGCTCACCAGGCGGAACGGTTTGCCGGTGAGCTTCCGCATCGGCGACGATCCGGCAAGGACGAGGTAGCCGAAGTAGAGCGAAACCGGTGTCATGAAGCAGAGCAGGAAGGCGGGCGCGGCTATTCCGAACCGTCCTGACACCGCCAGGAAGACGCCGAGCACCACGAGCAACCCGGACGCGAAGGACGTCGTTCCGGCGGTCAGGGTGAGACGGTCGAGAAGGGGTGTCAGGACCGGCATGTTCTTCGCCGGAATCCCTTCGGGTGGTTCGAGCACCCGGATTCTGTGGTCTTCCACCAGGTCAACGTATACGTGTGCGGTGAGACGTGATCCAGGCTACTTCCACTCGGCGGCCAGATCAGGTTAGGCTCACCTAACCAGGAGGTGAGCCGTGACCACACCGACGTCCATCCGCCGCCCGCCGGCGCCGAACCCCGCGGAACGCGCGAAGACGATCGCCACCCGCAACGGGCCGGCGACGCTGATGCCGACCGCCGAGCAGCGTGACCTGCCGGGACAGTGCGGCCGGGTCATCCCCGAGCTGCACCACGTGCACCCGAGCGGCAGCGTCAGCATCCTGCTGCCGGACGAGCACCACCTGGTGAAACGAGCGCACGAGGCACAGCGCGGCGAGCTCGCGGTGATGGTCGAACTGACCGATCAAGCGCCGGTCGACCTGCGCGAACCCGTTCGCGGGCTGTTGTGGATCACGGGCTGGCTCCGGCCGCTTTCCGAGGTGTCGGCGCGGGCCCGCGCGGTCTCCATCGCCGAAACCCGGCCGGACGAGCGGCTGCTGGACGTCGGGCACGGCCTGACACTGCTGCGGCTGACCCCGGCGTCGCTGGTGCTCGCGGACGCCGAGGGCACGCATTCGCTCCGGCCGCATATGTTCAGCGCCGCGCCGCCGGATCCCTTCCACGACTACGAGGCCGCGTGGCTGCGGCATCTGGAGACCGACCACGCCGACGTCGTCCAGCAGCTCGCCAAGCACGTACCCGCCGAGCTGCGCGGCGGCTGGATCCGGCCGCTCGGGCTGGACCGCTACGGACTGCGGCTGCGCGTCGAGGCCGACTCCGGCGACCACGACGTCCGGCTGGCGTTCTCGCGGCCGGTCGAAGGGCCGCAGCAGTTGAGCGGCGAGATCCGCCGACTGGTCGGTTGTCCTTACTTTCCCCAGGGTTAGGCGAGTTCCGCCGGGAAGCCGCCCTTGGCGATCGGGCCCCACGAGTCGATGGTGACGCGGATGATGCTCTTGCCCTGCTTCACCATCGCTTCGCGGTATTCGTCCCAGTCGGGATGCTCGCCGGAGATCGCGCGGAAGTAGTCGACCAGCGGCTCGACCGAGTCGGGGAGGTCGAGCACCTCGGCGGTGCCGTTCAGCTGGACCCACTGGTCGTTCCACTCGTCGGAAAGGACACAGGCGGACACCTTCGGCTCGCGTCGGATGTTGACGACCTTCGCGCGCTTCGGATACGTCGAGATGACCAAGCGGCCTTCCGCGTCGACTCCGCAGGTCACCGGCGAAAGCTGGGGGCCGCCGTCCGCCTTGGTGGTCATGAGGATGGCGCGGTGACGGGTGGACAGGAAGTCGACGAGCGCGGCCCGGTCGACGGTTTCGTTGGTCGCGATACTCCTGGGCATGACCCGACGGTAACGTGCGGCCGATGAGCTGGCTGCGTCCCGAACGCCCGGCGCTGCCGGAATTCGTGGAAGATCCGGCGCGCCGCCGCGCGATCGTCATCGAACTGGTCGTCGTCTTCGGCATCACCCTCGGCCTGTCCGGGCTGCGCAGCCTGCTGTCCCTTGTGGACTCGCTGCTGCAGCCGGTTCCGCTCGCGCAGCAACAGGCGCAGCTGAACGTCCCCCAGGCGACCCTGAGCCTGGTCGACCTGCTCAAACAGCTCCTGAGCGCCGGCCAGCTGGTCGGCTGGGGCTCGCTCGGGCTGTACCTGTTGTGGCGCGGCGGGATGAAGCTGGCGGAGATCGGGCTCGACAGGCGGCGTCCCGGCCGCGACGTCGTCCACGGGCTCCTGCTCGCCGCGGTGATCGGGATTCCGGGACTCGGGCTGTACTTCCTCTCCTACAGCCTTGGATTCAGCCTGTCGGTGCAACCGTCCACTTTGGGCGAGACGTGGTGGCGTCCGATCACGCTGACGTTGTCGGCCTTCGGGAACGCGTTCGCCGAAGAGGTGCTCGTCGTCGCGTACCTGCTGACCCGGCTGCGGCAGCTCGGCTGGCGCGAGAACACCTCACTGGTCGCGTCTTCGGTGCTTCGCGGGTCGTATCACCTGTATCAGGGTTTCGGCGGTTTCGTCGGCAACGTCGTGATGGGCCTGGTGTTCGGCAGGCTGTGGCAGAAGACGAACCGGCTGTGGCCGCTGATCGCCGCGCACACCGCGCTGGATTTCGTTTCCTTCGTCGGATACGCGCTGCTCAAAGGGCGAGTTTCCTGGCTTCCCTAGCTAGTGTGAAACCGTGATTGACGAGACGACTCCACCCCGAGTTGACAGCGAAGTCGGCCCCCTGCGTGCGGTGCTGCTGCACAGGCCCGGCAACGAGCTCAAAAGGCTCACGCCTCGCAACAACGACCAGCTCCTGTTCGATTCCATCCCGTGGGTGGACCGCGCGCAGGAGGAGCACGACGCGTTCGCCGAGGTGCTGCGCGGCCGCGGGGTCGAGGTGCTGCTGCTGGCCGACGCGCTGCGCACGGCGCTCTCGGACACCCGCGCCCACGCGGCGGGCGTGCACGCGGCCGTCGACGAGCGCCGCCTCGGACCCGACCTGGCCGATTCGCTCCGCTCCCACCTTTCGAGCGCGGCACCGGCGACGCTGGCCGAGGTCCTGATGGCCGGGATGACCTTCGAGGAACTGCCGGCCGCCGAGGGCGCCTCCCTGGTCCGGCTGATGAACCACCCGAACGACTTCGCCGTCGATCCGCTGCCGAACCTGCTGTTCACCCGTGACTCGTCGGCGTGGATCGGCGACCGCGTCGCGGTTTCCTCGCTCACCATGCCCGCGCGTGTCCGCGAAACCGCGGTGCTGGACCTCATCTACGCCTACCACCCCTGGTTCCGCCACGCCGCCCGCGCGTACGGCGCGCATTCGGCGCCGATCGAGGGCGGCGACGTCATGCTGCTCTCGCCGGGCGTCCTCGCCATCGGCGTCGGCGAGCGGACGACCGCGGCGGGTGCCGAGTCGCTGGCCCGGTCCGTGTTCGCCGACGGGATCGCGCACACCGTGCTCGCCGTCCCGATCCAGCAGACCCGCGCGACCATGCATCTGGACACCGTCTGCACGATGGTCGCGGCCGACGCCGTCGTCATGTATCCGCTTTCCCGTGATTCGCTGACCGCATTCACCATGCGACCGACCGACGACGGTTCGGTGAAGGTGGAAGGCCCCGCCCCATTCCTCACCGCGGCCGCCGAAGCAATGGAAATCGAACGGCTCCGCGTCATCGACACCGGCCTCGATCCGGTCACCGCCGAACGCGAGCAATGGGACGACGGGAACAACACCCTCGCTCTCGCGCCCGGCGTGGTCATCGGGTACGAACGTAATGTGGAAACCAACGCGCGCCTGGAAGAAGCCGGGATCGAGGTCCTGGCCATCACCGGGTCCGAGCTGGGCTCCGGCCGCGGCGGCCCGCGCTGCATGTCGTGCCCGATCCGGCGCGAAAGCATCTGAAACAGAAATAAAGTAAGCCTTCCCTAATTGATTTCCATTGATTAGGGAAGGCTTACTTAATTGAGGCGGACCTATTGTCGGTAATGGTAACCTAATAGGGGGGACATCACCAGAGAAAAGTGGAAATCGAATAGGGACCTGACGTATCGTCGAACACATGGCCCTCATCAAGAAGCAACCGCGCTCGAAGTTCTACGAACTGCTGCAGGCGCAGATCCACAACGAGTTCAACGCCTCCCAGCAGTACATCGCGCTGGCGGTCTGGTTCGACGCCGAGGACCTGCCGCAGCTCGCGAAGCACTTCTACAAGCAGTCCGTCGAGGAGCGGAACCACGCGATGGCGCTGGTCCAGTACATGCTGGACACCGACCACCACGTGGAGATCCCCGGCACCGGCGACGTGCGCAACGACTTCTCCGACGTCCGTGAGCTCATCGAGCTCGCGCTGCAGCAGGAGAAGGACGTCGCGACCGACATCCAGCAGCTGGCCAAGGCCGCGCGCGCCGAAGAGGACTACATCGGCGAGCAGTTCACGCAGTGGTTCCTCAAGGAGCAGGTCGAGGAGATCTCCCAGATGTCCACGCTGCTCAACATCGTCAAACGCGCCGACGGCAACCTGTTCGAGGTGGAGAACCACCTGCACCGCGAGTCCGTCGGTGACGGCGGCGCCGACGCGGGGATGCCCCCGGTCGCCGGCGGCGCGCTCTGACCAACGCTCCCACCACGGAGAAAACCCGGGCTCTCCCCCTTGGAGAAGCCCGGGTTTTCTTCGTGCGTCAGCTGAACTGACAGTCCTGGTTGATGCTCGTCAGCAGGATGCCGACGGCCGATCCGTCGTCGGACACGGAGATCCGGTACGCGCTCACCGCGCTGACCGGCGCGACGTAGGCACTGCCGTCCTTGGTGCTGCCGGGATAGGCGGCGAGGATGTCCGCCTCGCTCGAGCCGACGCCGATCCCCTCCGGGGTGTGCACCGTGCCCGCCGGGTTGATGACGGTGATCCCGTCGCCCTCGGTCAGCGACACCGACGTCGGCGCCGGAACGGCGGCCCCTTCCGCGTAGCCGTAGGTGCAGGTGCCCCGGACCTCTTTCGCCCGCAGCGGACCGGCGGTGGCCTCCGCCTCGGACTCGCTCATCCCGAGCCGGAGCTTGCCGAAACCGGCGGAGGTCAGCAGCGCGCCAGTGGTCACCTTGCGCTGCGTGGGCGGCTTCGTGGCGGCGGTGCTCTTCGGCGGTTTGGCCGGCCCGTCGGAGACGGTCGAGTGCGGCGGCACGGTGGTCGGGTTCGGCTGTTCCACCGGCGCGGAGGCCGGCGGCGCCGAGCTTCCGGGCCCCGGCTGCGCCAGGCTCGACGACGCCGCACCCATGGTGAGCTGGTCGCCGCCGGGGAAGGCCGCGCCGTTGTCCTTGTCGTGGATCGTGAAGACGGTGAGCCCACCGCCCAGCAGGACCACCGCGGCGGCCATCCCGCTCGTCGTCTGCATCAGCTGACGGCGGCGACGGCGACGGCGTGCGCCCGCGACGATCGCCTCGGGATTCAGCGTGGACCCCACGGCCAGCCGCTCGTCGGCGAACAGGTCGCGCAACCTCTGCTGCACGTCCTCTTCGGACATGTTCATCCCGCTTCCCTCCCTTCGCCCTTGGGCTCGAACAACGCGAGCTTCGTCCGCAGCGACGCGATCGCCTTGCTCGCCTGGCTTTTGACGGTGCCCTGGCTGACCCCGAGCGAATCCGCGATCTCCGCCTCGGACAGCCCTTCGTAGTAACGCAGGACCATCACCGCGCGTTGCCTCGGCGGCAACGCGCGTAGCGCCTGCCACAGCGGCTCGTGCTCGAACGGATCGGCCGGGCTGTACGGCTCGACGTCCGGGAGGTCGGCGACGAGGCTCTCGCGTTTGGTCCGGCGCCAGCGGCTGATGTGCGCGTTGGCCATCGAACGGCGGATGTAGGCCATCGGGTCGCCGGTCTTGTGCTGGACGTACGACCAGCGGGAGCCGATCTTCTCCAGCACGGTCTGGACGAGGTCGGCGGCGTCGTGCGGGTTCCCGGTGAGGGCGTGCCCGTACCTCAGCAGCCCCGGCAGGCTGGCCCGCACGAAGTCGCCGAAGTCGGTGAGCTCACCCGACACGGCGCTGTTCCGGCTCTCGCCGGCCCCCCAGACGTCGGCCCCCGGTATGACCGTCGCGGCAGCGGTCACCGTATCGCCTCCTCCCGGGGTCACCTGGCCAGGTCTGCCTGGCCCACCTCTCCCGAAACGCATGACCGCCCCCACAGGTTGTCTTCAGCCGCGAACCAGTTCGAGAGACGCTCGTCTCGCCGAGGAGTTGCCCGCCTCAACGTTTCGACACGGACTCGGGAATTCTGAACGAACCGTCCCCCTGAACAGGGAATTCGTGAACGGCCACCACGGCGTTACGGGGTATCGGCCCGTACACGTGGGGGAACTGGATACCGGCCGGATGCGGCGGGTCCCCGTCCTCCCAGACGACGGGTGCGCCGACGAGCGCCGGGTCGATCTCCAGCAGCACCAGATCGGTGCGGCCGGGGAACACGGCGTTGGCCGGGATATGCGCCGTTCCCGGGTCCGAGCAGTGGATGAAGCCGTCGGATTCGAGCGACGCGGCGGTGTAGACGCCGCCTTCGGGCACCGAAGCCCACTCGTCCTTGGTACAGATATGGAGGATCACGCGCCCATCCTCGCGCATTTAGTCCTCTGGATGCGGAGCCGGCATCCAGAGGACGAAATGCGTGGGAAGGGGATCAGCGGATGGTGAGCTGGCGGCCGATGAGGCCGTCGCGCGAGCGGCGCTCGGCGGCGTTGAGCGGCTCGGTGTCGAGGGACTTCAGCGCCGCGTCGAGCCGGGTGCCGAGCTGGTCCTTCGCGTCGGCCCACTCGCGGGCGTGGGCCTCGGGGTCGAGGTCCCACACCGGGACGAGCAGCCCGTGCGCGCGGAACGAACCGGCGTAGCGGGAGCCCTCGCCGAGGCCGAGTTCACCGGCCGCGGACAGCCGCGCAAGCGCTTGCAGCAGCAGGTTCTCCGGCTCGGGGCGGACCCAGCGCAGATGCGCCTTCTCCCCGGCGAGCACCCAGTACGCGCCCGCGCCGAGACGTTCGGTCGGCATGATCGCCGCGTTCGCGCGCTCGAGGGACAGCGCGACGTCTCCGCTCGCGTCGGCGTCCTCGGGCAGCCACCAGGCGAAGTCGTTGTAGAGCGTGACGTCGAGTTCGACGTCCGTGTCGAGCAGGTCCTGCAGGCGGGCCTTCTCGTCGGCGGTGGGCGGCGTCGTGGTGTCCGGCACGGACAGCACGTCACCCTCCTTGGCCTCCAGCACCCACTTGAGCGCGCGGCCGAGGTCGCGGCTGATGTCCGAGGACCGGGTCTGCACCTGCATCCCGATGTAGCGCTCGCCGTCGGACCGGACGAACGCGGCCGCCGCCATCGGCAGCACCGTGCCCAGGGTGACCTTCTCGCCGGAGCCCAGCGTGAGCGCCGCCGTCGCCGACGGGACGAACTCGCGCAGCGCGATCAGTTCGGTCTCCGCCGCGAGCCCCTCGAAGGGCTGGCCGACGAAGACGTCGCGCACCTTCGGCTTGCGGTCCGAGGTCGTCTTGGGACCCTTCTTGCGCGAACCCTTGCCCACGTCAGCCTCCTCAAAGCTCGGTTCGGAACGCTATCGCGGGAAGGCGCACGCCTCGTAAGGCCCCCGGGGTTGGTGACGAAGACGTCGCGGACGACACCCGGCAGACCACCGGATCGACCTGATCGACGGGTTTCAGCGGCCATCCGGGTACCACGCAAACGTGACTGAAAACGGTTGTCATCATCCGGACGATCTAATCGCGGGTGATCAGCCTGCCGTTTTGCCCGTACCGCACCGAATACTCGATCACGGCGCCATCCGGTGCCGTAGTGCGGAGAAGGGATCACAGATGAGCACCTCGAAGCGCCGGGCCGCGCTGGCCGCGTTTCCCGTGGCACTCGGTCTGATGCTGGCCGGGCCCGCGGTGGGCACGGCTTCGGCCGCGCCGCAGTCCGACAGAGCCGACCAGGCGCGACATTGCCTGCTGCTGTGCGTCGGTCATCACCACGGGCATCACCATCACGGGCTGCACCTGCACCTGGGGCTTTGGCTGCATCTGTAGCTCCCTGCCGCGCCGGGGCGGCCACCCCGGCGCGGCGCCCGGCCGGGTTACAGTCGGCGGGTGTTCGACCTCGCCGACCCGGCCTTCCTCGCGAATCCGTACCCGTCCTTCGCCGACCTCCGCGAGCGCGGCGAAGTCCACCGGCACGACGGCCTCGGCATCGCGGTGGCGGTGTCGCACGCGGCGTCGGCCGCCGTCCTGCGGCATCGCGGGCTGGGCCGGATCTGGCAGGACGCGCTGCCGGTGGAGCGGTTCGCGTCGTTCAACCTCCTGCACCGCAACTCGCTGCTGGAGAACGAGCCGCCCGCCCACACGCGGCTGCGGCGGGTGATCGCGGGCGCGTTCGGGCGCGGGCACGTCCAGCGGCTGCGGCCGATGGTCGCCGAACTCGCGGACGGCATGGTCGACGGCCTCGCCGCCGAGATCGCCGAAACCGGCTCGGCCGATCTGCTGGCGCACCTCGCGCAGCCGCTGCCGGTCGCCGTCATCGCGGAACTGCTCGGCGTCCCGGTCGACAAGGGGCCGAGCATGGTCACCTGGTCGAACCACATCGTGAAGATGTACGAGTACGGGCTCGCCGAGGACAAGCGCGACGCCGCCGAAGCCGCGGCCGCGGAGTTCGTCGACTACCTGCGTGACGTCGCGAAGCAGCGCGCGAACTCCCCTGGCGAAGACATCATCAGCGACCTTCTGCGCAGTGAGCTCACCGAGGACGAACTGGTCGCGACCGCGGTCCTGCTCCTGATGGCCGGACACGAGGCGACGGTGAACGTCATCGGGAACGGCGTCAACGCGCTGCTGACCCACCGCGACCAGTGGGAGCGGCTGCTGGCCTCCCCGGAGCTCCTGGACCCGTGCGTCGAGGAGCTGATCCGCTTCGACGCGCCGCTGCAGCTTTTCGAGCGGACGGCGACCACCGACGTCGAGATCGCCGGGTTCCGGATCGCCGAGGGCGAGAAGATCGGCGCGCTCCTCGGCGCCGCCGCGCGGGACGCGAAGGTCTTCGACCGGCCGGACACGCTCGACATCGGCCGCACGCCGAACGCGCACCTCGGCTTCGGCATGGGCATCCACTACTGCGTCGGCGCCCCGCTCGCGCGGGTGGAGATCGCGGCCGCGCTGTCCTCCCTGGCCTCGAAGCTGCCGGGACTGGAGCTCGCGGAAGAGCCGGAGCGGCGGCCGGAGTTCGTGATCCGGGGCCTGCGCTCGCTTCGGGTGACCACGGCATAGCAAAGGTCCCCTGCTCTCTTTTCGGGCAAGTCGGAACAGAAGAAACGCGGGTCAGCGCACGGAGGAAGCGGGACGTTCGCGCCGCCCCGGCTCCGGAACCCCATCCACCTTCAGCACGCGAAGCAGCCGAAGGCGCTTCTCCTCGACAGGAGCGAGCAGCCCGGACATGCGCTTCACGAGCAGAGCGGTCACCACAGCCAGCCCACCCGCGGTCAGGTCGGTCAGCGCGACCAGCACGACGCCGTCGGCCAGCGCCTGGACGCCGTCACGGAACCGCCAGACGATGACCAGCGCGAGCAGCACCCAGTTGAGTGCCCAGACGCCCCACCAGACCAGCACGAGCCGCGACGGCTTCGGCCGCGTTTCCCGCGTCCGCCGCAGGACGGCGTGTTCGAGTTCCGCGACGACCGGCAGCACCATGATCAGGTTCACCACCGGCACCAGCACGAACGCCAGCACATGCCGTTGCCGCCTGGGCGGCGCCTCGCCGGAGACGTCCGCGGCCGCGTGCCTGGCGACGAGCAGCCACCACACGGTGAGCCCGGCCGGCAGCAGCGAAAGGATCGTCGTGAGCAGACCGGCCGTGATCACGAAGGTGTCGGAGACCGAGACGACGGACGTCGACAGCGCGGAGTCGCGGCTCTGCACCAGCAGGACGTAGCGCCAGATCTCCGCGGCCGACGCGATGACGGCGAGGGCGGCGAAGGTCCACAGCACCGGCAACAGGCTGCGAGTGATCACCCGCAGCCGCTCGCCCGCGGTGACTTCGCCGGACGCCGTCCCGGGAACGGCGGTCGGGCGGCGCCAGGCCAGATTCGGGAAGCCCCACCTCGGTGGGACCGGATACGACGGCGGACCGGAGTAGCGCTCGGCCACGGGCTTGCGACGCTGCGGCAGCGCGCCGGGCGGCGGCGAAGCGACCCAGCGGACGCGATGGCGCACCGGCTGCCGCATCGGCGCGGGGCGCACGGGCGGCATCGGCGACAGGGGCGCCCTCGGTGGGTAGTGGCCTGGCTGCACGGTTACAGCACTTCGGGCTCGACGCCGGGATGGTCGCCGACCATCGGGCGCCCCTCCTGCTTCCAGGAGCCCATCCCGCCGGCGACGTTCACCGCGTCCCAGCCGCTCGCGTTGAGCCACGCGGCGGCGCGCGCGGACCGGCCGCCGCTGCGGCAGATCACGTAGACCGGCTGGTCGTCGGGCAGGTCGTCGAGTTCGCCGACGCGCGCGGGCAGTTCACCCATCGGGATGTGCTTGGCGCCGGGAGCGTGCCCGGCGGCCCACTCGTCGTCCTCGCGGACGTCGAGCAGCGCGACGCCGTCCTTCGGCAGATCACGGACGGCGACGGTCGGGATGTCAGCAGGGCTCACCACCCTGCCATCCTCGCATCCCGTCCCGTTGCGCGCGCGTGAAGAACAACTCAATGCTTGACGGCTTTTTCCGCCCCGGCGCCGGTGAGCGAGCGAACCTCCATCTCGGCGTACTTCTTCTGGTTGTGGTCCTTGGACAGCACGGTGCCGAGCCAGCCGAGGAAGAACGCGACCGGGATCGAGACGATGCCCGGGTTGTCCAGCGGGAACCAGTGGAAGTCAACGCCCTGGATCATCGAGGCGCTCTTTCCGGTCTTCGGATCGACGGGCTTGCCCGACACCGCCGGCGAGAACACGATCAGCAGCACACAGACCGCGAGACCGCCGTAGATGCTCCACAACGCGCCTTGGGTGTTGAACCGCTTCCAGAACAGCGAGTACAGGATCGTCGGCAGGTTCGCCGACGCCGCCACCGCGAACGCGAGCGCCACGAGGAACGCCACGTTCTGGTTCTTCGCGAGGATCCCGCCGACGATCGCGACCGCCCCGATCACCAGCGCGGTGATCCGCGCGACGCGGACCTCGCTGTCGGGATCGGTCTTCCCCTTCTTGATCACGTTGGCGTAGACGTCGTGCGCGAACGACGCCGACGCGGTGATCGTCAGCCCCGCGACCACGGCGAGGATCGTCGCGAACGCCACCGCCGCGATGAAGCCGAGCAGGACGGGGCCGCCGAGTTCGAGTGCCAGCAGCGGTGCCGCCGAGTTGGTCGTGCCCGGCGCCTTCGCGATCACGTCCGGGCCGACGAGCGCGCCCGCGCCGTAGCCGAGCACCAGCGTGAACAGGTAGAAGATGCCGATCAGCGCGATCGCCCACACCACCGAACGGCGCGCGTCCTTCGCGGTCGGCACCGTGTAGAAGCGCATGAGCACGTGCGGCAGCCCCGCGGTGCCGAGCACCAGCGCGATGCCCAAGGACAGGAAGTCGAGTTTCGTCGTGCCGGTCTTGCCGTACTGCTTGCCCGGGCCGAGCAGCGCTTCCCCGGTCCGGCCGCCCTTGTCGACGGCGGCCTGGAACAGGCTGGAGAGGTTGAAGCCGTACTTCCCGAGCACCCACAACGTCATCGCGAACGTGCCCGCGATGAGCAGGACGGCCTTGATGATCTGGACCCAGGTGGTGCCCTTCATCCCGCCGATCAGCACGTACAGGATCATGATCACGCCGACGACGGCGATCACCAGGTCCTGGCCGAGGTTCCCCTCGATACCGAGCAGCAGGTTCACCAGACCGCCCGCCCCCGCCATCTGCGCGAGCAGGTAGAAGAACGACACGGCGAGCGTGGAGATCGCGGCCGCCGCGCGCACCGGGCGCTGCTTCATCCGGAACGCCAGCACGTCGCCCATGGTGAACTTGCCGGTGTTGCGCAGCAGTTCCGCGACCAGCAGCAACGCCACCAGCCACGCGACGAGGAATCCGATCGAGTAGAGGAAACCGTCGTAACCGTTGATCGCGATCGCACCGGCGATACCCAGGAACGACGCCGCCGAAAGATAGTCGCCCGAGATCGCGATCCCGTTCTGCGGACCGGTGAACGCGCGCCCGGCGGCGTAGTAGTCGGAAGCGGTCTTCGTATTCCGGCTCGCCCGGAAAACGATCACCAGCGTGATCGCCACGAAGATCGCGAAAATGGTGATGTTGAGCGCCGGGCTGCTGCCCTGTACGCCCGCTGCCAGCGTATTCACCGTTCGGTCCCTTCGATCTCGTGCCGGATCTTGTCCGCGAGCGGATCGAGCTTGCGGTTCGCGTACCGGACGTAAAGGCCGGTGATCACGAAGGTGGACACGAACTGCAGCAGGCCGAAGACCAGGCCGACGGTGATGTTGCCGAAGAGTTTGGTGCTCATGAACTCGGTCGCGTAGTCGGCGAGGAGTACATACAGCAGATACCAGAGGAGGAACAGGGCCGACACCGGGAAAACGAATACCCGCAGCCGTCGTCGCAGCTCGGTGAATTCCGGACTCGCCTGGACCTTTTCCCAGTCGGATTCCGGTTGGGAACCCAGGTCTTGATCGGTCTCGCTCATGTCGGACCTCCCACCTGCCGCGACCATTCCATGACTTCGTTGTCACGAAAGATCATGCCCCTCATAGGGCTCCAGAGGATCAATCCATTTGAGTGAACGGTACGACTCTGCGTAGAGGGTCGCGACTCGAAAGAGTGATTTACTTCCGGTGACGGCCTTTTCCGGTGGTCCGGGTCTTCTCTTCGGCCTGCCCGAACCGGGCGACCGCACGATCCCGCATGAAGCCGAGCGGATCGGGTGCGTGCAGCCGCAGCATCACGCCGTGGACGTCGTCCGGCCGCCCGTATCCGGTCGCGCGGCTCACCACGTAGGTGGTCAGGAAGGCGGCCGGGACGGTGATCAGCGCGGGCTGGTTCGAGAACCACGGCGCCCAGCCGCCGGTGTACTTGCTGACGATGTTGACCACCAGCGCGGTCAGCACGAGCCCGCCGCCGACGAGCATCCCTGCCAGCGCACCGGGCCAGCTGAGCTTGCGCCACCAGACCCCGAGCAGCAGCAGCGGACTGAACGTCGACGCGGCCAGCGCGAACGACATCCCGACCGAAAGGGACAGATCCTCCGACGGCAGCAGCACCGCCAGCCCGAACGGGATCAGCGCCACGATCGCCGTCGCCACCCGGAAATCACGGACACGGCCGGGCAGGACATCGGTCGACACGACCCCGGCGACACTCACCAGCAGCCCGGACGAGCTCGACAGGAACGCCGCGAACGCGCCGGCCGCGGTCACCGCGCCCAGGATCTGCCCCCAGAGTCCCGGCAGGACCGCGGACGGCAGCAGCAGGACGGCGGCGTCGGTCTTCCCGGTCACCAGCAGTTCCGGGACGTACATCCGCGACAGCGCGCCCAGCAGCGTCGGGAACAGGTAGAACAGGCCGAGCAGCAGCAGGACGTGCACCGTCGTGCGGCGCGCGGCCTTGCCGTCGGGGTTGGTGTAGAAGCGGACCAGGACATGCGGCAGGCCCATGGTGCCGAGGAACGTCGCGAGGATCAGCGAATAGACCTGCAGCAGATCGGTGAGACTGCCGGAACCGGGCCGGAGCCAGTCGCCATTGGACGTGGGCGCGTCGCTGACCACCGGCACCGGGGTGCCCGCGGTGAACTTCAGCGTCGTGCCCTTGGCGACCTTGTGCGCGACCTCCGGTGCCCACACCGCGAAACCGTTGGCGCGCGCGCCTTCCACCTGGCCGTAGGCCTCGAGCACGGTCACCGAGGTGACCTTCAGCGTGACGTCGGCCTGCACCGAAACGGTGGTGTTCTCGGGGAAGGTCGGCGGCGCGGGCTGCCCGAGCGGACGCGCGCTGCCCGGCGGTCCGGCGCCGAGGAACACGATGCACAGGATGAACGTGGGCACCGCGATGGCGAACAGTTTGAGCCAGTACTGGAAAGCCTGGACGACGGTGATCGCGCGCATCCCGCCCGCGATCACGTTGAACCCGACCACGAAGGTGACCAGGAGCGCTCCGGCCCACACCGGCACCGGCAAGATCGTCGAGAGGGTCAGGCCGGCGCCCTGCAACTGCGGGACCATGTAGAGGATCCCGATGAACACGACGAACGCCGTCGAGACACGGCGCAGCATCGTCGAGCCCAGCCGCATCTCGACGAAGTCCGGCAGCGTGTACGCGCCGGACCGCCGCAGCGGCGCGGCGACGAACAGCATCAGCGCGAGATAGCCGGCGGTGAAACCGATCGGGAACCACAGCGCGTCGGCGCCGTCCTTGAGCACGATGCCGGCGACGCCCATGAACGACGCGGCGGACAGGTACTCACCGGAGATCGCGGCGGCGTTGCGCCGGGAGCGCACGGTGCGGCGGGCGACGAGGAAATCGTGCGTGCTGACGGCCGACCGCGAGGAGCGGTGTCCCAGATAGAAGGTCAGGACCGCCACCAGCACGATGCCGGCCATGGCCCACGGATTCAGCTGCACGGTGTGGATCCTCGCATGTGCAGCTCCGCAATCAGTTCTCGATCATGTCGACGAAGTCGCGTTCATGACGTTCGGCGAGCCGGTTGTACCAAAGGCCGATCCCGAACAGGAACGGGAAAGGGGCCACGCCGAGGATCAACCAGGGCAACGGAATGCCCACGACGACCACTCGTCCGAAGGACGGGATCAGGTAGAAGAGCACCGGAAGCGAACACAGCGTGACCATCACCAGCAGCGCCAGCCAGGAGGCCGTCCGCAGCTGGATCTTCACCAGATCCTTGACCAGGAGCTTTCCCCAGCTGGTCTGTTCTTCGAGCTCGACCCTGGCCCGCAGGGTGCTGGTGGCCTGCCGCGGATCGGCGAGGATCACCCGCTGCCGCTTGGGTTTCGCGTGATGTTCGGGTTTGGCCTGTTCGTGCTTCGGACCGGACGGCGCGCCCGGCACGGGCTCGACGGCGGCGCCCTCGGGTTGCGCCGGTTTCCTGCGCTTGCCCAGCGTCGGGTCCGGCTCGCGGACGCCGTTGACGCGGCGGTAGTAGTCGTCGGTCACGACGACCGGTTGGCGCCGACCAGCCTGTCCTTGAGGGCGCGCGTGTGGCGGCGGCTCACCGGCAGCACCTTCTCCTCGTTACCGATCACGACCTGGTAGCCACCCTGGCCCATACGCAGTTCGGTGATCAGCGGCAGCGAGACCAGGAACGACCGGTGGATGCGGACGAAACCCGCCTTCTCCCAGCGTTCTTCGAGCTGGGCGAGCGGGATGCGGACCAGGTGGCTGCCGTCGTTGGTGAACAGCCGGGCGTAGTCACCCTGCGCCTCGACCCAGCGGACCGAAGACCGCGGGATGAGCTTGGTGGTGCCCGCCAGTTCGACGGGGATGACCTCGTCGTCGTTCTTGACCTGCCCGAGGCCGCCTTCCGGGCCGAACTTCGGCGCGGCGTTGGCGGCGAGTTTGTCGATCACGCGCGTGATCGCGCGGTCGAGACGATCCTGTTGGTACGGCTTGAGCACGTAGTCGAGCGCGCCGAGGTCGAAGGCGTTGACCGCCTCTTCCGCGTGTCCCGTCACGAAGACCAGCGCGGGCGACGGGCGCAGCGCGGCGAACACCCTGGACATCTCCATCCCGGACAGACCGGGCATGTCGATGTCGGCGAACACCGCGTCCACGATCGGCAGGCCGCGGGCCTTGCGATCGGCCAGTCTCGGATCGTCCGCGGACAGCAGGCGCAGCGCCTCCGAAGCGTCGATCGCCGGGTAGACCAGGGCGACGTGCGGGCTGTTCCGGAGACAGTGGACGAGTTCGTCTAGCCCTTTGGGCTCATCGTCCACCGCCAGGACGATGAGCTTCCGGGTGTCATCGTGAGCACTCACAGTGAGACGCATCCTGCCCATTGCCGGGTTCCTTGTCCAGCCCGCTTCACGAAAGTCGAACGAAAGGACGGCACCGGCACCCCCGCGCCCGGGGTGGCCGGTGCCGTCATCTTTTCCGGTGACACGAACCGCCTCGCCGTGCCACATCCATCCCTTCACGGAGTGAAGGAGAACCAGTTGACGCTCACCTGCCGCCGCGGGTCAGGACGGTGACGTAGTCGACGAGCATCGGATGTCCCGGCACGATCCCCGGCCCCGGTGTCGTGGTGCCGGAGTTGTTGTTCGGGAACGCGCCGCCGATCGCGACGTTCAGCAGCACGAAGTAGCCCGCGTGGTTGGTCATGTCGGCCCAGGTAGTGGCATCGACCTGGTTCTGGCCGACCGAATGGAACTGCTGCCCGTCCACCAGCCAGCGGAACACGTTGGGGCTGACGCTCGTGTCCCATTCGAAGGTGTAGGTGTGGAACGCGCTCTGACAGCTGTCGCCGGGACACGTGCGGCTGCCGACCAGCCCGGTGGTCTCGTTGCAGGGGCCGCCGGGGTTGACGCCGCAGTGCAGCACGCCCCAGACCGTGTTGATCCCGTTGACGTTCTCCATGATGTCGAACTCGCCGACGGCGGGCCAATTCCAGTAGTTGCCGCGATATGGCGAGCCCAGCGCCCAGAACGCGGGCCAGTAGCCGAGTGCCGCGGCGCCGGTGACGTTCGGCATCTGGATGCGGCCTTCGATCCGCAGCGCGCCACCCGCGGGCGGTTTGAAGTTCGTGCGCTGCGTTTCGATCCGCGCCGAGGTCCAGTTGCCCGCACCGTCGCGCAACGGCGTGATCCGCAGGTTCCCGGAACCGTCCTGGGCCAGGTTGGCGGGGTTCGCCGTGTAGTTCTGGATCTCGCCGGTGCCCCAGTTCGCCGGGCCGCCGGGGTACGCGTGGCCGGTGTCGACGATCCAGTTCGCGCTCGACGGGAGCGAACCCGCGGCGCCGGTGAAGTCGTCGGTGAACACGGTGGTCCAGCCGGCCGGGGGCGGCGGGACGGCGGCGGTCGCGGGCAGGGCCAGGGGCACCAAGAGCAACGCGGCGCCTGCCAGCGCAATCTTCCAACGGGAACGATTCACGGACATCGGACCTCCTCGTCAACGCTGTCGAGGTTTGTTGCCGTTCACAACAAAGCGGTATGTCCGATATGAGACCTGGTCTGAACCACTTACGCCTACCACCGTTCGGGTGAATCCCCGCCGCCCCCGGATGCAATGAACGGTCCGTTCCTTGCGAAATTTGCAAGGAACGGACCGTTCATGGCACGCGGGTCAGAGGCCGAAGCGGCTCCAGGCGGCCTTGGACTGGACGGCGTCCAGCAACGCGCTCGCCGCGGCGGGCGCACCGATGCCGAGCCGCGCCAGCAGCGGCTTCTTCGGTTCGGCGACCGAGATCTCGGCGTCCGGGTACCGCTCGGTGATCACCTGGCGGAGGCTGCCGACGCCGTCGATCAGGCCGAGTTCGACCGCTCGGGCACCCAGCCAGACGTCGCCGTTGAAGAGGTCGTCGGAGCCGGAAAGCCGGTCGCCCCGGCGCTCGGTGACCCAGTCGACGAACAGTTCGTGGAGCTGGCCGTGCATCTTCTTCAGCCACTCGACGTCTTCGGGCTTCTCCGGGCTGAACGGGTCGAGCCGGGACTTGTTCTCCCCCGCGGTGTGCAGCCGCCGCTCGATGCCGAACCGCTCCAGCAGGCCGGTGAACCCGAACCCGCCGCTGATCACGCCGATGGAGCCGACCATCGACGTCCGGTGCGCGTAGATCTCGTCGGCCGCGCAGGCCAGCCAGTAGCCACCGGACGCGGCGACGTCCTCGGCGAAGGCCAGGACGGGCACCTTCTTCTCGTCGGCGAGCTGGCGGATCCGCTCGGCGACCAGGCCGGACTGCGTCGGCGCCCCGCCCGGGGAGTTGATCTGCAGCGCGACGGCCTTCAGCCGCTCGTGGGCGAACGCGCGGGTCAGCGCCGATTCGACGGCGGCGAGGTTGATCGAGCCCCTGGCCAGGGGTGACGGGGTCGGTGTGATCACCCCGTGCAGCTTGACCACGGCGACGACGTCCTTGCGCTCACCCCGTTCGCCGATCATCGGGAGACGGGAGGTCAGCTTGTCCGCAACGCTCATACCGCCAGGTTACCGGCGTTCACGACGGCAGCACGCCGCTGCGCGAACCGCTCACCCCGCTGGCCTCGTTCGGGCCGCCCTGCGGCGGGACGGTGGCGCTGTCGGCGGAGAAGTCCGGCAGGTTCGGGCGCACGCCGGGCATGAACTTCGGCACCCGCAAGGTCACCTTCATGCCGGCGCCGGGCGCCGTCTCGACCATGAGCGCGTAGTCGCGGCCGAACACCTGCTGCATCCGCTGGTTGATGTTGCCGAGGCCGACGTGCGCGCCCGTGCGGTGCTGGCTGCGGAGGTCCGCGAGTTTGGCGGGCTCCATGCCGATGCCGTCGTCTTCGACGCTGATCAGCGCTTCGGCGCCGTAGTCCTCGGCGATCACCGTGACGCAGCCGCCGGACGGCTTCGACGCGAGGCCGTGTTTGACGGCGTTCTCCACCAGCGGCTGGATGATCAGGAACGGTACGACCACCGAGAGCACCTCGGGCGCGATCTTCATCCGCACTTCGAGCCGTCCGCCGAACCTGGCGTTCTCGATGGTCAGGTACCGGTCGATGTTGCGCAGTTCCTCGGCGAGCGAGGTGAACATTCCCGACGTCCGGAACGAGTAGCGCGTGAAGTCCGCGAAGTCCTGAAGCAGCTCTCGCGCTTCCTCCGGGTCCGTCCGGATCAGCGACGAGATGGTGTTGAGCGCGTTGTAGACGAAATGCGGCGAGATCTGCGCGCGCAACGCCTTGATCTCCGCCTGCTGCAGCTGGTTCTTCGATTCGTCCAGGCGCGCCAGCTCGAACTGGGTGCAGACGAACTGCGCGACCGCGTCGGCCATCTGCACCAGCCGCCCGCGCGTGCGCCCGACGACGATCAGCGCGGCCTCCGTCTCGCCCTCGACGATCAGCGGCACGATCACCGCCGTCCGCATCCGGCAGGTGCCGCGGTGGTTGCACGGCATCTTGTCGTGCGCGACGACCTCGCGGCGGTGTTTGCGGATCGCGTTGCCGATGGCGTCGACGAGGTCGACGTAGTGGTCGTTGGCCTCGCCGTCCCAGGACAGCAGCGTGCCTTCGCTGTCGGTGATGCCGACGGCGACGCAGTCGAGCATCTCCAGCAGTTGGCTGGTGATCTTGTCGGCGACCTGCTCGTCGAGGCCTTCGCGGAGATCCGGTGTCGCCTTCGACATCCGGTGGACGGCCTGCAGCACCGCGTTCTCCACGATGCTCGCGGGACGCCTCAGCTTGATCAGCAGGACGACGACGAGGATGGCGAGCAACAGCGCCACACCCCAAGGGATGATCTGCGCGATTTCGAGCCCGGACACGGCGTCCATGCTCTGCGCTCGACCAACCGGGTGCAAGGCCTGCTCCCCACTTTCCGTTGAGTTGTGACAACTGAGGGTGGGGCCGACCCTACCCAAGACCCGGGCGTTGTCCCCATGGTCACTCCCCGTCGCACGGGAAAGACTGTGCGCAGGCAATCGCTTCCGGGGGAGGAACACAATGCGCGGATCGGGGAAGCTCGCGGCGGGGGTGCTGGTGGGGGTCCTGCTGGGGAGCGGGACGGCGGCCGCGGCGACCGACCCGGTGCGCGCGGCCGTCGGCGATCTGGTCGGCGAAGGGGGATTTCCGGGAGCGGTCGCCCAGGTCCGGAACGGTGAGGCGGTCTCGCGCTTCGGCGCCGGATACGCGAACCAGGCCACGCGGGAAGCCGCGGGGCCGCATCACCGGTTCCGGATCGCCAGCAACACCAAGGCGTTCGTCGCCACCGTGGTTTTGCAACTGGCGGGTGAAGGGAAGCTGTCGCTCGACGATCCGATCGAGCGGCGGCTGCCCGGTGTCGTCCGCGGACCGGGCTACGAACCGGAGAAGATCACGTTGCGCATGCTGCTGAACCACACGTCCGGCGTGCACGACCCGCTGGATCCGCACTTCTTCGACCCGTACCTCGTCCAGGGGAACCGGGCGCACGTCATCACGCCGTCGGAGGTCATCCGGCGCTCGCTCGTCGACCGGCCGTCGTTCCCGCCGGGCAGCGGCGTGGACTACTCGAACACCGGATATCTGTTGCTGGGCAAGGTGATCGAGAAGATCACCCGTAACGACGTCCGCGCGGAGATCCAGCGGCGGCTCCTCGATCCGCTCGACCTCGGCCGGACGTATTTCCCGCTGTGGTCGCCGTTCCTGCGGGGTCCGCATCTGCACGGGTACGACATGAAGGGGCAGGACATGACCGTGTTCAGCCCGTCGTACGACTGGACCGCGGGCGCGATGGTGTCGACCGTCGACGACCTCGCGAGGTTCCATCGCGCGTTGCTGTCGGGGCGGCTTTTGGCGCCCGCGCAACAGACCGAGCTCAAGCGGCTGGTGCCGTACAGCGAGTTCGGGGCGTACGGCGGCGGCATCGAGACGCTCAACCTGCCTTGCAGTGGTGGCCCGAAAACGGTTTGGGGCAACACCGGCGCGGGGCCGGGATTCCACAGCGTCTCGATGAGCACCGAGGACGGCTCGAAGCAGATCGTGCTGGCGTTGAACGTGTACGACCTCGCCGCGGAAGTACACGGCGGGCAGCGGGTGCCGAAACTGCCGATGGACGCCGTGAAGGCCGCCCTCTGCTGACCGCGTTTCGTCCTCTGAATGCGGTACTTGCACGCGCAAGTACCGCATTCAGAGGACGAAACGCGAGGGTGGCCGGGTCACTTCAGCAGGCGCGACATCCGCCGGTCCGCGAGGGGTTTCCCGCCGGTCTGGCAGGTCGGGCAGTACTGGAACGACTTGTCCGCGAACGAGATCTCGCGGATCGTGTCGCCGCAGACCGGACACGGCAGCCCGGTGCGCGCGTGCACCCGCAGCCCGGACCGCTTCTCGCCCTTGAGCCGGGCCGCGGACTGGCCGACCGAACGCGTCACGGCGCTGGTCAGCACCTCGCGGATCGCCTCCGAGAGCCCGTCGAGCGCCGCCTCGGACAGCTTTCCGGTTGTGGCGTAAGGGGAAAGCTTCGCCATGTGCATGATCTCGTCGGAGTAGGCGTTGCCGATCCCGGCGATCAGCGACTGATCGGTCAGCGCCGTCTTCAGCCGTTCGGTGCGCCCGGCGAACAACTTCTCGAGCTGCGTGCGGTCCAGCGAAAGCGCGTCCGGCCCGAGCCGCGCGATACTCGCGACCTCCTTCTCCGGATCGCGCACGATCCAGACCGCCAGGCCCTTCTTCGTGCCGGCCTCCGTGAGATCGAAGCCCGGTCCGGCGGCCGCGTCGAGATGGACGCGCAGCGAGATCGGCCCCTTGCCGGGTTTGAGCGGCGTCGGCGACAACGCGTCGGACCAGCGCAGCCAGCCCGCCCTCGCCAGGTGGACGACCAGATGGAGATCCCCGGCGACGAGATCCAGATGTTTGCCGAACCGGCCCGCCCCGGTGACCTCACGGCTGTGCAGCTCGGTCCACGGCGGCGTCGCCGTCTTCAGCACGCTGAGGGACGACACGTCGACGCGGAAGACCGTCTTGCCCACCGCGTGTTCACGCAGGTGGTGGGCGAGCGCTTCGACCTCGGGTAACTCGGGCATGGCCTTAGTCTCGCGCGTTCAGGCCGCCGCGACTACTCCACCGGGTGCAACGGGCCGTCGAAATCCGGCAGCGAGTGCTTCTGGATGGTCTTGGTGATCTTCGAGACCTCGCCGCGCACGGTGAACATGCCGCGGATGGTGCCCACCCAGCGCTCCGACGGCCGGTCGCCCGCCAGATCGCCCTCGGTCTCGGCGACCACGGTCCACGGACGGCGCAGAATCCACCGCAGCGGGAAGAACAGCGCGATCAGCAGGAGCGCCAGCGGTACCCACGACGGGATCATGACGTCGGCGGGAGTCCACATGATGAGCACGATCGCGAGCAGCGCCGTCACGGCGATCATCGCGATACCCGGGCCGTAGCTGCCCGCCACATCGTGCTCGAAATCGTCCGCTGTCGCGGGAGCACGCCATTCCATCTGGGCTCGGACCACCCAGTCACGGCCGTCCTCGCCGTGCACCAGCCGGTTCATTCAGTCGCCTCCCGCGCGGCCGCTCGCTCGTCGTGAGCGAGCTCCACCGTACCGTGACGGGAGCCGGATTCGCGAGAGTTCGAAGGCGATATGCCCGCTCGGGCGTTATGGGCACGTCGGGTAGTCGACACCCGGTTCCGGATAGTGGGAAGTCGGCTTGACCGGGCTCGGCTCGTCCTCCGACGTGTCGCCGGACGGGGTCCCGGTCGTGCTTTCGGGGGTCCCGGTCTCCGTCGAAGAGGACCCTTCCGGGTAAGTCGTCGAATCGGGTGTGGTCGACTGCTCGGTCGAGTCCCGCGAAGTCGTCGTAGTCGGGCTCAGCGACTCCTCGGTGGGCCTGAACGATTCCTCCGGCGGGATGTCGTCCCGCTTCGAAGTGGTCTGGTTGGAGCCCGTTCCCGGATCCGGGACCTCGTTGCGAGGCGAGGTCTCCTCCTGCGTCGGATTCTGCTCGTCCGGCGGCTGTACGACGTCGCCGCCGCTCAGCTCCTTCCGCGGCGTGCCCGCACCCGGCAGGCTCGGCATGTCGGACACCCCGAGCTCGGCTCCGGCTCCGGGTCCTCGTCCGGTCACGGCGGGCTGGGCACCCTTGCCCTGCAGCTGGTCCTGCGCGATCCGCTGCGGCGGGATCTCCACCGGCTGGGCGTGGCCGGGTGGCGCGACCTGCGCCGGCAGCAGCGCCAGCTCCGGCAGCCCGCCCCCGGACAGGCCCACGGTATGGGTGACGTCGGTGCCGAACACGGCCGGACCGGCGACGATCCCGACCGCACCGGCGGCGGCCGTCGACGCCACCGCCAGGCCGACCTTCACCTTCGACCCGAGCAGAAGTCCCTTGACCGACGCGGCGAGCCCGGACAACGCCCCGCTCGCGTGAGCCCCGGCGGCCGCCGGCACCAGCAGCGCCACCACACCGGCGTGCGCCCGCAGCGACGAACAGACGTCACGCAGCTCGTCGTGGGTGGCCCGGCACGACTGGCAGGCGATCAGGTGGGTCTTGATCCGGCGGGCCTCGGCCCCGGTCACGCTGCCCGCGGTGAACCCGCCCAGCTTCTCCACCACCGCGCGGCAGGAATCGGGCCCGCGGTTCACCGACAGATGCGCCTGCAGATATGCCGCTCGCAGCCCCTGCCGCGCCCGGCGGGCCAGCGCCGCCGTCGCGTTCGCGCTCAACCCGAAATGCGGCGCGACCATCGACGGCTGCTCGCCTTCGACCTCCGTCTGCCACAAGACCGAACGCCAGCGCTCCGGCAAACTCGTGAAAGCGGTCGTGATCAGCGAATGCTCGGCCGTGCGGGCATGCGTGTCCGCCCCCGCCCCGGCCCGGAAGGTCAGCTCGTCGTCGCTCACCGGCACGTCACGACGCGCGCCGTGCCACTCCCACGAGACGCGGCGAGCCACCGTCAGCAGATAGGCCCGGACGTAGTCACGCGGCCCGGCGCCCCGGCGCAACGCCTGAAGCACCCGGAAGAAGGTCTCGGCGGTGATGTCCTCCGCCTCCGACCGATCGGCGGCCAGACTGCGGGCCAGCCGCCGCACGGCGGCGGCGTGAAGTTCGAAAAGCTCCCCGAAGGCAGCGTCCTCCCCATCACGGAGACGCTGGAGCAATGCCTGCTCGTCGGATTCCGAGGCCGCCTGAAGCGGCACCGTGCCCTGCTCGGTCATCCGGCCAGGCACCTCCTCCCCGAAGGACTCACCATTCGGTCGAATGGGGACACCATACGGAGGTATGCAGCCGTCGTCACCCCTTGTACGCCAGGTGTGACGCCGAAGCACCTATAGGGGTGGGTCAAAACCGCTACAGACGGTCGGTGTATGGTTGTTCCACTGCTTCAAACGAGTGCCGGAGCAGAGCAAGACATGCGGATGTAGCGCAGCTGGTAGCGCATCACCTTGCCAAGGTGAGGGTCGCGGGTTCGAATCCCGTCATCCGCTCGCACGCGGGTACCGCGTGCGCAGGTAAAGCCTGCGCCGCAGCGTACTCGCCATAATTCCCGGGGGCCCGAGCCCCCGGACCCCCACGTTCCTGGTAACTCGCGTTGGCGAGTTGGTTCTTGGGCGCGTCGATCTTCTTTCTCGCTCTTTCGGTTACTAAGTGCTACAGGTTCAGTGAGCGGAGTCACACGACTGTAGTAATTCGGATTTGTGCATATGTGGGTGCGGCCTTCGTGCCTCAGGAGGGCACGCAAGTGGGCTGCGGGCGCTTCCACAAGGTCACCAGCCGACCGTTCGGTAGGGGCCGCGTCGTGACCGGCGTGAAACCCGCGGCCTTCGCGGTCGAAACCATGGACGGCGGATCCACCTTCGGTTCGTACTCGTTCACCGTTCCCGTCGCGGTGAACAGCAGACACGTCTTGCTCGCGTCCCCGCCGAGGCTGCCCGCATACGACGTCAGCCAGCGCAGATGGTCCGGCCCGGTGTTCCCGTTCGCGGTGGGGTCGACCTGCGGCAGCGCCACGCCGTAGCCGAACTTCCGCAGCATCTCCAGCTGCACGGTGTTGGTGTTGAAGAGCCGGTCACGGAACCCGAACGCGGTCGCCCCGCCCAGCGCGTGCTGCTCCTCCACCTGGCCGACGGCCCATTCCGACGCGGCCCGCCACTCCCGCGCCGTCTCCGCGCTCAACGGCTCGGCGAGCTGACCATCCGGGTCGGCGTAGACCTGAGGAACGCCGCGCCCGTCGGTGATCTTGGACGTGCCCAGCACCGGCAGGTCCACCTCCCACGGCCGAGCGGTCGGCAGGCGCAGATCCACCATCGGCACCAGCGCCAGGAGCCCGGTCACCGCGACCGCGAACGGCAAGGCCCGCCGAAGCGAGCGGTGTGCCCGGTACAACCCCCAGAGCGCCAGGATCACCATGGACGGGATCAACGGGAGAAAGAAGGAGGTGCCCGTGTTCTTGGACGTCAGCACCGCCAGCCCGCCTTCCGCGACGAGCAGCGCCGACGGGAACAACGCCGATGCCACCATCGAGCGGAGGACGTCCTTCGCCGGACCGGTCCGGATCTTGACGATCGCCACGACGGCCGCGGCGACAAGCCCGGCACACAGCACCAACGCGTGCGGGAGCCCGTGGTCGGAGATCAACAGCTTCAGCCGCGCGACCCAGGCCGCCGGGTTGAACACCCCCGCTTCCTGGCCGAACTCCACCGACTGCTTCCCGTAGCCGAAGCCGGTCAGGTACTCGAAGACCCGGGCACCGTTGGGCACCAGCCAGATCGCCGCGACGCCGGCGGCCACGAGCGCCGCGAGGGCGAAGTGCTTCAGCCGTTTGCCCCGGTCCCGCGGTACCACCGCCTGGACCAACGCGGCCAGCACCAATGCCGGTACGAACGCGATCGCCATCGTCCTCGACAGCGGCATCAGTCCGACGAAAACCCCGAACAGCAGGACGAACCGGAGTTTCGACAGCCCCTCGGAACGGATCAGGCAGTAGACGGCGGCCATGGTCATGACCGCCGCGGGCAGCGCGAAATGGTAGGCGCGGGCCTCGAAGAGCACGCCGGGCGCGGTGGCGATCAGCGCCGTGGCGATCCAGGCGAACGGGCGGCCGGCCACCCTGTTCGCCACGGCGTGCGTGAGCAGGATCAAGGCCGCCCCGGCCACCAGCGGGACGAGGAAGGCGGCCACCGTTCCGGTCCCGGTCGCGAAGAAGTGCAGCGAAGTCAGCGCGGGCAGCAGTGGCGCTTGGATACCCGGGGACTCGACGGCTTCGAGCCAGCCGACGGCACCGTCCCGGAGCGCCGCGCCGTGATTGTTCAACGCCATGCCGAAGTAGCCGGCCTCGTCGATGTCGAACACCTGGCCGTCGCGATACAGGACGATCCATCGGAAGTTGACGAGCAACCAGGCGACCGCCACGCCGAGCAGGATCCATGTGTTCACCTGGACGCGGCGAATCCCCCTGGTCAAGACCATGGTCGAGAATCTAGTCGGGCCTCTGGGCAGGCTAGAGCGCGGGCGTTTTGAACGGGTCGTGCTCGGACAGGAGCCATGAGATTTCAGCCAGGCGGAATCGTCGCGACCGTCACTTGCCCATCCATCAGGCATTCGATGAGTACCGGACCACCGAGCGGGTGGATCCAGAAATGCGGCCCGGCGTCCAAGATGTCCCCCGCATGTCGCACCGCGACATCCACAGGCATGGTCACGGTCGGCATCAGATAGTTGCCCCACATGACAGCGATCCGCTGACCTTGTTGTGCATACGAGGAAAGCAGCTCCGCCGCCATCCTCGCCCAGTGCTCCTCATCGTCCCACCAGAGACGGTCTTCGAACGGTGTGGACTCGAAGTCGATCACGTCGCCGGTAGCAGCCGGAAATCTGCTCAGCGTCGCCGCCGCCAGTGCGCGGTTCTCGGGGAGATCCAGCTTCATCACGCGCCGGCCGTCATCGTCGCGGGGGTCGTTCATGAAGTCCGGAAGGTATTCCGGATGACTCCCATAAGAACTACCGTCGGTCAACGGCTCAGATCTCGTAGCCGTCCATCACGGTCGGCGCGACCGGGGACAGGTGCTCATCGCCGCGTTCGGTGACCAGGCCGCGGGCCATCCGGTACACCTTGAATTCGTTGTCGTGCTCGGGATCCTGGTCGTCCCAGACGTGCAGGAGACCGTAGGAGCCGGGTGCGAGGTCGCCGACGCGGGTGAAGAGGTCCACCAGCTCGGGCGCGATCGCCGTGCCGTGTTTGTCCATGCCGCCCAGGTGCAGCACCGGCACCCCGGCCGCCCAGCGGAGGTCGAGCAGGTCGCCGTCGTCGAAGTCGCGGACGGCACGGTGCACCCGCTCGACGATGCGCTCGAGCAGCGCGGCGTCGTCGTCACCGGAAGGGCTCGCTTGGATGGTCACCCACCCGTGGTATTCGAACACCCGCCTGAGTTTAGGCAGGTCTGCCCGCCCGATGGTGGTCAGCCCGCCATCGCGGCCGGTGCCCCGTTGCGCCGCAGCGCGTTCTTGAAAACCTGTTCGCCGTGCTTTTCGAAGGCGGGCACGAGCTTCTCGCCGTAGACGCACAGAGTGCGTTCCCAGGGGTGCCCGAGCGTGCCGAAGCGGAAGTCGTTCGCCAGGAACATGTGATAGTCCGTGCGCGGGAACACCGGGACCGGCCACGGGTCGAGCGCGGCGTGCCGATGCGGGTAGAAGCGGTACGACTGGTGCTGCCAGTGCAGCACCCAGACCCACTCGTCCTCGGCGACGCAGTCCTTCAGCGCCGAGAGGGCGACGCGGGCGACGTCGTTCTGCTCGACGGCGTATGGGCCGACCCGGAATTCGGCCGACGCGCGGTCGAGGCCGCCGGGCGCGAGATCCCACGCGACGGACGGGGCGGGTTCGCGGAAACCCGGCCAGGCGTGCGCGTAGGTGCTCGGCCAGAACGCGAGCTTGTCGTAGACCCAGTACCAGGCGGGCTCATCTGCGACCCTGGAGATGGCTTCCCAAGCGTTGTTCACGAGCGACCCTCGGTGGTTCGGCCGATTAAGACTGGGAAAGCTTCGTGTTCAAGGCTCAAGTTGTCCAGCTCGTGGGCATTCTCCGTGAAACTGTCACCTGATCAGGTGTCTTGCGCCGCCGCCGGAACCGTGAGAATGACGGTGTGTGAACGGCGAGCCCACGAAACGCGGGCTCGCCGTCGATCGATCATGCGGCCGCCTCCCAGAGACTCATGAAGGCCGAGGCCTCACTCCGCACCCACGGCCGCACCTTGTCGCGATCGCGCGGCGACAAGGCGAACTCCTTCGCTCGCCGGACGTCGACGACCAGCGGACGCCCGCCCGGCCGCAGCTCGTCCATGGTCTGTTCGAGCAGCCACAGCACCATCTGCGCCGCGTCCCGGCTCAACGGCTCCTCCTTGAAATAGAGCCAGGTCACGTAGACGGGGCCGTCGCCCTTGCGCAGGCCGAGATGCGGATTGATGCCCACTTCGAGCGAGCCGAGCCGCCATCGTGACCGGCCGACCTCGGCCAGCCGCAGGTCACGCCGCCCGACGTAGCGCAGCCAGCCGTTGGCGATCTCGGTGTAGTGCGGCCGCGTGCGCTCGTCCGCGTTCTCGACGAGGGCCCGCAGTACCTCGCGATCCCGCCCGGAGATCCGTCCGGCACGGATCGCGTTCGCGGCGCGGAGGTAGAAGTTGAACCCGCCCCGGGCCGGGTCCTCGTACTGACGGCGCCAACGCCGGACGAACGAGGAACGCGAGGGACCCGAGCTCGTGCTGTACCCCACGAACGTGGGCAGGGTGATGTAGGCCATCCGTGTCTGCCTTTCGCCGCTGTTCCTGCTGTACAACGACCATTTTAGAACACATGTACGACAGAAAACGGGGCTTTACGGGTGACGCGGCGAAGGAGGCCAAGGTCCTTCGAGCAGCTCCGCCGATTCCTCGAGGATCGGTACCTCGCAGACGTCCCTCGGGGTGAGGTCGGTCGGGATCCAGTGCTCGAGCATCGCCGACCAGCGCGTGATCCCGCGCAACGCCTGGGGCGACCCGAGCAGCGCGCCGACCTCGCTGACCAGGGCGCCGCCGGCCGCGGGCGAGAGGCGCCCTTGGACCATCGCGGTGAGCCAGCCGTGGATCAGCAGCCAGCGGGCGGCCGTCGGGTCGGCGGGCAGTTCGAGGCCCAGTTCGTCGACGACCTGGTCGAACGCCTTGTCGACGGCGGCTTCGGCAGTGGATTCGAGCCCGGCGAGCAAAGGGAGGGACGGGGTGTCGAGACCGGCGACGATCGCGTCCAGACCGGCCTCGACCAGGTGGGAGGTGCGGACGTCACGTCCGGCGAGCCTGCCGATGGCCAGCTCGCGCAACGCGCCACGACACGCGTCGATCTCCGTCACCGGATGCTTCCCACGTCCGCCACGGTACCGCCGGGAGCAGCCAGCGGCAGCTGACCAGCCGAAAGAGGGTCACACCGTGGAGAGCCGGCCGTGTGCCAGATGAAACCGCAACTCCCGCAACTTGCCGTCGAGCTGTCGCGTGTACGGCTCGCCGAGCAACGGGCCCTGCTCCGCGAGCAGATCCCCGTAGAAGGCCACTGTTTGCGATCCGCAAGGCCGCGAGAGCACTCGGAGATCAGTGCTGGACCAGGTCGTGAGTGGACGCAAGAATGAGGAAAGACCACATCAACCACCCATAAGGGTGCATGCAACACTGGCTGCCCACACCCGGCGGCAGGGGGCTAAATGAGCTGGCAAGACGAGCTTCGACAGCTGGACGTCGAGCTGGCCTCGGGTCGTATCGGGCACGCCGAGCACCGCAGGAAGCGCGACGAGCTCTTGGCGGAGGCCTCCGGCGGGACGATGCCGTCGCCGGTGCCCTCACCGCTGCGCCGCCCCGGCGGGACGTGGCACAGCACCAATCCCGCCGCGCGTCCGGTCGAGCAGCCCACGGTCACGGTCCAACCCCAGCCGTACCAACAGACCCAGCCGGTCTACACACCGCCGCCGCCCGTCGTGGAACCCGAGAAGAAGTCCGCCATCCCGCGGATCGCGGACCACAAGACCACCGCGCCCTCGCCCGCCGACATCAATCCGACGGTCTACCTGCGCGCCGAGCCGCCGCCGGTCAAGAGCAGGCCGTCGGTCCCCGCGCCGAGCCGGCCGCTTCCGCCTCTGGCACCTGAGCCCGGCCCTAGCCACTACGCGCCCACGGAGGACTACGCGGTCGTCGGGAAACGCAAGCCGACCTGGCTGTTCATCGGCGCCGGAGTGCTGGTCGTGCTGGCGTTGATCATCGGCGGGACGCTGTGGCTGGGTTCGTCGCAGCCCTCGAACGTCGCCGAGCAGCCGAGCGTGGCCCAGCCGCCGGGCGACCTCACGCCGTCGGGCCGGCCCGACAGTGCCCAGACGCCGTTGGAAGACCGGCTGCCCGCGCTGCCGGGGACACCGTCGAAGGACAACTCGACGATGTCGGTCGCGAAGGGCGTCGAGCTCAACTTCTACTCGAAGGCCGCGGGTGATTTCCTCGCGTCGAAGAATGTCGCGTCGGTCACCTACAAGGGTTCGAACGAGGGTACGAACAGCTACCTCGTCCTGGTGATCCCGGCGAACGATGCCAAAGACGCGGCCGCGATCGTGAAGTACTTCCGGGAGAACTCGATCAACGCCGGATTGCGCGAGCAGCGCGTCGGCGATCGGCTCGCCCTCGTCGGCGCGAACAAGAACGGCCAGCTCAGCGGGATCGGTTACGTCTCCGGGACGATGGCCGTCACGACTTGGGTCTCGCAGCCGCTCGGCGGCGACCCTCAGGCGCTCGACGCCCGGCTGGAGCAGACGCTGACCTCGTTGGACACCGTTCTGCCGTCGAGCTGAGAAGCGCAGGTCGCGGGGAGATCACGATTCGACCCGCGAGGGCGCATCGACTCCGGGCAGTGCAGAATGTGCGAGGTCACCGCAGTGGTGGTATCGCGACGGCCGGGAGCAGTCCTCCCGCCGGAAATTCGGATAAGGGGGCCGGTGGTGTCCTGGCAGGAAGAGCTGCGCAATCTGGACGAAGAGCTCGCATCTGGACGGCTCTCCGCGGACGATTACCGGCTCCGCCGTGACCAGGTGCTGTCCTCGGCGGTCGCGTACGGCGACCCCGCGCAGCAGCAGGTCCAGCAGCCCGGACAGCAGCCGCAGCAGCCGTTCCAGCAGCCGCCCGCTCCGCAACAGCCGCAGGCGCCGCAGCAGCCCGGCCAGCCCAGCGCCGACTCGACGCAGATCATCGCGCCGGTGAACCAGCCGCAGCAGAGCGGCGAGGCCGAGCGCACCCAGGTCGTCCCGAACTGGCAGCAACAGCAGGCCGATCCGAACCGCACCCAGGTCGTGCCGCCGGTGGCGTCGCCGCCGGGTGGTTTCCCGCAGCAGGGCCAGGCGTCCCCGGCCGGTGGTTTCCCCCAGCAGGGTCAGGGCTCGCCCGCGGGCGGGTTCCCGCAGCAGCACCAGGGCTATCAGCAGCAACAGCCGCAGCAGCAGGGCTGGACCGACAACGACGCCAGCCCGCCGTGGGGTGGCTCGGACTTCCCGCCGATCTCGCCGGTCGGCAGCACGGAATGGGTCAAGCAGGGCCCCGAACTGTTCGAGGACAAGCCCAAGGGCAAGGGCGGCAAGATCGCGATCATCGCGATCGTCGCCGTCTTGGTCCTCGCCGGTCTGGGTGTCGGCGGGTACTTCGCGTTCAAGGGCGGCGGTGACACCCCGCCGGACCCGACGGCCGCGCCGCAGTCGTCCCAGCCGCAGGCTCCGCCGCCGTCGTCGACCAAGCCGAAGACGCCCGAAGAGCTGCTGTTCGAAAAGATCCCGGAGCAGTCCGGCGAAGAGGACTCGAAGAGCGGCGCGATCCCCGCGGCCCAGCTCGCCGAGATCGCCGGGCTGGAGAAGGGCGAGGCGGATCTGGTCATCGCCGCCGGCGTGAAGCAGGTCGCGTATCGCGGCTCGCAGAAGCAGCCGGACGAGACCGGCCCGCAGCCGGCGAAGATCTCGGTCACGGTCATCCCGCTGACCAGCCCCGGTGCCGCCGGTGACCTGGTCAAGCAGCTGCGCCAGTACCAGACGAGCAACGGATTCGTGCAGATCACCGAGCCGCTGCCGGGTATGCCGCCGAAGCTGAACTTCCAGAAGAAGATCGACGGTGACAAGGGCACCTACCGCGGCACATGGATCAGCGGCAACAACATCGTCCGCGTCGACATCCTGCAGAACCCGCTCGGCGGGGAAGAGGGCGAGAAGGCGTTGAGCGGCACGTACCAGCGTGCGGTGAAGAAGACGCTGGAAAACTACTCCGTCACCAGCTGAAAGATGACCTCGGAGACGGCACGGCTGCTCACCACCCTGCTCTCCCTGGCCGAGGACACCGGTTCCCTGTCCGACGAGCTGCACTTCGCCGGCTGGGACACCGCCGAGCGCGTCCCGCTCGACCACGGCGCCGCGAACGTCCTCCGGGCGCTCGTGCTGCCGAAGGCGGCGAAGGTCCTGGAGGTCGGTGCCGGTTTCGGTGGGCTGACCAGGTATCTGGGCGAGGTCTCGGCGACGGTGCACGCCGTCGAGGCCGACCCGGTCCGCGCCGCCGCGGTGCGGTTCCGCACCCGTGACCTCGGCACGGTCTCGGTGCACGACCGGCCGCCTTCCGATGGTTACGACCTCGTCGTCGTCCAGCAGCCGTACGCGACGCGGGGTCTGCTGGAGTCGGTTCGCGAGCGGTTGTCGCCGATGGGCTCCGTCGTGGTGCTGACGTCTTCCCGCGGTGTCGCCGGGACGCTCGCGGCGGCGGGCCTCGAAGTCCAGCGTGAGTTGCTCTGTTCCCCTGGGCACGAGGTCGCCCGCGCGGTCCGGAGCGAGCGGATCGACACCGAACTGCCCCGGCTGTCCGCGGCGATCACCGGTGGCCCCGCGAACGGTCTGGCCCTGCTCTGCGGTCCCGGCGCCGCCGCGCTCTGGCCCGCGTTCCGGCTCGCGACCTATTTCAACACCGCCGAGCGCGCCGCGTTCGCGTGTACGCGCGCCGACGTCGTGCGCACCGGGGAGGGCGCCGAAGTCCGCCGCGTGCCGCTGGTGCCGTCGCCGCCGGTGGCCGGGATCTCGGTCGGACCGTGCACGGACAAGGTGTACGACGCCCCGACGATGGTCGAAGTCCTGCTCGACGAGCCGGAGCGGGTCGCGGAACTGCTCACCGGCTGGCGGGATCTCGTCCGCGCGGAGGCCGCTCGCGGGGTCGAGGCGCTGTGGGATCTGGTGCCACACAACGTTCTCGTCGACGGTGCGACGCTGCGTCCGATCGACCTCGAATGGCGGCACGCGGGTGCCGGAGTGTCCGAGGTGATCGAGCGCGGGGTGCTGGTGCTGGCCGACAAGCTGACCGACGCGGGCTGGTCCGCGGCGGCGGATGACGGCTCGATGCGCGACCTGGCGGGCTGGCTCGGCGTGCTGATCGGCCTTCATCCCTCCTTTGTGGACGGTGCGCTGGAGCGTGAGGTGGCCTTCTCCACGATCGGCTCGTGCGGCACCGTGCACGGCACGGACGAGATACGCGCGGCGATCGCCGGGATTTGGCGAAAGCGCCTGGCGCGAACCGTCCACGAGTACCGTTCACCCAAGGTCGGCGCCGGTGTGGCGGCGAACGAAGACGAGGTAGCGAAGCGATGACGAGCCTGCATACCGCCGGCATTCTGACGCCGGACCGGCCGGTCGGGCACCTGTTCGAGCTCCGGGGCTGGACGACCGGGATCAGCCGGATCGGCGAGATGTCCGTGACCATCGCGGACGTCGAGGCGAACCTGTTCCCCGAGCCGTGCCCTGGCGCGCCCGAAGGCACCTTCGGCTGGCGTGCGGTCCCGGCCACCTTCGTGCCCGCGGGCGTCCAGGACGTCGTCGTCACCGGTCCGGATGAGCGCGTGCTGAACCAGGCGACCGTCCACGTGGGAACGCTGCCGGGTGAAGAACCGCTGTGGCTGGGCGAACTCGAAGCGCCGAAGCAGGGCAAGGTCACCGAAGGACACGTCGTCTACGTGACGGGTTGGGCGCTGCTTCAGGGCCGCGCGCCGAGCTTGATCGAGGTCATGGTCGAGGGCGGCGGCACGGTCAGCGCGCGTACCCGGCTGCCGCGCAAGGACGTGCCCAAGGAGTTCCCCGGCTTCGACGACGCCGCTGTGAGTGGCTTCGAGGCCTGGGTCCCTGTCGACCTTCCGTACGGCGAAGAGCGGACGCTGTCGCTTCGCGTCCGGTACCGCACCGAAGGCGTCGGCGAGGTCGTGTCGGCGAAGCGCACCTTCACGCTTCGCAACCCCGTCGCGGACCTGGACGACGCCGAACTCGCCGACGAGCTGGCGGGCGACACCGCCCGCGCGATGGCGCGGGTGAACATCCCGACCGATCCGAAACACGTGCTGGTGTTCACGCACAGCCTCGGCGTCGGCGGCGGTCAGCTGTGGCTGCAGGAACTGCTGAGCCGGATGGTGACCGACCACGGCTGGCAGGTCAGCCTGGTCAGCGAGACCGACGGCCCGCTGCGCGCGGACTGCCACGAACTCGGCATCCCCGTGCACGTCACGACGCACTACCGGAACCAGACGGTGCCCGCGTACGAAGGGCATGTCGCCGAGCTGGCGCGCTTCGCGAAGTGCTCCGGAGCGGGCGTCGCGCTCGTCAACACTCTCGGCGGCTTCGTCGGCGCCGACGCGGCGAAGCGCGCCGGGATGCCGACGGCGTGGGTCATCCACGAGAGCTTCTCGCTGCCCGCGTTCGCCTACCAGAACTGGGGCCCGGTGAAACCGCCCGCCGCGGTCTGGCAGCGCTGGGAAAGCACCCTCGCCGAGGTCGACAGGCTGCTGTTCGTCGCGGACGCCACGCGCGAGATGTTCCTGCCGTACAGCAAGCCGGAGCGCTGCCGGACCGTCCGCTACGGCACGCCGATGCACAAGTTCGGCGGCAGGACGCGGTCGGAGACGCGGCAGCAGGCGCGCAACATGCTCGGCTACTCGCCGGACGACATCGTGCTGGTGAACATCGGCATCGCGGAATCCCGCAAGGGACAGGCGCCGCTGATCTCGGCGATGGAGCGGATCCACAAGATCCATCCCGAGGCGAAGCTGTCCATCGTCGGCCTGCACCCGTCGCCGTACGGGCTGGCGATGGAGGAATCGGTCAAACGCGCGGGGCTGGAGAAGTCCGTCAGCCTGGTGCCGATCCAGCCGGATCCGCTGCGCTGGCTGCAGGCCGCCGACATCTTCGTGAACAGCTCCGACATCGAGTCGCTGCCGCGCTCGATCCTCGAAGCCGTGTGCTGTGGCGTCCCGGTCGCGGCGACCGACGTGTTCGGCGCGCGGGAGATGATCGTCGACGGCGAGACGGGCTGGCTGTTCGAGACCAACGACGTCGACGCGCTGACCGCGGCGTTGCTGCGCGCGCTGGGCACGTCGGCCACGCGCCGCCGCGAGATGGCCAAGGCCGCGCACGAGAAGCTGCTGCCGTGGCTCGACCCGGCGGGCTACGCGCGCGAGTACTCCGAAATCCTGACCGAACTGAGTGGGGGCGTTCATGTCTGACACCGACATTCCCGGCCGTGTCCAGGCCGAGCTGACCCGGCTCCGTGCCGAGCGGCAGGTCTTCACCGCCGAGCAGGACCGGCTGAAGGCGAAGCTGGCCGAAACCGAGCACGAACTGCGCGAGGCCACCGCCTCCGCGCCGGACGAAGGCGAGTCCGCCGCCGTGAACCAGAAGCTCGCCTCGCAGCAGGAAGAACTCGACGTCGCCAAGGCGCGTCTTCAGGCACTGGAGGCCGAGGTCCTGCTCGCCCACCAGCAGCGTGACTCGCTGCGCGCGGAGCTGAAGACCTGCCGTGAGGAGCGGGACAAGCTGCGGCTCGCGCTGCTCGACGCCGAGCTCGTGGTGTCGGCGGGCGTCGTCGACGCGGACGTCCTGCCCGGTGGCGAACCGTCGGCCGACCGGCAGCGCCTGCTCAACGCCGAACGGCTCGCCGCCGAGATGGCCAGGGAACTCGACGCCACGCGCCGCACCGTCAGCTGGCGGGTCACCGCTCCGCTGCGGGTCGTGCGGAAGAAGATGGACCGGCCGTGACCGAACTCTGCTTCGTCTCCGCCGAGGGCGGTTCCGCCTTCATGGAGGAGCTCCTGGAGGTGGTCGCCGACGCCGTGCGCACGGCGGGCGGCAAGGCCAGGACCGCGGTCGGAACCTATCCCGAGGCCGACGGCGACACGGTGTACGTCGTGGTCCCCCACGAGTACTTCGTGACCGTCCCGGACGCCGACTTCCCGACCGCCGCGCAGTGCCGCCGCACCATCGGGTTCTGCGTGGAGCATCCCGGCACGGCGACCTTCGAGCGCAACGCGGAACTGCTGTCCATCCTGGGCGGCGCCGTCGACATCAACACCGATTCGACCGCCGAACTGCGGCGGCGCGGGATCACCGTCGAGCATTTCCAGCTCGGCTACAGCCCGCTGTGGGATCTGTGGGGCGGAGACCTCGACAGTCCGCGCGACCTCGACGTCACCTACCTCGGCACGGCCGAACGGCGTCGTTCGGTGCTGCTCGGCTCGTACGCGCGGGACCTCGCCGGTCTGCGGACGCGGCTGCTGACCCCGCCGCACGAGCCGATGACCGCCGCCCGCGTCGACTTCCTGCCGGGCAAGGCGAAATTCGAGCACCTCGCGCGGTCGCGGTTCCTGCTGAACCTGCACCGCGAGCGCAAGCAGACGCTGGAGTGGGTGCGCACGCTCGAAGCGATGACCAATGGTTGCGTGGTGGTCAGCGAGACGTCCGTCGACGTCGAACCGCTGGTCCCCGGCGAGCACCTGGTCCTCGCGCGGCCGGAGGCGCTGGGCTCGGTCGTCGCCGCGCTCGCCGACGAGCCGGAACGGGAGCGGCACCTGCGTTCGGCCGCCTACGGCTTCGTGAAGTCGCTGGACATGACGGCGTCCGCGCGGCGGCTCATCGAGCTGGCGTCCTCGCTGGGTTCGGCGCCCGCCGCGGACATCGCCCCGGCGCGGGCGCTGGCGACGAGCCTGCGGAACCCGGAGGACGCGCTGGCGATCGACACCCCGTCGTTCGACGCGCGGTTCGCGGGTGACCGGTCCGCCGCCGGACCGGCCTCGGCACGCGGGACGGCGCTGTCGGCTCGGATCGCGCAGCGCGCGGCGGGGGCCCGGCGGGTCGCGACGCGAACCTGGGAGCCCGCGGCGGCTTCGACGGCGGGCACCGCCGACGTCGACGTGCTGATCGTGCGCCGGACCGGCGAGGTCGACCCGGACGATCTCGCGAACGACCTGCTCACGGGCAGCGTGACCCCGCGCAAGGTGCTGGTCGGCGAGGACGGCGTGCACCCGTGGCCGCGGCCGCGCCCGTACGACGTCCTGCTGCACGACACCCCGCTCGGCCGGGGGCTCACCCGGAACTCGCTGCTGGAGCGTTCGACGGCGTCGTGGCTGCTGGTGCTCGACGGCGGGATGCGGGCTTCGGAGTTCCTGCTGGAGCGGCTGCTGGCCGTTTCCGAGGGCGCCGACGTCGTGCACTGCCCGGTCGCGGATCCGGTGGACGGCCTGGTCGGCGCCCTGCCGCCGGAGGAACGGCGCCTGCGGACGCTGCCGTATCTGGGCAGCGGCTATCTGGTGCGACGGTCGCTGGTCGACGAGTTCGGCGGGTGGAACACCGAGGTGCTGTTCGAAGGCCTCGAGGATCACCTGTTCTGGCGGCGGGTGGCCGCTTCGGCCCGGCCGACGACGCTGGTGCAGCAGGTCCTGCTGCGGCGGTTGCGCCCGGATCCGGACTCGCGGCCGATGGACCTCGACCCGCATCGGGTGTGGGCGGCCGTGGGAAGCGCTCTGTAGCTGCCCTCGCGTGCAATGAAAGGTCCTTTCCTGGCAAATTTTGCGAGGAAAGGACCTTTCATTGCACGGGAAGTGGGCGTGGCGTTGGTCCGAAAGTGTGAGTTGGGCCGTGTCGGTGAACGTCCTCCCCCGGTCATGCGCCTTATGGGCAGAGCATCTGACGAGTTCGGATGCCGGCCGATAAGGAGCAGCCATGGCCTGGGAAATCGCCCTGGTCGCCGCGCTGGCCGTCGTGTTCGTCATACGGCTCGCGCTTCAGCTGAGGCGCAGTTGACGCGATCTTGCGCACCCCTCGTTCACCCCATCGCGATCCGCGGTATCCGCAACTGAGGGATCCGCCGCCGCGCGGAGGGGACCGGAACGAGCGGCGGGCCGTCCTCGCGCAGCCGTCTCTTCAGGTGGATCGTCTTGTAGCCGGTGCTCAAATATCCCTCGTTCTTCAGTTTCGCCATTTCGGCGTTGACCGACGCGGGTGAAGCGCCGATAGCCGAGGCGATGTCCGTGTGGTTCAGCCCGACGTCGAGCACGACGCCGTCCTCACCGGGAACGCCGTAGAGCGCCTGCATCCTGGTCAGGAACGCGGTCAGCCTGCTCCGGACCTTGGCCGTCGCGAACCCCAGCGCGACGTTCCGCAGGCGCAGCCGGGCGGCCAGGTCCGCGGTGATCAGGGCCATCATCCCGGGATCGTCGTCGAGCAGGCCGTGGAACGCGTTCCGCGGGATCTCCAGCACGCGAACCGGTTTCGTGGCGATGTACGAGAGGTGGCTCGGCCTACCGGCCAGGCAGTCTTCGACGCCGAGCACGTCACCGGCGCCGAGCAGGTCCACGATCATCGGCGGCGAGTCGCCCTGGGCCGCGCGTAGCGCCTTCACGTAGCCGGACCGCGGGATCAGCACCGGGGGCGCCGGGTCGCCCTGGTGGAGCAGCGTGGTGCCCGCCGCGTGATCGACGTGTTTGCCGAGGTCGAGCAGCCGACGGCGCTGCCGTTCGGTGACCGCGGCCAGGAAGTCCCCGCTCATCAGCCGACCACCGCCGCGAACGCGTAGAGGATCGCCGGGAGCCCGGCCACGAGTGCCGCGACCGACCCGATGACCTTCGCCGGCTGGGCGACCTTCTTGGTCAGCAGCGACCTGGTGAGGATCGCGGCGAAAACGATGTAGGCGAGTACGACGACGCCCGCGGTGACCACCAGAAGCGGGTCAGGTGTCTTTGCCGTCAATGGTGACTCCCAGTGAGAGAAAAAGGTGAATCGATTTCTTGCACGGCCGGGTGAGAATCACGTCGGGTAGGTGAAATCGCCCCTGCCGTTCAGCCGGAGACTAATGCTCAGCGCCATTGCGACAAAGCAACACGGAGCGAGCAGAACCCGTCCAGGGAGCGATTTCGCGACGGAAAGTAACCGTTATCCCGGTGGCCGATCGGCGGAAAAATCACGCACCGTGCACGCTCACGAGAGCGGAATTCCGCGCGATACGCCTGGATTCGTCAGGAAATCAGGGTTAGCCGTACATCCGTCTGATTTCGAACCGGCGATCGGAATCCAGCCGGACTCCTGGTGGGGACGAAAAAGAGGTACCAGTGGAGTCTGTGCACGTGCAGATGCACGACCTAAGTCAAGGCGTGCTCCGAGTCGGCCGGGTGGCGAATTAACGGACTGTCGACGTCAGGCCACGCTTGACGACTCCCCGTCACGGCAGAGGTTTTTCGGCAATCTCAGCATTTTGGGGGAATCTCAACCCCGGCGAGGGCTGACCAGCCCCGATTCGTAGGCGAGCACCACCAGCTGGGCCCGGTCGCGTGCCCCGATCTTGGTCATGATGCGGCTGACGTGCGTACGCGCGGTGGCCGTCGAGATCACCAGATGCGCCGCGATCTCGTCGTTCGACATACCGCCGGCGACCAGGCCGAGGACCTCGCGTTCGCGGTCGGTGATCTCGCGGACGGCGCTCACGTCGATGCGGCGGTTCTCCGGGCGGTCGACGAACTCCGCGATCAGCCGCCGGGTCACCGTCGGCGCCAGCAGCGCCTCGCCCGCGGCCACCACCTTCAGCGCCCGCAGCAGCTCCACCGGATCGGTGTCCTTCAGCAGGAAGCCGCTCGCACCGGCGCGCAACGCCTCGTAGACGTACTCGTCGACGTCGAACGTGGTCAGGACCAGGACCTTCACCCCGGTCAGCTCGGGATTCGCGGTGATCCGCCGGGTCGCTTCGAGCCCGTCGACGCCGGGCATGCGTACGTCCATCACGACGATGTCCGGCCGGTGCTCGACGGCGGCCGCGACCGCCTGCTCGCCGTCACCCGCCTCGGCACAGACCTCGAAGCCGTCTTCGGTCTCCAGCAGCACCCGGAAACCGGCGCGGACCAGCACCTGGTCGTCGGCGAGAACCACCCGGATCGTCATTCTTCCCCCTCGATGGGCAGGTCCACGCGGACCTGGAAGCCGCCGTTCACCACCGACGTCGTGAGCGCGCCGCCCAGCGCGGCCGCCCGTTCGGACATCCCGCGCAGCCCGTGCCCGGGCGCGGGTTCGACGGCGCCACGGCCATCGTCGCGGACGAGCAGCGTCAGCGCACCGGTTTTCCGCTCGAACCTGACGTCGACGCCCCGCGCCTGGTTCGCGTGCCGGACCACGTTCGTCAGCGATTCCTGCAGGATCCGGTACGCGGCGCCGTCGACCGGGGCGGGCAGCTCCCCCGGCTCGCCGTCGACGCGGACCTCCAGCCCGGCGGCGCGGGCGTGCTCGAACAGCTCCTCGGCCTGGGCGAGGCTCGGCGCGGGCGCCTTGTCCTCCCCGGACCGCAGCACGGCCAACGTCGCGCGAAGGTCCTTCAGCGCCGACGCACTCGCTTCCTTGATGTTCAGCAACGCCTCTTTCGCCTGCTCAGGACGCCTGTCGGCGACGTGCGCGGCGACCCCGGCCTGGACGTTGATCATCGCGAGGCTGTGCGCGACGACGTCGTGCACCTCGCGGGCGATGGTGAGCCGCTCCTGCTCGGCCATCCGGTGCCGATGCTCGTCGGCCTGCTCGCGGCGGGCCCGCGCGGCGGCCATCCCGTTGCGCACCGCCGTCCCGACCCCGACGACCGCGATCACCCAGACCAGGCCCAGGCCGGTCCGCAGGTCGAAGCCGGCGAACCCGTGCCGGACGAACAGCGCGATGCCCGCCACCGCCAGCAGCGCTCCGCCGGTGGCCCCGGCGACGACCGGCCCGCGGATCTTGGTGAGCAGGAAGAGCGCGATGGTCGGCAGCACGATCGCCGGACCGCCCGGGTTGCCGGACGCGTAGTAGCCGAGCGTCAGCGCGGACGTGAGCAGGAAGATCGTCATCGGGAAGCGGTGCACGATCAGCAGCGGCACCGCGATGGCGACCAGCCACAGCACCCCGATCGAGGTCAGCTGCGGCGCGCCCGGCTGCCAGCGCGAGGCGCCGCTCGTGGCGCCGAGGACGAACCCCAGCGGCAGCACCACGCGCAGCACGCGGCCCACCCAGCGAGTCCACGGATACCGTTCCTTCAGCAGCACAGGACGAAAGCTACCCGGGGCGGAGGCGTGTCGCGTCCGTTGAAAAGCGGCTTCCGGGCTACGCCGCGTGCGGTAGCCGCCGGCCGGGGATGCGTCTTTCGTTTTTTTCGATTACCTTGGTGGTATCCGAGGGAGGCGACATGACATCGACGATCGAACAGCACACCGTTCTCCCGCCATCCGCCACCGAACCGGACGCCCGCCGGGAGCTCCGGCGGCTCGACGAGTTCATGATCGCGACCACGCCGGCACATCAGGCGAAATTGGTGGGCCCGGACGGCAGCGAGGTGGCACTTCCCGAGCAGGTCTACGACGTGCTTCGGGACGTCGTGAAGGCGATGTCCCAGGGCTTCGCCATCAACATCGCGCCGTTGAACGCCGTCCTGACCACCCAGCAGGCGGCCGACATGCTCAACGTCTCCCGGCCGACGCTGGTCAAGCTTCTGGAATCCGGTGAGATCCCGTTCGAGAAACCGGGACGTCACCGGCGGGTTCTTCTCAGCGACTTGCTCGACTACCGGGCGCGTTCCCGTGCGGAACGGCAAGGAATACTCGATGAGCTGACAGCTTCGGCGAGCCGGGACGGCAGCGATGACATCGTCGACGGGTTCGTCCAGACTCGCTAGCCGTGTCGTTTCCCGCCTTCCTCGATGCTTGCGTGCTCATTCCGATCCGGTTGACGGATCTGTTGCTGCGACTGGCGGAGGCCGGCACTTATCGCGCTCTGTGGTCGGGCGAGGTGCTCGACGAGGTCGAGCGGAATCTCGTCGGGCATTTCGGCCTGGAGCCGCAGCAAGCGAAGCGACGGTTGACCGGTATGCGCTCAGCCTTTCCGGATTCCGAGGTCACCGGCTACGAGCCGCTGATTCCGACCATGACCAACCATCCGAAGGACAGGCACGTCCTCGCGGCCGCGGTTCGCGCGAACGCCGCCGTGATCGTGACGGCGAATCTCAAGGACTTCCCGGCCTCGGCTCTCGAACCTCACCAGCTCGAGGCCGTGCATCCGGATGACTTCCTGCTCGATCAACTCGATCTGTATCCGGCGGCCACACTTCGCTGCCTGCGCGAACAGGTCAACGCCCTCGAACGGCCGCCGGAGACCTTGAGCGAGTTCCTCGAAAGATTCGAGAGAACGGTGCCCGCCTTCAGCAAGGAATCACGTCGTCTGCTCGACGGCGGGTAGCCGCCGCAGGACCGAGACCATCATGAGCACTCCGCCGGCCACCTGCACGGCCAGCACCGCCGCGTGATCGGCGGATCCCATGGTGACTGCGGCGAACAGGCCCCACGCCCCGGTGCCCGCCATCGCCCCGGCGCCGGTCCACACCAGTACCAGCCTCGGCCAGAACCGCCCTCGCGAAACGTTCGCCAGCGCGAGAACGGCGAGGAGGGTGAGCACGGCGATCACGATGTCCTGCCCACGAGCGGCGATGCCGCCGGAGCCGAACGCCCAGATCATGTGGAAGGCCGCGCAGACGAGTGAGGCGACGATGCCCAGCACACCCGACGCGCCGATGGTCCCCGGTTTCACGGTGCCGGTGACGACGAACCACCAGCGATCGCGGGCGTAGAGCACGAACGCGGTCAGCAGCAGGATCCCCTGCCAGGCGAAACCGCCGTAGACGACGGCCCAGACCCAGTTCTCCAGCGGCATTTCGGCCAGTTGAGCGGTCGACAGGTCGGCGACGATCACCGGGATGTCCAGCACGATCGGCGCGAGCAGCCCGGTGCCGATCCAGATCGGGAACAGGACGAGCGGCGCGGGGATCCGCCGTCCCCAGGAGTAGGTGAACGCCAGCGCCAGCACCACCGCGACGACGTCCATCCCGCCGGTCGCCAGATTCGCCAGCAACATCATGTCCGAGTCCACAAAGGACGGATCTCGGAGGCCGAGGCTGCCTCCGGTGACCCAGGACGCCTTCAACGTCAGGTACGGGAGCGTGCCGAGGATCGCCGCGTAACAGACGATCAGGCGAGCGCTGGAGATCTTGGGTGGAGCCATCGCTACGGTCATGCACTCAGCGTCGGTGTTCACGCCGCGGAAAGGCTCCCTCGCGAGCCTGGTCCGCCTCCCCCTTCAGAAGGAGCTGGGCAGTTTCGCCGCGGTCTCTTCGTCCGCCGGGGTCAGCGTCGCCAGGGAGATCTCGGAACGCCGCCCGAGGTACAGGTACGAGAACTCGAACCGCAGCAGGCCGACGTCGGGATGCAGGTATCGCTTGAGCACGATCCGTTCGGTGGAGACGTCGTGTTCCTTCCACATCCGCTCGAACAGCTCGGACTCCTGCCGCAGGCGTTTGACCAGGTTCTTCCACGCCGGTTCGGCGAGGTGCTCGGCCATCGCGGCGCGGAAGCCGGCGACCACCCGCGGCAGGTTGAGCTCCCAGTCCGGGAGCCTGCGGCGCCACTCGGGATTGGTCAGGCACTGGATGAGCGTGTTGCGCTCCTCGAACGGGATGTCGTCGAGGCCGCCCATCAGCCAGTCGTAGGCACGGTTGTAGGCGAGGATGTCGCACCGCGCGTTGCGCACGCAGACCGGGAACGGCTCCAGTTTGTTCATCATCCGGTGGATGTTCTGGCTGAGGAGCTTGCAGTCCTTCTCCAGCGGCGGTTCGGGCGCGCCGGCGAGGGTGAACAGATGCGTGTGCTCGTACGGATCCAGCCGCAGGGTGCGGGAGATCGCGTCCAGCACCTGCTCGGACGCGTTGATGTCGCGGCCCTGTTCGAGCCACGTGTACCAGGTGACCCCGACCCCGGCCAGCTGCGCGACCTCCTCGCGCCGCAGTCCCGGCGTGCGGCGTCTGCCGCTGATCGGCAGGCCGACCTGATCCGGGGTGATGCGCTCGCGGCGGCTGCGCAGGAACGCGGCCAGCTCGTGCCGCCGCACCTCGGCCACTCGCGAATCGACGGTCATGGTCACCTCATCAGGTTCGCAGAGCTCGAAGCCGGTTACCAGGTAGTGGTGGTACCAGGATAAACACACTCCTGGTACCAGGGTCGCGATCGGCTGATCGTGGTACTCATGACTCCGACGCAAGTTCCGGCGACGCCCGCGCGCGTCACCGCCGGCCCGGCCCTGACTTCGGCGGGCCTGGCCACCGTGCTGCTGGGGGCGGCACTTCCGCTCATCGACTTCTTCATCGTCAACATCGCCCTGCCCGCGATCGGTGCGGACCTCCGCACGTCGTCGGCCACCTTGGAACTGGTGGTCGCGGCCTACGGGATCGCCTACGCCGTGCTGCTCGTCGTCGGCGGACGGCTCGGCGACGCCTTCGGCCGCCGCAAGCTGTTCCTGATCGGGCTGACCGCGTTCACGTTCACCTCCCTGCTCTGCGGAATCGCGCCGACGGCGTTGACGCTGGTGCTGGCACGGGCCGCGCAGGGGGCGGCCGCCGCGCTGATGCTGCCGCAGGTGCTGTCGATCATCCAGGCGGCGACCACCGGCGAACGCCGCTCCAAAGCCCTCGGTCTCTACGGCGCGACGGCCGGGCTTTCGATGGTGCTGGGCCAGTTCCTCGGCGGGGCGCTGGTCGCCGCCGATCTCTGGGGTACCGGCTGGCGGCCGATCTTCCTGGTCAACGTGCCCGTCGGCCTCGCCGGACTGGTGGTCGCGCGGCGGCTGATCCCGGAGAGCCGTTCGCGGAACCCGATCGGTATCGACCGTCCCGGCACGGTCTTCCTGGCGATCGCACTGGTGTCGCTGCTCCTCCCGCTGGCGGAAGGACCGGTGCTGGACTGGCCACTGTGGACGATCGCCCTGCTCGTGGTGTTCCCGTTCGCCGCGGCCGGATTCGTCCACGTCGAGCGCCGGATGGAACGCCGGGGCGGTGTCCCGCTGCTGCCGCCGTCGGTGATGCGGATGCCGAGTGTGCGGCAAGGTCTGCTGGTCGGGGTGCCGTTCTTCATCGGCTTCAGCGCGTTCATGTTCGTGTTCGCGGTGACGTTGCAGGACGGCCTGCACCTGGGGCCGTTCGGTTCCGGCCTGGTGACGGCGCCGCTTTCGCTCGCGTTCTTCGCGATGTGCCTGGTCAGCAGCCGCCTGGTGACGCGGTTCGGGCAGCGGGTCGTGGCCGCCGGTCTCTCGGTGCAGCTGCTCGGGCTGCTGGTGCTGATCGGGACCGTGCTGCTGGAATGGCCGAACCTGGGTGTGCTCGATTTCGCGCCGGGGATGCTGCTGTGCGGTCTCGGCCAGGGACTGGCGATGACGACGGTGTTCCGGATCGTGTTGTCGAAGGTGCCGCCGGAGATCGCCGGGGTCGGCAGCGGGATGCTGACGACGTCGCAGCAGGCCGCGATGGCGCTGGGCGTCGCGACGCTGGGGACGTTGTTCGCGTCCGCCGGTGCCGGGCCGCTCGGGATGAAGGGCGCGTTCGCGCTGGTCATCGGCATCCAGGCGGTGCTGACGGTCGGCGTGATCACGGTGGCGCGGCGGCTGCCGGACCCGCGTGCCTGAGAAAGTTCGGTTTCACCCGTCGGAGTTGTGGCTCCCCGAGCGACGATGGGGATGTGACGGAACCACGGGTGCATCGGGACCCGGCCTTCGCGCTGCTTTCGCTGTACGAGACGGCGTTGCCGGAGGTCTACGGGTACCTGCTGTCCCGGTGCGGTGATCGCACCCTCGCCGAGGAATTGACGTCGGAGACGTTCCTCGGCGCGGTGAGGGCCTGTCGCAAGGAGCTCGCGCCGCCGGTGAGCACCGGGTGGCTGATCGGCGTCGCCCGGCACAAACTCGCCGATCACTGGCGGCGCAAGGAACGCGAGGAACGCGGGCTGCGGCTCGTCCACGAAGAGGAGTACACCGATCCGTGGGACGAACGGCTGGACGCGCTGCTGGCACGCGAGGTGCTCGCGTCGCTCGGGGCGCATCACCAAGCCGCGTTGACGCTTCGCTACGTCGACGGCCTCCCGGTCCCGGAGGTCGCCGAGCATCTCGAGCGCACGGTGCACGCCACGGAGGCGTTGCTCGTGCGGGCCCGTGCCGCGTTCCGGCGGGCTTACCAGGAGAAGGAGGGTCGCGATGTCTGATCCATTCGACGCGCTTCGCGCGCCCTCGCAGCCTGTCGAGCCTGACCCGCTCTTCGCCGCCGAACTGCGCGACAACCTTCGTCGCGCCGTCCTGAACGGAGCCGAGATGACCGAAACACTCACCACCACCGATGCCGAAGTCCGCTCTTTGACGCCGTACCTCGTGGTGACGGACGCCCGCGCCGCGCTCGACTTCTACGTCGAGGTGTTCGGGGCGCGACGGCGGTCCGAACCGATCGTGATGGAGGACGGTCGCGTCGGGCACGCCGAACTGGCCATCGGGGACAGCGTGCTGATGTTCGCGGAGGAGTTCCCCGAACTGGGCATCGTCGTGGCGCCCGCCGGTGGCCCGCTGATCCGGGTCGAGGTCGCGGACGCGCATGCTTCGGCCGCGCGGGCCGTGGAGCTGGGCGGAGAGCTGCGACGTCCCGTCGCGGACGAGGGCCACGGGCTGAGCGGGGAGATCAAGGACCCGTACGGCCAGCGGTGGCTCGTCGCGCAAGCGGCGCCTCGACCCGCTTCCGGCGCTACGCCGATCCGGCACGGCGAAGCGGGCTACTTCACCTTCCAGGTCCCGGACGACGAACGCGCGAAGGCGTTCTACGGCGCCGTCCTGGGCTGGCAGTTCTCGCCCGGACGGGTCAAAGGCGGTTGGAGTGTCGAAGGCTCCGGCCTGCAGGGCGGGCTTTGGGGCGGCCCGGGGCGGCAGGTGGGCTGGAAGGTCATGTACGCCGTCGACGACCTCGCCGCCGCCCTCGACCGCGTCCGGGCCCAGGGCGGCCAGGCGGGCGAAACCGAACAGCAGCCCTACGGCCTGAGCGCCGAGTGCGTGGACAACCAGGGCATCGAATTCTGGCTCTGGGAACAGCCGCGCTCTTGAGTCACTTCCCCACCCCCCACCACTCCCAGGGGGGCGACCCCGAAGCCAGTCTATCGCCGATGGGGGCCGGGAGGCGGACGTGAGCCGGGTTGTCCACAGGTGGGAGCCATTGTGGACAACCGCTTGCCGTGAAGGCCTCCTTCCCTACCCTGAAAGTAGGGAAGGAGGCCTTCACGGCAAGAGAGTCAGCGGCCTGCCGCGTAGCCCTGCATGCCGCGCGCGTTGGCGGCGGCGCGGAGCACGCCGCCGGACCGGGACACGGCCGAAAGCCGCCCGAGCGCCCAAGGTCCGGCGTCGACGACGGCGTGCCCTCGCTCGGCAAGTGCGTCCATTGTGGACTGACCGAGCCGTGACTCGACCACCAGTTCCCGCGGCGTCCACGAACGCGGATAGAACGAACTCGGGAACGCGGTGGTGTGCCACGCCGGTGAGTCGATCGACTCCTGCAGGTTCAGCCCGCCGAGCGTGTGCGCCAGCCAGAAACACAGCTGCCACTGGTCCTGCTGGTCGCCACCGGGCGTGCCGAACGCGAGCACCGGCTCGCCGTCACGCAGGCCCATCGACGGCGAAAGCGTGATCCGCGGCCGCTTGCGTGGCGCCAGCGAATTCGGCAAACCCTGTTCCAGCCAGAACATCTGCCCACGCGAGTCGAGACAGAACCCGAGTTCCGGGATCGTCGGGCTCGACTGCAGCCAGCCACCCGACGGCGTCACCGAGATCATGTTCCCGGCCGCGTCGACGACGTCGATGTGCACGGTGTCGCCGCGGGTCTCGCCCAGCGGGCCGACCGTCGGCTCCCCCGTCGCACCGGAACCGGATTCCAGCCCGCGCAGCCTTTCGAGGATCGCGGGCAGCCGCGGCGAGGGTCCGCCGGGCCGCAGTTCAGCGGACGCTTCGTCAGTGATCAAGGCCCGGCGGGCGTCCGCGTACTCGCGGGAGATCAGCAGATCGATCGGCACGTCGGGCGAATCGCCGTACCACGCCTCCCGGTCCGCGAAAGCCAGCTTCGCCGCCTCGACGGCCAAGTGCACCGTGCGTTCGGTCGGGATTCCGTCCACATAGGACAGTTCGTCGCGCAGGCCGTCCAGCAGCCGCGCCTGCTGCAGCAGCGCCGGGCCTTGCGTCCAAGCGCCCATCTTCACCAGGCCCCAGTCGCCGAAGTCGACCTGCAGCGCGTCCTCGTACGTCGCTTCCCACCCCGCGATGTCCTCGCCGGTGAGGAGACCGGCGTGATCGCGGCCGGAATCGTCACGGAAAGCCTTGCGGCTGAACGCCTCGATCGCTTCGGCGACGAAGCCCTGCGACCACGCGCGACGTCCGGCGTCGATCTGCGCCTCGCGGCCGCCGACCGACTCGGCCTCGGCGAGCAGCCGCTCCCAAGTGTCCGCGAGCGCCGGATTGCGGTGCAGGCCTTCGACCGGCTTGCCATCCCGCATCCAGAGCGCCGCGGACGTCGGCCAATGCTCGGTGAAGAGGTCCTGGACCGCGCGGATCGTGTCGCCGACCCGGCTGACCAGCGGAATCCCGTTGCGTGCGTAGGAAATCGCGTAGCCGAGGACATCGCGCAACGACTTCGTGCCGTGATCCCGCAGGAGCAGCAGCCAGCCGTCCCACGCGCCCGGGACCGTCGCGGGAAGCAAGCCGCTGCCGGGGATCAGATCGAGCCCGAGGTCCGCGAAGTACTCCGGCGTCGCGGCCGCGGGCGAGACTCCCTGGCCCGCGAGGACTCTCGGAGTCCGGTCAGTCGCGGTGACGAAGATGCCGGGGACCTGCCCCGCCGGGCCGCACAGATGCGGCTCGGCGATCTGCAGGACGAATCCGGCCGCTACCGCCGCGTCGAAGGCGTTGCCGCCGTCTTCCAGCACCGCCATGCCGGTGGCCGAGGCCAGCCAGTGCGTCGATGCCACCATGCCGTGGGTGCCGGCCAGTTCCGGCCTGGTCGTGAACACGACGGTGATACTACGCTTTGCTAACTACTTTTTCAGTCCCAGTAGTTGAAGAGGGCTTCGCCGAGGTTGTCAGGTCGCCAGTACCTGACGTCGTCTTCATCGACCCAAGGCCACTCGGCCTGGTCAAGCGGCCCCTCCAGCTCGGCACGGGCGAAGACCCGGCAAGCGGGGAGAAGCTCCTTCAGCACGGCCAGCAAGCCCGGCTCGTCGACGAAGGTGAGCGAACCGAATTCCACCGGCGTCGCGGCGATGCCGAGCCCGTGCCAGGTCGCGTTCCTGCCCCAGTCCCGCGTCCACAGCACGGCGACGGTGCGGTGGGGATAAGCGATATGGCACTGGTCGAAATTCGGCGCGTAATAGGAGTACTGGAACTCCTTCACAGCACCGGCCGTCCTCCGGGCAGCCTCATAGCAGGCCCGGCGGAATTCCTTCTGGTCCATCACCCGCCGAAACTATCCCCGCGCGGCCACCGGAGCGTCATAGTTTTCCAGCGTCGCCGCGTTCGCCGCCCGCGACGTGATCCACGTGAACACCTTGGTCATCGGCCGTGAACCCAGCACCCGGTACAGGAAGTTCCGGTAGCCGACCATGAACCGCGTCTTCGGCGCGAGGAACGTGCCGATGCCGGCCGCCTGCTTCTGCGAGATCTTCACCGGACCGCGCAATTTCTCTTCGTACCGCGCGAAAGCGACCTCGTGGTCGCCGTGCGCGGCGGCGAGTTCCCCCGCCAGGATGTACGCGCCCATCATCGCCAGCCCGGTGCCCGAACCACCCGGCCCCGCGCACCAGGCCGCGTCGCCGAGCAGCACGACCCGGCCCCGCGACCACTTGTCGAGGTGGATCTGGCTGAGCGAATCGAAGTACAGCGTGTCCGCGCCCTGGAGGCTCTCCAGCAGCGCCGGGATTTCCCAGCCGAAGTCCGCGTAGCGCTCGGCGAGGACCTTCTTCTGCGCCTCGACGTCGCGTCGATCCACTTCGAGCGACTCCGACGCGAAGATCAAACCGACATTGAGCGCCGAGCGATCGCGGCCGCTGGCGACCATGACCGTCCGGCCGGGGACGCTGCAGATCTGGCCGAGGTGGTCGAGGTCGAGGTGATTGGGCGCGCTGAAGCCCGCGGTGTGGAAGCCGAGGTCGGTGCGGAACAGCTCTTCGTCGCCGAACGTCAGCCGCCGCACGCCCGAGTGCAGCCCGTCCGCGCCGACGACCAGGTCGAATCTGCGTGACTCGCCGTGGGCGAAGCCGACGTCGACACCGTCCGAGACCTCGTCGAGCCCGGTGATCCAGTCGCCGAAGATGTACTCGACGTCGTCTTTCGTGTGGTCGTAGAGGATGCGCGTCAGGTCTCCGCGCTCGATCTCGACCTCGCCGCTGAAGAAGACCGACGGCATCTGCGCGACCTTCTTGCCCCGAGTGTCGACGATGACCTGCGCGCCCATCGCGGTTTCCTTCGCGCGGATGTCTTCGAGGATCCCCATGCGTTCGAGCAGCGTCATCTGCTCGCCGCGGAAGTCGACCGCGCTGCCGCCTTCACGGAGAGCGGGCGCCCGCTCGACGACGGTCGGCGCGAAACCGCGCTCCCGCAGCCAGAAGGCGAGGGCCGGGCCCGCGATGCCGGCGCCGGAGATCAGAACGGTGGTCGTCATGGCTTGCTCCCTGGGTTCGTGGTGATGGGAGTGACCGTACGGCAGATTTGCACGCTTGGTCAAGCCGCTTGGTCAAACCAAACGGATAAACCGCGTGGTCTAGGATCGCGGGCATGGGTAATCGCGAGGACCTGATGGCGGGCGCCATCGAGTGTTTGAAGGAAAAGGGCTGGTCACGCACGACGGTGCGGGATATCGCGACGGCGGCGGGAGTCAGCCACGCGGCGATCGGCTACCACTTCGGATCGCGCGAAGCCCTGCTGCTCACGGCGTTCTCCCAGGCGATGGACGACTGGGGCAAGGAGATCCAGGCCGAGATGCGGGGCGCTGTCGACCCCAACGCGTCACCGTCCGAGCAGTACGCGGCTTCGTGGCGCGCGATGATCGACTCGTACGGGCGCAACCGCCAGCTGTGGATCGCCTCGATCGAAGCGTTCGTGCAGTCCGAGCATCACCCTGAGCTGCGGAAACAGCTCGCCGCCGCGCAGCGCGAGGGCCGCCGGGGGATGGCGGCGGGCATCCTCGGGATCGACGAGGACACCCTCACCGAGGCGGACGAACGCCGGATCGGCGCGGTCGCCACGGCCCTGAATTCGGGCGTGATGCTGCAGCACATGCTCGATCCGGAGAACGGCCCGACGGCCGAGGAGGTCGTGGACGGGCTGCTCAAGCTCGTTTCACTGGTGTCATGAAACGGCGACCTTCCGCCGCAGCGCCGCCCGCGGCCGCCCGACCCCCTGCCACGACAGGCCCGCGTCCAGGATCTGGTGCGGATCGAGGAGATTGCGCGTGTCGACGACCGAATCGCCGTCCATCTGCTCGGCCATGTAGGTCCAGTCGAGCCGCTTGAACTCGTCCCATTCCGTCAGCACGACGACGGCGTCGGCCGCCTTCGCGACCTGGTATGGGTCGTCGACCACGGTCATGCCGTCGATGTGCCCGCCGACGGCGGGGTCGTAGGCGGTCAGTTCCGCGCCGAGCGCGCCCAGCACGGACGCGACCGCGAGGGCGGGCGAGTCGCGCAGGTCGTTCGTCCCGGCTTTGAACGCCAGCCCGAGGACGCCGATCCGCGAACCGGCGAGCGTGCCGCCGACGGCGCCGGCGATCTTCGCGACGATGCGGTCCCGCTGCGCGATGTTCTCCTCGATCGCCGAGGTGAGCAGCGTGAAGTCGTACTGCACCGACTCGGCGACCTTCACCAGCGCGCTGGTGTCCTTCGGCAGGCACGAGCCACCCCAGCCCGGTCCGGGTTTGAGGAACGAGCGGCCGATGCGCCGGTCGTAGCCCATGCCCTCGGTGACCAGGTCGATGTCGGCGCCGAGGCGTTCGCACAGTTCGGCGATCGAGTTCACATAGGACAGTTTCATCGCGAGGAAGCAGTTCGCCGCGTACTTCACCAGTTCCGCGCTGGCCGCGTCGGCGACGACGACCGGGGCGGCGAGGTCGGCGTAGAGATCGCCGACCCAGCGGGCGGCCGCGACGTCGTCCGAGCCGACGACGATCCGGTCGGGGCCGAGGAAATCCTCGACCGCGGTGCCCTCACGCAGGAACTCGGGGTTCGACACCACCGGCACGTCCGTGCGGCCGAGCATCGCCTGGATGCGCTTCGACGTCCCCACCGGAACGGTCGATTTGGTGATCAGCGCGCAGCCCGGCGGGATGACGTCGCCGATCTCGGCGGTCACGGCTTCGACCGCCCTCAGGTCCGCCGAGCCGCCCGCGCCCATCGGCGTTGGCACACAAAGGAAAACGGCCTCGGCGTCGCGAACGGCGTCGCGCGCGCCGACCACGAACTCGAGTCTCCCGCTGGTCAGCCCCCTCGACACCAGCTCGGACAATCCCGGCTCCAGGATGTCCACCCGTCCGGCGGAAAGCCTTGCGACCTTCGCCTGGTCGACATCGACGCAAGTGACTCGATGCCCCAGGCCGGCCAGGCAGGCCCCCGTGGTCAATCCGACGTAACCGGTCCCCACCACCACGATCCGAGCAGCGCTCATGCTGCTGAAGGTGACAGCCGGAGTTGACCTCCGAGCGAACGGAATGCTTCAGGCCCGAATACTCCTCACGACATGCTTCGCACCGGAGTGAGCCATCCCACCTGGGCCCGATGCGAACGAGCGTTAACCTATGAACGGTTGCCGACGAAAGGGAGAACATGCAGATCACCGATACCGCGGCGCTCGTCACGGGTGGCGCGTCCGGGCTCGGCGGCGCGACCGCGAAGGCGCTCGCCGCGAAGGGCGCGCGGGTCTTCGCGCTGGACCTCGCCGGCGCCATCGCCAACGCCGAGCAGATCGAGGGCATCACCTACGTCGAGGCGGACGTGACCGACCCGGAGCAGGTACGCGCCGCCGTCGCGACCGCGGCCGAGTCCGGGGTGCCGCTGCGGACCGTGGTGAACTGCGCCGGGATCGGGCCGTCCGCGCGGATCCTTTCGAAGAAGGGCCCGCACGACCTCGCCCTGTACGCGAAGGTCGTCCAGATCAACCTGATCGGCTCCTTCAACGTGCTGACGCTGGCCTCCGAGGCCATCGCGAAGACCGAGCCGCTGGCCGACAACGCGCGCGGCGTCATCATCAACACCGCGTCGGTCGCCGCCTTCGACGGCCAGATCGGGCAGGTCGCGTACTCGTCGTCCAAGGGCGGCATCGTCGGGATGACCCTGCCCGCCGCGCGCGACCTCGCGTCGCACGGGATCCGCGTGCTGACCATCGCGCCGGGCATCGTCGACACCCCGATGCTGGCGACGGTGAGCGAGGAGTTCCGCGCTTCGCTGGCCGAGGGCGTGCCGTTCCCGAAGCGGCTCGCGCGGCCGGACGAGTACGCGCAGCTCGCGCTGTCGCTGATCGACCACGACTACCTGAACGGCGAGGTCATCCGGATGGACGGCTCGCTGCGCATGGCTCCTCGCTGACGGATGTCATGAAAGGGTCGTTCCTGACGGAAAACGTCAGGAACGACCCTTTCATGACATTTCAGGGGCGGGTGAGGCGAACGTCCAGGCTGATGCCCGACGCAGTGATCTCACCCGTCCGGAACGCGGTTTCGGCGACCAGCCCGCCGAAGTCGACCGGCGTGTACGCCCGCCGCCGCAGCCCGGTGAGCGCCTGCCGCACACCGAGTGCCGCCAGCTTCCCGAGCTTCATGCTCTCCACCTCGCGCACGATGTCGCCATCGGTCGAGTCGCGGTTCATGTCCTGCACCACGGCCGTCCCGCCCGGGCGCAGCACGCGGTACATCTCGTCGAGCGCCTTCACCGGCCACACGAAGTTCTTGAACGCCGCCTGGCACACGACGAAGTCGAACGACTCGTCGTCGAACGGCATGGCCGCGACATCGCCCTCCCGGAACGCGACCTCGACGCCTTCAGTCCGCGCGTATTCGCTCGCGATCTCGACGAACGTCGGTGCGACGTCGAGGCCGGTGACGGAGAACCCGAGCCGCGCGAGTTCGACGGCGAAGTAGCCGGGGCCGAAGGCGACCTCGAGGATCTTCGCGCCTTCCGGCAGGTCCGCGGTGAGTTCGCGCGCCTGCTGCCGCCAGTGTTCGAGCTGCGGGCCGGTACCGCGCTGCCGGGCGTAGTTGCGCGCCAGCGCGCCGCCCATCTCCGGCAAGATCTTGAACCGTTTCCTGTCCTTGATGTTCGACATGTCTCTCCAGGTTGTTCGCCCGGAGCCCGGTTATCCTCGAAGTGCCGTCTCGTGGCCGGGTTCCGGTTGCGGGATCGTCGCCCCGGCGGGGTGCTGCAACACCTCGCCGGGGCTCTTTCAACTGCGGGTACTCCCCCTTTCCGCCAGCATGGCCCGCCACTGCGCGAGCCCCGGCATCGAGCCGGAAGTCAGTTCCCCGAGGATCGAGCGGACCCATTCGGCCTCGGCGACCCGGATCGCCAGGTGGTACTCGGTTTCGAGCAGCACCAGCCGCGGGATCTCTTCGAGGAGCCGTGCCAGCTCCGCTCGCGTCGAGGCGATGTCCTCCTCCAGCGCCGCCAGCCGGGTGCGGAACAGGGCGACCACCTCGTCCGGCCCGAGCCACCCCATCACCGACAGCCCGGCGACGAACTTCGGCTCCTCCGGCGCGAGCTCGCCCAGGAGCTCACGCAGCCAGTCGAGCATTTCGTCACGTCCGGCGTCGGTGATCCGGTACACCGTGCGCTCGGGTCGGGCGCCGTCGCGACCGCTCTCCGCGGCCTCGACGAGACCGTGTTTCCGCAGGTTGCCGACGACCGTGTAGAAGGAACCCCATTTGATCCCCATGTCGCGGTCCTTGCCGCGGCTCTTCAGGACCGAGGCCATTTCGTACGGATGCATCGGACGCTCGTTCAGCGTGGACAGGATCGCCAGCGCCAGCAGATTCCCGACCTTGCGCCGCTTCACCGCGCCTCCTCGTAGACGAGTACTCGTCCACGAGTATCCACAGAGCCGCGAGTGATCGCAAGCTCGGCGGGAGTCGGGATCAGAGGTCGTTCATGTACGGCACGGACGTCTGCGCGTGGTCGGTCATCCAGTTCCGCAGCGCGTGCGTGGCCAGGACGTCGTCCTCGTTGTAGCGCAGCAGGCGCTCCCGCTGGACGTCGTCGGGGACACCGCCGTCCATACCGACGGCGTCGCGGTACCACCGCATCGACGCTTCGCCGCCCGCTTCCGGATCGCGCCACGCGAACCCGGCGACCGGGGCGATGACCTTGAGTCCCTTGCCGTGCGAGCACAGGAACTGGTCGGTGACGCTGCGGAAGAGGTCGATCCACTCCTCGGAGTCCACAAAGGACGCGATCTCGGCCTTCTTGGGGACACCGGGGTAGTCGCCGAACCGGCTCGCGGAGCCGAAGAGCCAGCGGTTCTCGGCGAGCGCGTTGTAGCAGTAGGCGCGGAAGGTCAGGCCCGCGGCGAGCGTGCGCTCGCGGACTTCGGTGAACCAGGCCCAGAACTCCGCGAACGACCGGGCCTCGTCGGCGGTCGGCAGCGGCTCCCAGGTCGCGAACGCCCGGTAGCCCTGCTCCATGCCGATGTCGGCGCCGGTCAGCAGCGAACCCCACAGGTACGCGCCGGAATCACCGAAGCTCTCCATGTCGACGTCGACCTCGACGTCGCCGCGCGGGACCTCGACGCGGTCGACCTTGCGCACCATCGTGAGATCGGCGAGCCAGGCGCGCGCCAGGATGATCGAGTCGGCGAAGGTGCCACCGGTCCAGTTCATCGGCGGGGGCTCGTCGGCCGGATCGAGCGCGGCCAGCTTGTCCACTGTGGACACCCCGGCGCGGCGCAGCTCCATCGCGTCCTCGCCGCGGACGACCAGGCTGACGTCGCGGGTTTCGGTGAGCACGACCTCGCACGTCGGCCACCAAGGACAACGTCGGCATTCGAGGACGCGGGAAGGCTCGGCGAGCGGTTCGTCCCCTTCGGCGGCGGCGGTCGCGATGGCGAGCCTGTCTGCGAAGCGGCTCTGGTACTCCGTCAGCGCGCTTCGGCCACCGGGCCAGGTGGCCGCGGACAGGTCGTGCCAGACGACGACGTCCGCGTCGAGCCCGATGACGCCGCCGACGGCGCGGTGTCCTTCGTGCTTTCCGAGCGCTTCGAGCATCCGATAGAGGTGCGCGAGCCGCATCTGGTCGCGCGGCTGCGAGCGGACCTTTCGCGCCGTGTCGGGCATCCGGTTCGCCGGATCGAGGTCGGTCATCACGGTGGTCGGCGCGCCCGCGCCGCGATCGGTGATGCGGTGCCGCACGACCAGCACCGGCACGTAGCCGTCGCCGGTGTGGACCAGGAGTTCGGAGCCGCCACGCCGATGACCGGCGCGATCCACCGGGAGCAGCGCGCCCCAGATGTAGCGCGCTTCGGCGGCGAAGGCCTCTTCGGTGAGCTGCACGCGCTCGGCGGCCGGGAGGTCGCGAGGGATCTTGACCCAGGTCGCATCGGGTCCGGTCGCTTCCATGAGCCGCTGCACGATCGCGTCGCGATGTGCTGAGGCGTCGGCGATCCGCTGCTGTGCGGCGGGGTCGGGCGGGGCGAGCGGGACCTCGCGCATCGCCGGATCGTGTTCCAGGTGCACGCGACGCCGGCAGCGGCTCACCGCTCCCGCATCCAGTAGCACCTCGTTACTCACGGACAACACTCTAGAAGGCCACCGGCAAGCCGACATGCCCGCCACATCGGGGACCAGTAAGTTCGTCAGTGACACAGCGTGGGAGGTGCCATGGCGCGCAAGGCCAAAGCCGTCGAGGGCGAAGGCAGGTTTACCCCGAAGAAGGCGAAGAACGCCGTCGCGGTGGCCAAAGTGGTCGGACCGGCCGTACTGCCGGTGATCGCGCCGTACGCCGTTCGAGCGGCGGGCGCCGCACGAGAGCTATACGACCGTTATCAAGCGAAGAAGCTCGGCGTCGCCGTCGACCAGCTCGGCGAGTTCAGCGGACGCGGCGCCGCGCTGCACGCGCGGATCGCGGGGCTGACGCAGGGGCTCGCGGAGCTGAAGAGGTCCGCGAAGGCGACAGACGCCGACGCGGCCTTCGCGAAGGACACCCAGGGGACGCTGGAGCAGCTTTCGGCGACCGTTCGCGCTTCGGAGCGGATGCCCGCCGCGCGGCGGAAGGCGGCGCACCGGGCCGTGGCCGGGGAGCTGGACCAGCTGGAGGGGAAGCTGCTGCACCGGCTGGGGATCTGAGCCTCACCGGATGTCATGAAAGGGCCGTTCAGGACATATTTCGTCCTGAACGGCCCTTTCATGACATATCCGGGGCTAGGAGATGAAACCCTTCTTCTTCATCCATTCGTAGGCGACCTCGCCCTGGTCACGACCGTCGACGTCGACCTGCTTGCACAGCTCGATCATCTGCTTGTTGTCGAGGGCGGCGGCGACGGTTTCCAGCGGTCCGCGCAGTTCCGGGTGCTGGTTCAGGAATTCCGTCCGCAACGTCGGCACGGCGTTGTACTGCGGGAACGCCTTCTTGTCGTCTTCGAGGACGCGAAGGTTCAGCCCGGCGATCCGGCCGTCGGTCGTGAAGATCTCGCCGATCGGGCAGGTCCCGCTCGCCACGGCCGAGTAGATCGTCCCGATGCCGAAGTTCTTGATCACCGGATTCTGGAACCCGTACGCCCGCACGGCGGCCGGGAAACCGTCCTGGCGGCTGGTGAATTCGGTCTCCAGGCAGAACACGTTCTGGTCCGGTTTCCGCTTCAGGAACTCCGCCAGGTCCGACGTCGTCTTCAGGTTGTTCGCCGCGCCGTAGGCCTCGGTGACCGCGAAGGCGTACTGGTCGTTGAGCGGCGAGTAATTCAGCCAGGTGACGCCGAATTTCGCCTCGTCGGCCGCCTTCGTGGCTTCGTACTGGGCCTGTTCCCCGCCGGGGACGGGGAGTTCGTTGCCCTGGTAGTTGATCCAGCCGGTGCCGGTGTACTCCCAGGTGACGTCGGTCTGGCCGGCGAGCAGCGCCTGCCGCGACGAGTTCGAGCCCTTGATGTCGGTCAGGTCGACGACGTCCGCGCCCGCGGCGGAAAGCGCCATCTCGGCCATGTAGCCCAGGATGATGTTCTCGGTGAAGTCCTTCGAGCCCACCGTCACCTTGACGCCCTTGAGCGACTCGACGGGCTGGATGGAACCGGGTTCGATCTTGTACGGCAGCGCGGTGTTGACCTCGAGCCCGCACGCGGAAAGCGTGCCGCACAACAGGACCGCGCCCAGGATCGCTTTGAGTTGCATTGTCAGCGCAGTCCCTTCGGTCCGAAGAACTGTTCCGCCACCGCACCGAGCCAGTCCACCAGCAGCGCCAGCGCGACGGCGAGCACCGAGCCGGTGATCAGCACCTTCGTCAGGTTGAGCTTGTAGCCGGTGTCGATCAGCAGGCCGAACCCGCCGGCGTTGACGAACATGCCGAAGGTCGCCGTGCCGACGGCCAGCACCAGCGAGGTCCGCAGGCCGGCCAGGATCAGCGGGATGGCCAACGGGAATTCGACCCGCCACAGCACCCCGGAGGCCGACATGCCGATCCCGCGGCCGGCGTCGATCAGCGACGGATCGACCTGCTGCAGGCCGACCATCGTGTTCCGCAGCACCGGAAGCAGCGAGTAGAACGCCAGCGGCAGCGCGGCGACCCACAGCCCGCCGGTGGCGCCGGTGACGATGAACCACAGCACCAGCACACCCAGCGCGGGCGCGGCCTGGCCGATGTTCGCGACCGCCAGGAAGACCGGCGCCGCCCATTTCGCCCACGGCCGCGTCACGAGCACGCCGAGCGGTACCGCGACGGCGACCACGATCGCGGTGACCACGACGGTCATCGCCAGGTGGTCGCGCAACGCGGCGAACAGCCCGGCGGCGTTGAGGGTCTCCTTCTCCGTCGCGGTGAGGTCACTGCTGAACACCCAGATCAGCACCCCGGCGACGATCAGCAGCACCGCCGCGGGCTGGGCGAACAGCCGGACCCGCTCGGCGCTTCTCGACGAGGACTCGGTGGAGAACCCGGTATCGACGGCCGTCATGCGGTCACACCTTCCGCCGGGTTGTCGTCGGAGTGCTCCTCGCGCAACTGCTGGATCGTCGCGATGACGGTGTCGAGCTCGATCGTCCCGGCGTATTCGCCGCGGGCGCCGGTCACCGGGACGCTGCCGCCCTCGGCGAGCATGGCTTCGAGCGCGTCTTGCAGCGTCGACTGGAGGCTGACCGAGTCACGCAGCGGTTTGCCCGCGGTGGACAGCGACGTCGCCTTGGTCAGCTCGCGGACGTGCACCCACCGCATCGGACGACGCCGCTGGTCGAGCACCAGCACGAAATGCTTGCGCTGCTGCGTCAGCTTCTCGCGCACCTCGGACGGCGACTCGCTCACCGTCGCCGTGAGCGCGTCCTGCTTCAGTTCGACGTCGCGGACCCGCAGCAGCGTCAGCTGCTTCAGCGAGGCGCCGGCGCCGACGAAACCGGCGACCGTGTCGTCGGCCGGGTTCGCGAGGATCGCGTCCGGGGTGTCGTACTGCAGGATCCGCGACTGGTTGCCCAGCACCGCGATCTTGTCGCCGAGCTTCACGGCCTCGTCGAAGTCGTGGGTGACGAAGACGATCGTCTTCTTCAGCTCGGTCTGCAGCCGCAGCAGTTCGTCCTGCAGGTTGCCGCGGGTGATCGGGTCGACCGCGCCGAACGGCTCGTCCATCAGCAGCACCGGCGGATCCGCCGCGAGCGCCCGCGCGACGCCGACCCGCTGCTGCTGCCCACCGGACAGCTGACGCGGGAACCGGTCGCGGAAATCGGCCGGGTCCAGCCCGACCAGGTCCATCATCTCCTCGACCCGGTCGTCGACCTTCTTCTTGTCCCAGCCGAGCAGCCCGGGCACCACGGCGATGTTCTGCGCCACGGTGAAATGCGGGAAGAGCCCGGCCTGCTGGATCGCGTAGCCGATGCGGCGGCGCAGGGTGTCGACGTCGAGCTTCAGCGCGTCGTCGCCGCCGATGGTGATCCGGCCCGACGTCGGCTCGATCAGCCGGTTGATCATGCGCATGGTCGTGGTCTTGCCGCAGCCGGACGGGCCGACGAAGACCACGATCTTGCCCGCGGGCACCACCATCGAGAAGTCGTCGACCGCGGGCTCACGGGTGCCGGGGTAGCGCTTCGTGACGTTCTCCAGCTCGATCTCGACGCCGGATACGGTTTCGGACTCAGCCACGGACACCCCTAGAGACGGTCAAACGGTTGATCAGGACGTAAACGGCGTCGAGGACCAGTGCGAGGACGACCACGCCGAGCGTCCCGGTCAGTGCCTGGTTGAGGGAGTTCGTGCTCCCCGCGTTGGTGAGGCCGGAGAAGACCTCCGAGCCGAGGCCGGGGCCCTTCGCGTAGGCCGCGATGACCGCGATACCCATGAGCATCTGCGTCGCGACCCGCATGCCGGCGAGGATCGCGGGCCAGGCGAGCCGCAGCTCCACCCTGGTCAGCACGCCGAACCGGCTCATGCCGATTCCGCGTGCCGCGTCGCTGACCGCCGGATCGACGCCGCTCAGCCCGACGATCGTGTTCCGCACGATCGGCAGCAGCGCGTAGAGCACGAGCGCGATGACCGTGGTGTTCGCGCCGAGGCCGAACACCGGGATGAGGAGCCCCAGGAGGGCGAAGGAGGGGACGGTGAGGATCGTGCTCGCCAGCGCCGTGGCCACGGCCGAACCGATCGGGCTGCGGTAGACGGCGACGCCGATCACCACGCCGAGGACGGCGGCCAGGATCGTGCACTGCACGACCGCGCTGACATGGAGGAGCCCTTGGAGGGCGAGTCTGTCCCACCGATCCGAGATGTACTCGAAGAGATTCATCGCGTGCTGGTTCTCCCGCCGCCTCGGGTGAGCCTCCTCACCCATTCGGAGTAGCTGTATCGGGAGCCTGACTACCCAAAACCCGCGCGGTCAAACCCCTGTTTACCGCCTTTTATCCCGCCAACCTGCCCGATCCGGCCTGATCGGGCAAACGCAGGCGGTGTCTTTCCCACTGCTCAGCAGCCGGGAGGAGATCGACCACCCGGACGTACGTCGAATACTCTTCACCCGTGAGTAAAGGCGGCCATCACCGAAGCGCGTTACGCGTGGTGCGTGGTGCCTTGCTCGGAGTGAGTTCCGCGGCGCTGGCCGTGACCGCTCACATGATCGGGGACGGCGACCTCCCCGATACGGCGATGACGGTGTTGCTCACCGTGCTGATCGGCTGGAACGCGGCCTTCCTCGCTTCGAAAGCCCGCGGACCGCTGGCCACCATCGTCGATCTCGGCGCCGGTCAGGTCGTGATGCACCTCGTGCTCAGTTCGCTGAGCACGCACGAGGTGGTGCACGACGAACCGGCCCCGGTTTCGGGCGGGCTCGCGATGACCGTCGCGCACGTCGTCGCCACGCTGATCACCGCGGTGCTGCTGGCCAAGGCCGACGGACTGCTGCTCGGCATCCTCTCCTGCCTGCGCGCGCTGGTCCCCTTCATCCTCAACGCGCTCCCGGTCCCCGCCGCGATGGCGTCGCCGGTGCTCGCCCGTCCGGCGGGCCCCGGTCACCTCGTCCGGGTGGACCTCCGCCGCGTCCACGGCAGGCGCGGCCCGCCGCTGTTCTCCTGAACCCACGACATCCCCCGTCAATCCGGCGAGGCCTTCGAGCCCGCCGTCCCAGTCACGTTCAGGAGTTTTCGTGTCCAAGCACGTCTTCAAGCGCGCCGGTTTCCTGGCCGCCACCGTCGGTATCGCCGGCCTGCTGTCCGCCGGGGTCGCCTCGGCCCACGTCACCGCCAACGTCTACGGCCCCCAGCCGTCGAAGGGCGGCTACGGCGCGATCTTCTTCCGCGTTCCCAACGAGGAGAAGGACGCCGGCACGGTCAAGGTCGAGATCACCGTCAAACCCGAGTACGCGCTCAGCTCGGTGCGGGCCAAGCCGGTTCCCGGCTGGAAGGCCGAGGTCGTCAAGTCCAAGCTGCCCGCCCCGGTGACCACCGCGTCCGGCACGCAGATCACCGAAGCCGTCTCCAAGGTCTCCTGGACCGCCGAACCCGGCACCAAGATCGCCGCCGGATCGACCGAGTTCCAGGAGTTCCAGATCAGCGCGGGCCAGTTCCCGACCAACGTCGACGCGATCGAGTTCCCGGCCACCCAGACCTACGAGAACGGCAAGGTCGTCGAGTGGAACCAGCCGACCCCGGCCTCCGGCGAGGAGCCGGAGCACCCGGCGCCGACGGTGAAGCTCGCCGAGAAGACCGCTGACGGACACGGTGGCGGTCACGGCACCGACGCGAAGGCGTCCGAGGAGTCGCACGCGGCTTCTTCGTCGTCCGACAACACCGCCCGCTGGCTCGGCGGCGCCGGCCTGGTCGTGGGCGCGCTCGGCCTCGGCGTCGGCGCCGGTGCCACCCTGCGCGCCCGCCGCGCCACCGCCGTCTCCGGCAAGAGCGACACCGAAGGAAAGTGAATGCGTAAAGCGATCGTCGCGCTGGCGATCACCGGGGTGGCGTGGCTCGCCACCGCCACCCCGGCGCTGGCGCACAACGTCCTGATCTCCTCCGACCCGGCGAAGGGCGCGTCGCTCGCCGCCGGGCCCGCGAAGATCACCCTCACGTTCGACCAGTACGTCCAGAACGCGAACGTCAACCAGATCGCGGTCGTCGGACCGGGCGGCGGCCAGTGGGCCGAAGGCCAGGTCGAGGTCCGCGACAGCGTCGTGACCGTGCCGCTGCGGCCGCTCGGCCCGGCGGGCGAGTACAAGATCGGCTACCGGATCCTGTCCGCGGACGGGCACTCCGTGACCGGTGAGGTGCCGTTCACCCTCACCGCCGCGGGCACCGGGACCCCGGCGAGCGCCGACGCCGCGCGGAGCAACGCGGGCCAGGCCGAGACCGCCCCGGCGACCGGCGGCGAAGGCTCGTCCGGCGTGCCGATCTGGGTGTGGATCGCGGGCGCCGTCGTGCTGCTCGCCGTCGGACTGACCGTCGCACTGCGCACCGGCGCCGGTGACAAGGAGAAGAGCGGCTCATGACCCAGGCCGAGACCACCTCGCGAGCCCGCGTCGCCGTCCTGTTCTGTGTGGTGACGGCGGGGATCGTCGGTGCCCTGATCGGTGTCGCGCTGACGGCGACCGCCCCGGTGCCCGGGGTCGCGCAGGTCAGCGAGGTGGTCTCGGTCTCGATCCCGATCGTGCGGGTCCTGCTGGACATCTCGGCGGTCGCGACGATCGGGCTGGCGCTGCTTTCGGTACTGGTCGGCTACGACCGGCCGAAGCTCTCCGAGCCGATCATGCGGATCGCGCGGCCCGCGAGCGTCGCGGCCGCGCTGGTCTGGGCGACCACCGCGCTCGTCGCGCTGATCCTGCAGACCGCCGAATACCGGCCGGGTTCCAGCACGCTGTCGATGTCGGACGTCGGGAGCTACATCGCCGACGTCGGCGCCGGGAAGGCGCTGCTGATCGTCGCGGTCCTGGCCCTGCTGCACGCCGGACTGGGGATCCTCGCGCTGAAACACGGCGAGAAGGTGCCCGCCGAGGTCCGCGTCGGGCTGGGACTGTTCGCGCTGCTGCCGCTGCCGGTCACCGGGCACGCGTCGAACTGGAACTACCACGACTACACGATGATCTCGATGGAACTGCACGTGATGAGCGCCGTCGCCTGGACCGGCGGGCTCGGCGCGATGGCGGTGCTGCTGGTCGGGAACCGGACGCTGCTGGCGCACGCGCTGCCGCGGTTCTCCAAACTGGCCACGCTTTGCCTGATCCTCGGCGCGGCGACCGGGCTGTTCAACGGGCTGATCGAGATCTCGCTCAACCCGTCGCTCGGGTTTTGGGAAGGCGTCTTCACCACGCCGTACGGGCAGCTGGTGCTGTTGAAGCTGTTGTGCACCGGGGTGATCGCGAGCCTCGGCGCGTACACGCGCTGGAAGCTGATGCCGCAGATCGTGCGGCACAACCGCACCGCGCTGGCCGCGTGGGCGACGCTGGAACTGACGGTGATGGGGCTCGCGTTCGGCTTCGCCGTGGTCCTCACGCGAGCCCCGGTCGTTCCGACGACCTAGGCCTTCACCGCGTACCGCAGGATCACCACGCCGTTCTCGAACGCGGTGGCCTCGATCGGCTTCAGGTCCCGCCGGTCCTCGAACAGGCGCGTCCCCTTGCCGCGCGACACCGGGCTGACCATCAGCCGGAACTCGTCGACGAGACCGGCGTCCAGCAGCGACCGCATGAGCGTCAGGCTCCCCCACAGCCACAGGTCCTTGCCGCTCTGTGCCTTGAGTTCGCGGACGGTGGCGGCCGCGTCGCGCGTCACGGTCGCGGCGGGGAAGCCTCCCCAAGGGGCGTCCTCCAGTTCGGACGAGGCGACGAACTTGGTGAGACCGTTGACCTTCTCGCCGTATTCACCCTGCTCTTCGGCGTAAGGCCAGTAGTCCTTGGCCATGGCGTAGGTGTTCGCGCCCAGGATCATCGTGTCGACCGCATCGACGAGCCCCATCACGCTCGCCTTGAACGCCGGCTCGGTCTTCTCGGAGAAGGGCTCTCCCGAGACGAAGCTCAGGCCGCCGTCCTCCTCCGCGACGATGCCGTCGACCGTGACCCACTGCTGAACGATGAGCTTGCGCATGACTTGTCCTCCCGGCAGGCGCGGCCACTCCGGCCGCGATCGCCCCGGGGACGCGGCCGCCGGTCTGTTCTCGACATCGTCCGCGCGACTTTTCGGAAGCTGTTACACACCTTGCTCCATCCGGCCGCATTTGACCCGTTTCGCTGTCCTCCGCGGGGCTCCACCGGAATGCTCTACGCGTTCGCTGGGGTTAACCCGAAGAGGGGATGGTTGATGGGCGGCCCGTTGCCGGGTGAAAGTGAAGTCAGCACGCCACAGGTACCGCGGCAGCGATCGGCGGTCAGGCTCACCCGGCAGGTGAGTTCGGGCCCGCGTCAGCTTCCGCCCGCACCCGCGCATTTCACCAACCGCACCGCCGAACTCGCGCTGCTGGAGAAGCTGCTGGCCCAGCACGACACCGACGGTCCGGCCGTGCAGCTGATCAGCGGCCAGGGCGGGATCGGCAAGACCGCGCTGGCCACCGCGTGGGGCCGACAACTCGGAGACCGCTTCCCCGACGGGCACCTCTGGGCGGACCTCGGCGGGTTCAGCACCAACGGTCCGCTTTCGGTGAGCGAAGCGCTCGGCCGGTTCCTTCGCGCATTGGGCGTTCCGCCGGAGGGGCTGCCCTCGGACGTCGAGGAACTCACCGCGCTGTACCGCACGACGACCGCCGAACGGCCGTTGCTCGTGCTGCTCGACAACGCGGGATCGACCGAACAGGTGCTTCCGCTGCTGCCCGCCGGCGGGGGAAGCCTCGTGATCGTGACTTCGCGACGCCGTCTGGGCAGGCTCCAGACCGAACATCGCGCGCGGTTGGTCGAGCTGGCGCCGTTCGGTTCCGCGCACAGCGCCGAACTGCTGGGCCGGGCGGTCGGCGCGGAGCGAGTCGGCGCCGAAGCCGCGCGGGCGCGGGACATCGCCGAGCTGTGCGGCGGGCTGCCGATCGCCCTCACCACAGTCAGCGCGAAGCTGGCCGGACGGCCGAAGATGTCGCTGGAGAAGATCGCCACCGAACTGGGGAAGGAATATCGTCGACTGGCCACGCTGTCGACGAAAGAGGCGCAATCGGTGGAAGCCAGCTTCAACCTCTCCTACGACGAGCTCCCCTCGGACGCGGCCGCGCTGTACGCGGCGCTCGGGCTCCACCCCGGCCCCGATTTCGGCGTCGGTGTGGCCGCCGCGTCGATCGCCGTCCGCGAGGAGGTCGCCGAAGACCTGCTGGACCAGCTCGTCGACGTCGGACTGCTGATCGACCGCGGCGACGACCGGTACACCTTCCACGACCTCGCGCGCCTGCACGCCAAGGAGAAGACGGCGGGCAACGAGTACGACCGCGACATCGCGGTGCGCCGCATGCTCGAGTGGTACCTCTTCACCGCGTCGAAGACCACCGCCATGACGGTCCCCGACCAGGACCCGATCCCGTACCGCTACGAGTACCGGCCACCGTCGCCGATGTCGTTCGCGTCCTCCGACGAGGAACTCGCCTGGCTCGAACTGGAACGCGAGAACCTCATCGCCGCCGTCAAGACCGCCGAAACCTGGCAGCTGCCCGAACTGGGCTGGCAGCTCGCCGCCGCGATGTGGCCGCTCTTCCTGCTGCGCAAGCACTATCCGGATTTCCTCGAGGTGAGCCAGGCCGGTGTGCGCTGCGCGCGGGCGTGGGGCAACGCGTCGGCGGAGGCGTTGATGCACAACCGCGCGGGCGCCGCCTGCCGCGGCACCGGCCGGTACGACGAAGCCGTCTCGCATTACGAGGCCGGACGCGAAGCGGCACGGAAGGCCGGCAACGAGGTCGTCGAGATCCGGTCGGTGGAAGGCCTCGGCCTGGTCGCGCTGGCACAGGGCAGGCTCGACGACGCGGTGCGGTGGTTCACCGAAGACCATCGCCTGAGCGAGAGCCAGAACCGCACGCACGACATCGGCCTCGCGCTGATCAACCTCGGTTCGACCCAGCTCAAGGCCGGACGGCCGGAACCGGCGATCGAGCACCTCACCCGCGCTCGCGAAGTGCTGGCCGCCGACCCCTACAACGTGGCCCGCGCCCGGACCGATCTCGGCCGCGCCCTCACCGCGACCGGGGATCTCACGGCCGCCCGCACCGAACTCGAAGCGTCGCTGGCCACGATGGAGGCCAGCGGGTCGAGGTTCGAGGTGGCCAGGGCACTGGCCGCGTTCGGCGAGGTCGCCGAGGCAGAAGGGAACACCGACGAAGCGAGGCGGCACTACGACCGGGCGTTGCCCATCCTGGTCGGCCTGGGCCGCCCGGAGGCTGACGCTCTGCGCACGCGGCTCGAACAGCTGTGACCCCACGGCACCGATCGGTACTCAGCGACCGAGTGAACGCGCCGATGCGAATGACTCAGCGTAGCTGCAACTTGCACATTCGGGGGAGCATTGGGCCGAGAGAAGTGATTAGCCCGGGCGAATTCGTCACCGTTTGATCGACGAATTCGGACAAGCGACGAACGGTCATTCGCCGTCGGCGAATGCACGTGCAGATGCCTTTCCCGGGTGAGTCAGCGATAGCGGTTCCAGCGTGCGCCGGTGCGTCCGTTCCGAAGATCGTTCAATCGTTTTCGCAGCTCATCCCGCACGCTGGGATGACTGCGGAGAATGGGGAGAACACTCGTCGTGAGCTTCAGTTCACGGATCGCGCGCAGTACGGAGAAGCCGGACCACGTCGTCACGTCGAATCCGTACCGCTGCGCGAACACGCGATAGCGGGCCGGTGGATCACCGAACCGTTCATGGCCGACGGCGAGCGGCGTCAGATCCCATTCCGGCGGCCCGACACAGGACGAATCGAAATCGCACAGCACCGGCCCGTCCGGCCCGGGGATCACGTTCCCGGTGTGCGCGTCCCCGTGGACGAGGCCCCTGGGCAGGGGGAAGTCCAGGTCCGCGAGCGCGGCTTCGACCTCGGCGCAGCGTTCGAGCAGGAACCGCCGGTCGCCCTCGTCCAGCTCCTCCGCGTCCGAAACCCGGGCGCGGACCGCGGCGAACGGCGCCCATTCGGCGAGCCCCTCGGGCGGCGGGAGCGCGTGGACCTGGCGCAGCAGCGCGGCGAGGTCGGCCGACTTCGCCTTCCGGCCGGTCTCGGGCACCTTCCACCAGACCGTCACGAGATGTTCGCCGACCGGCAGCGGCTGGTCGAGCCCGGGAACGAGCCGGATGGCGGGCACCGCGTGCCGTTCGAAATGCCGCGCGACCCGCACGACCGTGCCGACGCGATGCCGCAGCAGGGTGGAGCCGACGATCCTGACGACGAACGGCGCGCTCGCCAGCTCGTAGACGGCGTTGTTGGTGAACCTCAGCAGGCGGGCGCCTTCGGGGTCCACGCCCAGCAGATCGCACGTCCGCCCGAGGGCGTCGCGCAGGATGGCGGGCGTGAACCGGCCCGGACCGGTCGGCTCAGGCGGCGTAGAAGGAGTTGAGGCGGTCGGCGAGGTCACGGGCGTCCGCGTTGTTCCGGCGGCGCTCCGCCTCGACCTGCAGTGGCCGCATGCGGTCCTTCACCCGCTCGGACTTGATGCCCTCGGCACAGTCGACGGCCTTCGAGCCCACCTTGGCGCCATGGTCGAGATCGCCTTCGAGCAGGTGGTTCGTGGCCAGGGCGCTGAGCATGAACGTCTTGCTGCGGGCCATGTCGTCCGTGTAGGACTCGACGGCCTTGGTCAGCGCCGGGATCGCGTACTTGGTGTGCTCGGCGTTCTTCGCCGCGAGCACGGTGTGCACGGTGCCGATCATGGCGTAGACGTCGGTCTCGGTGAAGAACTTGACCCAGGATTCGGCCTCGGCGAGGTTGGCGCGGGCGAACTCGTCCTTGCTCCGGCCGAGCAGCTTCACGGCCTGCTCCTCGTTGCCCATCATCGCGTAGGCCCAGGCCTCGTTGGCGCAGAGCACGGCGACCGCCAGTTCGGAGCCCGATTCCTGGGCGGCGATCTGGCCGAGCTGGAACAGTTTCAGCGCGTCGTTCGGGGCGTCCTGGTGCAGGTAGACGCGGCCCATCCGGTAGAGGACGTTCGCGACCAGCGGGTGGTTGTCGCCCTGTTTGGCCAGGTCCAGCGCGTTCGCGAAATGTCCGCGCGCGGAATCCATGAGGCCGGTGTCGAAGGAGGTCCAGCCCGCCAGGCTGTGCAGGTCGGCGAGGGCGACGTACAGGCGGTTCTTGACCGGCTCGGTGCCGGTGGACTCGAGCATCTGCTGTCCCCAGGACAGCTGGGCGACCACGGCGTCGCGGCAGAAACCGCCGCCGTACTGGTAGTCGAGGGAACGGAGGGCTCTGGTCGCGGCTTCCACCTGGCGGACGTCGGTCATGCCGATCCGTCCGGGGGCGGGCGTCTTCGCCGGTCCCGCCGACCACGTACCCGATTCCGGGCCGAACACCGCCGCACCCATCGTGACCTGGGCGGCGTGTGCGAGGAACCTCCGTCGCTTCACGGACTCGTCCTCCTCCGCCTGCTGGCCGTCGGCAGCACCGACGACCTTTATCGCTGTCGCCTCGTCATAGGCGAGACCCATGTATCCCCTGGGGACACCAAGGCCGTCAGCGATGCGGGTGAGCACGTCGTACGCCATCACCTGGCGACCTTTGAGGATCTCGGACACCTCGGACTGCGACTGGCCGGTCATCGCGGCGATCTGACGCTGCGAAACACCGTGCTTGCGCAACAGCCGGTACACGGACGAGATCTCCCGTGTGGCCAGTGCGGCTCGCATCTCCGGCTGCTCCCAGGCATCCGGTGGCACGGGGTGACTCTGGCGACCCGAACCGCTTGCAGCGTCCGAGCCGGCGACAGCGCCGCCACCGATACTGGCGTCCATTGCGCCCCCTCACAGTTCCGTTGGGGTCGAGAAACAGCGTAGGCACACCTATTCAACCGTGCGAAACACCGGATCGCCCGTCGTGATCGGCCCGGCAGAAGTCGTTTGACCGCTTACCGTGAAACCTCGTCCGGTCACCGCTATGACGGCGGTTCGACCTTCTATCGCACTCGGTTTCACATCACTGTAGTTGTCAGATCTCCGTGACCGACCGGCCACCGGCCGCGATCACGGAGAGCTACCAAGTCTCCGAACCCCCTACAGGTGCGGACACGCGGATACGAAGACGACGTGGAACGAGAGAGCGGAGAAGAGCCAGTGGAGTTCGTGGACTCGATCGCAACAGGCTCCATCACCGCGGGACGGCCCGGTATGGCCACGCGCCACCTGCGTGCGGCCGGCCCCGCCGGTCAGCAGACGGTCGCCGTCGCCCCCGGCGCGAACCGTCCGGTCTCCCCTTCCGCCCCGGTCGACCCCCGTACCGCGAGTGTGCGCCGTTACGAAGGCGGACAGCTGGTCTGGCGGGTGCAGTGCGGCGATCTCATCAGCCGTGAACGCGCCGTCACCGTGTTCGTCGAAGACAACCAGGTGGTTCTCGTCTCGCCGCCAGGAGAGACCGCGCGCCTGACGTCCGGCCAGCTCGGACAGCTCAGGGCAGCGCTCAACGAAGCCGCCAAAATGGCGGAAAGGTAACGGTGAGTTCTCCGTGGATCAGGTCCTAGGGCAAGTTCTCCGCAACGCGGTTTGGGAACGCCTCGACATGCTCTCCGATCTCGCGAACCGGGCCGACGCGCAGTCGCTCGTCTCGGTCGCCCGCTCGGAGCTCCCCCGGCTCGCCGAAGGCTGGCGCGCGATGCTCCAGGCGCACGAGCCCGACGAGCGCGGGGACTGCCCCACCTGCTCGACCCGCTGGCACAAGTGCAAGGCCCCCTGCTCGGTATGGCAGGTCGCGCACGAGCACCTGGTCGCCGGCGGCCTCGCCCCCCAGCAGATCGCGGCCACCCAGGACCACCGGCGCGAAAGCCGCCGCGTCCCTGGGCAGAGCCGCGGGGTGAGCCCGGCCGAAACCACCGGCAGGCACGCTCTGGTCAACCCGCGTCGTGCCGCCATCGGCGGCGTGCACGCTTGAGAAAGCCAGGCGAGTGACCGGCGGTCCGAGCAGCCCCCTCGGCAACCACGCCACGATCTCGCCTTCGCCGGCGGCGGTTCGCGCGTACCCCCGAACGCGACGAACCGCTCTCGGTAATCACTCCGGTCCCCACCGCGATTAATCGAAAATTATCGGCAGAACACCTAGCGAAGGCAGTAATCGGTCGCTAGGTTGATGATCACAAATGCAGCGCGATACCTGCCCCGGAGCGCGCTGCCATCCCCCGAACCCCGCGGGCCGGTGCCGTTGCACTCCCCTCCCCCGACCGGCACCGGTCCGCGGTCTCCAACCTTCAGCTGACGCCCTTCACCCGCGTGACCAGTACCGCGGCGATGACGGTGGACAGCGCCGAAGCCGCGAAAAGGCTCGGATATCCGCCCAGGTAGGCCAAAATCGGCGCGGTCAGCATCGGCGCCACCACCTGTGGCAGCGAGTTCGCGATGTTGATGACGCCGAGATCCTTCGCCCGATCCTGCGCGGTGGGCAGCACCTGCGTGAGCATCGCCAGCGCGACGGCCATGTACGCGCCGAAACCAACTCCCAGCAACGGTGACGCCGCGAGCGCGGCCGTCCAGTTCTGCCAGACCACCAGCAGCAGGGCGGCGACGGCCATCACCGCCGAAGCCGCGAGGACGTAGGGTTTCCGGCGTCCCGTCTTGTCGGAGAAGTGCCCGGCGATGAGCGCGCCGACGACGAGCGCCGCGCCGTAGAGGCCCATCATGATCAGCAGCCCGGTGTCCGGATCTTCGTAGTGCACCGCGTCCTTGAGGAAGAACAACAGGTACAGCGTCCCGAAGGCGTTGCCGAGGTTGATCATGAAGTGGCAGCCCCACGCCCAGGCGAAGTCCGGATGCCTGCGCGGGGAGATCCACAGATTCGCGAGTACGTCCCGGGTCCTGGCCGACGGCCGGAACGCGACCGGCAGCCGCGCGTCCGGCGTGCGCAGGACGAACGCCGCCGCGCCCGCCAGCACGATGGCCGCGCACACCGCGTAGCCCAGCGGGAGTCCGGCGAGGTCGAGCATCACCACGACCACCACCGCGCCGAGCACGGTCCCGAGCATCTGGGCGATGCCGACCAGGCCACCGACCTGGGCGCGCTGGGGTACGGGCACCCGGTCGGCGATGGCCGACACCAGCATCGCGAGCATCCCGTTCAGTCCCGCTTGGACCAGACACCAGCCGAGCACCATGACCGCGACGTTCGGCGCGAACGCGAGGACGAGCAGTCCGGCGGCGGCGACCGCGGCGCCGGCCGCCGTCCACGGATGACGACGGCCGCGAGCGGAACAGGTCCGGTCGGACAGCAGGCCGACGGCCGGGTTGGCGATCAGCGCGACGACCGCACCGATGCCGGTGACCAGGCTGAACACGGCTTCCTTGCTGGCGGCGTCCAGCAGTTCGGCCTGTTTGGGCAGGAGCACCTGGATGGGCGCGTAAACGCCCAGCCAGAGCGCGATGTTCGCGAAGAACAGCAGGCTCATCCACCCCGCGCGGACCCTGGCGACCGGCTCGGCGAGCGCCTCGGGCAGATCCCGGACCTCACTCATGGCGGATCAGTTCCCGGTACCAGCCGAAGGAGTCTTTCGGCGTGCGCTTCTGTGTCTCGTAGTCGATGTGCACCAGCCCGAACCGCGGCTGGTAGCCCTTCGACCATTCGAAGTTGTCCATCAACGACCAGACGAAGTACCCGCGGACGTCGACGCCGGCGTCCATCGCTTCGCGCACCGCGACCAGGTGGCTGTCGAGGAAGTCGATGCGTTCCTGGTCGTGGACGTGGCCGTCTTCGGCGACGACGTCGTCGAAGCTGCAGCCGTTTTCGGTGATGTAGACGGGCGGAAGGTGCTCACGGTAGCGCTCGTGGAAGCCGACGAGCAGATCGCGCAGCCCGTGCGGGACGATCGGCGAATCGTTGGTGGTCATGGGATATCCCTCGATCGCGCGAAGCTCGAAGGGCAGCGGATTGCCTTCGCCGGGCGCGGCGACGCCTTGCGGCTCGTAGTAATTCACCCCGTAGAAGTCGAGGGGCTGCGCGATGGTCGGCAGATCGTCGGCGAAACCCGCCGGGAGATGCGCGACTACTTGTTCGGGATATCGGCCGAGCAGCACCGGATCCGCGTAAGTGCGATTGATGAGGGCGTCGATCCATTCGCCCGCGGCCTTGTCCTCCGGCGAATCGGTGGCGGGCCAGATCGGCGAATGATTGTTGGCCGTGCCGACGCTCCGGGCACCGGCCGCGCGCAGCGCTTGGACCGCGAGACCGTGCGCGAGATTCTGGTAGTGCGCGGTGGGCAAGGCGTCGAGCAGGAGTGTCTTGCCGGGCGCGTACTCGCCGATCGCGTAGCCGAAGATCGACATGACCATGGGCTCGTTGAGCGGGATCCACATTTTCACCCGATCGGAGAACCGCTCGCCCACGATGGCGGCGTACTCCCCGAACCGTTCGGCGGTGTCGCGAGCGAGCCAGCCGCCCTTGTCTTCGAGGGCCTGCGGGAGGTCCCAATGGAAGAGCGTCCCGGTCGGCGCGATCCCGGCGGCGCAGACCTCATCGAGCAATTTGTCATAGAACGCAAGGCCTTCGGCGTTGGGTTTGCCGTCGCCGTCGGGCTGGATCCGGGGCCAGGCGAAGGACATGCGGTAGGCGCCGACGCCGAGTTCGGCCATCAGCGCGATGTCCTCGGAGTAGCGGTGGAAGTGATCGGCCGCTACCTTGGCGTGCTCAGCCCGCGCGATCTTTCCCTCCGTTTCGGTGAACGTGTCCCAAATGGACTGTCCCCGGCCGCCTTCACCGGTCGCCCCCTCGATCTGGAAGGCGGAGGTCGATACACCCCACAGGAATTCGGACGGGAAGGTCGGATTCTCCACCGGCGGCACACCTTTCCTCTTCAGACTCGGCCGAACATGAAAAGTTCTCAGATACTATGCCTTCACTCGACCGGGGGGAACCCTGTCGGCACGATAAAGTCGCAGATCAGCGAAGGAGGAGCCCGAGTGTCCGACATCCAGGCCGCGAAACCGCAAGCGGAGACGACTCCGCTCCGGCGGCAGCCCGTTCAGCAGCGCAGCGCCAAGCGGGTGGAGCAGATGCTCGACGCCAGCGCCCAGCTGATCGACGAACTCGGCTACGACGCGTTGACGACCACGCTGATCGCGAAGCGCGCCGGGGTGGCCGTCGGTTCGCTGTACCAGTTCTTCCCCGACAAGCGGGCCGTGGTGCAGGCGCTGACGCAGCGGAACCTCGAGCGGTTCGTCGCCTCGGTGTCGGAAACGCTGAACGAGCTGGCGCCCGAGCACTGGTGGGACGTCGTGGACTCGATCCTCGACATCTACTTGGCGATGCACCGCGAGGTCCCCGGCTTCTCGAAGGTGCACTTCGGTGACGTCGTGGACCGGCAGCTCCTCGACGAGACGCGCGACAACAACGCGGTCATCGTCGACGCGCTCACCGATGTGCTCTCCGCGCGAATCCAGTCACCGCCGGACGACATCCGGTTCGCGCTGACGATCGCGAACGAGACCGCCGACGCGCTGCTGAAGCTGGCTTTCCGCCGGGACCCGCGAGGGGACGAGCGGATCGTGGCGGAGGCGAAGTCGGTGGTGAAGGGCTACTTGGCGAGCAAGTTCGGGGAAGCCTGAGGGTTCTCCCTGCGGGGCGGCCGGGGGGCTGAAGGACGCTTTCAGCCCACGTCCGTCCACTGTGGACCCCCAGTGAGGCTGCCCTGAAGGCCCCCTTTGAGACGTTGAGTGTCCCAAAGAAGCCCTTGCTCCATTCGTGTCCACCGACGCCCGAACCCGTCGCCCCACCAGTCACACGATTCCCAGCAGTCCCGCCCTCACACCCGCTGACCTGGCGTTACCCGGTTGTCCACATAAGTTGTCCACACCCACCCACAGTTGTGGACAACCTCGCCCCTCACCCCACCGAACCCCGTCCCCCGTCGCCCCCTCCCGATACGCTGGTGCGGGGCGCGCCCCCCAGGGACGGGTGGGGGGTGGGGTCGCGGGGTCAGCCGAAGTTTTGGGACTCGCCTCGGTAGGTGGGGACGGTCCGGTCGACGCGGTCGCCGACGACGACGTGGTAATGCGTGAAGCGTTCGGCGAGTTCTCCGGCCTTCGCGTGGCGCAGCCAGACGCGGTCGCCGAGCCGCAGGTGGCGGGCCGCTTCGCCGGAGACGGGGGTTTGGACTTCGCCGGCGCCTTCGAAGCCGAGCAGCGAGAGACCTTCGGGCAAGTAAGGCTTCGGGAGCCGCGAAGCCTCCGCAGGGCCCGAAGCGATGTAGCCGCCGGAGAAGAGCGTCGCGACCTTCGGGGCGGGGCGCCGGACGACGGGCAGCGCGAACATCGCGGCCGGGCGCGGCGAGAAATGCGCGTAGCCGTCGAAAAGCGTCGGCCCGATCAGACCGGAGCCCGCCGCGATTTCGGTGACGGCCGCTTCGGCGCCGGTCGATTCGACACTGCCGCTGCCGCCGCCGTTGACGAACTCCAGATCCGCCAGCGCCCGCACGGCGCGAACCGCGGCCGCGCGGCGCTTCGCGATTTCCACAATGGACTTTCGCTGCATCCAGCCGATGACGGAGTTCTTGGCCCCACTGCCCGCCGCATCGCCGAGCCCGGCGATCTGACCTTCGTACGCCATCATCCCCACCAGCCGGAAACCCTTGCGGGACAAGATGGTCCGCGCCAGATCCGCGGCCTGCCGCGGGCTGAACACCGGCGAACGCCGAGTGCCGATGTGCACTCCGGGCAGCGGGCGCCACGAAGCGTCGAGTTCCAGGCAGACCCGGATTTCGGGATGCCCCTGCCCCAGCGCGGCATCGACCAGGTCGAGATGTTCGGGCGAGTCGACCATGATCGAGATCGCCGCCCGCGCCCGGTCGTTCGCCGCCAGCCGCCGCAGCGCGCCGTGGTCGGCGGTCGGGTACGCCACCACGATGTCGTCGGACGTCCCCCGCTCGACATGCCAGACGGCTTCGGCGAGCGAGTAGCACATGAGGCCTTCGAAGCCGGGCCGCGCGAGAACACGTTCGAGCAGATACCGGCAGCGCACGGATTTGCTGACCACGCGGATCGGCTTCCCGGCCGCCCGCCGCAGCAGGTCGACGCCGTTCGCGTCGAACGCATCCAAGTCGACAATCGCGAACGGAGGATCCAGGTCCTTCGTCGCCAAGTCGTACACCGTCGCACTGGTCACCCGAACTAAGGTACGACAGAAGGGCTTGAAACGCGAATACTATTCACTTACTGTTTCGGCACTCACAGCCTCTCGGAATAGGTGGGCGCATGACACGGTGGAGCAACTGGGCCGGCACCGCGACGGCGTCGCCGCTGCGCGTGCATCGGCCGCGTGACACGGACGCGATCGCCGAGGCGATCGGCCGGTCCGCCGCGGACGGACGACGCCTGCGCCCACTCGGCAGCGGCCACTCGTTCACCGCGATCGCCGCCGCGAATTCGGACGCCATGGACTTGACCGGCTGGACCGGGATCGCCTCCGCCGACGTCGCGAAAGGCCTGGTCACGGTCCGTTCGGGCACCACGCTCAAGCAGCTCAACGCCGAACTCGACGCGCTGGGCCTGGCGATGACCAACCTCGGCGACATCGACGCGCAGACCGTCGCCGGCGCGATTTCCACCGGCACCCACGGCACCGGCGCCAAGCTCGGCGGCATCGCCACCCAGATCGCCGCGCTCGAACTCGTGCTCGCCGACGGCACCGTGGTCACCTGTTCGGCGGACGAACGCCCCGACCTCTTCGCCGCGGCGCGGGTCGGACTGGGTGCGCTCGGCGTCATCAGCACGGTCACCCTGCAGTGTGAACCGTCGTTCCTGCTCTCCGCCCAGGAGCGGCCGGAACCGCTCGAACAGGTTCTCGAAGGCTTCGACCAGTTCGCCGACGAGAACGACCACTTCGAGTTCTACTGGTTCCCCTACGGCAAGAACGCCCTGGTCAAGCGCAACAACCGGCTTCCGGCGGGTAGCGAGCACCGGCCGTTGAGCAGGCTGAAGGAGTTCGTCGACTACGAGGTCACCGAGAACGTCGCGTTCGGCGGCCTGTGCCGTCTCGGCCGTGCGGTGCCGAAACTCGTGCAGCCGCTCGGCCGGTTCGCCTCGAACATCCTTTCCGCCCGCGAGTACAGCGACACGTCGCATCGCGTCTTCGTGACCCATCGCGGCGTGCGATTCGTCGAGTCGGAGTTCGCGATCCCCCGCGAAGCGCTGCACGACGTCTTCGCCGAACTCCGCGCGTTCGTCCCGAAGCTGGAGAACCCGGTCGCGTTCCCGGTCGAGGTCCGCGTCGCCGCGGCGGACGACATCTGGCTTTCGACCGCGAACGGCCGCGACTCGGCCTACATCGCGATCCACCAGTTCGTCGGCATGCCCTATCGGGAGTACTTCGCCGGGTTCGCGTCGATCGTCGGCGAGGTCGGCGGCCGCCCGCACTGGGGCAAGATGCACGACCTCGACGCCGCGACACTGCGCTCGCGGTACCCGCGCTTCGACGATTTCCTGCGGGTCCGCAAGGAGGTGGACCCGGCCGGGATCTTCACGAACACGTATCTCGACCGGGTCCTCGGAACCGTTTAGGCCGTGTAGACCTAGCCCGTTTCGAACAGCGCGCTGACCGACTCACCGTTGTGGATCCGGCGCATCGCCTCCGCCAGCGCGGGCGCGATCGACAGGACCCGCAGTTTCGGGCTCTGCTCCTCCGGCGGGATGGGCACCGTGTTCGTGCAGACGACCTCCAGCACGTCGGGCTGGCTGCCGATCCGCTCGAGCGCGCCGCTGGAGAAGAGGCCGTGCGTGCAGGCGACGCGGATCGAACGCGGCTTCAGTTCCCGCAGCTTGTTGAGCAGTTCGATCACCGTGCTGCCCTTGGCGATCTCGTCGTCGAGGACGATCACGTCACGGCCGGTGATCTCGCCGATCACCGAGCTGATCTCGACCCTGTCGTCGGCGAAGCGCTGCTTCGCGCCCGCCGCGACCTGAACGCCGAGCAGCCGGGCGAAATGCGCGGCCTCCTTGGCGTTGCCGAGATCCGGCGAGACCACGGTGGTCGCGGACAGGTCGTACTGGCGGAAGTGCTTCGCCAGTTCCTGCAACGCGTGCAGGTGATCGACCGGAACGCTGAAGAATCCGTGCACCTGCGGCGAGTGCAGCGTCATCGCGAGGACGCGATCGGCGCCGGCGGTCGCCATCAGGTCGGCGACGAGACGGCCGCCGATCGAGATCCGCGGTGCGTCCTTCTTGTCCGACCGGGCGTACGAATAGTGCGGCATGACGACGGTGATCCGCTTCGCCGAAGCGCCCCGCGCGGCGTCCAGCATCAGCAGCAGTTCGACGAGATGTTCCTGCACCGGCCGCACCAACGGCTGGATCAGGAAGACGTCGCGCTCGCGGCAGTTCGCTTCGAGCTGGACTTCGAGACAGTCGTTGGCGAACCGCTGCACCTTCACCGGATGCAGGGGAACACCGAGATGGGCGCAGATCTCTTCGGCGAGCTCGGGATGGGCGCTGCCACTGAAGACCGCGATGTCCTCGCGCAAGGACCTTCTCCGTTCAGTCAAAAGACGGATTACGTCCACACACTAGAGTTTCACAGTGCGGAAAAGGCCTGAGAGATAGCAGTATCACCCGAGATCGCTTCGAGGACGCGTCCCGCCGTGGACGGGTTGTCGAGCAGCGCGACGAGGATCGCGGCGACGTCCTGCCGGGGAATGGGCCCGCGGCCGGTGGACTCGGCGATCAAGATCTTGCCGGTGCCTTCGTCGTTGGTGAGCTGCCCCGGCCGCAGGATCGTCCAGTCGAGATCGCGGGCGCGCAGATCGTCTTCGGCCGCTTTCTTGGCCTTGAGGTAGATCCGGAAATCGTCCGGGACGTCCGCGGTCTCCCATTTGTCCGCGCCCATGGAGCCGACCTGGATATGCCGCCAGACGCCCGCCCGCTCGGAGGCGGCCGCGAAGAGTTCGGCGGCCGCTCTGTCCACAGTGTCCTTACGGGCGGTCCCGCTGCCCGGCCCGGCGCCCGCCGCGAAGATGGCGGCGTCGGCGCCGTCGAGCACCTTGGCGACGGCGTCCACATCGGACTTTTCCAGATCGAGGACGACCGCTTCGGCACCGGCGGCTTCGAGATCGGCGACGTGGTCGGGATTGCGCACGATCCCCACCGCCTGATCACCGCGTGCGGAGAGCAGCTTCTCCAGCTTCAGCGCGATCTGTCCGTGTCCACCCGCAATGACGACTCGCATGGACCCGACCGTAGCGCGTTCAGTCCACTTCGGCAGGGAGCTCGGTTTCGCGGAGCAGCTGCTCGTAGACGATCTCGTTGACCAGGCGCGAGACCGGGTCCTCGTCGAGGATCATGCGCTCGCCGTGGCCCTCGAGGTCGAGGTCGGCCACCGCGTTGGGGTCGGCGGTGACGATGCCGAGCCCGTAGGCACGGGCACGCGGCAGGCAGTTGCCGACGTAGTCTTCCGTCAGTACGGCAGGCGATGGGAGAACCATCGCGGCCTCGCCGTAACGTGCGAACGGAACCGCGGAGGCCATCGCGGTGCGCCAGTGCCGGGCGACCGCGAGGACGCCGATGATCTCGGCGGCCGGCGCGGGTGCGGTCGCGGCCAGCTCTGGCCATGTCCAGGTGTCGACGGTGGCGCGATCGACGACGGGACCCATGCCCATCGCGATGCGCTCCGCGTGCACGTCGGTACGGAGCCGGGCGACCACGCAGATCTTGCGGCCGAGCACGGTGGTCTCCGGCAAGACGATGCCGTTCCAACCGAGCAGGGCCGCCGCCTTGCGCGAAAGCTCCCCGACGCTCGCGGGCAGTTCGATCGGCGGCACCACCCGGCTCGGCAGTGACCGGCTGCGCTTCGCGCCACCGGCGACCGTCGAGCTCTCCATGTTCGGTGTAGCCGCCACGTTCCGCCTCCTTCGAACCTGGTTTCCCTAGGGCTCGTCATCCCCGTGCCACCTCGGTGGAAGCGGCACATGACCTGTCTAACAGGGCGGGGAGGCGGCGGCGCCGGACAACGGGAGTGGCTGCGATCGGCGGCACTTTGTCATCGGTGACCGGTCGGTAGGCGGTCATTCGACTTCAGTCCGACCGTGCCGCCAACCGAGTGAGAGAGAGGTAAGTGGTGTTACCCGGTGTCTCCGAACGGTCACGGGGAACGAAGCGGGACGTTAGGCCATTCGGCCCAACGAATAATCATTCCACTTTGGACTTTCGCAGGTCAGGTCAGGAGATCGTCGCGGTACGAAGGAGTTCTTCGACCCCCGGCGTCCGCCATTCGTCCATCACCACGATTTGCCTGTCCGCAAGGAACCAGATCCGCTGCGTCACTTGCGTCTCGCCGCTTCCGCCCGTCTGTCCACGAGGAACACACTGGATCGTCCACTCCTCGTAGGTCGCCGTCGCCCCGCCGACCGGTGCGGTGGCGGAAGTCGTCCGCGCGGCGTCACCCTCTTGGCGGAGGTCCTTCCGCCCGGCGGCGTTGCAGGCCCGTCCGCCCGCGCTGCGCCGGTAGAACTCGCCCGGCAGGTACGGCGGCTGCTCGGCGGAGCGCTGGGTGTTGTCCGTGAGGAGGACGTACTTGCAGTTGAAGTACTTCTTGGGATCCGGGCAACCCGGCGCGACGAGCACCTTCTCCAGCCCCTGCGAGACCTCGGACCAGCCTTGCGGCAGATGCAGGGTGAGCGCGCCGGCCGAAACGTCGGTGACGCCCTGCGCGGGCGGAGCGGACGACGTGCCTTTGACCACCTTTCCGCTGGTCACGCCGTCGACAAGGGCGGGGTTCAGCAGATCGCGCACCTTGTCGTACGGCAGCGTGAGGTCCTTGACGCTGCAGGCGGTGGAGAAGCCGAGATCGGTCAGGTTGACGGTGATCTCGAGGGCCGTCGGCGCGAACGCGAGCCACACCTTCGGGTCTTCGGTGAGGTCCGCCGCCCGGAGCGGCCGGTACGGGAAAACGGTGGTCGGGGCGCCGCATTGCTCCTTGTCGGGCCAGAGGCGTTCGGTCAGTTCCCGGAGGCCGTCGTCGGTGAACTTCCCGGGCGCGAACAGCTCGGCGGGCGTGAGCGCCTTGCCCTCCTTGAGGTCGATCGTCACCGTCGCGCGGCCGTAACCCCAGGTCGGATGCGGTTTGTTCACGAGGTCGTGGGTGTAGCGCACCGAGAGGTACCGCTCGTTCTCCGTGCGGATGTCGGCCTTCGTGGTCAGCGTGTACGGGCCGCGTTCCGGCTCCAGCTTGGCGGCACCGGGGCCGGTTTTGCGGTTCCAGGCGTCGATCGGCGCGGTCAGCGCGTCGTTGACCCGCTTGAGCCAGGCTTGATCGGGCGACCCGGTCACTTCCGGCCGTTCGCCGGTGTAGGCGAGGGTCGTGCCGGGCACTGTCCCGGACTCGGTCTTCATGGCGACCTTGAGCGCGACGGCCTGCTGCGTGGTCGGCGGTGACGGTGGCGGAGTGCTCGCGTCGGAGAAGACGACCACCGAGCCGACCACGGCGGCCGTCGCCGCGATGACCCCGGCGGTGATCTTCAGCCCGACCGCGATTCCACCGGTCGACGCGGCCGCCGCACCCGTTCCGGCGGCGGCGACGCCGGGCGCGGCCGCCGTACCGGCGCTGAGCAGGACCAACGGCGTCGCGGCGGCGAGCACGCCCGCCGCCTTCGCCAGCCTCGACCAGCCCTTGCGTTCCCATTCGTCGCCGTATCCCGCGCGGGCGACGCGTTCCAGTTCATTGACGAACATGAGCGCGTCGACCGGCCGTTTCGACGGGTCCTTCGCCATCCCCAGCGCGACGATCTCGTGCACCGGCTGGGGGACTTCGCCGAACGGGATGGGCGCGTGTTCGTGCAGCGTGCGCAGCACTTCGGTCTGCTCCGCCTCGTACGGCCGATGCCCGGCGACGCACTGGAAGAACACGCAGGTCGCGGCGTAGACGTCGGTCGCGGGAGTGGCCTGCCCGCCGGACCACTGCTCGGGCGCCATGTACGCGGGCGTGCCGACGGACGGGCCACGTTCCCCCGCCAGGACGGCCGTGCCGAAGTCGACCAGTTTGCTCTCGCCGGTGTCGGCGACGAGGACGTTGGCCGGTTTGTAGTCCCGGTGGACGACGTTCGCGGAGTGCGCCGCGGCCAGCCCGAGCAGCGATCCCTTCAGGACCGCGAGGGCGGCTTCGGGTTCGAGAGCGCCTTCGGCCTGCAGGACGGAACGCAGGGAGACGCCGTTGATCGCCTCCATGACGATCGCCGTGCCCTGCGGCGTCTCGAAGAACTCGTACAGCTTCACGACGTGCGGGCTCGTCACCCGGTGCAGCGCCAGGGCTTCCTGGCGGAACGCGTCGAGATAGGCGGGCTCGGCGGCGAAGCGGGAGAAGAGGTACTTGATCGCGACGACGTGGCCGGTGTTGTCCTGGCGCGCGAGCACCACGCGGCCGAAGGTGCCGGTGCCCAGCTGCTCCAGCTCCGTGAAGCCGGGCAGTCTCCACTCGTCGCTTAGTTCCACTTCGCCTCTTCCAGGATCTTGTCGAGGCCTGGAGTGTTCCACTCGTCCACGATCACGAGCTGCGTTTTCGGCAGGAACCAGACCCGCTGAGTGACGCTACCGCCGCCGGAACACGTGAGTCGCCACTCTTCGTAGGCCGCCTTCTTCGTCCCGATCGAACGAAGCTCCTTCGTCTGCAGGACAGGCGACCCCTGAGTCTCCCCTGGTGCCCCGAGCGAGTGACACGGACGCGGGCCGGTGGATCGGTTGTACGGCTTGCCCGGCTCATAGGGCGGGGTGGCCGGATCGACCCGCGAGTTGTCGCTGAAGACGACGCCCGCGCACTGGAACGGCTGCGTGCACTGGTCGGCGGTCACCAGGTAGCGCTCGACGGGATCGTCGGAGAGCAGCCGCCAGGATTCCGGGGTGGTGATGGTGAAGGCGCCGACGTTGTCCTCTTTGGTCTTTTCGCCCTGCTTGCCGCCGAGCAGGTGCGCGACCGCGGGGCTCAGCAGGCCGCGCAGCCGTTCGTAGGGCACGGTGACGGTCGTCGGATTGCAGACCATCGGGTACCCGAGCGCGAAGGCGGCGACGCGGAACTCCATCCCGTTCGCCGCGGGCGCCGCCTGCACGATCGCCCCGTCCTGGGTGTACCGGTCGGACATCGCGCCCGCGGGAAGGTGCTCAGGCGCCGACGGCGGCGTGGCGAGACACTCGCCCGGTTTGGCCGAGGCGTACATCCGGTCCTCCACCATCCGCATCCGTTCGGCGTTGCCGTCGACCTCGGCGAACAGGCCCGCGGTCGGGATCACGTCGCCGTCGGACAGGTCGATCACGAGGGTCCGGACGGCATACGCGCCGTGGTTCCCGAGCTGGACCGTCTCGACCGAGCGTTCGTAGACGACCGAGATCAGCTTGTCGTCCTGGCGCAGGACCTCGGCGGTGGTGGACATATGCGGGATGTCGCCGTCGGGTTCCTTCTCCGGCGGGCTGCCCGGCGGCCAGACGCTGGTGAGCCAGCCGTCGATCGGCGCCATCAGCGCCTTGTTGACCCGCTCCTCGACCGCCTTGTCCTTCAGCCCGCTGATGCGGACGTACTTCCCGTTGAAGTCGAAGCCGTCGAGCTTCTCGGTGCGGGTGAGGAGGTCGACCTTCATCGCGGCGACGGTCGTCGTCCGCGGCGGTGCTTCGTCGTCGCTGTTCGTGTTGACCACCACGACCGTCCCGACGGCGACCGCGGTGGCGGCGGCGACCGCGGCGGTGATCTTGAGGCCGAGCGCGATCCCGCCGCCGGCGGTGGCCGCGACCCCGCCACCCGCGAGGACCGGCGCGGCCGCGGTTCCCGCGCCGAGCAGGGCCAACGGGGACAGGGCGACCAGGACACCGGCGCCCTTGGCGAGCCAGTGCCAGCCGTTGCGCTCCCAATCGTCGCCGTACGCCTTCCTGGCGGACGCCTCCAGCTCCGCGACGAATTCGGCCGCGCCCGACGGCCGGTGGGCGACGTCCTTCGCCATACCGCGCGCGATGAGGTCGCGGACCGGTTCGGGCACCTCGCCGAACGGGATGGGCGCGTATTCGTGCAGCGTTCGGAGCACTTCGGTCTGCTCCGCCTCGTAGGGCCGGTGGCCGACGACGCACTGGAAGAACACGCAGGTCGCGGCGTAGACATCGGTCGCGGGGGTGGCGACGCCGCCCGCCCACTGCTCGGGCGCCATGTACGCGGGCGTGCCCGCGGCGACCCCGGTCTGCCCGGCGAGCACGGCGATGCCGAAGTCGACGAGTTTACTCTGCCCCTCACGGGTGACCAGGACGTTGGCCGGTTTGTAGTCGCGGTGGACGGTGCCCGCGGCGTGCGCGCCGGCGAGACCGAGCAGCGAGCCCTTGAGGATGGCCAGCGCGGCTTCGGGTTCGAGCTTCTCCTGGCGGCCGAGGATCTCTTTCAGGGAGATTCCGTGAACGGCTTCCATGATGATCGCGGCCCCTTGCGGGGTCTCCACGAACTGGTGCAGACGGGCGATGTGCGGCCCCGAAACGCGGCTCAGGATCTGCGCCTCATGGCGGAACTCGGCCAGGCGCTGGGGGTCGGCGGCGAACCTCGCATAGAGGTATTTGATGGCCACGACCTGCGCGGATTCGTCGTGGCGGGCCAGCACGACCCGTCCGAATCCACCTTCGCCCAGCGACCCCAGCTCGGTGAAACCCGGCAAGGCCCAGTCGTCCACAGATTCCTCCGCGATTCCCGATCGTGTCCCCTTGGAGGTGAGCTGCGCCGCAGCGGTTCCCCGCCTTCCGGGTTTAGGGTTACCCGTCGGTCACTTGGCCCGTAGCGATGGAGGAACGATGCGTTCGCCGAAGGATTTCTTCGCCCCGCTCGCGGTGGGGGCGCCGGAACCGCTCCGCCAGATCCCCGTGCCTCCTTCGCGGATGATCCACTTCTTCGATCCCAGCAACGAGAAGATGGCCGCCAAGGTCCCGGACATCGCCAAGAAGGTCGACGTCCTGCTCGGCAACCTCGAAGACGCCGTGCGCGCCGACCGCAAGGAGGCCGCGCGGAACGGACTCGTCTCCATCGCGAAGTCGACCGACTTCGGCAAGACGCAGCTGTGGACGCGTGTCAACAGCCTGGACTCGCCGTGGGTGCTCGACGACCTGATCACGCTGGTCACCGAGATCGGCGACAAACTCGACGTGATCATGGTGCCGAAGGTCGAAGGCGCGCAGGACATCCACTACGTCGACCGGCTGCTCGCGCAGCTCGAAGCGCGGGCCGGGCTGACGAAGCCGCTGCTGGTGCACGCGATCCTGGAGACCGCCAGCGGCGTCGCGAACGTCGAGGAGATCGCCGGCGCGAGCCCACGGATGCAGGGCATCTCGCTCGGCCCCGCCGACCTCGCCGCGAGCCGCCGGATGAAGACCACCCGGGTGGGTGGCGGGCACCCCGGTTACCTCGTGCGCACGGACCCGACCGGCGAGGACCTGAACGAGGGACGCACGACGTATCAGCAGGATCTGTGGCACTACACCGTCGCGCGGATGGTCGACGCCTGCGCGGCGAACGGGATCCTGCCGTACTACGGGCCGTTCGGCGACATCCGCGACGTCGTGGCCTGTGAGGACCAGTTCCGCAACGCGTTCCTGCTCGGCTGTGTGGGCGCCTGGAGCCTGCACCCGGTGCAGATCGACATCGCCAAGAAGGTCTTCTCGCCTTCGCCCGAGGACGTCGCCTGGGCACGGCGTGTCATCGCCGAGATGGGTGATGGCACCGGTGCGGTGATGATCGACGGCAAGATGCAGGACGACGCCTCGGTGAAGCAGTGCCGGGTGGTCGCCGAACTCGCGGACGCCCTCGCCGCCGACGATCCTGAACTCGCCGCCGCGTACGACGCGGCCACGAAGGAGGCTTCCGCATGAACCCCCGGCGTTCCGTCCTCTACATGCCCGGCGCGAACGAAAGAGCGCTGGAAAAGGCCAAGACGCTGGACGCGGACGGCCTCATCCTCGATCTCGAAGACGCCGTCGCGCCCGACGCGAAGGAAGCCGCACGTGAACGCGTTTGCGCGGCGGCTTCGTCGAAGAAATACGGCTCGCGCGAGGTGACCATCCGCGTCAACGGCCTCGACACCGAATGGCACGACGCCGACCTCCGCGCCGCCGCGCAGGCCGGCCCGGCCGCGGTCGTGGTGCCGAAGGTGAACTCCGCCGCCGAAGTGCACAACATCGAGCGCGCGCTGGAACTCGGCGGCGCGCCGGACCACACGAAGATCTGGGCGATGGTCGAAACCCCGGTCGCGATGCTGCACGCCGAGGAGATCGCCGCCGCGTCCGAGCGGCTGACCGTGCTGGTCATGGGCACGAACGACCTGGCGAAGGAACTGCACGCCGAGTTCGTCCCCGGCCGCGCGCCGCTGCTGGGCGGGCTTTCCCTCGCGCTGCTGGCCGCGCGCGCGACCGGCAAGGCGATCCTCGACGGCGTTTACAACGACGTGAAGGACCTCGAAGGCTTCGAGGCGGAATGCGTGCAGGGACGTCAGTTCGGCTTCGACGGCAAGACGCTGATCCACCCGGCTCAGCTGGAGCCGTGCAACCGGATCTTCGCGCCGTCCGAGGAGGAGATCACGCGGTCGCGCAAGATCATCGCGGCGTTCGAGGAGGCGCAGGCGGCTGGGCAGGGCGTCGTGACCGTGGACGGGCGGATGATCGAGAACCTGCACGTGGAGAACGCGCAGCGGATCCTGGCGCTGGCCGAGGCGATCGGCACCTGACGCATTTAGTCCTCTGAATGCGGTAGTTGGCGAAGCGAACGACCGCATTCAGAGGACTAAATGCATGGGGTGGGGTCAGGGCCAGGGGCGCGGAGTGGGGCGAAGGGTTTCGTAGGCGGCAGCGGCGCGAAGGACGTCGAGGTCGGCGAAGCGGCGGCCACTGATTTGCAGGCCGATGGGCTGATCGTCGCTGGTGTAGCCGCAGTTGATCGAGACCGCGGGCTGGCCGGACATGTTGTACGGCACGGTGAACGCGATGTGCTCGAACGGGCGGCGCGGGTCGTTGGTCGGCGAGGGCCAGTCGGCGGGCGGGGCCGAGACCGGGCAGGTCGGGGACAGGACGACGTCGAAACGCTCGGTCGCGCGCAGGGTCGCGACGGCGATGGCGTCGATCTGCGCGAAGCCGCGGTAGGCGTCGACACCGCTGACGTCGGCGCCGCCGGCGGCCCAGTCGGCGATGTACGGCAGCACCTTCGCGCGGCGGTCTTCGGGCAGGGCCGACATGTCCGACCAGGCACGGACGCGCCAGAAGGTGTCGAGCCCGTCGAGCATTTCCCGGCGCAGGAACGGCGAAACCGGCTCGACGACGACACCGGCCGCCTCGAAGACACGGGCGGCTTCGGTGACGGCGGCGATCGTCTCCGGCAACACGGGAAGCCCGACGCCGGCGTCAAGGTGCAGACCGATCCGCAGGCCCTCGAGCTCGCAAGACAGCGCTGTCCAGTCCACAGAGGACGCAGGCAGCGACAGGTGATCGCGACCGTCCACACCGGACAGAACGCTCATCAGCAGCGCGGTGTCGGCCACGGTGCGCGTCATCGGTCCGGCGACGCGGCCGAGGAACGGCGGATCCACCGGCACCCGCCCGAAACTCGGCTTCAGCCCGACCAGACCGCACCAGCCGGCGGGCAGCCGGATCGAGCCGCCGATGTCGGTGCCGACGTGCAGCGGGCCGTAGCCCGCGGCGGCCGCCGAACCCGCACCGGCGCTGGAGCCGCCGGGCGTACGCGTGGTGTCCCACGGATTCCGCGACGCGGTGTGGAAACTCGACAGCCCGGACGTCAGCATCCCGTAGTCCGGCATGGTCGTCTTGCCCAGCAGAACCCCACCGGACTCGCGCACGCGAGCGGCGGCGGGCGCGTCGACCGAAGCCGGTTCCAGCGAAGAAGCGGCCGTGCCGAGCGGGACCGGCGTGCCGCGCGTCGCGATGTTCTCCTTGAGCGTCAACGGAACACCGTCGATCGGGCCGAGTGGCTCCCCTGCATGCCAACGGCTTTCGGACGCCTTCGCGTCTTCGCGTGCTCCGCTCGGGTCGTACGCGTAGAGCGCGTGCAGTTCGGGCTCGCGCGCCTCGACGCGGGCGAGGACCGCTTCGGTGACCTCGACCGGCGACAGCGTCCCGGCGCGGTACTGGGCGACCAGTTCGACGGCGGTCAGGTCGGGCAACTCCGGCACGGCAGGGCTCCTTACGTCGCGGGCGGTTCGAAGCGGCCGTCGACCGCGGTCCAGCCGCCGTCCACCGCCAGCACGGAGCCGGTGACGAACGACGACGCGTCCGACGCCAGGTACACGACGGCGCCCGCGAGTTCGTCGGGGCGTGCCCATCGGCCGAGCGCGCCCTTGGTCGCGTACGCGTCGTACCAGGCCGGATTCGCCTTGATCTGCGCGGTCAGCGGGGTTTCGACGACGCCGGGCGCGATCGCGTTCACCCGCACCCCCGCCGGGCCGAATTCCGCCGCGGCCGTGCGGAACAGCTGCACCAGCCCGGCTTTCGTCGCCGCGTACGGGCCTTGGCCGGGCTCGACGGTGGTGCCGCGGATCGACGAGAACCCGACGATGCTCCCCCGCCCGCGCTCGACCATCCCCGCGCCGAACGCGCGGACGACCTCGAAGGTCGCGCCGAGATTCAACGCGATCACCCGGTCGAATTCCTCGCGCGTGTACTCCAGCAGCCGTTTGCGCACGTTGGTCGCGGCGGTCAGCACGACGACGTCGATCTCGCCGAGTTCCTCCGCCGCTCGTGCCGCCGCGCCCTCCGAGAGCAGGTCGATCTCGTACGCCTCGCCCACGCCGGTTTCCTTGGCGGCGGCGAGATCGCGATCCGCGACGATCACCTCGGCGCCGTGCGCTGCGAGTGCTTTCGCGGATTCGCGGCCGATCCCGCTGCCACCGCCGAGGACGACGGCCCGCTTCCCGTCGAGCCGGAACAGGTTTTGGTACGTCACGGGCGCAGCACCGCCATTCTCGTCACGGTCAGTTCTTCGACCGCGAACCGCGGCCCTTCCCGCCCGATCCCGGAGTCCTTCACGCCGCCGTACGGCATGGTGTCGGACCGGAACCCGGGCACCTCGTTGACCACCACGCCGCCGACTTCGAGCTCGTCGAGCGCGCGGAACGCCGTCTTCAACGACGTGCTGAACACCGAGGCGTGCAGCCCGTAGCGCGACGCGTTGACCGCATCGAACGCTTCGTCCACAGAGGACACGGTGCGGATGCAGACCACTGGTCCGAAGATCTCCTCGTCCCAGCATTCGAGGCCGTCGGGCACGTCGAGCAGCACGGTCGGCCGGATCACCGTGCCGTCGACACCGCCTCCGACCAGCCGCGCGCCGGCCGAAGTCGCTTTGTCGACCCACTCCTGTACGCGCCGCGTCGAGCCCGGGTCGATCAGCGCCGAAACCCGCGTCTTCTCGTCGCGGGGGTCACCGGTGACGACCTCGCCGAGCCGCGCCAGCACCCGTTCGGTGAAGTCCTCGGCGACGGCGTCCACGACCAGAACCCGCTGCACCGAAATGCAGGCCTGCCCGGACGCGTAGAACCCGCCGCGCAGCACGGCGTCCGCGGCGGCGTCGAGATCCGCGTCCTCCGCGACCACCAGGGCCGCATTGGAGCCCAGCTCCAGCAACGTCTTCGTGGGCGCGGCGTCGCGGGCGATCCGGTGCCCGACCAGCGCGGATCCGGTGAACGACACCGCGCCGACCCGTCGGTCCGTGACCAGCGCCGAGCCGACGGCCGCGTCGCCGGTGACCAGCTGGACCATCGCGGGCAGGTCGGTCAGCGAGCGCACCAGATGCACGAGCCACAACGTCGCCAGCGGCGTCTGCGGCGCGGGTTTCACCACCACCGGGCAACCGGCCGCGATGGCGGGCGCGATCTTGTGCGACGCCAGGAGCAGCGGATAGTTGAAGCCGGCGATGCCGACCACCACGCCGATGGGCTTGCGTTTCCAGAATCCGACCAGCCCGTCGCCGGACGGCAGCAGATCGAGCGGAACGGTCTCACCATGCAGTCGCGAGACCTCCTCGGCGGCGGCCTGCCAGGTGACGATCGTGCGGGCGACCTCGACGCGGCAATCGACCAGCGGCTTTCCGGTCTCCAGCACCAGAAGCTGCTCGAAGTCGGAGCGGCGGGCTTCCAAAGCGGCGGCGACGTCGTTCAGCAGCGACCGCCGGGTCCGCGACGGCAGGGCCGCGACCTGCTTGAACACCGCGACCGCCGCGTCGATCGCCCGCGTGGCCAGCTCGGGCGTCCCGACCGGTGCCAGGCCGATCTCACTCCCGTCGAACGGGAAGTTCACCGGCAACGTGTCCATAGTGGACACCCAGTCGTCACCGATCGGCAGTCCTTCCGGGTGTTCAGCCATCGTCCCCTCCCCTCAACCGCGCCAGTTCGGCCCGCAGATTCGGCGCGGCCGCCAGCAGTTCCCTGGTGTATTCGTGTTCCGGTGCGTCGTAGACCTGGTCGACGTCGCCCATCTCGACGATCTCCCCGCGCCGCATCACCGCCACCCGGTCACAGACGTGCCGCACCACGCCGAGATCGTGCGAGACGAAGATCAGCGTCAGCGAATACAGCTCGACCAGCGACGCGAGCAGGTCGAGGATCTGCTTGCGCACCGAGACGTCGAGCGCGCTCACCGGTTCGTCCGCGATGAGGACGCTCGGATTCGGCGCGAGCGCCCGCGCGATCGAGATGCGTTGCCGTTGCCCGCCGGAGAACTGGTGCGGATAGCGGCCGGCGGCGTCCTCGGGCAGACCGACGGCCTTCAGCAGCTCCGAGACCCGCGCTGCATCCCGCCGGCCCAGCGGTTCGGAGATGATGTCGCGCACCCGCATCCGCGGATCGAGCGAACCCATCGGATCCTGGAAGACGATCTGCAGTTCCGACCGCAGGAAGCCGAGTTTGCGCTCCGGCAACGTGTCCACGCGTTTGCCCTGGAATGAGACGCTGCCCGCCGTCGGCTTGTCGAGCGCGGCCAGCAATCGGACCAAAGTGGACTTTCCCGAGCCGGATTCGCCGACGATGCCGAACCGTTGACCTGCTTCGACATCGAAGGAGACACCACGCAACGCATGCACATCGCGACGCGTGTAGCGGCGTTCGAGGTCCCGCACCGAGATCATCACCGGCTCGCCTCCAGATCCGAAGCGGCCAACAGCTTCTTGGTGTATTCGTGCTCTGGCGCGGTGAGGACGTCGCGGGTGGTACCGGCTTCGACGATCTCGCCGTCCAGCATCACCAGCACCCGCTCGCATACCGACGCCACGACGGCGAGGTCGTGCGTGATGAACAGCAGCGCGCTCTCCCGCTCCCGCACGCCGTCGAGGATCAGTTCCAGGATCTGCGCCTGCACGGTGACGTCCAGCGCGGTCGTCGGCTCGTCGCAGATCAGCAGCTTCGGATCGTTGGCCAGCGCGATCGCGAGGACGACGCGTTGCCGCTGCCCGCCGGACAGCTGATGCGGATACGCGCGAGCGACCCCGGGCAGTCCCACGGACGCCAGCAAGGACTCGGGATCCCTCCCGCTCTTGCGATGGATCCGCATCGGCTCGGCCACCTGCGCACCGACCCGCATCGCCGGGTTCAGCGCGGTCATCGGCTCCTGGAAGACCATCGAGAGTTCGTTGCCGCGCAACCGCGACAGCTCCTTCTCCGGCGCGCCGAGCAGCTCGCGGCCGTCGAGTTTCACCGATCCGGAGGCGGCGAGCTCTTCGGGCAGCAGCCCCATGATCGACAACGCCGTCAACGATTTCCCGGAACCGGACTCGCCGATCAACCCGACACGCTCACCGCGCGCGATGCCGAACGAGACGTCGCGGACCAGCCCGGAAATGCCGAGACCATGGACTTCGAGGGTCATAGCCGCGCCGCCAATCGGGGATCGAGACGATCACGCAGGCCGTCGCCGAGCAGGTTGAACCCGAGGACGGCGATGGCGATCGCGACACCGGGCACGAGCGCGAGCCGCGGATGCAGGGTCAGGAACACCTGGGATTCCTGCAGCATGCGGCCCCACGACGGGGTCGGCGGCCGCGTGCCGAAGCCGAGGAACGACAACGCCGCTTCCGCGAGCACGGCGATCGCGAACGACACCGACGCCTGCACGATCAGCAGCCCGGAGATGTTCGGCAGCACATGCCGCGCCGCGATGTTCAGCCGCGACCGGCCCGCCGACCGGGCGGCCAGCACGAACTCGCTACTCATCACCTGCAGCGTTCCCGAACGCGCGATCCGCGCGAACGACGGGATGGTGGCGATACCGATCGCCACCATCGCGGTCAGCGTGTCCGCCCCGAACACCGCGCCGAACATGATCGCCAGCAGCAACGCGGGGAACGCGAGCACGAGATCGTTGACCCGCATGACGAATTCGCCGAGCCACCGCGACGACATCCCGGCGAGGATCCCGAGCGGCGTCCCGATCACCGCGGCGATCCCGACCGCGACCACGCCGACGTACAACGTCGTCCGCGCGCCGACCATGATCTGGCTGAGCACGTCGCGGCCGAAGCTGTCGGTGCCGAGCGGGTTCGAGCCGCTGAAATCGTGCAGCCGGTTGGCCGCGTCGACCTTCACCGGGTCGAACGGCGTCCACACGAACGAAAGCAGCGCGGCGAGCACGATCAGCGCGACCAGGACGCCGCCGATGACGAGACTGCGGTTACGCATCAGGAACCCCGCAATCTCGGGTCGAGCACCGTGTACAGGACGTCGACCACGAAGTTCACCAGCAGTACGCCGACCACCAAGACCAGCACGATCCCCTGCACGGACAACAGATCCCGCGACGCCACCGAGTCGAGCAGCATGCTGCCCAGGCCCGGCAGGACGAACACTCGCTCGACGACGACGGCGCCGATCAGCAGCGTCGACAGTTGCAGCCCCAGCACCGTCACCACCGGCACGGCGGCGTTCCGCAGACCGTGGCGGAACAAGGCTTGGAACGGTCGCAGCCCCTTGGATCGCGCAGTGCGCAAGTAGTCTTGGCCGAGCGTGTCGAGCACGGCCGACCGGACGTAGCGCGTGAGCACCGCGCCTTGCACCAGCCCCAAGGACAACGCGGGCAGGACGAGACCGCGGAGGAATTCGCCCGGATCCTGCACCGGCGGTGTCCAGCCGCCGGAGGGCAGCCAGCGCAACTGCACCGCGAAGATCTGCACCAGGATGATGCCGGCGAGGAACGCGGGGATCGCGACGCCGATCTGCGAGAGCCCGGAAACCGCCGTGCCGTCTGCCTTCCGATGCCGCACCGCGGCGAACGTCCCGGCCGGCACGGCGATCAGCAACGCCACCAGCATCCCGGCCCCGACCAGCCACAACGTGACGCCGAGCCGGTCGGTCAGCGCGGGGCCGATCTCCTCGCGCGTGACGTACGAACGGCCGAAGTCGCCGTGCAGGACACCGCCGATCCAGTCGAAGTACTGCGTCACGAGCGGCCTGTCGATGCCGAATTCGGCACGCGTTTTCGCGATCAGTTCCGGGGTCGCGTTGACGCCGAGCGCGACCTGCGCCGGATCGCCCGGCAGCACGGCCATGAACAGGAAAACCACGATGGACGCGACCAGCACACTGGCCACCAGGATCGCCACACGGCGCACGATCTTGACCGTCATCGCGGCGCCAATCCCGTGAGATCGAAGGACTCGCTGACCTGGTTGCGGACGAACCCGGTCACCTTGTTCTTCGCCACGATCACGTTGGGGAACAGGAAGAGCCAGTCCGCGGCGGCGTCTTCGGACAGCCTCCGCGCGACCTGCCGCATCGCGTCGATCTGCTCCTGGGGCGTTCCGGCGTCGGCCTTCGCCAGGTTCTGCTGGACGGGCTTGCCGTCGTAACCCCAGTAGTACTTCGGCCTGCCGAAGGTGACGATGTCGCGCGCCTCGACGTGCTGGATGATCGACAGGTCGTAGTCGTGGTCGGTGAAAACCTGCTTGAGCCACACCGCCGGGAAGTCCAGCGGCTCGATCGTCACCGTGACCCCGATGTCCGCCAGCTGCGAGGACACCACCTGAGCGGCCGACACCGCGTACGGCAGGTTCGGAATCCTCAGCCGCAGTGAGGGATTCGGCCGACCCGCTTCCGCGAGCAGCGCTTTCGCCTTCGCGGGATCGAACGGATACGCGTTCGACAGGTCTTCGTACCAGGGGTCGGTCGGCGGGACCATACTGCCGATGAGCGTGCCGCGACCGGCCCAAGCCGTGTCCAGCAACGCTTTCCGGTCGATCGCGTACGACAGCGCTTTCCTCACCCGGACGTCGTTCAGCGGCGGGCGCGCGTTGTTGAACGCGAGGGTGACCTCGCTGTTGGTCGTGCCTTCGACGACGGTGAACCGGTCGTCGCTCTGGAACTGCGGGATCGAATCCGGCACGGTGATCGCGGAGATGACGTCGATCCCGTTGCTGAGCAAGGCGTTGTTGAGCGCCGTCGGATCCTTGATGTACTTGAGGACCACCGTGGAGTAGGCCGGTTTCGTGCCCCAGTACGCGGGATTCTGCTTGAGGACGATGGAGTCGCCACGACGTCGCGAGGACACCGTGTACGGCCCGGTGCCGACCGGTTTGTTCGCGAGATCCGCGACCCCGGTCGGGCTGAACATCGCGCCGAGGCGGCTGGTGAGACTGAACAGCCAGCCGTTGCTGGGTTTCGTGAGCACGACCCGCGCGTGATCCGGCGCCACCACGTCGACCCGGTCGACGACGTCCATTGTGGACTTGATCGACACGGTCCAGTCGGTCTTCACGCGCATCAGCGAGAACTTGACGTCTTCGGCGGTGAACGGCGCCCCGTTGCTGAACTTCGCGTTCTTCCGGAGCTTGAAGTCGTAGGTCTTGCGGTCTTCCGACACCGTCCACGATTCGGCCAGCAGCGGCACGATCTTCGCGTTCGCGTCGAGCTTCACCAGACCCTCGTAGACGTTGTAGAGCAAAGCCTGCGGGATGGCGGCGCCGTCCGTGCGGGTGAAATCGAAGTTCGCGGGTTCGGCGGTGTAGCCGATGGCGAGCGTGCCGGGATCCTTGGCCACGGTGGCACTCGAGCCGGCGGAGCAGCCGGACGCCACCAGCAGCAACGCCACCACTGCCGCGTGAATCCGGGCTTTCATCCTGCCCCCTGACCGGTAGACTGGTCTGACCAGTAAACCAGACGAGACGGCAGGGTCAAGATGGAATTCGAGCCGGTCGCCCCTGTCCGCGCGTACCAGCGTGTCGTCGAACAGATCGAGGAAGCCGTGTTCAGCGGCCGGATCAAACCGGGCGACCGGTTGCCGAGCGAACGCGAGCTGATGGTCCAGTTCGACGTCGGCCGCTCGACCGTGCGCGAGGCGCTGCGTGTGCTGCAAGCAGCGGAAATGATCCGCTCGCGGCCAGGGGATCCGCGCGGACCCGAGGTTCTGGCCGCCTCCCCCGCCGCGTTGCACCGGTCGATGCACCGGCTCGCGCGGGCCGACCATCTCGGGTTGTCCGAGCTCCTGCAGTTCCGCATGGTGCTCGACGGTTCCGCACATCTGCTCGCCGCGCAGCTCAGGACGGAGGACCATCTCGCCGAACTCGACACCGCACTCGAAGCGATGCGCGCGGGCGTCTCGAAGGGATTCGCGGAGTTCTCCCACGCGGACGTCGCGTTCCACGAGGCCATCGCCCGCGCGACGGGGAATCCGCTGCTGGTGATCAGCGGCGAGGTCGTCCGCGGCGTCGTACTGGAACTCATCGAGGACAAACTGGAACACGCCGACGACCGGACGGCGTTGATGCGCAACTGGCTGACGCATCACGAAGAGGTGCTCGGCGCGATCCGGGATTCCGACGGCGAGCGCGCTTCGCGTCTGGCGAAGCAGGCGCTCTACGACAATTACGCCGAGTACGTCCCCGAAGAGCAACGGCGTCTCTTGCAGCCACTGCTCGCTTGACCACCCCTACACTCACTCAGGTGGGGGATACCAACAAAGCTTCGGCCACCCGGCAAGGCGTCGGTCTCGCGCTGTCCGGCGGCGGCTACCGCGCGATGTTGTTCCACACCGGGGCCCTGTGGCGGCTCAACGAACTCGGCTGGCTGTCGAAGATCTCGACGTTCTCCAGCGTTTCGGGCGGCTCGATCGCGGCCGGCGTGCTCGCGCACGCCTGGGCGGAGCTGAAGTTCGAGAACGGTGTCGCGGCCAACTTCTCCGACAACGTCGTCGCGCCGATCCGGAATCTGGCCCGCAAACGGCTCGACATCCCGGTCACCCTGCTCGCCATGGCCGTGCCCTGGCGGAGTGCCGGCGAGGAGCTCGCGCGGGTGTACACGAAACACCTGTTCGGCGACTGCTGCCTGAAGGACATCGACCCGACGGGCCCGCAGTTCGTCTTCACCGCGACGAACCTCCAGGACGGCGCGCTGTGGTGGTTCTTCCGGCAGAACGGCCCGCACGGGAACATCCCGCTCGCGACCGCGGTGGCCGCGTCTTCGGCGTTCCCGCCGATGCTCTCGCCCGTGGTGATCCGGGATCCGCATTCCGCCGAGCGGAAACGCAAGATCGTGCTGAGCGACGCCGGCGTCTACGACAACCTCGGCCTCGACCCGGTCGAAGGGCACGCGACGGTGCTGGTGAGCGACGCGGGCAAGCGGATGAAGGTCACGCGCAGCGTCAAACGCGACTGGGGACGGCAGCTGCTGCGCGTCCTCGACGTGATCGACAACCAGGTGCGCGAACTGCGGCGCGGCGCGTTGCTGAAGTCCTACGTGGAGAAGGATTTCGCCGGCGCCTACTGGGGGTCTTACGTCGATCTCGCGAACTTCCAGCTCGAAGACTCGCTCGCGGCGCCCGCCGAGCGCACCCACGTGCTGGCGGAAACCCCGACGCGCCTGACGAAACTGCCGGAAGTGCTGCAGGAGCGGTTGATCAACTGGGGTTACGCGGCCTGTGACGCGGGGATGCGGAAGTGGGTCGACACCGAGGCGACGGCTCCGGGCGGGTTCCCGTTCCCGGGTGCCGGGGTGGGTTGAGCGCGTCCCCGAATGCCATGAACGGTCCGTTCATGGCGCTCGTCAGGCGACCAGGTTCGCGTAAACGATGATGTTGTCCTTGTAGCTGTGCTCTTCCTTGTCGAAGACACCGCCACAGGTGATCAGCCGCAGCTGCGGCTTGTCCGTGTTGCCGTAGACCGCTTCCTCGGGGAACTGGTCCTTGGGCACCTGGTCCTTCTTCTCGACCACGAACTTCAGGTTCTTGCCGTCGCTGCGCTCGACGAGCACCTCGTCGCCCGGGTTGACGTCCTTGAGCTTGTAGAAGATGCCCGGCTGCTTGTTGCCGTCGACGTGGCCGAGCAGGATCGACGGGCCGACGTCGCCGGGCACCGGCGAAAGCCGGTACCACGCGGCCTGCATCGGGTTCTTCGCCGACGGGACGGACATCTTGCCGTCCTTGCCGACCGCGACGGTGACCAGACTCGATTCCGCGCCGATCTTGGGGATCTTCACGTTCGTCGGACGAGTCCCGTTGTACGGCTTGACCACCGGCGGGGCCGATTCCGACGGCGCCGCCGCGGCGGGTGCGGCGGGTTCGTCGGTGCCGCAGCCCGTCAGCGCGAGGGAAAGCACAAGGGCGGCCGCGACCACGCGGCCGCCCTGCGTCAGGAGCTTCATCGGATCAGGCCGCGGTGGCGCCGAAACCGGTCTCGATGCCGCCCTTCGGCTTCAGCTTGACCTGCTTCTTCGGCTGCTCCGGCTTGGTGCCCGGCGCGGTCGAGCCGCCGCCGACGGTCTCGATCTCGATGTCACCCTTGCCCGGCTTGCCGTCGCAGGTCCAGGTGAAGGTGCTCGAGGTGCCCTTGAAACCGGGCTTGGCCTCGACGATGTAGATCCACAGGTAGGCGTCGCCGCCGTCCTGGAACGAGTCGACGATGGTGAAGTCCGGCGCGGTGACGTCCGCGGGCTCCGAACCGCACAGGATCGCCAGCGCGCCCTCGTTGCCCTCGACGTAGCCGGCGCCGACGTTCAGCTCGGGCTTCGGCGGGGTGGTGGTGGTCGGCTTCTCCGAGGTGGAGGTCGACGGCTTGCCGGAGGTGGGCGTGCCGCTCGTCGAGGTCGGCGTGCCGGTCTCGGAGGAGGACGGCGGGGCCGTCGTGACCTTGCCGCCCGACCACGAGGGCGGGTTGCTGACCTGGCCACCGGACCACGAGGGCGAGGGCGCCGTGGTGGGCGTCTCGCTCGTCGGCGCGGGAGGCGTGGTCGTCGTTTCGGTCTGCGCCATCGCGACCGGCGTCACGGCCAGCGAGATGACGGCGCCGGCCAGCACCGCGCCCGCGAGGCGGCCCAACGTCTTCTTCAAAGTGATCTCCCAGTGGAAAAGCATCGCAACGCACGGTGACCCCCACCCTGCGATCACCCGGGGAAGATTCCCACGTTCGGGTGATAGCGCGATCCTGCCCGAAAACCGCGGCCGGACGTAGCGAATAGACGGTGACAAGAACCACCGTCAAAACAGGTAACGCGGGAGCGGATGCGGCCGATACAAGGGCCTGAAAGTCGCCCAGCCAAGCGAAAAACTCGCGGCTACAAGGGAATGTTAACACCCGGACGGCCCGAAATACCGACCTTTACGAACGAATTCCGAAGGTCACGATCAGAACACCAGGAACAGCGCCACGGCGAACGACAGCACTCCGAAGAAGCCTCCGACGAACAGCCAGGGCTTCGGCGACGTCCGCTTCCGCACCGCCCGGCCGCCGCCCACCCCCGCGATCAGGAGGCCGAGGCCGAACCCGATCCCGGGGATGAAGGTGGCGAGGGTCCGGTTCTCCGCGTCGCAGGCCCAAACCCCGTCACTCGGACAGGGCGCCGCCGCGAGTTCGGCCAGCAGGCCCGCCGCGACGATCGCGAGGAAGCCCAGCACCAGGAGCCAGAACAGGCCCCACAGCCATTGCCCGAGCCGCCGAGGCGGTTTCGTCTCGTCCACGTGCCCAAGCTAGCCGAGCGCGGAGGCCAGATCGGTCCACAGATCTTCCGGATCTTCGAGCCCGACGCTGAACCGGACGAGCCCGGCGGGCACGTGCGCGTCGCCCGCCATCCAGGCCCGCCGCTCGACCAGGCTCTCCACCCCGCCGAGGCTGGTGGCGGCGCGGATCAGCCGCAGCGACCCGATGACCTTGTCGGCGGTCTCGGCGTCCGGGAGTTCGAACGCGATCATCGTGCCGGAGCCGGGATAACGCACCCGGGTGATCGCGGGGTGGTCGAGCAGCCGCGCCGCCAGCAGCTTCGCCGTGCGGGTCTGCTCGGCCAGCCGCACCGGCAGGGTGCGCAGCCCGCGCAGGGCCAGCCACACTTCGAGCGCTCCTGGCGTCGCCCCCAGCCTGGTACGCGCGTCGCGAAGGCCGTTCGCGATGCCTTCGTCGGCCGCGATGGTGAGGCCGAGCAGAAGGTCGCTGTGGCCGCCGATGAGTTTCGTCGCGCTGTGCACGACGATGTCGGCGCCGAGCTCCAGCGGCCGCTGACCGAGCGGGGTGGCGAACGTGTTGTCGACCGCGACCAGGCCGTTCGCCGCGGCGGCGATCGTCTCGATGTCGATGACGTCGAGCGTCGGATTGGTCGGCGATTCGAGCCAGAGCAGGTCCGCGTCCGCGGCGGCGACCCAGGCGGCCGTGTCCTCCGGCTCGATCTCGGTCACCACCAGACGGCCGGTGCCGTGCGCGTGCGCGAGCAGACCGCGCGACCCCGCGTAGGAGAACGTCGGGACACAGACCTTCGCCCCGACCGGCAGGGTGTCGACCACCGCGCTCAGCGTCGCGATCCCCGACGCGAACGCCGTGGCGTGCCCGCCTTCGAGCGCGCCGATCGCGGCTTCGAGGGCCTCCCAGGTCGGGGTGCCGTCCTGGCGCGAATACGCGCGGTCGGCGCCGGCGTCGAAGGTGCTCGCCGCGACGATCGGCACGTTCAGCGGCTCGCCGGGCCCTTCCGGGCGTCCGGCGGCGACGGCGAGGGTGCGGGGTGACCAGTCGTTCGTGTCCACCCCGCCACCGTAAACCGTGCACTCGTCAGTGGGCGTACACCTCGAACTCGTAGAGGGAGTAGCCGTACTTCGTCCCGCGCTGGACACCGGCCATCCGGACATAGCGCCCGTCCACCGCCTCGAAGGCGACGTTGTCCGTTCCGCCGTTTCCGTCCACTATGGACGCCGCGTCCCGCCAGTTCGTGCCGTCGGACGAGACCTGCACCTTGTACGCCTTCCCGTACGCGGATTCCCACTGCAGGACCACGCGGGACACGCGCTGCACCGAACCGAGATCCACGGTGATCGACTGGTTGTCGCTCCAGTCGCTGGCCCAGCGCGTCGACAGGTTGACGTCGATCGCGTTGGACGGCGGCGAGTTGTACCAGCCGGTCTCGTGGCTGCTCGCGCTCACCGACCGGCCGGTGGCGAGGTTGGCGATGTTGTCGCCGCGTTTCGCCGGGAATTCCACGACCTGCTGGAAGGTCGGCCGGTTCTGCGTGCTCATCTTGTCCTGCGTGATACCGCCGAGAGCGCGGTGGATGATCGTGTCGGCGCACCACTGGTCGCCCGCCGCGCAGTCGCCGTCACCGGGATAGACGGTGTTCGCGGGCTGCGCGGCCGCCTGCGTCAGCGAGTCGAGCAGCACCTGACGGCAGGCGCCGACATCGCCGCCACCGCAGTACTTCACGGCGAGCGGACCGGCCACGTTCTGCCCGAGTACCGAGCGGATGTCCTTGTGCACGTAGCCCCACCAGCCGGACTGGTACGACGATCCGGCGTGCCCCTGGCCGACGTGCTTGCCGGGAACCTCGTTCTGCCAGCCGGAAGGCGATTCGTTGATCTTCAGCACGCCGACCATGGCGCCGTAGGCGGCGTCACCCATACCGGGTTTGAACTGGGCGTTCACCAGCAGCGGCCACCAGGCGTCCATGATGCGGATCGCGTCGGCGTTGGCGTAGGCCTTGCTGCCCGGCGAGGTCTCCGAGCGCAGACCGCCCGCGGCGAGCCAGGTCTTGAGCTTCGCCACCGCGTCGGCGGCCGGGCCGGTCACCGGTGCCTTGTCGATCACCTTGAACAGTTCCGGCAGCACCTTCTCCGCGCGGAGATCGGCCAGCGCCGCCTCCTCCATGGCCTGCGTGAGGTTCACCCGCGTCACCTTGGTGCCGCTGGAGACCATCTTCTTGACCCGCGCGTCGATCAGATCGCCGCGGTGCACGGCACTCTTGTCCGCGCCGCTGGCCGCGTAACCGTTGGCCTGCGCGTTGTTCCAGCTGATGTAGTAGTCCTGGTTGATCGACTGCGGATGCTGCGAAGACGGCGTGTAGTTCGCGAGGTTGCCGTCGGGGTTCCAGCCCTGCCAGTCGAATCCGGCGTCCGCCTTCACCGGCATGGCCGGGTCGACGTTCGGATTGCGGACGGGGTTCGAGCCGGAGTTGAAGTACGCGACGTCACGCGAGTCGGCGTAGAACCAGTTGTAGGTCTGGTTGACGTCGGCCGCCGCGGCCTGGAAGTCCTGCGCGGATTTGATCGCGTCCGGGTCGTTGAACTTCTGGAAACCGATGATCGTGTCGATCTCGTGCTGGAACGTCGACCGCAGCGACGCGTACGCCACCGGTTTGCCGCCGACCAGCGCCCGGCTCGTCACCGGCCCGTACTTGGTGCGGAAGCTGCGCAGCGTGTACGAACCTTCGGCCGTCCCGTCGGCGACCGTGGGCTTCCACGCGTTCTTGCGCTCGACGATCTCGAACGGCAGGCACTGACCGCGGAAGCGATAGAAGTTGGAGTTCTTCGTCGGCGCGGAACCGTTCTGCTCGCACAGTTCGACGGCGTAGGTGTCGGTGATGTCCTGCGACGCCGAGGTCGCGCTCCACGAGTAATCCTTGCCGCGACCGAGCAGCACGTACATGCTGATACCCGCGAACGAGGCACCGCGCGCGCTGATGCCAGGGCCCTGGAGTTCTTGCAGCATAAGCAATTGCGGGGCGAAGTAACCGGCCTGCGGGCCGAAGACGGCGACCGGGTGACCGCTCGCGGTCTTGGCGCCGGACACCACCAGCGCGTTGGACATGCCGTGCTTCTCCGACAGCAGGTTCCCCGGCAGGACGCCGTCGTCGAAGATGCCGCGGACGGCCTTCTGGTCCTCGGGCGCCGGAACGTCCACCTTGGCGGGCGTCGCCGTCCCGGCGGAACCGGTCGGATCGAAGACCAGCTGCTGCCCGGTGACCGAACCCTTGTCCGGCATCGCCGCGCCCTGCGGGTTCGACGGCGCCTTGCCGTAGTCGAACGTCTGTCCATTGTGGAGTGTCTTGACGGTCTCGGGATCGTCCTCGGACCGCAGGCTCTTCCAGACCTTGTCGCCTTGTTCGAGGCCGTACTTCTCCTGCATCGCCATCTTCGCGATGGCGTTCTGCACCTCGCCGCCACCGCCGGCGCCGAACTGCGCCCCGACGACGGCGGCGAGGACGACGAGGTCGGTGAGCTTGAACGGCTCGATGGTCCCGGCGTTCGTGATCGCGTCGACGTGCCCGGTGAGCACGTACTCGCCGGGGAAGTAGCGGCCGCTGTGCGCGTCGGAGATGTACTTGTTGACGCCCTGCACGTACGCCTCGGCGTCGGCCTTGCCCTGCGCGCCACGCGGGCCGCTGGCCGCGGCGTTGTCGATCTGCTTCTGGAGTTCCTGCTCGGTGTACGGCGCCGAGGCGAAGAAGCTCTGCTCGAGTTCGCGGTTGCCCTGCGCGCCACCGGCGTACGAGGTCAGCTGGCCGCGGCCGACGCGGCGCATGATGTCCATCAGCCACAGGCGGTCCTGCGCGGCGGCGTATCCGGCGCCGTACATCGTTCCCGGCCGCGTCGTGCCGACGATCCGGGGCACGCCGATCCCCTTGTCGCGGGTGATCGTCACGTCCGAACGCGGTTTGATCGTGCTCTCGACCTGACCGGACGGAACGCCGAACGACGCGTCGTTGAAGAACTGGTTGATCTTGTCCGTGGTCAGTGTCTTGTAGCCGTCGGCGAGCGAGGCGTACTTGCCGAGCTGATCGGCCGAATGAGCGGGCCGGGTGCCGAACGCCTTGTGCGCCAGGATTTCGGCGAGCGTGGCGTTCCCCTTGGTGCCGGGCGGGAGGATGTCACCGCACTGACCGCCGCAGTAGTCGTCGAGCGCGGCCGCCACCACCGAGTTCTGTGGCGCCTCCGCGGCGTTCGCCTGCAGTGCCGGAACGGTGCCCGCCACCAGCGTCAGCCCCGCCAGCGTCGTCAAGACCCGTATGCCTCGTCGCATGAAAGACCTCCGTCGTCGGAGAGTGACGAGGCGCACACTACCCACGGGTATCCAAATTTGTGAAGACTATTCGCGTTCTTGCCACCGTTCGGCGGAACACTCGCCCTGCGGGCCCGGGACCTGCGGAGGTAGCTTATGGACATGTCTTTGCAGAAGCCCCAGATCGACCGCCCGGAGGGCCCCGCGCCGTCCGACCTGGAGAAGTCCGACATCACCGTCGGCGATGGCCAGGAGGCGAAGGCCGGCGACACCGTCTCGGTGCACTACGTCGGCGTCTCGCACTCGACCGGCGACCAGTTCGACGCCTCGTGGGACCGCGGCGAACCGCTGCGCTTCGGCCTCGGCGCCGGTCAGGTCATCCCCGGCTGGGACCAGGGCGTGGCCGGGATGAAGGTCGGCGGCCGCCGCAAGCTGGTCATCCCGCCGCATCTGGCCTACGGCGAACGTGGCGCCGGCGGCGTCATCAAGCCGAACGAGACCTTGATCTTCGTCGTCGACCTCATCGGCGTGAACTGACCCACACGCGTGCTTCGCACCAAAGACCCGGCCCCCGGCCGGGTCTTTTTCTTTGTTCTTTGAAGCCCACCACCATGCCAACCGCCGCCCCCCACGCACCGTGGGGGGTCCGGGGGGCTCGGCCCCCCGGGTACTGACGAGCGACGACGAACGCGAAAGAGGCCCCGTCGCGCTAGCGAAGGGGCCTCTGACCAAAAGTGGGCGAGGAGGGAGTTGAACCCTCACGTCCTTTCGGACACACGGACCTGAACCGTGCGCGTCTGCCATTCCGCCACTCGCCCGAGTGCTTCGTTCTCTGACAGCTCGCAAAGCGTAGCAGGCGGATTTCACGGGTTTCACCGGGGGCCGTGTCCGACTGGCCGTACCCGGATAGGATCGACGGGGAAGCACACTTGTGAGGAGGGTTGCCCGGTGGGCCGCGTCGAACGCTTTGACAGACGGCTCGAGAACCTCGTGGGCAATACCTTCGCACGCATGTTCGGTGGCAACGTCGTCACGCAGGAAGTGGCGGTGGCGCTCGAGCGCGAGAGCGAGGAGAACGTTCGTGAGCTGGCCGGTGGTCGACAGCTCGCTCCCAATCACTACATCGTGTCGTTGGGGCAGGCTGATCACGAACGTATGGCCGGAGACGAGCGTCGGGTCACCTCGGTGCTGGCGGAGGCGGTCAAGGAACACCTCGCCGAGCACGGATGGGACACCTATGGTGACGTCGTAGTTTCGCTCGAGCGCAACGAGGCGCTGCATACTGGACAGTTCAAGACCCGTTCGTCCGTCGATCCCGACGTCAAGCCCCACGGCGCCGAAGGTTCGTCACGGTCGGCACGACCCAGCAACGCAGGAGACCCAGCAATGAGCCAGCCCCCCGGCTACGGCCAATACGACCAGGGTGACCCGTACGGCCAGCAGGGCCAGTACGGCTACGGACAGCAGGCTGGCCAGCAGCAGCCCGGGTACGACCAGGGTTATGGCGGCCAGCAGCAGGGCGGCTACGACCAGGGTTACGGCGGCGGCGCACAGCAGCCCGGCTACGACCAGTACGGCGGCCAGCAGCAAGGCGGCTACGACCAGGGCTATGGCGGCGGCGCGCAACAGCCCGGCTACGACCAGTACGGCGGCCAGCAACAGGGCGGCTACGACCAGGGCTATGGCGGCGGCGCACAGCAGCCCGGCTACGACCAGTACGGCGGCCAGCAACAGGGCGGCTACGACCAGGGTTACGGCGGCGGCGCACAGCAGCCCGGCTACGACCAGTACGGCGGCCAGCAACAGGGTGGCGGCTACGACCAGTACGGCGGTGGCCAGCAGCAGTACGGCCAGCCCGCCGCGGACCCGTACGCGCAGGGTGGCGGCTACGGCGGCCAGCCGGCGGCCGGGCGTCAGCTCACCGCGAGCCTCCAGCTTGACGACGGCTCGAACCGTTCGTACTCGCTCAAGCAGGGCGGGAACGTCGTGGGCCGCGGCCAGGACGCCGACTTCCGGCTCCCGGACACCGGGGTCTCGCGCCGTCATCTGGAGATCACCTGGGACGGCCAGAGCGCGACGCTCGCGGACATCGGTTCGACGAACGGCACCACCGTCAACGGCACCCCGGTGCAGACGTGGCAGCTGGCCGACGGCGACGTGATCCGCGTGGGCCACTCGTCTCTCGTGTTCCGTACGCAGGGCTGACCGGCGGCGTCCGGAGGGGGTATCGCAGAATTGCGGTGCGGGACCTGTGGTGGATCGGCACCGCGGGTCGTACGCGGAGAGCAAGGCCGTTCGGAGCCGACCATCCCGGACGGCACGGGCTCTCCGCGGCGTACAGGAGAAACGGGAGCGGACACAACAAGTGCCAGAGCTGGTCGTTCAACTCACCAGGGTGGGCTTTCTCGTGCTGCTCTGGCTCTTCGTGTTCGCCGCGTTGCGTGTCGTCCGTTCGGATCTGTACGCGGCCTCCGGGCTGCGAGTGGCCGTCCCGACGTTCGGCCGCAAGAAGAAGGAAAACAAGAAGCCGCGCGGCGGGAAGTCGCCGCAGCAGCTGCTCGTGACCCATGGTGCGCTGGCGGGAACCAGGATCGCCTTGGACGGCAGGCCGATCCTGATCGGCCGCGCCGACGACTCGACTCTGGTGCTGGACGACGACTACGCGTCGACCCGGCACGCCCGGATCGCCCTGCGCGGGGAGGATTGGTACGTGGAAGATCTGGGTTCGACGAACGGGACGTACCTCGACCGGGCTAAGGTCACGGCACCCCTCCGGGTCCCGCTCGGAGTCCCCATCCGGATCGGCAAAACGGTGATCGAGCTTCGCCCATGACTCTCGTCCTCCGCTACGCGGCTCGCAGCGACCGGGGCCTGGTGCGTTCCAGCAACCAGGACTCCGTGTACGCAGGTCCCCGCCTGCTCGCCCTCGCCGACGGCATGGGTGGGCACGCAGCGGGTGAGGTGGCCAGCAAGGTCGTCATCGCCTCCCTCGCGCCCCTCGACGACGACGATCCCAGCGACGATCTCCTCGCTCAGCTGAGAGAGGCCGTCCAGAACGGCAACGCCGCCATCGCCGAGCTCGTCCAGCAGGACCCGGACCTCGACGGGATGGGCACGACCCTGACCGCCGTGCTGTTCGCCGGTTCGCGGATGGGTGTCGTGCACGTCGGCGACTCGCGGGCGTATCTCATGCGCGGCGGTCAGTTCTCGCAGATCACGCGGGACGACAGCTTCGTCAACGAACTTCTCGAACAGGGCCGGATCACGCCGGAAGAGGCCGCGGTGCACCCGCAGCGGTCGCTGCTGCTGAAGGCGCTCACCGGCCACGAGGTCGAGCCGAGCCTGACCGTGCGCGAGGCCCGCGCCGGCGACCGGTACCTGATCTGCTCGGACGGTCTGTCCGGCATGGTCAGCGACGAAACGCTGTCCGAGGCGATCCAGATCCCGGATCCGCAGGCCTGCGCGGACCGGATGATCGAGCTGGCGCTCAAGGGCGGCGGCACCGACAACGTCACGGTGATCATCGCCGACGTCGTCGACGTCGACTTCGGTGAGGACGCGCCCATCGTGGGCGGCGCCGCCGGGGACGGCAGCGACGAGTTCCACCAGGGGGACTCCCCCGCCGCCCGCGCCCGTGCGCTGACCCAGCCCGCGCCGCAGCCGCGGCCGGAGGTCCAGCCCCAGCAGGAGGACCCCAAGGTCAAGCGCCGGAGGCGATTTCGCTGGCTGGCGGGAGCGGTGGTCGTCCTGATCGTGCTGGCCGCGGCGGCGATCGCCACGCGGTATTTCGTGCTGAGCCAGTACTACGTCGGCGAGGGTCCCGGCGAGGAGGTCGTGATCTACCGCGGCGTCCCCGGCAGCATCCTCGGCATCGACCTGCACGCCTACGAGCAGGGCTCGTGCCCGCCGGGCGGGCTGTGCACCGACAAGCTGCTGGTGCCCGCGTTGCAGGAGGACGCGCGGATCGCGGTGAAGAACGGCGTCAAGAAGGACAACCTCGACGACGCCCGCAAGTACATCGACGACTTCCTGCGGCCGCACAAGCAGCTGGCCGACTGCAAGCCGAACACCAGCTCGACTTCCACGCCGCCTTCCGCTTCGTCGCCGCCTCCGGTGTCGTCGTCGGCGGCAGCCCCTTCTACCCCCGCCTCGCCGAGTTCGGCGAACCAGCCAGCGGGGAGGGACTGCTCGACGCCGGCCACGGCAGCACCAGGGGGCGGTAACTGATGAGCACGCCGATCGCCGATCCGGCTTCGGCCCAGTTCGCCACGAACCCTCCGCGCGAGCTGCCCAAACGGCGCGGGACCGAACTCGTCCTCCTGGCGTTCGCGACGTTCATCGTCACCGTCGCGCTCGTGCTGGTGGAGGCGAACCAGGAGCAGGAGCTCACCAGCTCGATCATCTGGCTGGGGCTGTCGTACCTCGGGGTGCTGACGGCGGCGCACCTGGCGGTCCGCCGCTGGGCGCCGTACGCGGACCCGGTGATCCTGCCGTGTGTCGCGCTCCTGAACGGGCTCGGCCTGGTGATGATCCACCGGATCGACCTGGCGCTCGCGGAACGCGCGGTGCAGCAGGGCAAGGAGTACACGCCGGACGTCACCAAGCAGGTGCTGTTCACGGCGATCTCGCTGGTGCTGTTCGTGGTGGTGCTGGTCGTGATCAGCGATCACCGCACGCTGACCCGCTACGGCTACACCTGCGGTCTGGTCGGCATCGTGGCGCTCGCGCTGCCCGCGGTGCTGCCGTCGAGCCTTTCCGAGGTCAACGGCGCGAAGGTCTGGATCAAGCTGCCGTTCTTCTCGATCCAGCCCGGCGAGTTCGCGAAGATCCTTCTGATGATCTTCTTCGCTTCGTTCCTGGTGACGAAACGGGACCTGTTCATGGTCGCGGGCAAGAAGATCGTCGGCGTCGAGCTGCCGCGCGCCCGTGACCTCGGCCCGATCCTGATCGCGGCGGCCGCCTGCCTCGGCGTGCTGGTGTTCGAGAAGGACCTCGGGACGTCGCTGCTGTTCTTCGGCGTCACGCTGGTGATGCTGTACGTCGCGACCGAACGGGTCATCTGGGTCGTGCTGGGCGTCGGTTTCTTCGCCGCCGGCGCGATCATCGCCTACAACCTGTTCACGCACGTCCAGCAGCGCGTCCGCAACTGGATCGACCCGCTCGCCACCTACGACGACGCGGGCGGCGGTTACCAGGTCGCGCAGGGTCTGTTCGGGCTCGGCACCGGCGGGGTCGGCGGCACCGGCCTCGGCGCCGGACGGCCGGACATGGTGCCCGAGGCCAAGACGGACTTCATCACCACGGCGATCGGCGAGGAACTGGGCTTCATCGGCCTCGCCGCGATGCTGATGCTGTACCTGATCCTGGCGATGCGCGGGATGCGCAGCGCCCTCGCGGTCCGCGACACCTTCGGCAAACTCCTCGGCGGCGGCCTCTCGTTCGCCCTGGTCATGCAGATCTTCGTGGTCGTCGGTGGCGTCACGAACCTGATCCCGAACACCGGGATCACCGCCCCGTTCCTCTCCCGCGGTGGTTCTTCACTGCTCGCGAACTACATCCTGGTGGCCCTCCTGCTCCGAATCTCCGACGCCGCCCGCAAACCCGCGGTGCGGCCGAAGCCGCAGCAGCCGCAGGCGCCGCTCGCCGAAGCGCACACGGTGATGGTCCAGCGGCCGCCCGTGAACGGTGAGGGGAGCGCTTCGTGAACACCCCGCTCCGCAAGGTGGGCGTCGCCATGCTCGTCATGGTGGTGCTCCTGCTGGCCAACGCCACCTACATCCAGGTGGTCAAGGCCGACGACTACCGCACGGACTCACGCAACCTGCGGGTGCTCTACGACGAGTTCTCCCGCCAGCGCGGCCTGATCGTGACGCCGGACGGCACGGCGCTCGCGAAGGTCGAACCCTCGAACGACAAGTACAAGTTCATCCGGTCCTACGCCGACGGCCCGATGTACGCGCCGGTCACCGGCTACTACTCGATCAACTACGGTTCGGGCGGCCTGGAGCGGTCCGAGGACGACGTCCTCAACGGTTCGGACCCGCGGCTGTTCGTGCGGCGTCTGTCGGACATGGTCACCGGCCGCGACCCGCGTGGCGGGAACGTGCGGCTGACGATCAACCCGGCCGTGCAGAAGGCCGCGTACGACCTGATGACGCAGAAGGGTTACACCGGCTCGGTGGTCGCGATCGAGCCGAAGACCGGGCGCATCCTGGCCATGGTCTCGACGCCGTCGTACGACCCGAACAAACTCGCCTCGCATGTCGGCAAGGAGCAGATCGCGGCCTGGGGCCAGTGGCGCGACGACCCGAAGAAGCCGATGCTGAACCGCGCGATCTCGGAGACCTACCCGCCGGGTTCGACGGCCAAGCTGCTGGTGACCGCGGCCGCGCTGGAGAACGGCAAGACGGCGGACATGCCGGTCAACACCGCGCCCAACGTCAAGCTCCCCGGCACGCAGACGACGCTGGAGAACTACGGCGGCGCGGCCTGCAAGGGCAGCACGCTGAAGGAAGCGCTGCGGTATTCCTGCAACGTGCCGTTCGCCGAGCTCGCCGGCGAACTGGGCAAGGACAAGCTGAACGCGACGGCGAAGAACTTCGGTGTCGGCGAGGACCTGGCCGTGCCGATGCGGGTCGCCGCTTCTTCCCTCGGGCCCCTCGAGTCGAAGGCGGCGTTGTTCCAGAGCGCCATCGGGCAGCGCGACGTGCGCCTGACCCCGATCCAGGACGCCCTGCTTTCGGCGACCATCGCCAACAACGGGATGGCGATGAAACCGCAGCTGGTGCAGGCGCTGCTGGCGCCGAACCTGTCGACCATCGAGGACTACAAGCCGACCGAGCTGACCGGTGACGCCGCCATGTCCAGCGCGAACGCCGCGATCCTGCGCGACATGATGCTGGCGTCGGAGGAGAACACGAAGGGCGCCGGCAAACGAGGCGACATCCAGATCGCCTCCAAGACCGGCACCGCCGAGCACGGCAACGACCCGAAGAACACCCCGCCGCACGCCTGGTACACCGGGTTCGCGCCGGCGATGGACCCGAAGATCGCCGTCTCGGTGATCGTCGAGTCCGGGGGCAACCGCGGGCTCGAAGCGACCGGTGGCACCGTGGCCGCGGAGATCGGCCGCGCCGCCGTCAACGCCATGCTCGGGGGTGGATAGCGGATGCTGTCCTCGGGTCAGCTGCTGGCCGACCGGTACAAGCTGACGAACCGGATCGCCGTCGGCGGGATGGGCGAGGTCTGGCAGGCCAGTGACACGCGGCTGGACCGGACGGTCGCGGTCAAGATCCTCAAGGCGGAGCTGTCCGGCGACGCCGAGTTCCTGCACCGGTTCCGGACCGAGGCGCGGATGACCGCGTCGCTGAACCACCCCGGCATCGCCGCGGTGCACGACTACGGCGAGACGGTCGCGGACGAGCTGTCGATCGCGTATCTGGTGATGGAGCTGGTCGAAGGCGATCCGCTGGCCGCGATCATCACCCGCGAAGGACGGCTGAACGCCGAGCGCACCCTGGACATCCTGGAGCAGGCCGGTAACGCGTTGCAGGCCGCGCACGAAACCGGTCTCGTGCACCGCGACGTCAAACCGGGCAACATCATGGTGACCCCGGCCGGGCAGGTGAAGATCACCGACTTCGGTGTCGCGAAGGCCGCCGACGCCGCCCCGGTGACCAGGTCCGGCATGGTCATGGGCACCGCCCACTACATCGCTCCCGAGCAGGCGCTCGGGCACAACGCCGAACCGGCGAGCGACGTCTACTCGCTGGCCGTGTGCGGCTACGAATGCCTCACCGGGCACCGGCCGTTCCTTTCGGAGAACGCGGTGACGGTCGCGATGATGCACATCCGCGACATCCCGCCGCCACTGCCGCCGGACGTGCCGCCGGGCGCCCGCGCGGTGATCGAAGCGACCCTGATCAAGGATCCGAGACAGCGGTACAACAGCGGCGGCGAGTTCGCGGCCGCCGTCGCCGCGGTCCGCGCCGGGCTGCCCCTGCCGACGCCGTCCGGACTGGTGAACGTGGCCTACCCGGCCGGCCAGCCCGTGCTGCCGCAGCAGGTACCGCCCGGCCCGCACTCCCCGCCGAACCCGATGGCGGCGGTGGGACCGGCGTCGCATCCGGCGATGCACCCGGTCACCGGCCCGCCGCCGATGGCGGTCCGCCGTCTGCCCGGCAGACGGCCACAATGGGGCTGGTGGCTGCTGCTCGCGGTGATCCTGATCGCAGTACTGGTGGCAGGAGCCTTCCTCATCGTGAGACTGGTCGGTTCGGGCAACGGACCGCAGTCGGGCGGCGTGGAAACGAGTGAACACGCGCCGGCTCCGGGTAAGAAGTCCGAAGGTCCTCCGCCGACATCCGCGTACCCCGCGGTTCCGACGGAGGGCGGCACCGAGGAGCCGGCCGGACAGGCGAATCCGGGAATGATGAGCAGCAAACCTTGGACGGAATGGAACGGCACGCAGAGATGAGCACACCAAGACTGCTCAGCAACCGCTACGAGCTGGGCGAGACGCTCGGCTACGGAGGCATGTCCGAGGTCCACCACGGCCACGACGTGCGCCTGGGCCGGGAGGTGGCGATCAAGATCCTGCGTGCCGACCTGGCGCGGGATCCCCAGTTCCAAGAACGTTTCCGTCGCGAGGCACAGAACGCGGCGGCACTGAACCACCCGGCGATCGTCGCCGTCTACGACACCGGCGAGACGAACACCGAGTTCGGCCCGCTGCCCTACATCGTGATGGAGTACGTCGAAGGACGGACTCTGCGCGACATCGTGAAGACCGAAGGCCCGATGTCGCAGAAGCGGGCCATGGAGGTCATGGCCGACGTCTGCGCGGCACTGGACTTCTCGCACCGGCACGGCATCGTGCACCGCGACGTCAAACCGGCGAACGTGATGATCACGAAGAACGGCGCCGTCAAGGTGATGGACTTCGGTATCGCGCGCGCCATGCACGACGGGCAGTCCGCGATGACGCAGACCGCCGCGGTGATCGGCACGGCGCAGTACCTCTCGCCGGAGCAGGCGCGCGGTGAGTCCGTCGACGCGCGTTCCGACGTCTACGCCGCCGGCTGCGTGCTGTACGAACTCATCACCGGCGAGCCGCCCTTCACCGGCGACTCGCCCGTGGCGGTGGCGTACCAGCACGTCCGGGAAGACCCGAACCCGCCGTCGTCGGTGAACCCGGCCGTGGCGCCCGAGCTCGACGCCGTCGTGCTCAAAGCGCTCGCGAAGGGTCCGGCGAACCGGTACCAGTCGTCCGCGGAGATGCGTTCGGACCTCGTCCGCACGCTGTCCGGTCAGCGACCGGCCGCGCCGATGGTGATGTCGGAGGACGAGCGCACCCAGGTCATGGACTCCGACCGCCGGGTGCCGCCGCGCTACGACCAGTACGAGGAAGACGACGAGGACCCCGCCGCGAAGAAGAAGCGCCGGGCCTGGCTCATCGCCGGTCTCGTGGTCTCGCTGGCCGCCATCGTGCTGCTGATCATGTGGCTGATGGGCGCGTTCACCAGCACCGGCGCGGAGAGCAAGGCCATCCCGACGGTCGTGGGCCAGTCCGAGGTTTCGGCGAAGGACACGCTCCGGGGCGCGGGGTTCAACTCGTTCGAGCCGACCAAGAAGGTGCCCTGCACCGGGGAGGCCGTCAACGGGCTGCCCGCCTGCGACGAGAACGACATCGACAAGGTCATCGCGATCAGCCCGAACCAGGGCCAGGTGATACCGACCTCGGACAAGATCACGCTGACCGTCGGCGCGAAGCCGGGCAAGGTCAAGACCCCGGACCTCAAGGGCAAGACCGTCGCCGAAGCCACGGCCGCGCTGACCGAAGCCGGTCTGAAGCTCGGCGCGACCACCGAGGACGAGACCGAGGACACGAACCAGGCCGGCAAGGTCATGTCGCAGAACCCGAGCGCGCAGGCCGAGGTCGATCAGGGTTCGAAGGTCGACATCACGGTCGGCAAGTCCAAGGAACTGAAGACGGTCCCGAATTACAAGGGCAAGACCCAGGCCGAGGCCGAAGCCGGGTTGAAGGCGGCCGGGTTCACCCCGCAGGTCACCAACGTGGACTCCGACCAGCCCAAGGGCACCGTGATCGACCAGACCCCGAACGGTGGCAAGCTGCCTGTCGGCAGTGTGGTCAAGCTGTCGGTGTCGAACGGCAACCAGGAAACCTTCGAAATGCCGAATCTGAAGGGCATGACCGAGGATCAGGCGACGCGGCAGCTGCAGCAGCTGGGCTGGAACGGAACCCTGGACACGCAGGCCGACAAGAACGGTGACCGGGACCAGGCGGGCAAGGTCAGCAAGACCAACCCGCAGGCCGGTGCGAAGGTCGCGAAGAACGCGCCGATCACGCTGTTCATCGTGGAAGGCGACGAGACGTCGACGACGTCGAGCTCGCGGCTCTTCCCTCCGGGCTGACAGAGTTGAATGGGGCCCCGCACGGTTTCGTGCGGGGCCCTTTTTCATGTCAGCTTTTCGAGGTGGCCCGGTTTCACCAGGGGTCGTGAGTGAAAAAGAGCGTTAGAACCGCCCTTGCCACTCACGACCTCCTTTGTGGCCCACGGGATAGTGGCGGGCAGGGTTCAGGGCGCCAAGTTTTCGAGCAGTCCTTGGTATGCCTGCTGGATCCGTCCGGCGCCGGTCCGCACCACGACCGCCTTCGGGCGCGTGGCGATGAGCGCCACGAGCCGGTCGTACATCTCCGCCAGCCGTTCGGGCCCGCCCAGCATCTCGTGCGCCTCGACGTGTTCGGGCTCCGCCGCCGCGCGCGTGCGCTCGGCGAACCGCCGGAGCACGTTGTCCTTGGTGTCGAGGAGGACGATCTCGCGGAACTCCGCGGCCGTTTCGCCGGCGAGGGTTTCGAGGCGTTCGAGGAGTTCGGCGCGGCCGAGGAACTGCGGGACGATCACGTCGTTGCCCGCGATCAGATGGGTGCGCGCGGCGCTCACGGCGAGGTCGCGGGCGAGCGTTCCGGCCTTCGCGGCGTTCTCGCGCCAGGCGCCGAGCAGACCGCGGAGCCGGTCGATGTCGAGGTTCAACGTCAGCGGATGGTCTTCGGCGTACAGCCGGGCGAGGGTCGACTTCCCGCAGGCGGGCGGGCCGTTGAGCACGATGAGCCGCGGCATCAGGCGTTGCGCCGGAGCAGATACCCGACGGCCGTCGCGCTCAGCAGCAAGGCGGCGACCGCCGCCACGGCGGTCACGACGAACGGGCCGGTCAGGGGTTGTTGCGAGGCCAAGGCGCGCAGCAGCGGGTTGGCCAGCGGAAGCCACTTCATCAGGAGCACCGCCGCGAGGGCGAAGACCGCGGCCAGGACGGACCAGCCGATCCGCGGGACCAGCAGCCGTGAGCAGGGCAGGCCGATCGCGATCCCGAACAGCGCGCACAACGCGTGCGCCGAGGCGCCCAGCGCGAAGGTGCCGATCGTGAAGCCGCCGGTCCGGAGCCCCGACCACAGCACCGTCACGAGGATCAGCACGACCGCGCAGCCGAAGACGGCCAGCGTGGCGCCGCCGAGGACCGATCGCCAACGTCGTGCGTGGCTGAACGTCACCAGCCGCTGGACCGGGTCTTCGACGTCGAGCATCGCGATGGTCAGCCAGCACGAGACCACCAGGAGCGAGCCCGCGCTGATCCCGTACTGCGGCAGCAGCGGCGACTTCGGATCCGTGTAGAGCACGGTGTTCACCGCGATGTAGGCGAGGATCGCGGGCAGATAGCGCTGGGAGTGGCCGAGCAGCGCGAGGTAGTAGCGCGTCATGGCGAGCACGGCGCCACCTCCCGGACCGAAAAGCCGCGGTTGAGCGCGCGCAGCAGGACCGCGTCGGCGTGCCCGGCTTCGACCGTCAGGACGACCTTCCCGTCCTCGGCCACGACGCGACTCACTCCGGGTTCCGAAGACCAGTCGACGCTGGTGCCGTGCAGGACGATCCTCGTCGCGCTCTCGGTTTTCGGCATCGCTTCAACACGGGTCAGGAGGCCGTCGTCGATCCGGTAGACGTCGTCGGCGTGGGCGTGCACGACGGAGGCGCGGTGGTCGGTGAAGACCACGCTCGCGCCCCGTTCCTTGGTCTCGGCGACGAGTTCGCCGAGCACGGTGTGGGCTTCGACGTCGAGACCGGACCAAGGCTCGTCGAGGATCAGCAGCTCCGGCTCGGCGAGGACCGCCTGGGCTAGGCCGACCTTCTGGGCGTTGCCCTTCGACAGCGTCCGCAAGGGCGCGTCCGGGCCGCCGACCAGCGCCAGCCTGTCCAGCAGAGGGTCGATCGCCGACAAGTCGACATGGCCGTCGATGCGGGCCATATGCCGCAGGTACGCCCGGGCGCTCATCCGCTGTCCCGCCGGGAAGCGGTCCGGCAGGTAGCCGACGCGCGGAGCGCCCACGACCTTTCCCGAGGTCTCTCGGGAAAGTGCCGCGAGAATCCTGAGCAGCGTCGACTTTCCCGAGCCGTTCGAGCCGAGGACACCGAGCACGCGGCCCGCCGGGACGTCGAGGTCGACGTCGGCGAGCACGGGTTCACCGCGGCCGTAGCGCTTACCGACTCCCTCGAGCCGGATCAGCGAGGTCACGCAGCAGCGGCCTTCTGCAGCGCGCGAGTCGCCTGTTCGAGTTCATTGACCGTGGCGTCGGGGACCGGGTGCCCGGCGGAAGCCATCCAGTTCGCCAGCATCCGGTGACCGCCCTGGGTGAGCACGGACTCGGGGTGGAACTGGACGCCTTCGAGCGGCAGCTCGCGGTGCCGCATGCCCATCACGACACCGGACTCGGTGCGTCCTGTGATTTCGAACACGGTCTCGTCGATGGTTTCCGGCAAAACGGTCAGCGAGTGATACCGCGTGGCGGTGAATTCCGAGGGGAGCCCGGCGAGCACTCCGTCGCCCGAATGGTGGACTTGACTGGTCTTGCCGTGCAGCAGTTCCGGAGCGCGGTCGACGGTGGCGCCGAAGACCACGCCGAGGGCCTGGTGGCCGAGGCAGACGCCGAGCATCGGGATGCGTTCCTCGGCGCATTTGCGGATGACGTCCATGCTCTGACCAGCGCGTTCCGGGGTTCCGGGGCCGGGAGAGACGAGGACCGCGTCGAACTCGCCGAGCTTGTCGAGCTCCACCACGTCGTTCCGCCAGACGGTGCAGTCGGCGCCGAGCTGGGCCAGATACTGGACCAGGTTGTAGACAAAACTGTCGTAGTTGTCGACGACGAGCACGCGCATGAAACCAGCTTAGCGGCTCCCACCAGGTGGACCGTACGCCAGATCACAATGATTGTTAGGGCTGCCTAACTTACCGTGGTAGGAGTGAGCCGTTCTCTTCGTGTAGCCATCGTGGGTGCCGGTCCGGCCGGCATCTACGCCGCCGACATCCTCGACAAGTCCGACGCTGACGTGACGATCGACCTGTTCGAGCGCATGCCGGCGCCGTTCGGGCTGATCCGGTACGGCGTCGCGCCCGACCACCCCCGGATCAAGGGCATCGTCACCGCCCTGCACAAGGTGCTCGACAAGCCGAACATCCGGCTGCTGGGCAACGTCGACTACGGGACCGACCTCAAACTCGACGACCTGCGCCAGTTCTACGACGCGGTGATCTTCTCGACCGGCGCCATGGCCGACCGCGCGCTCGACATCCCCGGGATCGACCTCGACGGCAGCTACGGCGCCGCCGACTTCGTCTCCTGGTACGACGGGCACCCGGACGTGCCGCGCACCTGGCCGCTGAACGCGACCTCGGTCGCGGTCCTCGGCGTCGGCAACGTGGCGCTCGACGTGGCGCGGATCCTCGCGAAGACCGCCGACGAGCTGCTCAGCACCGACATCCCGGACAACGTCTACCAGGGCCTGAAGGCCAGCCCGGTCACCGACGTGCACGTGTTCGGCCGCCGCGGCCCGGCTCAGGCGAAGTTCACGCCGCTGGAGCTGCGCGAGCTGGACCACTCGCCGAACGTCGAGGTCATCGTGTACCCCGAGGACATCGAGTTCGACGAGGGCAGCATCGCCGCGCTGCGGGCGTCGAAGCAGATCGACATGGTCGTGAAGACCCTGCAGGAGTGGGCGATCCGCGACCAGGGCGACCGGCCGAAGCGGCTGCACCTGCACTTCCTGCACTCGCCGTGCGAGATCGTCGGTGAGGACGGCAAGGTGACCGGCCTGCGGACCGAGCGCACCGAACTGACCGGTGACGGCAACGTGCGCGGCACCGGCGAGTTCCACGACTGGGACGTCCAGGCCGTCTACCGCGCGGTGGGTTACCTGTCTTCGCATCTGCCGGAGATCCCGTTCGACCACACCACCGGGACCGTGCCGAACCAGGCGGGCCGGGTGCTGGACATCGACGAGGAGCAGGTGCCGGGCGTCTACGTGACCGGCTGGATCAAGCGCGGGCCGGTCGGCCTCATCGGCCACACCAAGGGCGACGCGGCCGAAACCATCGCGAGCCTGCTGGCCGACGCCGACAATCTCACGGCCCCGGCTGTCGAGGACCCCGACGCGATCCTCGGCTTCCTGACCGAACGCGGCGTTCCCTTCACCACCTGGGAAGGCTGGGGCAAGCTCGACGCCCACGAGAAGTCGCTGGGTGTCCCGCACGGCCGGGAGCGCGTCAAGGTCGTGGAGCGCGACGAAATGACCCGCATCTCGCGAGGCTGAACCCGTTCCGTGAAGGCCTCCTTCCCTACGCTCAAGGTAGGGAAGGAGGCCTTCACGGCGTACCGAGGTAGGCGAGGACCGCGAGAACGCGGCGGTTCGTGTCGTCCGAGGCGACGATGCCGAGCTTCGCGAAGATGTTCGCGGTGTGCTTCCCCACCGCCCCTTCGCTGAAGTGCAGCCGCGAAGCGATGGCGGCGTTGGAACAGCCTTCGGCCATCAAGCCGAGCACCTCGCGTTCGCGCGGGGTCAGCGCCGCGAGGGGGTCGGATGCGTTGCCCGCCACCAGTTTCGCGATCACTTCGGGATCCATCGCGGTGCCGCCGCCGGCCACCCGCCGCACCGCGTCGATGAACTGGTCCGCGTTGAAGACCCTGTCCTTCAACAGATAGCCGATCGCGCCTGCCCCGTCTGCCAGGAGTTCCCGCGCGTAGAGCTGCTCGACATGTTGCGACAGAACGAGAATCGGCAGTCCAGGGATGTCGCGCCGCACGGCCAGCGAGACCTGAAGCCCTTCGTCGGTGAGCGTCGGCGGCATCCGGACGTCGACGACCGAAACGTCGGGCCGGTGCGTGCGCAGCGCCCGCTCCAGTTCCGGCCCGGTGCCCACCGCCTCGACGACGTCGAAACCGTGCGCGGTCAGCAAATGCGTCAAGCCGTCTCGGAGGAGGTACTGGTCCTCGGCGACGACGCATCGGGGTCGAGCTGGCACGGGATCTCCATGATCGCCTTCGTCGGCCCGCCGAGCGGGCTGGTCAGAGCAAAAGTACCGTCGAAGGCGCCCAATCTGCGTTCGATCCCGCGAATCCCGCTTCCCCTGGCCGCGTTCGCGCCGCCCTTACCGTCGTCGGTCACCTCGATCCGCAACAGACCGTCGTCGTAACCCAGTTCGATCGACACTCTCCGCGCCTCACCGTGCTTCGCGGCGTTGCCCAGCAACTCGCTGACCGCGAAGTACGCGCAAGCCTCCGCGGGCTGTTCGAGCCGGGGAAGGGTGCCGTTCACCGAAGCCCGCAGCGGACTGTCGAGCGCCATCGCCCGCACCGCGTCACCGAGCCCGCGCTCGGACAACACCGGCGGGTGAATCCCGCGCACCAGCAGCCGCAACTCGGTCAGCGTCTCGGACGACGTCTGCCGCAGCTCGGCGGCCAGCCGTTTCGCCGCGGCCGGGTCGCTGTCGATCAGCGCTTCGACCGCACCCAGCTTCATGCCCATCGCGACCAGCCGCGACTGGACGCCGTCGTGCAGATCCCGCTCGATACGCCGCAGCTCGGCGGCCTGTGCGACCGACGCGTCGGTCCGTGTCTGCTTCAACCGCTCGACACGTTGTCCCAGCCGCGAAGCTTCTGTCGGACCGAGAAGCACCTTCGCGAAGCGCGCTCCCAGACGGGCGAGCCAGGGTGTCAGGACCAGCCCGGCGGCGGAGGCTGCCAGGGCCACCGGGGTGAGCGCGAGCGCTTGCCCGAACGGCCGCCAGATCCACAGCGCCACCACACCCCAGAGACCGCCGAACACCAGCGCCGCCGTCGGCACCACCATCAGCAGCAGGACCACGGAGTTGACCACCGCGGCCGCCAGGTCACGCCAGGTGGCGCGGTCGGATATCGCCCAGCGCAACCGCGCGAGCCGCGCCGGCCACCACGGCGTGTCGTACAGCTGCCGTCCGTACCGGTACATCCCGTCCGCCCGCGGCACGGGGAACGGCGGCTCCGGCAGGTACGGCCGGTCGATCCGCACACCGGTCCAGTTCTTGGCCTCGCGGCGCAGGGTGTCGGTCACCGAACGACCGGCGACGACCATCGCCGGGAACAGCGGCGCAGGCCAGATCAGGGTGAACAGCGTCGGGATCGCCATTCCGAGCTGCGCGACGGAAAGCGCGAACAGCCCCAGCTGGAAACCGAGCGCCTTCAGCCTCGTCTTGAGCCAGCCGTCGCCGGTGCGGGCCGGACGAGGCCCGAGCCACCAGCGCGTCCACTTCCCGTACAGGCGAAGCGCGCGCGGCCCGGCCAGCAGGACCGCGGGCACGAGCACCAGACCGGCCAGCGGATTCCACAGCTGCCAGCCGAGATCGCGGCCGGTCGCCGGATCGTCGGAGATCCACTCGAACCGTTTGGTCCACTTGATGAACCACGACCGCTTGAACAGGCTGTTCCCGTCGCGGTACCAGCCGTCGCGCTCACGTTCCGGTTCGGGCGGCGCCGGCCGATAGGGCGGCTCGACCTCGACCCCGCACCAGCGTCCGGCCAGACGCCGGGTGAGCGCGGCACGCGGACGCGTCCCTTCGAGCGCGAGCGTGTAGGCGAAGACCAGGCCGACACAGAGCAGGCAGAAACCCACCAGTTCGAGCAGCAGGTCCAGCCAGCTCACCAGCGCCAAGGCCGCGAGCACGAAGCCCCGGCGCACGGAGGTGAGATAGGTGCGGATCATGCGACGAAGTCTTCCCCACCGACCCGGCCCGGCACAGTGACCGCAGCCCCCCGATCAGGGTGGGTCCAGCCCCACCCCAGCTGTGGGTTCAGCGCCATTCTGGCCAAGTCCGTTGCGCCATAACGTTTTTCGCATGCCAATCATCGAAGTCACCAACCTCCGCAAGACGTACGGGGAGCACGTCGCGGTCGACGACGTTTCGTTCCACGTGGAACAAGGCGAGATCTTCGGGATCCTCGGGACCAACGGCGCCGGCAAGACCACCACGGTCGAATGCCTCCAGGGACTGCGTACGCCGGACTCGGGCTCCATGTCGGTCCTCGGCCTCGACCCCGGCAAGGACCACGCCGCCCTGCGGCAGCGCCTCGGCTCGCAGCTGCAAGAGAGCCGCCTGCCCGACAAGATCAAGGTCCACGAGGCGCTCGACCTCTACGCCTCCTTCTACGCGAACCCCGCCGACACCGGCGACCTGCTCGCGAAGCTCGGTCTCACCGGGCAGCGGGACAAGTACTTCGGCAAGCTTTCCGGCGGTCAGAAGCAGCGCGTCTCGATCGCGCTCGCGCTCGTCGGCCGCCCCGAGGTCGCCGTCCTCGACGAACTGACCACCGGACTTGACCCGCACGCCCGCCGCGACACCTGGAAGCTCGTCGAGGCCGTGCGCGACACCGGCGTCACCGTCCTGCTCGTCACGCATTTCATGGACGAGGCCGAACGCCTCTGCGACCGCCTCGCGATCTTCGACGCCGGACGCGTGGTCGCCACCGGCACCCCGGCCGAACTCCGTGACCGCGCCGGTAAATCCACTTTGGACGAAGCCTTCGTGACCCTGACCGGCCGCGACTGAGCAAGGAGACGAGCAATGAACACACTCGCCAAGATCACCCTCACCGAAACGAAACTCGCCCTCCGCACGCCCGGTTTCGTCATCGGCGGGCTCGTCCTGCCGACGGCCATCACGGCCATCCTCGGCGCCATTCCCGCCATTCGCGCGGACAGCGGAACAGCGACGGGCATGCGCTTCCTCGACGCCTGGGTGCCGTCGATGGTGGTGCTCACCATCGCCATGATGGGCCTGCAAGCGATCCCCGGGATCATCGCGACTTACCGCGAACAGGGCATCCTCCGCCGCTTCGCCACCACTCCGGTGCACCCGGCACAGTTACTGGTGGCGCAGCTGATCATCAACGTCACCGTGACCATCGGCGGGGTCGGCATCCTCCTCCTGTCGGCGGGCGTCGTCTTCGACGTCCCCACCCCGCGTCACCCGCTCGGCTTCCTGCTGACGTTCGTCCTCGGCACGACCGCGATCTTCGGGCTCGGCCTGATCGCCGCCTCGGTCGCCAAGACCAGCCGCGCCGCGAGCGGGATCGCGTTGATCGCCTACCTCCCGATCATGTTCCTCGGCGGCGTCTACCTGCCGCGTCCCCTGCTCCCGGAGGCCATCCGCGACATCGGCGCGTACATCCCGCCGGGCGTCAAAGCCCTCGAAGACGCGTGGACCGGCACCGGCGCGCAACCGCTGCAACTCGCCGTACTGGCGGCTTTCGCGGTGGGCAGTTGTGTCGTGGCGGCGAAGCTCTTTCGCTGGGAGTGACGACGGCTTCCGCCAAAGTGGTGATGATGATCGTTTTCTCTTGTGGCTCGGGCCGCGGGTGGGTAGTCAGGTAGATGGCCCACGTTCACCGTGTCTCTCTCGGAGGTTCGATGTCTCTGGATGTATCGCCCGCGCTGCTGGAGAAGGCCGAGCGCGGGGAGGTCTCCGACGCCGAATTCGTCGCCTGTGTCCGGGAGTCCCTGCCCTACGCCTGGACCGTGATCACCGGTGTCATCGCGGAGGCCGAGGGCGCGGCCGACGGGTTCGCCGACAACGAGACGCCGCCGCCGAGCGAGGCCGAACGCGGTCAGCTGCTGCGGGCGCTGGCCTCGGACGCCATCCGCGGCGGTCTGGAACGACACTTCGGCGTGAAGCTGGCGTTCCAGAACTGCCACCGCGTCGCCGTGTTCAAGAAGTCCCAAGTGGACAGTGACCGCTACCGCGCGTTCGTCTCCGTCCGCGGCCAGCTGCTGAACCAGAGCCCGGAACTGCGCGACTGCTAGCCGCGACGCAGCGCGGGTAGCACTTCTTCCCCGATCCGCGCGATGTTCTCGAGTGTTCCCTCCGGCGTACCGGACGCTTCCACCATCATGATCACGTGGGAGACCCCGGTACGCCGGATGCTTGTTCCCAGCCTGTCGACGCAGTACTCCACTCCGCCGATCGGGTGCATCTCGCACAACCGGTCGGTATAGGCCACCGGATCCTTGTCCAGGCCCCGTTTGCCGTCGAGGTACACGTGCCCGGCGAAGCCCTCTTTCAAGGAACCCGGCAACGCGGACCGCACGACGTCCAGCGCGTCGTCCCCGACCTGGCACATCACCGTCGACACGTGCTCGGCGGCGGAATCCCCGTACGCGGCAAGGGTTTCGATTTTGCCGTCGTCGTCGGTGTGCAGCCCGAGCAACATCGGCAGCCCACGATCGGCGGCGAGCCGCACCGCCCGCGAGCCGGCGTCCCCGCAGGCCACGACCAACCGTGGGTCGCGTTCCGGCCGCGGCACCATCGGCACCTCGCGGAACTTGAAGTGCTCGCCGTCGGCCGAGACCGTCTTCGACGTCATCGCCGCGAGCATCAGGTCGAGGCTCTCCTCGAATCCCGTTTCGTAGCGGGAAGCACCGGTACCGAACACCTCGAGGTCCTGCCACGGCCCGCCGCGGCCGACGCCGATCCGCAGCCGTCCGCCGGAAACGGCGTCGAGCAGCGACCACTGTTCGGCGAGCGCCACCGGATGCGCGACGGACAGCACGCTCACCGCGGTGCCGACGGCGATCCGCTCGGTGCGGCCGAGCACGTGCGCGGCGAGGGTGATCGCGGACGGGCAGACGCCGTACGGCATGAAGTGGTGCTCGGCGAACCACACGTCGTCGAATCCGGCCCGCTCCGCGGCGATGGCGGCGTCGACCGACCGGCGCAGCACCTCGGCGTCCTCCTGGCCGGGAAACCGGCCGGAGACGAGAAAGACTCCGAATCGCACGCCTACTGAACCGAAACCTCGTTGAACCACAGGCGCGGTTCCAGCCACGGGAAGACGACGAACATCAGCAGCGCCACGATCCCGAGCGCCAGCACGACCGCCGTCGCCAGTTTCACCGCGAAGGGGCCCGGCAGCCTGCGCCAGATCCAGCCGTACATCAGCGCGCCTCCGAGATCTTGGGCAGGAGTTCGGCGTAGGAGCCGACCTGGTTCTTCGGCACCTGCTGGGCCAGCACCGCGTGGATGATGAGCCGTTCCTTCGCCGAGAACTGCGGGTGACACGTGGTCAGCGTGAGCAGCGAGACCTGCTCGGCCTTCGGCAGGATCTCCGGATCCTTGTACGGCACCGGGTTCACCGTGTCGCCCTTGGTCGGGAACACGATACGGCGGCCGTTGGTCTCGCCGTAGGGGCCGCCGTCGGCGGCGTTCGGGTTGCGCAGGGTTCCGACGTTCTTGCACTTCGGCTGCGCGCCCTTGCCCTCCGCCCAGCCTTCGACCTCGTCCTTGTACGGCAGCACCTTGTAGATGTAGAAGTCGGTCTGCGTCTCGATGACGATCTGGTCGCAGGAGCTGAGGTTGTCCAGGTCGTTGAACGGCGCGCCCTTGCCGACGCGGTGCCCGGCGACGGCGAAGTTGCCCGGTTCGCCCGGCAGGGCGGTGCCCTTGTAGTGGCCGGGGCCGACTTCGAGCGCGGCCTCGGTGGTGCCTTCCTGGATGGTGAAGTTGAAGTCGGCGCCGAACACCGGGATGTGGATCCTGGCGAACGCCTTGCCGTCGACCAGTTCCGGATGCAGCTGCCGGTCCTTGCCCCACTCGCCGTCCAGCTCGGAACTGGCCTCGGACTGTTTGCCCGCGGAGAACAGGTCGGTCACGTAGACCTCGTAGACCATGAACAGCAGCACCACCAGGCCGGCGGTGATGAGGAGCTCGCCGACGGTCCGGATGGCGACGCCGCCCTTGCCCAGCTCGCGCGGCGGCGGACGTTCCTCGGTCGCGGTGCCACCGCCGACCGGTTCGAAGATGACGGTCTCCTCGGTCGACCCCGGCGGCGGCATGGGACGACGGCGCGGCGGTGGCGCGTCGCTCCGGCGGCGCGGCGGAGGACCTTCGTATGCCCTGCCGTCCTGAGGCCGCCTTCGAGGCGCCTCTCCGGGCGCACGACGCGGCGGGATTGCGTCTTCCGGCCTACGCCGGGGGGCCGGACGGCCTCCGCCGGGTGGTCTTTCGGAGTACCGCCGACGGTCCCCGCCCGGCTCTTCCCGCTCAGCCACGCAAAGCTCCTCAGTCTCGAACCAAACCGCTGCCGAACCGTCTGTGACACCATTGTCACAGTGCGGGAAATCGACCGGTCCCGGACGGTGCCCAGCGGCGCTCGTTTACGTTAACGTGTGCACGTGGCGCTGGTTGCGCACCCGAAAGCGGGTCATCGCCACCAGGGAAGCCGAACAGTACGCGAGGAACACGATGCCGAAGTCCAAGGTCCGCAAGAAGACGGCGTACACCCCGCCGACCGATCGCCGCACGCCGGTGAAGGTCAAGGCCGCGGGCCCGTCGAACCTGTTCTACAAGATCGTGATGTTCGGCCTCATGCTGGTCGGCCTGTTGTGGCTGGTCGTCAACTACATCGCGGGCGACAAGATCCCCTTCATGGCGGATCTGGGCAACACGAACTTCGCCATCGGTTTCGTGCTGATGATCGCCGGTTTGCTCATGACGATGCGGTGGCGGTGAGCATTACCCCGGATGGCGGCTTGACGCCGAATTACACCGGTGTGACTCATCCCCAGTGTGGATAACCCCTGTGGATAACTACCCCACCTCGTGGGCACCACAGCGGAACGTTGTGGTAGTGGCCTGGGTTCTCACCCTGTTGCTGCTGGCAGGCGTGCTGTGGCTGGCCATCGGTGGCGACGTCGGCGGCACCGTCCTGACCGGGGTCGCGATGCTGTCCGTCGGCGCGCTCGCGTTGCACGGCACCCTGCTCCGTCCCCGGCTGGCGGCAGGCCCCGGCGGACTCCTGGCCAGGACCGTGGGCGGCGCGCACCGCTACTCCTGGACCGAAGCCCGGCTCCGGCTTCGCACCACGCGACGGCTCGGCCGGGACAGCCTGACCCTGGAGGTCGAATCCGGCGACCACCTGCTGGTGTTCGGCCGGATCGACCTCGGTGAGGACCCCCGCGACGTACTGGACGTCCTCACCGCCCTCAAGGGTCAGGCGTTGTCGTAGTAGTGGACGTCGCCGTTCGGACCGTGTGACCAGCCCGGGACGGCCGGGCCGACCGCGGGCGGCGCGTATTCCCCGAAGATCTCGTACGGCGAGGCCGGCGAGCAGATCGGGTTGATCTTGACGACGCAGTTCCGCAAAGACCCGCTGAACTTCGCTTTGACGTGCCGGGGCCGCTGGTCTTCCACCACCGCCGGACCCGCCGTGATCTCCCAGCCGGTGGCCGCGCCCGGCCCCGTCGTGCCGACCGTCTGCGTGGCCGCCGAGGACGTGACACCGGGATCGCCGAAGCAGATTTTCAACGCCGAATCGACGTAGGCGACACGGAGCGTGATGGTGCTGCCCGAGCCGAGGAAATAGCGTTTGGTGTAGGTCTGGCAGGTCTCGGCGGCTTGCCCGGCTTGTGCGACCGCGGGTGCCGATACCGAAGCCAGTACGGCGACGGCGGCGAGAGCTGCTGCTTTCCGGATCTTCATCTCAACCCCCAAGTTGACGATGCACATGATCAACTCGAAGGTACCCAGCCCGACTGCGTCTCGATCGGGTTTTCGGGTGACCCACTCGGGGGAAGTGCGGCTACTCCGGGTAGCAGGCGTAGGAGGGCACGCCCCGGCTGGTGGTGAGCTCACACGTCGCGGAAATCGTCTGCGAGTCCTTCCAGACGACGAGCCCGATCATCGCCACCACGACGATCGCGATCCCGCCGAGCTGCCATTTCAGCCGGTTCTTGTCCGGCGCGTACAGCAGCGCGAAGGTGGCCAGGAGGCCCGCGACGAACCCGCCGGCGTGCCCGAGGATCGAGATGCCGGGCACCTGGAAGGTGATGAAGACGTTCAGGCCCAGGATCACCAGCAGCCACGTCGGGTTGAGCCGCAGCTTGATGACGATGACCGTGTACGCGCCGATGAGCCCGAAGATGGCGCCGGACGCGCCGACCACGGGGACGGCGTCGAGGTCGCTGAAGACCAGGTTCGCGGCCGAGCCGCCGAGGAGGGAGACGAAGTAGAGCACCGTGAACGGGACGCGGCCGAGCGCGGTCTCCAGCGGGCGCCCCACGAACCACAGTGAGAACGCGTTGCTCGCGATGTGCAGCAGGCCGTACTGGAGGAAGCCCGAGGTGAGGATCCGCCACCATTCGTCGCCTGCCAGCGTCGCGGGATTCCACAGCTGGCCGTACTGGAACAGCTCGGAGAAGTTGTTGTTCGCGATGCTGCCGGACTGGACGACCGTGATGAGGAAGACGATGACGTTGAGCGCCAGGAGGACCGGCGTCACGACGGCCGTCCGGGCGGGCTGGGCGCCCGCGAGGGTGCGCGAGCCGTAGCCGGCGTCGCGGTACTGCTTCTGCTGGGCGCGATCCTGCTGCCGACCGGCCTGGACGCAGTCCGTGCACTGGAAGCCCACGGCGGCTTCGCGCAGGCAATCCGGGCAGGCCGGACGCTCGCAGCGTGCACAGCTCAGCCCGGTCGGCCGGTTCGGGTGCCACCAGCAGCCGGGCATGGCGGCCTGCTGGTACTGGGGATTCGGTGGTTGGCTCACGATGCCACCAACCTACCGAAATCCCCGGTAACCGGCTCTGCGATCAGCGGCTGATGCTGACCTTCTCGATGACGATGTCCTGCAGCGGACGGTCGGCCGGACCGGTCGCCGTGCGGCCGATCGCGTCGACGACGTCGCGGGAAGCCTGGTCCGCGACCTCGCCGAAGATGGTGTGCTTGAAGTTCAGGTGCGTCGTCGGCGCGACGGTGATGAAGAACTGCGAGCCGTTGGTGCCGGGTCCGGCGTTGGCCATGGCCAGCAGGTACGGCTTGGAGAACTGGAGCTCCGGGTGGAACTCGTCGCCGAACTTGTAGCCGGGGCCGCCGCGGCCGGTGCCGGTCGGGTCGCCGCCCTGCAACATGAAGCCGTCGATGACGCGGTGGAAGATCGACCCGTCGTAGAACGGGCCCGAGTTCGTTCCCTGCGCGTTGGGCTGGGTGTACTCCTTGCTGCCCTCGGCGAGCCCGACGAAGTTCGCGACCGTCTTCGGCGCGTGGTCGGGGAACAGGTTCAGGTTGATGTCACCCTGGTTGGTGTGCAGAGTGGCCTTCAGCGCGCCACCAATGAGGGATCCCTTGCTTTCAGTCACGAGCTTCATCGTGCCATCTGCGGCAAGATCTGGGGAAAAGGGGCACGATAGGTTACAAGCAACGAAGCAGAATCAAAACGATTGATGAGGTGAAGGCCATGACCCGGGCCGCAGATTCGGTGAGCGAGTCGGCGAAGGCCGGCGCACTCGGCCTGCGCAAACGTGCTGTCGAGGCGGGTAAGGAAGCCACCGCCCACGCCGTCGAGGTAGCCGAGCAGAAGCTCTCCGAGAGCGCCGGTGAGATCGCTAAGACCAGCCGTCGCGCGCGCAAGAAGCTCGCGAAGAAGACGGAACTGACCCGCAAGGAGCTCAAGCGGAGCTCGAAGGCGGCTCGTAAGGAGGCGCTGGCCAGGCTTTCCGAGATGCGGAAGCCGGGCCGCAAGGCACGCAAGGCCGCCATCCAGGCCGCGAAGTCCGCCGGTGAGTCCAAGCGCCGGGGCAAGAAGGACTTCAAGGCGGCGAAGAAGGACTTCAAGGCCGCGCTCGTCGAGGCGAAGTCCGCCGCCAAGGGGACGCGCAAGCGTCGTCGCTGGCCGTGGGTGATCGGTATCGCCGTCGTCGGCGCCGGTGCCGCGTACGCCCTGCGTTCCAAGCAGGAGCCGCCGGTCGCGCCCGCGCCGCCAAAGGCTCCGCCCGCTCCTCCCGCCAAGCCCGCCGCTCCGGCCGCGGCCGCTCCGAAACCGGCACAGCCGGCGAAGCCCGCCGCTCCGGCGAAGCCCGCCGCCTCCGGTCCGGCTCCGGCCAAGCCCGCGGCTCCGAAGAACGGGCACCAGGCTTCGAACGCGGGCTCCGCCGACAAGAAGAACTGACGCCTCACCCTTTTCTGCTTGTCGCGAAGGGCCGCCCAGGACCGCTTCTCCGGTCCCGGGCGGCCCTTTCACGTCTTGGTGACGGGGACGGTGCGGGTGAGCGTGTGTCCCCGGCGCATCCGGCCGTCGGGGGTGAACTCGCCGAAGAAGTACACCTCGATCGTGAGGTCCCTCTTGCGGTTCGTCACGTACAAGGTGCTCCGGGCGGCGATCCGGTCCCCGCCCGCCACCGCTTCGTGCACCTCCCATCGCGCGGTGGGCCGGTTCTTGCGGACCGGACGGGCGTGCGCGATGAGGTTGTCCCGGTCCATCCGGTGGCCGTCGGCGATCTGCACGATGTCCGGCGTGTGATAGCGGTCGACGACCACTCCCGCGTCCTCGTCGCTGTTCACGAGGTCGTCGTGGAAGGACAGGTGGAAATCCGCGATGAACTTCTTCGGGTCCGTGCCGTGGAAAGGCGCCATGGTCGCTCCCAGCCTCGCGAAACATCTCTTACAGGCTGTAAGATATCCACGATCGATCAAATCTGACAAGGTGTAAGAGATGCCTCGACCCTCGGCGCGGAACCAGCGCTCCGACGCACAGCGCAGCAGGGCTTCGATCCTGGACGCGGGGCTCCGGACCCTCGGCGCCGATCCCGACGCCGGCGTCGAAGCCATCGCCACCACCGCGGGCGTGACCCGTCAGACGGTCTACGCCCATTTCCCTTCACGAGGGGAACTTCTGGCCGCGGTACTCGACCGCATCACCGAGGAGGCCGTCGCCGCGATGGACGCCGCGGACCTCGACGACGGCCCGGCCGCCGAGGCGCTGGTGCGGCTGATCGAAGCCGGCCGCCGTACGTCCGGGCGTTACCCGGCCTTGCTCCGGAAGATCACTTCCCTGCCCGCGAGCCCGGACGACGACCAGCGGCGTCACTCACCGGTCGCCGAGCGGCTCGACCGCGTCATCCGGCGGGGCAAGGAGACGGGTGAGTTCGACGATCGGCTGCCGACGGGCTGGCTGGTGGCGGTCACGGTGAAACTCGGCCACGCCTCCGGTGAGGAGGTCGACTCCGGCCGGATGTCCGCCGACGAGGCCGCGGACGCGCTGCACACGAGTCTGCTGCGGGTGTTCGGCGCGACACCGTGAACATGACGAAGGGGCGCCCTCCGCTCTCAACGGAAACGTTGAAAGCGAACGACGCCCCTTAGCGCGTTTACGTCAAGCGCGATCAGGCAGACGCCGCGTGCTTGTCGATCAGCTGGCCGAGGCGGGGAAGGGCCTCCTCGACGTTCTTCTTGCCGTTCGGGCGCAGCTTCGAGTACACCTTCTTGATGCTGTCGCGGCTGCTCTTCTCGGCGCGCGCGTCGGTGACCGACAGGAGCGCGTCCGAGGCCTCGTCGCTGCGGCCGACCAGGTAGGCACCGAAGTCGTTGCCGCCCTTGGCCTTGTAGTCACCGTAGAACGGCTCGAGCGCACCGGTGAAGTCGTCGAGCAGGGTGTCGACGGCGGCGGGGATGATGCCCGGCTTGATCTTCTTGACGGCGGCGAAGCCGGTCTTCACGACGGCACCCGAAACGCCGCCCTTGTCCGAGACCTCGGCGTCGACGAGGCCTTCGAAGTCGCTCACGACCGCCGGGCGACGGCTGGAGTCGAGCAAGATTTCCTTGAGGGTGTCAGCCACGAAACCTGTCCTTTTGTCTTATGGGGAGAAATGATCTTTTGTGCCGCCGAGCCACACCGCAAGGTGGCCTCCGCCGGATCTGGCGCCCGCGCTGGTCCCGCGAAACCTCGCGCGTGCGGCACAGGGTAGTACAAGATCAACTTCACTCTGACGTGTGGATACCACTACCTAGAGCTTCAGCTCGCCGATAGCCTCCTTCGCCACCGTACGTGCCTTGATGCTCTGCTTCTGGTTGGTGGTCACGACTACCGCGTTCCCGCCTTTCGCGACGGCGTAAACGGCGCCTTCGCCGGAGGGTTGGTAGCCGCCCTTCCAGCCCGCCGGTTCGTCGGCGGGGTTGGAGGTGTCGATGGGCGCCGCCTGATCCACCAGCGCCTTCGCCACGGCGGGTTCCCCGACGTACACGCGTACGGTGAGCTGCAGTTTCCCGCTGAGCGCGTAGAAGAAACACGTCGGATGCGGCTGGTCGGCCGAGGTCTTGACCTTGGAGACCTTCTGCCCGTTGGCGTCCGAGACGAACTCGTTGCCGAGGTACGGGCACGGGCCCTTGCCGGTGGGTTCCGGGGCGGGCGGGATGCTGGGCGCCGGGGTGTTCGAGGGCGCGGGCGAACTCGCCGCGGGCGGCGGCTGTTCCGTCGGCCCGCAGGCCGCCAGCAGCGGCACGACGAGCGGCAAGATCAGAAGACGTCGCATAGTGGCGTCCAGTGAAGCAGATCGCCGTTCGTGCGACGATGGCCGTGCGCGAGGAGTCTTCGGGAGGCGTCAGTGCTCAGCAAGGAGCAGTACCTGGGTGCGGTGGCAGAGCGCATCCAGCGCAGCGGGGGCAGGCTGAACACGGTCCAGATCGGCCCGAGCGCCGCCGTCGTCGGCCTGTTCACCGAGTCCGTGATGATGTCGACGATGAACTACTGCGTGGTCGCCGCGGCGATCCCGGAGGTGACGGCGCCCGCGTTGTACGACTTCACCGGGCTGGCGACGCAGCACGCGCGCGCGAACGTGATGGGCACGGTCGGCTGGACGGCCGCTTCGGTGGTCATCGCCGGGCTGATCGGCGACCGCGTGTACCCGGACGCCGCGCAGGCCGCGTCGGCGAAGTCCGGCAACCAGTTCGGCGGCGAGACGCGCATGGTGGCCGTCGACGTTTCGGCGGCGCAGATGTACGCGTTCGTCGGCGGGAAGCTGTGGGGCGCGGCGGTGCAGGGTTCGGTCAACGCGAAGCTGACGTTCTGTTTCCCGCAGCCCGCCGAGGTCTATCAGCAGGTGCAGTGGGCGCAGTCGCAGGGCCAGCAGCCGCCGATGCCGCCAGGGCCGCCCATGACTCCACCAGGACAGCAGCCGCCGCCCGGCTGGCAGCCGCAGCAGCCGCCACCGCCGCAGTACCCGGTCGGACCGCCGCCCGCGCAGGGCCCGCCGCCGGGTCAGCATCCGCCGCACTATCCGCCGCCCGCGCCCGGCTACCCGCCGCAGCGCCCGCCGGGGTACTGATGGATCGCACGTTGCGCGGCTGGCCTTCGTTCCCCGAAGAACTCCCGGAGTTCGACACCGACGCCACACCCGCGAACCCGCGCGAGCTTTTCCTCGAATGGCTCAACGAGGCCGGGGAACACGTCTTGGCGCCCCACGCCGTCACTCTGTCCACAGTGGACGCCGATGGGGTGCCGGACGCACGCGTCGTGATCCTCAAGGACGTCGACGGCGACACCTGGGCGGTCGCGACGAGCTCCGAAAGCCCGAAAGGTGTTCAGCTGGCGAAGAATCCGTTCGCCGCGCTGACTTTCTTCTGGCCGGGACGAGGCAGGCAGGTCCGCCTGCGCGGCCCGGTCGCCGTCGCCGATCCCGAGGTGTCCGCGGCCGATTTCACCGCCCGGCCGCCGGCGTCCCGGGTGGAGGCGTTCATCGGCAGGCAGTCCCAGGTGCTCGACGATCCGGCCGATCTCGACCGCGCGGCCGCGGAAGCGGAGCGGTGGGTCGAGGAGAATCCCGGCGTGGCACCGGAAACCTGGACCCGCTATCTGGTGACGCCGTCCGAAGTGGAGTTCTGGCAGGCGAGCCACGACCGGCGGCACCGGCGGCTCCGCTACCGGCGTGCGGACGGGACCTGGCACAAAGAACGTCTCTGGCCGTAAACGGTAACTGGGAACGACGATCGTCGGGTTGTCGTGGACGATTCACTTCGGCGACGGTGAACCCCACCTTGTCCCCAGATCGTTCGGAGGCGAAATGTCCACACGCCGTCGCATCGGGGGCGCCTTGGCCGCCACAGGGCTCGCCCTGCTGGCCGTCACGACGCCCGTCGCGAGCGCCCAGACCGGCGACCCGGCGAGAGGGCTGTACTCGGTGGAAGGCGCGTCCACCCCCGACAAACGCACCGAGGTCGCCCGCACCGGCGTCGACGTCGCGGGCTCGCGCGGCGGCGCGCTGACCGTCGTCGCCACACCGGGACAGGCCGCGGCCCTGCGCGCGAACGGCTTCGGCCTGAAGCCGCTCGGCGACTTCGACAGCATGCTGAAACAACGCAGTGGCCGCGCGGGCACCGCGGCCGTCGCGGGCGACTTCCCGCCGGGCGACGAGGCGTACCACACCTACGCCGAAACGACCGCGGAGCTGCAAAAGGCCGCGAAGGACCACAGCGACATCGCGACGCTGTCGAGTGTCGGCAAGTCCTACGAAGGCCGTGAGCTGAACCTGCTGAAGATCAGCGACAACGCGGGCACGGACGAGAACGAACCCGAGGTCCTGTTCACCTGCAACCAGCACGCGCGCGAGCACCTCACCACCGAGATGTGCCTGCGGATCGTGCAGCGGTTCACCAGCGGGTACGCGAGCGACCCGGCCATCAAGAAGATGGTCGACGAGCACGAGATCTACGTGATCCCGAACGTCAACCCGGACGGTTCCGAGTACGACATCACCGGCGGCGAGTACCAGGGCTGGCGCAAGACGCGGAAACCCGTGCCGGGCAGCAGCGCGGTCGGCACCGACCCGAACCGCAACTGGGACTACAAGTGGAACTGCTGCGGCGGGTCGAGCAACAGCCCGTCCGCCGAGGACTACCACGGTCCGTCGGCGTTCTCCGAGTCCGAGACCAAGGCGGTCGCGGCGTTCATCGACTCCCGCGTGGTCGGTGGGGCGCAGCAGATCAAGACGCACATCGACTTCCACACCTTCTCGGAACTGGTGCTCTGGCCTTACGGCTACACGAAAGCCGAGACCGACACGGGCATGAACGAGGAGGAAGCGAAGCGCTTCGCCGACGTCGGCAAGCAGATGGCGGGCACCAACGGTTACACGCCCGAGCAGTCCAGCGATCTGTACGTCACCGACGGCGACATCAACGACTGGGCGTGGGGCAAGCACAAGATCCTCAGCTACACCTTCGAGATGTACCCGAAGGACGGCGGGATCGACGGCTTCTACCCGCCCGCTTCGGTGATCCCGGAGCAGACCGCCCGCAACGACAAGGCCGTCGACATCATCGTCAACGAGGCGAAGGCCTGAGATCGGCCACTCGCGACGCCCGGCTCTTCGGCGAATCCAAGCTGAAGCTCCGGGCGTCGCCGAGTTGGTCACGGACGAATTCCTCGGTCCTCGCGATCGTCTCGCGCAACGCGGCGTCCTCTTCACCGAAGAACTTGTAGACGATCTTCCCGGCTTCGGTGTCGAACTCCCACAGGCCGGCGATGCGGCCCCTGTCGACGATCACGTGACTCGGCGGATCCGCCTGTCCGCCCAGCGTCTCCCCCGGCCGTCCGCCGGGCACCGGGCGTTCGACGTCGGCGTCGGCGAGCAGCCGCGACATCTCGCGGTGCAGCAGGTGGATGCCGTCGATCCCCGCGAGCAACGCGTACGACGGCTCCGACGGCACGGTGAACGCGGCGAACTCGTCCGCGAGTTCCTTGGGCATCACCAGATCGGTGCCGTCGAGCGGCACGAGTTCCAATTGCTCCGCGATCTTCTTCGCGCTCGACGCGGTGAAACCGGAGAACCAGCGGAAATGCTTGAGCGACGCCGGAGCCGCCCACGAGAAGTACCGCCGGGCGAGTTCGGTGCGTGCGGTGTCCATATCGGACAGTCCGCCACGCGGGGACGGCGTCCACCGGACATAGCCGTAGCGCTGCTGATCCAGCCGGCCGTTGACCGGAACGCGGCGGATTTCGCCGCGCGCCTGGAGCAGGCCGAGCGCGAGCGGCAACGTCGTGGTGGTGCCGCGTTTGCGGCCCGCCTCCCCCAGACCACGCACGGCGGACCCGGCGGCGTCCTTGATCGCGGCCGGGCCGAGCGGTTCGTCCGACGCGTCGAGCAGATCGGCGACGGTGACGCACAGCTGCTCGATCTCGGCCTGAGTGACGCCGAGATATTTCTCCGCGGCCACGAGTTCACCCGCCGGTGCCCCGGCCCCGACGGTCAGGCCGAGTTCGAAATCCGCCGACGGCAGGACGTAAGTACAGCCGCGCGCCGAAGGCAGCTCGTGGATGGCCAGCCGGGCGACGTCCGCGTCCACCGTCTCGCGATCCAGGCGGGCTCTGGCGAACAGCCCGAGATAGGGCGCCGAACCGCCGACCGAGCGCATCCAGCCGGTCCGTTCCAGCACCTCGGCCACCGAGGACCCGAGCAGCGATCCGTCGAGACCCTGCCGATGTGCCCACCACGCGCGCAGCTTGTCGGTCGCCATGAGTCCACGGTATGGGCATCCGGTGACACCCCGCAGCCTGGCACGATGGACGGATGCTGGTCGAGCTGGCAATCGGCGACGCGTACGGGGGCTCCTTCGAGCACGCGTACCCGAGCTTCGTCGCGGAGCACAACAACCTGACCGGTTACGTGCCGCATCACGGGCAGCCCGGCGCCCCGGCCGGTCGCTACACCGACGACACGCAGATGACGATCGCGATCGCCGAGGTGCTCGTCTCGGGGCTGCGATGGACGCCCCTGCTGCTCGCCGAGCAGTTCGTGCGGGCGTATCACCGCGATCCGCACGACGGCTACGCGCCGCGTTTCCATCAGCTGCTCAGCGAGGTTCGCGACGGCGAAGAGCTGCTGCGACGGCTCCGGCCGCAGAGCGACAAGAGCGGTGCCGCCATGCGCGCCGGGCCGATCGGGGTCCTGCCGACCGTCGACGACGTGCTTTATCACGCGAAACTGCAGGCCAGGATCACGCACGACACCCCGGCCGGGATCGCCGCGGCGCAGGCGGCCGCGCTGGCCGTGCACTACTGCCACCATCGGGTGGGGCCGCTTTCCGAGATCGCGAGGTGGATCGAAGGGATCCTCCCCGAGGATGTCGGGCACGGCGGCTGGGCGCGGCCGTGGTCGGGCAAGGTCGGGCCGCAAGGGTGGATGAGCGTGCGCGCGGCGCTGACCGTGTTGACCGGCGGCGGAGGACTCGCCCGGATGCTGCATTCCGCCGTCGCGCTCACCGGCGACGTCGACACCGTCGCGACGATCGCGCTGGCCGCCGCTTCACGCTCGCCCGAGGTGGCACAGGATCTGCCGCCGGTGCTGTGGCGCGACCTGGAGAACGGCGAGTTCGGCCGCGACCGTCTGGCGAAACTCGACGAGCGGCTGCTGCGCCTTTGACGTCGCCGGTGGAGCTCACCACGAAGGCCGGTACCGCAGGCCTTGCTCGTAGTACTGGTCGTCGGATTCCACCGGTTCGGGCTGCTCGTCCTGACCGGGCCCCGCCGGTTCCTCCGACCGGTCCTTGAGCACCACGTTCTCGGTGCTCGCGGGCGGACGGCGCGAAACCGGGACCGACGGCGCGACGGCTTCCCCCTCCTGTTGGAACGAAGGAGTGAACCCGAGCCGCCAGCGGAGCCTGTCCGTGATGTACCCGGCGTTGCCGATCGGCGCCATCAGTTCCGCGCTGCGTTTCGCGGATCCTTGCTGCGCTTCCTGATAGGTCCGCATGACGGTGTCCGCGATCTCGGCGGGCGACATCCGCGACGCGGCTTCGCCCACTCTGAGCCGCGTCATCACGCCGTCGGTATTGACCGAAACGGAAACGGCACCGTCCGGTGAGGACGCGTCGACCGAGAGGGCGGCCAGCGCCTCGAGCATCGCTTGCCGGTCGGCTGGCGGCTTCTTGGCCGCCGGTTTGTCAGCCACGATCCTCCGTCAGTCGGTCGGCAGCGGGGAAAGTTCCATCGGCGGTTCCTGGAACTTGCCGTCGTTCGAGATGTCGACGTTCTTGTCCCGGACCCGCTTTTCCGTTCCCTTGTCGGTGTTTTCGGTTTCGAAGTTGCCGGGATCGAAGGTCTCGCCGGGGCTGACGTCCGGCGGTTCGGGGATGATCGGCAGGTTGTTGATCTCGACGTTGATCTTCGAGATCAGGGATTCCGACGCGCGGAACATGGCTTCACGGATGTTGACCACACCGTCGTGGAAGCTGTTGTAGATCATTTCGGGGCTGTCCCCGACGATCGCGGCGTTCTCGGAGGCCAGGGTCGAGAGCCCGGCACCGGCCGCCGCGCCGGCGACCTGCACACCGTTCGCCGTGGTGAAGAACGTCGCCGCGGTGAGCCCCGCCGGTGGCGCGGCCGCCACGAGCAGAGCGGTGACAGCGGCGGCGAAGGTCGCGGCCAACGCCTTCACCAAGGCGGATTCGTTCTGCCGTTCCTTGTCGTCCCGGTACTTTTCCGCGGCGGTCAGGAAGGAGGCGGCGAGCGTGCTCAGGTCGGCCCGTGCGGTCGCGATGGCATCCCGCGCGGCCACGATGTCGGCTTCCAGCACGGTGAGTTTGGTACCCACGCGGGAATAGGTGTTCACGAGACCCTGGATGTAGCTCTTGGCCGTCTCGGCGCCTTCACCGCGCCACTTGAGAAGCAGGACCAGGGACCGGTCGAGCGGCGCTTTCGTGTCCTGGAAAGCGTTCCAGAGACCTTCGTAGGCCTCGATCATGGGCTGCAGACTGTTCTCGCCGACGAGCTGCGCGTCGGAGAACTCGATGAAGAAGTCGCGGACCTCTTCCTTCAGACCGCCGCTCAAGTCGACGTCGCTACCCAAGAACGGCGGGTAGAGGAGGTCCAATGCCGTGAAGGCTTTTTCGGCACCCGCGGTGAGATCGTCGGAGATCCCCTCGAGGAGTTTGCTGTTGTCACCGAAGCCGGAGGTGGTCTCCGCGTCCAGTGCGTTGAAGTACCCGTCCACGCCGCTTACCCCTGGTTCCCGTACGCCGCGCGGTTCACTCGCTGCTTGTTGTCCTCGTCCACGGCTTCGTAAAGTTCGGCGACCCTCGCCAGCGCCTGTGAGGCGTCCTCGGTGCTGCGGAGCAGCTTTGCGAGCATCTTCTCGACGGCCTGGCGGTGTTCCTCGTACGCCGCCGAAACCCCGCGCATGCCCAGCGTTTTCCCGAACGCGGTGTCCGGCGCGAAAAAGCCGGGGACCAGAGCTCCCGTGACCGGGTCGGGAGCCGGCACGTCCTGCCCTCGCACGCCGGTGTGTGCGGCGCTGACGATGTCCGCGGCATTCTGCAGTTCCTTGCTCGACAACCTGAGATCGTCGAGGTCGGTTTCGAAACTGACCATGTTCACCTCGCTGTCCGGATTCCACCCCCATGTAAGCAGCGTTGACTTGGCTGGGCGTGCGACTTTGTCATCCGCGTACGGTGACGAACGTCACCACTCAGACGCAGACCCAGCAGTAGAGGTGATCACCCCGGGTCTTGGCGTCGCGGGCTAGCTCCGCGAGGCCGGTCAGCACATTGGCCAAGTCTGCGGGGTCGACCTCGCCGCCGAACTCCTCGGTGCGGGACCAGGGTTCGGCCACCTCGCGCAGGCGCGCCTCGTCGGCGTCGGACAGTGCGGCGGCCAGCTCTTCGGTCAGCGCGACGACGAGAAGCGCGCCGTCGTCGGCCATGGCGACAGGTTCGATGGAGCGCCCGATGACGGTGTCGTAGTCGACCCCGGTCAGCAAGGACTCCAGCGTGCCCAGCTGCACGAACGGGTCCACACCCTTGAGCTGGAAGGTCGGCAGAGACGCCTCGGCCGGGCCTCCGACGAGGTCGATCGTGGCGGCCGCGGCTTCGTTGTCCGGCGCGGCGAAGTAGTCGAAGAGAACACCCATGCGCGCATTCTGGTGGAAACGAGAAGGCCACCCGAGGTACGGGTGGCCTTCTCGTTTTCTATGTGGAGCTGAGGGGAATCGAACCCCTGACCCCTGCCTTGCAAAGGCAGTGCTCTACCAATTGAGCTACAGCCCCGGATCGCAGGCGATCATGATAACCGCCTGCGCCGAAATCAGTTGTTGCGGGACGCGTCCGCGGCCTTGGCCGGAGCGCTTCCGTTGGTGGAGGCGGATCCCAGCGGACGCTCGGTGGGAGCGGTGGCCTCACGCCAGAGGTCGGCCTCGGCCTTGGCGGCCTTGTTGCGCTTGATCACGAACAGCACGCCGCCCGCGATGACCGCGAGTGCCAACAGCTTCTTCATCAGAAGCCCCCTCTTTCCGCCGAGTTGCTCCGCTTACCCACCGATGCTACTGCACCACGTTCCACGTGGAACCGAGCCCCACGGCAATGGGCCCGCACCGACAACGGCCACGCGCCCAACGTTGGGGGGTCCAGGGGGGCGAAGCCCTCCCTGGCGGGGGTTCGGGGGTTCGACCCCCGAAATGAAAAACACCCGGTCGCATCTGCGCTATGTGCAGATACAACCGGGCCAACCGGGTGGGCCCACCAGGACTTGAACCTGGGACCTCTTCGTTATCAGCGAAGCGCTCTAACCGCCTGAGCTATGGGCCCGAACGAGGAGAAGATTACAGGACGCCTTTCGGCGCCCTGCAACCGGGTCACTCTCGTTCGGAAAGGGTCACTTCCAGGCCTCCCGCGAGGTCGGCGGAGACGTTGTAGATGAAGGCGCTGACGGTGGCCAGCGCCGAGATCAGCACGATGTTGATGGCGCCGAGGATGGCCGCGATCCCGAAGACGCGGCCGGCGCTGATCAACGGGTCGGCCGGCGCGTCGGCCCCTTCTCCGCCGACGAGCGAGGAGTAGGTCCCGTTGAGTTTGTCCCAGACGCCCATGCCGTCGAGGACGGTGTAGAGGACGCCGACGGCGACGAGCCACACGAAGAACAGCGCGACGCCGAGGACGAGGGACAGTTTCAGCACCGACCAGGGGTCGAAGCGTTTGATCTGCAGGCTGGCGCGACGCGGTCCGCGGCCGGGGCGGCGGAGCGCGGTGGGGGCGGCACGGGTGCGGGAGGCCGACGGGATGGCGGAGGGGGCGGGCTCGCCCTCTCCGCTGTCGCCGAAGAGCCTCTTCGCGGCTGTGCCGCTTACCCCGTGATAGTCGGTCACGGTTGTCGCGTCCCGCTTCGGGTCCGAGTGGGCCACGTCTTCGGTGGCGACCGAAGACACCGAGACCGTCTGCTCGCTGGAGCCTTCGGGTTCCCCGGCGCCGCTGTCGCGCTGCCAAGGCGGGCTCGACGAACCCGCCTGCGCGCCGCCTGCTTCGGGCTTCTCGGATGGTGTCACGAGGTGTCAGTCCTTACCCAGTACGTGGGGCGTCGTCTATTCCTGCTCCGACGCCGGGGTTTCTTCTCCTTCAGTACTACCTGCAGTGGCGACGTCTGAGGGCTCGTCCGCGTTGCGTGCGACCGCGAGAAGAGTGGTTCCTTCGTCGAGATTCATCAGCCGCACTCCCTTCGTCTGCCTGCCCGCCTTGCGCACCTGTCCGGCCGAAGTCCGGATCACCCCGCCGCTGGAGGTGATCGCGTAGAGCTCGTCTTCGGCGTCGACGATGACCGCGCCCACCAGCCTGCCACGTTTCTGGTCGTACTGAATGGTGAGCACACCCTTGCCGCCGCGGCCTTGGACCGGGTAGTCCTCGGTCGGGGTGCGCTTGGCGTAGCCGCCGCCGGTGGCGACGAGGAGGAACTTGTCGGGCTGGACGACGTTGATGCCGAGCAGTTCGTCGCCGTCGTTGAACCGCATGCCGAGCACACCGGACGTCGCGCGGCCCATCGGGCGCAGGGCTTCGTCGGTGGCGTGGAAGCGGATCGACTGGCCTTCCGCGGACACGAGGAGCAGGTCGTCCTCGGCGGCCGCGAGGACCGCACCGACCAGCTCGTCGCCTTCGCGCAGGTTGACGGCGATGAGGCCGCCGGCGCGGTTGGAGTCGAAGTCGGTGAGCTTGGTCTTCTTCACCAGGCCGCGGCGGGTCGCGAGCACGAGGTACGGGGCGACCTCGTAGTTCGGGATCTCGATGACCTGGGCGATCTGCTCGTCGGGCTGGAACGCGAGCAGGTTCGCGACGTGCTGGCCGCGCGCGTTGCGGTTGGCCTCGGGCAGGTCGTACGCCTTCGCCCGGTACACGCGGCCCTTGTTCGTGAAGAACAGGATCCAGTCGTGCGTCGAGCAGACGAAAAAGTGCTGGACGATGTCGTCCTGTTTGAGGGTCGCGCCCTGGACGCCCTTGCCGCCGCGTTTCTGCGAACGGTACAGATCTGTTTTCGTTCGCTTGGCGTAACCCGTGCGGGTGATCGTGACGACCACGTCCTCGACCGCGATGAGGTCTTCGACCGAAACCTCGCCGTCGAACGGGATGATCTTGGTGCGCCGGTCGTCGCCGTACTTGTCGACGATCTCCTGGAGCTCCTCGGCGATGATCGCGCGCTGCCGCTCGGGCTTCTCGAGGATGTCCTTGAGGTCGGCGATCTCGAGTTCGATCTCGGCCAGGGTGTCGATGATCCGCTGCCGCTCCAGTGCCGCGAGGCGGCGGAGCTGCATGTCGAGGATCGCGGTCGCCTGGATCTCGTCGACGTCGAGCAGGCTCATCAGCGCGGGCCGGGCCTCTTCGGCCGAGGGCGAGCGCCGGATGAGGGCGATGACCTCGTCGAGCATGTCCAGCGCCTTGACCAGACCGCGCAGGATGTGGGCGCGTTCCTCGGCCTTGCGCAACCGGAACCGGGTCCGGCGGACGATGACGTCGATCTGGTGCTTCACGTAGTGCCGGATCATCTGGTCCAGGCGCAGCGTGCGGGGCACGCCGTCGACCAGGGCCAGCATGTTGACACCGAAGTTCTGCTGCAGCTGGGTGTGCTTGTACAGGTTGTTCAGCACGACCTTGGCGACCGCGTCACGTTTGATCGTGACGACGATCCGCATCCCGCTGCGGCTGTTGGACTCGTCGGCGATGTCGGAGATGCCGGTGAGCTTGCCGTCGCGGACCAGGTTCGCGATGTTCTCCACCAGGTTGTCCGGGTTGACCTGGTACGGCAGCTCGGACACGACCAGGATCGTGCGGCCCTTGGCGTCTTCCTCGACCTCGACGACCGCGCGCATGCGCACGGAACCGCGGCCGGTGCGGTAGGCGTCCTCGATCCCGGAGTTGCCGAGGATCATCGCCTTGGTCGGGAAGTCCGGGCCCTTGATCCGGACCAGCAGCGCGGCGAGCAGCTCGTCGTCGCTGGCCTCGAAGTTCTCCAGCGCCCATTTGACGCCGTCGGCGACCTCGCGCAGGTTGTGCGGCGGGATGTTCGTCGCCATCCCGACCGCGATCCCGGAACCACCGTTGACCAGCAGGTTCGGGAACCGCGACGGCAGGACGTCGGGCTCCTGGGTGCGGCCGTCGTAGTTGTCGGAGAAGTCGACGGTCTCTTCTTCGATGTCCTGCAGCATGTGCATCGCGAGAGGCGCCAGCCGGGACTCGGTGTACCGCATGGCGGCGGCGGGGTCGTTGCCCGACGAACCGAAGTTGCCCTGGCCGTCGATCAGCGGATACCGCAGCGACCACGGCTGGGCGAGCCGCACCAGCGCGTCGTAGATCGCGGAGTCACCGTGCGGGTGGTAGTTGCCCATCACGTCGCCGACGACGCGGGAGCACTTGTTGTACCCGCGGTCGGGGCGGAAGCCGGAGTCGAACATCGAGTACAGCACGCGGCGGTGCACCGGCTTGAGGCCGTCCCGCACGTCCGGCAGCGCCCGCGACACGATGACGCTCATCGCGTAGTCGATGTAGGAGCGCTGCATCTCCTGCTGGATGTCGACCGGTTCGATCCGGTCGTGGTCCGGAGCGGGCGGCAAGGTTTCCGTCATGAGGTCCTTCTCGTGGGAGCAGTCCTAAGGGGACAAAAGAGCGGGGACGTCTAGACGTCCAGGAAACGCACGTCCTTGGCGTTACGCGTGATGAAGGAACGGCGCGCTTCGACGTCCTCGCCCATCAGGACGGAGAACAGGTCGTCGGCCTGCGCGGCGTCGTCCAGGGTGACCTGGCCGAGCAGCCGGTTCGCCGGGTCCATCGTGGTCTCCCACAGCTCTTCGGCGTTCATCTCGCCGAGACCCTTGTAGCGCTGGATCGCGTCGTCCTTCGGCAGCTTCCGGCCGGCCTCGACACCCGCCTGGATGACGGCGTCGCGTTCCCTGTCGGAGTAGGCGTATTCCGGGTCCTGCCGCGGCCACTTGATCTTGTACAGCGGCGGGCGCGAGAGGAACACGTGCCCGTGCTCGATCAGCGGCGGCATGAACCGGAACAGGAAGGTGAGCAGCAGCGTGGTGATGTGCTGGCCGTCGACGTCGGCGTCGGCCATCAGCACGATCTTGTGGTAGCGCAGCTTCTCGATGTCGAACTCTTCGTGGATACCGGTGCCGAGCGCGGTGATCAGCGACTGGACCTCGGTGTTCTTGAGGACGCGGTCGATACGGGCCTTCTCGACGTTGATGATCTTGCCCCGGATCGGCAGGATCGCCTGGTACATCGAGTCGCGGCCTTCCTTGGCCGAACCGCCGGCCGAGTCACCCTCGACGATGTAGAGCTCGCATTCCGACGGGTTGGTCGAGCGGCAGTCCTTGAGCTTGCCGGGCAGCCCGCCGATCTCCAGCGCGCCCTTGCGGCGGACCAGGTCCCGCGCCTTGCGGGCGGCCATCCGCGCCTGTGCCGAGGAGATCGACTTGTTGATGATCGTCTTCGCCTCGGTGGGGTTGCGCTCGAACCAGTCGGCCAGCCATTCGTTCGACGTCTGCTGCACGAACGTCTTGGCCTCGCTGTTGCCCAGCTTGGTCTTGGTCTGGCCTTCGAACTGCGGCTCGGAGAGCTTGATCGAGACGATCGCGGCGAGCCCCTCGCGCACGTCGTCACCGGAGAGGTTGGCGTCCTTCTCCTTGAGCAGCTTCTTCTCGCGCGCGTACGCGTTGACGACGCGGGTGAGCGCGGCGCGGAAGCCCTCTTCGTGCGTACCGCCCTCGTGCGTGTTGATCGTGTTGGCGAAGGTGTACACCGACGGCGTGAAGCCGTTGTTCCACTGCATCGCGACCTCGACTTCGAGGCCGGTTCCCTTGGCCTCGAAGGAGATCACGGAAGCGTGGATCGGGTCCTTGCTGCCGTTGATGTGCTTGACGAAGTCTTCGAGACCGCCCGGGTAGCAGTAGGTCTTCTCCTTGACCCGCGCCGCCTGGCCGGAGGCGTCCGTCTCGGTCTCTTCGTCGGCGACGCGCTCGTCGCGCAGCGAAAGGGTCAGGCCCTTGTTGAGGAAGGCCATCTCCTGGAGACGCCGGGAGATCGTCTCGAAGTTGTACGTCGTGGTCTCGAAGATGTCGCCGTCGGCCCAGAAGGTGATGGTGGTGCCGGTGTCCTCGGCCGGGCCGAGGTCTTCCAGCTCGCCGGGGATCTGGTCGGTGTACACCTGGCGCCAGCTGTGCCCGCCGCGTTTGACCTCCGCGATCAGCTTGGTCGAGAGCGCGTTCACCACGGAGACGCCGACGCCGTGCAGACCACCGGAGACGGCGTAGGAATCGCTGTCGAACTTGCCGCCCGCGTGGAGCACGGTGAGCACGACCTCCAGGGTCGGCTTCTGCTCCTTGGGGTGGATGTCGACCGGGATGCCGCGGCCGTCGTCGACGACACGCACCCCGCCGTCGGCCAGCAAGGTAACCTCGACCTTGGTCGCGTAGCCGGCCATCGCCTCGTCGACGGAGTTGTCGACCACCTCCTGGACGAGGTGGTGGAGGCCGCGTTCACCGGTGGAACCGATGTACATACCGGGACGCTTGCGGACGGCTTCGAGGCCTTCGAGCACCGTGATCGACGACGCGTTGTACTCGCTCTTGTTCTCGGTCACAGGCGTTGATTCTCCTCGTCTCGCCCGAGCGGACGCTCGCTCATCCCCAGTGTACTTGGCCGCGTCCGCAGACATGCGGCAAGGACACCCCTGATTTGCTCACAGGCGCGCTAATTCGTTCGAAGAAGAGTCTTGACGTTCGCGAAGCACTCTGGACGCGTTCTCGGCGCTTTAATGGGCACTGTCGCGGCGAAGCGCAACTCGGGTCAGCCGTACGTGTCACGCGGACCACGTCCCGGGACGTGCCTCGGCCCTTTCCGCCAGCTGGGCGCCGTCGGCCCTTGGATCCGCATCTTCTTCACGACGCCGTTCCCGACGCCTTTGGCGATCTTCGCCAGCAGCTGCCCCTGAAGCAGGCGAAGCTGCGTCGCCCACGCCGTCGAACTCGCGCGGACGGTCAGCTCCCCGTCCTTCAAGGCCACCGGCTGAGCGTGTTCGGCGACCTCTTCACCCACCAGGCGGGCCCAGTGGCCGAAGACCTGACCGTTCGCCAGCCGCGTGTTCCAGCCGCGGTCGACGGCGATCCGGGAGGCGAGCCTGCCGAGCGGCTGCGGGTCGCGGGCGTCGGCTCCCGGCCCTGACCAGCGACGACGTCGCGGGTTCTGACCGACCGAAGCGGCTCCCCCACCGGTGATACGGCCGCGGCGCACGCCCGGTTCAACCCCGCGGGCCTTCGCTTTGGCCTTCGCGGCGTCCAAAGCCGCCCGGGCGAGGTCACGACCAGTAGTCGGTTCTTTGCTTTCAGTATCGGTTGCGCCGTTCGATACCGAGGGGCGATCACTCCGCGTATCGAACAAGGCTCCCTCACTCGGGTTACCACCCGGGTGAGGGGTGTCAAGCCGCTTATCAGGCCCCTTGGTCACGCGGGGCGATAACGCGTTCACGGTGTTATCCACACTGTCCACAGGTTTGTCCCCAGATCGGTGGGCAACTGCTGTGGCGCCGATCACCCGGGGTGTCCGCTTCGCGGGATCACCCTCGGTTGATCTCACCATCCGCCACGAGGAAGCGGTGTCCGGCCAGTTCGGCGGGCACGTCCTCGTCCACGGCGGCGGTCACCAGCACCTGCTCGGCGCCTGCCGCCACCTCCGCCAGCCGGGCGCGGCGACGCCGGTCCAGCTCGGCGAACACATCATCCAGCAGAAGCACCGGTTCCCCGGCCTCGCCACGCAGGAGCTCGTAGCTTCCCAGACGCAACGCGAGGGCGAACGACCAGGACTCCCCATGGCTCGCGTAGCCCTTCGCCGGTGCTTCGCCGAGGATGAGATCGAGTTCGTCCCGGTGCGGGCCGACCATGCTCACCCCGCGTTCGAGCTCCAGGTTCCGCGACCGTTTCAGCGCTTCGACCAGCACTTCCTTGAGGACCGCTTGGTCGGCGCGAGGGCCGTCCGGAGCGCCGTAGCCCTCTGGCATCGCTTCGCCCAGGCTCGACTTGTACGCGATCTTCGCCGGTCTCGAATCGGGCGCGACCCCCATGTAAGCGGAGGCCGCGTACGGCGCGAGGTCGGCGATGAGGTTGAGCCGGGCCGCCAGCAACGCGGCCCCCGCCACCGACAAGTGGTCGTCCCAGACGTCGAGCGTCGACAACGCGTACGGGTCTTCGCGCCCCGTACGCCGCTTACCGGCCGTCTTGAGCAAGGCGTTCCGCTGCTTCAGCACCTTCTCGTAATCGGCGCGGACCCCGGCGTACCGGGGAGCGCGCAGCACGAGGAGTTCGTCCATGAACCGACGGCGCTCCCCGGGATCCCCGCGCACGAGTGCCAGGTCCTCCGGGGAGAACAGCACCGTGCGCAGGATCCCGAGTACGTCACGCGGTTTGCCGACCGCGCCGCGGTTGACCCGCGCGCGGTTCGCCTTGCCGGGCGTGATCTCCAGCTCGACCGTCAGCTCGCGGTCCTCGTTGACCACCGCGACCCTGATCAGCGCGCGTTCGCACCCGTGCCGCACCAACGGCGCGTCGGTCGCGACGCGGTGCGAGCCCAGGGTCGCGATGTAGCCGATCGCCTCGAGGAGGTTCGTCTTGCCGCGGCCGTTCTGTCCGACGAGGACGGTCGGGCCGGGTTCGAGCGCGAGATCGGCTTGTGGCCAGGACCGGAAGTCGGTGACCTGCAGATGTCTTAAGTACAACCCGCTTGCCTAGTCGCCGGCCTTCTTGACCGAGTGCCCGCCGAACTGGTTGCGCAGCGCGGCGACGGCCCGCATCGCGGCGGAGTCCTCCTGGCGCGAGGCGAACCGCGCGAACAGCGCGGCCGAGATGACCGGCGCCGGGACCGCGTTGTTGATCGCCTCTTCCAGCGTCCACCGGCCTTCGCCGGAATCCTCGACGTAGCCCTCGAGGTCGTCCAGCTCCGGGTCCTCGTCGAGCGCGCGGACCAGCAGGTCGAGCAGCCACGAGCGGACGACGGTCCCCCGCTGCCAGCCCTTGATCACCGCGGGCACGTTCTCGACGACCTTCGCGGCTTCGAGCAGCTCGAAGCCTTCGGCGAAGGCCTGCATCATGCCGTACTCGATGCCGTTGTGGATCATCTTCGCGTAGTGACCCGAGCCGACGGCGCCGGCGTGCGAGAAGCCCTCGTCACGCGGGCCCTCGGGACGAAGCGCATCGAAGATCGGCATGGCCTTCTCGACGTCCGAAGCCGCGCCGCCGACCATCAGGCCGTAACCGTTGTCCTTGCCCCACACGCCACCGGAAACGCCGCAGTCGAGGTAACCGACCTTCTTCGCGGCGAGCAGGTCCGCGTTGATCCGGTCGTCGGTGTACTTCGAGTTGCCGCCGTCGATCACGAGGTCGCCCTCGGACAGCAGGTTGCCGAGCTCCGCGACGGTCTGCCGCGTCGGCTCGCCGGCGGGAACCATGATCCAGACGATCCTGGGACCGTCCAGTTTGGACACCATGTCCTCGAGTGAGGTGGAGTCGGTGACGTCGGGGTTGCGGTCGTAGCCGACCACCTCGTGACCGGCCGCGCGCAGCCGCTCACGCATGTTGAACCCCATTTTGCCGAGGCCGATGAGTCCCAGCTGAGCCATGAAGATCCCCTTTGGTGCGAAACAGGAAGTGGAGGCCGGTCAGCCCGGGAGGCGAACCGGCATCAGGAGGTACAGGTAGCCGGGGACGACGTTGCCCTCCTCGTCGGCGGGCTTGATCAGCGCCGGCCGGTTCGGCGTGGTGAACGTCAGTTCCGCCCGGTTCGCGTTCAGCGCGCCGAGCCCGTCGACGAGGTAACCCGGGTTGAACGCGATGGTCACCGGCTCACCCTCGTAGTCGACCTGAAGCTCTTCTTCGGCCGAACCCTCGTCGTCGCCACCGGCGGAGAGCCGCAGCGAACCGTCGTTGAACTCCAGCCGCACCTGGGTGCCACGCTCGGCGACGAGCGAAACACGCTTGATGGACTCGGCGAGCGCGGAGACCTCGATGACCGCGCGCGACGTGTGCTGCGCGGGCAGCAGCTGCCGGTACGGCGGGAACTCCGCGTCGAGGAGGCGCGTCGTGGTGTAGCGACCGGAACCGGAGAGACCGAGCAGGCCTTCGCCGCTGGCGAGCGCGAGCCGGATCTTGGCACCGCTGGCGCCGAGCGTCTTCGCGGCCTCGGCGAGCGTGCGCGCCGGGACGAGTACGGCGGCGTCGGACAGGCCCTCGGCGGGCTCCCAGGTGAACTCGCGCATCGCGAGCCGGAAGCGGTCGGTGGCGACCAGGGTCAGCGAGGAGCCGGAGATCTCCAGGCGCATACCGGTCAGCATCGGGAGGGTGTCGTCCTTGCCCGCGGCGACGACGACCTGGGTGACGGCCTGGCCGAACGCGTCACCGGTGAGTTCACCGGCGAAGGCGGGCTGGGACGGGAGCTGCGGGTAGTCCTCGACCGGCATGGTCGGCAGGGAGAAGCGCGCGGAGCCGCAGGTGATGGTCGCGCGGGCGCCGTCGACGGAGATCTCGACCGGCTGCGCGGGCAGCGACTTGGTGATGTCGGCCAGCAGACGGCCGGAGACCAGCAGACGGCCGCCGTCGGCGATGGTGGCCGGGACGCCGACCGTGGCGGAGACCTCGTAGTCGAATCCGGAGACGGTGAGGGCGTCACTCGTCCCGTCGGATCCAGCATCGAGCAGGACACCGCCCAGAACCGGGACCGGAGGCCGCGACGGGAGGCTTCTCGCCACCCACGCGACGGCGTCGGCCAGCCCGTCACGCTCGACGCGGATCTTCATGCGCGCTTCCTTTCGACAGCCGAGCCCCTGACGGCTCGAAAGCTCAACGGGTCACCTCGGCCGGAGAGCGCGATGGCCAGGTGCCTCGCAGGTGTGTTCGGTCCGCGCGAGGACGCGAACGCACGTCGACACGCAGACCAGGTGCAGGGACCCACGTTAGGCCGTCCCCGGGGTCCACGTCACCTCGGCCTCCCCTTGCTTTTGTCGACAAGACGACACGGCTCCCCGGCTGTCCCCAACTTCGTCCTTCGCCTGTTTTTGTTTTGTTCTCTTCTAGAGAAGAAGAAAAGACAGCAGTAGTAATAGGTGTTGTGGATTGTGTGGACAAGGCCCGTTCGCGCAGGTCCGAGCGCCTCCGAGCCTGTGGACTCCGGGTGTGTACGGACGGTGGACAGCTGGGGGCGTCCGTGGATGGATTCGGGCGGCGCTCGATCTGTCCACAGTCATCCACAGTTGTCCCCACGGTTATCCCCAGTTGTGGGGCGGTTTGTACCCAGGGTTGTGGGCGGCGTTCGTGACCGGAATCGCTCGGGAGAGTGATTGATGCAGCCCGCATCACCCTTGTGCACAAGATGTGGGCAACCTGGGGACAGCGTGTGGATCTTGGTGTGGAAATGCTGTGGATTGCCTGTGAGTGCGATGTGGACGGAAATCCCGTCGCCGCTGGTCCGTCGACCACCGGAGTTGTGCACAAGCTGCCCACAGCATGTGGATTCCTTTGTACACAAGGAAAAACGCGAAGGCGACTCAAGCGCGCTTCGCCTCCTTCGCGCCCTTCGCCGCTTCTCCTCATGTACCCGTGCTTCGCGGCTCTACACGCGTTTTCGGGCCTATGTGGACACGAAGAAGGGGCTCCCACCTGGACGGTGAGAGCCCCTGAAAGCGTTGTGTACTAAAGGATTACTGCCTGGCGCGCTGCTTGATCCTGGAGGTCAGCTCCTGGACCTGGTCGTAGATGCGCCTTCGTTCGGCCATCTCCTTGCGGATCTTCTTGTCCGCGTGCATGACCGTGGTGTGGTCGCGGCCGCCGAAGGTCTGCCCGATCTTCGGGAGCGACATGTCGGTCAGCTCGCGGCAGAGGTACATCGCGATCTGGCGTGCGGTGGCGAGCGCCTTCGTCTTGCCGGGGCCGCAGAGGTCGTCGAGCGTCACGTCGAAGAACTCGGACGTGACACCCATGATGGTCGGCGCGGTGATCTCCGGCGCGTGCGAATCCGGGATGAGGTCCCGGAGCACGATTTCGGCGAGGGCCACGTCGACCGGCTGCTGGTTCAGCGACGCGAAGGCGGTGACGCGGATGAGCGCGCCTTCGAGTTCCCGGATGTTCGCCTCGACGCGCGAAGCGATGAACTCCAGGACCTCGCCGGGAACCGCGAGCCGGTCTTGAGCCGCCTTCTTGCGAAGGATCGCGATACGCGTTTCGAGTTCCGGCGGCTGGATGTCGGTGATGAGACCCCACTCGAACCGCGTGCGCAGCCGGTCTTCCAGCGTTTCGAGGCGCTTCGGCGGGCGGTCGGAGGAGACGACGATCTGCTTGTTCGCGTTGTGGAGGGTGTTGAAGGTGTGGAAGAACTCTTCCTGCGTACCTTCTTTGCCTTCCAGGAACTGGATGTCGTCGACGAGCAGGATGTCGATGTCGCGGTAGCGGCGCTGGAACGCGACCTTGCGGTCGTCTCGCAGCGAGTTGATGAAGTCGTTGGTGAACTCTTCGGTCGACACGTACCGCACGCGCATGCCGGGGAACAGCCGCTGGGCGTAGTGCCCGACGGCGTGCAGCAGGTGGGTCTTCCCGAGTCCGGACTCTCCCCAGATGAACAGCGGGTTGTACGCGCGCGCCGGTGCTTCGGCGACGGCGACCGCGGCCGCGTGCGCGAAGCGGTTCGACGCGCCGATGACGAAGGTGTCGAACGTGTACTTCTCGTTGAGCTTCGTCTTCGACGTCTGCGGCTGCGCCGGCGCGGTATAGGGCTGGCCCGCGATCGGCTGACCGGAGAACGTCGGCCAGATCTCGGTCACGGCGGCGAGGGCCTCGCCCTCTTCGTCGACTTCTTCATCGCTGTCATCGCCATCGTTGAGGCTGTTGTCCACCGGCTGCTGCCTCGGCGGCCTCGGCTTCGGAGGCTCGGGCCGGGGCCTGGTCGGGGACAGCATGCCGTCACCCTCGGGCAACGGAGGAGGACCCGGCACCGGGCCGGACCCGTTTTCCACCCGGCTGGGTGACGTCGGTTCGTAGCGAGGCCCCGGCGAGGGCGGGGGCATCGAAGTGTGGGGTTCGGTGCTGTCGACCTTCACCGCGAGCGAGACCGCGCGGCCGAGCCGGCGCGAAAGGGCTTCGGTGATCGCTCCGCGCAGGGCGCGTTCGATCGCTTCCTTGGCGAAGTCACTGGGGGCGGCGAGGAGCGCGGTGCCGTCGAGGAGGCCGATCGGCCGGGTCACCCGCATCCAGGCGCGCTGCTGCGGGGAGAGGGTGCCATCCGACAGCTCGCGCACGACCTGTTCCCAGATGACGCCAAGATTGTGCTGGTGATCGGACACCTGCCTGACTCCCCTCCCCTCGTCGGTGCGCTGCGGCGAGATCACTCAGCGGCCCGAACGCCGGGTCGAGCGTCATCATGGCCCGGTCGGCTCGCGCGCACAGCAAATATCCACATAGTTGTCCACAGCTGTGCACTAATGTACGGCGGCCCGCGGTGACGCCACCTGCGGGATCGTCGTATGCCGACGGGATGCCTCCACATCCCCAAGGACACCCGGGCGCCTGCACCGTTCCACCTCGGCGAAAACCCGGGAGGGGCACGCTAACAAGCCCCGCTCGTTGCCACAAGGCGTCCTCGCGCGCAAGCATTTCACGGTGTACGGCGTGTTGCCATTCGATGCCCTCGCGTCGTCGGTGATCACTCTCCACGTACGGTCGCGGTCCGTGGTCGAGGGGGTGCCTGCCGGGCCCGGGTGGTGGGTGCGTACCCTCGTAAGGTCTCCCGTATACAGCGGGGGCGTTTCGCGTGCCCACGTTGTCGTCGCTCGACGTGACGAGGCCACACGTTGGTAGGAGACACCAGAGACTGCCGTGCGTCAGCACGACACGCCAGGAACGGGTCGAACCGTTCCCGGCGGCCGAGAAACAGGAGAAGTTAGTCGTGAGCAAGGGTAAGCGCACCTTCCAGCCGAACAACCGCCGCCGCGCCCGGGTCCACGGATTCCGGCTGCGCATGCGGACCCGCGCCGGCCGGGCCATCCTGGCGGCTCGCCGTCGCAAGGGCCGCGGCGCGCTGTCCGCCTGATCCGGCCGTCGTCGAGGGACGTCGTGCTGCCGGCCGCCGCGAGGTTGCGGCGCAGTGAGGATTTCCGTGCCGTGATGCGGCGTGGGGCCAAGGCAGGCAGGCGCCGCCTCGTCGTCCATGCGTTGACCACGGACCCGCCCGATGCCGCCGAAGCGGCGCGGGCGGGTTTTGTGGTGAGCAAGGCCGTGGGCAATTCGGTGGTCCGCCACCGGGTCACCCGCCGGTTGAGGCATCTCGTTTCCGCCAGGATCGGAACACTGCCGCCGGGCAGCTCGTTGGTGATACGGGCACTACCTCCGGCCGCGGACGCGTCCAGCGCGGAACTCGGCTCGGACCTCGACGCGTCGTTGCGGCGTCTCGGGCTGTCCCGCCAGACGCGTCCACCCGACCACGGATCAGCGGTGTAACGGCATGCGAGCCACCGAGAACGAGACCACCGAAGACGCCCGCCCGGGCCCGGTGGCATGGGTGCTGCTCCTGCCCATCAAGCTGTACCGCAAGGCGATCTCCCCTTTCCTTCCTCCGGCGTGCAGGTTCTACCCGAGCTGTAGCGCGTACGCCGTCGAGGCACTGACCCGGCACGGCGCCGGCCGCGGCACTTACCTCGCGGTCCGGCGGCTGCTGCGCTGTGGCCCGTGGACCATGCCCGGCCGCGATCCGGTACCCGAGACGTTCTCGTGGCGCCACCGCCGACCTGAAACACCGATCGAGGAGTAGCTCAGTGCTCGACTTCATCTACTACCCCGTGTCCTTCATCTTGTGGTGTTGGCACAAGGTCTTCGGGCTCGTGTTCGGTGAGGCGAACGCGGTCTCCTGGATCCTCGCGATCATCTTCTTGACGTTCACGGTCCGCGGCATCATGTTCAAGCCGTTCGTGAACCAGGTCCGGTCGATGAAGAAGATGCAGGACTTCGCGCCGGAAATGAAGAAGATCCAGAAGAAGTACGCGAACGACCGGCAGCGCCAGGCGATGGAGATGCAGAAGCTCCAGAAGGAGCACGGCGTCAACCCGCTGGGCAGCTGCCTGCCGATGCTGCTTCAGATCCCGGTCTTCATCGGTCTGAACCACGTCCTGCGGATGTTCACCATCAACCCGTACGGCGGCCCGAAGACCGAGAACTACTTCTTCGATCAGGCCGGCGTCGAGTCGTACGTTCACGCGAAGCTGTTCGGCGTCAACCTCGGCGACGCGATCTACACCGGTGTCGACATGGTCAGCGGCGGCAACGCTCCCGCGGGCTTCCACTGGTACGTCGCCCCGGTCGCGATCCCGCTGATGATCGTCGCCAGCATCGCCACGCACCTCACCGCGCGTCACTCGGTCCAGCGCCAGAACCCCGAGTCGGCCACCCCGCAGACCGCGATGATGAACAAGCTGACGATGTACATCTTCCCGCTCGGTGTCCTCATCTTCGGTGCGCTGTTCCCGGTCGGCCTCCTCTTCTACTGGCTCGCCAACAACGGCTGGACCCTGATGCAGCAGCGTCTCGTCTACACGCGGATCGACAAGGAAGAAGAGGCCCGCAAGGAAGCCGAGAAGGAGAAGCGCGCGAACCTCGGTCCGAAGCCGGGCCAGAAGCCGACCGCGCCCCGCCCCGGCCAGAAGCCGGTCCAGCAGAAGAAGAACAAGCCGTCCTCCGGTGGTCAGGTCAAGAAGGCGGGCTCGCCGCACGGCTTCGCCCAGACCGGTTCCTCCGCGAAGAAGAAGGACGCCAACGACGCAACAGCCGAGTCGTCGACGAACGGCTCGAAGGAGAACGGTGCGGACGTGCCCGGTCTCATCTCGGACTCGACTAAGAAATCGGACCGGAAGCGTCGCTGACGCCGATCCGGGCCGGAGAGGAGACCAGTAATGGCGGAGACGATCGACACGATCGACGCCGAGGAGAACAGCGCGGCCGAGGTTGAGGGCGCCGCTGAAGAGACCGCTCGCAAGGGAGGTGTCGACGACGACGTCCTCGTCAAGGAGGGCGACATCGCCGGCGACTACCTCGAGCGGCTGCTCGACCTTTTGGACTACGACGGCGACATCGACCTCGATGTCGAAGCGGGCCGCGCGATCGTCAGCATCGACGGCGGCGAGGACCTGGAGAAGCTCGTCGGTCCCCGCGGCACCGTGCTGGAGGCGCTGCAGGAACTGACGCGGCTGGCGGTGCAGCAGGAGACCGGTTCGCGGAGCCGGCTGATGCTGGACATCGCGGGCTGGCGCGCGGACCGTCGCGAGGAGCTCCGCGAGCTCGGTCGCTCGACCGCCGAGACGGTCGTCTCCTCCGGCGAGCGCGTGCGGCTGCAGCCGATGAGCCCGTTCGAACGGAAGGTCGTGCACGACGCGGTCGCCGCCGTGGACGGCGTCAAGAGCGAGAGCGAAGGAGAGGACCCGAAGCGCCGGGTCGTCATCTTCCCCGCCTGACGATTACTCGAAGGAAGCGGCCCGCCGGTCATCCGGCGGGCCGCTTCTTCGTTTGCGGGGTGAATTACACGCGTGGCGTTTCACGTGAAACGCGCTGAGGCGAGTGGAGTTGTCCACAACTTCGGACTGTCTCCCCGCTTTGCGCTCGGCGTCATGGACAATCAGTGGAGCGCGTTTCACGTGAAACGGCGTCGAGGGTTGAGGAGCGAGAGTGGGCTTGGACGGGGTCGCCGCATCGGTACGGAGTGCGGCGTCGGAAGTATTCGGAGACCGCGTCGAGCAAGCCGCCGGCTACGTCGAACTCCTGGAGCGGCATGGCGTCGAGCGCGGGCTCATCGGGCCCCGCGAGGTCGACCGGCTGTGGGAGCGGCACGTCCTCAATTCCGCCGTGATCGGTGAGCGTATCCCCGACGGCGCCCGCGTGGTCGACGTCGGCTCGGGTGCGGGACTTCCGGGTGTACCGCTCGCGATCAGCCGACCGGACCTCGATATCGTTCTGCTCGAACCGATGGCTCGCCGGGTCGACTGGCTGGCCGAGGTTGCCGAGAAGCTGGAACTCCCCATCACCGTTGTCCGCGGGCGCGCGGAAGAGCGGCAGGTACGTGAGGAGCTCGGTGGCGCGGATGTCGTCACCGCCCGGGCGGTCGCTCCCTTGGCCCGGCTCGCGAACTGGTGCCTCCCGCTCGTGCGTTCCCAAGGTGCTCTGGTCGCCCTCAAAGGAGCGAGCGCCGGAGAGGAAATCGAACGCGATCGCGCCGCCGTCCGGAAGGCCGGCGGCGGCGAACCGGAAGTCTTCGAGTGCGGCACCCAGGTGCTCGAGGTTCCGAGCACGGTCGTCGTGATCCACCGTCTGCCCCCGAAACCGTCTCGACCGCGCGGCAGGCGCAGCTAGACCGGTTCCACGTGAAACAACGCAGAACGACTCTCACGTCCACTACAGAGGAGGCTCGAGACCGGTGACTCCCCCGCCGTCCGACCCTGCGAGCGCCGGCCAGGAACTCGGCTGGACGCCCATCGCCGAAGAAGCCGTCCGCGCCGCCAGCGTGCTGCACCCCAAGGAGGGTGCGCTCCCCCGGCCGAACCGTCGGCGAGTGCTGACGGTCGCCAACCAGAAGGGCGGCGTCGGCAAGACGACGAGCACGGTGAACCTCGCCGCCGCCCTCGCCGTCCACGGGCTCAAGACGCTCGTGATCGACCTGGACCCTCAGGGCAACGCGAGCACCGCGCTCGACATCGACCACCGCTCCGGCACGCCGTCGATCTACGAGGTGCTGATCGGTGAGGTGTCGCTGGCCGAGGCGGCGGCGCAGAGCGAGCAGTCGCCCAACCTCTACTGCGTGCCCGCGACCATCGACCTCGCCGGTGCCGAGATCGAACTCGTCTCCATGGCGTCCCGCGAGATGCGGCTCAAGGAGGCGCTCTCGTCCGAGATCCTCGACGAGATCGGCGTCGACTACGTCTTCATCGACTGCCCGCCGTCGCTCGGTCTGCTGACCGTCAACGCGATGGTCGCCGCGCAGGAGGTGCTGATCCCGATCCAGTGCGAGTACTACGCGCTCGAAGGTCTGGGACAGCTGCTGAGCAACATCGAGCTCGTCCAGGCGCACCTGAACCGCGAACTCAGCGTCTCCACGATCCTGCTCACCATGTACGACGGCCGGACGAAGCTGGCCGATCAGGTGACGAACGAGGTCCGGAACCACTTCGGGGACACTGTTCTCAAGACGGTGATCCCGCGCAGTGTGAAGGTCTCGGAGGCGCCCGGATACGGGCAGACCGTCCTCGCGTACGACCCGGGTTCACGGGGCGCGATGAGCTACGTCGACGCGGCGAAGGAGATCGCCCAGCGCGGTGTGGAGATGAAGGAAAGGAGCGGTACGGCATGAGCGAGCGCAGAGGAGGGCTCGGGCGCGGGCTCGCCGCCCTGATCCCCACCGGCCCTCCGGCGGGTTCGGCGGCTCCCGCCGAGAACGGCTCCCCGGTCCCCTCCGCTCCCGCGAGCAAGCCCGCGGGGCCGGACGACAAGGGCTGGTTCGCGGCCAACGGCGCGGCCGGTTCGCACGGCGGATCGGTCGCCGGCGCGGTCTACCGCGAGGTGCCGGTCAGCCAGATCAAGCCGAACCCGAAGCAGCCGCGGCAGGTCTTCGACGAGGACGCGCTCAACGAGCTGGAGCACTCGATCCGCGAGTTCGGGCTCATGCAGCCCATCGTGGTCCGGGAGCTCGGCAACGACGAGTACGAACTCGTCATGGGCGAGCGGCGGCTGCGCGCCTCCCAGTTGGCGGAGCTGGAGGCGATCCCGGCGATCGTCCGGCAGACCGCCGACGAGGCGATGCTGCGCGACGCGCTGCTGGAGAACATCCACCGCGTTCAGCTCAACCCGCTCGAAGAGGCGGCCGCGTATCAGCAGCTGCTCGACGAATTCGCGGTCACACACGAGGAGCTGGCGAGCCGGATCGGGCGCAGCCGCCCGGTCATCACGAACACGATCCGCTTGCTCAAACTCCCCCTCGCGGTCCAGCGCCGGGTCGCTGCCGGAGTGCTTTCGGCGGGCCACGCGCGGGCGCTGCTCTCTCTGGAGGACGCCGACAGTCAGGAAGAGCTGGCCGCGCGGATCGTCGCGGAGGGCATGTCGGTCCGCGCGACCGAGGAAGCCGTCACGCTCAAGAAGAGTGAAAAGCCGGCCAAGCCGAAGCCCGCTCCCCGCAAGCCGATCCAGGCGCCCGGTCTCCAGGAACTGGCGAACCGGCTTTCGGATCGGTTCGACACCCGCGTGAAGGTCGACTTGGGGCGCCGCAAGGGGCGGATCACCCTCGAATTCGGCTCGGTTGACGATCTTGAACGCATCGTGGCACTCATGGATCAAAATCAGGCAAATCAGACACCGGAAACCGATTAGGGATCATCCCGGGTCGTTTTGTCACGGTGACGATAGCTGAGTGCTGATGAATCAGTGACGCTAAGTGCTTGAACTGGGGGCAAGTGTGAAGGGGCTCTTCGGCGGTCGAAATCCGCGCGCGGTCGTCTTCGACTGCGACGGATTGCTCATGGACACCGAACCGTGTTGGTCCGTCGCCGAGACCGAACTGTTCGCGCGGCGCGGGCTCCCCTTCGGCGCGGACGAGAAGGCGTTGGTGATCGGCAAGTCGCTCCCGGCCGCCGCCGACGCGATGGCGGAGGCGTTCGGTGAACCGGACGCCGGCGCCGAGATCGCGGACGAGTTGCTGAGGTTGGTGACCGAGGTCGTCACCGCGAAGGCGGAGGCGATGCCCGGCGCGCGCGAGTTGGTCGAACTGACGGCCGCCGCCGTCCCGGTCGCCGTCGCGAGCAACTCGCCCCGAGCCCTGTTGGACGCCGCACTCGCTCGCGGCGGCCTGGCGGCAATGTTTCCCGTGAAACTGGCCGCCGACGAGGTAACCGCGCCGAAGCCGGACCCCGAGATGTACTTGACCGCTTGTGCCCTCTTGGACGTCGAGCCCGCCGACGCTCTCGCGTTCGAGGACTCCATGACCGGCCTTCGGTCCGCGCGAGCGGCCGGCGTGCCCGTCATCGGGGTTCCCACGTTGAAGCACCAGGACTTCCCCGCGGACGTCGTGATCGGATCCCTGCGCGACGAAGAGCTGTTGTCCTGGGTGCGCGGGTGGCCTCGCCGATGACCGTGCTCCCCTTCGTCCGCTTCCAGAGCCCGACCCGCGACGCACGAGGAAACTTCACCGGGGTCTTCGGTCTCGTCAACGGGCTCGCCCGCGCCGGACGCCTCACCGTCGAGCAGGAAGCGTTCCGGCGGACGAACAACGACTGGTACGACGCGAACTTCACCAACCCAGCGCACGCCGACCCGAGCGTCTACGACGCGGAAGTCAATCCCGGCGCCGCGGCGTGGTTCAAAGCGACCGCTCGTGTCTTCATCGACCGAGTCGATGGCTACCTGTCGATCCTGGAGACGCACGACGTTCCGTGCGAAACCGTCTGGTCGGCGAACCCGGGACAGGTCATCTACGAGGATGAGCACCAGATCGTCGTCGTGGCCCGGAAATAGAAAAGGGGACTCGCCCGCCGTGGGCAAGTCCCCTTCTTTGAATCCGATTCAGCTCTTGCGGGAAATCGCCCGTCCGACGAGGTCGGCGAAGACCGAGCCGAGGGTGGAACCGGCCGCCTCGATCGCCACCGGCACGATCGACGTCTCGGTGAGACCAGGCGAGGGGTTCACCGCGAGGAAGTGGACCGTGCCGTCTTCGGTGATCACCGCGTCGGTGCGGGAGATGTCGCGAAGGCCGAGTTGCCGGTGCACGGCGACGGCCAGCTCACCGACCGCCTTGGCCGCGTCATCGGGAATCCGTGCCGGGGTGAAGAAATCGGTCAGTCCGGCGGTGTAGCGGGCGGTGTAGTCGTACACGCCGCTCTCAGGCACGATCTCGACCGCGGGCAGGGCTTCGGGTCCATCTTCGCCTTCGATGACCGTGACGGCCACCTCGACGCCCGAAACGAACTTCTCGGCGAGGACGGTGTCGCCGTAAGCGAAGCAGCCGACCATCGCGCCGGGCATTTCCGCGGCGTCCTTGACCACCTGGGCGCCCAGCGCAGACCCGCCCTGGTCGGGCTTCAGGATCATGGGCAGGCCCAGCGTGTCGACCATCGAGTCCAGCACGGCTTGCGCCCCGAGCTCGCGGAAGGTGCTGTGCGGCAGCACCACCCAGTCCGGCGTGGTGAAGCCCGCGTCGGCGACGAGAGCCTTGGCCGTCGGCTTGTCCCACGCGCGACGGCAGCCCCGCGAACTGGTGCCCACGTAAGGCACGTCGAGCATCTCCAGGATCGTCTGCACCGCGCCGTTCTCCCCTTCACCACCGTGAAGGGCGACGATGGCCGCGTCGGGCCGCTGGGTACGAAGGCGTTCGAGCAGACCCGCGTCGGTGTCCCACTCTTCGACGACGAGGCCTTCCGCCCGCAACGCGACCGAGAGCCGACGCCCGGAGCGGAGAGAGACGTCGCGTTCGTGGGAAAGGCCGCCTGCGAGTACGGCAACGGTGCGGTCGACCACCGAGACTCCTTTGTGCTTGGGGACGTCCGGTCGATCAGACCGTGTCCGGAGAGGGGTTCTGCGGCCCCGAGATCGAGCGTGGGCTCGCGTTACCGAAGGTACGCGCCAGGTCCATTTCGGACTCGAGCACCGCGGCAAGCCGCCGGACGCCTTCGCGGATCCGTTCGGGCGTCGGGTAGCAGTAGGAAAGACGAAGCTGTCTGCTGCCGAATCCGTCGGCGTAGAAACCGGTTCCGGAGGCGTACGCGACCCGGGCCGTGACGGCTCTCGGCAGCATCGCCTTCGTGTCCACGCCTTCGGGGACGGTCATCCAGACGTAGAAACCGCCGTCGGGTTTGGTCCAGCTGCAGCCGGCGGGCATGTGCTGTTCGAGCGCGGACAGGATCGCGTCCCGGCGCTCCCGGTAGTTTTCGCGGAAGGTCTTGATCTGACCCATCCAGTCGTGAGTCGAGAGGTATCGCGACACGATCAACTGGTTAAGCGTAGGCGGACAAAGGGTCGCGGACTCGGCCGCGAGCACGAGCTTCTCCCGGACGGCGTGCGGTGCGAGCACCCAGCCGACCCGAAGGCCCGAGGCGAACGTCTTCGAGAAAGAGCCCAGGTACACGACGTTGTCGGGGTCGATCGAGCGGAGCGCCGGGTACGTCTGACCGCTGAAGCCGAGCAGACCGTACGGGTTGTCCTCGACGATGAGGATGTCGTTCTCGCGGCAGATCTCCACGATCTCCGCGCGCCGCTCGACGGCCAGCGTGACGCCGCCGGGGTTGTGGAAGTTCGGGATCGTGTAGAGGAACTTGACCCTGCGGCCGGCCTTCCGCGTTTCCGCGAGCGCGGCGCGCAGTCCGTCGGGGACCAGGCCGTGGTCGTCCATCGCCACGTGGACGACGTCCGCCTGATACGCGGCGAACGAGCCGAGCGCGCCGACGTACGACGGGCCCTCGGCGATGATGACGTCGCCCGGATCGCAGAACAGCCGGGTGACCATGTCGAGCCCCATCTGGGAGCCGACCGTCACGACGACGTCGTCCGGGTGGGCCTTGATGCCTTCGAGGGCCATGATTTCGCAGATCTGCTCGCGCAGGGCGGGGACGCCGTGCGCTGAGCCGTACTGGAGCGCGACCAGGCCGTCTTCGGCGATGAGCTCGCCGACCTGCGCGGACAGCGTGTCCAGCGGAAGCGCGGCGAGGTTCGGCATCCCGCCGGCGAGCGATACCACTTCGGGGCGGCTGGCCACCGCGAACAACGCCCTGATCTCGGAAGCAGTCATCCCGGCCGTACGCGCGGCGTAGCGGTCGAGATGAGGGTCGAGGTTGTGGCGGCCGGGCTCCGGCCGGACAGGGCGATTCTCGGTCATCAGGCGCTTCACCCGGCTTCGAAGTGGACATAGTCGCTACCGACTGGTAGTTCCATCGAGTGTAACCACCCTCCCTCTAGGGGCCCTGGCCTTCCGGTGTTCATCACATCGGCCTATCCTCGGTTCGGACCCCTTCGGTGAGCCCTGCTCGGGACAAGGCTGCGTCGGGTGTCGTCATTCAGGGAGGTTTGTCTGTGTCGCGTCGCGTCGTGGGCGTAACCCTGGACAACCTCGAGCACCTGCCCAAGAGCTGCCGCCGCTGCGTGTACTGGGAGCTGGCGCCGCATATGAAGGCGCAGGCCGAGGAATACGGCGCGACCGAGGTCGAAAAGGAAGCTTGGGTCTCCAGCGTGCTGCTGGAGTGGGGTTCCTGCGGCCGGATCGTCTACAGCGACACCTTGCCCGTCGGTTTCGTGCTTTACGCGCCGCCGAACGCCGTGCCGCGTTCGCTGGCCTTCCCGACTTCGCCTCCCGGCCCGGACGCGGTTCTGCTGACCGCTTTCCAGGTGCTTCCCGAATTCCGAGGTGGCGGTCTCGGCCGGATGCTGGTGCAGGCCGTCGCGAAGGATCTGACCAAACGCGGTGTCCGCGCGATCGAAGCGTTCGGTGACGCCAAGCCCGACGAGACCGATCCGGACGGCGGGCACAGCTGTGTGCTGCCCGCCGCGTTCCTGCAGAGCGTCGGGTTCAAGACCGTGCGGCCGCATCCGCGGTGGCCGCGGCTGCGACTGGAACTGCGGTCGGCGATTTCGTGGAAGGAAGACGTGGAGGCGGCCCTCGAGCGGCTGCTCGGCCAGGTCTCCATCACGACGGCCGAGCCGAGCCTGGGCCGCGCCTGATCTTCTTCGCCGGCGCCATTTAGCAGAGTTTTCGAGCGCGCGCAGCAGCCATCCCCCGGCCTGGGGACAGCTGTGGGTAACCCGCCGAGTTATCCACAGATCGCTGCTAGGAGCGGTGGAAAATCTGTGGATGGGTAGGCTGGACCTGGGGACGCCCCCCGGGAAGGGCGGGGGCTGCGCGCCGGGTGGATCTAGGGGTGGCGTGGTCGGCCGAGGGGGCACACAACCGGTTGTGCCGAGGGCGTCGGCAGAGGGATGTGCGCCCGCGTGCGGGTGTGGAGGACTGGCTACTCCGCTTTGGCGAGTTCGTGGGCCAGGACGTCCGCGAAGGTGAACGTGCCGGTCGGCTGGTCCCCTTCGCCGAGCAGATACAGCCGCTTCACGGCGACCAGGATGCCTTCGGCGACGACGTCGCGGAAAGCCGGGTCCGCCAGTTTGCGGCTGTCTTCCGGGTTGGTCAGGTAGCCGATCTCGATCCGCACCGCCGGGCAGCGGGTACGGGTGAAGATCTCCCAGGTCTTGTAGTGCGTGCGGCAGTCGAGCATGCCGGTGCGGGCGGCCAGCTCACGCTGGATGAAACCCGCCAGCAGCTCGCCGACGGTCGAGGTGGTGCCGTTGCCGGTGCCGAAGTGGAAACTCGCGACACCCTGCGCCTTGGGCGAGGGGTTCTTGTCGTTGTGCAGCGAAAGGAACAGGTCCGCGCCCGCCTCGTTCGCGAACTTCGCCCGGTCGCCCTCGGTCGGGCTCTGGTTCGGGCCGCGCGAGATCAGCGCCTCCATACCGGTGGCCTGCATCCGGCCTTCGAGCCGCCGCGCCAGGTCCCAGGCGATGTCCGCCTCACGCAGGCCGCCCGCGACGACACCGAGGTCCTCGCCGCCGTGGCCCGGGTCGATCACGATGCGCTTGCCGCGCAGCCGGGGGCCCGCCTGCCGCACCTGCTCCTGCTCACGCAGGAAAACGGGGCGGCCGCCGCGGGCACGCGGTGAGGAGAGCCGGTGCAGCTCACGGATGGTGGCCGGGCCGCACATACCGTCGGCGACCAGGCGCATGTCGCGCTGGAAGGTCTTGAGCGCGCGTTCGGTCTGCGGGCCGAAATGCCCGTCCGGGCGGCCGGCGTCGAAACCGAGCTCGGTCAGCCGCTCCTGGAGTGCGAAGACGTCGTCACCCTGCATGGGGGCGGAGAACATGTAGGTCAGCGGGCGGCTGCCCAGATGGAAGCCCGCGCCGCGAAGCGCCTGGTAGGTCGCCGGGCCCACCAGACCGTCGGTGATGAGCCCACGGCGCTGCTGGAACGCTCGAACGGCGTGTTCCATCGCCGTGTCGAAGACCTCGTACTCCCCGGATTCGGTCACCGGCGGGAGCAGCTCCATCGCCGCCAGCGTGGACCTGATCTCGGCGACGTCCGGTCCGGCGTCACCGCGGCGGAGTACCCGCATGCACTCCTCGCTCTTCCCTTTGGGGCACCGATCGAGCTCGATGCACGACTATGAAAACCCTGCGGGGCGAACCCCGGTGCTCTATTGTGCCCTGTGAACTCTCGGTGAGCGCGGAGGCCCGGCCGGTGCGTCAAGTCGCCGTTCGTGGAACTCGTCCAGGCGTTCCCGTGACAGGGAGTTTTACCCATTCCGGAGAACGACGAAACCCGGAGCCTGGGCGGGCCCCGGGTTTCGGCAGGTGAAACGCGAGATCAGAGGACGTCGGCGAGGTCCGAGAGCAGCGCGGCCTTCGGCTTGGCGCCGACGATCTGCTTCACCGGCTTGCCGCCCTGGAACAGGATCAGCGTCGGGATCGACATCACCTGGTAGTCACGCGCAGTGTTCGGGTTGGCATCGATGTCGAGCTTCGCGATGGTCAGCTTCTCGCCGTTCTCCGCCGCGATCTCCTCGAGCACCGGGGCGACCATCTTGCACGGGCCGCACCAGGTCGCCCAGAAGTCGACCAGGACGGGCTTCTCGCTCGTCAGCACGTCGTCGACGAACGTCTTGTCGGTCACCGTCACGGTGTTGGCCATGGTGTCTCCTTCTGGGTGGTGAACGGGCTGGGGAAAGTCAGTTGGTGGAGGCGCCGTAGCCGCCGCCGACCAGCTCAGGCGTCTCCTGGGCGGTCTCGACACCGGCGTGCTCCGCCAGCCATCGTTCTGCATCGATGGCGGCGGCGCAGCCCGAGCCCGCGGCGGTGATCGCCTGCCGGTACGTGCGGTCGACCAGGTCGCCGGCCGCGAAGACACCGGGAAGGTTCGTGTACGAGGTCCGGCCCTGGGTGAGCACGTAACCGTCCTCGTCGAGGTCCACCTGACCGCGCACCAGTTCGCTGCGGGGGTCGTGCCCGATCGCCACGAAGAAACCGGTCACGTCGAGCTTGGACTCCTCGCCGGTCACCGTGTCCTTGAGCGTCAGGCCCTCGACCTTGCCTTCACCCTCGACCGCGGTGATCTGCTTGTTGAGCGCCCACTTGATCTTCTCGTTCTCGCGGGCACGCTCCAGCATGATCTTGGAGGCGCGGAACTCCTCGCGGCGGTGGACGATCGTGACGGACTTGGCGAACTTCGTCAGGAAGGTCGCCTCCTCCATCGCGGAGTCGCCGCCGCCGGCGACCACGATGTCGTGGTCGCGGAAGAAGAAGCCGTCGCAGGTGGCGCAGGCCGAAACACCGCGGCCGAGCAGCTCCTGCTCACCGGGCACGTTCAGATAGCGGGCGGCGGCACCCATCGAGAGCACGACCGCGCGGGCCGCGTAGCGCTTGCCGTTCGCGACGACGTACTTGACGTCACCGGTCAGCTCGACGGACTCGACGTCCTCCTGGCGCAGGTCGGCGCCGAAACGCTTCGCCTGCTCACGCATCTCTTCCATGAGGTCGGGACCCTGGATGCCTTCGCGGAAGCCGGGGAAGTTCTCGACCTCCGTCGTCGTCATCAGCGCACCGCCGAACTGAGTGCCCTCGAACACCAGCGGTTCGAGCTGCGCTCGTGCCGCGTAGACAGCGGCGGTGTATCCCGCAGGACCCGATCCCACAATGATCAGGTTCCTGATCTCCTCGGCAGCCACCCGTGACCTCCGCTCGTAGTGACCTGTTCACCAGGCTCAACACGATCGTAAGGGCCGGTGTTCCCGGGGTGACCGGCGCTACTTTCTCCCGCCTTGCGCCATGGCGGAGATCCGACCTCTAGCGCCGCTAGAAAACCTAGCGTGGTAGCAAAGGTCCCTCGCTCCCCCCGAAATGGGGCTGGTGGGGAGCGAGGGACCAGTGAGGTTTCGGCCGGTTACTTCGGTCCGATGATTTTGTCGAAGAGGACCGAAGGGTTGCCCGGACCGCAGTCGGCACCGAAGGCGACGATGCGGAACTGGGCGAGCTTTCCTGTGGTGTAGATCACCATCACGCCGTCCTTGCCCGCGACGTTCACCGGCCGGATGCCTTCAGGGCGCACGTCGGCGTCCATTCCGGCCGCGGCGACACAGGCGTCGAGGCGCTCTTCGGTCTTCAGCGAGCCGAAGTCGCGGACGCCGATCGCCCTGCCGACGAGGGCTTCGGCCCCGCCGCCGTCTCCGCCGAGCGAAGGTCCGGAAGGAGCCGAAGGCGCGGGCTGGGCGATACCGCCCGAATCCGGCTCCCGGGTGGTCGGGACGACGATCGCCACGGCCGCGATGGCCGCCGCGGCCACGGTCGCTATCCCGGCGCCCCAGCCGATCCGCTTGTTCCGCCGCCGCCGTGCGGCCGCGAGGTCCACCACCGGGGCGACCTGTTCCTGCCGCCCTTCAGATGCGCCTTGAAACGCAGGCGTCGCCCGCATTTCGGCGGCCAGCGCGGCGTCGATCCGTGCTGCGTACTCCGCCGGCATCGGCGCGACCGGCTCGTTCGCGAGTTCCGCGAGGTCGGCCGTGGTCGCTTCCAGTGCTTCGATGATCGCCAGTGCTTCGGGGTCGGCGTTCACCAACGGCCACAGTTCGGCCGCCTCACGCTCGTCCAGCACACCTGCGTGCAGGTCGGCGAGCACATCGACAGACCACGGTGGACCGACGGTCCCACCGATCCCCCTGCTCTCGTCTGTCATCGTCCCTCCCCGTCACCCGGCGTGCCCTGAGGACGCCTGGCACCCCGTTGCGGGGTAGCGCGCTCTCGTTTGCTTTCGTGAGTTGGGACGTTCGCAATAGCATCGGGGTTCCGTAGATGTCCGAGAACCTTCGCGAGCTTTCCGCGACCTCGGGCACACCGGCTCTTGACCGTGCCTTCGGCGATGCCGAGCATCTTCGCCGTCTCGGCGACGGAGTATCCCTCGACGTCGACCAACACGATCGGGGCACGTTGCTCTTCGGGGAGCTGGTCGAGGGCTTCCTTGACGACCAGGCTCGTCTCGCGCTCGGACATCGAGTCGCGCGGCGAGGCGGGCTCGTTGAACTGCCCGGTCTCGGGCAGCGGGACGGTCGGTCTGGCCTTGCCCCGCCGGATGCGGTCGAGGCACGCGTTCACGACGATGCGGTGCAACCACGTCGTGACCTGCGATTCCGCTCTGAAGTTGCCCGCTGCTCGGAACGCGGAGATAAAGGCGTCCTGCAGGGCGTCCGCGGCTTCTTCGGGATCCCGCAAGGTGCGCAGGGCCACCGCCCACATGCGGTCTCGATGTCGCTGGACCAGTTCACTGAACGCGTGCGGGTCCCCAGCGGCATGCGCCGCTATGAGATCCGCGTCCGTGGGAGCTGCAGCTGTCACCCGGGAGAGCCTACTGACCCGGTGTCTGACGTCACCCCGCAGGCAGGAACGTCAGCTCTTTGAGTTCGGTGATGAACTTTCCCTTGTCATCTTCACCCAGCTGAGTGATCCAGATGATGAAGTACTGACCCTGCTGAGGCTGCTGCAACGCGATGGTCGATTCACCGGCCGCGAGGTCCCCGCTCCCGACGACCTTCGTCTCGTCGAGCTTCGGGTTCTTCTTGTCGGCGGAGCGGATCTCGACCTTCGAACCGGCACTCGCCGCGTCGATCTTGATTTGGCTGAGGTTGATCGGGTCCTTGAAGGTCACGACCAGCCCGACGCCGTCCTTGAGCACCGGGAACTGCTCGTCGTACTGGTCGGTCTTCCACGAGGTGACCGCGTCGCCGTCGGTGGCGTTCCTGGCCTTGCCGGGGCTGTCGCCCTTGCTGCCCGGGTTGTAGACGGCCACGGCCGACGGCTTCACCGCCGCACCCACCGCGGGGGCCGGCGGCTTCTGCTCGGGCGGCGGCTGTTGCTCGCCCGAAGGCGGCACGACCTGGGAGGACGACGCGGCGACGTTGATCTTCGGGCCGCTGGACTTCGACTCGCCCTGGAACAGGTTGATCAGCATCATCCCGCCCCAGGCGAGGATGACCACGGTCGCGACGACCAGCACGGTCACGCCGAACGCCAGCTTCTTGCGCCGCGCGACGTCCTTGACCGGCTTCTTCGTCGTCCAGACCGTGCCGTCCGATTCGGCGACGGCCTCTTCCTCGCCGACGGCCTTGATCAGCTGGGTGCGTTCTTCGGCTTCGGCGACCTGGTCCAGCACGCGCAGGATGGCCGCGCTGGTGCGGATGCCGCCATGGCCGCCGTCCTCGATGGTGCGGACGGCGAGCGAGGACAGCTCGACCGGGACGCCTCCGACCAGCGAACGTGGCGGGATGATCCTGCCGGTCGGCGCGTGCGGCGCCGCCGGGATCGCGGCCGGACCGCCGGGAAGGGCCCAACGGCCGGTCAGCAGCAGGTACAGCACGGCGCCGAGCGCCTTGACGTCGTCACGGAGGGTCGCTTCAGGCAACGGACCAGGGAAGGCGAGCTTCAGCGCGCCGTCCGGGGTGAGCCGCAGACGCTGCGGGTGGTCGAGGCCGAGGACGAGACCGTTCTGATGGGCGTGGTCGACGGCTTCCGCCAGCGCCTGCACCATCCGGGCCGCCGCGGCGGGCGCCACCGGACGCTGCGCCACGAGGTCGACCAGGTCGCTGCCCTTGGTCCATTCCGCCACGACGACACCGAGCAGACCTTCGCTCGAGGTGACGCCGCTGCCGAGGCTGAGCACGTCGAGGACACGCGCGACCCCGCCGTGGCCGAACTTCGAGGCGTGCGCGGCACGCTCCAGCGTCCGGCGCGCGAGCCGGGCGGCTTCCGCGTCCGCGGGGTCGCCGACCAGCAGCGTCAGCGCGACATCCCGCTTCAGCTGCCCGTCGCGGGCACGCCAAAGATGCGCTGCCGCCCGTTCGTCCACCCCGAACTGTGCGAGCAGGCGATACCGGCCGTCACCGACGACCCGGCCAGGGGCCAGCGACCCGCCTTGGGCCCGGATGCCCACCTGGCTCGCCTCCCCTGCCTGTTCGCTCCGTCTCGTATCCACCGCACTCTCCCGCGTAGCTCCCGCCCCGAGGGTACCCAGAATACGACCCGTGAACGCGCGCCATCCGTACGTGAATCGTTATCCGCGCTTGATCAACCGGGTGATCCTCGCCGTGGCGGGCTTCAATTCCTCGACCTTCAAGGCGATGAGCACGCCGAACGACACCGCGATGCCGACCACCGTCTGCAGGAGAAGTTTCACCCAGGCATGGAAAGTAGGCCCGAACGAGTCAGGCACGATCTGCCCGGCGAGCCAGGCCGCGCCGACCCCGAGCACACTCGCGACGACCGTGAAGAGGATCACCCCGAGCACTCGCTTGCTCCGGAGGTTTCCGAGGGTCACCCACAGCCAGACCTGACCGAGGATCGCGCCGACGACGAACGTGAGGCCGTTGACCATCATCACGCCGAGCACGATGTTGTCGGGCGACAGCAGCGCCGGGCACAGGTACAGCAGCGGCACCTTGACCACGGTCATCACGATCATGATCAGCACCGGCGTCCGCGCGTCCTTCATCGCGTAGAACACCCGCATCTGCAGCATGACCAGCGCGTACGGCAGCAGCGCGAACGCCGAGATGGCCAGCGCCTCGCCCATCCTCGACGCGTCCTCGACGGTGCCCTTGCCCAGGGTGAACAGGGCGATACCGACCGAACCACCCACCACGGTCATCACCGCGGAGATCGGCACGAGCATCACCGTCGAGATCCGCGACGCGTAGGAGAGGTCGCCGATCAGCTTCTTGTGGTCGCCGTCGGCGGCCGCGCGGCTCATCCGCGGCATGATCGCGGTCAGCAGCGAGACACCGATGACGCCGTACGGCAGCTGGAAGAGCAGCCACGCGTTGCTGTACGCGGTCACACCGCCCTGCGAACCGCTGGTCAGCACGCGGGTGGTGATCGTGTAGCCGACCTGGCTGACCGCGACGTAGCCGACGGTCCACAGCGCGAGCCCGCCGAACTCCTTCATGCGCTTGTCGATGCCCCAGCGCCATTTGAACTTGAACCCGGACCGCAGCAGCGGCGGGATCAGCAGCACCGACTGCGCCACGATGCCCGAGGTCACGCCGATGCCCAGGGTCAGGAGCTTCGGGTCGGTGATCGACACCGGATCGGTGGAGATGTTCCCCGGCATGATCCACACGACGAGGATCGTGAAGATGACGACGAGGTTGTTGATCACCGGCGCCCACGCCGTCGGGCCGAAGATGTTCTTCGCGTTCAGCACCGCCGAGAGCAGCGCGAACACGCCGTAGAAGAAGATCTGCGGCAGCAGCAGATACGCGAACGCGGTGACCAGCTCGGGATTCGCCTGGCCCTTGTCGTCGACGTAGAGCTTGGTGATCAGCGGCGCCGCGATCACGGCGATCGTCGTCCCGACGACGAGCAGCGTGCCCGCCACCGTGACCAGCCGCTGGGTATAGGCCTCGCCGCCGTCCTTGTCGTCCTGGGACCGCACGAGCAGCGGGACCACGAGACTCGACAGCACGCCGCCCATCAGCAGTTCGAAGATGATGTTCGGCATCGTGTTGGCGACGTTGAACGAGTCGTTCTCCACCTGGGCGCCGATGGCCGCGACCAGCAGCAGCTTCCACGCGAAGCCGGTGATGCGGCTGATGAGCGACGCGATCGCCATCCGGCCGCTGGACTTCGCGAGCGACGGCGCCTTCGCCGGGGCGGCGACATCCTGTTCGCCGGTGTCCCCCGGCCGCGGTTTGACCAGCGGCGCGTCCTTGATCGCCGGCATGACCTGCGTGGCGAGCTGGTCGTACGGGCGGAGGACGTCGGGGTCGGCGACCGGCCAGCGCGAACCCATGGGGACACCGGGGGTGCGCGGGATGAACCGCGTCGCGTCGGCTTCGTCGCGCCGGTCGACCTGCCACGGGCGGACCGGTGGCGGCTGGCGGCGCCCGCGATGCGGCGGGGGCGGTGTCTGCTGGAGGGCCTGCTGTGCTTGGGGAGGTGCCGGGCGGCGCGCCGCCTGGTTCTGCGACGGCTGCGGAAGCGGCGGCCCCTGCGGAGGCGGCACCGGCTGCCGACGGGTCGGCGGAGGCGGCGTCCCCTGTCCGGGGGGCGTTTTCCGCGGCGGCGCGCCCTGGGGTGGCGGCCTCAGCCGTCGCGTCTCGTCGTCGGGACGGCCCGCCACCCGCTGACGGCGGCCGTCCGGCGGCGGCTGCTGGGGAGGTGGCGGCACGGCCCGCCGCGGTCGCTCACCGCGTTCGGGCGGGGGCTGCTGCGGGGGCGGCTGGCGACGCTCCGGACGACGTGCCGGTCCGTCGGTGCGGCGGGGCGGTGGCGGAGTACCTTCGCGCCGGGGACGGCCTGCACGCTCGGGCGGTACACCCGGCTCTCTTTCCAACGTGCGCCCAATCCTCGGTGCTCGACTACGTGATGCCCGGCGGCATCGTTCGACCCAGGGTAATCGGGAACGGCCGGAAACACTTAAACCTGTGCGTCCTCGGTCACACGTTGGGCGGTTTCGTTCGTCCGATCGGCCCGCGAGTCCTTGATCCTCCGGTAGATCCGCCGGGACGACAGGAGCAGCAGCGCACCCGCCGCGGTGATGGTGATGATGATGGTGATCGCGCCGTACTCCGTGGAGGTCAGCTCGAACCGCGCGTCGGAACCGAGCGGGGTCCCGTCGGGCGTGGTCAGCGCCACGTCGACGCTGAACCGGCCGGCTCGCAGCGCCTCGACCGGCAGCAGCTGGTTGATGGCGCCGTTCGCCGGGACGGTCCGCTCCGGGACGGCTTCGGTGGGACGCAGGCCCACGTTGTTCTTGAGCACCGTGCGGACGTTGATGCCGACCGGAAGGCCGTTGGTGATGTACGCGGGCAGGGGCGACGCGCCGGAGGCCAGCGCGATCGTCTGCTTCGGCCGCTCGACGGTGACCTGGCCGCGGATCGCTTCGAGGTCGCCGCGGGCGTTGGCGGTGACGATCGCGGCGTCCGCGCCGCGCCACGAGGTCGACGCGGCCCGGATGAGGGCGAACCGGACCGGGGCGATCACGTCGGCCGGATTCACTCGTTTGGTGGCATCCATCGTCATCGCCGACGACAGGCCCAGCGTCTCGTTGTCGATCTGGGACATCTTCGCGGTGACGTCACCGCTGGTCGCGGCCGTCAGATCCTGCGGGTCGTAGTTGATCGACGCCGTCCCGGACGGGCTGTCGCCGAGCAGTTCGGGCAACGGCGCCGGCTTGATCAGGCCGGCGGTGTAGAAGTCGCCCATCCGCTCCAGGAACGTGGTGAGTTCCGTGCCGCTCGCGGCCCAGTGCCGCGGCGGCGCGATCAGCAGCCGCGAGCGCGCCGGCCCCTCGGCCTGCCCGCCGAGCCCCGCCCGGAAGGCGATGGCGCCGAGCCCGTTCTGCGTGGAGCCCGAGCCGTTCAGCGCCGACGAGATCAGCGCGTCGATCGGCTGCGCGCGCAGGTCCGTTCCCTCGATCGACACCCCGCCCGAAAGCGGCGAGCCGGACTGGAGCCTGCCCGAATCGGTCAGCACGGTCTTGACGCCGGCTTTGCCGATCGCTTCGACGGTCTGCGAATCGAGGGAGCCGCCCGGCCAGAGCACGCCGTCCTGCGGCTGGATGCCGAGCAGGTTCTTGATCGTCCCGGCACCGCCCAGCGCGCTCGCCATGAGCGCGGTGTCGGTGGCGTCGCCCGCGCGGACCTTCGTCAGCGCGGTGAGGTCGGCGTCGGCGAACGGGAGGGTGACCACGCACCGGCCCGCGACCAGCGCCTTCAGCCTGCCGAGCCAGTTCTTCGCGGTCTCGACGCCCTTGCCTGGAGCGCCGCCCGCGACCTGGTAGCCGCGGGTCATCCCGTCGACGGTCGCGACCAGGTCGGGGTCGATGGCCAGGCACAACGACGACGAGACCTTCGTGTCCGCCTCGGCCGCCCGCGCCGCTTCGACCAGCGAGTCGAGCCGTCCACCGGCGGCCAGTTCACCGGCGAGCCGTTCGTCCGCCAGGGTCAGCGGGCCGCCGAGCGGGGACGAGACGACGTGCACGGTGCTGTTCGCGATGGGCCACAGCAGGCTCGTCGACGGCGCCGACGTGGGACGCGACGCGGGGGCCTTGCCGGGGACGCCGAGCACCGGCATCAGCAGGGTGACCGCCGCCAGCCGTTCGGGGCCGCCGAAATCCGGGGTGCCGTTGACGTTGACCAGCAGCGGATACACGCCGGGCCGCGGGAACTGCAGTTTCGACGACTGGCCGAGCGGGACGGACAGGTTGAGCGCGGCGCTCTGCCCCGGCTCCAGTTCGTCCGGTTCGAGGTCGACGAACTCGGTCGCCCCGAGGTCCTTGAACTTGTCACCGGCGAGGACGTCGCCGATCTGCTGCTCGCTCTGCAGCCTGGTGCCCAGCTGCAGCCGGACGCCCAGTTTGCTGATCCGCCGGTCGCCGATGTTGGTGACGCGGCCGGTGACCGTGAGCGAAGCGGAGGTCGTGCTGATCACGCGGGGGTTCAGCTGGTCGAGGTCCACGCGCAGCCGGGGCTGTTCCTGTGCCTGCGCGACCGCGAGGGGCGAGGCGGCCATGGCCAGGAACAGGATCGACAGGACAGTGGCGGCAAGCCGCTTCACTCAGGTGCTCCCTCGGCGGTGTGCTGTTGCTGCGCGAAGAGTTCTTTGGCCTTCCGGACCAGCTTGCGCTCGTCGGAGTAGGCGAGTTTGGTCTCCAGGTCGGCGAGCGGTACCCAGGCGACCTCGGTCACCTCGACATCCTCGTCCGAAAGTTCGCCGCCGGTGGATTCCAGGATGAAATGGTGCACCGTCTTGTGCACGCGCCGTCGCTCGGCCACGAACCAGTAGTCGATGGTGCCGAGGGGCTGCAGGACGCGCGCGGAGATGCCGGTCTCCTCCTTCACCTCGCGCACAGCCGTCTGCTCCACCGTCTCACCGTCCTCGATGTGGCCCTTCGGCAGCGACCACAGCAGTCTGCCGTGCCGGTCGAGCCGCCCGATCAGCGCGGCGTTCGCCCGTTCGGCGTCGACGACGAGTCCGCCGGCCGAGGTTTCGTCGACCGTGGTCAGCCGCCGCCCCCGCCTGCGCCTCCGCCGGCGGCCCGGCTTCGAAGCGCCGGAGCGGCCGGCTGATCCAGACATGCTGCGATGCTAGAGCAAACGGCGGTACGGGTACGCTGGCTCACCGTGCCCGTGTTGGGCCGGGCCGTAGTAGTACATCCAAATCGTGGTGGGATTGTCGTGAACAAGGTGGTCGCCGGGCAGGCGATTGCGGGGAAGAGCACTGCGATGCAGAACGCTGTGACGGAGCTGATGCGCATCTCCCCGCTGGCGGACGAGCTCGCGAAGCTCTTCGCGAAGGCGGGGCACAGCCTGTATCTGGTCGGCGGCAGCGTCCGCGACATGATGCTCCGCAGGCTGTCGAGCGACCTCGACTTCACCACCGACGCCCGGCCGGACCAGGTGCTCAAGATCGTCAGCGCCTGGGGCGACGCGGTGTGGGACGTCGGCATCGCGTTCGGCACGGTCGGCGTGACGAAACAGGGCATGACCCTGGAGATCACCACTTTCCGCGCCGACAGCTACGACCGCGTCGGCCGCAATCCCGAGGTCACCTTCGGCGACAGCATCGAGGGCGACCTGCTCCGTCGCGACTTCACGGTCAACGCGATGGCGATCGACCTGGCGAACAAGACCTTCGTCGATCCGCACGGCGGTCTCCAGGCGCTGCAGGACAAGGTGCTCGACACGCCCGCGACGCCGCAGGAGTCCTTCGCCGACGACCCGCTGCGCATGCTGCGGGCCGCGCGGTTCTCCGCGCAGCTCGGGTTCACCGCGGCGCCGCGCGTGGTCGACGCGATGGCGTCGATGGCCGAGGAGATCGACCGGATCACCGCCGAGCGCGTCCAGACCGAGCTGTCGAAACTGCTGCTCGCGGACGACCCCCGGCCCGGTATCGAGCTGCTGGTGGACACCCGCCTCGCCGATCGCGTGCTCCCCGAGGTGCCGGGGATGCGGCTGGCGATCGACGAGCACCACCAGCACAAGGACGTCTACCAGCACTCGCTGACCGTGCTGGCCCAGGCGATCGACCTGGAGAAATCGCACGAACCGACCTCCGAGCCGGATCTGATCCTGCGGCTCGCGGCGCTCCTGCACGACGTCGGCAAGCCCGCGACGCGCGAGTTCCAGCCCGGCGGCGGCGTGAGCTTCCACCACCACGAGGTCGTCGGCGCGAAGATGGCGCGCAAACGTTTGCGGGCGCTGAAGTTCTCGAAGGAGATCGTCCAGGACGTCAGCCAGCTCGTGTTCCTGCACCTGCGGTTCCACGGCTACGGCAAGGGCGAATGGACGGATTCGGCGGTGCGGCGCTACGTCACCGACGCCGGCGATCTGCTGCCCCGGCTGCACAAACTCGTGCGCGCCGACTGCACCACGCGCAACCGCAAGAAGGCGGCCGCGCTGCAGGCGACCTACGACGACCTCGAGCGGCGGATCGAAGCGATCCAGGCGCAGGAGGACCTCGACCGGGTCCGGCCGGACCTCAACGGCGAGGAGATCATGCGGATCCTCGGCCTCAAGCCGGGGCCGGACGTCGGCAAGGCGTGGAAGCACCTGAAGGAACTGCGGCTCGACCGCGGTCCGCTGGAGCACGACGAGGCGGTGGCCGAACTGAAGAAGTGGGCCGCCGAGAACGGCATAGGCTGAGATAAACCCCGTTGGTCTCTGGATCCACACGGCGTAACCGGAGATACTCCTGCCGGTGCTCCGGGCAGGGGGAAAATCCATGGCGAAGCGGCCGCCCAGTTTTCTGGTGACTTTGCTGCGCCGTGGCGCGCCCGCGCTGGCGACGGCGACGAGCGAGCTGTCGGACGAGGTCGGCGACCCGACACCGATGCGCGCGCTGCGGCGGATCCAGCAGATGTCCGGTCCCATCGATACGGCTCATCGCGACAACCTGCTGCTCAGAGCCGCCCGCTACGTCGCCCTCGTCCCGCTGGTCTACCGGCTCTTCGCGGTGCCCGGCGCGTTCGGCGTTTACGTCTCCACCCACGGCATGATCGGGATCGGCCCGGTCGGGCTGGTGTCGCTCGGTTCGGTCGGGCTTTCGCTGTACGGGATCCGGTGGATGCTGCGCTCGGCGCCGTTTCGCCCGCAGCACGCCGCCCGGCTGCTGGCGATCGACCTCGTGTTCACCCTGCTCGCGCCGCTGGCCGTCGGTGCGCTGGTGCCGGCTTCGGTCTTCACCGAGGCGATGGCGGTGCCCGGCAAACACCTGCTCGGCGAGGTCGCGCTGCTGGCGCTGGCACTGGGCATGCCCGCCGCGGCGGCGCTCGCCGTCGTGAGTTTCCCGGTGCGGATGCTGGCGTCGGTGTTCGGCACCGGTCACGCCGCGCCCGGCGACGCCATGGCGACTTTCCCGGCGATCCTCGGTGTCCTCTTCACCGCGAGCGGCGCCCTCGTCCTGATCGGCCTCGGCACCCGGCTCGCCCTCGCGTACGGCATCCGCAACGGCCGGATCGCCGAACGCGCCCGCCAGCACCGGATGCTGCACGACTCCGTGCTGCAGACCCTCGAAGCGATCGCGCTGGCCAACAAGGGCGACCCGGCCACGCGGCTCGCCGAGGTGCAGCGGCTGGCGCGGGCGCAGTCGATGGAGCTGCGGCGGACGATCGAGAACGAGGCTTCGGACCGGTCGGAGGCCGGTTCGCGGCCGCTGGGCGAGAAGCTCGCGTCGCTGGCGGCGGAGATGGCGCGGGACGGGCTGCGCGCCCAGCTCGTGATCGCCGAACTCGACGACGACACGCTTTCCGAGGTGCGGCAGATCGCCATCCGTGACGCCGTCCGCGAGTCGCTGCGCAACACCCTCAAACACGCCGGGACGGACAAGGTCGTGGTCCGGGTCGAGGAGCAGGAAGGCGGCGTCGCGGTGATCACGCGCGATCACGGCGCCGGGTTCAGCCTCGACACCCGGCCCGCCGGTTTCGGCATCAGCGAGTCCATCACCGCCCGCCTGAACGAGGTCGGCGGGACCGCGCGGGTGGAGTCGGCTCCGGGCAATGGCACCAGAGTCACCCTTTGGGTGCCTTTCTGACGGTAAACAGGGGAACATGAAGAAAACGGACGTCCTGGCCGAAGCGCTCACCGCGTACCGCGACGGTGACCGGGCCAAGGCCGCGGACCTCGCCGAGCGGGCCGGGTCCACGCTCGGCATCGAACTGCACCGATATCTGACCGAGGGCGGCGGTGGTGCCGTCTACGACCGGCCCGCCGCGTTCACCGCGTTCATCCGCGGCGGCGGGAACGTCAAGCTCTACCGGCAGCTCAGCGCGATGCTCGCCCGGCGCTACGGCACCGTCGGTTCCCTGCTCGACCTCGGTTGCGGAGACGGGCTCGCCGTCGTCCCGGCCCTGGAACAGGCGGACCGGCAGCCCGGCCGGATCGATCTCGTCGAGCCGTCGAGCGCGCTGCTGGCGGAAACGCGCAAGCATCTCGACGGCACCCGCGGCCTGCGCACCTGGGAGGCCACCGCGCAGGAATTCCTCGGCCGCGACGACGACCAGCAGTGGCAGCTGACGCAGTCGACCTTCGCGCTTCAGTCGATCCCGACCGAGGAACGCACCGAGGTCCTGCGGGCGCTCCGGCCCCGCACCTCCTGTCTGGTGCTGGCCGAATTCGACGTGCCCGAGTACGACGAAGACTCCGCCGAGTACCTGCTTTCCCTGGTCACGCGCTACGAACGCGGGATCGCGGAGTACGGCAAGGAGGCGTCGCTGGTGGCGCAGGGGTTCCTGCTGCCGGTCCTGCTCGGCCTCGTCGAACCTGGGACGGGCCGGACGAACTGGGAGCAGCCCGCCACCGATTGGGCTTCGCAGCTGAAGGAAGCGGGCTTCACCGGCATCCGGATCGAACCGCTCGCGGACTACTGGTGGTCGCCCGCGGTGCTGATCACCGCGTCCTGAGTTTGGCTACGTTGGGGGCATGGGGATCCTGCTTTCCGCGCTCGAACTCGCCATCGTCGAGGACGGCCGCGCGGCCACCGAAGTACTCGCTTCGACAGCCACCGTCACCACGAAACTGGAGGAACTGGGGTACCACCGCGTCTGGATCGCGGAGCACCACGGCTCGCCCGCCATCGCCACGGCTTCGCCGCCGGTGCTGGCCGCGCATCTGGCGGCGGTGACGTCGTCGATCCGGGTCGGCTCCGGCGGGGTGATGGCGCCGAACCACGCCCCGCTGGCGGTCGCCGAGCAGTTCGCGACGCTTTCGGCACTGCATCCCGGCCGGATCGACCTCGGCGTCGGGCGCGGTCCCGGCACGTTCGACGAGAAGATCGTCCGCGCGTTGCGGCGGGGCGCGGATCCGGCGACGGACGACGACTACCGCGCCGACGTCGCCGAGCTGCTGCGTCATCTCGCCGGGGAGAGCGGGATCCGGGTGCTGCCCGGCGAGGTGCCGACGCCGGAGCCGTGGCTGTTGTGCTCGAGTGCGGCCGGCGCCCTTCTCGCCGCCGAGCTCGGCCTGCCGATCGCGGTCGCACACCACATCCGGCCGCAGAACACGGCCGAAGTCCTGCAGGCGTATCGGGAGAACTTCAAGCCGTCCCAGTGGCGTGAAGAGCCGTACGTGATCCTCTGCGTCGAGACCATCTGCGCGGACACGGACGCCGAAGCGGCCTACGTCGCCGGACCGTGCGCGGTGATCAAGTCGTACCTGCTCAACGGCGAAGGCGAGGACCTCGCCTTCCCGACCAGGGAGCAGGCCGCCGCGCACGAGTTCACGCCGGAGTCGAAGGAGCTGATCGCGCAGTTCACCGCCGCGCAGGCGCACGGCGGACCGGAGAAGGTGGTGCGGTCGCTGAAGGATCTCGCCGCGGCCACCGGTGCCGACGAGCTGATGCTGACGGCACCGGTGTACGACGCGGCCGCGCGGGCCCGCTCCTACGAGCTGGTCGCGAAGGCCTTCTAGCGCCCCGCATTTCGTCCTCTGAATGCGATCAATCGCATTCAGAGGACGAAATGCGGGTGGTCAGACGCGGGAAAGCGCGCCGGTTTCGAGATGCTGGGCGATCGGCCGCGGCAGCACGTAGGCCACGGCCCCGCCCGGCGTCCCGTTCCACGGCGCAGTGATGCCGGTGACCACGCGCAGCGGCCGCAGGACGCGGTAGAGACGGCGCTCCCGTTCGCGGTCCGCGGCCAGCGACGTCTCGATGAACCGCGCCGATTCGGCGTGCACGAGGTTCCCGGTCTCGTTCCCGAACCGCTGCACCGTGGTGCCCGCCGGGAGGACGACGATCCGCTTGCGCCGGAAGAAGTTCAGCGGCGGCTCGCCCCGCAGCGGCAGGATCGGCCAGTCGGCCGGGTTGTCGGCCTCCTCGCTCGCGCCCACCGCGGCCCGTGCCGGATACAGCAGCAGGGTGCCGAGGAAGAACCGCGCCGCTTCTTCGAGTTTGGCGAACGCCACCGGCTCGTCGGTCGGCGGACGGGACACCTCCCAGCCGCTTTCGGTGCGGCGCAAGGTCCACAGCCCCGGTTCGGGTACCGCGTTCGCGCCGATCCGGTAGGCCGTCGGCGCCACGCCGTGCTCGGCCAGCCGCTGGTAGAGGACGTCCAGCACCTCGACGGCCCGGATGTCGCGGGCCGGTTCGCCGTCGCGTTCGACGCGGGTGCGGGCACTTTCGTCCGGCAGGTCCGCGGCGGTCTGCGGTGGCCGCGGTTTGCCGACGATCTCCGCTTCGGCGGTCGCCCGCACCAGCTCGCCGATCAGCGGCGGCCGGAAACCGGCGGCCCGGATGTGCTCGACCAGCTCGGGCTCCGGCGGCACCCCGTACTTGCGCAGGTAGTGCGGGACGGCCGCGGGCCAGATCCAGACGCCGTCGGTGTGGAAGGCGTTCGGCACGTCCGGCGGGCCGTTCGGGGTGAAGATGTCGGGCTGCGGGCCCGGCCGGGTCAGCGCCACCGGCGAGCGGAAGAGGTAGTCCAGGACGCCACGCATCATGTCCGGCGGCACCGGCGGCCGGTTGACGACCGGTCGTTCGCCCTCGTTGTGCGCGTCGACGACCTGCGCGTGCCGGAACACGACGTCGAGCGGCAGACCGGCCTTGGCCGACAGCCAGGCCGGGACGTGCTTCTGGTCGCGCGGGAAGATCGCGAGCTCGGTCGCGTACGCGCGCGGAGACGGCTTCCCGCCTTCGTTCGGCGCGAGCCGCCACGTCGGCTCCTGGTCGGCGTCGAAATCGAAGTCGAAGTGCGACTCCGAGTCGAGCGTGAACGTGCCCTGGAACCAGGTGCCGGTCTCGGGCTGGTGCATCGCCGCGCGCAGCCGCGCGAACAGCGAGCCGAGCTCCGGCGGGGCCGCGATCGACACCGACACCGGGCCGTTGCCCTCGTCGCCGACCGAGCGGACCTCGAGTTCGGAGTAGTCGCCGACCTGCCGGAACTGGGCGCCGACCCGCTGCCAGCCCGGCGGTAGCACCCGCAGCAGCGTCCGGCCGATGGCACGCAGCAGCGCGCCCTGATCGCCCGTACCCGGCTGAAGCCGGGCCTCCGGCGTCTCGACGAAGTCGTGCCTGGTCTGCCACAGGGCCGTCAGCCGCGTCGGCGCGGCCGTGGTCGAGAAGTCCGTCAGGCCCAGTTCGGCCGCGCGGGCCGCGTCTTCGCCCGCCCAGCGCAACGTCAGATCGCCGCCGCCGGTGCTCGGCGCGATCTGGAAGTGCTCGTCGTCGAACCGGCCGTACGACTGCAGGCTGAACGTCGCGCCCGCCTCGCCGTTGAGCACGACCCTGGCCGGACGGCCGTTCCAGTCGCGGTCGAAGCCCTCGGGCGCCGCTTCCCCCGGCGGCGCGATGAGCAGCAGTGTGCCGTCTTCGGTCGACCGCTGGGCCGCGAAGACGGTGTCCCCCCAGACGGCGTACAGGCCATCCGGCCGCTCCGCCGCTTGAACCCGGTAACGCACTATGTGTCCCCTCCCCAAGTACCCCAAACCGGAGGTAAATCTAGTGGGCCGGATAGCGGGCGTACCACCGGTCGTCACCCGGTGCGCTCCCGCCGAACTCCGCGAGCGCGTCGTCCGCCAGCCCTCCGATGACCTCGGCCAGCTCCAGCTTCGCGAGCCAGTCCGTGTTGAGTGCTTCCTCGCCGTACATCGCGCCGACGAGGTTTCCGCAGATCGACCCCGTCGAGTCGCTGTCACCGCTGTGGTTCACCGACGCGAGCAGCGCGGCGTTCGCGTCCGTGGTGGTCAGCGCGACGTAGACGGACATCGAAAGCGCGGTTTCGCCGATGTTCCCCTGGCCGAGGGTTTCGAGCTTCTCCGGCGTCGGGGCACCTTCCTTCGCGAGGGCGAGTGCCTGGTCGAGAGCGACGCTCTGCTCTTCGTGCCCCTGGTACTTCTCCAGCTCGATACGTGCGGTCGCGACGGCGTCGAGCAGCGGTTTCCCGAGCAGCAGCTCGCGCACGATCACCGCGAAGGCGCCCGACGAGAGATACCCGCTCGGGTGACCGTGCGTCAGCGCCGCGCTCTCGGCGCCGAGCCGGAACACCTCGGCGAGGTCGTCGGACCACAACGCGACCGGTGCCGCGCGCATGATCCCGCCGCAGCCCTTCGAGTTGTTCACCGGCTTGTCCATGCCGGCGCGCACGCCCGTCTTGCCGTACGCCTCCAGCTCGCTGAAGCAGGTGAGCCCGGGCGCGCGACGGCTGAACAGCTCGCGGTTGGTGATCAGCCAGCCGTCCGGTTCCGTGCTCGTGTCCTGCGGGCCGCGGGCCCGCTCCCACGAGACGCCCTGCGTGTGCAGCCAGCGCTGGTAGGCCAGCTGGAGAGACTGTTCGACGGGCACCGTTCCGTGGTGGGCCCGGATCAGGCCTTCGAGGGTGAACAGCGTCATCTGGGTGTCGTCGGTGATCCGCCCGACGCCGCCGTACGCGGGGATGAGGTCGGTGATCCCGGCGGGGCCGGCGATCTCGCGGATGCGGTCGATCGAGTCGAACTCGGTCTTCGCGCCGAGCGCGTCGCCGATCGCCCCGGCGAACAGGCTGCCGCGCAGCCGCGACCTGGTCGCCGGATGTTGAAGCCACTCGCGCATTGCTCTACTGATCTCCTCGTGGATACCGGTTCGCGTCCCAGCGCCGTCGCTCTTCGGGCTCGCGGGGCAGGCCGAAGCGGTTGAAGTAGTAATAGGCGTCGCCCGCCAGATTGTCGATGACACCGAGGTCGGCGTACGCGGCGAGCCAGGCCGCCGGCAGGCCGGGCACGGTCAGCCTGGCGCCCACCATCGCCCCGGTCAGCGCGGCCGTCACCAAACCGCCGCGAGCGGCAAGCGTCAGCGCCGCTTCGGCGTCGTATCCGCGCTTGGCGGCGGCGAACAGGGCCCGGCCGAGCACCGAAAGCGGCGTCCGGCCGTCGCCGATGCTGTCGAACTGCTCGACGTCGTCTCCGTCGATGTCGTTCCGGAGGTCGAGCACCGTCTTGACCAGCTCGCCGACCTCGCCGCTGTACTCGTCGAAGCCTTCGAGGAAATTCGCGACCGCCGGTTCGCCGTTCTGGGCGGCGAGCTGGGCGCGGAACACGTTCACCAGCAGTTCGGCGCCGTGGACGACCTCGTGACCGGCCGCGGAACCGACCAGTTCGCGGACCACCTTCATCGCGTAGAAGGTGCTGTCGGCGGGCCCCTGCACGCCACCGGTCACCGTCGCGGCCAGCGCGGTCGCCAGCATGGCCGAGAACTCGGCGGGTGCCGGTCCGGCGGTCGCGGTGGCCTTGGCGACCCAGCCGTCCGGCCGTCCGCCCGCGGGCAGCGAGGCCGGGATCTCGGGCTTGTCCGGCGTCGGGTCCAGGCCGCGGATCACCGATTCGGTGTGGAACAGCAGCTGCCGGGTCAGGCCACCGAGCGGCAAGCCATCGGCCGGATCGGCGCCCGAGCCGAGTGCGTCTCCGAGCGCGAAGCCGACGTACGCGCCGAGAAGCCGCGGGTACGCGAAGCTGCCGACGGGGAGCGTCGGGTCGTAGAACTTCCCGAACGTCCAGGCGCTCGGACGCGGCTCACCGTTGTCGTAGTAGTGCGTGACCAGCCCGTTCGCGAACAGGTCTTCGGGCAGTTCGGGCAGCGGACGGCCGTCGTACTTCGCCCGCGAGCGCTCGAACGACAGCGTCGCGGCCTTCGTGAAGAGGGTGAGCTCTTCACCGCTCAGCGGGTAGCCGTTGTCGCGCGCCTGGTCGACGAGGCTCCGCAGGTTCGCGACGGCCGGAGTGTCGTACTCCCCGCTGAAGTAGGCGGGACGCCCGACGGACTCGGGGCGCTCGGTCCCGGCCGGGAGTTCGAGGTCGGCGACCTGCCGCAGCGTCTCCGGGTAGACGTTGAACGTCTCCGGACGTCCGGGGTTGACCAGCAGACCGACGCCGGGGTTGTCCTTGCCCCGGCGCAGGAGCACGCGGGGCTGGATCCGCTGCCACACCGTGTACTCGGACGGGACCTGGGCCTCGGAGGTGTACACGACGAAGCGCACGCCCGCGTCACCGAAGTCGCGGACCTGCAGGTGGCCGTCCTTCGCCGGGGCCAGCACGTCGAGGTCGAGCATCCAGTGGACGAACTCCTCCGGCGTGATCCACTCGACGCGGAGATACCCGAGAAGCGTCTCGACCGGGCTTTCGGGCGCCGGGCGGCCGGAGAATCGAGGTCCGGGGCGGTGCTCCGGGTTCGCGCGGACCGCGCCGGTCGGCTCGCCGAGAAGCGTGTGCTGCTCCCAGCGCAGGATCGCCGCCTTCGGCACGGGCAGACCGGGGACCGCGTCCGGATCGAACTCGGGATCGACGACCTCCGCCCACCGGGTGAACGCGTCCGGGTCGTCGCCCGCCGCCGAAACGGCCATCAGCTCCAGGTCGAGGCGGATCTCGCCGCCGTCGTCCGGGACGAACGCGACCGGGCTGGGGAACAGGCCCGCGCCGGGATCGGTGCCGTCGAGCCAGCCGACGGTGTTGTAGGTGACGTTCCAGCCGTCGGTCGCGCGCACGACGTACTCGCGACGGACCCGCAGCGCGCCGGTCCCCTCCCCGCCTCGGTCCGTCAGCCATTCCTCGACGCGGCTGACGGCTTCCTCTTCGTTCATCGTCCCCATTTCGTTCACCAGCGCGGATACCGCTGGGACCAGCCGTCGACCTCGTGCAGCGCCGAGTGGCGGTCGAAGTGCCAGAACGCGTCCGTGGCGATGTTCTCCAGCAGGTAACGCAGTTCCAGCTGCTCGACCCACTTCTGCGGCAGCCCCGGGATACCGGTGCGGGCGCCGAGCAGGGCGCCGGCGATGGCGCCGGTGATCGCGCTGCGGCCCGAGTGGTTGACCGCCCGCAACAACGCCTGCTCCGGGTAGTTCTCGAAACCGGACAGCGCCGCGAACGCGCGGCCCAGCACGGAAAGCGTGCCCTTGCCGTCCCCGATCAGCTCCGGGACCCGCAGGTCGGGCAGGCCGTGTTTGCCGAAGAACGGCACCGATTCCGCGACCATCGCCTTGAGATCCGCCCAGACCGGCCCTCGCTGGTACGGGTTCTGGTCGTTGAAGATCTCACGCGAGGTGTTCCAGATCGGGTAGCTGAACGCCTCCGAGGTCAGCGCCGGTTCGAACAACCAGGTCAGGTAGGTCGCCGCTTCGACGTCGACCTCGCCGGGATGCGTGACCGCGACGAGGTCGCGCACCGCCTGCCGGACGCCGCCGCTCATCGCGCTCCCCGGTCCGGCCGCGGTCATCGCCGCCGGCAGCGCCGCGACCAGCGCGTCCGGCCCGCTCATCGGCATCGCCGTCGGCGAGACGGTCGCCAGCGCGTGGTACGCGTTCAGTTCGGCGTCGTCGGGGGTGCGGCGGACACGGAGTTCCGGCACCTTCACGAGCCAGCCGTCGGCGTTGTCCAGCGGCGCGCCCTGCGTGTGCAGCCAGCGCATCAGCGAGTTGCGGGCGACCGTGCCGAGCGCCTTTTCGGCGTCGCGGTTCTCCGGCTGCTCGCGATGCGGGCTGCGGATCACGGCCTCGGTGTAGAACAGCAGCCGCTGGGTGAGCGGCCCGACGCGACCGGGCAGATCGAAGGCGACCGTCAGATCCGTGACGCCCTCGGGGCCGTACGTGTTGTGGATTTCGTCGAGCCGCATCCGGTCGACAGCCGCCCCGAGTGCCTCACCGAGCGCGAAGCCCACGTACGCGCCCGTGACGCGCTGCCAGCCGTAACGCGAGCTGGAACGGTCTCGGTCGAAGTACTTGCCGAAGGTGTCCAGACGCGGCTGGATCTGGCCTTCGTTGTCGTAGCCCGGCGCCAAGCCGTTCGCCCGAAGGTCGTTCGGACGGGCGCGGGGCGGCTCCGGCTGCTTCAGCCTGGCCAGCCAAGACTGGCCGAGGACGGTCTTCTGGCATTCCTCGGCGCTCAGCTCGAAGCCGCGACGGCGTGCCCGCTCGGCCGCGGCCAATGGCGGCTTCACCGGCTCGGACAGGCCCAATTTCGCGGCGGTTTCGGCGGCGAGTGTCTCCAGCTCCGGTTCCGCTTCCGGGCAGCGTTCGTTGACGTCGACACCCGGGCCCCGGCGGGGGAATCGCTGCGCGGTCTCGGCGAGCTCGGCGCCGCTGACGTCCTCGAACGTCGCGGGACCGCCGTTGATCACGAGGTTCGGCGGGCTCTCGTACCCGGCCAGGGTGGCGATGTCGACCTTCCAGTACCCGTGTTCGCGGGACGGGAGATTCCTCGTCGAGCTGAAGACGCGCAGCTCGGCGCGTTCCTCGTTGAAGTAGAACCGCTCCGTCTTGCCTGAGGCCAGGTCGAGCGGGACGTAGACCTCGCAGCGCAGCAGCCCGATGAGCAGCTGTTCCCTGGTCAGCCAGCCGACGCTGGCGAACGACAGCAGCGTTTCGAGCTTGTTCTCCGGCTTCGGGTAACCGCGGCGGACCGGCCCGGCCTTGTACTCGGGGTTCTCCCGTTCCTCCCCGGTCTGCACGCCGTCCGCGTTGACCTTGACCCAGCCCGCGACGACCGCCGGCGGGACACCGAGGTCACCGAGACCGGACTTGGCGTACTCGGGGTCGACGACCTCGCGCCAGGCCTCCTGGCCGGGGAACGCGACCGGGACGCTGAGCCCGCCGGGCTGTGGATGAGCCTGGCGCAGCTCGCCGTCCGGCTCGCGCACGATGACCGACGGCGGCGGGAAGATCTCCTTCTCGGCGTGACCCTCGTCGAGGAAGGCGATCGTGTTGTAGGGGACCGACCAGCCCTCAGGGATGCGCAGGACCTTCTCGTGGTTCACGCGCAGGCCGGCGCCGCCCGGTTCGGACACGTCCGGACCGTGGACCGCGCGCAGCCACTCTTCGACCTTGGCTACCGCTTCCGCCGATTCCACCTACTCGATCCTCTCCAGGCTGCCGTCGGACACGTGCTCGGCGATGGTCCTCGGGAGCACGTAGGCCACCGCCCCACCAGGCATGTTCGCCCAAGGGACGGTGACACCGATGATCACGTGGAGCGGGCGTCGCAGCCGGTAGGTCCCACCGACGCGCTCCCGTTCCAGCGGCAGGGACGTCGTGGCGAACCGTACCCCTCCGTGGTGAACCAGATTGCCGGTTTCCTCGCCGAACCGCAGTACGACCGTACCGGCGACCATCCGGCTGACGCGCTTGTTGCGGAGCAAGGTGAGGGGAGGCTCACCCGGCGCCGCCTGCACCGGCCAGTCCGCGAGTTCCTTCGCCGTCTCCAGCGGCGTCTCGTGTCCGGCGGTCATCCGCGCCGGATGCAGCAGAACCGCGCCGAGAAGCTGATGCGACGCGTCTTCGAGCTTGTCGAAATACTTCGGCGAGACCGCGGCGCCGTCCGAATAGGCCGCGACCTCCCAACCCTTCTCGGTGAAGTTGAGGCACCAGGCGCCGTCCGCGCGGTCGCCGATGCGGTAGGCCTCGGGCCACACGGCGTGCTCGCCGAGCCTGCTGACCAGCACGACCAGCAGTTCTTCGTCGGTCAGCTCCGGATTCGGCGACGTCTCCAGCTCCGCGGCGATGTCGCCCTCGGTCTTCTTGACGTCGGAGCGGCCCGGTCTCGGCCTCGGCTTCCCGAGCAGATCCGCTTCCGCGGTCCGCCGCACCAGATGCTCGACGTACGGCGGCTGGAACCGCTGGCCGCGGATGTGCGCGACCAGCTCCGGCTCCGGCGGGATCCCGTATTTCCGCAGGTAGTGCGGCACGGACGCGTGCCAGATCCAGGTGCCGTCGGTGTGGTAGCTCTCCGGGACGTCGCCGTCGGCCTCCGGATCGAAGATGTCCTTGCCGAGGCCGCTGCCGGACAGGATCGCCGGTTCGCGTTCGAGGTACTGCGCGACCAGCGGCGCTTCGGACTCGTCGAGCTCCGGTCTGTCGACCACCGGCGGCTCGCCCTCGGTGTACGCGTCGACGATCCGGGCGTGCCGGAACTCGACGCGCAACGGAAGCTGCGCGCGCAGCCGCCACCAGTCCGGCACGTGCTCGTCCTCGCGCGGGAACGTGGCCAGCTCGTCCGGGTACGCCGAAGACGGCGGTGCCTCGGTCCACGACGGCTCGTCGTCGAGGGTGAAGTCGAAGTCGAAGGTGCCATCGGGCTTCAGCGTGAACCGCGACTGCAGCCAGGTCCCCCGGCCGGTCGCGTACATCCCGGTGCGGAGCTTGCCGAAGAGCTCGTTCAGCTCGGGCGCGGGCGCGAGGTTGTGGCCTTCGAGTTCGGTGTGCTCCCCGATCTGCCGGAAATCGGCGACCGCGGCGTGGGCGGGGTCGGTGATCCCCGCCAGGATGAGCCTGCCGATCTGGACCAGCAGTCCGCGCTGGTGTTCCGGAGTGAGTTGTTCCACGTGAATCATCGCGCCCGGTTCGGGAAACGGGGCTCCGCGCGGAACGACGGCGGCTCACCGGCGGCGCGGCGGGCCAGCTCGTCCTCCCACATCTTGAAGGTGCGTTTGCGCAGCGACTTGATCAACGCCGATTCCTGCGGTTCCACGCGCCGGTTCTCGCTCTTGGCCTGCTGGTAGAGGCCGTCGATGGTCTCGTACAGCGCGAAGATCGGACCGTCGCCCTTGAGCTCGTACGCGCGGGCGCGTTCGGTCTCCTGGACGAACTTCTCCTCGGGCACCTTGCTGATGTCCGAACTCGCCATCGCCCGCAGGACCTCGCGCACGTGCTCCGGCTTTTCGTCGAACTCGCCGGAGCTCAGGTTGAGGAGGTAACCCGTCAGGCCCCCGTCGGGAGTCGACTCGACGCGGTACGTCTTCCCGAAGTACGTGTAGAAGGACGGTGTCTGGATCACGTGCTCTCCTCCGGCGGCAGGCCCTTGCGGAGACCGGCCATGAACTTCTCCCGGACCCGGTCCATCAGCGCCGCTTCCAGCAGGGCCTGCTCCGGGGACAACCGCTTCTTGTTGTCCGCGTCCAGTGTCCGGTTGTACGTCGGGAAGTCGCGGCGGACCTCGTACAGGGCGTGTTCGTAGGCCGAGACGGTGTCGATATGCCGCAGGTGCAGCCGCAGTTCGGCGACGTGCCCGTTCGGCAGCCGGACGTTCATCTGCAGATCGCGGTACCCGCTGTCCTGCGGATTCGCGAACCGGTCGTCGAAGCTGACGATCCGGAGATCCGGATCGGCCATCACCGCGTTGAGCGCGTTGTAGACGTCGGCCAGCGTGTCGAACTGGATCTTCACGCCCACCAGGTCGGTGAGTTTCGACGCGTCGCCGTCGTAGCCCTCGATCTTCGCCTTCGCGCGGTCGTCGTCCTTCGGGCCGGGACGCCCCGAGGACTCGCCGTTGTTGTCGGCCGCGATCCGCTCGGCGATCCGGTTGAGATCGCCCTGGTTCTGCGGCCACGCCGCCCGCTCGGCGTCCAGGAATTCCTGGATCTTCGCGGTGTCGCCCTTGTCCGCGCGATCGAAGCCGGCGTGGTACTGATCGCCCGGTTCCACGTCGGCGGCGATGTCCGCCGCCGCGTTCGCGAGGTCCCGCTGTTCCTGCGTCAGCGGGGTGTCGCCAGGACCGTCCTGGTGGACGTCGTCGATCATCTGGTGGCCGCGTTCCTCGACGTCACGCAGGGCGTCTTCGAGGATCGGGATGGCTTCCGGGTGCAGCAGCAGGCTGCCGATCGTCATCGGGTTGTTCAGCAGCGAAGCCCGCAGGTACGCGTTGTCGGGGTGCTCCATCAGCCGGACGAGTTCCGGATGCGCGGGCAGGTGCTCGCGGATGAAGTCCCGCATCGGGCCGACGTCGTGCTTGACGCCGTTTTCGTCCTCGTGGACGGCCCGCTTCTTGTCCGGGTCGAGTCCGTCGACCGCGGCCGCGACCTCGGGATCGTTCAGGAACCGCTCGACGTCGGCCCGGCCTCCGTGCGACGGCTCGTCGGACGCCATGCCGTAGCCCGCGTCGCGCGGCGGCGTGACGATCGGACGGCCGTCCGGCCCGATCCGCGACGGCTGCACGTCGGGCGTGTCTTCCCTGGCGAACGCGATCCGCGGGTCCACCGCCGGCTGATCCGGCCGAGCGAACGCGATCCGCGGGTCGATGGGCCGCGTCGACGAGGTCTCCGTCCGCGTGGTGTGGCCGTCCGGGCCCTCCGGGACGCCGACGTGCATCAGCTTCACGCCCAGCGGCGGATGCGGCAGGTTCATCAGCGCACCCGACTGCGGGTCGAGGAACGCGACGCCGTCACGCGTGTTCGCGACCATCGCGACGTGCCCGCGTTCGACGCCGTTCTCGTCGAGGTACTTCACCGCGACGACCGCGTGGTGATCGGTCGGCATGCCCCGCATCTCGCGGATGACGGCGTCGTAGTCGGCGCGGTCGGAGAACTGCCCGCCGAACCGCTCTTCAACGTGTTCCAGCGTGCCGCGGCTGTCCATCTCGTGCATGAGCAGCGGATCGGCGGTCGAATCGATGCCGTTCAGCCGGTCCATGTACGCGCCCGGCGTGCGGGTGCAGTTGGAGCGGTAGCCGTTCGCCAGCGCGTCGGGATCGTTGAACTGCGGGTTGACCTCGCCGAGCCGCGGGTGCCGGTCGGCGATGTACGCGGCCTGCTGCTCGGGGCTCGCCGAACCGGCGTGGATCGCCGGTTCGCTCGGCGGGTTGGTCGCGACCGCCATCGACGAGTAGTCGCGCTCCGGGACCGGCAGTTCGGCCGTGTCGTCGGTGGCGGAGTGGTCCTGAGCGGGCTGCTCGCCGTACTCGGGACCCTTGTCGGCGTCCGCGACCCCGTGCTCCGCCGGGTTTTCCGCGGTGAGATGCGGAGTCTGCGGCTCGTCGAAGCCACCGAGGCGCGCCATCGACTGCGCCTGGGCGAGCCGGGCGAGTTCCGGTGCCTCCGCGGCGTGCCGGGCCCGCCGCTCGTCCATCTTCTGCTTGGCGGTGTCGGGGTCGAGGTAGCGCGGGTCGCCGGGAGTGACCTCTTCGGCGTGGATGACCCACTTCGGCCGGTCGACCAGCGGCGGAGTCTTGAACTCCTTGCTGTGCACGTAAAGCTGCGTGGCCGGCTTGTTGATGGCCTCGTGCTCGCCGGGGTTCTCGGCGAGCGACGAGACGTCCTTGCCCGTCTTCGAGACGATGTGGATCTCGACGTCCTGGCCGAATTTCGACTTCGTGTCCGGCGACGTCTTGATCGTGGAGCTGGTCATCGTCGGCTCGGGGACGGTCTGCCCCGGCTCGTAATGCGCCGCCATGATCGCGGCGGCCTGCATGTCGCCCTTGGTGTCGATGCCGCGGATGGCCTCGCCGTGGAAGTCCGGCAGCTCGTTGAGCGCGCCGACGATCGCCCGGGTGCTGCGCTGGGCGTTTTCGAAGTCGGGGTGCGACTCGCCGCGACGGTTCGCTTCGTTGATCGCGTAGGCGTGTTCGCGCGAGTACGAGTAGATCGCTTCGGCCGCTTCGGGCGAGACGCGATCCTTCAGCGGACTGGCTTCGAGACGCCTCAGCGCCTTCTCGCGGGCCTGCTCGGCGAGGTCGGCGGAGTCGTAGCGGTCACGGAGGCTCTTGTGATCCTCAGGCGTGCCACGGAAGTTCTCGTCGCCGAGGTAACTCTCGTCGAGTCGCGCCGGCGTCTCTTCCGGACCCTTGAGCCGCTCGGCGATGTCGACCTCGGTCTTGGGCGCCTGCTCCTGGACCGGGGTTTCGGCCTCGTCGGTCTTGTCGGTGTGGGTGGTTTCCGGTGCTTCCGGCGAGTGGACGTGCGGAGCGTCGCCGCCGCCCATCGGCATCGCCTTGATCGACGTCGGATCGTCGGGCAGCGTCGCGAGCCGCCCGGTCATCGGGTCGGCGAAGACGACGCCGTGCGGCGTGTTCACCGCGGCGACGATGCGCGTCTCGATCCGGTCCTTGGACCGCGGCGAGCCCTCCGGCGCGTTCGGATCGGCGGGGGCGTGATGCTCGAACGCCACCGCGGTCCGCGCGCCGACCGGACGTTCGCCCAGCTCACGGGCGACGTCGGCGAAACCGTTGCGATCCGACCACTGCCCGCCGAGCCGGTCGCTGACGTGCTGCAGCGGCGAACCACCCGTCGACGGCCCGGCGACGGCGTCGCCACCTTCCATCCGGTTCTCGAACGCGACCAGCGCCTCGGCCGAGTTCGTCTGGTAGCCGTCCTTCCAGGATTCGGGCGCGTAGTAGTTGCGGGTGTTGGCCTCGCCGATCGCCGGAAGCTCGTCCATGACCAGCCGGAGCTGCTGGTGCGGCGTCTCGGTCGAACCGGCGTGGATGACCGGTGTCCCGCCCTCTTCGAGCGGCTTCGCCAGCTCGGACCAGCCACCGTCGGGAGCGTGCTCCCTCGGCGGCTTGGGGAGCTCCCGGACCGGGGCGTCGGTGACGTCGGTCCAGCCGCCCTTGCCGTCGGCCAGCTTGGTTTCGAGCCCGGCGAGACCCTGGCCCTGGAAGAGCTCCGGGTGCTCGCGGCGCAGCTGGGCTTCCTGGTCGGCGGCTTCCTGCGCCAGCCGCTCCTGCACGGCGTTGTTGTAGTCGCGCCGCTCGGCGACCTTCTGGTGGACCTCGTCCGGGCTCAGATGGCCGTCGTCACCCGGGACGACCTCTTCGCATTCGACGATCCACTTCGGCAGGTCGTTCGGCGAACCGTCGTCCAGCCGCTTCTTGTAATCGGGGTGTTCGGGATGCCCCGGGCCCATCTTGACGTCGGTGACGCGCAGCTGCGTCGCCGACTTCATCAGCACTTCGCGTTCGTCCTTTTTGGACGCGAGGTCTTCGATGTGGCGGCCGGTCTTCGACTGGATGCGCATCTCGACTTCGCCGGGGAAGGTGCTGCGCGGATGGTCCGGCGTGACCCGCGACGTGCTCAGCATCTGCGGGTCGACCATGACCTGGCCCTTGGCGTGCGCTTCGAGGAAGGCCCGGATCGCGCTCTCGTTGCCGTTGAAGTTCACCCGCCGCGAGACGAGACCCTCGTAGGCGGGCATCTCGTTGAGGCCGGAGGTGATCGCCTCGATATGCGGCCGGAGCGCGTCCAGCTCCGGACCACCGTGGCGCTGGGCGTGCGTGATCCGCTCGGCCATGTCGGTGCGCGTGTAGCTGTGCACCGCGTACGCGCCCTGATCCGACATCTGCTTGACGCGCGGATCTTCGTGGGCGTCGCGTTTGGCGAGACCTTCGCGGCGGACCTGCTCGCTCCGCGCTTCCCCGGTGTCCTTGTCGAAACCGCGTTTGTCGATCTGCGTCTCGGCGAGTGCGCGGTAGGCGGCGGGATCGTCCGTGTGGAAATCCGGGTCGGTCAGGTACGGCTCGTCGACAGTGGCCCTGTCGTCGGGCGTGGGCGCTTCGGTGTCCTTCGGCGCGTCGACGTCGTTGGGCGCGTCGGCGTCCTTGGGTGTGTCGGTGTCCTTGGGGCTCTCGACGTCCTTGGGCGTCTCGGTGTCCTTGGGGACTTCCGTGTCCTTGGGGGCCTCGACGTCCTTCGGCGCCTGGGTGTCCTTCGGGAGCTCGGTGTCCTTGGGCGCGTTCGCGCCGTGGTCCTGAGGCACCTGCTGCGGCGCGTGCTCCACCGGCCGCACCGGCGGCTGCTGCTGCGGCGGACGTTGCGGCTGCTGGGGACCCGCGTTCCCGTCGTGGCCGGGGCGCGGGGCCGGGACCTGCGGCGGACGTTGCGGACCACCGAAACGTGGCGGCTCGGCGCCGGGCGGCATCGGCCGTCCGGGCTGCTGTCCGGGACGTCCCGGCTGACCGGGGTGGTGCCCGGGCGGAGGCGGCGGCATCGGGCCGCGGTTGCCGGGGAACGGACCGTTGCCCGGGTGCTGGGGTCGCGGCGGAGGCGGCGGGTAGCCCCCGGGACCGCGGTTGCCAGGAGGCGGACCGGGCGGAGGCGTCTGCGGGCGCGGCGGAACCCCGCCGTTCGGCCCCGGACCGGGACCGGGCCTGCCCTGGTACCCCTGAAGCGGCCGCGGCGGGCCGGGCGGTGGTGGCGGCTGTGGCGGTTGCTGAGGACGCTGACGCGGCCCACGATCCTGCGGATGTCCACCCTGACCAGGGGGTGGCGGTTGCGGCCCGGTCGGCCGCGGACCCATCGGGCCCTGCTGTCCTCGGTGCGGCATCGGTCCGCCGCCACCACCCGGAGGCGGCGGAGGGGGCGGCGCGAACCCACCCGGAGGCGGCGGCTGCATCGGCTGCTGGCCCTGGAAGGGCATCGGCGCGGGCGGCTGGTCGAACCGCGGCTGCTGCGGTCCGCCGTTCCCGGCGAGACCCGCGGCCTGGACGCCGTCGTTCGGCCGGGGAGGCCGGGAGGGATCGTGTCCGCCGGGCGGGAAACCACCGGGCGCGGGCCCGTTGCCCGGCGGGTTGCCGCCGGGCGCCATGCCGTAGCCACCCGACGGAGTGGACGAGCCGGACGCCATCCCGTAGCCGCCGGAACTCGACGGCGCGCCCGAGGAAGCGGCGGGCGGCATCGCGCTGGACTGCGACGGGCTCGGCGAAGGGCTGTGCGACGGACTCGGTGCCGGACTGGACGCCGGTCCTTGTGCCGGACTGGACGCGGGTCCTTGCGATGAGCTCGGTGCGGGGGTGGCCGCCGGTGACGGGCTCGAAGCCGGCGTCTGGGCAGGGCTCGCCGCCGGAGCCTGCGCCGGGGCTTGTGACTGGGCGGCGGGTGCCTGCTGCTGGTTCCCCGCCGCGGCCTGTTGCTGTTGTTGTTGCTGCTGACCGGATCCGTTGTCCGCGACCGGTGCGTTCTGGTGGGTCTGTGCCGCCCGCTGACCGTCGCCGGTGTCCGCCGGACGTTCCGGAGCCTGCGTCGAGGACTGGCTGACCCGGTCGCCGTCCGCCGCCCGCTGGGGTTGCGGATCGGCGGACGAACTCCGCGGCGAAGGGTCACTGTCCGAAGTGGACCGTGGCGCCGGGTCCGGCGAAGAGTCCGACCGCGACGAGGAATCCGAAGAAGAATCCGAGTCCGACCGCGAAGAAGCGGAGTCCGACCGCGAAGAACCCGAGTCCGAAGAAGAGTCCGATCGCGAAGAAGAACCGGAATCCGAAGAACTCGGCGTACGCGAAGGCGTCCCGGAATCCCCCGAATCCACGTCCGGCGTCGTGGGCCCGTCACCCGCCGAGGGACCGGGCGTGTTCGCGGCCTTGATGTCGCCGATCTGGCTCTTGGCCCCGTCGACACCACCGCCGACCGCCCCGCCGGACGCGCCCATCAGCACGTCCTTGGCCGAAAGCTTGTCCAGGTCACCGGTGACGGCGGCCTGCCCGACCGTGCTGGCGACGCCTTCGGCCGCTCCGCGCACGGCACCCCGCGCCGCGCTGTCGACGATCTGGCCGCCGACGCTGTCGGAAAGTCCCTTGGTGGCGCCCTTGCCGATACTGCTGCTGCCCGCGCCCACCACACCGTCGACGGCGCCGCTGATCGCGGAATCCTTGGTCTTGCTGAAATCCCAGCTGTCGCGGTCGCCCTTGGCCATCTGCAGGCCCTGGATCCCCGCGTCCATGGCGAGGTTCATCGCCGTGTTCTGCAGGACCTCTTTACCGATCTTCTTCAGGCCCTCCTTGAGAAGTTTCTCCAGGAGTTCCTTCGCGACCTTCTTGAAGCCTTCCTGCGCGAGCTTCTGCATCAGCTGGCGGAAGATCATCTGGACGGTCATGCGGGTGGCGATCTGCGCCGGCGCGATCCCGGCCGTCGAACCGCCGAACGTCACCGCCGCGGCCGCGATCATCGCGACGATCTGGGCGGCGAGGATCACCAGCGAGATGATGATCATGTACTTCGTGTACTCGACGTCCAGCGCGGTCGCGTTGCACGAGTCGCCGAGCGCCTTCGAAGAATCGGCGAGCGACTTGAAGTACGCCTCGTCGCCCTCGACGAACTTCTTCCACGCTTCGGCGAATTTCTCCGCGCCCTGACCGCTCCAGCCGCCGAGGATCTCGGTGGCGCCCTTGGTCGCGGTGTCGGCGATCGGCTGGATCGCCTTCGAGGCGTTGTGCCAGGCGTCGCGCAGTTCGCGGAGCTTGTCCTCGTCGCCTTCGGGCCAGCTTTCCCCGACGACGATCGGCAAGAGCCACTTGACCGCGTCGGGCATCTCCATACCCACGGCGCTAGACCTTCTTGTCCAGCGTCGACTTGATCTCTTCCTCGGCGTTCGTGAACGCGGTCATCGACCGTTCGACGTTGTGCTGCATACCCCGCAGCGCCTCGACGATGTTCGCGAACCCCTCGGACGAGCCCTGCGCGCCCGGTTCGTAGTCCTTCGCGAACTCCTTGCCCGCGTCGTCGTTGCCCCAGCACTGGCCGAGCGAGTTCATCGCGGCCAGCAGTTCCTTGCCCGCCTCGTCCAGCTGGTCCGCGGCGATCCCCAATTTGGCCGCCGCCGACTTCACCGCATCCGGATCCGCGGTGAATCCGGCTCCACCCCCACCGTTCGGCATCAGACTCCCCTGGTCAGCCAGCTCGAAGGCGGCTCTTCCTCATCGTCGTCCTGCTGACGCACCCGTTTCGGAACCGGTTTCGGCGTCGGCGGCGCGGGTGGGGCGGCCGGTGGCGGAGGAGGCGGCGGCGTGTCGTCCTTGATCATCAGCGGGGCGTCGAAGTCTTCGTCGGACTTCGCCGGCTCCCCTTCCTCTTCGGCCGCGAGGAAGTCCGGAATCACCGGCATCAGCCCTTGCAGCGAAGGCGCGCCTTCGATGAGGTCCGAAAGGTCCGGCAGCCCTTCGGTGATCGGGGCCATCAGCTCGGCGACCTGCTGCTTGACCTGCAGCGATCCCTGGCGGACCAGGGTCAGCACGGTGTTGGCCAGCTGCGCGGGGTTGGTGCGCTCGAAGGCGTTCGGCTGGATCTCGAGTTTGGCGAGGGTGCCGGTCGCGTCGATGGTGGCGCGGACGAGGCCGTCCTGCGAGACCACCGTCGCCGAGGTCTGCGAAGCGGCTTCCTGCGCGTCCCGGAGCTGGGCCGTCTGGCGCTCGAACTGTTCGAGCAGCGTGTCGACCTGGTCCTTCATGGCGGCATTGCGCGCTTCGAGGCGTGCGCTGTCGTCGCCGGCCGTCGTCACTTGAGCCCCCGCTAGTGCTGGATCCCGGGCATACGCCACCCGGTGTCGGTAAGCGTCACCCTAATGCCAACGCCCGCGCCATATCACCGGATCTGGTGTTTTCGCCCGGCGAGCAGATGACCGGCGGCTCCCGCCAGGTAGAGGACGGTCGCCGTGACGAGCAGCCCCGGCGAGCGTCCGTCGGCCGGGATCACCGTCGCGGCCAGTGAGACCGCGACGACCTGGGTGATGTTGAAGAGCGTGTCGTAGAGCGCGAAAACCCGTCCCCTGGCCTCGTCGGCGACGTCGAGTTGCACCGAGGAATCGACGCAGAGTTTCAGCACCTGCCCGGCGCCGGTCACCAGGAACGCCGCGAGCAACGCGGTGGGGATCGTCATCGGCAGACCGAGGGCGGACTGCGCGACCGCCGCCAGCACCAGCGCCCCCACCACGACGCGGAGCCTGCCGAACCGCTTGAGCAGCCAGGCGGTCAGCAGCCCGGCGACGAGGATCCCGGCACCGGCGAACGCCGCCATCTCGCCAAGCCCGGTCATCCCGGCGGCGAAATGGTTGCGCATCAGCAGCACGGTCACCAGCAGCGAGATCCCGTACGACGCGCGATGGGCGAACAGCGCGACGAACCCGGCCGTGACGCTGGGCGTGCGCCAAGCCGCCTTCGCGCCGTCGGCCAGGCCGCGGGCGACGGCGAGGACCGGGTTCGACGGCTCGTCGACCGTCGACGGCCCGAGCAGCCCGCGTGCGAATCCGGCGGCGAGGACGGCGGCACCGATCCCGCCCAGCGCGGCGACGGCGGTGACCCAGGCGGAACCGGCGTCGTCCGCGCCGGTCAGCGCCCGCAGGCCGATCGCGCAGCCGCCTCCGACGACGGCGAGCACCGAACCCCAGGTGGCCGCGAAGGCGTTCGCGGCCACCACGGATTTCTCCTCGACGACATGGGGAAGCGACGCGGACAGGCCCGAGCCGATGAACCGCGAAATGCCTTCGGACGCCAGCGCGAGGGAGAAGAGCCCGATCCCGGCCACGCCCGTGCCCACGGCGACGGCCGTCGCGAGGATGGTGGCCGACCGCAGCAGGCTCGCGAAGATCAGGACCTTCCGACGGTCCCAGCGGTCGAGCAGCGCGCCCGCGAACGGGCCGACGATCGAGTACGGCAGCAGCAACGCCGCGAATCCGCCCGCCATGGCGAGCGCGTCGGCGGCGCGTTCGGGGTTGAAGAGGACGGCACCGGCCAGCCCGGCCTGGTACATGCCGTTGCCCCAGTGCGCGGAAAACCGCGTGAACAGCAGTCGGAGGAAGTCACGGTCGCGGACGAACGCCCTGGTGGGCGCCGTGGCGGTGGTCGTCACGGCACCAGCCTATTGAAGGTGGCCGATGCGCTTTGAGGTCGCCTCTCGGCGGCTATGCGCAGTGTGGCTCCAGCCGGACGGTATTCCACAAAGGCGGTTCTTCAGTGAGCCCGGGGGACACGGAAAGCGCACCGACCGTTGTGTCCAACGGTGCTCGTGATGCTGTTGTTCCCAGAGCCGGACGATTTGTCCCCGCTCGAAGTGGGATCATGGCGGACGTGCCAGCGGACGCCGAGGTCGAACCGGGAACGCTCCTGGTCGCCGCCCCCACGATGTTCGATCCCAACTTCCGGCGAACCGTCGTGTTCGTCATCGATCACCGGGACGAGGGGACGCTCGGCGTCGTGCTCAACCGGCCGAGTGACGTGCCGGTGTACGACGTGCTCCCCAACTGGGGCGGGCACGTCGCCGAGCCGCAGTCGGTGTTCGTCGGCGGCCCGGTCGAGAAGAAGACCGCGTTGTGCCTGGCCGCGTTGCGGACCGGCGAGACGGCGTCGAGCGTGCCCGGTGTGATCGCCGTCCGCGGCCCGGTCGCGCTGGTCGACCTCGACACCGATCCCGAGATCCTGGTGCCGAAGGTCCGTGGCGTGCGGGTGTTCGCCGGATACGCGGGCTGGGATTCCGGCCAGCTGGCGAACGAGATCGAACGCGACGACTGGGTGATCGTCCCGGCGTTGCCCAGCGACGTCCTCGCCTCGCCGCATCACGATCTGTGGGGCCAGGTGCTGCGGCGTCAGGGCATCCCGCTGGCGCTGCTGGCCACCCACCCGGGAGACCTGCAGCGCAATTAGGCGGTGGCGGTGTCGGCCTTCTTGAAGACGCCGCAGGTGCCGCACGCGCAGCCACTGCAGCCGGCGGGCCGCTCGGGCTCGGGCTCCGGCACCGTCGCGGCGGCGCGGTTGCCGAGCACTCCCCCGGCCGCGACCAGCGCGACCATCCCGACCACGCCCACGAACGAGGCGAGCAGCAGCCCGAACGTCGTCGGCATGACCAGCGCGGCGATCCCCGCGAGCACGGCGATCACGCCACCGGTCAGCGTCGGGACCCCGGCGACCTTGTTGCCGAGGCGGAAGGCCTCTTCGCTGCGCATCGTGGCGGCGGTGCGCACGCCTGCGCCGCGGTCACGCGGCAGCTTCTCGCGCAGGCCGAGGAACCCACCCCAGCCGACGAGGACACCCAGCACGATCGGGACCAGCGCTATGACGAACACTCCACGAGGATAAGCGTGACGTCCCGGCAACCTGCCGGATACCCTGATCGACTGTGCTACAGGCCATGTCACGCCGAGCTCTTTCCGCAGCCCTGATCGGGGCCGTTCCCCTCACCCTGATGGCCGCACCGGCCGCCGAAGCGGGTCACCGTCCGCTGCGCCTGATCGGGGAACAGATCGTCCCGAACGCCCTGCCCTACGAAGGCACCGTCGTCGGCGGCCTGTCCAGCATCGACTACGACCCCCGCACCGGCGAGTACGCGCTGATCTGCGACGACCGTTCCGCGATCAACCCGGCGCGCTTCTACACGGCGAAGTTCTCCCTCGACGCCAAGGGCCTCGGCCCGGTGACCTTCACCGGCACCAAGCCGCTCCTGCGTCCCGACGGCACGCCGTACCCGCCGCTCGCGAAGAACGACCCCGCGCAGCCGCCGAACATGCAGACCATCGACCCCGAAGAGCTGCGCGTCGACCCCTGGACCGGCCGGTACGTCTGGTCGCAGGAGGGCGAGCGGTCGGCTGCGGCCCGGATCGACCCGTCGATCCGAGAGGCGGAGCGCGACGGCTCCTACACCCGTGACCTGCCGATTCCCGCCAACGAGAAGATGGCCGAGACGGCGGGGCCGCGGCAGAACCTCGCCCTCGAAGGCCTCACCTTCGCGGGCTTCGGGTCGCTGGTCGCCAGCTCGGTCGAGGGTCCGCTGCTCCAGGACGGCCCGGAGGCGAACACCACGTCGGGCGCCCTTTCGCGGATCACCGTCCAGTCGCGGTTCGGGCCGGTCCTCGCGCAGTACGCGTACCCGCAGGAGAAGGTCTTCGCGTCGCCGAACCCGCCCGGCGCGTTCGCGACCACCGGCATCTCGTCGCTGCTGGCCGTCGACCAGGCCGACCCGACGCGCTACCTGGTGATGGAGCGGTCGTTCGTCACCGGCGTCGGCAACAAGATCCGCATCTACGAAATCGACACCAAGGGCGCCACGAACGTCCTCGAAACGCCCTCCCTCGCCGACGCGAAGAAGGTCAAGCCGGTCAAGAAACGCCTGCTGGCGGACCTGGCGGACTTCGAACTGTCCACGGTGGACAACGTCGAGGGCATGACCTGGGGCCCGCGTCTCCCGAACGGGGAGCGCAGCCTGGTCCTGGTCAGTGACAACAACTTCTCCGCGACCCAGGTGACCCAGTTCATCGCTCTGGCGGTCCCCTCGGAACGCCTTTGACCTGGGCGTTAAACTGGCCCCATGAACACGGCTCGGCTGCTCCTTGGCCTGCCGCGCTGAACTCGGTCGAACGGCCGGGACCAGCGCGGCGACCCCTCATGCCCTCCGGGCTGAGGGGTCGAGTTGTTTCTGGAGTGGCTTGACGTGGATGAGCACGGAGGATTTCGGCGATGAACCAGGCGAGCGAAGGCGCCGACGCGGCCCCTCAGCACCGCTACACCGCGGAGCTGGCGGGCCAGATCGAGCAGCGTTGGCAGGACTACTGGTCCGACCACGGCACCTACCACGCACCGAACCCGGTGGGCCCGCTCGCGGACGAGAACGGTGAGGTCCCGTCGGACAAGCTGTTCGTCCAGGACATGTTCCCGTACCCGTCGGGCGCCGGCCTGCACGTCGGGCACCCGCTGGGCTTCATCGCGACCGACGTCTTCGCGCGGTACCACCGCATGATCGGCCGCAACGTGCTGCACACGATGGGCTTCGACGCCTTCGGCCTGCCCGCCGAGCAGTACGCCGTGCGCACCGGGCAGCACCCGGCCAAGACCACGGACGAGAACATCACGACGTACCTGCGTCAGCTGCGCGCCCTGGGGCTGGGCCACGACGACCGGCGCCGGATCCGCACCACCGATCCGGAGTACTACCGCTGGACCCAGTGGATCTTCCTGCAGATCTTCAACTCCTGGTACGACGAGAAGGCGGGCAAGGCCCGGCCCATCGTCGAGCTGGAGACCGAGTACGCGCAGGACAAGCGTCGTACGCCCGACGGCCGCAATTGGTGCGAGCTGACCCGCGCCGAGCAGCTGGAGATCATCGACACGCACCGCCTGGTCTACATCTCCGAGGCGCCGGTGAACTGGTGCCCCGGCCTGGGCACGGTGCTGTCGAACGAAGAGGTCACCTCCGACGGCCGCAGCGAACGCGGCAACTTCCCGGTGTTCCGCCGCAATCTGCGGCAGTGGATGATGCGGATCACCGCCTACGCGGACCGCCTGGTCGACGACCTGGACCTGCTGGACTGGCCGGAGAAGGTCAAGTCCATGCAGCGCAATTGGATCGGCCGCTCGCACGGCGCACAGGTCAAGTTCGCGGCGGGCGATCAGGAGATCGAGGTCTTCACCACCCGTCCGGACACGCTGTTCGGGGCGACCTACGTCGTCGTCGCGCCGGAGAACCCGCTGGTCGAAAAGCTGACCGCGGCGACGTGGCCCGAAGGCGTCGACGCCCGGTGGACCGGCGGCGCCGCGACCCCCGCCGAGGCGATCGCCGCGTATCGCGAGGCCGCTTCCCGGAAGTCCGAATTGGACCGTCAGGAGAGCAAGGAGAAGACCGGCGTCTTCACCGGCTCCTACGCGGTGAATCCGGCCGACGGCAAGGAGATCCCGGTCTTCGTCGCCGACTACGTCCTGATGGGCTACGGCACCGGCGCGATCATGGCCGTCCCCGGCCAGGACACCCGCGACTGGGAGTTCGCCGAGAAGTTCGGCCTGGAGATCATCCGCACCGTGCAGCCGACGGAAGGCTTCGACGGCAAGGCGTTCACCGGCGACGGGCCCGCGATCAACTCGGGCTTCCTGGACGGCATGGGCGTCGACGAAGCCAAGAAGACGATGATCGGCTGGCTGGAGGAGCACGGCCACGGCCGCGGCACCGTCCAGTACAAGCTGCGCGACTGGCTGTTCTCGCGCCAGCGCTACTGGGGCGAGCCGTTCCCGGTCGTCTACGACGAGGACGGTCAGGTCCACGCGCTGCCGGACAGCATGCTGCCGATCGAACTGCCCGAGGTCGCCGACTACTCGCCGGTGACGTTCGACCCGGAGGACAAGGACAGCACGCCGTCCTCGCCGCTGGCGCGCGCCACCGAGTGGGTCGAGGTCGAACTGGATCTGGGCGACGGCAAGAAGACCTACCGTCGTGACATCAACACGATGCCGAACTGGGCGGGCTCCTGCTGGTACCAGCTGCGGTACCTGGACCCGACGAACTCCGAAGCCCTGGTCGCGCCGGAGAACGAGGCGTACTGGGTCGGCCCGCGCCCCGCCGAGCACGGCGTCGAAGACCCGGGCGGCACCGACCTGTACGTCGGCGGCGTCGAGCACGCGGTGCTGCACCTGCTGTACTCGCGGTTCTGGCACAAGGTGCTGTTCGACCTGGGCCACGTGTCGTCCAAGGAGCCGTACCGGAAGCTGTTCAACCAGGGTTACGTGCAGGCGTACGCGTACACCGATTCCCGCGGGTTCTACGTGCCGGCCGAAGACGTCGTGGAGAAGGACGGGAAGTTCTTCTACCAGGACGAAGAGGTCAAGCAGGAATACGGGAAGATGGGGAAGACGCAGCGCAACGTCGTCACCCCGGACGAGATGTGCGCGACCTACGGCGCCGACACCTTCCGTTTCTACGAGATGTCGATGGGCCCGCTGGACGTGTCGCGGCCGTGGGCGACCAAGGACGTCGTCGGGGCGCAGCGGTTCCTGCAGCGTCTGTGGCGCCTGGTCGTCAACGAAGAGACCGGCGAACTGCGTGTGTCCACAGTGGACGCCACGGACGCCGATCGCAAGCAGCTGCACAAGGTGATCGCCGGGGTCCGCGAGGACTACGCGGAACTGCGGTTCAACACGGCCGGCGCGAAGCTGATCGAGCTGAACAACCACGTCACCAAGGTCTACGGCGGCGCCGAGGCGACTCCGCGCGAGCTGGTGGAGCCGCTGGTGCTGATGCTGGCGCCGCTGGCCCCGCACCTGGCCGAGGAGCTGTGGAAGCGCCTGGGCCACGCGGATTCCCTGGTGCACGGGCCGTTCCCGGTCGTCGACGAGAAGTACCTGGTCGAGGATTCCGTGGAGTACCCGATCCAGGTCAACGGCAAGGTGCGTTCCCGCGTCACCGTGCCCGCCGACGCGGGCAAGGACGCCGTGCAGGCGGCCGCGCTGGCCGACGAGAAGGTCGCCGCGCTGGTCGGCGACGGCACCCCGCGCAAGGTGATCGTCGTGCCGGGACGCTTGGTCAACATCGTCCTGTAGCACCGTGGCCGAAAGACGCCAGCGTCGAGGGTCGTGCGGCGATTCGATGGAGTTGTTCAAGGACAACGAAATCGAACGGAGAACACCGCATGACCCTCGACGGCAAGGTGGCTTTGGTGACCGGCGGCAGCCGCGGGATCGGTGCCGCCACGGCGATCCGGCTCGCCGAGGACGGCGCTGACGTCGCACTCACCTACCAGAACAACGCCGAACTCGCGGCCGGTGTCGTGGACCGGATCAAGGCGCTCGGCCGCCGCGCGCTGGCGATCCAGGCCGACAGCGCCGACGCCGCGGCCGTGGTCTCCGCGGTCGACACGGCGGTCGCCGAATTCGGCAGGCTCGACGTGCTGGTCAACAACGGCGGCGTCGGCTTCGTCGGCCCGCTCGACCAGACGAGCCTGGAGGACATCGATCGCGTGCTCGCGGTGAACGTCCGCGGTGTCTACGTGGCCACCCAGGCCGCGGCCCGGCACCTCGGCGACGGCGGACGCGTGATCACCATCGGCAGCTGCGTCTCGGACCGAGTGCCCGGCCCCGGGATGTCGCTGTACGCGGTGAGCAAGACCGCGCTGCTGGGCATGACCAAGGGCCTGGCCAGGGAACTGGGGCCGCGCGGCATCACCGTGAACATCGTCCACCCCGGCCCGACCGACACCGACATGAACCCGGCCGACGGCCCGTACGCCGCCGACCAGCGGAGCCTGACGGTGTTCGACCGCTACGGCTCGCCGTCGGAGGTCGCCGCCACCGTGTCGTTCCTGGCACGGCCGGAAAGCAAGTACGTGACCGCCGCGACCGTCTCGGTCGACGGCGGGCACGCGGCCTAGCTACTCGGTGGACAGGCCGATCTCGCGCGCGAGATCGGCCAGCATCGCGTCGAAGAGGACGTCCGGTTTCGAGAACGGGATCGGGTAGTTGCCGAAGACCTCGAGCGTGACGTGCCCGTAGAGCCGGGCCCAGAACTGGATCATCAGGTACGTCACGCCGAGGTCGAGCTTTTCGAGCGGGAACGTCGCCCCGGACTCCTTCAGCACGGCGAGCAGTTCCTCTTGGAACGACGTGAGATCGTCGCGCAACTCGGCCGGGACCACGTCGTTCGACGGCGTCACCAGATCGTGCATCGCGAGCACTCGCCCCGCCGCCGCGAGGAAGATCCGCCCGAACGGCTCGTCCAGCCTGCTCAACGTGTCGTCGCCGGCCGGCGACGCGAAAACCAGTGTGAACTCCTTGGTGTGCGTGAGTGCCCACCGCCGGAATCCCTTGCAGATGGCGAAAAGCTGCAGCGCGCCCTCGTCCGGCAGCTGCGCGATGTCCTCGGCGAGCCCGGCCGCCAGATCCGCGACGACGTCCGCGCGCAGATGCTCGACCAGATCGTCGCGGGAACCGTAGTAGCGGTACAACGCCGGCGCCGTGATGCCGAGCTCGCGCGCGATCGCCCGCAGGGTCACGGCCTCCGGCCCCTGCTCGACCAGGAGCGCCCGCGCCGTCCGGCGGATGTCCTGATCGGTCGCGGCCCGCTCGCGACCCCTGCGGCCGGTGTTCGTCATCCGGGCATTCTAGGTGGTCAGTGCGCCCTTACCGGGGAAGAACCCAGAAGCCGGGACTGGAGCCGTGTGAGCGGCCGGAGGGCAAGGAAGATCGGAATGGCCATCCCGGCCGCGACGAGGAAGTGCACGATCCACGCCCCCGCCAGCGTCGGCCCGCCCCACGTGCCCTCGGGATCGCTGCCGGTCCAGAAGAGCCCGTAGGTCGCGATGCGCCCGACGAGGTAGAACAGCAGCAACGCGAGCAGGAACGCGGCCGCGCTCGGACCGAACGCCGCCACGAACCGAGGCCGGGACCCGCTCTCGTGCCCGAGCCAGCGCCGCGACAGTCCACGCTGGACCTTCGCGCCACCGAGATACCCCGGAAGTACGAGAAGCGCGTAGACCGCGCGTTTCCAGTCCGAAATCGTCATACCCGGCACGCTAGGGGTCGCTGACCTGCGGGAACATGAGGTAAGCCGTCGGATCCGGTAGGGAAAACCGGAGGTCGCTGTGGTGATCCACACGACCGGGGTGCGGATGTCCGGCAAACGTTCCCCGATGTCAGACGGGTATGCCACACTCGGTCGCCGAACGGCTACGACGTGAACAGGGGAGGTTCGCGTGTCGAACCCTGAGCAGCTCTTCGCTGATTTCGAGGCCAAGCTGGCCGACGCCCAGCGGAAGGCGAATCAGATGCGCACCGAGATCGAAAGTGTCTCGGTGTCCGAACGCAGCAAAGACGGCCAGATCTCGGTCAGGGTGAACCACGCGGGGAACCTGGTGGGCCTGGAGATCGGCCCGTCCGTGCGGGACAACCCGGCGCTCGCGCAGGAGATCCTCCGCGTCGTCCAGAGCGCGCAGAGCAAACTCGCGGGCGCGATGCAGACCGGCGTGCCGTCCATCGCGGGCACCGAAACGATGAACGAGCTGGTCAACCAGCTGCACAACGAGTACCCGGAACCCGAACCGACGGGCTACGTCGAGGGCGGTCACCAGGAGCCCGACGAGGACGACCGCTTCGTCGCCGAAGACGAACTCGACGCGCCTCCGCCTCCTCCCGCCCCGAAGCCGGCCGCACCCCCGGCCCCGCCCGCGCCGCCGCGTGTCGCGCGCAGGCAGCAGACGGACCACGAGGACGACTACTTCACCGGCGGCGACTTCCTGCGCTGAGCGGGTTCTTGAGGGAGGGAAAGAACGATGACCGGCTCCAGTGGACCAGGATTCGATGTAGATCCATCCGCGCTCGAAACACATCGAGGGAAGCTAGATGCGCTCACCGGGCGGATCAACACGGCCTTGAACGCCGCCGAGCAGACGATGCACCCCGAAGCGTTCGGGATCATCGGTATGTCGCTCGCCATCTCGTTCTCCATGGCGCAATCCGTCGCGGAAGACGCCGTCAGAACGGCCGCGACGAGCGCTGACGACCACGCCGATCGGGTCAGGGTGTGGCAGCAGCGGAAGGAAATCACCGAGGACGAGTACAAGAAACTCTTCAAGGTATAAGGCCGGCCATGACTGAGAATCCTGTTGCCACGAACCCCGCCCCGAAGGCGCCGAATCCACTGGTCGCCACCGACGGTGCGAAGAAGGAAAGCCCGCTCGAGGGCGCCGGCCTGATACAAGACTTCGGCGACGCCCTGATCAAGTTCTCTTCTGGGGATTGGGGTGAGGGACTGGCCAATCTGGTGATCGGTGGCGTCTCCTTCGCCTCCGATATGTCCGATCCGCTCGGTGCTCTGGCCAAAGCGGGTATCGGATGGGTCATCGAGCATGTCAGCTTTCTGCGGGAGCCACTGGACTGGCTGACAGGTGACCAAGTCGCGCTGGAGAACCTGGGCGGTACCTGGGGGAACATCGGCGACGAGTTGTCGAAGGTCGCCGATGAACTGCGACAGGACGTCGCCAGGGACTCGGCCACCTGGACCGGGACCGCCGCGGACGCCTACCGGGCGTTCGCGAACGATCGCGCGGACCTCTACGAATCGGTCGCCACCGGGGCGCAGGGCATCTCGGTCATGATCGCGATGTGCAAGTCGATTCTCGCCGTGGTTCGCAGCTTGGTACGTGACCTGATCTCCGAGTGTGTATGGAAGCTGATCTGGATCGTCTGTCGCTACCCGGGCCCCGCGATGCCGGCCGGGCTGGCCGCCGAGGGAGTTCCCATGGCGATCAGGTGGGCGACCAAGATCATGGACAAGGTCAAGCAATTGACCAAGGCCTTCGGAAACGCATCAGGGCTCATCAAGAAGCTGGGTGCGATGTTCGGAGAGGCGAAGAGGCTTCTCCAGGGGGTGAACGTCAAGGACGTCGCCAAGAACTTCGGGAACGATGTCTCTGGTCTGGCCAAGACCTTGGGCGACGACATCGCCAATCTCGCCGCGTACGGCAAGGTCGGCGCGAAGGACATCGCCGACGATTTCGGCAAGGAGGTGTCGGACGCCGTCAAGAAGGTTCCCGACGCCGTCACGAAGGAAGTGTTGAAAGAGGCGGGTAAGAAGGCCGGCGAAATCGGCGACAAACTGGTTTCAGGTGGTGACGACAAGAAGGACGGCAAGGATGGTGCAGTTGGTGCCCAGTCTGCCGGTTCGACAGTGCAGCCGGTTTTCGACCAGCCTGGCGGACAACGGATATCAGGATCGATCTAGTCCTCGAGTCCAGAACTCGGTCGTTCGGAGGAAGTCATGAAAGCGGCCGCGAAAACCGTTGTCACCTGTGTCGCGGCGTGGATCCTGCTGGCTTTGTTCGTCATCGGTGTGCTCACGTTTCTCCGGATCGCCGGGTTGCCGGTCACCGTTTCCGGCTCTGACCTCAACGGGGCCGACGGGACCGCGACCGTCGGCGAGTGCGCCGAATTCGGCCCGCTTTCGGCTCGAGGAGCGGGCTATTACTGGAAATGTGTCGCCGAGGTGCGGACAGGTCCGGATCGAGCACCGGTCGAGATCGAGTTCGGCCCCGACGAGCTGACACCGGCCGACCGCGGACAGCAGGTGTTCGTGGACTACGCCGCCAAGGACTGGCAGCGAAATGTCCCGCACCCCTACGAATTCCTCGCGGTGATCGGTCTGGTCGCCGTTGGAGGCCTGGGGTTCATCGGTTACGCCGTCGGTCCCGAGACCGTCCTAAGGTGGCTGGTACCGACCCTGCGGCGCGATACCGGAAGGACACGAGCACCGGCCGAACCGGAATCGCTGGACCTGCCGGTCGAGCTGAAACTGCCGGTGCCCGATGGAGGAGATCGGGCCGGGTCCGTCGCGGCGTTCATCTTTTTCGCCGCGACAGGGGCCGGGTTTCTGGTGGTGGCGGGAACCATGATCGTGGCGACAGTCCGGCTGAGGCCCGACGATGTGGCGACATATCTGGTCGCGTTTCCTTTCCTGCTACCAGGTGTCGGCTTGCTCGCGGCGATTCCCTCGGCCAGGCGCAGGCTTCGGGTCACGTCGGGAGCATCGCTGGTTCCCGCGCAGTTGACGTCGAGAGGGTTCGTACAGACCGCGCGCGATGGTTCGCCACGCCGAATCCACTGGTCGAGGATCAAGCGTTTCGTTTTCGTGGAACGCCCAGGTGACCTGGTCGAGGTCCACCTCGCGATCGTGGGTGAAAAGAGGGATGAAGACCTGGCAGCAGCCTTCTGCACTCGTTCCGATCACGGATATCTCCTCACGCCCTTTCTGCGGCTTCAAGAAGCCGAGCGCTTCTCGGCAGTGGTCGAGAACTTCAAGCCAGGTTTGACGCGTTGGCCCACGAGGGAAGTTGCCAGGGGCGGGCTCGGTTTGATCAGGCCGGCCAAGAGCACGGTCGTCAGGCTGAAGAACGCCTCGTCGGGCGTCTCGACGGAGAAGCGGGTCTCGGCCAGCCGGCCCTCGCTCACCCGGCTGACGGTGATGTTGCTGGGGTCGATTCTGCTGACCTGGTCATTGGCGACCGCCGCATCCGGTCAGGTGGCGATGGACCGGTTCGTCATCACCGCGGTCGTGCTCGTCTACCTCGCCGCATCCTTGTACCGAGGACGCCGTGGGATCTTCGTGTTCCGAACAGATTCCTTGAGCTGGAAGGAAAGGGATAGCCCTGAGGTCAAAGTTCTCTACGCGGACATCGACAACATCGTGGTGAAGCCTGCTCCGCCGGGCAACGGCCGCTGGTACTACAGCGTTCACGTCGTGCCGAGTGAGGGCGACGAGTATGTGCTCGTGGAGCGGGTGGGCGCAGCCGCCGCGAAGCGTCTCGTTGATCTCGTCCAGCCACGACCAGCGACGGCAGAGCCGCTGGAGAACCGTTCGTGAGGCGGTTCGAGGTCGAAGAGAACTCGCGCCGGACGATCGGAATGGCCGGGTCGATCCAGTGAGCAACGGTCTTCTGCTGACCGGGTACGAAGCGGTTCCCACAGTCACGCGTAGATCCCCTTGGAAGGTGGCGGGCCTCGCCGTCGGCGTATTCCTCTATGCGCTGATCTGCTGGACCCTGCTCGGCCGCGGGATCGTGTCCCACGGCGAGGAGGGAACGAGCAAGTTCGTCGACATGGCGACGGCGAAGTCTTGCGAGCAGATAGGGCCGGTGAGCATTGCCGGGATCGGCTACTACTGGGTTTGCGACCTCGAGGTTCGCCCCTATTCGTCAGGCTCCAGGCAAGAAGTCGTGACGGCGCGCTCGTACCCGGACGAGTTGACTCCGGCTGACATAAGCAAACCCGTCCGAGTCAAAGAGGTCGGCAGGTACTACGCCCGGGACTTCAAAAGCGACGTTCCGTGGTGGAGCATCGCGCCCGGCGTCGGTGGGTTCGTAGGTTTGGGCTTGTTCGCCTACTGGCGACGGAACAAGCGCTTCCGCAAACCTGATACCGAAACACCCGTGACCAGTTCGCTTTCTCTCTCCTCAGTTCGTCCGCGGGGCGGCGTGGCGGCTCCTGCCGGCCTTCCCGCGACGGCTTCGAGGACGGTCACGCCCAACGACTGGTCGTCAGCGAAGTTCTGGCGCATTTGCGGGGTGATCCTCGTTGTCGCCGTCATCTCCGGGATCGTGGGTTTCACGGCGGGCCGCGGAACGGAGCTCCGCGAAGCGACCCTGACGATCGCGGCGATCGGGCTCCTCTCTCCGGGCTGGCTTTGGTTCTGCACCCCCGCGCGATGGAAAAAGGCGACCTGGTGCACCACGTTCACCGTGTCGGTCGAAGGAATTCGCTGGTTCCGCCGCGACAAGGCGACCTTCGAGTTGGGCTGGGACGAGCTCCGCGAGCTTCGGCTGACCACCGTCACCGATGGCAAACACGTCTTGCGGATGATCGACTTCTTTCCCCTCGACGATGATTTCGCGAAGCGTCATCGAACGCTGAAGGGACTATGGGAAATCGGGGCGAACCTCGACGGTCGCTCACTTCCGCCGGTCGTGAACGGCTACCGGATTCCTGAAGCGTTCAGCGACGCCGCGTTCGCGGAGGTCCGGGCTGCGATGACCATGATCCGGCCTGACAAGCTGGGCGAGTATCGCGGAATCCCGCAGAACACGGTCGCGTCCTGAGTGCGGCACCCTGTCAACCGGGGCGCCGCCGGCGCCGATCACTCGGGGGGCTACGTGATCGACGCCGGCGACCCGATGCCCTCTTCCCGGCGGAAGCCGGGATCGGGGCAACGTCACCGCTTGGACGCGGCAACGCATCTCAAGAGCGGGCGTGATCGCCGAAGTGACGCCCGGGGGAAGGTTATCCCCCGAAAGAGTGACGGCGTTCCGCTGCTCGCCTGATTGTCGCACTACGCGCCGAGAAAGTTACAAAGTTCTTCACATCTTCGTCTGGAGAAGGGTCATGCCCGGACAACTGCTGGTCATGGCATCGTCTCTTCCATGACTTCTCAGGTGCTGGTCATCGGGTCCGCCAATGCCGATCTCGTCGTCCCGGTCGATCGGCGACCCGGTGGTGGCGAAACCGTACTCGGTGGCGACACGATCTTGTCGCCGGGTGGCAAGGGCGCCAACACCGCGGTCGCCGCGGCCAGGCTCGGGGCGGACGTCGCGTTGCTCGGCGCGGTCGGCGACGACCCGTACGGCGAGTTGCTCAAGCGGTCGCTCGCCGAGTCCGGGGTGGACACCGGCTCGCTGCGCACGAGTGAGCGCCCGACGGGGATCGCGTACATCACGGTCACACCCGACGGTGAGAACTCGATTCTCGTCTCGCCCGGCGCCAATTCCGCCTTGCGGCCCGAGGACGTCGACCTCGACGGCGCCGAGATCGTGGTGCTGTCGCTGGAGATCCCGCTCGAAACCGTCGAGCATGCCGTCGCGAAAGCCGCCGAACACCACGTGAAGACGCTGCTCAACCTGTCGCCTGCGGCCGAGCTTTCCGCGAAGACGCTGCAGAGTCTCGATGTGCTGCTGGTCAACGAGCACGAGGCCGCGTTCCTGCTCGGTGGCGAGGCGGATTTCCCCAAGCTGCTCGATCTCGGTCCGAAGGCCGCGGTCGTGACGCTCGGCGCGAAGGGGGCAGCGGTGGTGACGGCCGACGGGGTGACGGAGGTGCCGTCGCCGAAGGTCGAGGCGGTCGACACGACGGGCGCCGGTGACGCTTTCGCGGGGGCGCTTGCCGCGTCGCTCGCGAAGGGCGAGGAGCTGGTCGATGCGGCGCGCGAGGCGGTGAAGGTGGCGGCGATCACGGTGACCCGCCAAGGCGCGCAGCCTTCGTATCCGACGGCGTCCGAACTGGAATGATGTCCTCTTCTGTGTTCTGCTGATGGCTATGAGCCAGCTCACGCCGCCTATGAGATATGGTCTAGACCATGCCGTCTGAGTCACTGTCCGGGGTCGCCGTCAGTCCCGGCCGCGCGAGCGGTCCTGTCGTCCGGGTCGCCGAACCGCTGGGTGAACCCGCGAGCACGCCGGCACCGGCCGATCCCGCCGCCGAGGCCGCCCGGATCGCCCCGGCCGCGCAGATCGTGGCGGGCAGGCTCGAGAAGCTCGCCGAGACGGCGACCGGCGAGGCCGCGACGATCCTCATCACCACGGCGGCGATGGCGGCCGACCCTGCGCTCGTCTCCTCGGCCGAGCAACTCGTCAAGGACCAGAACCTGCACGCGCCGCGCGCGGTGCACCAGGCGGCGGGGAAGTTCGCCGACGCGCTCGCGGCCGCGGGTGGCTACATGGCCGAGCGGGCCCGCGACGTCCTCGACGTGCGTGACAGGCTCATCGCCGAACTGCTCGGCATCGCGCCTCCCGGCGTTCCCGACCTGGCGTCGCCGAGTGTGCTCGTCGCCCGCGACCTCGCGCCCGCCGACACCGCCGGACTCGACCCGGACAAGGTGCTCGCGCTCGTCACCGAAGAGGGCGGCCCCACCAGTCACACCGCGATCCTCGCCCGCGCGCTCGGCATTCCCGCCGTCGTCGCGGTCCGCGGCCTGCTCGCGCTCGACGCGCAAGCGCTTGCGGTGGACGGTGACACCGGCGTCGTCGAGGTCGCGGACCCGAACGCCGAGGTCGTCACGGCCGCCAAGACCGGCGCGATCGAGTGGGACGGCACCGGCGCGACCTCCGACGGCCACCGGGTGAAGGTGCTCGGCAACGTCGGTTCCGCGACCGACGCCCAGGCCGCCGCCGAGGCGGGCGCGGAAGGCGTCGGCCTCTTCCGCACCGAGTTCTGCTACCTCGACGCCTCTTCCGAGCCGAGCGTCGAAGAGCAGCGCAAGGCCTACACCGCCGTGCTCACGCCGTTCCGCGGCAAGCCGGTCATCGTCCGCACCCTCGACGCGGGCGCGGACAAACCCCTCGCGTTCCTGGAGCCCGAGGACGAGCCCAACCCGGCGCTCGGCGTACGCGGCCTTCGCGTCGCTTTCGACCGTCCCGAGATCCTCGACCGCCAGCTCGAGGCCATCGCGGGTGCCGCGCGGGACTCCGGCGCCTACGTTTCGGTGATGGCCCCGATGGTCGCCACCGCCGCCGAGGCCGCCTGGTTCGCCGAGCGCGTCCGCGCCGCCGGAATCGCCCGCGCGGGGGTGATGATCGAGATCCCGGCCGCCGCGCTGACCGCCCGCGAGATCCTCGACGCGGTCGACTTCGTCTCCGTCGGCACCAACGACCTCGCGCAGTACACCTTCGCCGCGGATCGCCAGCTCGGCGCCGTCGCCAAGCTCAACGACCCGTGGCAGCCCGGCCTGCTGCGCCTGCTCAAGGTCATCGGCCAGGCCGCGAAGGACACCGGCAAGCCCGCCGGCGTCTGCGGTGAGGCCGCCGCCGATCCGAGGCTCGCGCTGGTGCTGGCCGGGCTCGGCCTGACCAGCCTCTCGATGAACGCGCCCGCTGTGCGCGCGGTCGGGGCGAGCCTGGCGGCCACGACACTGGCCGAATGCGAGGCACTGGCCGACGCAGCTTTGGCCACGTCGGACCCGGTGTCCGCAAGGCAAGCCGCCGCCAAGCGGTAGCAAAGGTCCCCCGCTCCCAAAATCGGATCCGGGGGGATGTCGAAATCCGGTCCACCGCTTCGACGCCTAGGTGAAAGACACCGAAGCGACGAAAGGACCGGACCATGACGACCACCATGACCCCGACGCGGGCTGGACGCCGGGAATGGGTCGGGCTGGCCGTGCTGGCCCTGCCCACCTTCCTGGTCTCCCTCGACGTGTTCGTGCTGATCCTCGCGCTGCCGAAGCTCAGCCAGAGCCTCGGCGCCGACAGCACCCAGCAGCTGTGGATCATGGACGTCTACGGCTTCATGATCGCCGGCTTCATGGTCACCATGGGCACCCTCGGCGACCGCATCGGCCGCCGGAAACTGCTGCTCATCGGCGCCACGGCGTTCGGGCTGGCCTCCGTGCTGGCCGCGTTCTCGACCAGCGCGCTGATGCTCATCGCCGCCCGCGCGATCCTCGGGATCGCCGGTGCGACGCTGGCGCCGTCGACGCTCGCCCTGATCAGCAACCTCTTCTCCGACAGCCGTCAGCGTTCGCTCGCGATCGGCATCTGGGCGGGCTGCTTCACCGTCGGCGCGATCGTCGGGCCGATGGTCGGCGGCGTGCTGCTGGAGCACTTCTGGTGGGGTTCGGTGTTCCTGCTCGGCGTCCCCGCGATGGTCCTGCTGCTCGTCGTCGGCCCGAAGCTCCTGCCCGAGTACCGCAACGAGAACGCCGGCCGCCTCGACCTCGCGAGCGTCGCGCTTTCCCTGGTCACGATCCTGCCCGCGGTCTACGGCATCAAGGAACTCGCTCGCGAGGGTGTGCACGTGGTCCCGGTGGCCTCGCTCCTGATCGGCCTCGGCTTCGGCGTGGTGTTCGTGCGGCGCCAGCGGACCCTCCAGGACCCGCTGATCGACCTGACGTTGTTCCGCGGCCGGGCGTTCACGACGGCGCTGGGCGGGATGTGCGCGTTCTCCATGCTGGGCGGGACGACCATGCTCTTCGTCGCGCAGTTCTTCCAGATCGTGCTGGAGCTTTCGCCGGTCGGCGCCGCGCTGGCGCTGCTGCCGGGCATGCTCGCCTCGACCGCCGGCTTCCTGGCCGCCCCGATCCTCGCCCGTCGTATCCGCCCCGCGACCTTGATCGCCACCGGGCTGGCCGGCGCGATCGCGGGGTTCCTGCTGCTGACGCAGGTCGAACCCGGGACCGGCCCGGTGATCCCGGCGATCGCCTTCGCCATCACCTGCCTGTGCGGCGGCCCGCTGATCACCCTGGGCACGGATCTGGTCGTCGGCTCCGTACCGCCGGAGAAGGCCGGTTCGGCGGCCTCGCTTTCGCAGACCGGCAACGAATTCGGCTACGCGCTGGGTATCGCGATCGTCGGGACGCTGGGCAACGCGGTCACCCGGTCCCGGCTCGCCGACGCCGTCCCGGCGCACGACGCGTTCGCCAGCGGGATGCACGCGGTGTCCGGGCTGGCCGCGCTGGTGCTGGCCGCTGTCGCGTTCTTCGTGGTCCGGCACCTGCGCCACGTGCGCCCGGTCGGCGCCTAACCGAAGAAGCCCCGCCGCGGGTACTTGATGATCAGCGACCCCCCGTGCACGCGCCCGGTGATGACGAACCGGGGCGTGCCGGGGCGGCCGTTCGAGCGGGTCCGGTCGTCGAGGTTGCCGAACTTGATGTCGGTGATCGAGTTGGTGTCGACGGCACCGTCTTCGGGGATGGTGATCTCCACCGGCCCCCATTTGGCCTGCAGTTCGATGTGCACCACCGGGTACCGGATCTCGGCCTGGGAGAAGTCCAGTTTCGTGGCGCCGTACTTGTTCCGGATCACCATCGACTCGGGAACGAGCCAGTTCCCGTTGCGCTGCAACGCCGAGTACTTGCCGTTGAGCTCCATGACCTGCCCGGACGCCTGCGCGTAGGCGTGCTGCCGCGGCGGCGCCCACGGGTTCTGCTGCTGCCGGGGCACCATTCCGGCTTCGGGATGCACCAGGCCGGGCAGATCCGTGAGCACCGCGTTCAGCTCACCGCGGGTCTTCGAGGCGAGGGCGCGGTCGGTCCGTTCGGTGAACTCGTCGAGGTTCAGCATCCCTAGGCCGATCGCCTTCTGCAGGACCTCGACGACGTGTTCGCGTTCCGCGTCGGAGACCCGGATGTCCCGTCCGGTCAACGGCTTGGTTTCGGTCGCCGGCTGCTCTTCCTCGCCCATGCCAGGAATGGTAGAACCGATTCTCACGCGCGAGATCGGGGAAAAACCCTGAACAGACCCGCATTTCTCCCCTGTGCCGCCCTGCTGGCGGCCGTCCTGCTGCTGGCCGGATGCACTGTCGAAGCAAACCCGCCGGAAGCCGTCCCGGAGCCGACATCGCCGCCGCCGTCGAAACTCGAAGGCGTACCGGTGGACTACAGCGGTTTCCGGCTCGTCATGGCGACTTCACCGCCCTCGATGCTCGATCCCGCCACCGGCGCCACCACGCCGTTGCCCGGTGCTCCGGGCGGTGACCGGGTCAACGACGTCTTCCGCGTCGGCAAGTTCCCGGTCGTGCTGTCGGCCGGGCGCTGCGGACCGTCGTGCCTGGAGCCGTCCGAGGTGCTCGTCTACGGCGACCCCAAGAACCAGCCGTGGAAGCTCGGCAGGGCTCGCAGCGTCGCCCCGGCCGCCGACGAGAGCGGCGTCTGGGTGATCCGCGACGACGGCAACGACCTCTGCCGCCTCCAATACGTCTCCCTGCTCGGCGTCGAGCGCGGGCGCGGCCGCCCGGCGAGCTGCACGATGGCGGTGCGCCAGGAGGTGCCGCAGGGCCTGCTGATCACGGTGAACACCGGGACGGCCACCGCCGAGGACGTGCTGATCGACCCCGCCACCGGCCGCGCCGTGCGCCAGTTCCCCCGCGTCCTCGCGATCACCAAGGACCGGATGCTGCTGGCCGAGCTGACCGAGTTCTCCGTGCTCGACCTGCGGAACAACCAGCGCACCCCGGTCAAACGGCCGGTGGCCAACGGCACGCCGGGCGACGCGGTGCCGAGCCGTGACGGCTACAAGGTCGCCGTGCTGTTCGGCGACCCGGCCTGGGCCGGGACGGCCACGCAGACCGCCGACGTCTGGGTGCTCGCCCTCGACACGCTGACCTGGACACACGCGCCCTCGAACCCGATCGCGACCGAGCTCAAACGGGTCGCGGTCGAATGGACCGAGGACGACAGCCTGGTGCTCGCCACGGACGTCGTCGCGAGCTGGCGGCTCGACCGGCCACAGTGGACGGTCGTCAAGACCGCGTTGCCCGCCGAGCGGAATCGCTCCGTGGTGACGATCGGCCAGGGGTGAACTATTCCTCGTCCAGCCCGTGCTCGATGGCGTAGCGGGCGAGTTCGACGCGATTGTGCAGCTGGAGTTTGCGCAACGTCGACTGGACGTGGTTCTCCACCGTCCGATGCGAGAGCACGAGTTTCTCCGCGATCTGCCGCGCCGTCATGCCCTTCGCGACCAGGCGCAGGACGTCGGTCTCGCGTTCGGTCAGCCGCGGCGGCGCGGGCCCGTCGTCCGGCGCGTCCGCCATGCGGCGGTACTCGCCGAGGACGAGTCCGGCGAGCCCGGCGGTGAACACCGGGTCGCCCACCGCGGTCCGCTTGACCGCGTCCACCAGTTCGCTCGCCGAGGCCGATTTCACCAGGTAGCCCGACGCCCCGGCCTTGACCGCCTCGAGGACGTCGCTGTGCTCGCCGCTCGCGGACAGCACGAGCACCTTCGTCGACGGCAGTTCCGCGGTGATCTCGCGGGTGGCGTCGACCCCCGACGTCTCGCCGAGGTTGAGGTCCATCAGCACGACGTCCGGCCGGACCGTGCGCGCGATCCGCACCGCGGCGGGGGCGTCCGGCGCGGTGGCCTTCACGTCGAATCCGTGCTCGGCCAGGTCGCGCGCGACGCCGTCCCGCCACATCGGGTGGTCGTCGACCACCATCACCGAGACCTGAGGCGCTTCGGTCATCGCTTCCCCCTCGCCGCCACTGGAACCTTGACTTCCCATTCCGTGCCCTGGCCGGGCGCGGTGTCCAGGGCGACGCTCCCGCCCAGATCCCGCACCCGTCCCTTGATGGACTCCGCGATACCTAGATGTCCCTCGGCCGCCGCGCGTTCCAGGACACCGGGCGCGATTCCCGGGCCGTCGTCGCGGACGCTGACCACGACCTCGGTTCCGAGGTCCTCCAGCAGCACCCAGGCATGCGCGTCTTCGCCCGCGTGCTTCTCGACGTTCGACAGCGCCTCGCGCGCCACGGCCACCAGCTCCGCGGTGACGTGTTCGGGCAGCTGGACCTCGCCCGCGGGCGTCGAGACCTGCACGGACGGCGTCGCGAGAAGCTGCAGCGCGGACCGGAGGTCGGTGGTCCCGTTCTCGCTCGGATGCGTCGGCTCGGTGGTGACCAGCGCCCGCAGCGCGATCTCCTGCTCGCCGGCCAGTTTCGCCAGCTCGGCGGCCTCCCCGCCGAATTCGGCGCCGCGTTTGCGCACGCGCGCGAGCACCTGGAGGACGCTGTCGTGGATCGAGCGGGCGAGCCGCTCCCGTTCGGCCGTGGCGGCCTCCATGCGCAACGCCCTGGTCAGCGCGTCGGCCGACCGGCGCGCCATGGTCGCGGCGAGCCCGATGACGAACCCGCTCGCGGTCAGCAGGAAGCCGTCCCTCGCGACGTCGACGTCGAACCGCCAGCGCACCAGCCCGGTGACCACCGAGACCACCAGCCCGGCGAGCACCCCGCCGAGCGCGCCGAAGCGTGTCCCGGCGGCCGCGGGCGGGACCGCCGCCCACACCGTGGTGATGAGCGGGGTGTTGGCGTCGAACTGCGCGGTGGTCAGGATCCACGCCGAGGTGAACATGAGGACGACGGTCAGCGCGAGATCGACGCCGACCAGCCACGGCCAGCGGCTCGACGGCCGCGCGTAGAACACGCTGCTCAGCACCGTCCACAGCGTCATCACGCCGAACGACGTCCACGCGAGCCACTTATTCGCGTAGCCGTCGTAATGGACGATGAACGAGCCGAGCGCGAAGAGCAGCGTCGTCACGCGAAGCACGATCACCCCGCGCCACAGCGGTGTGGCCGGGTCCCGCGTGCCGAGCGCCGAAACGGCGCGCCAGAGCGGGGGCTCGGTCATGACTTGGCTTCGGACTCTTCCCCGGGATCGTTCGGCTGCGCCGCCTGATCCCGCAGGACGTCGATCTCGGCCGGATCGGGATCGTGTTCGTGCAGCAGCGACCGGATACCGGCGTTGAGCACCGCGAGCAGCGGCACCGACAGCAGCGCGCCGGCGATCCCGGCGGCGACGAGACCGGCGGTGATCGCGAGCACCACGGCGAGTGGGTGCAGCTTCACCGCGCGGCCGAGCAGGATGGGCTGCAGCACGTGGCTCTCCAGCTGCATGACGCCGATGACGATGGCCAGCACGATCAGCGCGCCGACGACACCCTTCGTCACGAGCGCGATCAGCACCGCGACCGCGCCCGCGATCACCGCGCCGATGATCGGGATGAAAGCGCCGAGGAACACCAGCGTCGCCAGCGGGATCACCAGCGGGACGCCGACGATCGCCAGGCCGATGCCGATACCGACCGCGTCCACCACGGCCACCGCCGCCGTCGCGCGCACGTAGCTGACCAACGACGCGAAGCCACGCCGCCCCGCGACGTCGACCCGGTTCCGCACGCGGCCCGGCACGCCGCGCACGAGGAACGTCCAGATCTGGTCGCCGCCGGAGAGGAAGAAGATGAGGATGAACAGCGTCAGGATGAACCCGGTGACGATCTCGCCGACCGTGCCCGCGGTGGTGAGTGCGGTGGTGGTGATCGAGGCCTGGTTGTTCTGCAGGAAGCTGATCGCCTGGTTGATGAACTCCTGGATCTGCTCCTGGCGCAGGTGCAGCGGACCGTCGATGAGCCAGACCTTGATCTGGTTGAGGCTCTCCGTCAGCTGCTTCTGCAGCTCCGGCAGGCCGGACGAGAACTGCGCGACGACGAACGTCAGCAGCCCGCCGAGCACGGCGAGGCCCGCGATCAGCACTATCCCGGCCGCCAGCCCGCGCGGGAATCTCAGCGCCGTCAGCTTGGAGACCGCTGGCGCGAGCAGCGCGGCCAGCAGCAGCGCGATCGACAACGGGATCACGACCACCGACAGATAGCCGATGAGGAACACGATCACGTAGAGCGCGGCGATCACCACGATGAACCGCCACGACAACGCCGCGCCGATCCGCAGGCCGCGGGGCACGAGGTTGGTGACGTCCTCGGTGGATTCCGAAAGGAACGGGTTCGCCGGGTCGAATTCCGGCTGTTTGCGCTGGGGCTCGCTCACGCGGACACCGTATCGGTCCGAGGCGACGTTTCTTGAACATTCCGGGCAACGCGCGAGCGGCGAATTCGCCCGATGCGACGCTTGACACATCGCCCGTTGATCGACTCCGGAGTAACCGGGCTCCGCCAGCCTTGATCACCGATCGTGATTTCGGGTTACACCGAGTGTTCTTCACACGATCGTGCCATCAAGGCCTTTCAAACTCGCGCAAGCCTTCCGCACTTTGCTTACCTCGGTCCCGCAACGACGAACCGAAGCGACAGGAGGCCGAGTGACGAACGCGGCGAAGAACGAGAGGCGTGGCGCTGTGCGCTTCGGCCGTCTCGCTTCGCGTGCGCTGTTCGTGCTCGGTGGTGCCGTCGCCGGTTCCGCCGCGGCGTGGGCCGTTTCCGGCGCTTCCGCTTCCGCGGACATCGCCCCGGTGGTCTCCGCGCCCGAAACCAGCGTCACCCCGGTCACCGACGCCACCGCGGCGGGGCTGACCGACGTTTCCGGTGGCGCCTCGAAGTTCGCCGGCGATGTCGCCGGCGCGATGTGCGGCGAAGGCCAGCAGGACGCCACCACGTGGTCGATGCCGGGCGAGAACGGATCCGCTCCCGCGAAGCGCCACTGCGGCGATCTCCGTGCCGATCAGCACGAGGTCTCCACCCGCGTCAGCGACGCGGTCACCGACTTCGCGGACACCTCGGTGGTCACCCCGGTCAAGCGGACCCTCGGTGCCGTCGAGCACATCGTGCGCAAGCCACAGGACACCCGTCAGGTGCTGGACGAGACCTTCGCCCCGTCGCCCGACTTCGGCCGCGACGTCTGGGACCTCCTGGACCCGGACAAACACGGCGACCTCGTCCCGGAACTCCCGGTCGGCGAATCCCCGGTGGACCCCGGCTCCCCGCTGGACACCATCGGCGCCGGTGAGCAGGTCACCGACTTCGCACAGCTGGCCACGACGCAGTTCCCCGCTTCCTCCGAGACCGTCCTCCCGATGCCGGCCTTCGCGCAGTCGCACGATGCCTTCGATCAGGTCGAGGACGCTCCGGCGCATGACGGTCACCGTGGTGACTTCCCGCGTCCGATCACCCCGGCGCCGCTTCCCGCCGCGCCTTCCTTCCCGACTGTCCCCGGCGGCTCCGCCCCCGGTGGTCACCTCGACGGCCTGACCCACGGCGTTCCCGCCTGGGTCGCCGCCGCCGTCGAGCGTTCCCTGACCGGCTACGCGCTGGCAGGCACGCGGTACATGCCGCTCACCCCGGGCTCGCAGCCCGGCGTCACTCCCGACTGAACACCTCCCTCCGCGGGGTAGCCGACGCGCCTCACGCCTCCCGATTCCGGGCTTGGCTTCGCGTCCGCTCCTGATCCCCCGCGAAACGGCGGTGCGCTTTTGTGCGCCCGCAGCCAGTTCCACCCCCCTCTGGTGCCGCTTCGAAGGCACCTCCTCAGACCCGAAAGGGAACCCGAAATGAAGGAGAACAACCCCATGCAATCCTGGGCAAAGCGCGGACTCCAGACCGCGTTGGTCACGGGTGGGCTGTTGATGCTGGGTACCGGCATCGCTTCGGCTGACGAACAGGTCAACCCCGACACCCCGGCCTCCCCGCTCGACGCGAACGTCACCGTTCCCATCGAGATCGACAACAACGCCGTCGGCACCCCCCTCGGCCAGGCCGATCTCCCCGGCTACAAGGGTGAGGTCAGCACGAAGGCCGTCACCAAGCCCGTCTCGGACGCGCTGGACTCGGCTTCGTCGCCCGGCGGCAGCACCGACGGCATCGGTGGAGGGCTCCCCAGCCTTTCCGGCAAGAACGCCGCGGTCCCGGCGCCGCTGGCCGCGAAGGACTCGGCCCGCCAGATCACCGGCGGCCCGACCGGCGGTGGGTTCACCACCACGGACGACATCCTCAAGGGCAACAAGGTCGTCGGTGACGTCGTCGTCCCGATCCAGATCGTCGACAACGCCATCGGCGTGATCGGCGACGCCGAGGTCGAGGGTGGCTCGCACGACCAGACCTGGGCGCACAACCAGGACATCGAGACCACCGGTGAGGACTCCAGCCTCGCCGGGAACGTCGTGTCCCTCGACTGGGCGCTGCCCGTGCAGATCGCCGGCAACGGTGGCGGGCTCGCCGGCGGCACCGGCCGCGTGGTCGGCGGCTCCGCCAGCCAGAGCACCACCGAGACCGGCAACATCACCACCGACGGCGAGGGCTCCGCCCTGTCCGGCAACGTGCTGGCCGGTCAGTTCGCCACCCCGGTCCAGGTCACCGGCAACGCCGCCTCCTGGATCATCGGCAACGCCAACAGCTCCGGCTACGAGGCCGAGACCGAAGCCACCTCCGGCGGCTGGGTCGAGACCGACGGTGACGACTCCGCCCTCGGCGGCAACGTCGGCGCGGTGCCGATCGCCCTCCCGGTGAAGGTGAACGACAACGCGGCCGCCGCGTGGGGTTCGCTCGCGAACTCCAACAGCAGCTCCTCGGCGGACGCCACCGCCGGTGACACCACCCCCGGCTGGAGCAACGTCCCCAGCTACGTGCAGACCTCCGGCGAGGACTCGGCCGTCGCGGGTAACGCGATCGTGCCGCAGACCGCGGACGTCGCGAACGTCGGCGGCGTGGCCGCCAGCTGGATCGGCCTCGCCAACACCGGCAAGGACGGCGGCACCAGCCACTCGAGCGTCGTCGACGCCGGTGGGTTCGTCAGCAGCGAGGGCGAAGGCTCCGCGGGCGGCGGCAACATCGTCGACCCGGCCGTGGCCGCGCCCGTCGAGGTGACCTGCATCGCGGGCACCTACATCGGCAACGTGTCCTCGACCTCGTGCGAGAACACCGTCGACGCGAACGCCGGCAACGGCAGCCACACCACGGGTGACGACTCGACCCTCGCGGGCAACATCGTCAACACCCAGGCCGCGCTGGCCCCCGAGGTCTACGGCGTCGGTGGCTCGCACATCGGCCAGGCCGTCGCCGAGGCGACCGAGACCAAGACCGTGACCGCCGGCGGCTACGACGGCACCACGGGCGACGACTCGTCCGGCTCGGGCAACATCGTCCAGGTCCCGGCCGCGGTTCCGGCCGAGGTCTTCGGTGTCGGTGGCTCGTTCATCGGCCAGGGCACCGGCACCGCCGACGAGACCAAGGTCGTCTCCGGTGGCGGCGGCGGGAACACCGCCGACGACAACGGCTTCCTCAGCTCCAACCTGGGCACCGTGCCGGTTTCGCTGCCGGTGCAGGCGTTCGGGATCGGTGGCGCGTTCATCGGCCAGGGCCACGGTGGCGCCGACGGCGACACCACGTCCAACGCCGGACACGACGTCCACGCGACCGGTGACGGTGGCGCGGGCTCGGGCAACCTGGTCTACGGCCCGGTCTCCCTGCCGGTCCAGGCGCACAACTTCGCCGCCGTGCTCGGCGGGATCGCGTCGGGCAAGGGCACGAACCTCACCGACTCGAACGCGGGCGGCGACGCCACCGCGAACGGTGAAGAAGGCGCCCTGGCGGGCAACATCGTCCAGACGCCGATCGGTGGCGCGGTCCCGGTGACCGGGCACGGCATCGCCGGCGCCGGCATCGCCGAGGGCGACAGCGTCAGCGACGTCCTCTCGGAGGCGGGCGGCGACGCCACCACCAACGGTGACGAGGGCGCGGTTTCGGGCAACATCATCGGCGCGCAGGCGCTGCCGATCGTGCCGGTCACCCACGACGCGGTCGCGGCGGCCGGTCTGGCCGACGCCGAAGGCTCCAACACCGTCGACGCCCTTTCGGGTGGGGACGTGGAGACCTCGGGTCTCGACGGATCCCTCTCGGGCAACATCCTCGACATCCCGGCCGCGGCCGACCCCGAGGTGTTCGGTGACGCGATCGCGGCCGCCGGTGGCGTGTCCGAGACCGAAGCGGAGAGCATGATCACCGGCCAGGCCGGTGGCGACAGCATCACCGACGGCAGCGGAGAGGCTCTCTCGGGCTTCAACTTCCACCACCCGCTGGTCTTCGTGATCCCGCTGAACGAGCTCGAAATCCCGGTCCTGGCGATCGCGGACGAGAACTCGACCGACAACACCGTGATCAACGACGAGGAGTACACCCGCGCCTTCACCGACTCGGTCGGTTCGGAGATGCCGATCGACGCGCTGCCCGCGCTGCCGTTCGGTTCGGTGCCGTCGCTGAACGGTGCCGGCGCCCTGCCGACCACCCCGGAGATCGGTGGCGCCCGCGCCGACGGTCCCCAGGTGGCGACCCTCCCGGTGCAGGTGGCCGGTCTGACCGCGCTGAAGCAGCTGGGTGCCATCCCGGCGCAGCTGCCGAAGTCGGACCTGCCCGAGCTGCCCGGCACCCCGGCCCTGCCCGGTGTCCCGGCCCTGCCGAAGACCCCGGGTCTGCCCGGTGACGCCGCTCGCGCGGACGCCCCCAAGGTCGCGCAGCTGCCGACCCTTCCGGCGCTGGGCAACGGGCTGCCCACCGCCGGCAACCTGCCGGTGCAGCTCCCGACGGCCGGCGCCCTGCCGACCGCGGGTGCGCTGCCCACCGCCGGCGCGCTGCCGGTGCAGCTGCCCACCACGGGCACCCTGCCCGCGGTGAACAGCACCCCGGCGATGCCGACCGCGCAGGTCCCGGCTCTGGCGGGCGTCGACTCGTCGCCGCTGAGCATGTTCCAGCGTTTCATCGGCACCCTGACCGGCAAGAAGTTCCACACCATGTGAACCTGCCAGTCGGCTGACGCCACTGAATGAACCGAAGCGGGCCCGGGAGACACTCCCGGGCCCGCTTCCTTTTGTGTGTTCCGCCCCCGATCACGCGTGTTCGCCCGCCAATCACGCGTGTCCTCCGTCTGATCACGCGAGATCGCCGTTTCAGCCCCGCGGGGTGAAGAGCGCGTCCTGCGCGGCGCCCATCGCGGTCAGCACCGCGCCCTCCAGCACCGCGCCGCCGCCGACGGTCCCCGGCCGCACCTCGGTCCGCAGCGGCGAGATCTCCGAAAGCCGTCGGCTCACCCGTGCCGCCAGCGCGTCGCCGCCCGCCCGCCCGATCTCCCCGCCGAGGACGAGACAGCCTGGGTCGAGCACCGCGGTGACCGCGGCGGCACCGATCGCGATCCGCTCCGCGACGATCCCGAGGAAGTCCTCGGCGTTCGAGTCGATCGCGTATCCGATGGCCGCTTCGGCCGCGGCGGCGTCGTCGGCCGATGACGCCGGGATGCCGTGCTCGCGGGCCAGCTCGCACAGCGCGGCGCTGCCCGCCAGCGTGTGGAAGCCGCCGTCGCAGTCGGTCGCGGTCGGGAGCCGTCCTGGCCCCAGCATCGGCAGGAACCCGATCTCCCCCGCGCCGCCCGACGCGCCCCGCCGCAGCGAACCGTCGAGGACGACGGCCGCGCCGACCCCGAAGCCCAGCCACAGCAGGACGAACGTGTCCCGGTCGCGGGCGGCGCCGAGCCGCTGTTCGGCGGCGGCCGCGAGGTTGACCTCGTTCTCCAGCAGCACCGGGACACCCAGCCGCCGCCGGAGTTCGTCGACGAGTTTCCCGTGCCACGCGGGCAATCCCCCGGCGTGCCGCAGTCCGCCGGTCGCCGGGTCGACCAAGCCGGGGGCGCCGACGGCGATCGTGTGCAGCGCGGTCGCGCCCGCCTCGGCGGTCGTGGTCTTCAGCAGGGCGATCGCCCGCTCCACGGCCTCATCGGTGTCGACGTCCAGGTCGAACGGCAGCGACGCCTCCGCGCGGGTCCGGCCCAGCAGGTCCGCGACCGAAACGGCGATGCCGTGGGTGCGGACGTCGAGCCCCGCGAGGTACGCGCGTTCGGCGACGATTCCGTACAGCTTCGCGTTCGGGCCGCGGCGGTCCGCGCCAGCCTCGCCGACGATCTCGATCAGGCCCGCGTCCTGCAGACGCTCGACGAGGTCCGCCACCGTCGGCCGGGAAAGCCCGGTCAACGTCTTGAGCTGGGCGGCCGTCAGCGAACCCTCGCGGTGGAGCAGGTCGAGGGCGAGGCGGTCGTTGATGGCGCGCGCCGTGCTCGGGGAGGCGGACGGCGTCCGGATGACACTCACCGGCAGATCCTCCCAGAATTAATTATCAGGTTCCCTTCCTGATAGTTTACGCTGACGCCCGTCGAGTCGTCTCATGGACCTTGGGGGCCCAGTGACCAACACAGTGGAAACCGTCGGCGGGCCGACGCGGCGGGTGCGGCAGGCGCGGGTCGCCATCGCCGCCGTCTTCGCCGTGCACGGCGCGGTGACCGGCAGTTTCGCCACCCGGATCCCATGGATCCAGGAACACGCGGGGATCAGCGCGGGCCAGCTCGGCCTCGCGCTCGCCTTCCCCGCGATCGGTGCCTCGCTCACCATGCCGCTCGCCGCGCGGATCGGGCACCGGCTCGGCGGCAGGATGGGCCTCCGGTTGCTGCTCGCGTACTGGACGCTGGCGCTGATCCTCCCGTCCCTGGCGGGAAACCTCTTCACTCTGTGCCTCGCGCTGTTCGTCATGGGCACCGCGGCCGGCACCTCGGACGTGCTGATGAACGCCCTCGGCGTCGACGTCGAGGAGAAGATGGGCAAGTCGGTCATGTCGGGGCTGCACGGCATGTGGACCACGGGCGCGCTCGTCGGCTCGGCCGCGGGCACGCTCGCCGCGCACGCCGGATTGGACGCCCGGATCCACTTCGTGATCGCGTCGGCGGTGCTCACCGTCGCCGGCGCGCTGCTCTGCCAGGGCGTTTTCGACGTGCGGAGCGCGCCCGACGAGCACCCGCCGCCGAGGTTCGCGTTGCCGCCGAAATCGGCCGTGATCATCGGTGCCGTCGCGTTCTGCGCCGTCTTCGCCGAGGGGGCGAGCCTCGACTGGTCCGCCGTCTACCTGCGTGACGTCCTCGGCACGTCGCCGGGCATCGCGGCCGCGTCGACCACCGCGTTCACCTGCACGATGGCGGTCGCGCGGCTCTCGGGTGACGCGCTGGTGCGGCGCTTCGGCTCGGTCAAGACCGTTCGCGCGGGCGGAGTGTTCGCGACCGCCGGTGGGCTGCTGGTCGTCTTCGCCGTCCATCCGGTGATGGCGATGGCCGGTTTCGCCTTGATCGGGCTCGGCGTCTCCGTCGTCGTACCGCTCGCCTTCGCGGCGGCCGGACGCAGCGGGCCGACGCCGAGCCAGTCGATCGCGGGCGTCGCGACCATCACCTATTCGTCGGGTCTCGTCGCGCCGTCGTTGATCGGCGGGATCGCCGACCTGACGTCGCTGACGATCTCCTTCGCGGTGGTCACGCTGCTGGCGCTCGGTTTGGTGGCGGGCGCCGGTGTCCTCCGGTCCCGCTAGTCGAACTGGAGGGAACGCTTGGCGAGGCCGTGCCAGTAGCCGTCGATGACGGTCTCGCCCTTGCCCTCCGACGAGCTCGCGCCGAGCGACACGAACAGCGGGGCGAAGTGTTCGATCCTGGGGTGCGCGATGGCCGCGGCAGGGGCCTTGTGCTGGAAGTCCAGCAACGCGTCGAGGTCGCCCTCGCGCAGGGTTTCCGCACCCCAGTGGTCGAATTCGCTCGACCACGACGGCGGCGTCCCGTCGGTGCCGTCGGTCTCGCGCATCGCGCTCAGGTTGTGGGTGAAGAAACCGCTGCCGATGATCAGCACGCCTTCGTCGCGCAGCGGCGCGAGCTTCCGGCCGAGGTCGAACAGCTCACGCGGGTCCAGCGACGGCATCGACACCTGAAGCACCGGGATGTCGGCGTCCGGGTACATCTCCACGAGCGGGACGTACGCGCCGTGGTCGAGACCGCGGTCGGGTGCGTCGTGGACCGGCGTCTGGGACGAGCGCAGGAGTTTGCGCACCTTGTCCGCCAGCGCGGGAGCACCGGGCGCGGCGTATTCCACCTGGTAGTAGCGGTCCGGGAAGCCCCAGAAGTCGTAGACGAGCGGCACCGTGGTGGTGGCGCCGAGGGTCAGCGGCGCCTCTTCCCAGTGCGCCGAGACGACGAGGATCGCCTTCGGCTTCTCGAGGTCCGCCGACCAGCCGGCGAGCTGGCGGGTCCAGGTGGCGTCGTCGGCGAGCGGCGGCGCGCCGTGGCTGAGGTAGAGCACCGGCGTCATGTCAGCTCCAGGTGTTTGAACTTTCAACTACCAGGATAGACGACGCCGGCCGCCTCCGCCTTATTCCCGGGCGAGGTTCGCGGCCATGCGTTCCAGTACGCCGACCGTCGCCCGGTATTCGTCGTCGCTGATGCCTTCGGTCACGCGTGAGCGGAACTCGTCGATCTTGGTCTTCAGTCGAAGGTGGGCCGCCCGGCCTGCTTCGGTCAGGCCGTCCTCGTCCATCCAGCCGCGAAGGCGCAGGTCGGCGATGGTTTCCCGGAGATCTCCGAACGGCTTCAGCGCCTCTTCGGGCGACGCTCCCGTGTTCAGGACCTGCCAGTGGCGGCGGGTCAGCGATTCGGCGGCGAGGAGGTGGTCCAGTGAAGCTTCGAGAGCCTGGTGAAGATGGGCGAACCAGAATCCGATGGGTTTCATGGATACTCCTCGAGTAGGCGACAACTACATGTAAAAATACATGCACTTGGTGAGGACGGGCAATGACGGACGCCGTGGCCGACGTGGAACGCGCGATGATCGCCATCCGGCGAAGCCAAGCGAGGCGATCGCTGTCGAAACTCGCCCGCGACCGCGCCGAAACGATGCCGGACCAGGCGATACAGGGGCTGCTGGACGCCGTCGAAGCGGCCGAGGAGAGCGGCGAACCGGGCACCGTCACCAGCCTCGCGGCGGCGTTGACCATCGACCAGCCGCGGGCGAGCCGCTTGGTCGCCCGCGCGGTCGAGGGTGGTTTCCTCCGGCGCGAAGCCGATCAGCGCGACGGTCGCCGCGCCGTCCTCGTGCTCACCGAAACCGGTCGCGCCGAAGTGACGCGGATGCACGAATTCCGCCGCTCGGTGTTCGCCGAGGCGATGGCGGACTGGCCGGACGGCGACCGTCGCGAATTCGCGCGGCTGCTGACGGCGTTCGTCCGGAACTACGGGGCGCTCGGCGTGAAGTAGTTGACCAGGTTGCCGTCGGGATCGCGGAACAGCAGCGACCGGTTCCCCCACGGCATCGTGGTCGGCTCCTGCACGATCTCGGCCAGCTCCGCCAGCCGCTCGTACTCGCGGTCGACGTCCTCGACGCGGAATTCGAGGATCGCGGTCCGGTTCGATCCGGGCACGGCGGCGCCCGCGCCGAACAGCTGCATCGTCTCGGCGCTGCCGATCGCCAAGGTGCACGACGGGCCGACGAGTTCGGCGAACTGCTCGGCGCGCCATCGCGCGTCGAGGCCCGTCGCCTTCTCGTAGAAACCGGCGAGGCGGGTGACGTCGTGGGTGATCACACGGACGGAAACGAACTGCACGATGGATCCTTTCGGGTGCCGGAAAGCGGGACACCGGCCACGCTAGGAGCAATACCGGGCAGAATCCGCCCGGTATTCTCCGGGTTGTGACCAGGCCCATCGCCCGAGTGCTCGCGCTGCTGGAGATCCTCCAGAGCGGCGGGACGCGCACCGTCGCCGAGCTCGCCGACCGGCTCGACGTGGACGAACGTACGGTCCGCCGCTACGCCGAACACCTCGTCGACCTGGACATCCCGGTGCGCTCGGTGCGCGGCCGGTACGGCGGTTACCGGCTGGCCCCCGGCTACCGGATGCCGCCGCTGATGCTCACCGACGAGGAGGCACTGGCCGTCCTGCTCGGGCTGGTCGCGGGGCGGCGGGCGGGGCTGATCACCACGTCGGTCGCGGCCGTCGAGAGCGCGGTCGCGAAGGTCCGGCGTGTGCTTCCCGAAGCGCTTGGCCGCCGGTTGGACGCGCTGCTGGAGACCGCCGACTTCACCGCCCCCGCCCGGAATGCCCTGTCGGCCGAGGCCGAAGTCCTGCTCACCGTCGCGGAAGCGGCGCGGGACCGGCGTCCGGTCGCGCTCGCGTATCTCGCCGGTCACGGCGGGGCGAGTGAACGCGTCGTCCATCCCTACGGCGTCGTGGCGCACTCCGGACGGTGGTATCTGACGGGCTTCGACTCGGCCAGCGGCGAGGTGCGCACCTTCCGCGTCGACCGGATCCGGTCGGCCGAGACGCGGGCCGGGACCTTCGAGGCGCCGGACGGTTTCGATCCGGCCGAGCGGGTGCTGACCGCGCTGGCCGAGGCGCCGTACCGGCACGACGTCTTCGTGTGGATCGAGGCGACGCCGGAGGAGATCCGCGCCGTTTTCCCGCCGTCGGTGGCCACTCTCGAAACCGACGGCGACCGCGTGCGTGTCCGCATCCGGGCGCAGCGGCTGGACTGGATCCCGCCACTGCTCGCCGCGCTCGACCGGCCGTTCGTGATCGAACGGCCGGCCGAGCTCCGAGATCTGGTCTGCGCGCTGGCCGCCCGGCTGGCCGAGCGGGCGCGTTGACCGGTCACTTACCGCAGAACACCGTCCGGACGAGCTTGTTCAGCGCCGCCGGGAACGCCTGCCCCGCGTTCGCGTCGTCCCCGCCGGTGACCGACGCGGTCAGCGTCTTGCTGCCGTCCGGCGTGCTGTACATCAGCGATCCGTAGCCGTTGAGGCCACCGTTGTGGTTGAGGACGACGCCGACACAGCCCGGGCCCAAGTCCTGCGAGAACTGCCCGAGACCGTAGAAGCCGTAGAGGCTTTCGCTGCCCGGATGCGTCACGCGCATCTCGGCCAGCAGCCAGGCAGGGAGGAGCTTTCCGCTCTGCAGCGCGGAGTAGTAGGTCTGGAGATCCTTGGTCGTCGAGATCATGTCGCCGGCACTGGAGATCCAGGTCGGGTTCTGGTGGGTGACGTCGATCGTCTTCCACTGGCCGGCGTTCTCGTAGCGGTAGTAGGCGTGGGCGTACGGCTTGGGCATCCCGGCCCACGCCCCCGGCGACAAGGTGTCACGCAGCTTGAGCGGCCGCAGGATCCGCCGGTCCAGCTCGTCGGCGAAGGGACGGCCGCTGAGCTTCTCGACCAGCAGCCTGGCCACCACGTAGTTGGTGTTGGAGTAGCTCCAGCCCGCCCCCGGCGCGAAGACCGCGGGCTTGGACACGGCCAGCCGCACCAGTTCCTCCGGCTGGTAGGTGTGGAACCGCTTGTCCACCCATTCCTGGCCCGCCCACGGGATCCCCGGCGTGACCGTGCCGTCCGGGTTGTACTGGCCGGTGTGGTTGAACAGCCCGCTGGTGTGCTGCAGCAGCATCCGCACGGTGATCCGCGGGTCCAGCCCCAGCTGGGGAAGGAGACCGGCGACCGGGGTGTCGAGGCCGATCCGGCCCTCGGCCACGAACTGCAGCACCAGGGTCGCGGTGAAGTTCTTCGTCGTGCTGCCGAGGCGGAAGTGGCCGTTCGTCGGCGGCTTCGCGGTGCCGCCCAGTTCGCGCACCCCGGCGCTGCCGGACCATTCGCCCCGCTCGTCGCGGACGCGCAGCTGCATCCCGGCGAAGCCCGCGTCGACGAATTCCTGGGCCGCCCGCTGCAGTTCCGGGCGATCCTGCCCGGCGGAGGCGGCGGGGGCGGTCACGCCCGCCAGCAGTGCGGCGGCCAGGGCGGTGAGACCGATGCGGCGGAAGGTCTTCAGTGTCTTGGTCATGGCGACCACGTTCGCGGGCCGCGCTGACACGGCACGGTCACGGCGCTGACATGGGAGTCTCGATCATGGACGAATTCAGGTTCGAGCAGGAACTGGTGCGGGCTCTGCTGCGAGAACAGCATCCGGATCTCGCGGAACTCGAACTCCGTGACGTCGAAGGCGGCTGGGACAACCAGCAGTGGCGTCTCGGACCGGACCTGGCCGTGCGCCTGCCACGCACCGAACGCGCGCCGGAGTTGTTGCGCGGCGAGCAGAAGTGGCTTCCCGTGCTGGCCGAGCGCTTGCCACTGCCCACTCCGGTGCCGGTGCGGATCGGCGAGCCTTCCGCCCGGTTCGAGCACACCTGGACGATCACGCGCTGGGTCGAGGGCGAGCCTTCGGATCGCGCGCCGATCACCCGTCCGGATGCCGCCGAGACACTCGCGGGTTTTCTCGCGGCGCTGCATCAGGAGGCGCCCGCCGATGCCCCGGTCAGTCCGACGCGTGGCATCCCGCTCGCCGAAATGCGCGACGGTTTCGACCAGGGGCTGGAGTTCATCGAGGGCGACGCGAACACCGGACCCGCGCGGGAGATCTGGGAGAAGGCCCTCGCGGCGCCCGCGTGGGACGGGGCGCCGATCTGGCTGCACGGCGACCTCCACGCCGCGAACGTGATCGTGCGGGACGGAACGCTCGCCGGGGTGATCGATTTCGGCGACCTGTGCTCGGGCGATCCCGCGACCGACCTGTCGGCGGCCTGGCTCCTCCTGCCCGAGGGCACGGCGACCCGGTTCTTCGAGGCGTACGCGATCGCGGACGAGGCGACCATCGCGCGGGCCCGCGGCTGGGCGGTTCTGCGCGCGTTGCACCTGATCGGCATCGGGCGCAACGGCAGGCTCGGTCGACCCGGGGGCAAGCCGACCTGGGAGCCGGCGGGCAGGGCGGCCCTCGAACGCGCGTCAGCCTGAGAGGCGGGCTTCGATGCCGTCGAGGAGGAAATCGAGGCCCATCCGGAAGGTCTCGTCGGCGTCCAGGTGGACGGCGTCGCGGACGACCGTGGCCAGCGCGGGGAGATCACCACTGGCGAACGCCCGCGTCAGATAAGGCCCGAGCGTGGCCTGCCACCGCTGCTCGTCCATCCCGGTGGCACGTTCGGCACGGCGTTCGGCGATCTCCCGGCGGACCGCGCCGATCGTGTACGCGTTGACCGCCGAGACCACCGGCATCGCGGAATCCACCCCGACGTCGCCCAGCGCCGCCATCACGGCCTCGGCGGTGGCCAGCGCGTGCGGCCCCAGCTGCGGCCTGCCGCCCAGGAGGTCGGCGAGCCATTCGTGCCGGTGGACGGCGCGGCGCATGGCGTCGGCGAGCGACCGCAGCACCTCCCGCCAGCCGTCGCCGGTGGGCCGGATCTCGGCGTGGGCGGCGTCGACCATCAGATCGAGCAGCTCTTCCTTGTTCTCGATGTAGCCGTACAGCCGCATCGGGCCGACGTCCAGCGCGGTCGCGATCTTGCGCAGGGACACCGCGTCCAGGCCGTCCGCGTCGGCGAGCCGGATCGCCGCCCGCACGATCAGCTCCCGGCTCAGCGGGGCCAGCGCGGGCCGATCCGGCGGCTCGGGCCGCTCCCACACCACCATGGCGGTGACAATACAACGCATCGCTCGATACAGTGTATCGACCAATACACTGTATCGAGAGGTGCGAATCATGACCATCGCCATCGTCGGAGCGGGCCTCGGCGGCCTGGCGCTCGCCCGGGTCCTGCACGTCCACGGCATCGAAGCGGTCGTGTACGAGCGGGAGTCGTCACGCCACGCCCGCGGCCAGGGCGGCATGCTCGACATCCACGCCGACACCGGGCAGAGGGCGCTGCGCGAAGCCGGTCTGATCGACCGGTTCGCCGCGATCGCCCGAGGCGAGGGCCAGGACATGCGGCTCCTGGAACCGGACGGCACCCTGCTGCTGCGGGAGGACACTCCGGACGACGCGCCTTTCGAGCGGCCCGAGGTCGACCGGGCCGATCTGCGCGACCTGCTGCTGGACTCGCTCCCCGAGCACACGGTGCGCTGGGGGCACGCGTTCGAATCCGCCGAAGACGGCGTCGTGCGCTTCGCGAATGGGCACAGCGCGACGTACGACCTTCTGGTCGGCGCCGACGGCGCCAACTCCCGCGTCCGCGCCTTGCTCACCGACGCCCGGCCAGCGCATCTCGGTCACAACCTGGTCGAACTCCGCATCCCCGACATCGACCGCACCCATCCCGATCTCGCGGCGATGGTCGGACGCGGCACGTACTGGGTGCTCGGCGACGGGAAATCCCTCGCGGCGCAGCGCAATGGCGACGGCACCGTTCGCGTCGGCCTCAGCTTCTACGGCACCGCCGAGGACTGGTTCGCCACCAACGGGATGCCGCTCGACGATCCGGCCGCCGCGAGGACGTGGCTGATCGGACGACTCGACGGCTGGGACGCGCGGTTCACCGCGCTGATCGCGGCCTGCGACGACGTGGTCGTGCCGCGATCGATCAGCAGTCTCCCCGTCGGCCTGACCTGGCCGTCGGCGCCCGACGTCACCCTGGTCGGCGACGCCGCGCACCTGATGCCGCCGGTGGGCGAAGGCGCCAACATGGCCCTGCTCGACGGCGCCCTGCTCGGGCTCGCGCTGGCCGCGCGGCCGGACGACTTCCCCGCCGCCGTCAAGGAGTACGAACTCGAGATGTTCGAACGCGCCGCTGCCGCCGCCCGGATGTCCGCGCGGGTCCACGAACTCCTCGCGGCTCCGGACGCTTCCCGGAAAATGCTGGCGTTCTTCCAGCCCGGGTGAGGCTAAGGTGGCTATGAACGAAAATTCATTTCGTTCATAGCCAGCCGGGAGCCGAGATGCCGAGCCCGTTCAGCGCCGAGGACCGCGCGAGGATCACCGAGCGGCTCCTGGACGCCGGACGTGCTCTGTTCGCCGCGCAGGGCCTGCGCAAAACCTCGCTGGACGACCTCGTGGCCCCCGCCGGGATCGCCAAAAGCAGCTTCTACGCCTTCTTCGACTCGAAGGAGGCGCTGTACCTGGAGCTCATGCTGCGGCAGGCCCCTGAGCTGCACGAACAGCTGGCGACAGTGGTGAACGAGACCGAAAACGCCCGCGCCGCCCTTGCCGGTTTCCTGCGTGCCACGGTACGGATCTTGGCGGAGAACCCGCTCTATCACCGGCTGATCACGCATCCCGAGGAGATGCGGGCGGTGGCCCGGCGGATGGGGCCCGAGGAGATGGCCAGAGCCGAGCAGGTGCTGCCGCTGCCCGGATTCCTGGCGGCGGCCCGAGCCAAGGGGCAGCTCGTCGACGCCGACGACGACGAGCTGACCGGGGTGCTCCAGGCCGTGCTGCTGCTGCCCATGCACCGGCAGGACATCGGCGAGCAGCGCTACCCCGCCGTACTCGACCGGCTCATCGACATCGTCGCGGCGGGACTGATCAAGGAGTGACCATGCGCGAAGGTGTACTGGCCGGTGGGGCCCCGTATTTCGAGTTCGGCACGGGAAGCCCGCTCGTCGTCTTCCGGACGGTGCTGCCCGACTCGGCCAACCCCACCGGCGTCGCCCGCTGGGCCGAGGTGCGTTCCCTCAAACCGCTGGCCGCGCGGTTCACCGTGCTGACGGTCGGACGGCGGCCGGGGCTCGAACCCGGCGTCACCATGGCGGACCTCGCCGCCCACCACGCCGAAGAGCTGCGGGAACGATTCGACGGACCGGTCGACGTGCTCGGTGTGTCCACGGCCGGCTGCCTGGCGCTGCAGTTCGCCGCCGACCACCCCGGCCTGGTGCGGAACCTGGTGGTCGGGGCCGCGGGCACCCGCCTCGGCTCGACCGGCCGCCGCGTCCAGCGCGAGTACGCGGATCTCCTGGCCGCCGGACGGCACCGGGCCGCGGCCATGGCGCTGGCGCCCACGGTCGCGGAAACCCGGCCGGGGCGGGCTCTGCTGGCAGGCATGCTGGCGCTGACCTCCGGCCGTCCGGCGGACCCGAACGGCATGGTGGCCATGCTGCGGGCCGAAGACGCTTTCGACATCGAAGACCGGCTCGGCGAGATCACCGCGCCCACCTTGGTGATCGCCGGGTCGCGGGACGCCCTCTACCCGCTCGAACTCGCCGAACGGGTGGCCGACAAGACCCGCCGCGGCGATCTCAAGGTCTACCCGGGCCGACGGCACCACACCGTGATGAGCGACCGGCGCTTCACCAAGGACGTCTTCGAGTTCTTGCTTTAGTCGTGTGACAGGTCGACGAAGCGGCTGTAGTGCAGCTGGTGCGCCACGGTGATCGTCGCCGTCGGCCCGGCACGGTGCTTCGCGATGATCAGGTCCGCCTCGCCCGCCCGCGGGTCGTCCCGCTCCCAGGCGTCGGGGCGGTTGACCAGGATGACGAGGTCGGCGTCCTGCTCCAGCGAGCCGGACTCACGGAGGTCGGACAGCATCGGGCGTTTGTCGGTCCGCTGCTCGGGACCACGGTTCAGCTGGCTGATCGCGATCACCGGGACCTCGATCTCCTTCGCCAGCAGCTTCATCTGCCGCGAGAACTCCGAGACCTCCTGCTGCCGCGACTCGACGCGCTTGCCCGAGGTCATCAGCTGGAGATAGTCGAGGACGACGAGTTTGAGGTCGTTGCGCTGCTTGAGCCGCCGGGCCTTCGCGCGGATCTCCATCATCGTCATGTTCGGCGAATCGTCGACGAACAGCGGCGCCTCGGAGACCTCGCTCATCCGGCGCGCGAGCCGCGTCCAGTCGTCGTCGGACATCTTGCCACCGCGCATATCCGCCAGGCGGATCCGAGCCTCGGCCGAGAGCATGCGCATGACGATCTCGGTCCTGCTCATTTCCAGCGAGAAGATGACGCTGGTCAGACCGTGTTTGATGGACGCCGAACGCGCGAAATCGAGTCCCAGCGTCGATTTCCCGACACCGGGCCGCGCCGCGACGATGATCATCTGGCCGGGGTGCAGGCCGTTGGTCAGATCGTCGAAGTCGGCGAATCCGGTCGGGATGCCCTGCGACTGCCCGCCGCGTGACGCGATCGCGTCGATCTCGTCCATGGTCGGCTGCAGCAGCTCTTCCAGCGCGACGTAGTCCTCGCTGGTGCGCCGCTCGGTGACGTCGTAGATCGCGGCCTGCGCGCGGTCGACGACCTCGTCGATGTTCGCGCCGTCGGCCGCGGCCGCGCCGTAGCCGTACTGCACGATCCGCGTGCCCGCCTCGACCAGGCGCCGCAGCACCGCCTTCTCGGAGACGATCTCGGCGTAGTACCCGGCGTTCGCCGCCGTCGGCACCGTCGCGATCAGGGTGTGCAGATACGGGGCGCCACCGACCCGGCCCAGCTCGCCGCGGCGTTCCAGCTCGGCGGAGACGGTGATCGGGTCGGCGGGTTCGCCTCGGCCGTAGAGGTCGAGGATGACGTCGTAGATCGCTTGATGCGCGGGACGGTAGAAGTCGTCGGGGCCGAGGGCTTCGATGACGTCGGCGACGGCGTCCTTCGACAGCAGCATGCCGCCGAGCACGGATTGCTCGGCCGCGATGTCCTGCGGAGGCTGGCGGTCGTATTCGCCGCCACGCGGACCGGGGTCGCTGGGACCCGGGTCGGACTCCGCGTACATCGGATTGCGGTCGTCGGTCAGCGCCACCGCTGCTGCCACCTCCTCAAGACATCGAACACGCGTTCGATTATGCCAGAATTTCCCCGGTCGGTCCGCCCGCGCCCGTCCGCCCCTCCCGCGGCTCCGGACTCTCCCCTGTCTTCCCCTCTGCGGCCGGACGACCACCACGGTGTGTACCGGCCCGGCGGGCACGCTAGGCCCCCCGAAAGGACGAGCGCAATTTCGCCTGGGGACCGCCCTGTGGACAACCTGGGGATGACTGCGGGCATCCCTTCACAGGTGGCCGAAACCCTGTGTACAACTTGTGGGCAACGCTGGGATGGTCTGACAAAAGTGCTGGTCAGGCCCTGTGGAGAGACTGTGGAGAACTTTATTCACCTCGCGACGGCGTGTCGGGCAAAAGTCGTCGTTCGGCGTGTCGCACGCGGGCGCACAGGGGTGCCCTGTGGATGAATGCTACGGAGGGTAGAGGGGCGACCCGCCGGGCCGAACGGGCCGCAATTCAGGACGCGAACAACCTGCCCTGTGCGCTCCGTAGTCGTTCTGCGAGAACCTGCTGGTCGGCGGGTGTGAAGGCGATCCTCGGCTCGCCACTCCCCGGTACCTCTTCGGTCAGCCAGCGGCCCTCGGTCGTATCGATGTAGTTCACCGGGCGTTCGATCCGCTGCCGCGCGCCGCTCCGGCCGCGGGCCGCGACGTAGAGGCTTCCACTCCCCAAACGGCGTAACGCGAGGATGCGGCGGAGCTCGTCGGCCTCCTGGCTCCCGGCGCTCTGCCGTCCGCTGCGAAGCACCTCGAAGCCCTCGTCCTGCGCCGTCGACGAGGAGCGTGGAGCCTCGACCTGACTCTTCGGCACGGCGATCGGACGGCCGCGTCCCGGCGCGAGCTTGGGGATCTGGTCGAGGAACTCGGTGAGCAGCTCTTCCGGCCGCACGGAGGCCAGCGCGACACCGTCGTGCTCGCTGTGCCGGGCGAGCACGAAACCCTCGCCGCCGGCGCTCCCCGCGAGCACGCTGAAGCTCAACGCCTTGCCCTCGAACCCGCCGTCGACCCAGCCGTAGTACTCCAGCGACGGCCTGGCGATCGCTTCGAGCGTCGCCTTGAAACCGGGGTGCAGTCCTCGTGCGCCGAAGAGGCCCTGACTCGCCAGTTCCTCGTTGGTCCGCTCGTCCTCGGCCCGCTGCGCGTCCTCGTCGTACCAGGTGGGGGTTTCCGACAGGATCGTGTGCGGTTCGCCGCCTCGGCGGCGGATCAGCGTGATGAGGGTGCCGGTCGTGATCGTGACCTGTTTGTCCAGCACCGGAACTGCCCCCTAGTCGTTCTGTTCGTCCAGCCCGGAACAAGACAAGCCGGGCGCGGCCCCAATCTTGGCACGCGCCCGGCCCGCTCGTGACTACTAGTCCTTCATCGGTGAACCCGCGACCGCGATCGACGTCGGCAGGGCGCGTGTTGGCACTCCCAGTCGCCTTTCGCGGTGCAGGCGCCCTGCCACCGCGATAGCGGGGCCTTGCGGCCGGGCGGGTTCACAACCGTGGCCGTATGCCGCCATAGCCGCAGCTCCGCCCCCAACTCACTCGCCGATCACCGGCGGTGCGGTGAGTTCGTCGGTTCCGAAGATCTCGTTGGGGTCGTCGCCGACGAGGAACTTGGAGCTGCGCTCCTCGTCTTCGCCGCCCTTACCCCTGGCGCCACCGGCTCCCATACCGCCCATGCCGCCCATCATTCCGCCCGCGCCGCGGCCCGCTCCGGAACCCGCGCCACCGGCGCCGCCACCCATGCCGGCGCCACCCATCGCGCCCGCGTTGCCGGGCAGGGCTGCGCCACTTCCGCCACCGGGGCCGAAGCCGCCACCAGGACCGAAGCCACCGTCCGGGCCGAAGCCGCCCGCGCCGGGGATGTCGGTGCCGCCGAAGCCGCCACCGGCGCCTCCGCCGCCACCACCCGGGCCGAAGCCACCGGCGCCGGGGATCTTCGGCGGGGTGTAGCCGGACGCGTTCGTCCCGTCGTCCCAGGACGGCGGCTTGTAGTTGCTGCCGGGGATGTTCGGGTTGTACTGCCCGCCGGGCAGGTTCGAGCCGGGCAGGTTCGACCCGGGCAGATTGCTGCCCGGAAGGTTCGATCCCGGCGTGCCGATACCCGGCATGTTCGAACCGGGGATGTTCGGGCTGGGGACACTCGGCATCCCGCCGGGCGGCATCGAACCGGGCGGCGTCGAGATGCCCGGCATGCCGTTGTTCCCGTTCCGGTCGCCCTGGCCGCTGCCGTCCTTGTCCTTGCCGTTCTTGTCCTTGCCGCCGCCGTTGACGTCGACGTTGGTGTTCTGCCCCTCCATCTTGTTGTAGGTGGGCAGCTTCTTGCCGTTCTCGGAACTGGCCTTGAAGTACTCGTTGAACGCGTCGACGTTCGCTTGACCCTTTTGGTTGTAGTCCCGGATCGCGCGGTCGGTGTCGGTGGTCCACGGGGTGATGGAGTTGAGCAGGTTGTTCTTCGGCGGTTCCTTCGGGACCTGCTGCACCTTCGCCTTCACCGTGGTGAAGGCGGTGTTCTGCTCACCGAGGTACTTGTCGGAGTCCACCAGCTTCTTGCCGGAGTCCTCCATCCACGTCCGCAGCGGATGCGCACCCGACTGCTGCGCGGCTTCGGCGCTCTTACCGGTCCAGGCGGCGTCCATCTCCTTCGACAGGTTGTCGATGGTGGTCAGCCTGTCCTGGTAGCCGGCCTTGAGCCGGGTCGCGGCGGCCTGGCCCTCCTGGATCGACCCGGTACCCGGACCGGTGACGATCTTCTCCCAGATGTTGTAGCAGTCGATCTTGCGATCGCCGCCGGACGCTTCGAAGTCGCCGGATTTCGTGGTCGCCAGGTTGTAGGCCGAATACCCGGCGATGATCGGCAGCAGGAACACGCGTCAGCCCTCCTTCAACGTCTCGATCATCGCTTCCCCCACTTTGAGCGCGACCGGGCACGGATCACTCGCGCCGGGCCCGTTGTCGTACTGCACCAGGATGTTCACGGACAGCTGGTCGGTCACGCCGACGAACAGACCGCATTTGCCGTTCTTGCGGTGGTCGAGCGACGCGGCGTACACCGCCGGGTAGCCGGCGACCTCGGTCGGCTCGAAGTACTCGTTGTTGGCCTTCGTGTCGTAGACGTCGCTCAGGCCGTTCTTGTTCGCGAGCACCGGGCTGATCTCGATCTGGTTCAGCTGGTCGTCCGCGGCGAAGATCGAGCAGCCGGGCCCGACGCTGGTGGTCCGCCGCTCGCCTTCGCCGAGACCGAGCTCGGTCCGCTTCGCCGCGGAAAGCGCGGCACAGGCGTCGCTCTCGATCGACGAGGTCTTCAACGGGTTCGACACCTTGGGCGCGGAGCCGGACGAGCCGCTCGACGCGCTGGAGGCACCGGCACCGGTCGTGTAGGACGGCTCCGAAGAGGCGGTGCCGGTCTTGGTGCCCGAACAGCCGGCGACCAGCGCGCCCGCGGCCAGGAGGAGAACGAGGGAACGTCGCATCACACGGCCTTGTGCTTGTTGAGCGAAGCCTGCGTTTCGGCCTCGTTCGTGGCGATCTTCTGCTTCGCGGCGGTCAGCTGGTCGATGTAGTTCTTGACGTATTCCTGCATCTTCTGGTTCTGCTCCAGGAACGCCTTGCCCGACGGGTTGGCCAGCTTCTCCCAGTCGCCGCTCGCGAACTCCTTGCCGGGCGCCTTGACGTTCGCCATCAGGTTCGCGTCGGCGTAGTCCCGCTTGAGCTCGGCCTGCAGATCCGTCCACTTCTTGATGATGCCGTCGATCTTGTCCTTGTCGAAGGTGAACCCGCCGCCACCTCCGCCAGCCGCCGGCTTGTCCGGGTTGGCCGGCGCGGACACCGTGACCTTCTCCTGTCGGTTCTGCTCGGCGTTGCTGTCGTAAGCCATTGCGTCCAGATCTCCCCGTGCCTCGACGTCGAGTCTCGATAATGCCTTGATCCCCAGTCAAGCTTAAGACGTGGCCTGGTGGGGTGCGGTTCCCCGTAAAACAAAGGGCGGGACACCTCCGGAATGGAGACGTCCCGCCCTTTGCCGAAGCGGTGTTACTTGGCCTTGACCTCGAGCCGCACGTCGACGCGGACGTCGGGGTGCAGACGGGCGCCGACCGAGTGCTTGCCCACGGTCTTGATGTGGTCCTTCAGCTCGATGACGCGCTTGTCGAGCAGCGGGCCACCCGCGGCCTTGATCGCGTCCACGATCTCGGCGGTGGTGATCGAACCGAAGAGCTTCTTCGAGCCCTCGGCCGCCTTGCCGCTCAGCTGGATGGCGCCGAGGCCCTCCAGGGTCGCCTTGATCTCCTTGGCGTGGTCGAGGTCGCGGATGCGACGGCTCTCCTGCGCCCGCTTGATCGTGCGCACGTTCTTCTCCGCGCCCTTGGTGGCCACGATGGCGTAGCCGCGGGGGAGCAGGTAGTTGCGTGCGTAGCCGTCCTTGACCTCGACGATGTCGCCGGGCCCACCGAGGTTGGCGACGTCGGTGGTGAGAATGATCTTCGCCATTGACGTGCCTCCTTAGCGCGCGGTCGAGGTGTAGGGCAGCAGCGCCATTTCGCGGGAGTTCTTGACCGCGATGGCGATGTCACGCTGGTGCTGGCTGCAGTTGCCGGTCACTCGACGGGCACGGATCTTCCCGCGGTCGGAGATGTACTTCCGAAGCAGGTTGGTGTCCTTGTAGTCGATGTTCTCCGGGCGGCCCTTCTTCTCGGCCTTGCAGAACACGCAGACCTTCTTCTTGGGCTTGCGGATGGGTGGCTTGGCCACGGTATTACTCCTGAATTTCTACGTAGTGGTTGTCTCGAGGCGTCTCGCGGAGCTCGCGCCCGCGGTGGATCGCCTGATCAGAAGGGCGGCTCGTCGGAGAAACCGCCGCCACCGGCGGGCGGGGCGGAGCCCCACGGGTCGTCGGCGGGCGGGGCGCTCTGGCCGCCGCCACCACCGAAGCCGCCGCCACCGCCACCGGTGCCCCGGCTGACCTTGTTCACCTTGGCGGTGGCGTAGCGCAGCGACGGGCCGATCTCATCGACCTCGAGCTCGACGACGGTGCGCTTCTCGCCTTCCTTGGTCTCGAAAGACCGCTGCTTGAGGCGCCCCTGCACGACGACTCGCGCGCCACGCGTCAGCGACTCGGCGACGTTCTCGGCCGCCTGACGCCAGATGTTGCAGCGCAGGAACAGGGCCTCGCCGTCCTTCCACTCACCGGACTGACGGTCCAGCGTGCGCGGGGTGGACGCGACGGTGAAGTTCGCGACCGCCGCACCGGAAGGGGTGAAGCGAAGCTCCGGGTCGGACGTGAGGTTGCCGATCACCGTGATGACGGTGTCTCCAGCCATCGGGAAAGTCCTTCGGCTCAGGCCTTGGCGGCGGCGGTCGCGGCGCGCTTGATCTCGCGGCGCATGACCTTGGTGCGGAGCACGGTCTCCTGCAGCGAGAGCTGACGGTCCAGCTCCTTGACCGCTTCCGAAGTCGAGTTCAGGTCGAGGAGCGCGTAGATGCCCTCGGCGTGCTTCTTGATCTCGTAGGACAGCCGGCGACGGCCCCAGACGTCGACCTTCTCGACGCTTCCGCCCGAAGTGCGGATCACGTTGAGGAAGTTGTCCAGGGTCGGGGCCACCGTACGCTCGTCGAGCGTGGGGTCCAGGATGACCATTACCTCGTAATGGCGTGACACAACCACTCACCTCCTATGGGCTCGCGGCCACGGACTGTCCGTGGCAGGAGGGTTTGTCCAGGTAAGCGTACCTGGCGGTCAGGAGACGCGACGCAGGACCCAGGTGCGGACCAGCGCGGCGGTCACGCCGGCGAGCACGAGCACCGCGAGCAGCATCGGCAGCTGGACGTCGCCGCCGGGCATGCCGTCGGTCGCGAGCGCTTCGGCGTTGCCCGCGTTGCGGACGTCCGGACCCGGTCCGGCCTGGCCGTCGGTGCCGTACTGCGGGGCACCCTCGCCCGGGAGCGGGCTGTTGGCCGGGTAGCGCACGCCCGGCGCCACCGCGACACCCGGCTGCGCGACCGGCAGGTTGCCGTAGTCGCGAGGCGGGGCGTAGCCGGTGCCGTTGCTGCCGCCGGGCAGCAGGCTCGGCGAGGCCGGGAGGCCGTTGGTGCCGCCGCCGTTGCCGCCCTGCTGCGGGGCGGTGGTGCCCGGCGTCGGCAGGGCGGGCGCGACGTAGTTCGTGGCGACCGTGGTCAGGCCGCAGCTGCCGGCGACCTTGTGCTCGATGGACTCGAGGGTCTTCTCGGGGTTGAGCCCGAGGCCCCAGGACTTGGTGTTCTTGACCGCCTGGCGCACGGCCGTGCCGATCGCCTTGCCGTCGACCGAACCGCCCGCGGCGTTCGGGACCGCGCCGACGTTGATGGTGTTGACCTTCGCGATGTCGTTCGCGGCGACGTCGTACAGCGCCAGCGTGCCCGCTTCCCGCGCGCCCGCCCGCACCAGTTCCTTGACCGAGGTGCCGGTGATCGCGACGGTGTCGCCCATCCCGCCGTTCACGGTGCCGCTGCACGCGTTCGCCAGCGTGGTGCCCGCCGCCGAGGCGGTACCCGCCGTCAGGAGCGCGCCACCGGTGACCATGGTCGCGAGTGCGGTGACGGTGAGCGCCTTGCGGGTGGTCTGCCAGATGGTGGTCTTCCGCACGGGCGCGATCCTCCGGGTCGGTGGGGCGTGAAGCAGTGCATGAGGAATCACTGCAACGGGGATAACGAGGGAGCGACCAGAAAGATACTAGGCGGTAGGACTAACTTGTAGCGGCCATTCGGCGGAGGACCCAGGTGCGCACGAGGCCCGCGCTGACTCCGGAGAGTGCCAAAACGGCGATCAGCAGCGGCAGTTTCCCGTTCTGAGTGAATCCGTCGCTCACACCCGGTAGCGCTTCCGCCTGTCCCGCATTCTGGACGTCCGGGTTGCCGACCTGGTTCTCGGTCGCGAGGCCGTACTGCGGCGCGTAACCCGGGATCTGGCCGCCGTACCGGAGGCCGGGCGACGGACTGAAGAGACCGGCCGTCGCCATCGGAATGGAGCTGTAGTCGCGCATCGGGGCGTAGCCCGTGCTGATGCCCCAGGGCAGGCCGCCGAAATTCGGGGTAAAGGTGCCGGGCAGGAGCGGGCTGTTCGCCGCCGGGATGCCGCCCGCCGGGGCGCCGCCCTGCGCGGGAGCACCCGGTCCGCCGGTCTGCGGTCCGCCGCTGCCGGGTGTTCCGGGAGCGGGTTTCCCCGGCTGGGGCTGGGTTCCGGGAGCGGGCTTGGCGCCACCACCGGTCAGCGCCTGGGTGGTGCCGGCGACCGCGCCGTTCAGCGCTTCCGCGGCGGGCGCGCCGACGACCGGGACCGGTGCGACGACGGTGTTCACGATCGTCACCGTCACCTTGCAGACCGTGCCGAGCAGCGCGTTGATCGTGCCCGTGAGCACTCCGGAGACCGGTCCGGCCTGGCCGAGGTTGAGCGGGATACCGAGCAACGGGGTCTTGCCGAGGATCGTGTCGCCGGGCTTCGCGGTCACCGAGCCGCCGCAGGTGGCGGTCTTGGTCTCCGCGGCGGCGGCCTGGCCGGGCATGGCGAGGGCGGCCGAGCCCGCGAGAATGAAGGCCGACGCACCCAGGGCGGTCGCCCTCCGTGTCCGTTCGCGCATGCCTTCGACTCCTCCGTCGTCGGGGTCACCTACCCGGATAACGACGCTAATGGAGACAAGTAACGCCCGCTCACTCGAAGAGGTCAGGCATTCGAGTGGAAGCGGGCGTCACTGACGGTGAAGGTCAGGCGGGCTTACCCCGCAGCCAAGCGCGGACCAGAGCCGCGGCGACGACGGCCAGCGCCAGCACCGCGAGCAGCAGCGGCAGCTTGGCCGGGGCGACCGGCGCCTGGACGGCCTGCGCGTTGCCGGTGTCCTTCTCGTCGACGGTGGGCGGCGGCACCTCGCCGGGGATGATCTCGGTGATCACCGGCGCCTGGACGAAACTGCCGGGGAGCAGCGCGGCGTTGCTGATCAGGCCGGCGATCGAGTCGCCGCCGATGCCGGTGGAGGAACCCGGGGCGGTCTCGACCGGGAGTTCGCTGCCCGGACCGCCGGGCTGACCCGGCCCCGGCTTCGGGGGTTCCGGCTTGGGAGGCTCCGGGTTCGGCGGTTTCGGGCCGGGCGGGATCTCCGGGACTCCCGGGATCTCCTCGACGACGCCCTGGGTCAGGTTCCCGACCGCGTTCACCGCGCCCTGCGCCGGTTTGCAGACACCCTGCGCGACGAGGTCGCCTGCCGCGTTGTCGGTGAGACCGGTCGTCTTGACCAGATCGCCGACCGGCAGCGAGAGAAGGGGCTTCCGGCCCTCGGCGGTCTTGGCCTTCGAATCGAGACCGACCGTCAGCGCCTCGGACGAACCGAGCGGGGCACCCGCGTCGAGCACGAGACCGTCGGCCGACTTTCCGTTCTGCAGCGTCGATCCGCAATCACCGGAAAGGGTCGGGCTCGGTTCCTCGGCGGCCGTCGCGGTCATCGGGAACGCGAGTCCGGCCGTGACCGAAAGCGCGAATCCCCAAGCCGTGATCCGCCCGGCAGTCTTCCCCATCGAGTTCGTCCTCCGCCCCTCAAAGACCCACGCGGTTTTAACGGAACGCGCTCACGCTACCCCACGAGCGTGACGGACTGGGGCGCGCCGGTGAGAATTGGCCAAGGGTAGTTTGCTGGCATGAAAATCGGTGCCCATGTCCGCGACGACGATCCCCTCTCCGCGGTCGCCGAACGCGACGCCGAGGTCCTTCAGTTCTTCCTTTCCGACCCGCAGGGCTGGAAGGCTCCCAAACCCCACCCGCACGGCGAAGCGATCAAGGAATCGCCGGTCGAGGTGTTCATCCACTCGCCGTACCTGATCAATGTGGCGTCGATGAACAACCGCATCCGCATCCCGTCGCGGAAGAACGTCACCCAGCACGCGAACGGCGCCGCCGAAATCGGCGCGAAAGGGCTCGTCGTGCACGGCGGCCATGTCGGTTCGGCGGAAGACGTCGAAGAAGGCCTCGTCAACTGGCGCAAGCTTTTCGAGCGGGAACAGGAAAAGGGCGGCTTCGCCGTGCCGATCCTGATCGAGAACACCGCGGGCGGCGACAACGCGATGACCCGCGACCTCGACACGATCGCCCGGCTCTGGGACAAGGTCGGCGAATTCGGCGCCGGTTTCTGTTTCGACACCTGCCACGCGTACGCGGCGGGCTGGGATTTGACCGAGGCGGTCAAGAAGGTCAAGGCCATCACCGGCCGGATCGACCTGGTGCACCTCAACAACTCGCGTGACGAATTCGGTTCCACGCGGGACCGGCACGCCAACGTCGTCGGCGGCGACGGCACGATCGATCCCGAGGTGCTGGCCGCCGTCGCGGCCGAAGCGGGTGCGCCCGTGGTCGTCGAGACCCCGGCAGACGGGCAGGCGGCGGACATCGCTTTCGTCCGGGAGCGCGTCGCGTCCGCCTGACGTCGCGGTGGTCCGAAGTCCGTGAAGGCCTCCTTGAGGGACTCTGGGTCCCTCAAGGAGGCCTTCACGGACCTGGAACACAGGGCGCGGCGTGCGCGAAGGCGTGATTCGCGTGCTCAGGCACGTGACTCGCGTGACTGGAAGCCGCACTCGGGTTGTTCCGCCTCTGATCACGCGAGTTCCGGCTTCGATCACGTGAGTGCGGTACTCGCGACGGATTGGGCAGCTGAAGTACTCGGCATGGTGTGAAGGCACTGTGACCGCTGTGCCTGCTTGTGCCCTGTGGGGTGCGTGGCGAGGACCTGGCATGTGATCAAGCCGGACCGAGGGGCTACCCGCGCGGGAGAGCGTTCCCTCTCCAGCGGGAGGGCCGGGCAAGCCGATCGAGGAAGGCTCGATTCCAGCCGGGAAACACCCGGTACTGGAGGGAAAGCCATGAAGCTCAAGGCCAAGATCGCCGCCGTCGCAGTGCTCGCCGTCGCCACGGGAACGCTGGGGGCAACCCAGGCGACGGCGGCCCAGGCCCCGCCGTCCGGCTCGGTCGTCCTCGGGTCGGCGGGCGGTCCGCTGACGTTTCCGGGCTACGAAGGCGATCCGGTCCGGTTCGACTTCGCGGCCTTCGGCGATCCCGGGAAGTCTTCCGGGCGGTTCCACGTGAATCATCTGACCAAGGACGGGAAGCCCTTCGCCGATTTCGAAGGCAAGGTCGACTGCGTCTCGCGTGACGGCGACCTCGCGATCCTGACCGGCGTGATCGAACGCGCCGACATCCCCGCGCTCCCGGTGGACCTGGTCGGGCGCCGGGTCGGTTTCTCGGTGCGGGACGTGCCGGGCGGGCACGACCGGATCGGCTGGAGCTGGGCCGTCGGCGGCTTCGACCAGGACGTTCTGCGCTGCACGGCCCCGATCCCGTTCTTCGAAACGAGCACGGGCGGCTACCTCGTGCGCTGAATCGGCTTGACCCTCTCGCCACGGGAGGGTCGAGTCTTGGCCGCATGAAGAATCGGACCGTGTACCGGGCGGAGGACGGCGAGCACGTCGGCTACGTCGTCCCCGCGCCGGAAACCCGTTGGCAGGCACTGACCGTTTTCGGCTACCCGCTCGGCGGGCCCGCCGCCTTCGACGACTCCGTCGCGTTGCTGGAGGCGGAGGGCCTGGCCATCCTTGCCGAGCGCTGGTCGGTCAGGCACGGCGAAGACTGGTTCACCTGCAGGCTGGTCGAAACCTCGCCCGAAGCCGTCGTCGTGCGGATCGAAGACTTCGGGGCCGAGGACTTCGGCAAGCACATCAGGCTCGAACGTCCTGGGCCTGAGGTGCTGAAGCGGGCTTGACCGCGCGTAGGTCGGGGGCGCCGTCGAGGAATCCGCCGATCGGATCGTCGTCCCCGGCGGCGCGGACCGGGTCTTTGCGCGGCTGGTGGATGTCGCGGATCACCAGCGCGCAAAGGCCGGCCACCGCCAGATCGCGGACCACGACGGCGCCCAGGAACCAGTCCTGGGGCAGGCCTTTGTTGTCGACGCCGAGGTAGTACATCATCCGCGGCGCCCAGACCAGCGCGTCGAGGATCATCCAGCCGAGCAGCAGCCGCCAGCGCGGGATCGCGAGTACCGCCAGCGGAACCAGCCACAGCGAGTACTGCGGGCTCCACACCTTGTTGGTCAGCAGGAACGCGGCCACCACGAGGAACGCCAGCTGGCCGAACCGCGGACGGCGCGGCGCCTTCAGCGTGACGTAGCCGATGCCGGCGCAGGCGGCGAGGAACAGCACCGCGACGACGGCGTTGAGCACGACCGGTGTCTCGCCCGTGGCGAGTTTCCCGTCGAATCCGGCCCAGCCGGAAAGGTGGGAGATCACGTTGTAGAGCGAGTCCGGGTCCATCGGACGTGCCGTGTTGAGCCGGAAGAACTCCCACCAGCCGGTCGGCGCGGCGAGCGCGAACGGGACGTTGACCACGACGAACGTCGCCACGGCGAGCCCGGCGGCGAGCGCCCACTGTTTGACCTTGCCCGCGCGCAGGCACAGGAAGAACAACGGGATGAGCAGGAGCAGCGGATACAGCTTCGCCGCCGCGCCGAGCCCGAGCAGGAAGCCCGCGACCTCGGGCCGTCGCCGCGCCCACGCGAGCAGCGCGGTCGCGGTGAACGCGGTCGCGATGGCGTCGAAGTTGGTGAAGACGTGCACCAGCACCAGCGGTGAGATCGCGACCAGCGCGGCGTCCCACGGGCGGCGTTTCAGCGATCGGCCGGTCGCCCACACCGTGACCAGCCAGGCCAGTGCGAGCCACAGTGCCGAGATGTTGAAGTACACGGCCACCGGGAGCGCACTGGGCAGCCAGCCCGCTTCCGCGACCGAGAGCCAGGCTTCGGTGAGCTTCGCGTTGATCCACTGGAACAGCCCGGTCGCCACCGGGTACTCCATGTACCGCGTGGTCTCCTTCGCCGTTCCCGCGTTTTCGGTCCACGAAGTCACGTACGGGAAGGTGTCGGAGTTGTTCAGCCGCTCGGAACTGTAGAGCGGGATGATGTCCGAGTAGCACATCGCGACGAACGGGCGGCCCGCCCGCCAGTCGAGCTGATGGGTGCCGGAGTCGTCGGTGTACTGCTGGATGCACGACGCCTTGCCGAACCACGAGAGCACCAGCGCGAGGCAGGCCAGCAGCAGCCCGACCCGCTGCGGCGACCAGAACCAGTGCCGCCCCACGGCCGCGTGCTCGCCGAGCGGGCCGCCGATCGGGCGGGTGGCCGCGGCCACGAGCGGTTCGTTCCAGCTCGGGATGACCCGCTCGCCGGGGGTGAGGGAGAGCGGAGCCTCGGGCTGGGTCGTCTGGTCGGACACGTGGCGGATGTTAGCGCCTATCCGGGTGACCACCCGGTGATGTCGCCGCTCTCGTAGAACCCGGCCAGCACCTCCGCCGCCGCGCCGAACGCCACGACGTCGTCGCCCATCTCGTCGAGATCGACCTGGATCCGTTGCCAGTGCGGCAAAGGCAGGAGTTCCCGCAGCCGCGCCGCGACGGTGTCGCGGTACACCTCGGGTGCCGCGCGGACCGACCGTCCGGTCAGCACGACACGTTCGAGGTCGAGCACCTGGACGAGGTCGGCGAGCCCGATCGCCAGCAGGCCCGCCGCTTCTTCCGTGGTCGCCGCCGCGTTGTGCAGCACCTCCACACAGCCGCGGCGGCCGCACGCGCAGCGCGGTCCGTCGAAGGCGAGCGTCGTATGCCCGAACTCGCCGGCGTTGGTCCGCGGCCCGCGATACAGCCTGCCGTCGATCAGCAGGCCGACGCCGATCCCGGTGCCGACGAGCACGACGGCGGTCGCGGCCTGGTCGCCCTCCGGCCAGTGCTGCGCGAAGGCGGCGGCGTTGGTGTTCTTGTCGAGCCGCACGGGTAGTCCGGTGCGCTTCGCGAGCAGGTCGCGCAGGGGCACGTGGTGCCAGCCCGGCATGTTCGTGGCGTCCCGGACCACTCCTTCGTGGTGATCGAGCGGGCCCACGCTGCCGACGCCGAGGCCGAGGACACCCTCGACGCCGTCGGCTAGCGCTTCGGTTGCTTCGCCGAGGGCGGAAACGGCCTGGTCAGGGGTGAATCCCGGGGGCAGCGGCCCGCCGCGCGACGCGATGATCTTCCCGGTCAGGTCGGTCATGACCACCCGGAAGGAGTCCCGGTCGAGCTGGGCGCCGAGCGCGTGCCGGGCGTTCGCGCGGACGCGCAGCAGGGTGCGTGGCTTGCCGACACCAGACGCGGGCTGGCGTTCTTCGTCCAGCAGGCCGGCTTCGAGCAGTTCGGGGACGATCTTCGAGACGGCCTGCTGGGTGAGCCGGGTGCGCTCGGCGAGTTCGACGCGGCTGAGACCGCCCGCGCGCAGGATGTGCGTGAGCAGCAGTGTCCGATTGTGCTGGCGCAGGCCGCGCAGATTGACCCCGGTCTCCGGCATAGCGCGCATCCTGCCATGACTGGCTGATTATGCAACACTGTTGTTTAATGGGGTCATGGCTGACTTGCGAGTGGGGATCTTCGGATACGGCACCGGTGGACGCGTCTTCCACGCGCCGCTGATCGACGCGACACCGGGGCTGACCCCGGCCGCCATCGTCACCTCGAACCCGGACCGGGTCGCGCAGGCACGCGCCGACCACCCGGCCGCCGACGTGCTGCCGGACGCGGACGCGTTGTTCGCGAAGGCCGACCTGGACCTGGTCGTCGTCAGCACGCCGAACCGCACGCACGTTCCGCTCGCGCTTCGGGCGATCGAGGCGGGTCTGCCTGTCGTCGTCGACAAGCCCTTCGCGCCGACGGCGGCCGAAGCGGCGAAGGTCGTCGAAGCCGCGAAGGCCAAGGGCGTCGGGCTGACGGTGTTCCAGAATCGCCGGTTCGACTCGGACTTCCTCACCGTCCGGAAGGTCCTCGACGAGGGCCGTCTCGGCGACGTCTTCCGCTTCGAGTCACGCTACGACCGCTGGGTGCCGAAACCGCGGGACAACTGGCGCGAGTTCGGCGACCCCGCCGAGGCGGGCGGACTCCTCTACGACCTCGGCGCGCATATCGTCGACCAGGCGCTGCAGCTGTTCGGCCCGGTCTCCGAGGTCTACGCGGAGGTCGACAGGCGCCGCGCCGGGGTGTCGGTCGACGACGACGCCTTCGTCGCGCTTCGGCACACCAAAGGCGTGCGATCGCATCTGTGGGCGTCCGCGCTCGCGGGCACCCGGAACCCGCGATTCCGCGTGCTCGGCGACAAGGCGACCTTCACCAAGTACGGCCTCGACGTCCAGGAGCCGCAGATCAAGGACGGGCTGCGGCCCGGCGACCCCGGCTGGGGCGTCGAACCGGAGTCGGACGCCGGCGTGCTCGGCGTGAACGACGACGTCGAGACCGTGCCCACCGAGGTCGGCCGCTACGAGGACTTCTACGCGCAGGTGCGCGACGCGCTGCTCGGCAAGGGCGGCTTCCCGGTCGATCCCGCCTCCGCCGTGGAGACGCTCCGGGTCATCGAAGCCGCCCACCTCGCGGGTGCCGAACGGCGCGTCGTCACCCTCTAGCTATTCGGTATCGCCTCTGCCGCCCCGGCCCGGCGGACCTCCGTTGCCGCCCTCTTCGTTGTTCTGGCTGGACGTCGGCGGGTTCTTGGTGCTGGAAGGCTCTTCGTCGTCCTCGTTCCGCGAAGACGAAGATCCGGTCGACGGACCCGTCGACGGCGTGCCGGTCTCGGTCGAACCCTCGTCGTCGTCCGGCGGGGTCTGCGTCGACGGGACGGTGTTGCTGTCGTCCCCGCCGATGATCTTGACCTTGTCGAAGCGCTCCCCCGGTTTCCCGTTCAGATACAGGGAAAGGAACTTCTGCCAGATCGGCCCGGCGATCGTCGAACCGAAGATCGACTTGCCGTTCTTGCCCTTCAGCGCCTTGTCGCCGTCGCCACCGACCCATACCGCGGCCGAGATCGACGGCGTGTAGCCGACCATCCAGGTCTGCGAGTTGGCGTCCTTCGCCGAAGCGGGCTCGCCCGGCCGGTAGGTGTGCTGCTGGGTCCCGGTCTTGCCGGCGCACTCGTGGTTGTTGGGGCACTTGAGCTTCGAGAACGGGATGACACCCTTGAGCGACTCGGTGACGTTGCCGGCGATCTGCTTGCTCTTGTCGGAGTCGTCGGCGAAGGCCGGCTTCGCCTCTTCCGGAGCCGAGTACGCGGCCTCGTCCTGCGAGTTGGTCACCTTGACGATGAAGTGCTTGTCACGGCGCTGGCCGTCGCCCGCGAAGGTGGCGTACGCGGCGGCCATGTCCTCCGGGGTGATGACCGTTTTGCCACCGCCGAGCGCGATGTTGTTGTCGGCGAACAGTTCGGAGTTGCCGTCCGGGGCGGGTTTCACCCCGGCGTCCTTGGCGGCCTGCGCGACCGGCCCGGGTTTGGTCACGTTCACGACCATGTCGTAGAACACCGTGTTGGCCGACCGCTGCATCGCCTCGGACACCGTGCACTGCTGCGAACAGGTGCTGCCGGGACCGGCGTTCCGGATCGTCTGCTTCCCGAACTGCCGGTTGTTGGAGCCGTCGAACGTCGAGTTGATGCCACCCTTGCCGAGCTGCATGTACGCGGTGAGGTCGAACGGCTTCATCGACGACCCGGGGTTCTGCGGTGTGTTCGCCCAGTCGCGGCCCTTCTGGTCCTTGCCGTTGGGCCCCTTCACGATGGACGGGCCACCGTAGTACGCCTTCACGCCGCCGGTCTTGGGGTCGATCGCGACGAGCGCGTTGAGCAGGTTCTCGTCGGTCTGGCCCTTCATCCCGTCGGCGACCGCCTGCTCGGCCGCGGCCTGCGCCTTCGGGTCGATGGTCGTGTAGACCTTGTAGCCGCCCCGGTAGTAGACGTCGTCGGTGATGCCGTTCGCGGCGAGCTCTTCCTTGACCTTGTCGCGGATGAACGGGTTGACCACCCCGGCCTGCTGCTTGTCCTCCTGCGGGATCGGCGTCGGGAACTGCAGGTTCGCGCGGTCGGCGGCGGAGAGGAAACCGTTCTGCACCATCCGGTTCAGCGCGACGGTCCAGCGTTCGTTCGCGACCTTCGGGTTCTCCGAGCGGCCAGGCTGCTGGATGAGACCCGCGAGCAGTGCCGCCTCGGAGGCGTTGAGTTCGCCCGCGGGCTTGCCGAAGAACGACTGCGCGGCCGACTCGATGCCGTACGCGCCGCGCCCGAAGTAGATGATGTTCAGGTACGCCGTGATGATGTCCTTCTTCTCGTACGTCTGGTTCATCTTGAAGGACTTGGCGAGTTCGGTCCATTTGCGCGCGAGCGACGATTCGTCGTCCCCGCTGGCGACCTTGATGTACTGCTGGGAGATGGTCGAACCACCGCCCTTGCCCGCGGTCACCTGGTTGTAGACCGCGCGCAGGATGCCGCCGATGTCGAAACCGGAGTTGGTCTCGAAGGACGCGTCCTCGGTGGCGATGACGGCCTTCTTGACGATGTCCGGGATCTGCTCCGGCGTCAGGATGTGCCGGTTGCCGCCCTTGGGGACGTCCTTGCCCATCTCGGTGTTGTCGGCGTAGTAGTACGTCACCGCCTGGCCCTGCGTCGCCGCGACGGACTGCGGCGACGGCACGTCGACGGCGAAGTAGGTGATCACGAACGCGATCGCCGGGATGACGACGAAGAGGCAGAACAGCGCGAGCAGCACCCGCCGGATACGTCTCCACCGGCGCTTCTTGCGCTGGGCCGGGGTGAGGACCGGCTTCCCGTTCTCGTCGGTCTCCGGCCCGTACTGCTCGTCCTCGTACGGCTCGTCATAGCCGCGGTCGGCGGTGCCGTTGTGCTCGTGATGCGTGATGAGGTCCGGCTCGTGCTGCGGCGCGACCGGCGGCCGCTGCGGACGACGCGGGGGCGGCTGCTGCTGGGACGGACCCTGGCGCTGCCACGGCGCCTGACCCTGCGGACCGGGGCCTGGCCGCTGCCCGTATCCCGGGGGCGGACCGGCGGGACGACGGGGCGGTCCGGCCGGGCGTTGCGGACGACGGGCGGGGTCAGGGTCCTGACCTGGCCATCCGCCGTGGGGATCGTCGTTCACTGGGACGTCCTCCGAACCTTCCGTGGGTGAGCGCGGTCCTGCGGTCGCAGGTCTCCTTCTACTGAAGACGTATCGGATCGGTTCAGGTTCACCGATGCCACGAAAAAAGGTGTGCCGGGCACCCGCCCGGCACACCTTCCTTCACGTGCTCAGCCCGATCGTCACGGATCTTCGCCGTTCGGGAACAACGGATCCGAAGTCCCCGGTCCCGGCCTCGTCCAGCTCGGCTTCGTGGGCTTGGTCGGTTTCGTCGGCTCCGTCTCCGTCGGCTCGGTGGGAGTCGTCGGCGTCGGGGTGGTCGTCGGCGTCTCGGGCGGCGTCGACGTCTCCGGCGGCTTCTGCGCCGTCGTCGTCGGCACGTAGCGCGCGTCCTTGCCGATCGGCTTGACGCTCTCGAACTTCTCCGACGGCTTGCCGGTCATGTACCGGGACATGAAGTCTTCCCAGATCGGACCGGCGATGGTCCGCCCGTAGACCGGCTTGTTGTTCTTGTCGTGCAGCGGCTTGTTGCCGTCGCCGCCGACCCACACCGCGGTCGAGATGCTCGGCGTGTAGCCGACCATCCAGGTCTGCGCGTTGCGATCGCGATAGCTCGCCGGGTCGCTGTCCTTGAAGTCGTACTGCTGCGTCCCGGTCTTGCCCGCGCATTCGTGCCCCTTCGGGCACTTGAGCTTCGAGTACGGGATGACCTCTTCGAGCGCGTCGGTGACGTTGCCGGCGATCTGCTTGCTCTTGGCGGCGTCGTCGCTGAAGGCGGGAGCGCCCTTGGGAGCGGTCTCGTCGAACTCGACCTCGTCCTGGGAGTTGGTCAGCTTCGCGACGAAGTGCTGCTTCTGCCGGACGCCTTCACCGGCGAACGTGGCGAAGCCGGCCGCCATGTCCTCCGCGGTGGTGACCGTGCCACCACCGCCGAGCGCGATGTTGATGTCGGGGCTCAGCTTCGCCTTGCCGCCGTCGGCCTCCACCATCACGCCGGCTTCCTTCGCGGCCTTCGCCACCGGGTCGATCTTCGTCTCGTTGCGGACCATGTCGTAGAACACGGTGTTCGCTGAGACCTTCATCGCCTCGGCGACCGTGCACTGCGGCCCGCAGTTGGAGCTCTCGCCCGCGTTCCGGATCGTGCGGCCGTCGAACTTCCGGTTGTTGGAGCCGTCGAAGGTCTCGCCGAGACCCTTGCCCATCTTGAGAAACGCGGTCAGGTCGAAGGCCTTGAACGCCGAACCGGGGTTGTGCGGCACGTTCGCCCAGTCGATGGCCTGGACGTCCTGGCCCTGCGCGTTCTTCGTCCAGTCCGGGCCGCCCCAGTACGCGACCACGCCGCCGGTCTTGGGGTCGATCGCGACCAGCGCGTTCAGGATGTTCTCGTCCGTCTGGCCCTTCATCCCCTCGGCGACGGACTCCTCGGCCATCTTCTGCGCCTTGGGGTCGATCGTCGTGGTGATCTTGTAGCCGCCCTGGTGGAGCCGGTCCTGGTCGTAGCCGCGCGCTTCGAGCTCGTCGATCACGCGGTTGCGGATGTGCAGGCTCAGCGTCCCGGCGTCGTCGGCCTTCGCCTGCGCCTTCGGGATGGGCTTCGGGAAGGTCGCGCTCGCGCGTTCGCCGGCGGGCAGCCAGCCGTTCGCCACCATCTGGTCCATCACGAAGGTCCACCGCCTGGTGGCGTAAGCCTCGTTCTCGGACTTGCTCGGGCCCTGGATCAGGCCGGCGAGCAGGGCCGCCTCGGACGCGCCGAGTTCCTTGGCCGGCTTCTTGAAGTAGGCCTGCGCGGCCGCTTCGATGCCGTTCGCGCCGCGACCGAAGTAGATGGTGTTGAGGTAGGCGGTGATGATCTCCTCTTTGGACATCTGGTTGTTCATCTTGAAGGATTTCGCCAGCTCGGTCCATTTACGCGTGAGCGTCGGCGCCTCGTTGGCCGTGGCCTTCTTGATGTACTGCTGGGAGATCGTCGAACCGCCGCCCTGGCCGCCGGTGACGTTGTTGTAGACCGCGCGCAGGATGCCGCCGACGTCGAACCCGGAGTTGGTCTCGAACGACGAGTCCTCGGCCGCGTACACGGCCTTCTTGACCACCTCCGGGACGTCGCCCGGCTGCAGCAGGTACCGGCTTCCGCCGCTGGCTGGCGCGATCTTGCCCATCGGGCTGCCGTCCGAGTACATCAGCGTGATCGGCTGGCTCTGCAGGCTCGCGACGCTTTCCTGCGACGGGACGTCCACCAGGAAGTAGGTGATGACGAACGCGATCGCGGGCACCACGACGAAGAGGCCGAACATCGCGTAGAGGACCCGGCGGATGATCCGCCAGCGGCGCTTCTTGCGCTGCTTCGGCGTGAGGACCTTCTTCTTGCCGTCTTCCTCGTCTTCAGCGGGCTCGTCGTCGTAGGCGTCTTCGCCCTCCGCACCGAGCGCCGTGCTTTCGTGACGATCGTCATAGCGATCGTCGTACGGGTCGTAGCCGTACGGATCTTCGGTGCCGTTGTGCGCGTGATGCGTGATGAGCTCGGGCTCGCGCTCGTACGGTTCCGGCTCGACCGGCCGGACCATCGCGGTCGCCTGGTCGGCCGGGGCCGGAGGACGGCGGTTGCCGGGCGGGGGCGGCGGCGGGCGATGCCCGGCGGCACCCTGGCGGGACCGCTGGTCACCGGCGGGGCCTCGCGCTCCCGGCGGCGGGGGTCCCTGCCTGCGCGGGGGCATGCCGTTGGAACGACGCGGGGCCGCGGGACGGCGCGGCTCGTTGTCGGAGGGCCACTCCGGGCCGCCGGCGTCGCCGCCCGGCCACTGCGGCTCGTTCGCGGACCGTGGCGCGGCCGAGCGGGGGGTGCCGTTCGGGGGTGTCCGGCGCTGGGGGCGGCGCGGCGGTTCTTCGCTCGGCCAGCCTGGTTCGTCGGCTTCGCCCGGCCATTGGGCACGGCGAGGTGCATCAGGCTCCTGGCCAGGCCAGGAGCGCTTGCGGTCGTCGTTCACGAATGGGCCTCCCAGACCGGCGCTTCGGGGGACGCCGCTCTGTGGTCAACTGCGTTTTCGATACCTGTCACTGACCCGCTGTCCTCTGCGACCGGGTCCGTGGCCGGGTGCTTCCCGGTTCTCCTGTTCCGAGGACGTAGGACCGCACCAAGTGGTTCCAGTGACAGCTCTGGCAGACCTCGACCTCGTAGACGGTGAACTCCGCGAAGAGCCCGTCCATCCGCGTCAGTTCCTCCGGTGTCTTGGCCGATCCGGCGGCGTGCTTGAGCTCGTCGCCGTACACCCAGGACACCAGGGTCAGTTGCTCCCGGTGGCAGACCGGGCAGTCCTGCTCACCTGGTCGGCCGTGGAATTTCGCGGCCCGCAGCAGGTACGGCCCCGCGTCGCAGACGTCGTATGTGCCGACCCGTCCGGAGTGGACGCCCTTGAGCAGCGCGCGCCGCTGTAAGGCGTAGTCCACGACCTGCCGCTGGTTTCGCACGCCAACAGAGTACGGGCTCTTGCTGTGTGGTCCACGTCCCGTTCTCGGGGAGACGGTCCGCGCACGGTCGGACACGCCGACGATTCGATAACTCTCCGGTGAATTTCGCCCGGATCCGCCCACGCTCGATCGGGTTAGCTACGCCACTTCGATGTATCGGCGCGATATAGTGGGCCGGTAGGTTGACCGAGCCGGTCACGGTGGCCAACGCGACCGGTCGCGGTTTGTTCCCGGAAGGGGGTGCGGTGTGCTCGAGCTCGCGATCTTGGGGCTGCTGCACGAGACCCCCATGCACGGTTACGTGCTGCGCAAACGTTTGCATGAGACGCTCGGGATGTTCCGGACGTTCTCGTACGGCTCGCTGTACCCGACCTTGCGCCGGTTGCTTCGCGCCGGTTACCTCGTCGAGGAGCTCGAAGAGGTGGAAGACCGGGCGTGGGCACGCCGGGGCAAGCGGGTGTACAAGCTCACCGCCGAGGGCAAGGAACGGTTCGCCGAACTGCTCGGCGACGCCGGGCCGCAGACGTGGGACGACGAAGGCTTCGGCGTCCACCTGGCGTTCTTTTCGAGGACACCGGCCGACGTCAGGATGCGAATCCTGGAAGGCCGTCGTCGTCGGGTCGAGGAACGCCGAGAAGGACTTCGGACGGCAATGGCGCGGGCCGAGGAGAAGATCGACCGCTACACCCGTGAGCTGCACCGGCTCGGGCTGGAGTCCAGTGAACGGGAGGTGCGCTGGCTCAACGAGCTGATCGCGCACGAACAGGCCGAGCAGCGCGGACCGGAGACCTGAGGCGCTCCGGCGGTCCTCGCTGCGCATTACCTACAACTGTTGGACTAATGAAGGAGAAACCGGCATGGGCGAGAACCGCCGCGTTCGGGTGGCCATCGTGGGCGTCGGCAACTGTGCGGCCTCACTGGTCCAGGGCGTTCAGTACTACCGCGACGCGGATGCCGGCACCCGCGTGCCCGGGTTGATGCACGTCGTGTTCGGCGAGTACCACGTCCGCGACATCGAGTTCGTCGCCGCGTTCGACGTGGACGCCAAGAAGGTCAACCGTGACCTGTCCGAGGCGATCTTCGCCAGCGAGAACAACACCATCAAGATCGCCGACGTGCCGCCGCTGGGCGTCACCGTGCAGCGTGGTCACACCTACGACGGTCTCGGCCGCTTCTACCGCGAGACCATCGAGGAGTCCGACGAGGCTCCGGTCGACGTCGTCGCCGCGTTGCGCGAGGCCGAGGTCGACGTGCTCGTCTCCTACCTGCCGGTGGGTTCCGAAGAGGCCGACAAGTTCTACGCGCAGGCGTGCATCGACGCCGGTGTGGCGTTCGTCAACGCGCTGCCGGTGTTCATCGCCTCCGACCCGGAGTGGGCCGAGAAGTTCCGCGCGGCCGGCGTCCCGATCGTCGGTGACGACATCAAGTCCCAGGTCGGCGCCACCATCACGCACCGCGTGCTGGCGAAGCTGTTCGAAGACCGCGGCGTCCAGCTCGACCGGACGATGCAGCTCAACGTGGGCGGGAACATGGACTTCCTGAACATGAAGGAGCTGGAGCGGCTCGAGTCGAAGAAGATCTCGAAGACCCAGTCGGTCACCTCGCAGGTCGACCGCGAGCTCGGCAAGGGCAACGTCCACATCGGGCCGTCCGACTACGTGCAGTGGCTCGACGACCGCAAGTGGGCCTACGTCCGGCTCGAAGGCCGCGCCTTCGGCGACGTGCCGTTGAACCTGGAGTACAAGCTCGAGGTGTGGGACTCGCCGAACTCGGCGGGCATCATCATCGACGCCGTGCGCGCCGCGAAGATCGCGAAGGACCGCGGCATCGGCGGCCCGATCCTCTCGGCTTCCTCGTACTTCATGAAGTCGCCGCCGGAGCAGTACGACGACGCGACCGCCCGCGACGAGGTGGAGAAGTTCATCGCCGGCGAGGCGTGACCTTCCCGGTCGCTCAAATGTCATGAAAGGGTCGTTCCTGACGTTTTTCGTCAGGAACGACCCTTTCATGACATCCAGGGCCGACTTCAGTCCTCCTGAAGCGCCGACGGCAGGTCCGTGATCACCGGCACCACCGTCGTCTGCTCCAGCACCGCCGGATCCGGCGGGAAATGTGGATTCGGCACCGCGTACACCGTCATCCCCGCCGCCAGCGCCGCGCGCAGCCCGTTGGTCGTGTCCTCCACGGCCGCGCAGTTCTTCGGCTCCGCGCCCAGCAGCTCGGCCGCCTTCAGATACACATCGGGCGCCGGCTTCCCCGCGCCGACCTGCTCCGACGAGACCGCCGTCGGCACCGGCAGCCGCGTGATGTCCAGGAACGCCTTGATCAGCAGCGGCGGCGAAGAGCTCGCGATCGCCACCGGCCAGTGCTTCGCGACTTCGCGGACGACACCCGGCGCGCCCGGGATGATCGGCGGCTTCTCCGCGTATCGTCGCGCCATCCGCTCGATCACCAGCTGCGCGACGTCCGAGGGCCGGAGCTGGACGCCGAGGTCGTGCGCCAGGTAGGCGGCCCATTCCGGGGTGCTCATCCCCTGCATGGCCCTGGTCGATTCCTCCCGCCAGGTGCCGTGGAACTCGTGGACGACCGCCCGGCGGACCTCGTCCCACATCTTTTCCGAATCCACCAGGACACCGTCGAGATCGAAGATCACCGCTTCCACACCTTCAACCCTAGGCCGTCGAAACCTGTGCGGCAGATTACTTAGCCATGCTCAGTAATTTTAGTTAGCATGGCTAAGTGACCACGAAAGTCGCCGATCTCGCCCACCGGCTCCGCCCGCTGGTGTTCCGGCTGTACTACCTCGTCCGCCGGGAGACCCCGCAGGTGCAGCTCACCCTCACGCAGGGTTCGGTGCTGTCGGAGCTGCTCAACGGCGGGCCGCGCCGGATGAGCACGCTCGCCGACCTCGAGCGGGTCCGGATGCCGACGATGACCGACGTCGTCCGCCGTCTCGAACGGCTGGGCCTGGTCAGCCGCCGCCGCGATCCCGCCGACGGCCGGGCCGTGCTCGTCGAGGTCACCGAGGTCGGGCAGCGCTTCCACCGTCAGTTGATCGTCGCGAGGGAGGAGTTCCTCCGTGAGCGGCTCCTCGAACTCGACGAGACCGACCGCTCCGCGATCGAAGCCGTGCTCCCCGCCCTCACCAAGTTGCTGCACGAAGACAAGAAGGAGGAACTGATCCGCGATGAGCGCTGAGCCCCACTCGAGCCTGTTGGACGCCGTCAAAGGACAGCCCAAACAGGTATGGATCACCGCGTTCGCCGCGGTCATCGCGTTCATGGGCATCGGGCTGGTCGACCCGATCCTGCTGTCGATCGCGGAAGGCCTGAAGGCGACGCCGTCCGAAGTGACGCTGCTGTTCTCCAGCTACCTCGGCGTCCAGGCGGTCGCCATGCTGGTGACCGGCGCGATGACCGCCCGGTTCGGGGCCAAGCGGACCGTGGTCGTCGGGCTGACGCTGGTCGTCGTCGCCACCGCGCTGTGCGCCGCGTCCGGGTCGATCGAGCAGCTCATCGGGCTGCGCGCGATCTGGGGGCTGGGCAACGCCTTCTTCATCGCGACCGCGCTTTCGGTGATCGTCGGCGCCGCGACCGGCGGCCAGGCAGGCGCGATCCTGCTGTACGAAGCCGCGCTCGGCGTCGGTCTCGCGGTCGGCCCGCTGCTGGGTGCCCTGCTCGGCAGCATCTCCTGGCGCGGTCCGTTCCTCGGCACCTCGCTGCTGATGCTGTGCGGTCTCGTGCTCTGCTCGATCTTCCTGACCGGTGACGCGAAGGAGAAGCGGCCGAAGATCCGCCTGCTCGACCCGTTCCGCGCGCTCAAGCACGGCGGGCTGCTGCGCACGTCGATCGGTTCCGCGCTCTACACGGCCGCGTTCTTCGTGGTGCTGGCCTGGTCGCCGTTCGTGCTGGAGTGGAGCGCCGTCGCCGTCGGCCTGATCTTCTGCGGCTGGGGCCTTTCGGTCGCCGTCGCGGGTGTGGTGCTGGCGCCGAAACTCGCCGCGAAGCTCGGTGAACGGCACGCGACCGTGGTCGCCGTCTTCGGGTACGCCGTGTTGCTGCTGATCATGGCGATCCCGAGCAAGCCGGTGCTGGTCGTCGGCATCATCCTGTCCGGTCTGGTGTCCGGCCTGCTCAACACGCTCTTCACCGGCACGGCCATGTCGATCAGCGGTGCCCCGCGTCCGGTCGCGAGCGCCGGGTACAACTTCTGCCGCTGGCTCGGCGGCGCGGTCGCCGCGACCGTCGTCGGTCACCTGGCCGAGTGGTTCGGTGCGAAGCAGGCGCCGTTCGTGATCGCCGCGGTCCTGTGCGTGCTCGCCGGAGCCCTGCTGACGATCCGCGAGAAGACCGCCGACCCGCACACGATCCCGGCCGAAGCGGTCCTCGTCGGCGAAGAGATGTAAATCGGAACAAAAGGTGAACACCGGACCAACGAGGGGTTTCCTCCCGTTGGTCCGGTGCCTTAGCGTCGACCTCCCGAACTGCAGATGCGGAGGTCCGCGTGAAGTTCCTTCCGTTACTGGCCGGCCACTCACCAAGCCGGGCGTCAGTGACTTGTACCTATCGTTGTGGCGACGCGTGCTTCCACGACGCGCCGAACACGTCGGACAACCCCACCTTCGCCGACGTGCTCGGCGCGGTGAGCCGCCGTGGCGCGCTGAAGGCGACGGCCGTCGTCGCACTGGCCGCAGGGACGCCGCTCGCGCTCGCGGCGCCGGCGTCCGCCGCTCCCGAGGGACGGCCGAAACCGCCACCCGGCACCGACTACAAGCGGGTCCAGCCGAATACGCTCGACGCCGTCGTGGTGCCCGAGGGCTACGAACAGGGCATCGTGATCCGCTGGGGTGACGCGGTGCTGCCCGGTGCGCCCGAATTCGACTTCGACCACCAGACCGCCGAGGCGCAGGCGAAGCAGTTCGGCTACAACTGCGACTTCGCCGCGCTGTTGCCGCTCGACCACTCGGGCCTCACTTCCCTCCTGGTCACGAACCACGAGTACACCTCGGAAGAGTTCATGTTCCGCGGTTACGACAAGGACAACCCGACCGAGGAACAGGTCAAGATCGCGTGGGCGGCCCACGGGCTGACCGTCGTCCAGGTGTCGCGCGGACGCGACACCGGGCACCTGCGGCCGAAGATGTCCCGCTACAACCGGCGGATCACGTTGCACACGCCGTTCAAGGTGACCGGTCCCGCCGCGGGCAGCGATCTGCTCAAGACCGCCGCCGATCCCACCGGCACGGTGGTGCTGGGCACGATGAACAACTGCGCGGGCGGCGTCACGCCGTGGGGCACGATCCTGTCCGGCGAAGAGAACATCAACCAGTACTTCGGGAACGCCGAAACGGTGACCGACCCCGTCAAGCGCAAGCGCTACGCGCGGTACGGCATCAAGGGCACCGCGACCACCCGCAAGTGGGAGCGGTTCGACGCGCGCTGGGACATCGCCAGGGAACCGAACGAGGCCCACCGCTTCGGCTGGGTGATCGAACTGGATCCGAACGATCCCGACAGCACCCCGGTCAAGCACACGCATCTCGGGCGGTTCAAGCACGAGACGGCGAACATCCGCGTCGCCAAGGACGGCCGCGTGGTCGCCTATTCCGGCGACGACGAGCGCTTCGAGTACATCTACAAGTTCATCTCCAAGGGGCGCATGAAGCCGGGCGACAGCGCGCATGCCCGCCGCCACAACATGACCCTGCTCGACGACGGCACGCTCTACGTCGGCCGGTTCACCGGCGACAGCCCGGTCTCCGAGATCGACGGCACCGGGAAACTGCCCAGTGACGGCGAATTCGACGGCGGTGGCGAGTGGATCCCGCTGGCGTCCGGGAACAAGTCCTTTGTGGACGGAATGACCGCCGAAGAGGTGTACGTCTTCACCCGCGAGGCGGCCGACCGGGTGGGCGCCACGAAGATGGACCGTCCCGAGGACATCCAGGCCCATCCGTACACCGGCCGGATCTATTGCGCGCTCAGCAACAACGTCGAGCGCGGCAACCCCGGCAAGGAGGGCGCCACCGAGCCCAACCCGCGGCTGAACAACAAGCACGGCCAGGTGCTGGAGCTCGAAGAACGGCGCGGGGACGCGCTCGCGTTGACGTTCGGCTGGCGGCTTTTCCTGGTGTGCGGCGATCCGGCCTCGCCGGACACCTATTTCGCCGGCTTCCCCAAGGATCAGGTCTCGCCGATCTCCAGCCCGGACAACGTGGCCTTCGACCGGCACGGCAACCTCTGGATCTCCACCGACTCGGCGGGCGCCCTCGGCATCAACGACGGCCTCTACTCGGTGCCGCTGGAGGGCCGCAACCGCGGCGAGCTGAAGCTGTTCCTCACCGTGCCCCGCGGCGCGGAGACCTGCGGTCCGATCGTCGAGCGGAAGATCGTCACGGTCTGTGTCCAGCATCCGGGTGAAGTCGACGGCGCGAACGCCGACAAACCGGCCTCCCATTGGCCGGACGGCGGCGAAAACCAGCCCCGTCCCTCGGTGGTGGCGGTCTGGAAACCGGGCAGGCACGGGCTGTCCGACATCGGCTCTTAGTCGAAAAGCAACGATCTAGCAGTACTTTTGGTCGATGGCGCGCTGCCAGGTCCGGCAGCGCGCCATCGCTCGTTCGCGCGCTGTTCATCTTCTGGCCAGGGCCGGATCGTTTTGGTCGCTTAACGTCACGGCGTTCCCCCGACTGGACTACGTGTACCCACCGCGACCATGGAGGCCCTGTGTCCTTCGAGCCTCAGCGGCTCCTGCCGTTGATCACCTCCCACCCCGGTGGCCGCTCCGCGGTCACCTGCGAGTACCGCTGCGGCAACGCGTGCGCCCACCCCGAGCCGAACACGTCGGACAACGAGTACTTCGGCGACGTCGTCAAGAACATGCTTTCCCGTCGTGGCGCGCTGAAGGCGAGCGCCGTGCTGGCCGCGACCGCCGGTGGTTTCGCCGCGCTGTCCGGTACGGCCGCCGCCGAAACCCCGGCTGACGTCTCCGCCGCCGGTCGCGGCAAGCCGGGCCGCCCCGGGCGTCCGGTGCCCGGCACCGACTTCGAAGCGGTGCCGCCGAACACGCTCGACGCGATCACCATCCCCGAGGGGTACGACCAGCGCGTCGTCATCCGCTGGGGCGACGCGGTCGAATCCGGCGCCCCGAAGTTCGACTTCCGCAAGCAGACCGCGGCCGCGCAGGCGAAGCAGTTCGGCTACAACAACGACTTCGTCGGCCTGATCCCGCAGGATCCGCTGGGCATCCGCAACCTGCTGGTGGTGAACCACGAGTACACCACCGAGGTCCACATGTTCCCGGCCGACCAGTACGACCCGGCGAACCCGACCGAGGAGCAGGTCAAGATCGCGTGGGCCGCGCACGGTCTTTCGGTCGTCCAGGCCTTCCGCGACCCGATCGGCGGCGCGCTGCGCACCGTGCCGAGCCCGTTCAACCGCCGCATCACGCTGAACACCCCCTTCGAGGTGCGCGGCCCGGCGGCGGGCTCGAAGTTCCTCAAGACCTCCGCGGACCCGACCGGCCGCACGGTCTTCGGCACGCAGAACAACTGCGCCGGCGGCGTGACCCCTTGGGGCACCGTGCTTTCCGGTGAGGAGAACGTCAACCAGTACTTCGCCAACGCGGCGAGCGTCACCGACCCGGTCGCGGCCGCGCGCCTGAAGCGGTACGGCTTCTCCGGCGCCGCCAGCACCCGTAAGTGGGAGCGGTTCGACAAGCGCTGGGACCTCGCGCAGGAGCCCAACGAGGCCAACCGCTTCGGCTGGGTCGTCGAGATCGACCCGAACGACCCGAACTCGACGCCGATCAAGCACACCGCGCTCGGCCGGTTCAAGCACGAGGCCGCGAACGTCAAGATCACCAAGGACGGCCGCGTCGCCGTCTACTCCGGTGACGACGAGCGCTTCGAGTACATCTACAAGTTCGTCTCCAAGGGCAAGTACAAGCCGGGCAAGAGCGCGCACGCGCGCCGCCACAACTCGGCGCTGCTCGACGACGGCACCCTGTACGTCGCCCGCTTCACCGGCGACAGCCCGGCCGCCGAGATCGACGGCACCGGCAAACTGCCGTCGGACGGCGAATTCGACGGCGTCGGCGAGTGGATCCCGCTGGCCGCCGGGAATCAGTCCTTTGTGGACGGTTTCACCGCCGAAGAGGTCTACGTCTTCACGAGGCAGGCGGCGGACAAGGTCCAGCCGACCAAGATGGACCGCCCCGAGGACATCGAGCCGAACCCGGTCAACGGCCGGATCTACGCCGCGCTGACCAACAACAGCCAGCGTGGCCCCGCCGGCAAGGCGAACGTCGACGAGGCGAACCCGCGGCCGAACAACCGCAACGGCCACGTCCTCGAATGGGAAGAGGACCGGGGCGACGCCGCGTCGACGAAGTTCTCCTGGCGGCTCCTGCTGGTCTGCGGTGACCCGAAGACGGCGGACACCTACTTCGGCGGTTTCCCGAAGGAGCAGGTCAGCCCGATCTCCTGCCCGGACAACGTCGCGTTCGACCGGCACGGCAACCTGTGGATCTCCACCGACGGCAACGCGCTCGGCTCCCACGACGGCCTGTTCTCGGTGCCGGTCGACGGTCCGGAACGCGGGCACGTCAAGCAGTTCCTGTCGGTCCCGGTCGGCGCGGAATGCTGCGGCCCGGTGGTGACCGACCACCTGGTGCTCGTCGCCGTGCAGCACCCGGGTGAGGACGCGGCCAGCTCCGCGAACCCGACGTCGCACTGGCCGGACGGCGGCACTTCGCAGCCGCGACCGGCGATCGTGTCGGTGTGGAAGAAGGGCCGCTGGGGCCAGGTCGGCCGTATCGGCGTCAAGTAGTGGCCTCCGGCGCCCCGATCACTCTCGGCGAGACTTGTTCTCCCTGATCGGGGCGCCGGACGACACCGTTCGGTGATGACGGAAGCCCGCCGAGCTCATTAGCTTCAGCCCTGTGAAAAGGGCACTGGTGTTCATCGCGGCAGGCGCGCTCGTCTCCGGCTTCGTCCCTTCGTACGCGCAGGCGACGGCCGTCCCGTCGGGCTGCACCGGCGGCGCCGCGCCGAACCCGAGCGTCGAGCAGGGCAGCCCGCCCGCCGGGTACACGTTCAGCCCGGCCGCCCCGGTGCCGCCGGGCACGCCGAGGAGCAAGCAACCCCGGTTGTCGACGGCGAGTGGCTACCAGCCCGACGGCGGCAAGTACGCCCTGATCGCGACACCGGACAAGATGATCAGCACCGCCTACGCGGCGCTGAAGTTCGTGCCCGAGGGCGTCTACACGCTGACCGACTGGACCGGCACGAACCTCCAGCGCACGGACGCCGTCCAAGAAACAGGACTGCGGTTCTACGACGGTTCCGGCAAGGTCGTCCTGGAGAACAAGCTCAAGGTCACGCACGCCGTCGAAACCGACGGCGCGCTGGCGCGACAGGACTTCCCGCCGTCCACCGCCCCGCCGTCGGCCGGCTCCGTGAAGTTCTTCGCCGCCACCGACCGCAACTGGGTCATGTGGGACTGCGTCCACCTGCAGGTCGCCTCGTTCTCGGCGAAGGCGGAGGTGCGGGATCCGGCGAGCGGCGCCTGGGGCGCCACGGCCACCATCGAGGCGGGCGCCACCGCGAACTACCGGTTCACGGTCACCAACGACGGCACCACGACGCTGACCGACGTCAAGGTCGACGACCCGTATTGCGACGTGAAACCCACGCCGATCGCGAGCCTCGAAAGCGGCAAGTCCGCGACCGTCACCTGCGACCACAAGAACGTCACCGAAGCGGACAACGGCCACGTCAGCACCGTGACCGTCTCCAGCGGCACCCTGCCGAAGAAGAAGGCGACCACCACCATCAAGGTCACCCCGCCGCCCGCGATCGACGAGATCGGCGAGTTCGTCTGGGACGACGTCGACCGGAACGGCCTGCAGGACGCCGGGGAGCCGGGCGTCCAGGGCGTGAAGGTGACGTTGAAGGACGCGTCGGGCAAGGCGCTCGGGACGATCGCCACGGACGCCGGCGGCAAGTACCGCTTCACCAAGCTGAAGGACGGCATCTACCAGGTCTGCTTCGACATCGCCGGGCTTCCGTTCACGTATACGGCCAAGGACGCGGGCGACGACACGAAGGATTCGGACGCCGACCCGGCGACCGGCTGCACCGCGACCACCACCGTCGGCCCGCGTAACCGCGTCGACCTGACGCTCGCGGCGGGGCTGAACGCGCCGACGAGCAGGCTGGGCGACTTCGTGTGGCTGGACAAGGACAAGGACGGCCTCCAAAGCCGCGACGAACTCGGCGTCCCGGACGTGAAGGTGACTTTGAAGGACGCGTCGGGCAAGGAGGTCGGCTCGGCCGTCACCGGGCCGGACGGTCGGTACGCCTTCGAGCGGCTGGCTCCGGGCTCGTACCAGGTGTGCTTCGACGTCGGCTCGCGTCAGCTGACCCGATCCGGTGCCGCGCACCACGACGGCACGGATTCGGCGGCGGATCCCGCGACCGGGTGCACGCCGGTGGCCGCGGTGGCGGCGCCGGAGGATCTGACCAGGGACGCCGGGCTGCTCGAACCGTGAATTGTCGGTGGGTGCCGCTAGCGTCGCCCACCGTGACCACTCATCTCGATGCCATCCGCGAGTCCTACGACACCGTCGCCGAGGACTACGCCGCGCTGATCGGCCCGCGCTTCGACCAGGAGCCGATCAGCCGCGCGATGCTGGCCGCGTTCGCCGAACAGGTACGCGGCCCGGTCGCCGACGTCGGTTGCGGTCCCGGGCACGTCACCGCCCATCTGGCGTCGCTCGGCCTCGACGTCACGGGTGTCGACTTGTCGCCGAAAATGATCGAAGTGGCCCGTCGTCAGTTCCCTGAACAGCGGTTTTCCGTCGGCTCGATGACGGCCCTGGAGTTCCGCGACGGCTCGTTGGGCGGTCTCGTCGCCTGGTGGTCGATCTTCCATCTGCCGCCGGAGGTACTCCCCGAGGTCTTCGCGGAGTTCCGCCGCACGCTCGCGCCCGGAGGCCGTCTGTTGGTCGGATTCCACGTCGGTGACGAGCGGCTGAGCCCGGAGACGGCGTACGGCCACCCCGTCAGCTACGACGCCTACCTGCTCGATCCCGGCCGGATCGCCGACCTGCTGGGTCTGGCCGGCTTCGAGGTCGTCGCGCGGCTGACCATGGAAGGGAGGAAATGGCCACAGGCCTGTCTGTCCGCACGGGCGGTTTGACGCGCGGGCCGCGGACCTGATCTCCTGCGCACGCAACCGAGCCGGGCGGGGTCATGACGCAGACGAACACGACCACGGGCGAGAACACGCCCGACTGGCCTTCGCGCGCCTGGTTCCGCCGGCCGTGGACGTGGTTCGGGTTCGGCCTGGTGCTGATGGTCTACGCCGACCTGGCCTGGCGCCGTCGCTGGATGAGCGACGACGGGCTGATCGTGCTGCGCACGGTCCGCCAGATCCTCGCGGGCAACGGGCCGGTGTTCAACATCGGCGAACGTGTCGAGACGAACACCAGTCCTTTGTGGACGGCGGTGCTGAGCGTGCTCGGGCTGATTCCGGGGGTGCCGCTGGAGTGGATCTCCGTGGTCACCGGGCTGGTCTTCTCCGTCGCCGGGTTGTTCTTCGGCCTGGACGGCGCCCGGCGGCTGTACCAGCCGCTGGCGTTCCACGGCCTCGCACCCGCCGGGGCGCTGATGGTCTGCGCGCTGCCGCCGTTCCGCGACTTCGCGACGTCCGGGCTGGAAACCGGCCTGATCACGTTGTGGCTGGGCGGCACCTGGTGGCTGCTCGTCCGCCGAGTGTCCACAGTGGACTATCTGCGCACCTGGCCGGTCGCGCTGGTCGCCGGCCTCGGGCCGTTGGTGCGGCCGGATCTCGCGCTGTTCAGCGTCGTCGCCTTGGTGGCGCTGCTCGTGCTGATGCGTCCGGGGCGTCGTCGTGCGCTGGGCCTGCTGGCCGTGGCGGGCGCGCTCCCGTTGGCGTATCAGGTGTTCCGCATGGGCTACTACGGCCTGCTGACGCCGAACACCGCCCTGGTCAAGGAAGCGTCGGAGGCGAACTGGGCCCGCGGCTGGGCCTATCTGGTGGATCTCGTCCAGCCGTACTGGCTGTGGCTCCCGGTGCTGGTGCTCGCCGTCGCGGCCGCCACGGTTTCGTCCACTGTGGACAAGACGTTCGTGGTGCTCACCGCGGTCCCGCTCGTCGGCGCGGTGCTGCTCGCGGGGTACGTGATCCGCGTCGGCGGGGATTTCATGCACGGGCGCATGCTGCTCCCGGCGCTGTTCTGCCTGCTGCTGCCCGTGCTGGCCTTGCCGGTGACGAGGCGGACCGTGGCGCTCCTGGTCGTCGTCGGGATCTGGGCGTTCGTGGCCGCCGCGTCGCTTCGTCCGGAGTCCTCGGCTTCTCCGCGCGCCGTCGGCGTCACGGACGAGCGAGCGTTCTGGTCGCGGTCGACCGGGCACGAACACCCGGTCCTGGCCGACGACTACGCCGACCACCCGTTGATGCCGTCGGCGCTGGAAGCCGTTCACGGCGTGGTCGGCCCGGCGGTGCTGGTCCAGGACTACGCGACCAGGCGCTGGTACGCGTACCCGACGGACCGGCCGTACGTCACCGTCGCGGCGGACAGCATGGGCGCCCTCGGCCTGCTGATCCCGCTCGACGTGCGGCTGCGCGACGGCTACGGCCTCGCCAACCCGTTCGCCGCGCATTCGACATCACTCCCCAACGGCCGCCCCGGCCACCAGAAATGGCTGCCGCCGGTCTGGGAACTGGCGAACTCCGCCCGCCTCCCGATCGCCGAAGGCGGCCCGGCCCGCGCCGAGGACGTCGCCGCCGCCCGCGCCGCGCTCGACTGCCCGGCCCTTCGCGCGATCGACGCTTCGGTGCGCGACCCCCTCACCGCCGCCCGCTTCGCGGACAACCTCACCGGTTCCTTCACGCGCGGCTCCGTGCGGTTCCCGCGGGTCGCGACCCCTCCCGTCGTGTGCGCCCCCTGATCACGCGAGATCGCCCCCCAATCACGCGAGTTCGCCTTCCAATCACGCGAGTTCGCCGTTCAATCACGCGAGTTCCGCTTTCGAGCACGTGAGACCGCCGTACTAGCGTGGCGGGTATGGCTGATCTCCCCCTGGCTCTCGTCACCGGCGCCACCCGCGGCATCGGTGCCGCGACCGCCCGCGCGCTCGCTCCGACCCACCGGTTGCTGCTCGGCGGTCGCGACGCCGACGCGCTCGGCGAACTCGCGGAGACGCTGCCCGACGCGCGGCCGTGGCCGATCGACCTGACCGACGACGAGGCGCTGGAAACGGCGACGGCCGAATTCGGCGAGCTGGACGTGCTGGTGCACTCGGCGGGTGTGGCGCGGCTCGGCACGGTCGAGACCGCGACCGACGCCGACTGGCGAGCGAACTTCGAGGTCAACGTGCTCGCCGTCGTCACGCTGACCAGGCGGCTACTGCCCGCGCTGCGTGCTTCGAAGGGGCACGTCGTCGTGATCAACTCGGGTGCCGGGCAGAACGCCCGCCCGGGCTGGGGTCCGTACGCCGCGAGCAAATTCGCCGTGCGCGCCTTCGCCGACTCGCTGCGGGAGGAGGAGTCCACGCTTCGGGTGACGTCGATCTACCCCGGCCGCACGGACACCGAAATGCAGCAGGCGATCATCGCCGACGAAGGCCGCGCGTACGAGCCGGAACGCTTCCTGCGCCCCGAATCCGTCGCGGCCGCCGTCCTCGCCGCGGTCTCCGCGACCGGCGACGCGCACCCGACCGAGGTGACCCTCCGGCCACGGGGCCTGGTCTGACGCGGCTTCGTTCTCTGCCGGCCGCTCGTGTGCCCCCAATGCGGCATCGGAGCCACTCAACGTCCCCAATGCCACATTGGGCGCACGAGCCCAGCTCAGTTGTCCACAGCCCCGCCCCATTGTGGACAACTAGCCCCTGAACAGCACTTTTCCCCAGGCCCTGGCCCCCACCCCCGATAGACTGGCTTCGGGGCCGCCCCCTGGGACGGGTGGGGGGCTGGGTAGGTGAGTCAAGAGCGAAGGCGTGCGGAGGTGTCGGCGACTTCGGCTTGCACCTGGGCGCGGTCCACGCGCAGGGATTCGCCGTCGCCGACGACCTGCTCGCCCGCGACCCACACGTCGCGCACGCGGCGCGAGCCCGCGGCCCACACCAGGTTCGAGAGCAGCTGCACGTCCGGCACGTCGATACCGGCCGCGAAGGCCGGGTCGTCGAGGTCGACGTGCACCATGTCCGCCCACCGGCCGGTTTCCAGCGCGCCGATGTCGGTCCGGCCCAGCGCGTCCGCGCCGCCGCGGGTGCCGAGCAGGAACGCGTCGGCCGCGGTCAGCACGGTCGAGTCGCCGGTCGCGAGCCGCGCGAACATCGCGGAGAGCTGCAGCTCCTCCCACAGGTCGATGTCGTCGTTCGACGCCGGGCCGTCCGTGCCGAGCCCGATCGCGACACCCGCCTTGCGAAGCTCCGTCACGCGCGCGATGCCCGAAGCGAGCTTCGCGTTCGAGCCCGGGCAGTGCGCCATCCCGACACCGCGCGCGGCGAACAGCGCGATGTCCTCGTCGGACAGGTGGATCGCGTGCGCGGCCAGCGTCCGGCCCCGCAGCATCCCGACCTTCTCCAGCAGCGCGGGCACCGAGCCGTGCGCTTCACGCTGCTTGACGTCTTCGAGCGCCGCCTCGGCCACGTGGATCTGCACCAGTGCGCCTCGCTCGGCCGCCGATTCCGCGGTCGCCCGCAGCGCCTCTTCGTTCAGCATGTACGCCGAGTGCGGCCCATAACCGACCTCGATCCGCTCGCCCGGCCCGAACCGCAGGCCGTCGGTGTCGATCCAGCGCTCGATGCTCTTCAGCATCGCGCGCCAATCCATCCCGGGCAGTTCCATGATCGGCGGACCCAGCACCACGCGGCCACCGGTGGTGAGCACCGCGTCGGCGAGCTGCTCGCCCTCGAAGTACATCTCCGCGCTCGTCGTGACACCGTGCCGCAGCATCTCGACCGAGCCCAGCAGCATGCCGGTGCGGATGTCGGCCGGCTTCAGCTTCGCTTCGGTCGGCCAGATGATCTCGGTCAGCCACGGCAGCAGCGGCAGGTCGCCGCCCATCCCGCGCAGCAGCGTCATCGGACTGTGCGCGTGCGCGTTGACCAGACCGGGCAGAAGGATGCCGCTCAACCGGGTCACGGGAGCGGACGTTTCGGGCGCCTCGGAAGCGGGACCGACATGGGTGATACGCCCCGCCTCGTCCACGTCGACCACGGCGTCACGCAGCAACGAGCAGGCGGGGTCGGCGGGGAGAACGACAGGAGCGTGGAAACGGCGTTGCATGCCGCCGAGCTTACGGTCAGTCCACAACTCCGCTCCGCCACGCCCACGCCGCGATCTCCACCCGGTTCCGCGCACCGACCTTCCCCTGCACAGAGGCCAGATGCGTCTTCACCGTCGACAGCGACAGGAACAGCTCGGCCCCGATCTCGGTATTCGTCAGCCCCTTCGCGGCCGCCTTCACGACATCCAGCTCCCGCGCGGTCAGCGGCTCCGAAGGCGGGCTGACGTCGCGTTTCACCGTCCCGCCGTCGAAATGCTTCAGCAGCCGGACGGTGATCTGCGGCGACACCAGCGCGTCCCCGCGCGCAGCCGCGCGCACGGCTTCGATCAGCAACGCCGGTCCGGCGTCCTTCAGCAGGAAGCCGCTCGCACCGTTCCGCAGCGCGGTGTGCACGTATTCGTCGAGGTCGAACGTCGTCACCACCACCACCTTCAGCGGATCGGCGACGTCCGGGCCCGCCAGCTGCTTGGTGACCTCGAGCCCGTCGATCCCGGGCATGCGGATGTCCAGCAGGCAGACGTCCGGCCGCAGTTCCCGCGCCTTCGCGACCGCCGAGACGCCGTCCGCCACGTCGGCGACCACCTCGATGTCGTCCTGCGCGTCCAGGATCATCCGGAAGCCGATCCGCACCATGTCCTGGTCGTCGGCGATCAATACCCGGATCACTCTTCTCCTTCAAGTGGTAGCCACGCTTCGACGCGCCATCCGCCGCCCGGCGCCCGCCCGGCGGAAAGCCGGCCGTGCAGCAGGGCGACCCGTTCGCGCATGCCGATCAGACCGTAGCCGCCCGACCCGCCCGCCGGACGCCGCTGGGGTTCGCGTCCGTCATCGGTCACCTGGAGGTGCAGTTCGTTCCCGGTCACCTCGGCGATGACCAGCGCCTCCTTCGCCCCCGACGCGTGCTTGCCGACGTTCGTCAGCGACTCCTGCACCAGCCGCAACGCCGACCGCCCGACCTCGTGCGGCACGTTCGACGGCAGTTCGAGCTTCATCGACGTCTTCACGCCGTGGTTCGACCGTTCGATCAGCGTCCGCAGGTCGGCGGCGAGATCGGTGGTGGCCTGTTCGCTGAATTCGCTGCTCCCGGCCGGGGCGTCGCCGCGCATACTCCGCACGAGCCGCCGCATCGCCGCCAGCGCCTCCACCCCGGCGTCCTCGATCCGGCCCATCGCCTCGACCGCGACCTGCGGGTTCTTCTCACCCATCATCTTCGCCGCCTGCGCCTGCACGACGATCCCGGTGACGTGGTGGGCGACCACGTCGTGCAGTTCCCGCGCCAGCGCCATCCGTTCCGACGTCTGCGCGTCACTGATCGCCGACTGGATGACCTGCGTGCGCTCCGAATCCCGCGAACGCAGCGCCAGGCCGACCGCCACCGAGATACCGAGCAGCAGCACCGCCGCGACGGCGAGACCGGCGATCTCGTCCGGGTCGGTCATCAGCCTGGGACCCGGCCGTTTGGTGTTGAGGATCGCGGCCACGGCGACCACGGCGGAAAGCCCCGCGATCCGGGACACGGCCTTGCTGAGCCCGACCGCCCGGACCAGGGTGACGACCAGCCCCATCCCCGCGACGATCTGCGTCCCCGGCACCCCGCCGGGGGTGGCGTAGTCGTAGCGGAGCCGCAGGAACGGCGTCACCAGAGCCGAAAGCAGCATGACCGCGGTGAGCGCGACCATCGCATCGGCGGGCCGGCGCGGCGCGGCGACCGCGATGATCGCCGCGACGATCGAGCAGACCAGGATCGGGAAGCCGTGCGCCCCGCTCTCGTAGGTGAAGCCGAACTCCAGGATCAGCGCGACACCCAGCAGACCGATGAGCGGCCATTGGCCCATCACCAGCTTGTTGAGCTTCTGCAGCTTCTCGTAGCGTTTCGGATGCGCCGTGCGGTCGCGGCCGGGGATCGCGAAGATCAGCGTGCCACCCAGCAGGATGCCGCCGAACAGCATCGCCTGCGCCATGGTGCCGTTCGAATCGCTGCCGGAGAAGTACCGGCCGGACACCGCGGTCAACGTGGCCAGCACCAGACCGGAGATCACGGCGAAGGCGACCCCCGGTCGTGTCCGGCGCGCGGCGTAGAACAGGATCTCGACCCCCGCCACCACCTCGGTGATGGACAGATGCGCGAGCACGCTCGAGTAGGTCGGGATGTTGAAGTACCGGACGACCAGCGTGTACGCCACCAGCACGACCGAGGCCGCGACGGCGGCGACGGCGGCCCGCTTCTGCGCCCAGAGCGCGCAGAACACCATCGCGAAAATGCCGGGGAACAGCAGGAGATCGATGCCGCGGGGGCCCGTGTCGTCGAAAGCCGCGTCGGTCACGAAGACCAGGTCGAACGCGAGCGCGGCCAGCAGGACGACGGCGGGCATGCCGATCCGTCGCGCGAGCGCACTCACCCGCGCGGTGAACTTGTTCTGGGCCGGACCTGCTGTCACACCGTGACGGTAGAGGATCGGCCGCCGTCCGCACCTTGGCCGACCGGCCCGAGCCGGGTCGGCCGATCGGCCGATGCGCGGGTGATCAGCACTGGCCGTCTGCCCGAAGTGGACACAGGTGGTTCACCGCGAAGCTCTTCACCGAAGCGGAACACACAGTGACTGACTAGGGAGAATCACGGTGGTTGATCCACAGTGGACAGGGCAGCCGGTGCTTTCGGGCCGCGGGCTGGTGAAGCGGTACGGCACACAGCACGCGCTGGCCGGGATCGACATCGACATCCAGGCGGGTGACGCGGTCGCCATCGTCGGGCCCTCCGGCTCGGGCAAGACCTCCCTGCTGCACGTGCTCGCCGGGATCCTCCGCGCCGACTCCGGGCAGATCTTCCTGGCGGGCCAGCGCGTCGACCAGCTCAACGAGCGCAAGCGCAGCGAACTGCGGCGCACCGAGTTCGGCTTCGTGTTCCAGTCCGGGATGCTCGTCGCCGAACTGAGCGCCGAAGAGAACGTCGCGCTGCCGTCGCTGCTGGGTGGCAAGGGGCGCAAGGAATCCATCGAAGCCGGCCGCGAATGGCTGGCGAAGCTCGGCCTCGCGGGCAAGGAGAAGCGCCGCCCCGGCGAACTTTCCGGCGGTGAGGCGCAACGCGTCGCGATCGCCCGCGCGCTGACGCACCGGCCGAAGGTGATCTTCGCCGACGAGCCGACCGGCGCGCTCGACACCCGCACCGGCCGCGCCACCATGGACGCGCTGCTCGCCGCGGCCGCCGACAGCGGCGCCGCGGTGATCGTGGTGACCCACGACCGCGAGCTCGCCGAAGCCATGCCGCGCACCGTTTCCATCCGGGACGGCCTGATCGCGACGAGGCTGGCCGCGTAATGAACAGCTTCCAGCTGGCCATGCGGGTGCTCCGGGTCGACCGCCGGACCCGCACGTCGGCCATCCTCACCGCGGTCGGGGTCGCCGTCGCGACCAGTCTGGTGCTCCTGCTCGCCTCTCTTCCCGGTGCCACGCAGGCGCGTTCCCAGCGGGCGATCTGGCAGGACATCGGCAGCTACTACTCCCAATCCGGGGAGAGCCAGCGTCCGGCGCCGCTGCTGATGGCGTCGAACAAGGACTACTCGGGCGACCGCGAGATCATCCGCGTCGACATCGCCCTGACCGGCACCGTGCCGATGCTCAGCCTGCCGCCGGGCATCCCGAGGTTGCCCGCCCCCGGCGAGTCGATCGTTTCCCCCGAACTCGGGAAACTGATCCAGTCCGCGCCGCAGGCGCAGCTCGGCGACCGGTTCGGCAAACTCGTCGACGCCCTCGGTCCTGAATCGCTGATGTATCCGGAGCAGCTGGTCGCCGTCGTCGGCCACACCCCGGAGTCGATGCCGCAGACGGCGCTCGCCGCGGACGGCTTCCCCAACACGCAGGCGAAACCCGACCCGATGCTCGAACTGCTCGCTTGGGTCGGCGTCATCGTCCTGCTCGTGCCGAGCCTGGTGCTCGTCGCGTCTTCGGCCAGGCTCACCGCCGCCCGGCGTGAGCTGCGGATGGCCGCGCTCCGGCTCGCCGGGGCGACTCCCGGTCAGGTGACGAAGATCGTCGCCGCCGAAACGGCGTTGTCCGCGACCGTCGGCGCGTTGCTCGGCATCCTCGTGGCGCCCGCCCTGCAAGGGCTCTCCACGTTCGTCCCGTGGGCTGGCGGGACCTGGCTCGCGTCGGACTTCAGCCTGTCGGTCGGCTCGACCATCGCGGTCGCCATCGCGATCCCGCTGCTGGTCGTCCTCGCCGGGGTCCTCGGTATCCGCCGCGTGCTGAAGACGCCGCTGTTCGCGGCCTCGGCGCACGCTCGCAAGCCGCTGCACTGGTGGCGGCTGCTGGCGGTCCCCGTGGCCGGTGCCTTCTTCCTGTTCGCGATCACCCAGGACAACGCCAGCCTGCCGATGGTGATGCTCGGACTGTTCCTCCTGGTCGGCTCGGCCGCGATCATCGGACCGTGGGTCACCTCGGCGGTCGGTGGCACGTTCGTCCGGATCTGGCGCAAACCGGCGTCGCTGCTGGCCGGGCGCAGGCTCCGCGACGACCCGAAGAGCGCTTACCGCGCCACAGCGGGTGTCGTGCTCGCCGTCTTCACCGGCTCGATGGCGCTCACCCTGCTGCCCTCGTTCGAGTCGATGGCGGGTGGTGGCCGGACCTTCAAGGACAACGTCCTCTACGCCCAATCCGACGCGACCCAGGCGCGGCAGGTCGCCGACCAGACCAACGCGTCCCTCGCCCGCTACGGGATCAGCGAGAAGGCCATTGCGGTCGGGCAGGTCTACCTGTCCACCGGCGAACCGGGCACCCGCTCGCAGAATCTGAACCGGGCCTTCGTGATGACCTGCGAGGACGCCTCGAAACTCCTGCGGGTGAACATCGGCGGCTCCTGCCAGCCGGGCCCGGCGATCTACAGCAGGTACGCCATCAACCCGGCGGAGTACCGCGTGCTGTCGGAGTACGACAAGGCCGGTCCGCAGCTGGATCCGAAGGCTCCCGTGCACCTCTTCCCGCAGGGTGACGAGGACACGTCCAGCACGATCGTCATCGACCCGGCCCTGGTGCCCGCGGGGGTCACGCCGGAGCGCTTCGACGTGATCGTGCCGACGACCCCGGACAACGCCGAGGTCGTGCGGACCGCGCTGGTCGGCGCGGCCCCCGGCCAGGAGGTCGGCAGCCGCGGCCTGCACCTGATCGGCCAGCAGCAGGAGCTCGGCGACCTGCGCCGGGTCACCGTCATCGGCCTGATCGCCGCCGGCGTGCTCGCCGGCTGCAGCGCGGCCGTGGCGACCGCGGGTTCGGTGATGGACCGCCGCCGCACCTTCGGGGCGCTCATCGCGGCCGGGACACCGGTCCGGGTGCTGGCGAGGGCGTTGCGGATGGAAGCGGCCCTGCCCGCGATGGTGGCCACCATCGGCGCGGGGGTGGTCGGGATCGGCGTGGGGATGGGGCTCTACAGCCTGGTCGAGAAGGAGTCGGTCGTGCTGAGCCCGTGGCTGCTGGCGCCCGTGGTGCTGGGAATCGGGGTGGCGTTGCTCGGGGCATCCGTCTCGACCCCGGCGCTCAAGCGGGTGCAGTCGGAGCCCTTGGCCGACGAATAGAAAAAAGATTCGCCCGAATGGCGTCATGGCGCCTGGGCGGGCAGGTCTCGTGGGTGGAGTCGGGTGATCACATCCACGAGGCCGGGTGCCCGGTCGTCTCTCTGTCGGGGGAGGGACGAACGGGCACCGGGGACGCGCAGGGGGCGTTCCAAGGCGCGGGGGTGTGAAGAAAGGGCCGGTCAGGGGACGTGGGGACGTCCTGACCGGCCCTTTCTGTGTGCCCTAAACCCGCTCGAAGATCAGGTCGTGCGAGATCCGGCCCTCGACGTCGGCGCGGTTCTCGAACTTCGTGATCGGCCGCCACTCCGGCCGCGGCGCCCAGCCGCCGGGCTCGCCGGCGTGGCGGTTGCGCAGGAGCGGCTCGGCCGAGCAGACCTCCATCATCTGCTCGGCGTAGTTCTCCCAGTCGGTCGCCATGTGGAAGGTCCCGCCCGGCGCGAGCCGCGAGGCCACCAGCGCGACGAATTCGGGCTGCACGATCCGCCGTTTGTGGTGCCGTTTCTTCGGCCACGGGTCCGGGAAGAACAGCCGGACGCCGGACAGCGAGCCCGGCTCCACATGCGAGGTCAGCAGCACGACCGCGTCACCGTGCATCAGCCGCAGGTTCTCCACCCCGAGCTTCTCGGCGCGCAGCATCAGCTGGCCGAGCCCCGGGTCGTACACCTCGACCGCGACGTAGTTCAGCTCCGGCGCGGCGGCGGCGAGCTGGGACGTGGTCTCGCCCATGCCCGAACCGATCTCCACCATCACCGGGGCCCGCCTGCCGAACCAGTCGTCGAAGTCCACCGGTCCTTCGGGCAGTTCGCCGACGGTGCGGCCGAGCGACGGCCAGAGTTCGTTCCAGGCTCGCTGCTGCCCGACGGTCATCCGGCCGCCGCGTTTGACATAGCTGACCACGCTGCGCATCCGTGGCTGGTCCTCGTTTTCCACCAGCCCATTAAACGCGGCGGTTACCTGACTGCTTCGAACTCCCCCAGCCGCGAGCGCAGCCCGGCGAAACCGCCGACCGCGATCGGAGCGGGCGTCGGGCTGGAATGCGCGGGAAGAACGTCGATCCAGCCGTCGTGGCGGCTGGTGTTCAGCACCGTGGTCGGGATCGAATGCCCGGACGCGCCGCGTTCGGAAGGCATGAACTCCCAGTAGCCGGATTCACCGTCCGCGGCCCACGGCACGAATTCCCAACCGGGCCGCCTGCCGAGCAGGCCGGCGATGCGATCTTCGATGCGGAAACCGAGCTCCCGCGATTCGAGCCGTCCGTCCACGATGGCGCGGAGCCACCAAGGCGCGGGAATTTCGCCGTGCATTCCGCTCGACGCGCGATACAACGCGACGACGAGATCTTCGGGAGCGCGATGCACCCAGGCGCGGCGGATATCCGACGGCCGGGTCGCGGACGCCACCGTGCGGGGCAGTTCGATCGCCTGTGACCATTCGAGGTCGAGCATGGGCTCGAGCCGGGGCTGCATACTTTCCGTGCGGGCTTGCGGGATCATACGTTCCACTCCCTGACCGGAATCCACCGTCAAGGATCACCTCCGGGGCCGAGAGCCGAGAAATCGGCTCATCCCGAGCATCGCCCGGTCAGGAACAGTATGTCCGCTTCCTGTGAGAGAAGCCACAGGCTCTTAACGTGGACTTAACTCCTTTGGCCGCGGTAAAAGCTCACGCATCCCTTCGATGGGTGATCATCAGCCCGGCCGCATAAACAATCACGCAGATGCCGCCGAAATAAGCCAAATAGCCCCACGGTCCCAACGGCGGTTCGAGTTTGAGCATCGAAACCGTCAGATCCGGCCCCGAAAACTGATTCGCCGCGAAGAACGGCATCCACTGGTAGATGTCGTCGCCCACTTTCGGGATCAGCATGACGAGTCCCTCGAGCAGCTGCGTCCAGGCCAGTGCGAACCCGAGCGCGAACGCGGGACTGCGGAACAGCAGCCCGAGGCCGACGCCGAGCAGGCCGGTCAGGAAGAAGGTCAGGCCCTGTCCCGCCACCGCGCGCCAGTCGGCGCCCGAAGCAAGGCCCAGGTCGGCGGCCGGTTTGATCAAGTACGCGATCGCCCACGAGCCGAAGCCCACCAGCAGGCCGATCAGCCCCGAGAACACCCCGACGACGGCGCCCTTCGCCAGCAAGGCGGGCAACCGCGAAGGCACCGCCTGGAAGGTGAGCTTCATCGTGCCCCAGTTGAACTCCGTCGCCGCCGCGAGGATGGCGAGGACCAGCACCACGGTGCGGCCGAGCGCGCTGGCGACCTGCGTCGAGTTGACGCCGGTCTGGCCTTCGAGCGGGACGAAACCGAAGAACAACGCGGTGTAGGCGAGCGCGATCACGACCGCGATCCCCGCGCACCACCAGGGCATGCGGGTGCTCAGCAGTTTGATCCGCTCCGCGCGGAGCATGTTCGCCGCGGTCATCGGACGACCTCCGGGACCTGGCCGGTGCCGTACTCGACGGCCTCGGCGGTGAGTTGCATGTACGCCTGTTCGAGCGAGCCGGTGAGCGGCTTCAGCTCGTGGAGGGTCGCGCCCGCGGCGAACGCGAGCTCGCCGATGTGGTCGCTGTCCATTTCGGACACGACGAGCGCGCCGTCCTCCTCGCGGAATTCGGCGCCCTTCTCGGTCAGGGCCCTCCGCAGCTCGGGCAGATGCGGGCTGCGGACCCGTACGCCGAGGCTCTTCGCGCGGCCGACGAAGTCCTCCATCGTGCCCTGGTAGATCAGCTTCCCGCGCCCGATCACGACGAGGTCCTGCGCGGTCTGCGCCATCTCCGGCAGCAGGTGGCTGGACACGAACACGGTGCGTCCCTCGGCGGCGAGCGCGTGCATCAGCTTCCTGATCCACACGATGCCCTCGGGGTCGAGCCCGTTCACCGGCTCGTCGAACAGCAGCACCCGGGGGTCGCCCAGCAGCGCCGTGGCGATCCCGAGCCGCTGCGCCATCCCGAGCGAGAACTGCCCGGCGCGTTTGCGGGCGACCGGCTCCAGCCCGACGAGCCGGAGCACCTCGTCGACGCGCTTGTCCGGGAGGCCGTTGGTCGCGGCGATCCACCGAAGGTGCTCGCGGGCGGTGCGGCCGGGATGCCGCCAGGTGGCGTCGATCATGCCGCCGACCGTCCGAAGTGGATCACGCAGCTCGCGGTAGACGTGGCCGTCGATCGTCACCGTGCCCGACGTGGGGTTGTCGAGCCCCAGCATCATCCGCATGGTGGTGGACTTCCCCGCCCCGTTGGGGCCGAGGAACCCGGTCACCCGTCCTGCTTCGGCGGTGAAGGAAAGGTCGTCGACGGCGAGCTTGTCGCCGTAGCGTTTCGTGAGTCCGGTGGCCTCGATCATCAGCCCTCCCTCCGGTGGATTCCGACAGTACGCGGGAAAGGACCGGGCTGCCCCCCGATAGGCGGCCCGGTCCTTGTTCCCCTTTTTCTCCCCGTCCGGACGTCTCGCTCCCCCGAGTGAGACGTCCGGCTTCTCCCCTGTGGAAGTCCTTACGCGTCGCGCTTGTTCGCGACGACCAGCGAGATGACCAGCAGCACCAGCGCGAAACCGGCGAAGTAGGCCAGCGAGCCTGCCTGGTTCAGCGGCGCGTCCGCCGCGGCGGGGCCACCAGTGAGGAACCGGTCGGCGACGTGGAACGGCATCCAGTCGTAGATGTCCTTGCCGATCTTCGGGATGAGCTGGATCAGGTTCTCCACCGCGAGGGCGTAGATCAGCACGAGCGAGATGGCGCCGGCGCTGTGCCGGATCAGGATGCCGACGGCGATCGCGATCACCGAGGCGAGGGCGAACACCACGCCCACCCCGGCGACGGAGACCCACTCCGCGGTGGTGTTCAGCATGAGGTCTTCCGGCCGCATGATCGAAGCGAGGCCCCAGGCGCCGAACGCGGCGACCTCGCCGACCACGAGCGACAGGGTCGCGACCACGCCGGTCTTGGCCAGCAGCGCCGAAGTGCGGTTCGGCACGGCCTGGAAGGTGGTCCGGATGGTGCCGAAGCGGTATTCGGTGGTCACCGAAAGCGCGGCGAGCACCATGATCACGGCCATGCCGAACCCGTAACCGAACTGGGTCAGGCTGACGTCGGTGAGTTCCCCGGCGGGCGCGGCGCTGGAGATAATGGCGGCGAAGCCGATCACGACCGCGAGTGCGGCCAGCGCGCACCACCAGGGTGAGCGGGTGGTGAACAGCTTGATGCGTTCCACGGCGAGCAGAGTCATGGCTTTTCTTTCCTCGAAGAGTGGCTGGCTACTGGGCGGCGGTGACCACTTCGGCGGCTTCGGTTTCGAGACCGGTGTGGTACTCGACCGAATCGCCGGTGATCTGCATGAAGGCCTGCTCCAGGGAGCCGGTCTGCGGGCTGAGCTCGTGCAGCACGATCTGGTTGGCCGCGGCGATCTCGCCGATCTTGTCACTGTCCAAACCGGACACCACGAGTGCTCGGTCGGCGTCGGTGACCTGAGCGCTCGCCTGCGTCAGCGCGGCGCGCAGCGCGGGCAGTTGCGGGGACCGGACCTTGACCGTGTTCTCGGCGGCCCGCGCCACGAAGTCCTCGGTGGAGGACTGGGAGATCAGCCGCCCCTTGCCGATCACGACCAGGTGGCTCGCGGTCAGCGCCATCTCCGAAAGCAGGTGCGAGGAAACGAATACCGTGCGGCCTTCGTCGGCCAGCCGGTGCATGAACTTCCGGATCCAGAGGATGCCTTCGGGGTCGAGGCCGTTGACGGGCTCGTCGAAAAGCAGGACCTCCGGGTCGCCCAGCAGTGCCGCCGCGATCCCCAACCGCTGCGACATGCCGAGGGAAAACCCACCGGCGCGCTTGCCGGCGACGCTGGTGAGCCCGACGATCTCGAGCACCTCGTCGACCCGGCTCTCCGCGATCTTGTTGGACTTCGCCATCCACCGCAGATGCGCCCGCGCCGACCGGTTGGGGTGCACCCATTTGGCGTCCAGTAGCGCGCCGACGGTCCGCAGCGGGTCTTTCAGGTCGCGGTAGAGCTTGCCCCCGATGCGCACCTGGCCCGAGGTCGGGTTGTCCAGACCGAGGATCATCCGCATGGTCGTGGACTTGCCCGCCCCGTTGGGGCCGAGGAACCCGGTGACCTCACCCGCCGCGACGGAGAAGGACAGGTCGTTCACCGCCAGTGTCTTGCCGTACCGCTTGGTGAGGCCCGCTGCCTCGATCATGTCTGCTCCCCTCGGCGACTGCGAGAACAATCGTCGTCCATGTGGGTGGCCGAGCGCGTCATCCTGAGGTGCCAACCTGATACCCGACCTGAGACGTAGCTTGCCGTCTTCCGGCGGCGTACGCGATCGGTGATACCCCTGAGAGTGACCCTGATTCGCCAGGGTTAATGAACCGTGGTTCAATAATCGCATGGCGAGGCCCCGCAGCATCACCGACGAACGACTGCTGACCGCGGCGGGAACCGTGATCGGCAAGGTCGGCCCGGGTTTCACGCTGGCCCAGGTGGCGGCGGAGGCCGGGGTCGCGGTCGGCACCGTCGCCCAGCGGTTCGGTTCGAAGAACGGACTTCTGCTGGCGTTGAGCCGGTCGAACACGCGATCCGTCGTGGGGCTGATGCGGGAATGCGGCGAACTGGCCGATCCCGTGGAAGCACTGCGGGCGGCGGTCGTCGTGGTCTACGAGGGCCTCGGCGACGCGGAGACCGCGGCGAACCATCTCGGGCAGCTGGGGGTGGACATCGGCGATCCGGAGCTGCGCGCCCTGCTCGGTGACCATTTCACCGCCGTGGAAGCGGAATTGCGCAGGCTGGTGCGCGCCGCGACGCGTGACCTGCCGGGCGCGCCGGGGGTCGTCCGCGCCGCGCGAGTGCTGCTGGGGGTGGCGAACGGGGCCGCGCTGGACTGGTCGATCCGGCCGAAGGGACGGATCACCGAACGGTTGGGGCAAGACGTGGACGCGGTGCTGACCGCGTGGAAGGGAGTGTCCTGAATGGACCGGAAAGTGGCCGTGGTCACGGGGGCGACGCGGGGATGCGGCCGGGCGATCGCGGTGGAACTGGGCAGGCTCGGCTGGACGGTGTTCGTCACCGGCCGCACGACGCGGGAGCAGCAGTCGCCGATGAAGCGGTCGGAGACGATCGAAGACACCGCTGAGCTCGTCGACGCGGCGGGCGGCCGGGGGATCCCCGTCCGGACCGACTTCACCGTCGTGTCCGATGTGGACACGCTGAAGGCGCGGATCGAGTCCGATGTGGACGGAAGGATCGACGTCCTGGTCGACGACGTCTGGGGCGGCGACCAGTTCGCGGATTTCGAGGGGGCGTACTGGGACTCCAGCCTCGACGACGCGCTCACGCTGGTGCACAACGCGATCGACACGCATCTGATCGCGCTGCACCGGCTGCTCCCGCTGGTCGTGCGGCGGGAAGGCGGCCTCGTCATCGAGGTCACCGACGGCGACCACGACGAGTACGTCGGCGCGGGGATCCCGTACTTCCTCGCGAAATGCGGGATCCGCGCGATCGGCAGGGCACTCGGTGCCGAACTGAAGAAGTACGGCTGCGTCGGCATGACCGTCACGCCGGGCTTCCTGCGTTCGGAAGCCATGCTCGACTACTTCAAGGTCACCGAGGAGACGTGGCGGGACGCGGTCGGCAAGGCCGCACCGGTCGATTTCGCGATCTCGGAGACGCCGGCGCTGCTCGGGCGCGGTGTCGCGAAGCTGGCGACCGATCCGGAGGTCTCGCGGTTCGCGGGCAAGACGCTCGCGTCGTGGACGTTGATGAACGAGTACGGCCTGACCGACGTCGACGGCTCACGCCCTGACTTCGGCAAGTGGATGGCCGAAGTCAGGGAGCAGGGCAAGGACGCCGCGACGGCGGATCACGCGCTTTACCGCTGAGGGATCGTGCGGGCCGGGAAGCTACTTCTTCCCGGCCAGCACGTCCAGGTAGTGCTGGTTGAACATGACGCCGAGCACGTTGCCGAACGGATCGACGACGGCCGCGGTCACGAAGCCCGGCCCGCGCTCGATGATCGGCTCGTACTCCTTCGCGCCCTTCTCCAGCAGCTTCGCGAAGGCGTCCTCGACGTTGTCGACGGCCCAGTTCGCGATGGCCCCGCCGGGGCCGGGCTGAGCCGACGGCGGCCGGAAGTCCCCGCGGACCAGGCCGAACTCGTGCTGGTAGTCACCGATCCGGAACTCGGCGTACGCCGGCGCGCCGTCGGGGCCGTTGCGGACGAAGTACGGCTCGATCCCGAAGAGGTCGGAGTACCACTCGATCGCGGCGGTCAGGTCGTCGGCGTAGAACGTGGTGGTGGTGAGACCTCGCAGCATTTCTTCTCCTCAGGTAGTGGCTCTGAGAAGAAGGATCCACCGCAAAGTGCTCACCGAATGACCACTTTTCCGAACTCGCGTGATTGGGGCCGGAACACACGAACCGATCTCGCACCGTGTGCGCACCGTGTGTCCACAGTGGTCGCTTTCCGAACAGTGCACGCCTGCTTTGTGCCCGTAAGTCCGGTTTCACGCGGGGTCGTGAGTGGTAAAGAGGGTTAGAACGACCATCGCCACTCACGACCCTCGGGCAACACTGCTCAAAGTGCCCAAATCGGACGCCTTGAACTCGAAAGGTGTCCTTTTTGGACAGTATGAGGGCGCGGTGCTGCGCCGACTCCATCACGCCACCCCGCAATGGAACCGTCCTCGCCACTCACGAGGCTCAGGTGACCCCGGGACGCGCCAGCCCGGTCTCGTAGGCGAGCACCACGGCCTGCACCCGGTCGCGCAGATCCAGCTTCGACAAAATCCGCCCGACGTGCGTCTTCACCGTCGCCTCGGACAGGAACAGCGTCTCGGCGATCTCCAGGTTCGAGAGGCCCTTCGCGATCAGCACGAGCACCTCCCGCTCCCGTTCGGTGAGGACATCGAGCTCGGCCGCGTCGCGCATCGGCTTCCCGCCGCCGCCGACGAACCGGTCGAGCAACCGCCGGGTCACTGACGGCGAGACCACGGCGTCGCCCGAAGCGACCGCTCGCAGCGCCGACACCAGGTGATCCGGCTGCGTGTCCTTCAGCAGGAACCCGCTGGCCCCGCCCTGCAACGCCGAATACACGTACTCGTCCAGATCGAACGTCGTCATCACGAGCACGCGCGCCGTCCCGGCCTCGACGATCCGCTTCGTCGCTTCGACCCCGTCCAGCACCGGCATCCGGACGTCCATCAGCACGACGTCGGGCCGCAGTTCCTCGGCGAGCCGGATGGCCTGCGCGCCGTCCCCCGCCTCTCCGACGACATCGATGTCGGCCTGCGCGCCCAGGACCATCCGGAACCCGACGCGCATCAATTCCTGGTCGTCGACGACCACCACCCGTATCACGTCGTCAACCTAACCGGGAGCCTCGCGTGCACCTGCCACCCTCCACCGGGAGCGGGGCCGACCTCCAGCGTGCCGCCGAAGACGTTCGCCCGTTCCCTCATTCCGATCAATCCGTTCCCACCGGGGACGGTGAGCTTCCGCGGCGGCGCGGTGTGCGCCGCCACCTTCGTCGCCGTGGGCACCAGCTGTTTCGCGCGGCCGGCGCCGTCGTCGGTGACCTTGACGTCGATCACGTCGGCCTCGCGGCGCACCACCACCTCGGCCTGTGCGCCCTGACCGGCGTGTTTCAGCGTGTTCGTCAGTGATTCCTGCACGATCCGGTACACGCCGAGGGAGACACCGGCGGGCAGCCCGGCCAGCGCTTCCGGCCCGATCGCCAGCGTCACCGGCACCCCCGCCTGGCGGATCCGGTCCGCCAGGTCGGTCAGCGCGGTGGCGTCCGGCTGCGGCACACGCGGTTCGTCGTCGCCGTCGCTGCGGAGTACGTCCAGCAGCCGCCGCAGTTCGGCGAGCGCGCCGCGGCCGGTCTCCGAAATCGTCTGCAGGGCTCGTTTCGCCATCTCGGGATTCCCGTCGACCGCGTAGGACGCGCCGTCGGCCTGCACGACCATCACGCTCACCGCGTGCGCGACGACGTCGTGCAGCTCACGGGCGATACGTCCGCGCTCCTCGCCGACGGCGATCCTGGTCGCCTGGTCCCGTTCCGTCTCAAGCAGATGCAACCTGGCTTCCACCTCCTCGTGATAGGCGCGCCTCGCGCCGGCGAACTCACCGAGCGTCCAGCACAGCGCGGTGGAGAAAAGGGCGATGATCGCCAGGATCCACACGTCTTCAGGCGTGTCGATCCACAGCTGGAGCCCCGTGACGACCACGGTCGCCAGCAGGTACAGCAGCCCCTGTTTGCGCCCGACGTAGACCAGCACCGAGTAGATGCTGATCATCATCGCGAACGCGCTGGCCGCGCCCAGCTCCAGCGCGCTGTGCGGGATGCCGATCAGCAGCAGGAGATACGCCGACCACAGCGTCGCCTTCCGCCGGAAGACCAGCGGCGCGACCATCGCGACGTCCAGCGGCAGGACCACGTACCAGGGCGGCATCGGGACTTCGGGCGTCTCGGCCGCCGCCACGAAGAACAGCAGGTCCGTGAGCAGCAGGGCGACGGCGATGAAGCTGTCCCCGGCCATGGGGTGGGCACGCATCCAGAGGCTTAACCGTCGCACCTGGTAACACTATGTCGGGCGATGCCGTCCGCGCGTCGGTCGCCGGTACCACCTTCGGTGCGACCCGAGGATGAGCGGCATGGCACGATTCTCCTCGGCGTGCTCGACGACTGGGAGGGGTGGGCGCCGTGACCTCAGCGACGGAGCAGGGCCGTCTCGCCGGTCCGTTGTCGATGTCGGTGGCGAATCTCTGCCATCGCCTCCAGCCCCAGGTGTCCGCGCGAACCGCGGCGGGGTTCGCCGAAGTGCTGCGCAGGCTGGGCGGCCCGTTGCAGGTCGCCGTCGCGGGCCGGATCAAATCGGGGAAGTCCACCCTGGTCAACGCCCTGATCGGCCGCCGGGTCGCGCCGACCGACGTCGGCGAGTGCACGCGGCTGGTCACCCGGTTCCAGTACGGCACGGTCGACCGCGTCGAGATCGTCTTCAACGACGGCCGCAAACAGGTGCTGCCCTTCTCCGCCGACGGGATGATCCCGGCCGAGCTGGGCATCGACATCGACCAGGTGTCGCATATCGAGGCGTACCTCACCAACGCGGTCCTGCAGGGCATGACCGTCATCGACACCCCGGGCCTCGGCTCGCTCGACGCCGCTTCGGTGTCGCGGACCGAGGAGCTGCTGGGCGCGGCGAAGCACCGCAAGCCCGACGATGACGAAGAGGAAGAAGAAGGCTCCGACGAGCTGGACGACACCTCGCGCAACGCCGTCGCGGGCGCCGAGGCCGTTCTCTACGTGGTCACGCAGGGCGTGCGTGCCGACGATCAGCAGGCGCTGGCCGCGTTCACCGCGGCGACCGCGAGCCGCGAGGCGGGCCCGGTCAACGCGATCGCGGTGCTCAACAAGGCGGACACCATCGCGCCGGAATCGGTCGAAGGCTCGGGCGGCGACGTGTGGAAGGCCGCGACGCTGCTGTCGGAGAAGCAGGCCGCGACGCTGAAGCCCCGTGTCGCAGACGTGCTGCCGGTGATCGGGCTGATCGCGGAGTCGGCCGAGTCCGGCGGGTTCACCTCCCCCGACGCCGAGGCGCTGCGCCAGCTGGCCGAGATGGACGACGACATCCTCGAGACCATGCTGATCTCGGCGGACATCTTCACCAGCTGGGAATGCGACGTCGCGGCGGGCACCCGGCTGCGGCTGCTGGAGAAACTGGACCTGTTCGGCGTCCGGTACGCCGTCGAGGCGATCCGCAAGGAACCCGAGATCACCGCGGGCTCGCTGCGGCGGAAGCTGCTCGACGCCTCCGGGCTCGAAGCCGTCCGCCAGCGGCTGAGCATCGTCTTCGCCGCGCGGGCAGACGGCATCAAGGCCGCCGCCGCGCTCGCTTCGGTCACCGCGCTGGCCCACGCGTCCGGCGATCCGGCCGAGCGGCAGCGCGTGCACGACGCGATCGAGGTCCTGCTCGCCAAGCCCGAGGCACATCAGCTGCGGCTGCTCGAAGCGCTCACCCTGGTCGCGTCCGGCGCGGTCGACATGCCCGAGGACCTGTCCGAGGAGGTCCTGCGGGTCGGCAGCAACGCCGACATCGGCGCCCAGCTCGGCAAGCCGGGCGCTCCCCGCGCCGAACTCGCCGCCCACGCCCTCGAACGCGCCGGCTGGTGGCGCTCCTTCGCGTCCTTCGGCGCGACGCCCGCCCAAAGCCGCGTCGCGCACGTCGTGCACCGGGCCTACTTCCTCATCTGGCAGCAGATCCGCGACTGACCCCCCGCAATCCGCGCATTTAGTCCTCTGGATGCGGTCCTCGCGCGAGCAACGACCGCATCCAGAGGACTAAATGCGGGCCGGATTGATAAACCGAGCGCTCGGTCTAATAATGAGTGCATGGAAACGATCGTCGACGAGCCCCAGTGGCTGCGCACGGCCTCCTGGATCGGCTGCCCGCTGGCGGGGGCGGCCCTCGGCTGGTTCCTCCAGTCGATCTCGGGCTGGGTGGCGTCCCTGAGCTGGATCCCGTTCAAGGGCCCGTTCCAGCTCGTCTCGAACATCCCCCAGCCCTGGGGCACGGTCGTCGGAATCGGCGCGGGCCTGGTCCTCGGCCTGCTCTTCGCCGCGGTCTGGGCGCACGAACGGCTGATCGTCAAGGTGACGCCGTCCCGCATCACGCTCACCACCAAGGGCCGCAGCCGCGCGTACGAAGCCGAGCTGGAGGCCGTCTTCCTCGACGGCAAGGAGCTCGTCCTCCTCGCCGCCGACGGACGGGAGCTGACGCGGCAGAAGGGCGACGTCGACCGCAAAGCCGTCGCCAAGGCCTTCCTCGACCACGGCTATCCGTGGCTCGACGAGCCCCCGGCGGTGAAATGAGGACGGTCGACCCCGCCAAACACGAGGCCAAACGCCGCGCGATCCTCGACGCGGCCGCGTGGCGTTTCTCGGAGAAGGGTTTCGAGAAGACCACGACGGCGGAGATCTGCCGCGCGGCGGGGATCAGCACCGGCAGCCTCTTCCACTACTTCCCGAACAAACGCGCGGTGTTCGTCGGCATCTTCGAGCAGGACGCCGACGAGACCGCGGCCCTGCTCGCGGCCGCCGGGGAGATCCAGGACCCGTGGGAGGCGATCCTCCACGTCATCGCGCACGTGTCCGAACAGCTGCTGCACCCGGTCGCGGCCAAACTCGTCCTCGAAGTCGCCGCGCAGTGCTCCCGCGACGCCGACCTGGCCGAGCTCGTCCAGGGCAACGACCGCGCCCTGCGCGACGGGCTCACCCTCCTCGTGACGCGGGCGGTGGACGCGGGCCGGATCGACCCCGGGCTGCCCCCGCGGACGGTGGCCAGCTGGCTCGTCGCGCTGGTCGACGCGCCGCTTTCCCGCGTGATTCTGGAGCCGGACCTCGATCCGGCGGCGGAACTCGCGGTGATGAAGGAGCTGATCACCAGATTCCTGCGTCCCGTTCTGGCGATTCCGCCCCCGGCGGCCGGGCGGGTGGCCGACACTGGTGAAATCTCCCCGGGCTGATCGGTAGGCCCGGGACATCAGTTACGGGGGTCGAATCGGTGGGTGCCTGGCTGCGCAAGAAGGCGGTCGACGAGGAAAATCCGGACGATGTGCCGACCGGCCAGATCTCGGCGGCGCTCATCGCCGAGGCGGATGGCGTGACTTCGCCATCCGAGGGAACCACGGAGGTCGAAGCCGCGTCGAAACCCGATGTGGAGTCCACGACCACGGGTCCGGCCGACCTCGAACAGGCTCTCGCCGACAGGCAGGCACTGATCCAGATGTGCCTGTACGCCCTCGATCGCGCCCGCAGCGGCGGTGTCGTCGAGCGGCTCGAACACGGTCTCGCCGCGATCGGCGTCCGTGCCCTGCGTCCGGACGGCGAGCGGTTCGACCCCGCCGTGCACGAGGCGGGCGGCGCGGTCGCGACCGAGGATCCGGCGCTCGAAGGGCTCGTCGCGGAGACCGAGGTCGTCGGGTTCGCCGATCACGACCGGGTGCTGCGCGCGCCGATCGTCATCGTCTACGCGAAGAAGGCACAGTGACCGCTCCGAGCGCGGCGGCCAACCTGCCCGCGGTCGTGAAGAGCACCCGCGAGCAGCTGCTCACCGTCGTCCGTGAAGCCGATCCCCAGGCCGCGAAATGGGTCGAGGACATCCGGAAGACGCGGCCGAAGAAGCCGTCGGTCGTGGTGGTCGGCGAGACCAACCGCGGCAAGAGCTCGCTCGTGAACGCGCTCCTGTCCATGCCGGGACTGTCCCCTGTGGACGCCGACGTCGCCACGGCGACGTATCTCGTCTTCGAACACGCCGAGCAGTGGTCCGCGCAGGCCTGCTATCCGGGCCAGCTGGCGCCGGTGCCGATCAACCTGAACGACCTGATCCACTGGGTCTCGGCCGCGCACGAACTGCCGGAAGGGCAGATCCCGCCGCGGTACGTCGAGGTCTCCGGCCCGGTCCCGCTGCTCGAACGAGTGTCCATTGTGGATACCCCGGGCGTCGGCGGGCTCGATTCGATGCACGGCGAACTCGCGAAGGAAGCCGCCGCGGGCGCCACCGCGCTGCTGTTCGTCGTCGACTCCTCTTCGCCGTTCACCGCGCAGGAACTGCAATTCCTGCAGGACATGGGCGAGCGCGTCGAGACCGTGCTGTTCGCGCTGACCAAGACCGACCAGTTCCGCGGCTGGCGCGAGGTGCTCGAAGCCGACCGGCGGCTGCTCGCCGAGCACGCCCCCCGGTTCGCCGACGCGGTGTTCCACCCGGTGTCCGCGCGTATGTTCGAGACGGCGGCCAAGGCCCCGAACGAGCAGATGGCCATGATGCTGCGCGAGAAGGCGGGCATCGCCGCGCTGCAGGGCGCGTTGCAGGAGATGCTGGTCGGCCGTTCGGCGATGCTGGGCGAGGCCAACACCCTGCGCGCGCTATCGAGCGCGCTCGGCGAACTCAAGGCGAAGCTGCAGGCGGAAAGCCGCGCGCTGTCCGCCGGCGAGGCCGAAGCGGAGCAGCTGCGCCAGCGCCGCGACGATCTGACCACCGAACGCCGGTCTTCGACCCGCGGCTGGCAGCTGAAGTTGCGCGCGGAGATCCAGCGGACCCGTGTCGAGGTCGGGCACGAGACCAGCAGGCAGATGCGCGACGCGTCGACCCACTTCCGCCAGCGCATCGATGGCGCGAAACGGGACGATCTCGCCGCGCTGCCCCAGCAGGTCGACATCGCGCTGCAGACGACGTCGCAGCGGATCTCGATGCTGCTCTCCCAGCGGCTCAACCAGGTCACCAACGTCGCGCTCGCCGAACTGTTCTCACCCGAAGAGCTCGACATCATCCGCGGCCAGTTCGCCAGGGCGGGCGGCCCGCCGGTCGTACTGCGCCCGCCGGACAAGAAACCGCCGACGGCCGAGGACAAACTGCTCATCTTCATGGGCGTTTCCGGCGGTCTCGGCGCTGGGAAGGTCGCCGCGCTGCCGCTGGCGGGCGTCGCGATCCTGAACCCGGTGATCCTGCCCGCCACGATCATCATCGGGCTCGGTGCCGGCTGGTGGATGGCGCGGACCCGCAAACACGCGTCGGACAAGCAGCACATGAAGCAATGGCTGGTCGAGGCGATCGCCGACGCGCGGTCCACGTTGGACCAGCTCGTCGCGGAGCAGCTGATCGAAGCCGAACAGCAGCTTTCGATGGCGCTCGACGAAGCCCTCGGCCGCCGCATCGACGCGATCGAGGCGGAGCTGAAGGAAGTCGACAAGACGATCAAGATGGGCGCGCAGGAGCGGGCGAAGAAGATCTCGGTCGTCGCGAAGCGCCTGAAGGACGTCTCGGACGGCCGGGACCGCGCTGAGGCACTGCTCGGACGCATTCGGTCACTGCGCGACAATCAAGCGTGACCTTTCCTCAGCAGCCGCAGCAGCAGCCGTTCGCCGAGCCGCCTTGGGTGGTCGAGAAGAGGGCGAAGAAGAAAAAGAGGCTCTTCATCGGCTTCGGGGTCTTGGCCGGGGTGATCGTGCTGACCATCGCGACGGTGGTCGTGGTGGGCGTCGTCGTCGCCAACTCGGACAAGGTGGCCTATCAGCGTCTTCCCGGTGGCCCGGACGAGATCGCCCGTGCCTACGCCGACGCGGTGGAGACTCGGGATCCCGTCAAGCTGACGAATGTCGACTGTGCCCCTTCGGCCGAGTACCCGGCTTCGAAATCAGTGGCCGGGTTCGCGGAGCACGGCACCACGGTGACGATCGGTGCGCGACGGCAGAACGAAGCGACGCGGGTGTCCTTCGACGTGGAAATCCGCAGGACGGACGCGGCGCCCGACCCGAGCATCCTGTGGGTGACGCAGGAGGAGGGCGGCTCGTGGTGCGTCGGTCTGGGCGGCACTGGGCTCCCAGCCTGACGAACCTCCGGACTGCCCGCGCGGGTGGTCCTGTTGTGGACCGGAACCGAACCGGCTTACGGTGAGTCTTAAGCTTCGACACACCAGCAGGTCAACGAGGGGGTTATCCCATGTGGGTCGACGAGAGCGGCGGCACGGACACCGAGTCGGGCTCCACCGAAGCGGTCACCGTCCACGTTGACGGCGAGGAGTACCAGGCCGAGCTCAACTACGACCTCGACAAGGACGGCGTGAACGACGCCGCCGTCATCCAGCACGAGGACGGCACCGGCCAGGCGTTCGTCGACAGCGACGGCGACGGCGAGGCCGACCAGTACGCGGTGCTCGACGAGAACGGCAAGGTCGTCCAGGAAGCCGTCTACGACGAGGCGTCCGGTTCCTGGGTCGAAGCGGGCGGCAGCGGTGGCGACGACGGTTCCGACGCGGGCACCAGCGGCACCATGCACGCCGACATGCCCAGCGGCGACGTCGAGGTCGGCCCGCCGACCGTCGACACCAACAACGACGGGACTCCGGACACCGCCATCGTCCACACCGAGGACGGCCGCACGATCGCCTTCACCGACAAGGACGGCGACGGCAGCGCCGACATCGCGGTGGAGACCGACGCCTCCGGCAACTCCAAGACCTACGAGCACACCGGCCCCGGCCAGTGGTCCGAGGTCGGCAGCGGCCTGGTCAACAACGACATCGACTCGGTCTTCACGAGCGCTCCGGCGGCCGAAGGCGACCCGGCGGGCGACGCGGCGTGGGGTGGCGAGGGCACCGAAACACTCGAAGGAGTGGCGAAGATCGATTCCGCCACCGGCCAGTGGATCAGCCCCAACTAAATCCTGAAATGGCCTGGACCAATACAAGAATGGTTTAGTCCATTTCACCAGGCCGATTAATGTAATCCTGGTCACAGAACAACCCGGCACGAGACCTCGTGCCGGGTTTTCTCATGTCCGATTCGGCCGGCGGCTGTGCCATTGATCACCGGAAGAATTTCTGCGTATGGCCCATTCCGGTGATACTGAATCGATTCCCTTATCGTTCTTGTGAGAGAACCGACAGGTCAGCTCTCGGTTACCTGCCGGTCATCCGGCTACTCTCGGGGAATCCCAAAACCTGCACACCGGTCTTCCCGCCGGTGTGCGAAGCCATTCGGTCGCCGGCATCGAAGCCCGCATCGGAACAGCGTCGTTCCCGGTGTGGGCTTCTGCCGTCGGAAGTCAGGAGTAGAGATGACCGCAGTCGCCATCCCTGGACTGGAAAATGCGCCGACGACGCACAGTGGCGTGCTGTCCTGGGTCCGGGAGGTCGCCGAACTGACCACTCCGGACCGTGTGGTGTGGGTCGACGGGTCCGACGAAGAGGCCGCCCGGATCAACGCCGAGCTGGTCTCCGCCGGCACGTTCGTGCAGCTCGACGCGAAGCCCAACTCGTTCTGGGCGGCTTCCGACCCGAATGACGTCGCCCGCGTCGAAGAGCGCACCTTCATCTGTTCGGAGAACGAATCCGACGCCGGTCCGACCAACAACTGGATGGACCCGGCCGAGATGAAGGCCACGATGACCGAGCTGTACCGCGGATGCATGCGCGGTCGCACGATGTACGTCATCCCCTTCTGCATGGGCCCCCTCGGAGCCGAGGACCCCAAGCTCGGCATCGAGATCACCGACTTCGCCTACGTCGTCGCCTCCATGCGCGTGATGACCCGCGCCGGCAAGGCCGCGCTGGACAAGTTCGTCACCGAGGACGGCACCGAGCGCGAGTTCGTCCCGGCCCTGCACTCCGTCGGCGCGCCGCTGGAGCCGGGTCAGGAGGACGTCTCCTGGCCGTGCAACACCACCAAGTACATCTCGCACTTCCCCGAGACCCGCGAGATCTGGAGCTACGGCTCCGGCTACGGCGGCAACTCGCTGCTGGGCAAGAAGTGCTACTCGCTGCGCATCGGCTCGGTCATCGCCCGCGACGAGGGCTGGCTGGCCGAGCACATGCTGATCCTCAAGCTGATCTCGCCCGAGGACAAGGTCCACTACGTCGCGGCGGCGTTCCCGAGCGCCTGCGGCAAGACCAACCTCGCCATGCTGCAGCCGACCATCCCCGGCTGGCGCGCCGAGACCCTCGGTGACGACATCGCGTGGATGCGGTTCGGCGAGGACGGCCGCCTGTACGCGGTGAACCCCGAGTTCGGCTTCTTCGGCGTCGCGCCGGGCACCGACTGGCACACCAACCCCAACGCGATGCGCACCATCGAAAAGGGCAACACGGTCTACACGAACGTCGCGCTCACCGACGACGGCGACGTCTGGTGGGAGGGCATGGGCGACAAGCCCGAGCACGCCACCTCATGGAAGAAGCAGGACTGGACGCCGGAGTCGGAAGAGAAGGCCGCGCACCCGAACTCGCGCTACTGCACCCCGATGTCGCAGTGCCCGATCCTCGCGCCGGAGTGGGACGACCCGAAGGGCGTGCCGATCTCGGCGATCCTGTTCGGCGGCCGCCGCAAGACCACGGTCCCGCTGGTGAACGAGGCCCGTGACTGGCAGCACGGCGTGTTCATGGGCGCCACCATGTCGTCGGAGACCACCGCGGCCGCCGCCGGCGCGGTCGGCAACGTGCGCCGCGACCCGATGGCCATGCTGCCGTTCCTCGGCTACCACGCCGGTGACTACTTCAAGCACTGGCTGGACCTCGGCAAGAACGCCGACGCGGACAAGCTGCCGAAGATCTTCTACGTCAACTGGTTCCGCCGTGGCGACGACGGCCGCTTCCTGTGGCCGGGCTTCGGCGAGAACTCGCGGATCCTGAAGTGGGTCATCGACCGCGTCGAGGGCAAGGGCAACGCGAACGAGACCCCGGTCGGCTTCGTGCCGAACGCCGAGGACCTCGACACCGAGGGCCTCAAGGAGCCGCTGGCCGACATCCAGGCCGCGCTGGACGTCTCCGCCGAAGAGTGGCGCCAGGAACTGCCGCTCATCGAGGAGTGGTTCGAGAAGATCGGCGACAAGGTCCCGTCGTCGCTGCGTGACGAGCTGGACGCGCTGAAGCAGCGCCTCGGCTGATCGCCCGAACGCCGGAGCAGGCCTCATCCTCGGAGTCATTCCCGAGGATGAGGCCTTCTTCTTTCCCGCTCGGTACCGTGGCCGCATGGTCAAATTCGGCGTCAACATGGTCGTCCCGGAAAGCCGTGCCGCGTGGGTCGAAAAGTGCCGCAAGGCCGAGGACCTCGGATTCGACGTGATCGGCGCGGCCGACCACCTCGGCATGGCACCGCCGTTCCCGGCCCTCGTGCTCGCCGCCGAGGTGACGAACCGCCCTCGGCTCAACACTTTCGTCATCAACACCGCCTTCTACAACCCGGTGCTGCTGGCCCGCGACGTGACCGGCACGGACCAGTTCACCGAAGGCAGGCTGGAGCTCGGCCTGGGGGCCGGTTACGTGAAGGCCGAATTCGAAGCGGCGGGAATGGAGTTCCCGCGCGCGGGCAAACGCGTTGACCATCTCGAAAACACCATCAAAGAGCTGAAACGGCTCTATGCCGACGAAAACCACAAACCGCCGACAGTGCAGAAACCGGGCCCTCCGCTGATGATCGCCGGCCGCGGCGACAGGCTCCTCACCCTCGCCGCCGAACACGCCGACATCATCGGCTTCACCGGCACGGCGGCCGTTCCCGACGGCGGTGCGCTCGCCGTCGACGACGCCGCCGGAATCGAGGAGCGGGTGAACTTCGTCCGCGGGAAACTGAACGGCCGCACGGTCGAATTCAACATCCTCTCGCATTTCGTCGCCGTGGTCGAAGACCGGCGAAAAGGGTTGGAGAGCCTGCGAGAGTTGCTCGACGGCAAGCTCACCGTCGAACAACTCGCCGAACTGCCGACGGCTTTGGTCGGCACCCACGAACAGATCACCGAACAGATCCTGGCGCATCGCGAACGCTTCGGCTTCACCTACTTCACCGTGCTGGAACACAACATGGACGCGCTCGCTCCGGTGATCGAATCCTTGCGCGGCGAATGATCGACGTACGCGGGCTCGGCGTCCAGGCCGGGGAGCACTGGTTGTTCGACGGCCTCGACTTCGAGGTCGAGGCCGGCGAATGCGCGGTCATCGTCGGCCCCAACGGAGTCGGGAAATCGACCCTGCTGCGGTGTTTGTACGGCACGCAAACTCCGCAGCGCGGCCGCGTCGTCGTCGCGGGCGGAAAGCCCGACGAACGCGATGTTTCCTTCCGTCGCAAGGTTTCCGTTCTGTTCGACGACTCCGATTTCTTCGCCGAACTGACCCCGCTCCAGCATCTCGAACTGCTGGAGGGTTCGTTCGGCGCCGATCTCGGCGATTACGGCGCGCTCCTCGCGGACGCGGGGCTCGCCGAGCGGGCGAAGGTCACCGCGGGCAAGTTCTCGGCCGGGCAACGCCGTCGGCTGTTGCTCCTCGGCGCGACGGCGCGGCCGCACGACGTCCTGCTGCTCGACGAGCCCGAACGGGCGCTCGATGTCGCGGGCAAGGAATGGCTGACGTCGTTGATCAAGCGTTCGACCGACGCCGGGGCGGCCGTCGTCGTGGCCACGCATCACCCTCCGCTGCTCGAAGCGGCCGACTCCACCCTCGAGTTGTGGTGACCACGAAAGCGCCCACGCACGTCCCAGGACGGCAGCGTTTCGGTGGGCTGCTCAACGGCGACTACCAGACCTTCCTGGCACTGTTCGGTTTCGGCGCGTTGTTCACCGCCTTCCAGAACCTGCCGAAGCTCCACGATTTCCTCTTTGGACAGTCCGTTGTGGACTTTCCGGCGGTCTTCGGGCTACTCGTCGTGCTCTGCGCGATGTTCTGGCGCGGCCTGCTGCGCCGCGGTTTCGTTTGGGCCGAACCGGCGGCGCTGACGTGGATGGACTTCGCCCGCGTCGACAGGCGCCGTGTCGTCGTCAAGCGGATGTGGACGCTGTGGTCCGGCCTGGTCCTGGTGGTCGGCTACACCGGGGCGCTGGTCACCGCGATCGGCGGCGGGTCGAAGGACGTGTGGATCGCGATGTCGGCGTTGACCGCTTCCGGCGCGATCCTGGCCGCCGTCACCGCGCGGCGGACGGCGATCCGCGGGGAAACGCTCGCGCCGGTCGTGCTCGCGCTCGCCGGTCTGGCGTTCGCGGCCGCGGGCCTCGGCCCGGTCGCCGTCGAGGTGCTGGCCGGCGCGCTGTTCGTGGTGGCGGTCGCGGTGGCCTTCGGTGGGGAGCCGATGTCCGGGGTCGGCCGCCAGGAACTCGTCGACGGCTGGAACGCGCGGCTGCTGCGGGCGATGGCCGCGGTCTTCATGGACCCCATGCTGCTGATCCCGGAGTCGAAACCGGTGCCGTGGCTGTCGCTGCGGCGTCCGACGACGCTGCGGCTCGCGTGGGCGGGGGTGCTCGGCCGGGCGCGCTACGTGGCGTCGAGCGTGGTGATCGCGTGCCTGGCCGGCGTCACGCACCTGGCCTTTCCGGCGATCCCCGCGGCGGCGCTGTTCGCGCTCGGCGCGTACGCGGCGCTCGTGCCGTTCGTCGGCGGGCTCGGCGAACTGTGGCGCAACCCCGGCCGCAGGCGGTGGCTCGGCGCGTCCGACTGGGAGTTGCGGCTGGTCAACGGGCTGGTGATCACCCTGCTGGGTGTCGCTTGGGGGATCCTGCTCGGCCTGGTGACTCTGCTCCTCGGCGTGATCCCCGCCTGGCCGGTGTGGCTCGCGATCCCGCTCGCGGTGTTCGCCGCGCTGCGGACGGCGACCCGGCCACCGATGAACTACGACGTCAGCGGCGGGGCGGCCGGGCTGCAGGCCCTGCGCGGCGTGGACGTCCTCGTCGTCGGTGGCGTCTTGCTCAGCGTGATCGCCTGAGGTCGCCCGTTCCCGCGTTCGGATCATTCGGATACTCCGAACGCGGGTTACCCTCGATGCGACGAAAGGAGCACGAGTGGGCGGCGGGCACGCACCGGGAAAGGGGCGGCGGGCGACCAGCGAGTTCCCCGCGGGCTGGACCGACGAGCAGATCATCGCGGTGATCAAGGACGTCGCGAACGATCCGAGCGAACCCCGCCTCAGACTCCACAACGGTCGTTGGCGCTGCGCCGGCGAACGGTACGGCGTGCACCTGATCGTGCTGGTCGAAGACAACGGCCACGTCAAGACGGGTTATCCGGTGGCGGGCCCCGGCGTGGTCCGCAATCCCGACACCGCCGCCGACCCGGCGAACCCGACCGTCGCCGACCTCGCCGCCGGCCGGATCAGCTTCTTCGGCGACAGCCTGCTCGACCAGATCGGCGACCGGATCGCGCCGGACCTCCTGGCCTTCTACCGCACGCTGCACTGGTCGGGCGAGTGGGAAGAACTGGCGGACGTCCTCGTCGCGCACGCGCTGAAGGAGAACCTGCACCTCGGCGTGGACGAGTACGCCACCCTGGAAAGCCTGCTGAACAGCTTCGACCTGCCGATCGACGGCTTCCTCTACCTGAACGACCGGGCGCACGCCCTGGCCGCCCTGCGCCCCTGATCTCGGCGTCCCCCGCGCACCCCACCCCCCACCCGTCCCTGGGGGGCGCGCCCTGCACCAGCGTATCGGCGGTGGGTGACGGGAACGGGGTGGAAGGTGATCGAGGGCGGTAGTTGTCCACAACGGCGGGGGCCTGTGGATAGTGGGACGAAGGGGGCCTTGACCGCATGCGATGCGGCGAAAGCGTCCTTCGCCCGCTTCTCGGGTACGCCCACCGCTCACGAAGCGGTGCTGAAGCCCTCGTCAGCTCGCTTCGGCGACATCTTCGGCGTCGCCCTCGGCGGCCGAACGCAGTGCGTCCAGCGGCAGCGCGACGGCGTCCGCGATCGCCATCACGGTGAAGAAGGCGGGCGTCGGGATCCGCCCGGTCTCGATCTTCCGGAGCGTCTCCACCGAGATCCCGGCCTCGGCCGCGACCTCGACCATGCTCCGCGACGACGCCGCGCGCGCGTCCCGGAGCGCCAGCCCCAGCCGCTCGCCGCGTTCGCGTTCCTCGTCCGTCAACGGCACTCGCACCATGAGCCCAATACTAATACCGGTCGGATTGGTCGTGAGTGGCGATCCGGGTCGCACCGTCCTTACCGCTCACGAGGTGCGGCACCGGCGATGTCACGTGTTTGGGCGGACGACACGCGTGACTGGATGGACGAGACGCCACGAACCGTCCGCTGGATCACGCGTGTCGTCCATCCAAACACGCGTGTCGTCCGACTGATCCCGCGAAAGCGCCACGCCACTTACGACCGGCCCGCCGAGTTACCCCCAGCCTGTGGACAACTCTGTGCACAGGTCGTGGACAACCCCAAGAAAAGGGCCCCGTCGAGCCGAAACTCGACGGGGCCACAATCCCTAGTGGCTTCAGGCGCCCGCGGGCACCGGAAGTGGGAGTCCGGGGAGGCTCTGGTCGTTCGGCACCTTGCCGTCGACGAGGTACTCCTCCACGACCTTGTCCACACCCACGTTGCCGCCGGCGTAGATACCGTGGTCACCCTCACCGGTCACGGTGATCATCCGCGAGTTGGCGAACGCGCGGTGCGCACGGGTCGCGCCCTCGATCGGGGTCGCGGGGTCGTGCACCGACTGGACGATCAGCACCGGCGGGACGCCGCGGCCGTCGAGCTTCGGCAGGTCGACCGGCTTGTTCTTCCAGAAGATGCACGGCTGGATCAGCCAGCCGGCGCCGAGCAGCGGCAGATCGCGGTCGATCAGCTTCTGCGACTGGCGGATGACGCTCTGCCGGGTGCCGGTCCACTTGCCCTCGTTGCAGGGGATGGACCAGAAGCTGGCGTTGTAGGAGTCGCCGTCGCTCGGGACGAACAGCGGCTGCGGGCCGATGACGCCGTCACCGTCGACGGTCTCGGCCTTGACCTTCTGCGCGGCCGATGCCTTCTGCTGCTGCGACGAGGTGCCCTCGGTCAGCGTCTTCAGGTTGACCAGGTAGTCGGCCAGCGCCGGGAAGTTGCGCTTCGAGTAGAGGTACGAAGCGATGGTCGAGTCGAGGGCGTTGGCCGAAACCGGGACGCCGTCCACCTCGACCGGGTTCTGGGTCAGCGCGAAGCGGACCTTCTCGTAGGTCTGGCGAGCGGCCTCACCGTTCTTGCCGAAGCCGTAGACCTTGTCGTACTTGCCCATCCACGGCAGGAAGTCCTGACGCCAGCGGCGCTCGAAGCCGAGCGGCTGCCCGTCGAACGAGTTCTGCCAGGTGGTGGTGAACTCGGTCGAGGAGTCGAGCAGGAAGCGGCCGGTCCGGGTCGGGAACTGCTGCGCGTAGTGCGCGCCCATCCAGGTGCCCGCCGAGTAGCCGACCCAGTTGATCTTGTCGCGGCCCAGGAGGACACGCAGCAGGTCGATGTCGCGGATGGTCTGGGCGGTGTTGATGAGCGGGCCCAGCTCGCCGGACTTCACCTGGCACGAGTCCGCCGCGTACTTGGTGGCGTCCAGGATCAGGTTGAGGTTCGCCCGGCTGCGGTCGCGCGGGTCCAGGTCGGAGCCGGTGCCGATCGCGTTGCCGCAGGTGATGTTGGTGCTCTTGCCGGTGCCGCGCGGGTCGAGACCGATGATCTCCTGGTTCGCGCGCAGCTTCGTCTGGTTACGCAGACGGGCCGGGAAGTTACGGCCCGGAGCGCCGGGGCCACCCGGGTTGGTGATGACACTGGCCGTCGCGTTGCCGCTGGTGGCGGCGAGGCGGCTGACGGCGATCGTCAGGTCGATGGCCTCGTTCGGCTTGTACCAGTTACGCGGCGAGCGGTAGGTCGCACACTCGATGTTCTCGGCCCCCGGAGGCGGCGCGGACGGCAGCTCACTGGCGGTGCACTTGTGCCAGTCCAGCTTCTGGTCCGCGTACTTCGCCGGAATGTTGGTGGAGTTCAGCGGCTGCTGCCCGGCAGCCTCCGGCCCTGCGAACGCAGGCGTGAACCCGGCCAGCATGGTGCCGGCGACAGCCGGGATCACCACCGCATAGCGGAGTTTCTTCATCCGATGCCCCTTTGATGTTGCGTGCGAAGTTCCTGTTCGCGACTTGCGGCTATTGATATCCGCCGGGGACTCCGACGGCAACCGCCCTTCGTCGTATGAGGCGTCGCTGATCAAATCGATATCCGGCACGCGTGACCCGGGCGGGTGAGAGGTTCTAGGGTCATCGGGTCGATCCGGGGGTACGGGAACGTTAGGTGAGGTCCGATGGCGTCAGGTAAGGCAGACGGGAAGGTGAGGGGCTTTCAGTTCAGCCCCTGGAACCTCCTGTTGATCATCCCGTTGCTGGTGCTGATCACGTCCTTGTTCAATTCGGACGGTCCCCGGCTGTTCGGGATGCCGTTCTTCTACTGGTTCCAATTCGTGTTCGTGGCGGTCGGTGTCCTCTGCACATGGATCGTCTACGTGATGACGAAGGACAAGCCGACCAGTGAGCGTCCCGACCGGCTGTCCGTGGACGAGCTCGACGAGGGGGACGTCAAGTGACCAACATCCAGTGGCCTGAGCTGATCATCTTCACGATCCTCTTCGCGGTCGTCACCGTCCTCGGCTTCGTCGCGTCTCGCTGGAAGGCGGGCAACACCCTCGATCACCTGGACGAGTGGGGTCTCGGCGGCCGCAAGTTCGGCTCGTGGATCACCTGGTTCCTGCTCGGCGGTGACCTCTACACGGCTTACACGTTCGTGGCCGTTCCCGCGCTGATGTTCAGCGCCGGCGCGATGGGCCTGTTCGCGCTGCCGTACACGATCATCGTCTACCCGATCGTGTTGATGCCGGCGCTGCGCATGTGGTCGGTCTCGCGCGTCCGCGGCTACGTCACCCCAGCCGACTTCGTCCGCGGCCGGTTCGGTTCGCCGACGCTGGCGCTGCTGATCGCCATCACCGGCATCATCGCGACGATGCCGTACATCGCGCTGCAGCTCGTCGGGCTCGAGGCGGTCCTGCGGACCATGGGCATCAACGGCTCCGGCATCGTCGGACACCTGCCGCTGCTGGTCGCCTTCATCATCCTGGCGGTCTACACCTACCAGTCGGGCCTTCGCGCGCCCGCGCTGATCGCGTTCGTCAAGGACATCCTGATCTACCTCGTGATCCTCGTGGCGATCATCTACCTGCCCTCGAAACTCGGCGGCTGGTCGGCGATCTTCGACGCGGCCGACGCGAAGTTCGACAAGACGCCCTCTCCGGCGGACGGCATCCTGCTCAACGCCAACAACCAGTTGCAGTACGCCACGCTGGCGCTCGGTTCGGCGCTCGCGCTGTTCCTGTACCCGCACTCGCTCACCAGCGTGCTCGCCTCGCGCGGCCGCAGCGTGATCAAGCGGAACATGGTCGCGCTGCCGGCGTACTCGCTGGTCCTGGGCCTGCTGGCGCTGCTCGGCTACGTCGCGATCAGTGCCTCGGTCAAGCCGATCACGAACAACGCCACCGGCAAACCCGACACGAACACCGTCGTCCCGGTGCTGTTCGATACGCAGTTCTCGTCGTGGTTCGCCGGGATCGCGTTCGCCGCGATCGGCATCGGCGCGCTGGTGCCCGCGGCGATCATGTCGATCGCGGCGGCCAACCTGTGGACCCGCAACATCTACAAGGAGTACATCAAGAAGAACGCGACGCCGGGCCAGGAGGCGAAGCAGGCCAAGCTCGCTTCGCTGATCGTGAAGTTCGGCGCGGTGGCGTTCATCCTGTTCATCGACCCGCAGTTCTCGATCGACCTGCAGCTCATCGGCGGGGTGCTGATCCTGCAGACGTTGCCCGCGGTGGCGATCTCGCTCTACACGCGGTGGTTCCACCGCTGGGGCCTGATCGCCGGCTGGGTGGTCGGCATCGGGTGGGGCCTGATCATGCTCTACAACATCCCGAACCCGGCGACCGGCAAGGCGCACTTCGGTGGCTCGGCGCTGAAGCTCGGGGACCTGTCGATTTTCGGCTGGCACCCGCTCAGCGGCTCGCAGCTGCAGATCTACGTCGGGTTCGTGGCGCTGATCGCGAACCTGCTGGTCGCCGTGATCTTCACGGTGATCGCGCGGCAGCTGAAGGTCTTCAACGGCACGGACGACACCGAGGCCGAGGACTACCACGCCGACGAACACGACAAGGATCTCCGCGAAATCGGCGTCCACTAGTCACCGCTGATCGAAGGGGCCGCGTCCTGCCGGGACGCGGCCCTTTTCGTGGCCGCGGTCGCCGCCAGGTAGAGGGTGAGGCCGTTCAGCAGGTGCCAGAGGAAGTGCGTCCCGGCGGGAAAGCTGCCGCAGACCGTGTGGTCGGCCGTGCGGAACGACAGGGACACCCCGAATACGGCCGCGGCGAGGGCGAACCTGCGGCGATGTTCACCCCTGAGGATGATCGCGAAGATCACGAGCCCGAGCAGTGCCGAGAGGTACAGCCCGCCGCCCAGTGACGCGACGACGGCGGTGAAGGCGAGGAACACGGGGATGCCGAGCCACGAGAGCCCGCGGCGGACGCCGAAGAACAGATGTGGGAACACGGCGGCGTAGTACAGGACGAACACCAGGATGAAGCCGGTGTCGGCGGCCGCGGACCAGCGGGTGGCGAGCAGGTGGAAGGCCGTGCTGCCGAGGAATACCAGTCCGATGAGGACGGCGAAGACGCGACCCTTCGGCTGCCGCCAGAGCGCGATCGCCGCGATCAGGAACGCGAGATTACTGAGGCTGTTGAGCGGCTCGCCCCAAAGGCCGGGAGCGAGGCGTTCGCAGTAGCCGTCGACGTACGCCGTCCAGTTCACTCCCCCAGGTAACCGTGCTCGCGTGAACCGGAGGTGTCTTCCGCGCTGGACGCCTGCACGTCGCGAAAGCCACAGTGATGATGATGTGTGTGGATGGAGTTCTGGCGGGGTCTGGCTCGGAAAGCCACTGACGCCCTGGTTGGGTTGTCTTGCGAAAGATCTGCCGGCTTGTGCTGGGTCTCTGTT